>NZ_LDES01000018.1 GCF_001015195.1 Sphingomonas sp. Y57 | reverse complement strand
ATGTTCTGACGACGGACACTCGCGATAGGTCGCGCCATTGGCCCGGCCGTCGGCGGCTCGCATCATCAGTCGGATACGTCGACGCTGGTACGGCGTGATGCGTCCGTCGCGCGTAACGGGGCGCGCGTTCAGCGCTTGCCAGAGCCGCAGCACTGCCTCGACCCGATCGGGCAGATCGTCGTCGAGTGGCAGGATGACAGCCGAGGTTCTATCGGTTTTTCGGCCCGACAGCAGGAGGATCTGCGCGACGATGCCGCCGCGATGGATGGCATGGAGACCTTCCGGACTCGGGCGAACGTCAGCAGGCGCGGCCAGTGACGATGACGGCGGCAGAAATTCCGGAGCGTCGTCAGCGAGCAAGACCGCCGGATTGGCGAGCGGCGACCATAGGACGTCCTGACGAAGCGCGGAAAGGCTCGGACGAGCCGGGAAATCGCAACCCCCAGTGACGCTGGGCGTCGGTTGAATAGGGATGATCTTCGGCCTTCATGGCGAGGAGTTCGCCATAATGCTCCTGGTAGCGTTCAAACCGCCGCAAACATTCCCATGCGAGCCCTTCGACCGAGAGCGTGTCGAAGAATTCATAGCGACGACCGTCTCGCCAATGGGAAGTGTCCGGTCGCACCCGTCCCTCCTCACGTGCAAAGCGCAGGTCAGATTTTTCGCCGAGCTATTTACGACAAGTTCTGTTGCAGCGGCATGACACGGCGGCCAGCAATGCGGAAAATCTGCCGACAGGCCGCGAAACGCCGTATCTCGCCCGCGCGTCTCCGTGCGCCGCGCCTGACGCGAACATCAGACCTGTCGCTTCCAGAGAAGATGACGGTAACCGGTCTGCGCCATCCATTTGGCGCGCGCCAGATGAGCATCATGGACCCGGCGCGCGCGATCCGGCTCGAGATTGGGGTCGATGCCAAACAGGATATGAACGGCTTCGGTCCACTCGGCACCATCGGCAGCGGCATCCAGCAGTCGCATGTACAGCTTGATATGGGCACGGTCGTAGGCGGTTAATTCGCTGGAGACCGGCGGTGCATCCTCGAAGGGTTCTATCGGGGGCATGTCAGTTGCCTGGTGCGTGCTGCCCACTGCAGGACGCGGGATAACACCAGATACTCCAGGATTGTGTGTTTTGGGAGAATATCGCTCAGAGGGAACACGGCGTCTGCCGCTTGCCCGTCAGCGCTTTTTGTCACCACCATCATGGACCAGCAGCACTCCGTGTCCACGCTCGGTCGACAAGAGGACGACACCGGCTGCTTCGAGAGCCCGACGGACCTGATCGCGCGTGCTTTCGTACACCTCGAGGCCGCTTTCGGATTCGAGGCGCTTGAGCGCGGTCAGTGATACACGGGCCTTGTCAGCAAGCGTCTCCTGTGTCCAACCCAGCAAGGCGCGCGCGGCCCGCGACTGTCGGGCGGTGATCATGCATGATCACCTCCCATTGCGACCGGCGCGCACTCCAGAACTACGACTATAATAGTCGTTCTTGGCAAATAGTCATCGGGAATTGGCCGGCTGTTCCGCAGCTACAGCGGCGCTGACCTTTGTTGTCGGACGACTGATTCGGCCAACGTTGGCTGACGGGATTGGCCATAGAAGATTATTGCATGATCTTCAAACGTATCAATCTCTCATGTAGAGATATGCTTGCGGATCATTGCCTTGCCTTCCAGACCTCATTGTGATACGTTTCCGGATCAAATAGAGACAATTGATCTGTAAAGGGGTCACATGAAAGCCGAAGCAGAGGCTCTGGACATGATCGGCGACCATTTTCGGCGCGCACGACTAGCGGCGGGCCTGACGCAGGAACAGGTCGCCGATCTCGCCGGCATATCCCGTCCCCGCTATCGTGACGTCGAGACCGGAGCTGTAGCGGCGCGCGCCACGACTCTGATCAATGTTGCAAGGGCGCTTGGCCTGGAGATGATGCTGGTTCCTCAGGCGATGGTCCCGGCCATCGAGGCGCTGCTCAGCCCGCAGGGCGAGGACGACCGGCCGGCTTTCAGCCCACAAGCGGAGGGTGACGATGAATAAAGCCCGCTCCGCCGAAACCGTCCTGTCTCTCGATGTTCTCCTCAATGAGGTGAAGGTCGGCACGATCGTCAGGACACCGGGCGACTTCAACGCCTTCAGCTTCGATCCTGCCTACCGCGCGAGCGGAGGGCATCCCGTGTTGAGCCTGTCCTTCCGCGCGGCAACAGGAGGATTGCGCAAGGATCCACGCCCTGTGGCAGGCGCCTTGCCGGCCTTCTTCGCCAACCTCCTGCCCGAGGACAAACTGCGCGCGGCGATGGAAAAGCATCACGCCCGGACCGTCCGGCCCGGCAATGATTTCGATCTGCTGGCCGCGCTGGGCGCCGACCTGCCAGGCGCTGTGCGGGTTGTCCCGAGTAATGGAGACATCGTCGCAGCAACCGCTGCAGTTGAGGACAAGCCGAAAGCGCGCTTCTCGCTCGCCGGCGTGCAGATGAAGCTTTCGGTGATGAAGAACACCGGCAAGGGCGGCGGATTGACAGTGCCGCTCGGGGACAGCGACGGGCAGTACATCGCCAAGTTTCCTTCGACCGCCTTTCCAGGCGTGTCGGAGAACGAATTCGCCAATCTCGCGCTGGCCGAAGCCATCGGCATGGACGTGCCCGAACGCGAGCTGGTGGGCAAAGACCAGTTCGAAGGCATCCCCGAAGAATTCGAGACCCTGGCTGAGGGGCTGGTCCTTCTTATCCGGCGGTTCGATCGCGCCGCCGATGCGCGACGAATTCATATCGAGGATTTCGCCCAGGTCTTCGGCATCTATCCGGCACGGAAATACGAAGGCGCGGCCTATCACGACATCGCTGCGGCGCTGAATGTGGCGATCTCGCCGATAGCGGCGCTGGAGTTCGTCCGCCGCCTGACCCTGTCGGTGGTCATGGGCAATGGCGACATGCACCTGAAAAACTGGTCGCTGATCTATCCCGGTGACGGCAATTCGCCCGCCCTGGCGCCGATCTACGACGTGCTTTCGACGGTTCCCTATATCCCGGCTGACAATCTGGCTTTGTCACTTGGCGGCGAACGCGCGTTCAAGGCCCTGACGCTGCCGCGGTGGAAGGCTTTCGCCAATCGGGCGCGTCTTCCCGAGCCCGCCGTCCTGAAAACTGTCAGCGAGACAGTAAGGCGCATCGATGCGCATTGGTGGAAATTGCCGGAACGTGATGCGATCCCATCGATCGTTCTGGAACGGATCGACGCCCATGTGAGGGCCATGATGCCTGTCCTCTTGGACTGAGGGCCGTTCCTTGGTCGGCTGACAGAGAAATGGCCCCGGCTTTGGCGCCGGGGCCATTTGCGCTTCAGTCGCCGCGACGCGGATTGGGGCGGGACCAGATCAGCGAGTAGGCTTCGCCGTCCTCGTCATCGAAAAGGTTGGCGTAGATCGGGGCGGTGAAGCTCGGATCATCGAGCTTGAGACCCAGATAATCGCGGCCTTCGCCCGAGCGCTTGGACCAGGCGGCACCGATCTCGGCGCGGCCGACCAGGACCCGGTGGCTGGGAGCGTTCTCGCCGTTTGCGCGGATGTCGGGAACGATACGCACGCCCTTGGCCTGGACACTGAGGGTGACGATTTCGCCGGTGAATTCGTTCGAACCGGTCTTCTTGAAGGTACCGATGGTCGCCATTTCAAATCTCCGCTTTCCGTTTTCGAGCCCGCACCATTGCGGCCTCGATGGCGATCGACGGGACGGAGACGATTGCTGGCGCATCCCCGTTTGCGGGGACTGGACAGCACAGGAGGGACTTTCTTGCTCGCGCGAGGAATGACGCGCCTCGGGGACCCATGGAACATGGGGTGGGGCCGTTAGGGGAAGAAAGTTGTGACGACGCTGTTGCGCCAAGGCGATCGAAGCGCGCGCCGCGCGCTGGTCTTCGGCCAGATCAGGCCATGGAAGAGGCCCCTTGGAGCGGTCAGAGATACGAGAAGAACGCAGATTCTGGCGCATTCAAGGTTCCGCCGGACCGGTCGCGACGAATGCCCGTGACGTCGCCCCTGTCCTTGGCACGCGTACCGATATTTGACCCAACCGAAGTCGGCGAGAGCGCATCCCGCCTGGGTTCCGCAATGTGCCCGCGAAATTCGCGCCATCCGTCCTGCGCTCCCGCTATGTGCCCATCGCTCCACCGGGCTGATGCGAGTTCACTACGCCGATCCCGCGCCACTTATCTTTGACGACGGCGAGTTTATCCCTTTATTCTGGCCTCCAACCGGCTTCTGCACGCAGCTAGATGCGCGCATGGCCCGTGTCAGCAGATTCGGTAGATGCCATTGCCGCAAGCCGCAGGAAGGTCGTCACTCCCACGGCAATTGCGCCAATGACCGAGAAGATGAGCTGCCAGGTTTCGGACGGCATCATATGTTTGGCGATGCCAAGCGTGGCGTAGAAGCCGGCGACGACTGCCGGAGCGACGAAGGCGAGTGCGATCAGCAACCGCGCCCATAGCGGCCGGACCAGAATGAGCAGGCCTTGGGCTGCCGCCAAGGTCAGGCCGGCAGCGAGTAATCCGACAAGAACGGCCCCGAGCCAGCCCGCGCCGGTGCCGTAGGCCCAGATACCGGCGTTCACCCCGATGAAGAAGGGCAACGCAAAGACGGCAAGGTTGAAAAGCAGCCAGCACATGAAGCCTATGGCGGCCATGGCGGCGAGAATACCGAGAAAGGTCATGGTGGTGTCTCCGTACAATGGATTGGACGGTGCGCCTGCCACCACCTCCACGGCGCAAATCAGAAGATATCAGCACTACCGCCAAGGGGCGAGAGGCAAGAGTCGGGTGTGCAATCTGACCTGCTGACCTATCCTGCCGCTTGCCCCCAGACAGGAGCAAAGTAACACTCCTGCTCCCAAGGCAAGCGGACGGACCCCGCCATGAACTCGACCAAGATCCGCAACGCGGCACGCAGACGCGACATCACATCACTCTACCATTTCACGCCTTCCGCGAACCTTGAGAGTATCCTCGTCAATGGTTTGGTCTCCAGACGCATTCTCGATGAGCATCAGGTGGGATATACATACACGGACGGTTGGCGCAACGACGGCCAGCCCGACGCGGTTTCACTCTCAATCCACGACATTAACCGATCGATGTTCTCCCAAAAGATTCGCAACTCGCGTTGCACTTGGGTGGTCCTCGAGGTCGATGCCTCGGTGCTCTGGACTCACCCCTGCCGGTTCTGTTGGGCCAACGCCGCCTCCTCGGAGATTGTGAATCATTCCGGCTTCATTGGCGGCCCTTGGGCATTCGAGAAAATGTTCGCCGACTGCGCTGTCAGCGCTATTGACCAACGCTCCTCCCGCGAGGTCCACAACACGCCGGAAAATATGCCTACAATGAACGACGCCGAGGTCCAGGTACTCGCGCCGATCGCACCGGAACTGATCCGCGACGTGACTGTGGCACGCGACAGCAATCGGGCAGCGATCGAGGCTGCGATGAAGGCCGCAGGGCGCATTCTCCCGATCGCTGTCGTCCCCGACGTCTTCACCTGACGATACGCGCCCGAGCCTGCTTGCAATATGAGCTCATCGCAACCTTCATGGCGGGCNGGGCGTCGCTCACGCGCCGCCCGCCATGAAGCGGTAGACAGGAATGCCCAACTTGCGCGCCTTGTCAGCGAGATTGTCCTGGATGCCGGTGCCGGGAAAGACGATGACCCCCATCGGCATCGTGCCGAGCATCTGATCGTTGCGTTTGAAAGGCGCGGCCTTGGCGTGTTTGGCCCAATCGGGCTTGAAGGCGACCTGTGGCACCTTGCGATTGTGAGCCCAGGTGGCGGCGATACGCTCGGCGCCCTTAGGCGATCCACCATGCAGCAGCACCATGTCCGGATGCTTGGCATGAACCTGGTCGAGTTTGTCCCAGATCAATCGATAATCGGTGGTCTCGCCACCCGAAAAGGCGATCTTCGTGCCGGACGGTAGCAGCACGTCATTGTCGGCGCGTCGCTTGGCGGCGATGAAGTCCCGGCTATCGATCATGGCCGCCGTCATCTGGCGATGATTGACCCGTGAACCCGAGCGCGGCGACCACGGCGTGCCGAGCGTGCGCAGATAGATATCCGCAGCGGTCTCGCGGAAAAGCTCAAGACTGTCACGGCGTTCGATGAGGCTTTGCCCGACCCCGATCAGGGTCTCGAGCTGGACGGATTTCACTTCGGACCCGTCCTGTTCGCGCTGGAGGCGCTTCTGGGCCTGCTCGTTGTCGTCGAGCTTCTTTTCGATCCGTTCGACAGCGCGGTGGAAGGTGTTGACGCTCGACCAGAGGATCTCGGCAAGGTCGAAATCGAGACTGGTGTCGGCCATGGTGGAGATCAGGGCGTCGAAAATATCAGCGACCGCGCTCTGGATGATGTGATCCTCGGGCGTGATCCGGGGATCGGGCTCGTCCTCTGACGGACGATAGCCATAAAGCTCAAGTTCCTCGATGACATGGCCGGTGGCAGATGTCGCGTGATCGGGTTCGCGTTCGTCATGGGTGTACATGGCAGGCTCCAATGGCAGGACCGCGACCGTCGCGGCCTCATGGCGACGACAAGCCCGCAGGCGGTCCGGCCAGGCAGCCCGAGCCTTTCGCGAGGGCCTCGATGGCAAAGCCCGGCTGATTTGCTTCGCGCTGTAAAGGCGGGGGAGACGGGGTCCCCACGCGACTAGTCGCGTGGGGTGGCGGGCCGCCGACGGAAATCAGTCGGGCGCCGCCATTGCCCGGCCGGGCCGTTTGTGGGCCGCTCGCCCTCTCGAAGGCCGAGGCGCGGTCCCCTGCCGAATAGGGAAGGCTTCTTGTATGCCACCACGGAACACGAGCGCCCGCCCGCCTCTCATCCCGGCTATGCAGCCAAAGCCATGAAGCGGCCGACGTCGTCTGCAGCCAGTTGCCCACGAAGCCGTACCCGCAATACATCCAGCCCGCACGAAGTGAGGTCTTCGTTGAAGTCACCCATCATCGGCGAGAGCGTGATGGTCTCGATTCCGGCCGCCAGCGCCCGTTCGACGAGCCTGTCTCGTGCGCTGTCGCCTGCCGGATCATTGTCGCGCACGATATAGAGCCTGCGCAGATCGGCCGGGAACAGGACAGCGGCGAGGTGCCCGGCCGAGAGTGCGGCGGCCATCGGCATCTGTGGCAGCAATTGCCGCAGCGACAGAATGGTCTCGATGCCTTCTCCCGCCGCGATGACATCTTGTGCCTTTCCGAACCGGACGGCGTTACCAAGCAGGTCCCCCATGGCCTTGCGTGGCGGATCACGCGGCGCTTTGCCCGACCCGTCACGCGCGAGCCAGGTGCGGTGGGCGCCGGTTATGTCGCCATCGAGATCGGTGACCGCCGCGATTATCGCCGGCCAGGTCTCGGTCGGCCCTTCATGCTCGGGCCGCCAGTAGCAGTTCGGATGGAAGCGCAGCGCGCCGGTTCCGTGCAAATCCGTAATGCCGCGTCTCCGCAAATACGTGTCTGCGAGAGTGCCCGTGATCGGTTGCGCGATGCGCCAGAGCCGGCGTGCGGCCTCTGCCGAACCCGATATAGCCGGAGTTCCGCGACGCCGCCCGGTGGGGCTTGGTTCCGGATGGGGAAGACTCAGAAAGCGGCGGGCTTCCGCAGCGACCTCGGCGAAGTTGAGGAGACCGAGGCTTTCGCGGATTACATCGAGCAGATCACCATGTTCGCCGGTGGCGGCATCGGACCATTTGCCCGCCGGTCCCGTGGCGCTGTCATGCAGCCGCACGAACATCGAGCGTCCCGCGCCATTGCGGACGTCGCCGACCTGCCAGTAATGGCCCTGCTTATGGCCATTCGAGAGGTAGTGACGGCAAACCGACTCGGCCTGCCGACTGAGACGCTGCGCCAGATCGGTGGCGTAAAGACGGGACATCAGGCCGCCTCCCGTTCTGCGATGCGTTCGATCGGGAAGCGCTCGACAATCTTGCCGATAATCCGGGTGCCGGCTGCCCCGACCGGCACAAAGAAGCGCAATTTCCACGATATGATTTCGCTGAAGAGCCCATAGGCGCGCAGGCGTTCGCGCATGGCTTCGCTGAAGCCTGTAAGTTCGATGCGATGAGTCCCCATGACCCGGACGCGGCGCAGTTGCAGCCCTTCGGCCAGGTCGAGAATTGTGCGCCCGTCGATCAAAGCGGCGTAAGCCTCATTGGCCGTCAGGCTGACGCTTTCTGTGGCGGTGACGCTGGCTGCCCATGCGGGCGAAACACGGCGGCCGATGATGCGCTCCCCGTCATCGGACTGGAGCCGATAAACACGGGTGGAATCCTGCGGCAGGCGCTTCCAGACCGGCAGGAGCAATCCCGCCACGATGTAAAGGATGCCCTCGGAATAGGCCGGCACCAGTGCGACTTCCCGGCTCCACATGGCCGCGAAGCTGTCCCGATCGGCTTCGATCCAGCGCGTTTCGCCCATCGCACGAAGAGCAATGGTCGTACTTTCCATCGGCCGCAGCAGCCGTACGCGCGGCTCGATCTCGCCATCGTCCAGCATGACACTGGTGGTGGGGATCTGGACGGCGGCGCGGGCCGAGCGTTCATTCACCAGCAGTTTTGCCCGCGGATCGGCCAGTTCATGCAGGGCCGCATCGAGTGATATCGGCTGGTTGCGCTTGTGCTCGCTGATTGAAAGCAGCCGGGTCTCAGCGCCAGTCGCGGGGTGGGTGTAAATGACCTGACGGCCGGTCACGGTGAAGCTTTCGGCGCGGAGCGTTTCAAGACCAAGATCGTATGTGCCGGAGACGATAGCTCCGTCGACCCGCGCCTGGAGGAGCTGCTCGAAAGCCGAGAACAAGATGGCCTGCAGGTCGATGGTCAGCGCCAGCAGCCGGTTGAGAAACGTGGTGATCGGCGGCAGGTCGTCCTTGATGCCGTTCGCATCCATCAGCTTCAGACCGGTCATCTGCTCGAAACGGCCGAGCGAACAGCCTTGCACCTTGCCGCGCACGATCAGCATATAGAGCTGCCGCAAGGCATCGCGGGCATAGGGGCTTTCCAGATTGTCCTCGGGCCGGAAGAGGCCCTGGCCCCCGGTCTGGCGCTGGCCACGCGTGATCGCGCCGAGCGTGTCGAGACGCCGCGCGATGGTCGAAAGGAAACGCTTCTCGGCCTTCACATCGGTTGCGATGGGCCGGAACAGCGGCGGCTGCGCCTGGTTGGTGCGATTGGTGCGGCCCAACCCCTGAATGGCCGCGTCTGCCTTCCAGCCCGGTTCGAGAAGATAGTGGACCCGTAGGCGCCGGTTCCGCGCGCCAAGATCAGCATGGTAGCTGCGCCCGGTGCCGCCCGCATCGGAAAAGACCAGAATGCGCTTCTGATCATCCATGAAGGCGGAGGTTTCCGCCAGATTCGCTGAAGGCGCACGGTTTTCGACCGCCAAACGCGCCGATGCACCTTCGCCCTTGCGGATGATCCGGCGCGAGCGGCCGGTGACCTCGGCCACGACATCGGTCCCGAACCGCTGCACGATCTGGTCGAGGGCACCGGGAACGGGCGGAAGGCAGGCCAGGTGCTCGATCATCGCGTCGCGCCGGGCAACAGCCGCCCGACATTCGACGGGCTGGCCATCGCGAAATACCGGCCGCGAGGAGAGATTTCCCTCGCTATCGGTGAAGGGTTCGTAGAGCTGCACCGGGAAGGAATGGGCGAGATAATCGAGTACGTATTCTCTTGGCGTGATGTCGACGCGGACGTCGTTCCACTCCTCAGCTGGCAGTTCGGCGAGGCGCCGCTCCATCAACGCCTCGCCGGTCGAGACGATCTGGATGACGGCGGCATGCCCGGCCGCAAGATCGGCATCGATGGACCGGATCAATGTCGGGGTTTTCATGCTTGTCAGAAGATGCCCGAAGAAGCGCTGTTTCGCGGATTCGAAGGCGGATCGGGCGGCGCTTTTGGCCTGGCGGTTCAGCGCGCCGTCGCTGCCAGTGATGTTGGCCGCCTCCATCGCCGCATCGAGATTGTTGTGAATGACCGCAAAAGCGCCGGCATAGGCATCATAGATGCGTCGCTGCTCGTCCGTCAGCCGATGCTCCACCAGTTCATATTCGACGCCATCGTAGGAAAGGGACCGCGTGGTATAGAGCCCAAGCGAACGCAGATCGCGCGCCAGCACCTCCATCGCCGCCACGCCGCCAGCCTCGATCGCCTCAACGAACTCGGCACGGGTGGCAAAAGGGAAATCCTCGCCGCCCCAGAGGCCGAGCCGCTGGGCATAGGCGAGGTTATGCACCGTCGTTGCGCCCGTGGCCGAGACATAGACAATCCGGGCATCGGGCAAGGCGTGCTGGAGCCGCAGCCCGGCACGCCCCTGCTGGGATGCAGCGACAGTCCCGCGTTCTCCCTTGCCGCCACCGGCGTTCTGCATGGCATGGCTCTCGTCGAAGATGATGACACCGTCGAAATCCGATCCCAGCCAATCCACGATCTGCCGGACGCGCGAAACCTTCTCGCCGCGATCATCCGAGCGCAGCGTGGCATAGGTGGTAAAAAGGATGCCTTCCGACAGCGTGATCGGCTTGCCCTGCGAGAAGCGCGATAGCGGCGTGATCAGAAGCCGCTCCATGCCGAGCGCCGACCAGTCGCGCTGCGCGTCCTCGATCAGCTTGTCCGACTTGCTGATCCAGACCGCCTTGCGCCGCCCGCGCAGCCAGCTGTCGAGGATAATCCCGGCCGATTGACGGCCTTTGCCGGCTCCGGTGCCATCACCGAGCATGAACCCCCGGCGGAACCGTACAGCGCCTTCTGCGTCCTCGGGCGCAGCGCTGACCGTGTCGAAGGTTTCGTCCACGGACCAGGCGCCGGCCAGATAATCGGCATGGGCCTCACCGGCATAGATCACTGTCTCGAGCTGGGCATCGGAGAGGCGCTCGCGGATGTCGACAGGCAGGATCGGCCGATAAGACGGTTTTGGTGGTGCAACCGACGCCATGACAGCCGATTGGACAAGCTTGGTTGGATGTGGCTGTGCACCGGGAATCCGGATCGAATGCAATCCGTATTGCTCATAGATCGCATCGGTTAGTCGCGTGCCCTCGGGCGGTGCCCAGTCCACCGTCTCATAAGCGAGCTCGACGCCCTCGGGATCGCCAACTGTATCGGTGACGGATCGCACCCGGGCCACGCCCGTGCGATAGCCGCGCACTGTCTTTGGCGCGGCCGCCGGGATGAGTTCCGGGCATTTCGGGTTTGCGACCGGCAAGCGTGGTGGAACTTGCGTCTCGATCCAAGCGAGCAGTGTCGTAACATCGGGCGCAGTGCCCGATGAGGGAGGGAACTGAGATGGATCTTCGGCCGGCGTCTTGTCGATAACGATCAGGCGCGTCGCGAAGGTCGTGCCATGCTTTGCGTAGACCGATCCGGCGATGGCAGCGCTGAAGACAAGGCGGCCCTGCTCTTGCAGGCGGACGAAAGCATCCCGCCAGCCAGCTTGATCAGGAGCAAAATTCGCTCCTGTTATGGCTACGAGCCGCCCACCATCGGCCAGCCGCGCCAGAGCAGAAGCAACATGGCGGAACGCCGTGTCAGCCATTCGTCCCGAAACATTGGCCATCGCCGAGAATGGCGGGTTCATCAGCACGACCGAGGGGACGATCGCCGGTTGGAGGTGATCGTCGATCTGTGCAGCATCGAAGCGGGTGATGGAAAGAGCCTGAAAGAGGGAGGAAAGCAGCTCAGCGCGGGTATCGGCCAGCTCGTTCAGCACCAGCCTGCCGCCGGCAATCTCGGCCAGGATCGCCATGAGGCCGGTTCCGGCCGACGGTTCCAGCACCACGTCACCAGAGGTGATTGCGGCGGCCGTCATGGCGGCGAGACCAAGCGGTGCGGGCGTCGAGAATTGCTGGAGCGCCTGACTTTCCTCGGATCGGCGCGTGTGGGTCGGCAACCGGTCCACGATCCGGGCAATGGCGGAAAGCCGTGTAGCCGGAGACGCGGCTTTCCGGAAAAGCGCCTTTCCGTATTTGCGTAGGAAAAGGACTGTGGCGACTTCGCAAGTCTCATAACCCATCTTCCAGTCCCAGGCGCCGGTCGAATCGGAAGCGCCGAAAGCCGCCTCCATCGCATCGCGCAGCGTGGCGGCACTGACATGCTGGCCGCGTTCCAGATGGCCAAGGAGTGTGGTTGCCGCAGCGAGGGTGGCGGGCGCTGCGGCGAAGGACGTGACCGGATCGGTCACAGGAGACACAATATTCATGGAAGGGAACCTCGGGAGAGCGGAAACGGGAAAGCCCGGACTGCGCTCTCTCTCGACCGCCCAGGCTCACCCGTTCCGGCGGCCCTCTCACTCTGGCTGGAGCGACATGAAAAGCGCCCCGACCATGAGGCGGGGATGCTTCAAGCGGGATCAGCCGAAACGAAGTCCGCCTTCGGTGAAGGTGTGGCCATTGGCGAGGATGGTCTCGTCCACCACCTCATCGGAGGACAGGTAGTCATATTCGCGCTCGAGCTGGCGATAGAGCCAGCGGGCGAGATCACGCAGCGCCTCGGCGACGACGTCCTCCGCGTCGGCGGTCATGTCCTGCCAATTCGGGCTGGCCCGCTCGACCGCAATGTCCATGCAGTATTCGTGGTAGTAATGGCCGCGATGACCGACGTCAGCGCGAAGCTGATAAAAGTTGCGCCGCCGGGCATCCTGAAGCGCATCTGCGATGCCATGCAGCATCTCGTCCTGCGGCGCGTAAGCCCGGATCGCGGCAGAGGCGTTCCTGCAGTAGGAGTAGAACCCCTCCCAGCACGCGCCGTCACCTTGCGACCAGAAGCCCCGGAACCAGATGCAGGGTTCCTGCCGCGATCCGCCGCCCATCAGGCGAGCGGTTCGGGTCTTGAGGCGGATGCCGAGGATCTCGGCGATGTTCTGGAAATCCTCATAAACGGCGTCGTACCAATCGTAGTCGAAGCCGCCATCGCGATACCACGCGCGGGCCTTGTCCTTCGCCGTGTCGGAAAGCTCGTTGAGGCGATAGACCGTGGTTTCGATAATCTCAGGCATGGGGATCGCCTCCCTCCAGCACGGTCGCGAGCCAGCCGTCGGTGTAGATCCAGTCCACGGTCTCGCCGGTCGAAAGATCGAGTACGTGTGCGCCGCCGCCGAAACCATCGAGGCGCGGCTTCGAGCAGGTGTTGGCATATTGGAAGCCCCACCGGCCCTTGAGCCCCAACGTCGCGGCGCAGCGCTTGACGAATTGGATAACGTGCTCGGGATCACCGGTGGGATCGTCGCGTATCCAGAGCTGCGTACCGCCATGTTCGGGCTGGATCGACAGCAGGAAGCCATCCGATGAGGGATCTTCGGCGGCATTTTCGTCCGCCAGCGCATTATAGAGTTCGAGCGCACGGACAGCGTTCTCAGGGGTGCCTACATCGAGCAGGCAGGAAAAATGGGTATAATAGTCAGCCATGACGGCCTCCGGACATGACGAGACCTGGCGCAGGACCAGGCCGATTGCGTGGAAGGGGTGAAAATCAGGCGGCGCGGGGCAGGCTAAGCAGTTCCGCAGCGGTCTCCCGCCAGCCGCGATCAACCAGGCGTGTTTCGAGCAGACTGGCGCGGTAGCGCAGGTTGCACGCCGACCGGGCATCGCAAGCCGCCGAGGCGCTGCCGCGCAACCGGCTTGCCTCGCTCACGATACGGCGGGCTTGCGCGTCAGAGATGACAGGCTGCTGCCAGAGAATGGCCCGAGCCCGGATTTCTCCGGCGAGGACCAGACCGTAGGTCGAGTCATGAATTGCGGCGATGCGCGCCTCAAAGCGCAGCGTGTCGTCATCTCCAAGGCGAATATCGTCACGCGAAACGCGCTGTGCCGCGATCGTCATGGCGTCTTCGGGAGAGGCACATTCGCCGAGAACGATAGTCCGGTCGAATTGGCTGGTATCGTGATCGTCGACGAAACTGACAGTGCCGAGGCAGGAAACCCGTAGCGGATACCGAAGGGCGCTACGCAGCCCGGGCAGCACCTGCCGGGTGAGGATTTCGCCGATCGGGCGGAAGCCGGATGAGCGGTGGAGGGACATGGGAACTACTCCGCGACGGGCGCCGGGAGCCTCTCTCTCCGGCCACCAACCCGTCACGGCCAACCGGCCCGCACTCTAACTCTTTCGTATCGCGGTATGGCCGCTACCGCCGGCAGTGAGAGATCATCCGCAAAGCGATGGCTCGGCTGCGTTGCCTGCGCGCCGGGCCATCGGGATGAGGCTCTTCTCGTGCCTCAGATCCACGGATCAAGTTCGAGTTTCACCATCTCTTCGTCGCCATCGAACTCATTGGCGGGCATGGCGCCATGGGTGCCGTCCCCGGCCTGGAACACGACGATCACAGTCATCAGCGTGGTGGCGAGGCTGGCGGCAAAGGCGGTGGCATCTGCATAGGACATGGGTTCCGGCTCCTGTTTTGGAGGCGGGGGACCATCCCCCGCGCGACAGGCGCCCGAAGTGTCTGACCGGATCTGCAATCACCCTCGCGCATTCGGCTTGTCCGAAACCGCGAGGGCGGCACGCATAGCGTCAAGCCGACCCCTTGCGGGTTGAATGCAAAGACGACGGCTCAGACCAAGGTTTGCGAATGGAAGCGGGGGTGGTGTTCTGCATCCGACAGAATCCGCATATCCGTTGCGGATCGGTTCGCCGCGCCAGCCTGGATGCCATGCGAGCAATAAGCGATGTTCCCTCAGCCCGGGACGGCACCCATTGCGCCAGCCATGACGGGATTGATCCTGGACGACACTGGCGTGGCTCACTCCATCCCGATCGCCTCAGGAAGAGACGGGACAGCCGGAGCCGCCCCGCGTTACGGTCATTCAGCGGCTATCATCTGCTGCGCCTCATCCTCTTCGTCGACGATGTCATCCTCGCCGTCGCCTGCCAGGAATTCAGGAAGGTCCACATCGACATCGCCTTCCGCCGAAGCGTCAGGCTCGGCAGCGGGGGTCGATCGTGCGCAGCGGCTCGGGCAGCCAGCCGGTATCGGCGAGCAGGCGCTCGGCTTCCTTGGCCATGTCGCCCTTCTTGAGATGGCCGATGAGCTCCGAGGCCCGTTCACCTGCACCTTCGCGAACCGCCTCGAGGATGCGCGGCTTGGTCACACGACCGAGATAGTTGCTGACGGTCGGCTTCCAGCCCGCCGCCACCATATCGAGGCCGGTAGCGCGCACCAGACGGTTCGCCTGGGAGAGACGCACCTCCAGCCCGTGCTGACTGACGCCCGTGCCGCTATAGGGATTGGGCTTTTCGTAAAGGGCGTTGATGCCAAAGCTGACGCAATGGGCGAGAAGCTCCATGCGGGACTCGTCATCGAGATCGATCAGCCAGTTCCAGAGCGCCTCATCGTCAGCCGGGATGTGATCGCCCCAGCGTTCGTGCCGTTCGGTAACAGACCGCGCCGAGACGCTGTCGCGCAAATCCTCAGCCTGTGCCGGCAAGTGAACCTGGCGGACATGGGCCTCGAGGCATCCCCTGGCGGGCTGCGGCAGGAAGGTGTCCATCACCAGCCGATGCAGCAGCGCGGTCATCGCAATATGGGGATTCATCGCAACAGCATCGCGCAGCGCGAGCGTGCGATGCGCGGTCAGCTCGCTGATCAACCGGTCCGGCAGCGGCCGCACAATCTCGGCCTCATCGTCGTCCTCCGGAGATTCGCTGCCGCCACCGACTTGGACAACCGCATGCGACACACCAGCTACTGCGCCCTCTGTGGCCGGGCCGGAGGAGCCATCGGGATCTTCGCCATCAATCGCCGCTTCATCCTCGGGCCGAACATAACCCCGTTCGGCCCGCAGCTTGCCGTTCCCATCGATGCTGACGAAGACGCCCGCCCGCGCAACCTGTTCGGGATCATAGATCATCGGCCTGCGCTCGAATTCTTCCAACGCCTGCTCAATCTCACCAAGCCGCTGATCGACCTCATCGGGCAGCTCGTCGGCCTCGGCATATCCGGCTTCGAGCCGGTCATATTCCTCGCGCAGGGATTCGCGGGTGGCGCGCTCATCGTCGGTCAGATCGGCGACCGAGCCCTCGAGTTCCCGCAGACCGTGATCGTGGCCATAGGGAAAGGTCACCGCTGCCTCGATCCACTTCCAGCCTTCGGCCGCAATGATCTCGGCTTCGGCTTTGAGCTTTTCGCCCGCCAGGCGGTCGAGCAGCTCAGGGTCCTGAAGCCAGCCGCCGTCGTCGCGCTGAAAGAGATCGCGCAGCACATAGCCACCGGCGGCTTCATAGGCCTCGATACCGACAAAAAGCGCTCGCCTGTCAGAGGCGCGCACTGCGGTTTCGGTCAGGAGGCGGCGGATATAGTGCGGTTCTTTCTGCCAGGAATCCTTGATCGCGTCCCAGACCTGTTCCTGCCGGGCATGGTCTTCCGATACGGTGAAGGCCATGAGCTGTTCGAGCGTCATGCCGTCCTCGGCGTAAACGTCGAGAAGCACGGGCGAGACCGCAGCAAGACGCAGGCGCTGCTTGACGACTTTTGCGTCGACAAAGAAGGCGGCTGCGATGGCTTCCTCGCTCAGCGCCTTGTTGCGCAGCGCCTGGAAGGCCCGAAACTGATCGAGCGGATGAAGCGGCGCGCACTCGATATTTTCCGCGAGCGAGACTTCGTCGATCAGGATGTCAGCATCGGCCTCGGATATGACGCACGGGACGGGCGCAGTCTTTGCGAGACGCTTCTGCTTGACCAGCAATTCCAGGGCCCGATAGCGGCGACCGCCTGCGGGCACCTCGAACATACCGGTTTCCTTGCCCTCGGCATCGAGGACCGGCCGGACATGCAGGGACTGGATCAGGCCGCGGCGGGCGATGGATTCGGCCAGTTCCTCGACCGAGATGCCAGCTTTGACGCGCCGGACATTGGCCTGGCTCAGCGCCAGCTTGTTGAACGGAATATCGCGCGAGGACGCGAGGGTGATCTTCTGAACGGCAGTAGCCATATGCCTTACTCCATGACGGGCGCCGGGAGACTCTCTCTCCGGCCACCAACCCGTCACGAAGCAAAGCGCCGCCCTCTTCCTCTCAAGAGAGCGGCGCAAAATCGCAAAGCCGGAGAAGCGGGATTCAGTGTTTCCGGCTTTACGTATCGGTCGGTTTCGGGATCGGCGTGGAGGGGGCTCGGGCGCCTGAGTAAAGAATGCGCTCGGCTTCGCGGATGCCGCCGGCCCGCCGCGCCATGTCAGCCCAGACCGAGATCGGGAAATCGCCGGTGAAGTGCAGATCGCGCTCGATCCTCATGTCAAAGGGCAAGCGGACCGCCTGCATTTCGCCAAGGCTCCAGCTTCCAAGCTCTGGAAATCCCAGATCGGCGAGGCCGAACAGGATGTCACCGTCGCTATCCAATTCGGTGGCAAGCCAGAGGCCGCTACCCAACGGATTGAAGAATTTTACCACGGGGACGTGGTCGACATCGCTCTGGCGGCCATTGGCGAGGAGCTGCTCGCGCTGGGTGCTGGTCAGGAGCATCATGCTGCAGCCCTCCGATCCGTGGATGCTGAATCCACTTCGCCAGCATCTTCGGCGGGCAGATGCGCCAGCAGCCAATCGGCCGCCTTGCTGGCCTGGGAAGCGGCGCGGACGATGGCGCGGTTGTCCTCGCGCAGCACCTCGAGCCAGGAGCCGATGTAGTCGGCATGGCGCACGGTCGGCACAACGCCGAGCGAGGCGCAGCAGAAGGCCGCGTTCATTTCGGCGACCAGTTCTTCGAATGCGTATTTCCTGGTGCCGAAGCGGCCCGACATATCCCGTCCGAGCCGGGAGGCATGGCCGGTGGCGTGCCCCAGCTCGTGCAGGGCCGTCCGGTGCCAGTCGATCGGTTCGAAATAGGCCAGTGGCGGCGGCACCTGAACATAATCATGTACGGGAACATAGAAGGCCTGATTTCCGCCAATGCGGAAGTCGATTCCGGTCGCCCGGATCAGCGCCTCGACCATTGGCTCGATCATGTGGGGCGGCGGTGGCGGCGCCTCGACAGCAACATCCTCAGGCAAGCCCTCGCATTGCGCGGTGTTGAACACGGTGAAGCGCTTGAGAAACGGGATGCTGCCAGCTTCCTCCCCCGTCTCCCGCGCGCGGCGCTTCTCATCCTCGGGCGTGAAGCGGTCGGCATAAACGACGGTCGTGCCGCGCTCACCTTTCCGGACATTACCGCCGAGCGACAGGGCCTGGCGGAAAGTCAGCCAATGCTGGGTCGGATAGCCGTATTGGACAACGGCGCCCCAGAGGATCAGAATGTTGATCCCCGAATATTGCCGGGCCGTCGCGGCATTCCTCGGCATCGCGAGCGGTGCCTTCGCCGCCGTGCCCCAGGGCTGGACCCAGGGTAATCGCCCTTGCTCCAACTCGTTGATGATTTTCGCGGTGATCTCGCCATAGAGATTGGTGCGGGCGCCGCCGTCGCGTGCGGCGCGGTTCTGTCTGGCCATCGGGATTGTCTCCGCGACGGGCGCCGGAAGCCTCTCTCCCGATCTTCAACCCGTCACGGCAAACCCCGTCCGCACTCTCACTCTAGGAGCCGCGGTGGGGCCTAAATGGAGGAGACCCGCCTGAGAAAGCGGCCGCAAACAGCATCAGGCCTGTCCGATCTGCACGCCATGGTCGCCGACGATACGCCGCGGCCAATTTCTGCTGGCCCTTGTCGGCACATATCGGCTCCAATCGCATCACCGCACCATGATCAGGAGCTGCAGATGCCATCCGTTAGCGACCGGCCCGTCAAACGTTCGATCCGAAGAAATGAACTGCGAGAAATCGTTCCTCTGGCGGACAGCACCATTTACGAGATGGAGCAGCGCGGAGAATTTCCACGCCGCTTTGCCCTTTCACCCAGATGCGTCGTCTGGGATCTTGCCGAGGTCGAAGCGTGGCTCGAAAGCCGGCGCACGCGGCCAATCCCGCGCGCCAAACACCCCGACGTCGCCCAGCGGAAGTTCCGACCGGTCAAAGCGCAGGGTCGGGCTCAAGCATAGGCATGGTCGGGGGGAGCAGAGTGACTGGGCGCTTGCGACCTTCCACCCATGCGTCAACGACGTCCGACCACTCCTGGAGCATATGGCGGCGCTGAACCTCGTATTCTGCCTTGTTGTAGACGCCGCGCGAAGATCGCCCGTCCTCGTGGGCGAGGCATTTTTCGATCCAGTCGCTGTTGAAGCCGAGTTCATTTAGCAACGTTGAGCCGGTCCGTCGTAAGTCGTGAACTGTAAACGGCTCCAGCGGCAGCCCCTCCTTCTGCGCCAATTCGACCACCGCGTAGGTGATGCGGTTGAACGTCGCCCGCGACATGGGCGCATCCGCATCATAACGCGAAGGCAGCAGATACCGAGAATTGCCGGCACAGGTCTTGAGCGCGATCATGATGTCGAGCGCCTGTCGGGAAAGGTACACGTTGTGCGGCTTGGAGCGCTTCATCCGCTCCTTCGGAATGCTCCAAACCGCGTTCTCGAAGTCCACTTCGTCCCAAACCGCGTCCTGCAGCTCGCTTTTGCGAACCATCGTCAGCAGGAAGAGCTTCATGCCGAGGCGAATGGTCGGCAAAGTTGGGACATGCTCCAGTTGCCTGAGCATGATGCGAATCTCTGTCGGTGAAAGCGCACGGTCTCTGGGCCGGAACGCAGCAATCGAAGCTGGGCCAACTTCATCGGCGGGATTGGGCACCTTCTCGCCGTGCAGGATCGCGAAACTGTAGATCTGCTTGAGGATGTCCCGGACGTGGATGGCCGTTGCAGGCGCACCGCGATCGACGATCTTGGCGCAGAGAGCTCTCAGATCATCTGGAGTGATTTCGCGCAGCAGCCGGTTGCGCCAGACGGGCAGCAACTCTCGATCGAAGATCGAGCGCCGCATCGCTCTGGTACTGTCCGCCATCGGAGCCTTGTCCAGCCACTTCTCGCCGAACTGACCGAAGCTCTTGGCCTCTTTCAGGCGGCGCTTCTCGCGCTGTTTTTCAATTGCGGGTGAGCGGCTCTCTCGGACTGCGCGCTTGGCGTCCAGGCAAAGTTCGCGAGCCCGTGCGAGCGAAATGCCATCACGTCCGTACCTGCCGAGATAGACGGTCTCGCGGCGTCCATTCAGCCGGTAATCCAGGCTGAAGGAGATCAGACCTGTCGGTGTGACACGGACATACATGCCGTCCCTGTCTGACACCTTGTAGACTTTGTCTTTTGGTTTCAGCGCCTTAAGCGCAGCGTCCGTCAACATGTTCGCGAAGCCTCCAAAAAGTACCGTCATGCGGTTTTGGGAGGTTCGTGACGCCTAAATCACTTTATTATCAGTGTCTTACGTTGAAAAAAGTACCGTCACGATCCTCAACTCTTGTGACGGTACTTTCTGAAACGGCCGTGATCAATATGAGCGAGCACCGTCAATCGTGACGGTGTTTGTGATTGCTACCCACCGATAGGTCTCGATAGGTAGCGGATCAAAAATTATTTTTAATCAGGGTGTTAGGGGAAATTCTGGCGCATTGTCGGCGGCGTTCGGATGGCGCTGAATCATTCCCACTCGATCGTGCCGGGCGGCTTGGACGTGTAGTCGTAGGTCACCCGGTTGATTCCCTGCACCTCGTTGACGATGCGGGTGGCGACGCGGCTGAGGAAGGCCGCGTCGAACGGGTAGACGTCCGCGGTCATGCCGTCGGTCGAGGTGACGGCGCGCAGCGCACAGACCGAATCATAGGTGCGGCCGTCGCCCATCACGCCGACCGAGCGAACCGGCAGCAGCACGGCGAAGGCCTGCCAGATCGCGTCATAGAGACCCGCGCGGCGGATCTCGTCGAGATAGACGGCATCGGCCTTGCGCAGGATGTCGCAGCGCTCCTTGGTCACCTCACCCGGGATGCGGATCGCGAGGCCCGGCCCCGGGAACGGGTGGCGGCCGACGAAGATCTCGGGCAGGCCCAGTTCACGGCCGAGCGCGCGAACCTCGTCCTTGAACAGCTCGCGCAGCGGTTCGACAAGCTTCATGTTCATCCGCTCGGGCAGGCCGCCGACGTTGTGATGGCTCTTGATCGTCACCGACGGGCCGCCGGTGAAACTGACGCTCTCGATCACGTCGGGATAGAGCGTGCCCTGCGCCAGGAAGTCGGCGCCGCCGATCTTCTTCGCCTCGGCCTCAAACACCTCGATGAAGGTCTTGCCGATGAATTTGCGCTTCGCCTCGGGGTCGGTCACGCCCTTGAGGCCGTTGAGGAACAGCGTCTCGGCGTTCACATGGACGAGCGGAATGCCGTAATGCTCGCGGAACAGGCTGACGACCTGATCGGCCTCGCCCATTCTCATCAGGCCATGGTCGACGAACACGCAGGTGAGCTGGTCGCCGATCGCCTCATGGATCAGCACGGCCGCGACCGCGCTGTCGACCCCGCCGGACAGGCCGCAGATCACCCGGCCGTCGCCGACCTGCTGGCGGATCTCCTCGATCTTGGTCGCACGGAACTCCGCCATCGTCCAGTCGCCGGTCAGGCCGCAGACATGACGGGCAAAATTGGCGATCAGCTTGCCACCGTCGGGGGTGTGGACGACCTCCGGGTGGAACTGCACGCCGTAGAAGCGGCGCTTCTCGTCCGAGGTGACGGCATAGGGCGCGCCCTCCGACACGGCGACCGGCGAGAAGCCGGGCGGCAGCGCGTCGACCTTGTCGCCATGGCTCATCCACACCTGGTGATGCTCGCCCTCCTTCCAGAGGCCGTCGAACAGGGCCGAACGGGTCTTGATCTCGATGAAGGCCCGGCCGAACTCGCGGCTGTCGTGGCTGGGGGTCACCGATCCGCCGAGCTGCTGGCACATCGTCTGCTGGCCGTAGCAGATGCCGAGGATCGGGATGCCCGCCTCGAAGAAGCGCTGCGGCGCACGGGGCGACCCCATGTCGGCGACGGAAGCCGGACCGCCGGACAGGATGATACCCTTGGGCTGGAGCCGGTCGAACGCCGCGTCGGCGGCGTTGAAGGGCGCGATCTCGCTGTAGACGCCGGCCTCGCGGACCCTGCGCGCAATGAGCTGTGTGACCTGACTGCCGAAGTCGACGATCAGGATCGACTCGTGCGGCTGGCTGGCCTTCGGGGCGGTGGCGGGAAGCTGGGCTGTCATGCGGAGCCGATAAAGGGCGGCGGCGCGACTGTCCAGATGGGGCAGGCACGAAAAAGCCCGCCCCCGGAAACGGGAGCGGGCCTTTTCGCGATTATCGTCGCCCGACGGGGCTCAGCGCGCCGCCATCCGGTCGCCCATGTCGATCGTCTCGATCTGACCTTCGCGCACCGCGCAGAAGAAGTGCCGGTCGCCGCGTTCGCCACGGACGACGCCGTCCACGCGCCAGCCATCGGGCCCGTCACGGCCTACCGAGTCGACCGATGAGACCGGGCCGCGCGCCATGTTCTCGACCGCATCCGTGCAGATCGACGCCACCTGGCGGGCATCCTCGCCCGACTCACGTAGATCATCGCGCTGGTCGTCGCCGCGCCGCGACGGGACCTGCTCGCGCCTGTTCTTGCTCGCCGACGAGGCGATCGCGATCGCGCCGCCGCCGATGATCGCGCCCAGCAGGATGTTGCCGAAGGTGTCGCCTCCACCATGGCGATGATGATGGTAGCCTCCGCCCCAATAGGGACGCGCCATGGCCGGTGCCGCCGCCCCCGCCAGCAGGGCCGCGGCCGTCGCCGAAGTGATGAGTGCCTTGATCATGTCGATGCCCCAGAAAATGCCACGCTTACGATGCTGTAAAGTGCGATTAGCCGCCAGCAGATTGCGGTGAGCTGAATGGCAGGGCGACGACATTACTCACTTCGCCGGCGCGAACACCATGAGCAGGTTGCCGGCCATGTGGCTGTACATGCCATAGCCCGAATTGATCACGACATGGCCGTCGACCACCAGAGCGCCGGGGCCGCTCATCGAGCCGCCCTTGCCTTCGACGCCGGTTATGGTCGGTACCGGCCGGGTCGTGTCGACCTGCCACACCACCTTGCCGGTCGCGGCGTCATAGGCACGGAACTTCCCGTCGAGATGGCCGGCAAACACCACGCCGGGAATCGCCGTCACCGCGGCGGAGATACCGGTATCGCAGAATTTCAAGCCGGCGCAGTCGTCGGGCGCACGGGCGTTCCAGATCACCCGGCCGGTGGCGGCGTCTATCGCATGCAGTCCAGATCCGCGGATCGACGCATCATAGACTCGCGCGTCGCCGGTGTCGGGCATGTCGTTGATCGGCACGAAGACGCGCGTGCCGTCGGCCGCCATGCCGAAATGGACACCGCCCTGGGTGCCGCCATGGCCAAGCTGTCGCTGCCAGACGATCCGGCCGTCGTCGGGATCGAGCCCCCAGGCCTCACCCGATTTCTGGCCGACCACCAGGATGCGCTGCCCCCCACCGAGCGGAATCAGCAGGGTCGAGGCGGCGACGTCATGGTCGGGGCCGTTCTCCTTGGGACAGCTTCCCGAGCCGAGCATACAGGCCACATTCCATGCATCGCCCTTGGTGAGCTGGGTATGCCACAGCCGGTGCCCGGTCTTGGCGTCCACCGCGAACACCGCGTCGCTATTGTCGTCGGCAGGGGAGGAGTAATTCTCCCCCGATCCGAAATAGACGCGGCCCTTTTCGGCATCATAGGTGGGGCTGTTCCACACCGGCGCGCCGGACGGGCCGAGGATCGGGGTCCCGGCCGGGTTCGTCCCCTGCTCGGTCGGCGGCTGGGGCACCGTATAGGCACGCCAGCGGACCGCACCGGTCGCCGGGTCGAGCGCGACCACCGAGCCGCGGAAGGTGCAGCAGGCATATTTGGGGTCGGCCGGCTGGGTCACCTCCAGCGAGGAAACCGGAACATAGAGCAGCCCGCCGCCCAGGGCCGGCGTTCCGGTGATCGTCGCATCGGGATGGTCGTCGAGTTTCTCGGACCAGAGGATCTTGCCGGTGAAGGCATCGAGCGCATAGGCGCGGCCAAGCAGATCACCGAAATAGAGCCGCTTCGTCGCGGCGTCCGCGACGATCGAAGTGCGTACCTCGGCCGACACGCGCTGCGTCCATTTGGTGCAGCCGCTGTCGAGGTCGAAGGCATAGATGGTGCCGTCCTGGCTGCCGACGAACATCGTCCCCCAGCCATAGCTGGGCTGCGAGCGGGCGCGCAGCGCAGCAGGGAAGGCGTAGGCCCATTTGAACGCCAGCTTCGGCACGTCCGCAGCGGGAAGCTTCGCCATGTCGCCCGGGATGTAGCGGCGATTGTCATGCCCCCAGCCCACGGCGCGCGGCGGGTCCTTCGTATCGAAGGCGAGCTGCGGTCCCTTGCAGACCGGTGGCAGCTTCGGCTTCGCTTCGCCCGACAGGCGGCGGCGGGTCACGAACTCGGCGACCTCGACCCGCTGCGCCGGGGACAGAGCCGAACCCTGCACCTTCATCACGCCGTCGGTCAGTGCTGCGACGATCGCGTCGCCCGGCATCATCGCCAGGAAGGTCGGCGACGGCGCCTTCGGCACCCCGCCCTCATGGCAGACGGCGCAATGTTCGGCGAAGATCGCCTTGCCCGGAGCCGTGGCCGGATCGACGGCGCCCGCATCCTTCGCCTGGAAATCATCGGTCGAGCGGATCCGCGTCTTCTCGAGTGCCGCGTTCTCGCTCACCGGCTGCCCCGTCACCGTCCCGGCGCCGATCACCGCCGCCGCGATCGCCAGCGACAGTCCCGCAAGGCCACGCCCGATCCGCTGCATCCCATCCTCTCCCGACTATTGCCGCTCGTTGACGGCGGCGCGCGACTCGAAGCGCCCACGATGGGCGCCGCGCCTACAAAGAACGGTCACGGTCCGCGAGCAAGAAAAAAACAATCATGACTGCTTATTATTTGGCGCGGTCAACGTGCCATGCACCGCCCCGTCGCCGCGCAGGCCGCGCTCCGATGCTGCACGTCGTCCTGCTTGGCGCGCACGGCGGCGGAGAGGCCGACGAGGACGCTGGCGATCAGCCGGCGCCGATCGGCCTGCTCCCCGGCCCGCGCACGATAATAGCTGGAGAGATTCTGTTCGATCAGGGCCAGCTCGGCCGCCGAGCCCGAAATGGTGCCGCGCATCATCGAGAGCTGCTCCAGCGCACCGATCCACTGCTGGACCGGGATGGTATCGCGTCCCTTGAGGATCTCCATCTCGCCCTCCATCAGATCGGCCTCGCCGGCCTTGCGGCGAAGCTCGTCGATCTTGCCCTGGAGCCAGGCCTCCGACAACGCCACAGAGGGGCGGGTCGCCATATGTTCGCGGAGGGCGAAGAGGGTCTGCCCGCGCCCGACCAGCTCGGACAGCGACCAGGCCGCGGTCAGGGCGAGGGTCAGGTCGTCGCCCCCGGTCCTCTCGCCCATCACCAGCGCCTGGATCGCGCGGTCGGCGGAGGATTTGGCACGGACTTCCAGCGTCTCCCGCTCAGATCGATAGGTCTTGTCGCGCGTCTCCCAGACCTTCTCGAAATCCTTGTAGACCGACGCCCCGACCGCGCTCGACAGCATGATCACCATGACGACAAGCCCGATCAGCCGCATAGTCCTCCCCCTCCCCGTCGCCGCGTCACTGCGGCAGGCGCATCCCCGTCCAATAGCCCATGAAAGCCCAGAGGTCGGCGTACTCGTCGATGATCTTGTCGGTCGGCTTGCCCGATCCGTGGCCCGCGCGCGTCTCGATGCGGATCAGGTGCGGCCTGGCGCCGATGTCAGCCGCCTGCAGCGCGGCGGTATATTTGAAGCTGTGCCCCGGCACGACGCGGTCGTCGGTATCGGCGGTCGTCACCAGGATGGCCGGGTAATCGGCACCGGCCTTGATATTGTGATAGGGAGAGTAGCTGCGCAGGACATGGAAGTCGGCTTCCTTGCCCGGATCGCCATAGTCGTCGACCCAGTAGCGGCCGGCGGTGAAGCGGTTGAAGCGCAGCATATCCATCACCCCGACCGCGGGATTGACCGCAGCGAACAGGTCGGGGCGCTGGTTGACCACGGCACCGATCAGCAGGCCACCATTCGACCGGCCCATCGCCGCAAGCCGCCCTTTGGCGCTGATGCCGCTGGAGATCAGATATTCGCCGGCCGCGATGAAGTCGTCGAACACGTTCTGCTTGTTGGCGAGGCGGCCGGCCTCATGCCAGACCTTGCCATATTCGCCGCCGCCGCGAAGGTTGGCGACCGCATAGACGCCGCCCATCTCCATCCAGTCGAGGATAGCGGGTGAGAAGCCCGGCGTCATCGAGATGTTGAAGCCACCATAGCCATAGAGCAGCGCGGGCGCGCCCGGCCCGGTCGACTTCTTGCGCGCGACGAACATCGGAACCTCGGTGCCGTCCTTCGACCGGTAGAATTGCTGGTCGACGATATAATCGCGCGGATCGAACGACAGCTTCGGCTTGATGAACTCCTCCATTTTCCGGGTCGCGCTGTTGAACCGGTAGATGGTCGATGGCGTCGCGAAGCTGGAGAAGCTGAAGAAAGTCCCTGGATCTCCGGTCCGCCCGCCGAAGCCCGCGCCGGTGCCGATGTCGGGCAGGTTGATCGGGCCGACCGGCTGGCCGGTCAGCTCGAACAATTGCGCCTCGGTCTTGGCATCGCCCAGATAGGCGAGGATCAGCCGGCTGCCGACCAGCGACACACCCACCAGGGTATCGCTGGTCTGCGCTATGATCTCGACCGGCCTGGGCTTCCGCTCCGCCACGTCGAGCATCACCACCCGCTGGCGCGGCGCTTTCAGGTTGGTGCGAAAATAGAGCTTGCTGCCGACGCTGCCCGCCAGCGCCCATTCATTGGTGAACCCGGTTACAAGCTTGCGTGGCTTCGCATTGGGCTCCGCCAGGTCGAACAGCGTCAGCTCATAGCGTTCATCGGTGCCTTCACTCGATGTCACGAGTGCATAGCGGCCGTCCTGCGTGGTCTCGACGCTGTGGTTGAGCCGGGGCCGGTTCGGTGTTGCATAGAGCAGCCTGTCCGCGGACTGCGGGGTGCCGATCCGGTGATAATAGACCTGGTGGTTGAGGTTGAGCTGCTGGAAGGCAGCGCCCGCCTTCGGCTCGGGGAAGCGCGAATAATAGAAGCCGCGGCCGTCGCCGTCCCAGGAGAGGTCGGAGAATTTGACCCATTTGATCTCGTCGTCGAGCGTCTTGCCGGTCGCGACGTCGATCACGCGTAGGGTACGCCAGTCGCTGCCGCCGTCCTGGACCGAATAGAGCAACAGGTCGCCATTGTTCGACGGCCGCCATTCGTCGAGCGCGGTCGCCCCGTCCTTCGCCCAGCGGTTGGGATCGAGCAGCTCGCGCTCCTTGCCGTCGAGCCCGTCGCGGACGAGCAGCACCGACTGGTTCTGCAGGCCGCTGTTATAGGTGTAGAAATAGCGTCCGCCTCGTTTGCGCGGTACGCCGTAGCGCTCATAGTTCCACAGCGTCTTGAGCCGCTTGCGGATCGCATCGCGACCCGGAAGCGCGTCGAGATAGGCCTCGGTGACCTTGTTCTCGGCATCGACCCAGCGGGCGACCTCGGCATCCTCGCGGACGTCGCTCTCGAGCCAGCGATAGGGATCGGCGATCGCCTCGCCGAACTGTTCCTCGACGACGTCGCCGCGGCGGGTCTCGGGATAGGGGGGGAGCTTGGGATTTTCGGCGGAGAGGGGCAAGGCGGTGCTCATCAGGACACAGGCGAGGGCGGCACGCAACATCATCGACGGCATCGAACGGAACCCCCCTGCGGAATGCAAAGAAAAAGAGCCGCGAGCGTAACGCCCGCGGCTCTCTTTGCAATGACTTGCTCGATCATCCCACTCCGCAAAGGAGCGGAGGATATCGATCAGGCCGCCTCGGCGACGTCCTCGTCGGTCTCGACAGGACCGGAGTCCTGGCCCTTGGCCGAGACGTCGCGATCGACGAACTCGATGATCGCCATCGGCGCAGCGTCCGACGCACGGATGCCGGCCTTGACGATGCGGGTGTAACCGCCGTTACGCGAAGCGTAACGCTCGGCCAGGACCTCGAACAGCTTCTTGAGCTGGGTGTCGTCCTGCAGGCGCGCATGGGCGAGACGGCGATTGGCGAGGCCGCCCTTCTTGGCCAGCGTGATCAGCTTCTCGACATAGGGGCGAAGCTCCTTCGCCTTGGCGAGCGTGGTCAGGATCTGCTCATGCTTGATGAGCGCCGCCGACTGGTTACGGAACAGGGCGGTACGATGGGAAGCGGTCCGCTGAAGCTTACGACCGCCAACGCGATGGCGCATGATGATTTCCTTCGTTTGTCAGAGGGCCGTGCGAGGTACCCCAAGCCAGGCGGCAGTCCGGGGCGCCGCCCTTTCCCCTTTGCAGATGGGAGGGGAGCCGAAACCCCCCACCGCATCAGAACTCCTGTTCGAGCTTCTTGGCCATTTCCTCGATGTTCTCCGGCGGCCAGCCCGGGATTTCCATGCCCAGGCGGAGGCCCATCGAAGCGAGGACTTCCTTGATCTCGTTGAGCGACTTGCGGCCGAAGTTCGGCGTGCGCAGCATCTCGGCCTCGGTCTTCTGGACCAGGTCGCCAATGTAGATGATGTTGTCGTTCTTGAGGCAGTTGGCCGAACGGACCGACAGCTCGAGCTCGTCGACCTTCTTGAGCAGGTAGCGGTTGAGCTGGTTGGCATCGCCTTCCGGTTCGCCAGCAGCACCACCCGCGGCGCCAGCGCCCGCGGCCGGAGCGGAGATCGCCATGCCATCGTCGAAGTGGACGAAGAGCTGGAGCTGGTCCTGCAGGATGCGGGCCGAATAGGCGAGCGCGTCCTCCGGCGTGACGGTGCCGTCGGTCTCGATCGTCAGCGTGAGCTTGTCATAGTCGAGTTCCTGACCGACGCGGGTGTTCTCGACCTTGTAGGCGACCTGACGGACCGGCGAGTAGAGCGCATCGACCGGGATCAGGCCGATCGGCGCGTCGACCGGACGGTTGGCGGCGGCAGTGACATAGCCCTTGCCGACATCGGCGGTCAGTTCCATGTTCAGGGTCGCGCCGTCGTCGAGGTGGCAGATCACCAGGTCGGTGTTCATCACCTCGATGTCGCCCGAAGCGGCGATCATGCCCGCGGTGACTTCGGCCGGACCGGTCGCCGAGAGCTGGAGACGACGGGGGCCGTCGCCCTGCATCTTGAGCGCGATCTGCTTGACGTTGAGAACGATGTCGGTGACGTCCTCGCGAACGCCCGCAAGGCTCGAGAACTCGTGAAGCACGTTCTCGATCTTGATCGAGGTGACCGCGGCGCCCTGCAGCGAGGACAACAGTACGCGACGCAGCGAGTTGCCGAGCGTCAGGCCGAAGCCGCGCTCCAGCGGCTCAGCGACAAAGGTCGCCTTACGCTTGCCATCGCCGCCCGACTTCTTTTCGAGGCCGTTCGGCTTCTTGAGTTCCTGCCAGTTCTTTGCGTTGACAGCCACTGTGTTCCCCTCGGGGTATGGCAGGCGCGGGAGGCAACCTGCCGGATAAACGGAGAGCGGGGGCCGAAGCCCCCGCGCCGGATCAGACGCGGCGGCGCTTCGACGGACGCACGCCGTTGTGCGGGATCGGCGTCACGTCACGGATCGACGTGATGTGGAAGCCGACCGCCTGCAGCGCGCGGAGCGCCGACTCACGGCCCGAACCGGGGCCCTTCACCTCAACCTCGAGCGTGCGGACGCCGTGCTCGGCGGCCTTCTTGCCCGCGTCCTCGGCGGCGACCTGGGCGGCGTAAGGGGTCGACTTGCGGCTGCCCTTGAAGCCCATCATGCCGGCCGACGACCAGGCAATCGCGTTGCCCTGAGCATCGGTGATGGTGATCATGGTGTTGTTGAAGCTGGCGTTCACATGCGCGACGCCGGCGGTGATGTTCTTGCGCTCGCGGCGGCGAATGCGCTGGGGTTCACGTGCCATCTTATCCGTATCCTACATCAAGGAGCGAGCGTCGCAGCCGTTCAGCCCGACGCTCAAGCCCATTACTTCTTCTTGCCGGCGATCGGCTTGGCCTTGCCCTTGCGGGTGCGCGCATTTGTGTGCGTGCGCTGGCCGCGGACCGGAAGGCCCTTGCGATGACGCAGGCCGCGATAGCAGGCCAGGTCCATCAGGCGCTTGATGTTCATCGCCACCTGGCGACGCAGGTCGCCCTCGACGGTGTAGCCGGCGTCGATCGCCTCGCGGATCTGGAGGACTTCCTGATCGCTGAGGTCCTGAACGCGGCGCTGCGGCTCGATGCCCAGCTTGGCGGTGATTTCCTTGGCCTTGGCGGGGCCAATGCCGTGAATGTAGGTCAGCGCGATTTCGACGCGCTTGTTGGTCGGGATATTGACACCCGCAATACGTGCCACTGTGCTATTCTCCTGCTCCACGGGGCGGTTGGCTGGCCGCCCCATCTCGACGCTCGCCCCGTCGGACCGGGACCGCCTCCCACCACGCAAGAAACGCGGCACGCGCACGAAGCGGTACCGGGCAAAGCGGTATGGGAACGGGGGTCACTAATGCGGCCAATCACGCCTGTCAACCGGCCGCCGCGATTCGCCGCCGGATTGCGACGCCCCCTTCCATCCGCATTGCCCTTGAACCATGCCGGAAGGCAAGGCATCCCCGACGTGGGAGCGACAACGGGTTCGGATCGATGGACAGGATGCTGGTTCCGGCCGACCGGGCGCGCTTCTACCGGAATAATTTCGACGCGATACGACTCGCCCTGGCGCTGCTGGTGGTCTTCTCGCACAGCTTCGCGCTGCGCTTCGGGACCGAGGCGTTCGAGCCGATCTCGATCGCCACCAATGGCTATTACAATGCCGGCCATATCGGCGTCTGGGGCTTTTTCATCGTCAGCGGCTTCCTGATCGCACACAGCCATGAGCGTTCGCGCTCGACCGGCGACTTCGGCGCCAGGCGTGTGCGGCGCATCTATCCCGCCTATCTTGTCGCCACCGCAATCTGCGCATTCGTCGTGACTCCGCTGTTCGCCCCGCCGGGTTTCACGATCACCGCGCTGGAGGCGGCGCGGACGATCGGCGCGAACCTGCTGCTGGCGAATCATTTCCCGCTGCCCGACCTGTTCGCCGCCAATCCGATCCACACGGTCAACGGCTCGCTGTGGAGCATCAAGTTCGAGTTCCTCTGCTATGTCGGGGTCGCCCTGCTCGGCATCCTGACCCTACCGCTGCGCCGATGGGCTGTTCCGCTGATCTACGTCGCCGTCGTCGCCCTCTGGTGCTGGCTCGACATCACCGGGCGCAAGCCCGGGGGCCCCGTGCTGGTCGCCGAGATCATCGGCTGGCCCTATATGTGGTTCCGGGTGCTGCCCAACTTCCTCGCCGGGATGATCGTCTATCTGCACCGGGATATTATCCCGCGCTCGACGCCGCTGCTCATCACGGGTCTCGGGGCCTGTTTCATCGGCTTTCACCTCGGAGGGCATGGGCCGATCGGGATCGTCGCGGCGCATGTTCTGGCGCCGCCGGCAATGGCCTATCTGATCTTCTGGATCGCCTTCCATCCCCGCATCGACCTCAGCCGCGCGGCACGGTTCGGCGACTTCTCCTACGGAACATATCTCTACGCCTACGTCATCCAGCAGATGCTCGTCGCGCGGGCGGCGGCCCTGCCCTTTCCGCTATTCGTCCTGACGTCGATGCTGCTCGCGCTGGCGGCGGGCGCGTTGAGTTGGTGGCTGGTCGAACGACACTTCCTGAACCACGGTCGGCGGCCCGCCGAGCATCAGCCCGAAAAGCAGGAGGCGCCCGCTCTTCCATGAGCGGACGCCTCCCCTTTCTCAGCCACTCAGGCCGGGCGGTCAGACAACGCCATAGGCGAGCATCGCATCGGCCACCTTCTTGAAGCCGGCGATGTTGGCGCCCTTCACATAATCGACATGGTCGGTCCCGGCGGAGCCGCCATATTCGACACAGCGCGCATGGATGCCCTGCATGATGTCGACCAGCAGGCGCTGCAATTCCTCTTCCTTCCAGGAGATGCGCGCCGAGTTCTGGCTCATCTCGAGGCCGGAGACCGCGACGCCGCCGGCGTTCGCGGCCTTGCCCGGGGCGAACAGGATCTTCGCCTTCTTGAAGACGTGGGTCCCTTCAAGGGTAGTCGGCATGTTGGCGCCTTCCGAAACCGCGAAACAGCCGTTCTTGACCAGCGTCTTGGCTTCTTCCTCGTTCAGCTCGTTCTGCGTCGCGCAGGGCACCGCCACGTCGCACTCGACGCCCCACGGACGCGCCCCATTGCCGTGGAACTCGGCGCCCTTGAACTCCTTCACATATTCGGAGATGCGGCCGCGCTTGCGGGTCTTGAGGTCCTTTACCCAATTGACCTTGTCCTGGGTGATGCCTTCCGGATCGTAGATGAAGCCTTCGGAATCCGACAGGGTGAGCACCTTGCCGCCGAGCTGGTTGATCTTCTCGGCCGCATGGGTGGCAACGTTGCCCGATCCCGAGATGACGGCATTGAGACCGACGAGGTCCTTGCCCTTGGTCTTGAGCATCTCGTGCAGGAAATAGACGGCGCCATAGCCGGTCGCCTCGGTCCGGATCAGCGAGCCGCCATATTCGAGGCCCTTGCCGGTCAGCACGCCGGTGAACTCGTTGGTCAGGCGCTTATACTGGCCGAACATATAGCCGATCTCGCGGCCGCCCACGCCGATGTCGCCGGCAGGAACGTCGGTGTCCGCGCCGATATGGCGGTAGAGCTCGTTCACGAAGCTCTGGCAGAAGCGCATCACCTCATTGGTGCTCTTGCCCTTCGGGTTGAAGTTGGAGCCGCCCTTGCCGCCCCCCATCGGCAGGCCGGTCAGCGCATTCTTGAAGGTCTGCTCGAACGCCAGGAATTTGAGGACGCTCTCGGTCACTGAAGGGTGGAAGCGGATGCCACCCTTATATGGACCGATCGAATTGTTGTTCTGGACACGCCAGCCACGCTGAACGCGGATGTTACCCTTGTCATCCTCCCAGCAGACACGGAAGCTGATCACCCGGTCCGGCTCCGCGATGCGGCGGAGGATCTGGTACTTATGATAATCCTCTTTGTCGGCGATATAGTCGAAGATGTCCTCCGCCACCTCGGTGACGGCCTGGACGAACTCCGGCTGACCGGGATTGCGCTTCTTCACGCCCTCGACGAACGTCGCGAGGTCGACATGATCGGAAACGGCCATAGAATATTCCCCTGCTCCTAGGACCCTCGCCCCGGTGCTTTGGGACTCGGCATCCGTAACGACAGGCATCCCGCGATTCCGGGATGTGAGCAAGGATTTTCCGTGGGTCGGCCGCGGTCGGGCCAACGGGCCTACCAGTGGCCCCAGAACTCGAATATGTGATCGATCGGCGCTACCGGTCCGCCGAGCCCGAGCAACAGGATGATGGTGACGATCAGCAGCAGCCACGCCCAGCGCGCGGCCCGGCGGGCAAGACCGATGAGGAAGGTCAACCACGCCATGGCTTCACGGCGGACCGCGGAAGTCCGCCGCCGCCGTCTGCGCCTGACCGGTTGCCGTTCCATGATCATGCGAACATGCACGAAATATGGCGAAAGCCAAAGCACTTAAAACGAGCAGCCCGCCACGGCTCGGGCCGTGGCGGGCACCTGTTCAGTTGTCGAGAATGGCGGCGATCGCCGCCGAGACCTCTGCCATGTCCGCCATGCCGTCGACTCTCCGGACCAGCCCGCGGGCCTCGTAGACCGGCAGGATCGGCGCGGTCTTGGCACGATACTCGGCCATCCGGGTCCGCACCGTCTCCTCATTGTCGTCGGGACGGCGCTTGAACTCAGTCGAGCCGCACACGTCGCAGACGCCTTCGGCCTTGGGTTGCTTGAACCGGTCGTGATAGCCTTCGCCGCAATTGGCGCAGGTGTAGCGGCCGGTGATCCGTTCCACGAGCGCGTCCTCATCGACCTCGAGTTCGATGACATGGTCGAGCACGCGGCCACGGCTCGCCAGGATCTCGTCGAGCGAGTGGGCCTGCGCCTCGGTGCGCGGATAGCCGTCGAAGATGGCGCCTTCCGAAGCGGCCATGCTGTCGAGCTTCTCGCCGATCAGGCCCGAGACGATTTCGTCCGAGACGAGCTCCCCGGCTTCCATGACCGCCTTGGCCTTCAGGCCGATCGGCGTGCCGGCCTTGACGGCTGCGCGCAGCATGTCTCCGGTCGAGAGCTGCACCATGCCGCGATCGGCAACCAGCTTCGACGCCTGCGTTCCCTTGCCGGCGCCGGGCGGACCCAGCAGGATGATATTCACGGGCGGATGCTCCGCGCAAACGTCAGAAAGATCACCTCCGCATTCCCCCCTTGAGTTTCGCCTTCTTGATGAGATCGCCATATTGGTGCGCGAGCAGGTGGCTCTGGATCTGCGTCACCGTATCGATCGTCACGTTGACCACGATCAGCAGGCTGGTACCGCCGAGGGCGATGCCCAGGCCATATTGCGCGGTGACATATTCGGGCACCAGGCAGATGAAGGTCAGGTAGGCCGCCCCGATCACGGTGATGCGGGTCAGCACATAGTCCAGATAGTCGGCGGTATTCTTGCCCGGACGGATGCCGGGGATGAAGCCGCCATAGCGCTTCAGATTGTCCGCGGTCTCCTCCGGATTGAAGACGACGGCGGTGTAGAAGAAGCAGAAGAAGATGATGCCTGCGGCGTACAGCGCCATGTAGAGCGGCGTGCCGTGGTGCAGATACTGGTTCAGGCCGATGATGAAGTCGCCCCACAGGCTTTCGCCCTGGGTCCGCTGACCGGCGAACTGACTGATCGTCAGCGGCATCAGCAACAGCGACGAAGCGAAGATCGGCGGGATCACATTGGCGGTATTGATCTTGAGCGGCAGATGGCTCTTGTCGGCCTGCATCATGCCACGCGCCGTCTGGCGCTTGGGATACTGGATCAGCACCTGGCGCTGCGCCCGCTCCATGAAGACGATGCCCGCGACCAGCGCGACCACGCCGAACACCGCCAGCACGATGAACATCGCCGACAGCGATCCGGTGCGGCCGCCCTCGAACAGATTGGCGAGCGCGGTCGGAAGCTGCGAGACGATACCCGCCATGATGATCAGCGAGATGCCGTTGCCGATGCCGCGGCTGGTGATCTGCTCGCCCAGCCACATCAGGAACATCGTGCCACCGATCAGCGAGATCACGGTCGTCGCGCGGAAGAGATAGGGATCGATCACCACCGCATCCATGCCGGCGCTGGCCCCCCATGTCTCGAGTCCCACGGCGATGAAGTAGCCTTGGATGCCGGTCAGCAGCACCGTGCCGTAGCGGGTGTACTGGTTCAGCTTCTTGCGCCCGCTCTCGCCTTCCTTCTTGATCGCCGCGAGCGTCGGCGACAGCGATGTCGCGAGCTGCACCACGATCGAGGCGGTGATGTACGGCATCACGCCAAGCGCGATCAGCGACATGCGGGTCAGCGAGCCGCCCGAGAAGGCGTTGAAGAAGTCGAGCACGCCGCCCTTGGTCGTGTCGAACAACGACTGGAGCGCTCGCGGATCAAGGCCGGGAAGCGGCACATGGCTCAGCAGGCGGAAAATGATGAGTGCGCCCAGGGTGAACCACAGGCGCTTCTTGAGCTCAGTCGCCTTGGCGAACTGGCTCAGATTGATGTTGGCGGCCATCTGTTCGGCTGCGGATGCCATCTTGTTCTGTGACCCCGGAAATGGAAACGGCGGCAGGCCTCATGGGTCTGCCGCCGTCTCATATAATGTGTGCTTCCGGCTTGTCAGCCGGAAAGCGCCAGGACGACGGGCGAACCCGCGATCAGGCCTTCTTGGCGGCCTTCGCGGTGCCCTTCTTGGCGGCGGCCTTCTCGGCGGCAGGAACCACCTCGATAACCTCGACCGAACCGCCCGCCTTCTCGATCGCTGCCTTGGCACCGGCCGAGACGCCTGCGACCTTGAACGAGACCTTCGCGGTCAGCTCGCCCTTGCCGAGGATGCGGACACCGTCCTTGCCGCCACGGGCGACGCCGGCCGCCTTCAGCGCGGCATGGTCGACCACAGCGGAGGTGTCGAGCTTCTTGGCCTCGATCAACTTCTGGACCGCGCCCAGGTTCACCTCGGCATAATCCTTGGCGAAGATATTGTTGAAGCCGCGCTTCGGCAGCCGCATGTGGAGCGGCATCTGACCGCCCTCGAAGCCGTTGATCGAGACACCGGAGCGGCTCTTCTGACCCTTCTGGCCGCGGCCGCCGGTCTTGCCCAGGCCCGAACCGATGCCGCGGCCGACACGGACGCGGCCCTTGCGAGCACCCTGGTTGTCGCGGATTTCGTTGAGTTTCATCGTCTGCACTCGCTTTCGCTATGTTCGCGCTGAATAGAGGAAGGGGGCCATTAGCCCCCTTCGATCCGTTTGACCAGCCCCGAGGGACCGGCGATGTCGATCGAGGACTTAGTCCTCGACCTTCACCATGTGCTGCACCTTGCGGATCATGCCACGGACTTCAGGGGTGTCCTGAAGCTCGCGGGTCCGGTGCATCTTGTTGAGGCCCAGGCCGATCAGCGTCGCGCGCTGGTCGGCGGTACGGCGGATCGGCGAACCGATCTGCGTGACCTTGAGAGTCTTGCCAGCCATCGTCGCTTACTCCGTGATCGCCGCGGCTTCGGCCTCGGCAACCGGGGCCGAAGCACCGCCGCGACCCAGCAGGTCGGCGATCTTCTTGCCACGGCGCTGCGACACCGACTTGGGCGAGGTCTGATCCTTCAGCGCCTCGAAGGTCGCGCGGATCATGTTGTAGGGGTTCGAGGTGCCGACCGACTTGGTCACCACGTCGGCGACGCCGAGGCTCTCGAAGATGGCGCGCATCGGACCGCCGGCGATGATGCCGGTGCCCGGGGGCGCGGTCCGGACCGTCACGCGGCCGGCCCCGAAGTGGCCGTTGCCGTCATGGTGCAGGGTCCGGCCCTCGCGCAGCGGCACGCGAACCATCGCCTTCTTGGCGGCGGCGGTCGCCTTCGAGATCGCCTCCGGCACTTCGCGGGCCTTGCCGTGGCCGAAGCCCGCACGCCCCTTGCCGTCGCCGACCACGACCAGCGCGGCGAAGCCGAAGCGCTTACCACCCTTCACGGTCTTCGAGACGCGGTTGATGTGGACGAGCTTCTCGATCAGCTCCTCGCCCTGCTCCTCGCCGCCACGACGGTCGTCGCGACGGCCACGGCCGTCACGGCCGCGGCCACCACGGTCATTGCCGCCACGGCCACGACCGCCACGGCCGCGACGCTCGCCCTGGCCCTCGGCACCGGGAACGGCTTCGGCCGGAGCGCCCGCCTGGATTTCGGTTTCGTCAGCCATTTAGAACTCCAATCCGCCTTCGCGGGCCGCATCGGCCAGCGCCTTGACGCGGCCATGGAAAAGGAAGCCGCCACGATCGAACACCACCTGGGTGACGCCCGCCGCCTTGGCACGCTCGGCAAGCGCCTTGCCAACCGAGGTCGCGGCCTCGGACGTGGCGCCGGTCTTGCCCTTCAGATCCTTGTCCAGCGTCGACGCGGCGGCGACCGTGCGGCCAGCCTCGTCGTCGATCACCTGAGCATAGATGTGACGGCCCGAACGATGCACCGACAAGCGAGGACGCTGGCCGCCCTTGGCCCGCAGCGCGGTGCGCACGCGACGACGGCGGCGCTCGAAGAGAGAGAGACCCTTGCCCATTACTTCTTCTTCCCTTCCTTGCGGAAGATATACTCGCCGGCGTACTTGATGCCCTTGCCCTTGTAGGGTTCCGGCTTCCGCCAGCGGCGGATTTCCGCGGCCACCTGACCAACCTTCTGCTTGTCGATGCCCGAGATCTGGACAGTCGTCTGATCCGGCGTCGCGATCGTGATCCCCTCGGGGATCGCGAAGTCGACATCGTGGCTGTAGCCGAGCTGCAGCTTCAGGTTCTTGCCCTGGACGTTGGCGCGATAGCCGACGCCGGTGATCTGGAGGGTCTTCGAATAGCCCTCCGTAACGCCGGTGATCAGGTTCTGCACCAGGGTCCGCTGCATGCCCCAGAAGGAGCGCGCGCGCTTGGTCTCGTTGACCGGCTGGACCGAGATCGAGCCGTCCTCGATGGCATAGCTCACCTCGTCGGCCAGGCTGATGCTCAGCGTGCCCTTCGGGCCCTTGACCGACAGCGTCTTGCCTTCGATCGCGGCGGTGACGCCCGCCGGCACGACGACCGGCTTCTTACCGATGCGGCTCATCAGAAGACCTCCGCGAGAACCTCGCCGCCGACATTCTGCTCGCGCGCTTCCGCGTCGGACAGAACGCCCTTGGGCGTCGAGACGATGGTGATGCCCAGGCCGTTGCGGACGCGCGGCAGGTCCTTCGAACCCGAATAGACGCGGCGGCCCGGCTTGGAGACGCGGGCGACGTGCTGGATCGCAGGCTGCCCTTCGAAATATTTGAGCTCGATGCGCAGGCCATTGTGGCCGGCGAGGTCTTCCTCGCTATAGCCACGGATATAGCCTTCGCGCTGGAGCACGTCGAGCACGCGGGCGCGCAGCTTGGACGCGGGCGAGAGCACGCTGTCCTTGCGGGCGCGCTGCCCGTTGCGGATGCGGGTGAGCAGATCACCCAGGGGATCGGTCAGAGCCATCTTCTCGGTTCCTTACCAGCTCGACTTGGTGACGCCGGGGATGAGGCCCTTGTTGGCCAGATCCCGGAGCTGCACGCGGCAAAGCCGGAACTTGCGATAATAAGCGCGGGGACGGCCCGTCACCTCGCAACGGTTGCGCACGCGAGTCGGGTTCGCATTACGCGGAAGCTCGGCCATCTTGAGGCGGGCGATCAGGCGCTCCGTCTCATCCTTGCTCTCGTCGTCCGCGATCGCCTTCAGGCGCGCATATTTGCCCGCATAAGCCTTCACCAGCTTCTTGCGACGCTCGTTCTTGTTGATCGAACTCAGTTTCGCCATGACTTAAGTTCTTCCTTATCCAGCAGACCGCTTACGCGGCCTGCTTCTGATCCTGGTTTTCCGCCGGGAAGGGGAAGCCGAACAGGCGCAGCAACTCGCGCGCTTCTTCGTCGGTCTTCGCCGTCGTGGCGACGATAACGTCCATGCCGCGGATCTTGTCCACGGAGTCGTAGCTGATCTCCGGGAAGATCAGCTGTTCCTTCAAGCCCGTGGCATAGTTGCCGCGGCCGTCGAACGACTTCGGGTTGAGCCCGCGGAAGTCGCGAACGCGCGGCAGCGCGATCGTGACGAAGCGGTCGAGGAACTCGTACATGCGTTCACGGCGGAGGGTGACCTTCGCGCCGATCGGCATGCCCTCGCGCAGCTTGAACTGCGCGATCGACTTCTTCGCCTTGGTGATCACGGCCTTCTGGCCGGCGATCTTGGTCATCTCGACCGCGGCCTGCTCGACCTTCTTCTTGTCCTGGGTTGCCTCACCGACGCCCATGTTCAGGACGATCTTGGTGATCTTCGGCACTTCCATGTGGTTCTTGTAACCGAACTTCTCGGTCATCGCCTTGACGATCTGGTCGTCATAGAGCTTCTTGAACCGCGGCGTGTAGCTGTCAGCCATTGATGGTCTCCCCGGTCTTGACGGCCACGCGGACCTTCTTGCCGTCCTTCACCTCGAAGCGAACGCGGGTCGGCTTGCCGTCGGCGGTCGCGATCGCGACCTTCGAGACATGCAGCGGCGCCTCGACGCGCTCCAGGCCACCCTGCGGGTTGGCCTGGCTCGGCTTGCGGTGGCGGGTCGAGACGTTGACGCCCGACACGATCACCTTGGCCTCCTTCGGGAAGGCCTTCGTGACTTCGCCGGTCTTGCCCTTGTCCTTGCCGGACAGGACGACGACGCGGTCACCCTTCTTGATCTTCAGCGCGGACATCACAGCACCTCGGGCGCGAGCGAGATGATCTTCATGTGGTTCTTGGCACGGAGCTCGCGGACCACCGGGCCGAAGATGCGGGTGCCGATCGGCTCGCCGCTGTTCTTGTTGATCAGAACGGCGGCATTGCCGTCGAAACGGATCGTCGAACCGTCCGGACGATGGATGTCCTTGGCGGTGCGAACGATGACCGCGCGATGCACGTCACCCTTCTTGACCTTGCCGCGCGGAGCCGCTTCCTTGATCGAGACGACGATGACGTCGCCCACGGTCGCGAAACGGCGCTTGGAACCGCCCAGCACCTTGATGCACTGCACCCTCTTCGCGCCGCTGTTGTCGGCGACGTCGAGGTTCGTCTGCATCTGGATCATTGTTCAGACCCTTCCACTAATCAGGCGTGGTTCGGCGTCGCGTGGGTATCAACCCGCTCGATCACCTTCCACGTCTTGAGCTTCGAAATCGGCGCGGTCTCTTCGATGCGCACCGTCTCACCCTCGCGATACTCGTTGGTCTCGTCGTGGGCGTGATACTTCTTCGACCGCTTGATGATCTTGCCGTACAGCGCGTGCTTCACGCGACGTTCGACTTTCACAACCACGGTCTTGTCGGTCTTGTCGGAGACCACCGTTCCGGTCAGCACGCGCTTCGGCATGGCTGGCGCTCCTTACTTCGCGGCCGCAGCGGCGCGCTGCGTCTGCAGGGTCTTGATCTGCGCGATGGTCCGGCGGACCTCCTTCACGCGGCTCGGCTTCTCGAGCTGGCTGGTCGCCGCCTGGAAGCGCAGGTTGAACTGCTCGCGCTTCAGTTCGCCCAGCTCCTGGGCGAGCTGATCGTCGGTCTTGGCAGTGAGATCGGCAATCTTCGCCATCTTACTTGTCCTCGTAGATCGACTCGCCGAAGCGAGCGACAACCTTGGTCTTGATCGGCAGCTTCTCCATCGCGCGCTCGAAGGCGACACGGGCGAGCGGGCCGGGAACACCGTCGAGCTCAAACAGGATACGGCCGGGCTTGACGCGGGCCGCCCAGAACTCCGGCGAACCCTTACCCGAGCCCATGCGGACTTCGGCGGGCTTCGACGAGACGGGCACGTCCGGGAAGATGCGGATCCACAAACGCCCCTGGCGCTTGATGTGACGCGTGATCGCGCGGCGGGCCGCCTCGATCTGGCGCGCGGTGATCCGATCCGGCTCGAGGGCCTTGAGGCCGAACGCGCCGAAGTTCAGCGACGCGCCGCCCGGCGCGTTGCCATGGATACGGCCCTTGTGGGCCTTGCGGAATTTGGTGCGCTTTGGTTGCAGCATTTTCTATCGCCTTCTGACACCGATTGTCCGGTCGATCAGGCGACGCTGATAAGGGGAAGCCCCTTACCGCGCCGGCCGGACCCCCGACGTCTGAGCTTCCATCATGAGCCGGTCCTGGGCCAGCGGATCATGGCCGAGGATCTCACCCTTGAAGATCCAGACCTTGATGCCGCACACACCATAAGCGGTGTGGGCTTCGGCCTCGGCATAGTCGACGTTCGCGCGCAGCGTGTGCAGCGGCACGCGGCCTTCGCGATACCACTCGGTGCGGGCGATCTCCGCGCCGCCCAGACGGCCGGCGCAGGTGATGCGGATGCCCTCGGCGCCGAGACGCAGCGCCGACTGCACCGCACGCTTCATGGCGCGGCGGAAGGCGATACGGCGCTCGAGCTGGTCGGCGACACCCTGGGCGACGAGCTTCGAATCGATCTCCGGCTTGCGGATCTCGACGATGTTCAGCGAGACGTCCGACGAGGTCATCTTGCCGAGCGCGCGGCGAAGCTTCTCAATGTCGGCGCCCTTCTTGCCGATGATGACGCCCGGACGCGCGGCATAGACCGAGATGCGGCACAGCTTGGCCGGACGCTCGATCACGACCTTCGAGATCGCCGCCTGCGGGATCGCCTTCATGATGTGCTTGCGGATCTTGAGATCCTCGAGCAGCAGACGGCCGTAATCTGCGCCGTCGGCATACCAGCGGCTGTCCCAGGTGCGGTTGATCTGCAGCCGCATGCCGATCGGGTTGGACTTCTGACCCATATTATTCAGCCTCTTCCTGCTGCTCGCGCACGACGACCCGGAGGCGCGCGAACGGCTTGATGATGCGGGTCGACTTGCCGCGGCCGCGGGTGGCGAAGCGCTTCATGACGATCGACTTGCCGACCGAAGCCTCCTTCACGACGAGCGCGTCGACGTCGAGGTTGTGGTTGTTCTCGGCATTGGCGATCGCCGAGGCGAGCACCTTGCGCACGTCGACAGCCATCGCCTTCTTCGAGAAGGTGAGGATATTGAGTGCGTCACCGGCCTTCTTGCCACGGATCAGACCCGCGACCAGATTGAGCTTGTACGGGCTGCCGCGAACGGTGGTGGCGACCGCAAGGGCCTCCTTCTCACCGACCCGGCGGGGAGCTGCGGGCTTCGACATCAGCGCTTACCCTTCTTGTCGGCATGACCGGGGAAGTAGCGCGTCGGCGCGAATTCACCCAGCTTGTGACCGACCATTTCCTCGGAGACCGAAACCGGCACGAACTTGCGGCCGTTGTAGACGTTGAACGTCAGACCGACGAACTGCGGCAAGATGGTCGAGCGACGCGACCAGGTCTTGATCGGAGCGCGCGCGCCACTGTCCTGAGCGCCTTCCGCCTTCCGGAGAAGGTGGAGATCGACGAACGGACCTTTCCAGACGGAACGGGCCATGGATTACCTCTTCTTCTTCGCGTGGCGCGAACGGATGATGAACTTGTCGGTCGCCTTGTTGTGGCGGGTCCGCGCACCCTTGGTGGGCTTGCCCCACGGGGTGACCGGATGACGGCCGCCCGAGGTGCGGCCTTCACCGCCGCCATGCGGGTGGTCGACCGGGTTTTTGGCGACACCGCGGGTGAGCGGACGACGGCCGAGCCAGCGGTTGCGACCGGCCTTGGCGAGGTTCTGGTTCGCATTGTCCGGGTTCGACACCGCACCGACGGTGCACATGCAGTCCGACCGGATGTAGCGCTGCTCGCCCGAGTTCAGGCGAACCATCACCATGCCCTTGTCGCGGCCGACGATCTGCACATAGGTGCCCGCCGCACGCGCGATCTGACCGCCCTTGCCGGGCTTCATCTCGACATTGTGGACGATCGTGCCGACCGGGGCCTGGCCGATCTCCATCGCATTGCCCGGCTTCGTGTCGGTCTTCTTGGCAGCGACGATCACGTCACCGGCGCCAAGACGCTGCGGCGCGAGGATGTAGGCCAGCTCGCCGTCCTCATACTTCACCAGCGCGATGAAGGCCGAACGGTTGGGGTCATATTCCAGGCGCTCGACGGTCGCGGGCTGATCCCACTTCCGACGCTTGAAGTCGACAATGCGATACTTCTGCTTGTGACCGCCGGCGATGCCGCGCGCGGTCGCATGGCCCTGGTTGTTACGGCCACCCGACTTGCGCTTACCTTCGGTCAGCGCCTTGACGGGCTTGCCCTTGTGGAGGCCCGACTTGTCGACGAGGATGAGGCCGCGGCGGGCCGGGCTCGTCGGGTTGTAATGCTTGAGTGCCATCTCAGCGCACGCCTTCCGTCACATCGATGGACTGGCCTTCGGCCAGCGTCACGATCGCCTTCTTCACGTCGGAGCGCTTGTAGGGCGTGCCCTTCCAGCGCTTCGTCTTGCCCTTGGAGACGATCGTGTTCACGCCGGTGACCTTGACGTTGAACAGCGCCTCGACAGCGGCCTTGATCTCCGGCTTGCTGGCATCGCCCGCAACCTGGAACACCACGGCATTGTGCTCGGAGAGCAAAGTGGTCTTTTCGGTGATGTGGGGCCGCAGCACCACGTCATAGTGGCGGTTGTCCACCACGGCTTCCTTCTTAGCCATTGAAGCGCGCCTCCAGCTTCTCGACAGCGGCGCGCGTCAGCACCAGCGTCTCATGCTTCAGAATGTCGTAGACGTTGGCACCGATCGCCGGCAGCACGTTGATCGTGTGGATGTTCGACGAAGCGAGCTGAAAGCCGTTGTCGACCGCCTCGCCGTCGATCACCAGCGCCGTCGCGCCGAAACCGAGCTTGCCGATCTTCGCGATCAGCGCCTTGGTCTTGGCGTCCTTGAGCTCGAGCGTGTCGACCACGACCAGCTTGCCGTCCTTGGCCTTCGACGACAGTGCCATCTTCAGGCCGAGCGCGCGGACCTTCTTGTTGAGGCTGCTCTCGAACACCCGGGCGCGGGGACCGTGGGCCTTGCCGCCACCGATGAAGACGGGCGCACGGCGATCGCCGTGACGGGCGGTACCGCCGCCCTTCTGGCGACCGAACTTCTTGCCCGAGCGGGCGACGTCCGAACGCTCGCGCGCCGCACGCGCCGGAGCGCGACGGTTGTGGAGCTGCCACTGGACGACACGTGCGAGGATGTCTGCACGCGGCTCGACGGCGAAGACCTCGTCGTTGAGTTCGATGTCACCCGACGCCTTGGCGTCGAGGGTCTGAACCTTGAGCTTCATCTATCAGCCCTCCTGGCCTTCGGTGGCCTCGGGAGCCGCGACTTCCTCCGCGGGCGTCTCGGCAGGCGCGCTGTTGCTGTTGGCCGCCGACTTCAGGCCGGCCGGGAACGGCGCGTCCTTGGGAGCGGCGATCTTGACCGAGTCCTTGACCAGCAGCCAGCCGCCCTTCGAGCCCGGAACCGAGCCCTTGACGAACAGAAGGCCGCGCTCGGCGTCGGTCTGGACGATCTCGAGGTTCTGCTGGGTGCGGTTCTTGTCACCCATGTGACCGGCCATCTTCTTGTTCTTGAAGACCTTGCCCGGATCCTGGCGCTGACCGGTCGAACCGAGCGAGCGGTGCGAGACCGAGACGCCGTGGGTGGCGCGCAGACCGCCGAAGCCCCAGCGCTTCATGCCGCCCGCGAAACCCTTACCCTGGGTGCTGCCCTGGATGTCGACGAACTGGCCCGCGACATAATGGTCCGCGGAGATTTCCGCGCCAACGTCGAGCAGGCCGTCTTCCGACACGCGGAACTCGGCGAGGAAAGCCTTCGGCTCCACCTCGGCCTTGCCGAAATGGCCGCGCTCCGGCTTGGTGAGATTCTTCGGCTTGGCCGAGCCGGCGCCGAGCTGGACGGCGACATAACCGTCGCGGCCCTGTTCGCGGCGAGCCACGACCTGTACATTCTCCAGCGCCAGGACGGTGACCGGCACGTGCCGACCATCTTCCTGGAACAGGCGGGTCATCCCCATCTTCTTCGCGATCACGCCAGTGCGCATGATCCGTTCCTTCCCAACAGAGGCTCGCGTTAGCGGCGAGCGTGCCAACGAAAAAAGCTTCGGTGTGAACCGAAGCTTCCAGCCCAATGATCGATAGCCCCCGCCCGGGCTCGGTTCTTCGCATCTCTGCGAAGGGCGGGGACCAGGACACCGGCACCTCTCGATCGAGCGGGCCGGTCGGTATCCCTACTCCTCCCGTCGCTCCTCGATCGCACCGGACGAGTCCGGGGAGAAAAACGACGAGCGCGGGCCCGATTCGGTCCCGCGCGGAGCCGGCCTCTTAGGCCAGTTTGATCTCGACATCAACACCCGCTGCGAGATCGAGCTTCATCAGCGCGTCGACCGTCTGCGGGGTGGGCTGCACGATGTCCAGCAGCCGCTTGTAGGTCCGCACCTCGAACTGCTCGCGCGACTTCTTGTCGATGTGCGGGCCGCGGTTCACGGTGAACTTCTCGATGCGGGTGGGCAGCGGGATCGGACCACGGATGAGCGCGCCGGTACGGCGGGCGGTGTCGGCGATGTCGCCGGTAGCCTGATCGAGCACACGATGGTCGAATGCCTTCAGGCGAATACGGATATTCTGCGTTTCCATGTCCTACACCGATGCGAAAGAGCCGTGCGGCGATAGTGCCGCCTTCCAACCTATAATCAACAAAAGCGAACCGGCCGGCCCCCCGAAGGGGCCGACCGGCCCGTTTGAACGCGCTATATTACTTCAGGATCGAGCTGACAACCCCGGCGCCGACGGTGCGGCCGCCTTCACGGATCGAGAAGCGCAGGCCCTCTTCCATGGCGATCGGGGCAATGAGCTTGACGCCGAGCTTCACGTTGTCGCCGGGCATGACCATTTCGGTGCCCTCGGGCAGCTCGACAGTGCCGGTGACGTCCGTGGTGCGGAAGTAGAACTGCGGACGATAGTTGGCGAAGAACGGCGTGTGACGGCCACCCTCTTCCTTCGACAGCACGTAGACTTCCGACGAGAAGTCGGTGTGCGGCTTGATCGAGCCCGGCTTGGCCAGAACCTGACCACGCTCGACCTCATCACGGCCGACGCCGCGGATCAGCGCGCCGATGTTGTCGCCCGCCTGGCCGCTGTCGAGCAGCTTACGGAACATCTCGACGCCCGTGACGGTGGTCTTGCGGGTGTCCTTGATGCCGACGATTTCGACTTCCTCGCCGACCTTGACCTGACCGGTCTCGACGCGGCCGGTGACGACGGTGCCGCGACCCGAGATCGAGAACACGTCTTCGATCGGCATCAGGAACGGCTTGTCGAGCGGGCGCTCGGGCTGCGGGATGTACGAGTCGACAGCGGCCATCAGCTCGAGAACGGCGTTGCGGCCGATCTCGTCATTGGTGCCGTCGAGCGCCTTGACGGCCGAACCCTTGATGACGGGGATGTCGTCGCCCGGGAACTCGTAGGACGAGAGCAGCTCGCGAACCTCGAGCTCGACGAGCTCCAGGATCTCGGGATCGTCGACGAGGTCGACCTTGTTCATGAACACGACGAGCGCCGGAACGCCGACCTGACGGGCGAGCAGGATGTGCTCGCGGGTCTGCGGCATCGGGCCGTCGGTGGCCGAGACGACGAGGATACCACCGTCCATCTGCGCGGCGCCGGTGATCATGTTCTTCACATAGTCGGCGTGGCCCGGGCAGTCGACGTGCGCATAGTGGCGCTGCTCGGTCTCATACTCGACGTGCGCGGTCGAGATGGTGATGCCGCGCTCACGCTCCTCGGGAGCCTTGTCGATGTTGGCATAGTCGACGAAGGTCGCGCCGCCGGTCTCGGCGAGGACCTTGGTGATGGCTGCCGTGAGCGACGTCTTGCCATGGTCGACGTGGCCGATGGTGCCGATATTGCAGTGCGGCTTGGTCCGCTCAAACTTAGCCTTAGCCATTTTTTGCCTCTTCTCTTCGAATCAATTGCCGGACGCGCCGCCCGATGCGGACGCGCCCATAACCACAAATTTCCGATTATGCCAGCTTTGCCTTGACCTCGTCCGCAACGTTGGCCGGGACTTCGTCATAGTGCGAGAACTGCATGCTGTACTGCGCACGGCCCTGGGTGAACGAGCGAAGCTGGTTCACATAGCCGAACATGTTCGCCAGCGGGACCATCGCCTCGACGACCTGGGCGTTGCCCCGGCTGTCGGTGCCCTGGATCTGGCCACGGCGGCTGTTCATGTCGCCGATCACGTCGCCCAGATAATCCTCCGGCGTCACGACCTCGACCTTCATGATCGGCTCGAGGATGGTGATGCCGGCCTTCTGGGCCGCCTCGCGCATCGCGCCACGGCCCGTGATTTCGAAGGCGAGCGCCGACGAGTCGACGTCGTGATACTTGCCGTCGATCAGGTGGACTTCGACGTCCACGATCGGGAAGCCGATCAGCGAGCCGCCCTCGGCGGTTTCGCGCATGCCCTTCTCGACCGACGGAATATATTCACGCGGGATGTTGCCGCCCTTGACCTCGTCGACGAAGACGAAGCCCGAGCCGCGTTCGCCCGGCTTGACCTGGACCTTGACCTCACCGAACTGGCCCGAACCACCCGACTGCTTCTTGTGGGTGTAGACCAGCTCGACCGGCTTCTTCAGATATTCGCGATAGGCGACCTGCGGGGCGCCGACGTTCGCCTCGACCTTGAACTCGCGCTTCATGCGGTCGACGAGAATCTCGAGGTGGAGTTCGCCCATGCCCTTGATGATGGTCTGGCCCGACTCGTGGTCGGACGAGACGCGGAACGAGGGGTCCTCGGCGGCCAGGCGGTTGAGCGCGATGCCCATCTTCTCCTGGTCGGCCTTGGTCTTCGGCTCCACCGACAGCTCGATGACGGGGTCGGGGAACTCCATCCGCTCGAGGATGATCGGCGCCGACGGCGCGCACAGCGTATCGCCGGTCGTGGTCTCCTTGAGGCCGGCCAGCGCGACGATGTCGCCCGCATAGGCCTCTTCGATGTCCTCGCGGCTGTTCGCATGCATCAGCAGCATGCGGCCGATCTTTTCCTTCTTGTCCTTCACGCTGTTCAGGTAGGTGCCCTTTTCGAGCTTGCCCGAATAGATGCGCGCGAAGGTGAGCGAGCCGACGAACGGATCGTTCATGATCTTGAAGGCCAGCGCCGACATCGGCGCCGAGTCCTCGGCCGGACGCGAATCCGGGGTCTCGCCGTCGAGCTTGACGCCCTGCACGTCGGGAATGTCGAGCGGGCTCGGCAGATAGTCGACGACGGCGTCGAGCAGCGGCTGCACGCCCTTGTTCTTGAACGACGAGCCGCACAGCACGGGGACGAAGTCGAACGCCAGCGTGCCCTTGCGCAGCAGCGCCTTCAGCGTCGCGACGTCGGGCTCGTTGCCCTCGAGATAGGATTCCATCGCCGCCTCGTCCTGCTCGACGGCAAGCTCGATCAGCTCCTGGCGGGCCACGGCGGCCTCATCCTTCATGTCGTCCGGGATCTCGCGATATTCGAACTTCGCGCCGAGGCTCTCCTCGAGCCACACGATCGCGCGATTCTCGACCAGGTCGACGAGGCCGACGAAGCTGCTCTCGATGCCGATCGGGAGATAGAGAACGGCCGGGCGAGCGCCGAGGCGGTCCTTGATCATCTGGACGCAGCGCTGGAAGTTCGCACCGGTGCGGTCGAGCTTGTTGACGTAGCACATGCGCGGCACGCGGTACTTGTCGGCCTGGCGCCACACGGTCTCCGACTGCGGCTCAACGCCGGCGACGCCGTCGAACGCGGTCACGGCACCGTCGAGCACGCGCAGCGAACGCTCGACCTCGATAGTGAAGTCGACGTGGCCGGGCGTGTCGATGATGTTGATGCGGTGGTCGTTCCAGAAACAGGTCGTGGCGGCCGACGTGATCGTGATCCCGCGCTCCTGCTCCTGCTCCATCCAGTCCATCGTCGCCGTGCCCTCGTGGACCTCGCCGATCTTGTAGGACTTGCCGGTGTAGTACAGGATACGCTCGGTCGTCGTCGTCTTGCCGGCATCGATGTGCGCCATGATGCCGATATTGCGATATTTCTCGAGCGGGTGGCTGCGGGCCATGATCTTAAACTCCGATGTCGGGGAAGGGCCTTGCCGACCCGGCTCCGACGATATGGGAACGGACTGTTACACTTTCGAGCCCGCCCCATGAGGAGCGGGCTCGAAGCACGTCGCTGTTACCAGCGATAATGCGAGAAGGCGCGATTGGCCTCGGCCATGCGGTGCGTGTCCTCACGCTTCTTGACCGCATTGCCACGGTTGTTCGCGGCGTCCAGCAGTTCGCCCGACAGGCGGCCCGCCATGGTGTGCTCCGACCGCGCACGGGCGGCCGAGATCAGCCAGCGGATGGCGAGCGCCTGCGAACGATCCGGGCGGACCTCGACCGGGACCTGGTAGGTCGCACCGCCGACGCGGCGGCTGCGGACCTCGATGCCCGGCTTCACATTGTTGAGCGCCTCATGGAAGACACCCAGCGGCTCGCGCTTGGCGCGGGCTTCGATGGTTTCGAGAGCGCCATAGACGATGCCTTCGGCGACGGACTTCTTACCGTCGAGCATGACACTGTTCATGAACTTGCTGAGCACGACATCCCCGAACTTCGGGTCGGGAAGGATTTCGCGCTTTTCGGGGCGGCGACGACGAGCCATTTCGATCTACCTCTTACTTGGGACGCTTGGCGCCGTACTTCGAACGGCTCTGCTTGCGATCCTTGACACCCTGCGTGTCGAGCACGCCGCGGAGAACGTGATAGCGCGCACCCGGAAGGTCGCGCACACGGCCACCGCGGATCAGGACCACCGAGTGCTCCTGGAGGTTATGGCCTTCACCCGGAATGTAGCTGATCACTTCGCGGCTGTTGGTCAGGCGGACCTTGGCCACCTTGCGCAGCGCCGAGTTCGGCTTCTTCGGGGTCGTCGTGTAGACGCGCGTGCAAACGCCGCGCTTCTGCGGGTTCTTATCCATCGCAGGGACCTTCGACTTGGCCTTCTGCGGTTCGCGACCCTTGCGGATCAACTGGTTGATCGTCGGCATGAAGCCCTTCACCTCTAAGAGTTACTTTACCGATGCCCGAATCACCTTCCACCGCCCGTTGCCGGACAAGCGGAAATGCACGAAGGCCCCGGCGGTCTCTTGCGACCTCCCGGGCCATCACACGCATCGGCAATGTTCAAGCGCCCCAGCGCCGGCGGACCGGCCTTGGGCAGGGCGCGCCTATAGAGAAGGAGTCGGGTCCGGTCAACCGGTGGAACCGCCGGATTTTGGCATCCGTTGTCTCCGCGACCGATCGAAAGGCCATTGCAATGCGTCGCCCGATTCTCGCCCTCCTCCTCACTGCCCTCCCCGCGGCTGCCGGCGCGGCCAGCTTCGACTGCGGCCGCGCACGCCTGGCGGACGAACAGGCTGTCTGCGCAAGCCGCGCGCTCAACGACCGCGACGTGAAGATGGCGGTGCTCTACGGCCTCGACCTGCGCTTCGTGCCGATGGGCTCGCGCGACGTGCTGCGCCGCGAACAGACCGCCTGGCTCGGCCGGCGCCGGGCCTGCGGCGCGAACCGGGCCTGCCTCGCCCGCGCCTACGACCGGCGCATCGCCGAGCTGCAGGCCGTGATCGACGAACGGGTCTATCCGCAGGGGCCGTTCTGACGTCATGCCGGCGGAGGCC
>NZ_LDES01000017.1 GCF_001015195.1 Sphingomonas sp. Y57 | reverse complement strand
TCCATATATTCCACAAGGCGGCTGATTTTACCGCCCCTGAAATTCAGGAGGTACAGATAGTCCTGATTGTAGGACTCGCCGTCCACCGTCTCACCGGTGCCCGAGGCATGACATACGAGACNCACCGGTGCCCGAGGCATGACATACGAGACGGTCCTCCTCCGCCGTCATGGAGTGCAGTTCCAACCGTACGCCGTTGGGCAGAACCTGGCTCACAAACTCATAGATCTCAGCGATTTCCGGCCCCGTCCGTTCGCCGGAAAGCACGCACGAACCGGGGAGTTTCAGGACGAAGTCATCGGTGATTTCCGCCGCGATGCCGGGGCCGTCGAGCGAACCCATGGCCTCGAACAATCGGGTNNNNCCATGGCCTCGAACAATCGGGTGGCCGCCGCCTTGTGCGCACGAGCCGAATTCTCGCTGTCATTCCCGGTCATACAACGCTCCTTGAGTCGGCCCCGTTATCGATCCGTCGCTATGGCATTGTCAAGTT
>NZ_LDES01000016.1:113886-117163 GCF_001015195.1 Sphingomonas sp. Y57 | reverse complement strand
CATTGGCGCTGACGGGGAACATTTTCCGGTGGTGGGAATACTGCTCGCTATTGCTGCTATTCAGCTCGCCAGAGTCGCAATCTTTGGGCGTTTGCAGGCAGACCAGGAAACGCCGCCGCCGTTAGTCCTTGCCCTTGTAACCGGCGCCGTCGTCGGCTTTGTCTCTGGTCTGACAGGGACTGGGGGTGGAATTTTTCTTGCTCCAATCCTTTACCTGACCGGATGGGTGGCAGGGCCTCGGGCGTCAGCCGTGACGGCTGCCTATAATCTGCTCAATTCAACTGCCGCATTGGCCGGTATCATCAGTACCGCCCCGGCATTTCCGAGCGAGATGCCGTTATGGCTGCTGGCCGTTGCCGCCGGCGGAGGCATTGGCTCATTCCTCGCGGCTCGACATCTACCCGAGCGTGCCTTGCGCGGGGCTCTCTCGATCGTGCTGGCGGCATCGGCGGTGAAGTTTCTTATCGGCTAAAGGCAAGAGTCCGAAAGGCTCTTGACGGTCGGTCCGCTGTTAAAGAACGATCGCTGACGCATGAGCGGTCGCCGCGCGGATGCGCGGCGGCGCTGGTGGGGCACTTCCCTGGTCGGCAGGGGAGGCCGGCGCACCCGCCTGGGCCCGGCCGGCCGTGCGGCAACCCCGGCTCTCGCCGGGGTGCTCCATTGCATTGCGCCCTGAAGGTGCCGCCCGGCCTCGGGGGCCGGTCCCGCCTGTCGCGTCTCGCCGTCCACCCCCGCCTCCGCCGGGGGGCCATGTGGTTCTGGGGATGGTGGGGAGTTGACCGATGCCTGTCCGATCCAGCCGTTCCGCCTGCCGCCAGCGGGGGACCATGTCATGATCCTGCTGTCGACCGAACAGCGCCGCCAGCTGCGGGCCAATGCCGTGGTGCGCGAGATGCATGCCCGGCGTGGATGGCCCGAGCCCGACCATTGCCCGGTGGTGAAGTTCTTCAACCCGCTGGGGGCCGCGACATGGCTTGCGACCGAGCTCGACCGTGATGGCGAGACGCTGTTCGGGCTGGCCGACCTCGGCTTCGGTTGCCCGGAGCTGGGTTCGTTCAGCCTGTTCGAGATCAGCCTCGTCCGGCTGCCCCATGGGCTGAAGATCGAGCGCGACGAGGATTTCCAGACGGCGCATCCTCTGTCGCTCTGGGCGGAAGCGGCGCGGCGCAGCGGGTCGATCATCGGCGCGCAGGCCGCGCTCGCCGCCACCCCGCCGCCGCCTTCCAACTGACCGGCTTGCCTCCGCCCATCGCGGGCGGCGGCTCGACGTGGCGGCCGTTCGCCGCCGATCGAAGGCCGGTCCGCCACACTTCCGGGAGCAGCGAACCGACCTCTCAGGAGATGTAAGATGAAACTCGCATTTTTCGACCATGACGCGCTGTTCGTCGACAAGGCCAATATGCGCCACGCCACCAAATCGCCCGATGTCAGCGACATCATCGCGACCGTCCGCAAGCGCGGCGTGCTCGTGCCGCTCGTCGTCCGCACGCCCGATGCGCAAGGTCGCGCCGGGATCGTCGCGGGGGCGCGGCGCTGGACCGCCAATGGCCTCGTTCGCGCCGAGGGCATCGACCATGGCCCGCTCCCCTGCGCCATCATCGACGATGGCGACGATGCCGCCGCCATCGAGGCCTCGCTCATCGAGAATGTCGCCCGCCGTGATCCCGACGAGGTGACCCAGTGGCAGACCTTCACCCGGCTGGTCCGCGAAGGCCGCAGGCTGGAGGAGATTTCCGACACCTTCGGCCTGCCCGAGCTGGCGGTGCGGCGTATCCTCGCGCTCGGCCAATTGCTGCCGCGCCTGCGGTCGCTCTATGCTAGGGAGATGATCGATGCCGCGACGATCCGGCACCTGACCATGGCGTCGAAGCGCCAGCAGCAGGACTGGCTGGCGCTCTACGACGATCCCGACCAGCGGACCCCGACCGGCGCGCAGGTCAAGGCATGGCTGTTCGGCGGCCAGTCGATCAGCAGCGTCCACGCGCTGTTCGATGTGGCGGGATCGGGCCTCGCTACCGTCTCCGACCTGTTCGGCGACAGCAGCTACTTCGCCGAACCGGACGCTTTCTGGACCGCGCAACATGCCGCGATCGAGGCGCGCAGGGCCGACTATCTCGCCGCTGGCTGGGCCGATGTCGTGGTCCTTGGCCCTGCCGATTTCTTCTACGGCTATGAGCATGAGAAGACCCCCAAGCGGCAGGGCGGCAAGGTCTTCGTCGATGTCCGGTCCTCGGGCGAGGTGATCTTCCATGAGGGCTATCTCGGCCGCGCCGAGGCGCGCAGGCAGGCACGGGGCGAAACCGGGGACGCCGATGCCAAGCCGCCCCGACCCGAACTGACCAGCGCGCTTGCCACCTATGTCGACCTTCATCGCCATGCCGCCGTGCGTGCGGCATTGTGCGCCGAGCCCGGCATCGCGCTGCGCCTCGTCGCCGCGCATATGATCGAGGGATCGACCTTGTGGCAGGTGCGGCCCGAGCCGCAGGCGACCCGCAACGATGCGATCCGGGGAAGCATCACTGCCAGCCGGGGCGAAGCCGTCTATGCCGGGCATCGCGCCACCGCTCTTGCCCTGCTCGGGCGTGGCGAGGACGAGCCCTTTGTCCGCCAATATGGCATCGGCGACGGCCTCGCCGCGCTGTTCCTGCGCCTGCTCGATCTCGACGACGAGCAGGTTCTCAGCCTCGTCGCGACCGCGATGGCGGCGAGCCTCGCGGCAGGGAGCGATGTCGTCGAGGTGCTTGGGCTGCGCCTCGGGATCGACATGGCCGACTGGTGGCAGGCCGATGGCGACTTCTTCGACCTCGTCCGCGACAAGGGCGTCATGGTCGAGATCGTCGGCGAGATCGCCGGGCCGATAATCGCGGATGCCAATGCCAAGGAGACAGGCAAAGTCCTCAAGCGGATCGCGTCGGACCATCTCGCCGGGACCGATGGCCGCAAGAAGGTCGAGCGCTGGGTGCCGCGCTGGATGCGCTTCGCGCCCTCCGCCTATACAGCGCGCGGTGGCGTTCCGAGCGTCACGGCGCACCGGCGGGTCGAGGCGGAGCTGCTGGCCGCCGAGCCCGACGGCGATGGGCTTGCGGCGGAGGCGCGGGGCGGGTTGGATCGGTCCGAAGAGCTGCGGACCGATGAGCAGCAGGCCGAGCATCAAGCGAGCGCCCAGGACCGGCTCGCCGCCTGATCGCCGGGAGGGATGGCGGGTCGATGCCCGCCATCCCTCCTTGGCCTGACCTCCGAAAAAAATCGCCGCGCGGCCGCGCCCTTCAGGCGTCGG
>NZ_LDES01000016.1:0-113880 GCF_001015195.1 Sphingomonas sp. Y57 | reverse complement strand
GCCCTTCAGGCGTCGGCCGCGCGGGATTCCATCCTGCCTGATCAGCCGTTGAGCTTGTCCTTAATCGCCTTGGCGGGCGCAAAGCCGAGCTTTTTCGATGCCGCGATCGTGATAGTCGCGCCGGTCGAAGGATTACGTCCTTCGCGTGCCGGGCTGTCCTTCACCTTGAACTTGCCGAAGCCGGGAAGCGACACTTCCTCGCCCTTGGCGGCGGCATCCGCGATCGTCGCAAACACTGCGTCGACAATCTTCTTCGCCTCGGTCTTGCCGAGGCCATTCGCCTCGGCGACAGCATTGGCGATATCAGCGCTATTCATAAGATGCTCCTTGTTGATGCTGCCCACGCGCCGTCATCCTGGCTCGGGCAAGGTTGTCAAGCCGGGCCAGCCGGTCGGGCAGGCCGGCGACGCTGTCACCAGCTTAGGGCCCGACATCGAGGTCGAAATATTGGTCGGTGCCGTCGGTCGACTTGATCCTGAGCGGCACCTTACCCTGATATTGCAGCATTTCCGCCGGGGGGCTGCCAATCAGGAGCGCGCTGCCGTCAGCCGAGCGTACGAACAGGATCGCCTTGCCCTGCCAGTCGATCGACTGGACCAGGTCAAGATTGCTCCCGTCGATCCTGATGCCTGTCGGCGCGCTGCGCGACAGCGGCGACGCCGTCTTGAGGCTCGCTTTCTTTGGCCCGGCTGCACTGACGGCGGGCAGGTCGACGAGCACGACCTGACCATCATTCAGCTTCAGCATCAGCTTCTTGATTTCGCCGAGCTGCGCCTTCGTTAGCGAGAATGTCGCGACCGTATTGTCCTGAACGGTGATCGGAATACCCGTCGGCGCCAGCGATTTGATCCCGCCCAGCCGCGTGCCGGTGAGGACAAAGGTCGCACCGCTGTCCGACGAAGACAGCAGCGCCATGCTCGCGATCGACGAGGTCGCGGTGCCGTCGAGCATGTAGCGCTGATCGTAGATCGGATCTGTGAACATCCGGCGCAGAACGACCGGCGTGCGCCCCTGGACCAACGATCGCGGCGCCGTGAACACCACCTCGCTGTCGGTCACTCTCGCGAAAGGTTGGTCCGAGAGACCAAAGGCCTTGCCGCCGAGCAGAGCGACATAACCATGTGCAGGCCCCTGCGGCCCCAATTGCCGACAGGTCGTAATGTCGAGTGTGATCTCGACCTGGGTCGTGCTGACCGCATGATAGCTGGCGGGCCGCAGCCGGGTCGGGTCGGGCAATTCGCAGCGCGCGCCATTGGTTACCACGAACGCTTGCCGGTCCTGCGTCAGGCTGATCGGCCCGGAAACCAAGCTGTCGGTGACCCTGGGCGTGATCGCATAGCCATTGCCGCCCGAGACGAGCTGAGCGTTGTCGAGATAGCCGGCGATGAGGAATTCGTCGCCCATCCGCCGGTACAGCTCATTGCCGAGCGCAATCTCCCGCTCCCGGCCATCGGGGCTCAAAATGCGCGCGCCACGGGTTGCAACGAGCTGCAACGGCGCGGTAAAGCGCAGTCGGCCGCCGACATTGGAGAAGCCGACATTGCCCTCCCCGGTCGATATATCCCCGAAGGCGATCCGGGTCCCGGCCGGATAAGTGCCGTTGAGGGTGACACTGATCGTGCCGTCCTGATTGTCGGTCGCGAGCAGTGAGGCGATGTTGGTCGTGTCATAGGCCATGCGGATCGCCATCGACTTCCAGGTGCAGCTATTGTGCAGCACATCGCCGACGATCCCCGACTTGCGGTCATATTTGCGCCAGCAAGTCCTTACCCCGACCATCACGTCAGGTATCTTGGAGGGGTCGGTCGCACCGGGAGCGAAGGCGATCTGGGCGAACGTCTGGCGCATGCCCTGCTGGACCGTGCGGCGGCCAAGCACCGGCCGGAACTGCCAGGCGAAGGCCGCCGCCCGTGGCGCCGGCACATCGGGTCTCGCATCCACAGCAGCCTCGGCCGCATCCGACTGTTCGCCATCCGGTTTTGGCAGGTTGGAGCCCGCCTTGCCCCTGGGCGGCGGCAAGGCGATCGGAGACGGCGTTGGGCATTTGATCGTTCCCGAATCCTGGGGCCGCTCGACCGCGATCGTGTCCTGATCGCGGACCAGATAATAGGTCTGCTTGCCGCTCAGGAAGCTGCCGCCGATATTGGCGACACTCGAGATGACCGCACTCGCACCAAGCTGGGTCGAGCTGCTGGTAAGGCTCGCGACGTTGTAGGTCTTCTCGCGCGGCAGCACATGCCGGACCAGCGGCGCATCGGCGCTGAAGGTCTCGGGCGGGTTGCAGATCACGATATGGACTTCGGCGGCGGCATCGCGAAAGCGCTTGCCTGGCGTCTCGATATTGATCGGGAAACCGAAGGTCACCGGTCGCCGCGCGAAGCCGTCGCGCGCATAATCATCATTGAGCGCGCCGCGCAGCAGCAGTCGCAGGTTGGCGAGCTCATAGCCGAGTTGCACCTGCTCGCCGAGCGCGTCGAGCGACGACACGCCATAGGCCGTCGGAGCAGCCATCGCACCATAGCTCGGCAGCGCAGGGCTGGTCGGGTTGATCGCGGCTGTCGTCGTCTGGACTTCGGTCGAGACACTCGGCGTCAAGACCGTCTTGGTCGTCGGCGAGGCGCTCGTGATCTCGGTGACGGTCGGGCCTGGCGTCGTGGTCTTGCTGACCTCGCCCGGCAGGCCCGGCCCCGAGGCCTGGAGATTGAAGCTGCGGGTGGTGGAGCTGGCCCCCTGGAGGTTGCCAATCCGCCCGATGAGACCGGCCTGGTCGATCGGCGATACCCCGCCCAGCCGGGCGGCGAGATCGTACATCATCAGCTGGAGCGTGCGGTCGTCATAGACCTTGATCTCGCCGACCGCGATGCCGTTGGCGTCGGGCGCAAAGCGGACTTCCGGCGCGGCGCCCGCGCCGGTCAGGGCGAGGCTGGTGCTGCAGAGCGCAGCGATACCGACGAGCCGGCGCATCAGCCGCGCACCACGAAAAGGAGTGGCTGCGTGCCGCCGGGACCATAGCCGGTATGGCCGCCGACCGTGCGCGCCGAGCCGCTCGCCAGCCCGATATCGCTGTAGAATTGCCACATCGCCGCGATATCCGCCGGCGTGAGAATGCCACCCGGCGACGGGTCGCGCACCATCAGGATCGAGGCATCCTCGCCCGGTCCCGTCGTGTAGCCGAACCAGGCTTGCTGGTCCTGATTGTCGAGCGTCACGGTGCCGGTGAAGCTCATCACCGACACGGCCATCGGCAGCGTCATAGCCGTCCCCCCTGAGAAATGGTCGCACGCTGGACGCTACTGGACGGGATATCGGAAGCCCCCCGACTTCCGGCGTTGCGAGAAACCATGAAGGGCGGTGCGCGACAAGCGGGACCGTCTCCATATTGGAGGATCTCTCCTGAGCATGCCTGCCGGTCCGCCGGATGGATCGGCAGGCGGCGCCAATTCGCCGCCTCGCCGAAGGTCCCCTCGCGCGATCCGCTTGATCCAATGTCCAATTGCGCGCCGGGGCGCATCGCCTACGCTGGTGGCCATAGATCCTCGCGGCGAGTCGCGTGGTACCCTTGCAAGGCCAATGGATATGCATGTCATGCTGGCCGCCGACGAAGCCATCCGGCGCTATGGCTAGGATGCTCCCGCAAAGCTGGTCGCGATGATCGCAGCCGCCGTGCGCGACGGGGACGACGACCTCGGCGCCGATTTCGACCGGACCCTGCGCGAGGTCGAGAAGAAGCTCGGGATCGCGGATAGCCACGAGGCGCCGGAGCGCCCCTGATCATCACCGGACATCATGGTGGCCTACCGCGTAGGGGCCGTCTCGCCAGGATGTCGGGCGCGAGACGGGGGACCGCACGATCGCCCCTCTTTTATTCACAGCCGATCCCGTCGCCGTCGCGATCGAGATGGCGACCATAGCCAGGGGTGCCGGCATAGACCGGGGCGGCACCTGCGGCCCGCGCGGCGGTGCAATTGGCATAGGGCCTCGTCGCCGTTCCAGCATCCAGCAGCTGATAGGAGCGTAACGGGGCGCGACTCGCCCCCGCCGACGGGCCCCGGTGGCAATGATAGTCGCCGGTCTTGCGATCATTATGGCAGCCTTCGGCGTTGAGCCCACCGCCATGGGCCTGCGCGATCGTAGCCATGAATGTCGCTACGGCGACTGCGATGCCAAGCCTCATCTGCATCCCCCAAGTGCGATTGTTACGCTATCCCAGCGACAATGGCAGTACGGGTTGATCCGAATCGGCTTGAAGTTTGTTCTTTTTTTGTTCCATAACCGGCACTTATCAGAGTCGATCTTAAGGAAGCGGAAATGGAGCATGACCTCCGTTTGCGGGCGGCGGCCCGTGCGGTCTATGACAGCGTCTATCCCATCGAAGAACTGGCGCCAGTCGGCTTCGACGAGGCCGAGAAGTTCGGCACGATCCATTATCGTCGCGCGGTCCAGGCCGCCCAGGCCTGCTTCAGTGTGCGCGCCGATCCGGGGGAGCAATTGCCGCTGATCTGACGGCCGTCCCTGCTCGAATCGTCGCGGCATGGCGCGCTATGGGGACGGCCCGAAGACCGCGAATACCGTCTTCGAAGCGGCCGCGATGCACCAGCAGGTCAAGGTGATGTGCATCGAATGCCGGCATCATGCGGTGTTCGATCCGCATGGGCTGTGGTGGCTGTTCGAGCGGCGCGGCTGGACCGGCCAGTTCGCCATGGCGCGGCATCGTTTCTGGTGCCGGCGCTGCTCGCGTCTCCAGGGAACCAAGGTCAAGCAGGCGATGATCACGCTGACCAGCGACCGCGCCACGATCATTCTCGAACGGCCAAGCGAACGGACCTGGAAGCGCGCGATCGACCGCTATCGCGGATGACCGTCGAGGTCGGCCACGAGCGGGAATTGGGGGCGACCCCTCACCGGCGCGGCGCGCACAAGTCAGGCTTCGGCTGGCCCCGCTTCCATGGTTTCGCCAGGCCGCGACGGACCAACTCCCCGCCGAGGTCGCGCCCCCGCCAGCCGATCCGCGCGACGATGCGGGCATAGCTCCGTCCGACCGGCCGGACCTCGACGGTCACGCCGTCGAGAAGGGCCGTGGCGTCGCGTTTCTGGCGCAGCCCGATCGCGATCTCCCCCGCACATTTGGCTTGGCGCTTCTGGGTTTCGGCACTGTCGATATCGGCAATCCGGATGCGGGTGCCGTCGGCCAGCCGGAAGGTGTCGCCATCGGTCACATGGGCGATCGTCCCGGTCCAGGGAGCGGGCAGTGGCTGGCGCGCAGTGGCGGATAGCGGCGTCGCGACGAGCAGGGACAGCCCCGATATCATGCCGCCGATCGTCTTTCTCGCGATCCGTCCGATGCTCTTCACGCCTGTCCTTTCCTCGCCACCCATGGCCTCTGTGCATGGCTGGTCTGGCACCGGTTCCTAAGGGCTTGCAACGGCTCCGCCGACCTTTTTCCCCGGTGCTGCGCACCTTCCTCGCGCGGCAAAAAGCCCGTCTCCCGCCGTGCTGCGCTGCCGCTTCGCCCCTGGCGGGTGCAAGCCCCGGCCCCCGTGCCGGTCGACCGCCATCGAGGCCGCACTGGGCGGTCTCGGACGACCAAGGAGGTTATCATGGCACAGATCGGCAGCTTCACCCGCGACGAAAGCGGCGCCTTCTCCGGCACGATCCGCACCCTCACGCTCAACACCAAGGCCACTATCCGCCCGACCGAGCGCGAACATGACCGCGCCCCGGACCACCGCGTCTTCGCCGGCGCGGTCGAGATCGGCGCTGGCTGGACGAAGGCCGCCCGCGAGACCGGGGCCGAATATCTTTCGCTCAAGATCGACGACCCGTCGCTTGCCGCCCCCATCTACGCCCAGCTCGTCCAGGGCGATGACGGCACCAGCAAGCTGATCTGGTCGCGCTGATCCCTTCAAGCCCCGCGCGATGCGCGGGGCTTCCAGCGGCGAGCCGGATTTGCCCCAGCTCGCGAGGGATTTTGCCGGCGGGGGCGTCGGCATCATCCGCTTTCCGCCGCATCGGACTTCGGTCCCATGCCGCCCGGTTTGACCCACGCCGCTGGCAATTCTCGGCAAGGGGGTGTCGTTTCCGGTTCGCCGGATTCGACACTCCCACCGTCCGGTCACGGACGGCAGACCCCTGGCCCTGGGCAGCCGACAAGGCACCCACCAGCCAAGGGATGCCGATCATGGACCAGGACAATGACATCGCCCGGGCGAACCGCGCGAAATCGGGTTCGCCCTATCTCAACAGCGACCAGGCGGCGGCCTATCTCAAGATGTCGAGCCGCACCTTCCGGCGGTTGCGGACGAGCGGCAAGGGCCCACCCTTCCGCCGGCACAACCGTCCCTATCTCTATCATATCGACGATCTCGAGGCCTGGAGCCGCGACCAGTCCAACCGGGATTTCACCAAGTGACCCGCGATCGATCGGGTGCGGTGGATGCCCCGCTGTTCGCCTGGGGCGAGGCGCTGCGCACCGCCAGGGCGCAACGACGCAGGCTGCTTCGCGACATCGGTACTGGCGCGATCGGGTGCCTGGTGGTGCTGTCGACGGCGGCCTGGCCACCCCTGCCACGGCTCGTCTGGAACGCTACCGACAGCGTACCGCGTGGCCTCTATCGTATCGAGGTCGCAGCGCCGGTTGCAGCCGCGACATGGTCGCCGCGCGCCTGCCGCCTGCCAGCCGGGCGATAAGCGAGACGCGCCACATCCTGCCCGCCGGGGCCGTGCTGGTGAAGCCGGTCGCTGCCATCGCTGGTGCCAATATCTGCGGGAGCGGCGACCGGATATCGATCGACGGACGGATCGTGGCGCGGCGTGCGATCGCCGATCGGCAAGGCCGTCCGCTGCCCCGCTGGCAGGGCTGCCGCCGGCTGCGCGGTGGCCAAGTCCTGCTGCTGTCGATGCATCTCCGATCCTTCGACGGGCGCTATTTCGGACCCAGCGATGGAGCCGAGCTGATCGGCCGGGCGGTGTTGCTGTGGCGCTCCTGACCCTCGGGCTCGCGGCCGCCATCGCGACCGCGCCGGCCGGTGATCCGGTCGCCCGGTGGCAGCCGCATATCGACGAGGCCGCCACGCGCTTCGCCTTGCCGGCCGACTGGATCGCCAAGGTGATCCGCGCCGAGAGCGGCGGTCGAACCGCCCTATATGGTCGCCCGATCCGCAGCAGCGCCGGCGCGATGGGGCTGATGCAATTGATGCCCGCGACCTGGGCGACGATGCGGGCCAGGCTGCGTCTCGGCGATAACCCCGACGACCCGCGCGACAATATCCTGGCGGGCACCGCCTATCTGCGGATGATGCATGATCGCTTCGGCTATCCGGGGCTGTTCGGGGCCTATAATCTGGGCCCGACCGGCTATGCGCGCGTGCTGGCTGGCGAGCGGCGACTGCCCGGCGAGACCGTCGCCTATCTCGCGAGGCTGACCCGCGAGACCGATCCGGTCGGTCAATCGGAACCGCCCCGGCTCCGCACCAATGGACAGCGCGAAACCCTTTTCGTCATGCGCGCCGGTGACAGAGGCGAGGCTCCTGACGATGACCCGCGCCCGTCTCTCTTCGTGGTCCGATCCGATGCGCGATGAAGGGCGCCTGCGCGGGTTCGAAGGGAGGAAGGCTCGTCTCGACAGACCCAGCATGACGGCTGGCGGACCGCCTCTCAAGGCCCGCGGGTACCCCCCGATTTGCTACGCAAATCGGCTCCCCCCACGGCCGCTGGCGCGGCGCCTCCGCGACGCTCCGGCGGCCCTGACAGCCGCCCCGCCAGCCGTCCTCCGGACGCCGTTCTCGATCTTGAGGACGACGAAGAAGGAGCGTGTCATGAGCAGGATGGAAAGCATCGGAACGGCGTCGGCCCGAGTCGCTGACCGGGTGATGATGGCGCTGGTTTCAGGCCTTGAGATCGAGTTCGGGCGCCATGCCGGAAGGGCTCTGGCGGAACGCTTTCTCGATGCCGAGGAGGTCGATTTCCATTGGGATGCCCGCGGCCGGGAACGCTGGCTAGGCACCTACGACGGCAGCTTCGAGGACGAGGATCTGGAGCTCGACCGGGTCGTCATCGAGGGGCGGCTCGATGACCAATGGTTCGTGGCGACGATGATCGTCGATGGTGACGGACACGCCCACGGCATGTTGGGCAAGCGGACATTTTCTACGAGGAAGGCAGCGGACGAGGCCTATGGATCGGCGCACTGAGCGACGGGATTTCGCGGGTGAGCGGCGGCGTCGGACCGGCGTAGCGGCTCACCCTTTTTTGAGCCAAGGGGGATGGGAGCAAGGGGAAGAGCGAAAACAAGATAAAGGCACTGTCTCTCGACACTGCCCAACTGCTTGTCTGCACATCCTTTTTTCGGGAGACAGGCCAGATATCGCGCGAGACAAGGCGACGGAAAGTGCCGGAAATCGGCACTGTTCTGCCAATCTTCGCGAGACTCGCTCTCCGGCGATTGCGCCATGAGCGAGGACGACGAGTTCACGCCAAAGTCCGGCAAGGGTGCCGGCACTAAGGATGCCGGACGGCTGCGGAAATATGGTGCTCGCGTGCTCGTCGCGGCCCGGCTCGCCGGCCGCAAGACCGGTGTCATGGCAAAGCGGTTCGATGGCAGTCGGATCGGTCGCGGCGCGAGCATGGGGCGGCTCTTGTCGAGCCGCGACCGGCTGGCCGGATTTCGCGGCCGCCGCGCGGTGGTCAAAACGCGGCTGGTGCGCCTCGGTCCGAAGGGCATCGGCACCGCCAAGGCGCATCTGCGCTATATCCAGCGCGACGGCGTGACGCGCGAGGGTGCACCCGGCGAGCTTTATGGCCGCGATGTCGACCAGGCGGACGGCGCTTCCTTCCTCGAACGATCGGCCGGCGATCGCCATCAGTTCCGCTTGATCGTCTCGGCCGAGGATGGCGCTGAATATCCCGATCTGAAGCCATTCATTCGGCGGCTGATGTCACAGGCCGAAACCGATCTGGGAACGAAGCTCGACTGGGTCGCCGTCGACCATTTCAACACCGAGCGGGCTCACACCCATCTCATGCTGCGCGGCGTCGACGACAAGGGCGACAATCTGATCATCGCGCCCGAATATATCGCCCATGGTTTTCGCGAGCGCGCTGCCGCGATCGTCACCCTCGACCTCGGGCCCAGGACAACCCAGGAGATCGAGGCGCGCCTTCGTCACGATGTCGAGCAGGAGCGACTGACCGCGATCGACCGGCGGCTATTGCGTCGGATGGATACGGATCGTGTGGTGACTGCAGCGGATCGTGACCCGTTCCAGCAGTCGATCGCAGCCGGACGCCTGCGACGCCTCGGATCGATGGGTCTCGCCAAGGATCTGGGTAGCGGGCGCTGGCGGCTGGATGGCGGTCTGGAGGAGACGCTGCGCCGGATGGGCGAGCGCGGCGACATAATCCGCACCATGCAACGCGAGTTGACCGCCCGGAAGCTCGCGTCGGAACGGCCAGACCGGGTGATCGAGACCGAGCTGCGGCAGCCGCTGATCGGGCGGGTGCTGCACCGCGGCCTGATCGATGAAGAGCGCGACCGCCATTTCCTGCTCATCGACGGGATCGACGGGCGGGTCCACCATGTCCTGATCGGGCGCGGCGATGCCACCGAGGCGACACCTGAGGGAAGCGTCGTCCGGATCGTGCCGCAGAGCGCAGCACCACGAGACGTCGACCGTCGCATCGCCGAGGTCGCGGAGGCGCATGGCGGACGCTACTCGGTTCAACTCCACCGCACCGGTGATCCTCGTGCCAGCGCGTCATTTGCCGAAACGCATGTCCGACGCCTTGAAGCGCTGCGGCGCGGCCGTGCCGGTGTCGAACGCCATGAGGACGGCAGTTGGACGATCCGCGCCGATCATGCCGAGCGGGCTCTGGCCCATGACCAACGGCAACTGCGCGATCGTCCGGTCGATGTTGAAATTCTTTCCCGGAAGCCTGTCGAACAGCTGACGCGGGTTGATGCGCCGACATGGCTCGAACGGACCATGCTGGCACCCTCATCCGCGCCGGTGCGCGACAGTGGTTATGGGCGAGAGGTTCGCCAAGCTTGGGCGCAGCGAGCGCGATGGTTGATCGAGCAGGATCTCGCGACCGGCGACGGTCAGGCATTAGCACTACGCCCCCAGGCGATAGACACGCTGGAACGCCGAGCGGTAAATTGGCTTGCCACCGGCCTCGAGCGAGACCTCGGCAAGACGTTCGTACCAGCCCGCACCGGCGAGGCGGTCAGCGGCGTCATCAGTCGACGCGTTGACGTAGAGGGATCACCGTTCGCGCTCCTCGAGCGCGCTCACGAATTCTCGCTTGTACCTTGGCGGCCGGTACTCGAGCGCCAGATCGGTAAATCCGCATCGGGAATAGTGCGCGCGGACGGCATCAGCTGGACCTTCTCGCGTCCTCGAGCCGGACCAAACTGGGAGGTGTAGCGCGGGTTGTTCAGGCCCCGCCGATCTGACGCACGACCGCCCCGATGCGCTCGACCATTCCCAAGGCCCGATTGACGAGATCGCCGGAGATGCAGCGGAAGACCTGGCCGCGAAGGATCCAGCGGGCACGCCGCTCGCCGTGCCGTTCCACCCAGATGTCGAAGACTTCGGCCAGATTGGCCTGCATATCCTGGGCGATGTCGGGCGACACCAGCGCGTCTATCCAGAAGGACCGAGGACAGAGAGGAGGAAGAACAGGGGCCGGACTATCACCTATGTCGGGCATGTCCGGATCAGGAAGGTAGAGGCCGAACTTCACCGCCTCCCCGAGCTCCTCCTCGGTGATCGGCGTGACCGAACTGATCTCGACAGTCTCTCCGTTGCGACCCCGCATCTGCAGAACATAGCGGATGGTCGTCGAGGCGACCGCATAGCTGGTGCTCGCGAGCCCTCGATGGACGTTCCAGTTGCGGTAGCGTTTGAACTGGCGGATCATCAGCTCTGCCTTGAGGTCCGAATGCTCGTCGCCAGCCATCTTCATACCCCCGCCAAGGCGAAGCCGCCCAAAGCGTGCACCCGCCGCATCGCATCGACGACCGCGCGACGACCGGCAGCACTGACCGTGAAAGCACGACGAGCCCGCCCCCCCGGATCAGCTTTTGCGCTTTCCACCAGCAGCTTCTTCGCGGTCATGCGCGTCAGGGTCGTATAGACAGCACCAAAAGCCGGCGCCCGGCTCTTGCCTGGCGCATCGACCATCCGCGCATAAATCTCGCTCGGCAATGCCGCCTCACCTGCCTGTAGCGCCGCCAGCAGCACCTCTTCTTCGAGCTTACCCAGCATGGAAATCTCCGATCACATCTACCATGTAGACATCTACAGTGTAGACTTCAACCCCTTGGATACAGGCAGCTCGTTGCGATGCCGGTGTCGACCTGGACAGGCTTACAGACCACGACTGTGACAAGAGGCCAAGGATTCGGCTCAGAATTCCAGAATTTTCCTTTTTAAATCAATAACGAAGCTTCTCATGCAAAAAAGCGACGCTATCCCTCATGTATTCATGATATTAATAGCGCAGTGTGACAGGCAGGGCGTATGGCCGAACCAATCGAAGAATATCTCCGCAAGCACGGGCCTTCTCTCTCGAGCGAGGTAGCCGACGCACTAGCCGCATCGGGGGGCCTGACGCCGATGGCGGCCCGCAAGCGCGTCTCACGCGCGTCCGGCTCGATCCGGAGGCTGGCCGGCATAAGCTTTCCGCGCAATGCCCGGTTCCTGTATCTCGATCAGCAGTTCGGATCGCCCGCGTATTGGGGCAGGCTCGTAAAGAGGCTGATCGATACCAACTCAGCCTATGGCTATGCGATCGCAGCGCTCCGGCAGCGTGGCGGAATCGTCCCTGCCCGGCTTTTCCCGATCGTCTGCGGTGCGCCGCTCGCGCGCGTGCGCCATCTCTCGCCCGATACGATTTTCCATCGGCTCAACGAAGCCAATCTCCTCACCAGAATATTGGTGCCCGGGCTCGGTGAGTGCATCGCCCTCGTTCAGGAGGAGGGACATTATCAGTATCGCGCCGCCGAAATGCGCGCCGGGCTCATCACCGAAGACATTCTCCTGTCCGCGGTCCGCGACTGGCTGCGCAAGCTCGGCATTGCGAGCTACCATAAGGTAGCGATGCGATCGGGCGACGCGCTTCCTCAGGTCGGCACGCTCGCCTGGGACCTGACAGCGCCCTCCTACCTCAATCACATGGTCACGAAGACGAAGGCCGGCAACCTCAAGCCGGGCTTCGTGGTCTGCGACGTTCACCTCGGCTCGATCATGTCGGTTCGCGGGGTCGCACCCTTCATCCGTAAATGCGCGACCCTGCGGGGACTTCGCAACCTGTCGCCCTGCCTTCAGATTCTCGTTGCCGACCGCTTCGAGGGAGAAGCGTTCATGCTTCTCAAGCAGCATGGCATCATGGCCGCGACGCCCGACACCTTGTTCGGGCGAGAAGTTGCCGATGGTCTGCGCCAGCTCACCAGTATCCTCAGCCGCGCCGCGAGCACGCTGTTCGATTCCGACGAGTTCGACGCGCTCTTCCGCACGCTCGGGAAGATCGAGGGTGCCGCAAACCAGCTACGCGGTACGCTCTTTGAATATATGGTCGCTGACTATGCGCGCAAAACGATCAGTCACGACATCTGGATGAACCGCAATTTCAATGTCGCCGGCAAGGGCAAGGCGGAAGTCGACGTCCTCGCGATCCGCGCCAACCATTCCGTGACGGCGATCGAATGCAAGGGCTACAGCCCGCGCGCGACAATTCCCGACGATCTGTTCAAGCGCTGGCTGCAACACAATGTCCCCACCGCCTATGCCAGCATACGGGAGCATCCCGACTGGCGGAATCTCGACGCGCATTTCGAGTTCTGGACGACCGCGCCGATAAGCCCGGAATCGATGGCCCTCTACGAGAAGGCCAAGGGCGAGATCAGGGCAAGCCGCTACACCATCAAACTGCGCACGGGCCGGGACGTCCAGGACCTTTGCCGTCAAACCAAGGACCGCAGTTTGATGACGGCCTTCGAGAAGCATTTCCTGCTGGCGGATGGATCGCCAGCAGGCAGTGTCCGTATGGCCCCGGAGGCGCCGGAAGTGCTCCTACTCGAGGATGATTTCTAGCGGTGCGGGCTTCGGATCACGATATGATCCAGCGTGTGCCAATTCGACGGGGATATCATTGGAGCATTCGCAAACCCAGATACTGAGCAGAGCGCGGCCCGTTCGCGTCGCCTATCTCGTCGACCTCGACGCTCCGTCGCATGACGTGCTCGACGCCATTTTCGCGACGTCGTTCGGCATGTGGGGTGGCCGCTTCTCTCTCATCATTCCGTGCCGGAACGGGCACCCGGTCGAAGCCTATCTGCCATGGCTTGCGGCTTTCGATGCCGACATCATCTATTCCTACATCGAGCTCGACGATGAACGGCAATTCGCCGTCCATGAAACCTATTATCCGCACGCCCTCATTGTCCACCATCAGAGCCGCGCGGATCGACCAGACTATCGTCCCCAATTTCCCTTCGCACCGCTCAGCGTCACCACGCTAATTCCGTTCGCCGGGGCACCTGCCTGGACAGATGGCTCGCGCGGCACTCAGATCCTTGGTGCGATGGGCACGCTGGCGGACAACCGGTTCCTTCTGGATAGCTTTGGCCTTGCGTCCAGTTTCGTGCGCAATGCCGTGCGCGGGCCGCTAGCCGAATCCGCTTCGATCCTGCTCGCCATCGCCGACGGCGAATTGGAACCGAGGCGGCAATATGTCCAGGGCGCAGAAAGCACGATTGCGACGGTCCCCGACATTCTGCGCCGCATGGCCGAGCAAAAGCGACTCACAGGGGTGTCCCGTCTCTCTGCCTTGATGACGCCCCGCCTCGACGCGCGTTCGACATCCTGGGACGACAGTTTCAATATCGTAGTCGCAGAGAGCGTCGAAGATCGGATGCTCTATTGGAACGCCCGAGCGCTGACGGCTTCGTGGCGCGACGGGCACGAGGTCGACCTTTGCGTTGCACGCGCTCAATTCGACGATCCCGACTTCGTCGATGCGCTGAGGTTGTATCTCAATGCGCGGAACTTCGTGAACCCGAACGGGAGCAGCGGGCCTTACCGCGCCACTCTTCGCTCGATCAGCGTACCGGAAGCGGACCTCGCCGCTCTTGCCACTTCGTTGCCCGGCAAAGGATGCTGGATTTCGTTCAACCATGAGGCCGTTGTGTCGATCGAGCAGTGCGTGCCCACGAAAAGCTCCTTGGCGACGGCAAGATTCATCGAATCCGACAGCGGTTTCCGCACATCTGGAAGTTGGTCCGATACCGTAACGAGTTCGGACACGATCAGGCTCGCCACGCCGCAGCCGACCCATTTCCAGTTTGCCGGCAATCAGCCACTCGATCCATCGAGTGGCGTTTGGGCCATCGATCTGGACATCGAGCGCAGCCTCGATCACTCGCCGTTCGACGGCACCCGCCATCGATGGGTCCTGCCCCGACGCCTGCGCGTCGCGCGGTCCTTCATGGCACCCTATCGCCTTTGCGATCCCAACAACGCGTCGGCAATGCCGCGCGTCGCGCGCGGCGGGCTGCTTTCGATGTTGGCCGTCGCAAACCTTCAACTGCCTGAGATCACTCTACCCTCGGACGAGATCGCGATCGCGGACGGACTGATGCGGGGCCGGGATTGGCCGCCAGCCAGCCGGTTTGATCAGCGCGCTTCGCATGCGCAAGCTTGCTACGCCGCAACCCGATCCAGCGCGGGCCGTCAGTTCTGGGGTGCCTATCAGCTGCTCGGCGGCCTGGATGCAGCGCGCAGATTCCTGTTTCATGAGTTCTGGATTCAGCAGCTCGACCGGTTCGGCGCGACTGGACGGCGCGGCGAGGGCCGAGCAGATCAGGTTCAGCAGCAACTACGCCGCCGCATCGGCGAGCGCAGCCTCGATCTCGGGCAGGCGGACCAGCTTCAGACCCTCGCCAACATCACGCTGCAAGCCGCCGATGAAGAGCGAGCGACGGCGAAGCCGATATCATGGACCCGCTTCGCAACGTCCTTCGAGGAACTGATTGCCGCGGACCAGGCGGGGCTCCCCGAGGATCTGCGGGGCGATGCGGACATGCTCTTTTGGCAGCGAGACGGACTGGCACGTTATGTCGAAGACCTGTGCCAGCGGGGCGTGCTTCATCAAGGCTATGAGCACAAATGCCGGAAATGCCTCCATCGGAGCTGGGTCGGGATCGACGCTTTGGCATCGATGCTCACTTGCGAGGTATGTGCCGATGCACAGCCGGCGCCCGTCGACCGTTCTTGGGATTTCAAGCTCAATGGCTTTCTGCGGGAAGCGCTTCAGCGTCACGGGATCGGGCCGCTGTTTTGGGTGCTAAGCCGACATCAGCGCCACAATCGTCACTCCCTCTGGTTCGAGGGGCCACTCGACATCTACTTTGACAAGGATAGTTTCGACGCCAATCGCCGCGCGACTGACGTCGATCTGACCATGATTGATAACGGTATCGTCAAGATGTGCGAGGCCAAGCAATCGGAACGCCATTTCGTCGAGCCGGCCAAGATGGCCGAGACCTTCATCCGGCTGCGGCCGGACGTCGCGCTGATCGCGGTGATGGAGGCGGACAGCCCGGCCATCCAGCAGAAGTTCGAAACCTTCTCGAAGGCGTTGGAGGGGGCCGGCATCCGTCCCGAGCTCATGACGCTAGACCCTGCCCTCGACTATGAGACTGGTCCCTATTTCTAGCGCTGGCGACCCATCGGAGGATAGGATGGCTTTGCCCCATTTCGACCTGCCATTGCGGTCGTCGCCGCTGTCGCTCATCTGGCCGGTCCCGGGAAATCCGGTCGCCTTCCTGCATTTCGACACAGCCGACGAATGGCGAGCCTTCGTCGCATCCCTCTCGCTCGATGACCGCATACCCGACATCGTACGGCTGAAATATGAGCGCGCCCAAAAGCTCTTCCTGCTGGGTTGGCTTGACGCAGATCTCATCAAAGGCGCCGAACTCGTGGCGCTCACGACGCTTGAGCTGGCGCTCAAAGATCGGTTTGGTGGCATTGTCCCACCATTGCCGACCAAGAAATCAACTTCGCCGGACATGGCGACACCGGCGCCGCGCTACTCCTTCAAAGCGCTCCTTCGCCATCTCGTGGATGGCGAAGGGCTGACTGATGCGCAGATCCCGATGATAGAGTGCTGCGGCGGCAACGCGATCGGGCAGCTTTCCGGCGAGATGAGGCCGACGCTCGAAGACCGCCGCAACGCGGCGGCACATGGCGATCCGTTTGATGGCGCCCCGGTCAGCGGATTGATAGAGCTCGTCCGCGACCTCATCATGTTCGCATACCGGGTGTACCTTCAGGAGAACTGAGGTGGAGCCCATGGCGGCGGATCGTAAATCTTCGACCGTTTGATGGAGCCAGCAAATCCTGTCGCCGCCGCGATGGCGGTCTTGTCGGCTTTCCATTGGCCGCGATCGCGATTTGGATCCGCCATGATCTGGGTAATCATATCGTGGGGATCGACAGTGTAGCGATAGAGGCCCTTTGCATCTCGATCCGCCGCATCGCCGAAAAAGAGGAGGCGGACCTCCTTCTCGTGCCGGAAGGCGTGGCGCTTCCGCAAGAGCGCTTCAGCAAATCCGAGAGCGGATGGAGCAAAGGTCCCGCCCTGCTGTGCATAATGGCGAAGCTTCGCCTCTTTCAGATAGGTGACGCGCCCGAAGAAGCATGTATCCTGCGGCATTTGGGGATGCGCCACGATTAGTGGGACTAGCAGTTTCCGCGGGGTCGACCGGATACGCAAAAAGCGCTTCTTTGGGTCGCTGGCATATATCCCCCACATAGCCTCGGAATAGGCATCGCGGGTCCAACATTGGCCGGAGAAATCATCCTTGAAACTGTAGGAGAAAGGCACTCCGTCAAGCACCCCGCCCAAGTTGAGCTGAAAATTCTCGAACTTGTCCTTCCAGCCTCCCACCGCATTGAGGACATTTTGCCCTGAAGCGAACAGGTCGTATACATATTGCTCCGGCATGATCCGATATATCGGACGATCGAGCTCTCCCTCTTCAAGGCCCAAGAAGTTTGGCTTCATGAGAGCTCCTTCCTCTGTAACATGGCCGATCGCCCTTGATCCTGTCGAGGATGGTACGACATCGAAACAAATGGAAACGGTTTCTGACAGCGACGAGCATCGAATCCCTGAGAGTCTCGCGGCTTGAGCTTTATGACTTCGGTGGCTTGCGCCGGGACAATCCCCAAGCCAACCTCTATCACTTAGGGGCTTCGATATCGGCCCAGTAGGTGATCGCCTCGAAAAGCTGCATGCTCTCGGGCTCCTCCCAATGATCGCGGTCCGCATCCCAACGGCCGATCACCGGCTGATCGCCCTCCCAGAGCAACATACGCCGACCATCTTTGCGATCGGCTGGCAATCTGGAAATCGCGCTCCAGCCAGAGCTGCTCGGCATCGCCATGATGCGCCTCCTCAATCGGCGACGCCTTCGGCCTTGGCTTATTGCGTCGCGCCTATGTCCTCTCGGGGCGACGGCCAAAGCCGGATGTTGGAAACCTACTCATCATAGGCGCATGCGCCTTTACCGGCGAACCGGCTGGACATGCGCGCATGCCACCCGGCCTCCAGAAACTGGATGACCGAGCTGATGAGAGGGGTTTCCACGCCCCACTCCCGAGTATTGCGGGAGCCAGAGCAGATTGCGTGGTTCGGCGCGGGAAGCAAGTCGAATGTGCTTTTGCAGGCCGCCGCCTTCAGGATCAAATCATTGATCCTGCACCATTCATGCACTCGGTCAGGCTATCGCGGGCAAAGAGGTGGCTCGCGCGGCCGTGCTATTACTGGTCCGGCGCAAGTACCTTCGCCGAGCTGGACCGGATGCGGCAGTCGGCACCGCGAGAACAAGCGTCGCTCTTAACAGCCGAAATCCAACAACTATGTGCTGATTTCCGATCCAGCAAACGCGCGCGTGATACTTATGATGAGGTCGACTTCGATGACGACAGCTTCTGAAAAATCATCGAAGCATGAATAGCCGTTCGGTTACGCTGAACGAAAATTGGGGTTGGCGCGAACTTGCGCGGACGATCGCGGCGTCTCCATAAAACGCTGCTGCCTGCTATTCGCTTTCATCTCCGGCAATTAGCAATGCGACGTCGCCGAGAGAGCGGGCAGGATCATTTCGGTGCAGTTAGGGCAACACTACCGCCGCTTTCGCACCTATCATAAAACCGCAAGGCACCTTTAGCTCCTCGAATTCCGGGACAAGGGAAAACCTAAACTCCCTGGACGCCAATATTTCGCCGAGAGGGAAAATGTCTGCCACCTTGCAACCGATATTGTTGTTCATATCCTTCCTAGCCCTGCAAATATCGTCTCTCTTTCTCCTGCCAATGTCTCAAGGCTTTACTCGCCTTTGGCCGACCATTTTTTGCATGGCCGTACTTGTTGCGTCGATGTGGTGCCTGTCACGACTCCTCCAGTCGGGTGTCGCCCTTGGAATCCTGATGCCAATGACCGCAGCGGCCCTGCCGCTGGTCGCGATGGTGATCGGCATTTTTGTATGGGGTGAGAGCTTTTCGATCACGAAGACATGCCTCCTGATCACGGGATGCGTTCTCGTCGGTTTCGCAAGCCGCATTTGAGATCGGGCACCCGGCAGATAGCTGGCCGGACGCCGTGACTGCGCCCGGCTTTCGCGGTCCACTACGTCGCGACAGCGCCAGAAGGAATGTTCAGCTCCTCAACGAGTTCAAGTTCGACCGCAAGCTTGACGATGTACCGTTCCCAAGCAGCAAAGCCGGCGGCACGAAGCTCGAGTTGCTGGTTCTTGTCGTAGATACCTTCGATGCCAGAGCGCCGATGATTGAGCATCAATTCGGCAATATCCCGATCAATCCCGACACGCCGCGCATTTGACCGAAAGGTTCGGCGCAAATCGTGAAAGTGCCACGACGTTATCTTGGCCCCAGCAATTTTCTCCATCGCCGCGTGGATACGATCACGGGCCTTGAACCATCCGCTAAGCTGCGGCCCGTCGAGGCGTGGCGAGGGAAACAACCATTGATGGTTGGTTTGAGCGAGGCTCCATCCCCATGGTGCCAACGCGATCACATTGATGTCTCCGTTCTTCGAACGGTCGGACGGCAGCGTCCATATGCTATCAGCGAACTCCGATGACGGCGCCCCATGCAGTTCATTGCGCCGCGCGGCGGTTAGGAGCAGCAATAGAAAGCCGCGCCGGTACGTGGCGTTTTCAGCGACGAGAGCTTGAAGCAGCCATTTTATCTCCTGATCAGAGAGGAAGCGTGTGTTAGCCTTGGGGCCCGTGGAGAACCACGTCGACGTCAGCGTCGGCGCGGGATGAGTGAGCGGTTCGATGCCGGCCATCCGTCCCTCGCGTCCACTGCACCAGCGTAGAAAGCAGTTCAGTTCGCTTGCCATTTTGTTGGCGCGATCCTTCGAGGCTTCGGCCTTGTCATACACCGCTTCCCAGCACTGATCGTCGGTAAGATCATAGAGCAGCCGGTCGCCAAGCCTGGGCTTTATGTCCCGATCAAAGATGACCTGCTTGTCCGAGATCGTGCGCGGCTTGAGCTTTTTGCGATCTCCGCGGCGCAAAACCTCCATGTAGAGTCTATGGGCCGCTTCGATCGTCATCGCGAGATGAGCTTGCTGTGCGCGTGCTTCCTCACGCGGATCGATCCCTCGCTCGATCTTCTCGTTGAGCGCTGTCGCCCATTCGCGGGCGTCGGCAATCGAAACCGCTGGATAGTCCCGGGTCAGCGAAAGGATCTTCTTCGACCCCGGCAGTCGACGCCGGAAGCTCCAGCTCTTGCGGCCACTCGGCGCGTTCACAAAAGTCAGACCTGCAACGGCCGGATCGGGCCGCCTACCAGACGTCATTGCGTCAAGCGCTGCGGGGGTAAAGTCGTGTCTTCTCATGCGAATCTCGGCATTGAGAGACGACGAAATCAGTTCACAAACTCGTTCACAAGTGGGGTCCAAATGGGTCCAAATGAGCCTAAATGAAACCAACCGGTACGGGTCGAAGGTGAGCAAATCCCAGCGTCTCAGAGGCCACGAAAGTGGCGGAAATGCGAGGTTTTTGCTGAGGTTTGCGATGGTAGCGGAGGAGGGACTTGAACCCCCGACACGCGGATTATGATTCCGCTGCTCTAACCAGCTGAGCTACTCCGCCCCAAGGCGTCCGCCGATGCGGTGGAGGGGGCCTATAAGCGGGGCATTGATCGCGGTCAACTGGACATTGGCGGATCGCACGATAGTAGAGCGCCAGAGCATAGAGGAAGCCGGGAGATTCGGAATTGGCCCAGTATGACGTTCTGATCGTGGGTGCCGGCCATGGCGGCGCACAGGCGGCGGTGGCGCTTCGCCAGAACAAATTCGAGGGCACGATCGCCATCGTCGGTGATGAACCAGAATTGCCCTATGAACGCCCGCCGCTCTCGAAGGAATATTTCTCGGGCGAGAAGAGCTTCGACCGTATCCTCATCCGTCCCGCCGCCTTCTGGGCCGAACGCCAGGTCGACATGCTGCTCGGCAAGCGCGTCGAGTCGGTCGATCCCGCAGCCCACAACGTCACCCTGACCGACGGCTCGACCATCGGCTATGGCAAGCTCATCTGGGCGACCGGCGGCGCGCCGCGCAGGCTGACCTGCTCGGGCCACCACCTGTCCGGCGTCCACGGCGTCCGCACCCGCGCCGATGCCGACCGCATGCTGGGGGAGATGGACCGGACTACCAACGTCGTCGTGATCGGCGGTGGCTATATCGGCCTCGAGGCTGCCGCCGTCCTGTCCAAGGCAGGCAAGAAGGTGACCGTGCTCGAGGCGCTCGACCGCGTCCTCGCCCGCGTCGCCGGCGAGGCGCTGTCGCGCTTCTACGAGGCCGAGCACCGCGCCCACGGCGTCGACGTGCAGCTTGGCGCCAAGGTCGACTGCATCGTCGGCGACGACCAGGATCGCGTCACCGGCGTGAAGATGCATGACGGCACCATCATCCCCGCCGACATGGTGATCGTCGGCATCGGCATCGTGCCCGCCGTCGAGCCGCTGATCGCGGCCGGCGCAGCCGGGGGCAATGGCGTCGACGTCGACGAATATTGCCGCACCAGCCTGCCGGACATCTACGCGATCGGCGATTGCGCGATGCACGCCAACCCCTTTGCCGACGGCGCCCGCATCCGCCTCGAGTCGGTCCAGAACGCCAACGACCAGGCGACCACCGCCGCCAAGCACATCCTGGGCGGCACCGACGCCTATCATGCGGTGCCCTGGTTCTGGTCGAACCAGTACGACCTGCGGCTCCAGACGATGGGCCTGTCGATGGGCTATGATGAGACGATCGTGCGCGGCGATCCTGCGAATCGCAGCTTCTCGGTCGTCTATCTGAAGAACGGCCGGGTGCTGGCGCTCGACTGTGTCAACGCGGTGAAGGATTATGTCCAGGGCAAGGCGCTGGTCACCGGCGGGGTTTCCCCCGACAAGGCCAGCCTCGCCGATCCCGAGATTCCGTTGAAGTCCCTCCTCCCCGCCTGAAAGCCGGCCGGGGCGGGGAACCGTAGCATCGCGTCCACGTTGGAAAAACCTGCCATGCCGGCTGGGGACGAGGATGGAACGATGGAACTGACGGTTTCGCTCGATATCGTGTGTCGTCTGATCGTGCGGGCGCGCGAGCTGGAGGCGCAGGTCCCCGCGATCGAGAATGACGACGAGGAGGATCCGACCGACAGCGACGATCCGCTGGCGGTGCTGGAGGACGAGGCCAACGAGGCGATCGAGGACGAGGTTCGCACCCTGCTGGAGGACCTCGCCGACGACGAGGTCGCCGACGTGCTGGCCCTCGCCCTGGTCGGACGCGGCACCTATGACGCCACGGAATGGGACGAGGCCCTCGAAGCGGCCAACGAGGACGATGCCGAGACGATGGTCGAGCAGCTCCTCGATATGCCGATGCTGGCCGGCTATCTCGAGGCGGGGCTGACGGCCTTCGACCTGAGCTGCGACGGGATCGGGCAGATCGACTAAGGCGGAGCGGTCGCGGCGATCGGTCCGCTCCCCCTTCCCTGCGGCCGGCACCCGCGCGACATAGCCCGCGTCGCGGCCGTTCCACGGCGTCGGCAGCAGCTCGACCACCGCACCGGGCATCGCCTTGAGCAGTTCGAGCCGCGCCGCCGCCCGATGGCGCGCAGCGTTCGACCGGCCGGCGACGCGCGGCCACCCATCGCATGGCTGCCGACGAACCGCTGCCGGGGGCGACCGGCGGCGTGGCGCATCCTCAATGGGTCCGGCGGAGCGAGGCCACCGGCACCGCCAGCGCCATTCGCACTAGGTCCGCCTGACGGCGTACGTCGGTCTTGGCCATCAGCTGCTTGAGTTGGGTGCGCGCAGTATGGATCGACACGCGACGCCGCGCGGCGAAAGCGGCGATGTCGCTGCCCGAACAGAGCGCCGCGAGCAGCTCGGCCTCCGAACGGGTGATGTCGAAGCAGGTTCGCAGGCGATCGGGGCAGATGTCCACCGCTTTCCCCTGGTCGTTGAAGGCCAGCATCATCAGCCGGTCCCCGCTGTCCTCGGCGCCGTCCTCCATGGCCCCCTCCAGCCAGGCCCGCTGGACGAACAATGTGCGGCCGCCCGCGGTGAAGCGGCATCCCTGCGACGGCGCCTTCGGATCGAGCAAATCGCCGACCAGCGCCGCGATTTTCCGTTCGCCTTCGGCGGCGGCGCGTCCGGACAGCAGCCCCACCTCGGTCAGCAACCGTCGGGCCGCTTCGTTGGCATAGACGACCTCGCCGTGGATCCGCACCACGGCCACCGGCTGATCGAGCAGCGCGAGGGTGTTCGCCATCACCCGCGCGCCCGATGCCTTCTCCTCGGCCTGCTCGATCAGCCGCAGCGCCTCGCGCACATGGGGGATGAGCACCGCCAATATCTCACGGGAATCGGGTGACAGGTCGGGCCCGCCATGCTGCGCGTGGAGCCCCAGCCCCACCTCGCGACCGGAACCCAGATTGACCCGCGCGCCCAGGAAGCGGCCGATCCCGAGCGGAATGAGGCGTGCCTGCCAACGCCGCAAGTCGGGCTGGAGGAAATCGGGACAGGCCGCATCCTCGAAGAAGCTGATGCCGTCGCTCGGCGGATTGACGAGCGTGAGCATGCGGGGATTCTCCATGTCGGCCCAGGCGCTCCCCGGCGTCACGAACGGCACGGGAAGGCACGTCGCGAAGCTGGTCGTGCGCAGCCGTTCATCGGTGCGGCGGAAGCATTGCAGGGTCACCGCCCGTGCCTGGGTGATGTCCCGGATCGCGCTCAGCGCCTTCGCCAGCCGGCCACGATCCTGGCTCGCCCCGTACAGGTCCGGCAATATGCCGTGATAGTCCATCGCAGCGCTGCCCCCGATATATGTCGTCCGTCCCTCGTCTTTCGAGAAGCGAAAATAAGTGAAAATTCAATTTTTTTTCAACGGGCATCGGCATACCATGTTTGGGCGATGCCGTGCCGCCCGCCGCGGCGTATGAATGCCGCGGGAGACCAAGGAAGGCGATGATCGCAGGCTCGGCGCGCTTGACGGAGCGCGTCGCGCGGGCGCTGCGCCAGCCACCCGAACCGAAAGAGGCGCCCGACGATGCACAAGACGACGCGGACCATGACGATACTGGCTCTGCTGGCCGGAACCTCCCTGTTCTCGCCCGCCCAGGCCCAGCTCGAAGGCGCCGCCGTCGAGCCCGCACCGGTCGCGGCCGACACGATGTACATCAACGCGAGGGTCCATACGCCGGACGGCTGGAAGACCGGACTCGCCATCGCGGGAGAGACGATCGTCGCGGTCGGCTCCGACCAGGAACTCGCCGCCTATCGGACGCCGAAAACCCAGATCGTCGACCTCGGCGGCGCCACCGTGCTGCCCGGCCTCGTCGACATGCATGTCCATGCGGTGAGCGCGGGCCTCGACGCCGCCAATTGCCGCTTCAGGCAGGGATCCGGGCCCGCCGAGATCGTCGAGACGGTCAAGGCCTGCGTCGCCCGCGCCAAGCCGGGAAGCTGGATTGTCGGCGGACAATGGGACGGCGCATCCTTCGGTACATCCGCCCCCCACCGCGCGCTGCTCGACCGGATCGCGCCCAACAACCCGGTCGTGCTCCGCGACGTCAGCCTGCACAGCGCCTGGGTCAACGGCGCCGCGCTCGCAGCCGGCGGGATCGCGCGCGACACGCCCAATCCGGAGGGCGGTATCATCGAGAAGGACAAGGCCGGCAACCCGACCGGCATCCTGCGCGAGCACGCCGCGATGAAGCTGCTCGAAAAGGTGCCGCAACCCGATACGCCCGCAATGGTCGATGCGCTCCGCTCGGCGACCCGGACGATGCTGTCGCTCGGCATCACCAGCTATGAGGACGCGCTGCTCACAACGCCTTCCGCCAAGGCCTATGCCGCGCTTTCCGATGCGGGCGAGCTCTACCAGCATGTCCGCACCTGCATGTGGGAGCCCGACCAGGCGCTGATCGCGTCGCGCAACCTCTATGCTCGGCCGGGACTCGAGATGGCCTGCGTCAAGATGATGCTCGACGGCGTGCCCACCGATGCGCACACCGCGGCGATGCACGACGATTATGCCGATACCGGCGGCGTGTCCGATCCCGCACGGCGCAAGGGTCTGCTGCTGGTCGCGCCTGACCAGATCTCGGCCAAGATCACCCGCTACGACGCCGCCGGGCTGACCGTGAAGCTCCACGCGACCGGCGACGCCGCCGTCCACGCCGCGCTCGACGGGATCGAGGCGGCGCGCAAGGCCAATGGCATCGCCGGCATGCGGCACGAGATCGCCCATGCCAACTTCGTCCTGCCGGCGGATTTCGCCCGGGCCGGGGCGATCGGCGCTACCTTCGAATTCTCGCCCTATGTCTGGTTCCCCAATTCGGTGATCAAGGACGTCGTCAAGGCGGTCGGCCCCACCCGGATGGCGCATTTCAGCCCGGTGAAGAGCGCGCTCGACGCCGCTCTGCCGGTGACGGTGGGTTCCGACTGGCCGGTGGTGCCGGCGGCCGATCCGTGGCTCGCCATGGAGACGCTGGTAACCCGCCAGGCGCCGGGCGGCGTCGGCGATCCGATCTCGCCGCAGGAGCGGATCAGCGTCGCGCAGGCGGTCGACCTGTTCACCCGCGCCGCCGCCCGCCAACTCGGCATCGGAGACCGGGCGGGCAGCATCGAGCGCGGCAAGCGAGCCGACCTGATCGTCATCGATCGCGACATCTTCGCGATCCCGGCGACGGACATCCACAACACCAGGGTGCTGCGCACCATCGTCTCGGGGAAGGAGCGCTACACGCGCCAATAGGCCGACATCACCCCGGCCGACTGCGATCGGCCGGGCCGCCGCGGCCTTCGCTTATATTTCGACCTGGCTGCCCAGCTCGACGACGCGGTTGGTCGGCAGCTTGAAGAACTCCATCGCACTCTCGGCGTTGCGCAGCATCCAGGCGAACAGCTTCTCGCGCCAGATCGCCATCGCCGGTCGTTCGGACGGCAGCAGCGTCTGCCGGGCAAGGAAGAAGCTGGTGTCCATCATCTTGAATTCCGGCCCGCAGGTCCGCGTCCGCGACAGCACCGCCGGCACGTCCGGATCCTCCATGAAACCGTAGTTGATGACGATGCGATAGAAACCCTGGCCGAGGTCGGCGAAGTCGACCCGGTGGCTTTCGGGCACATAGGGCGCGTCGGCGATCTTCACCGTCAGCAGGATCACCCGCTCGTGCAGCACCTTGTTGTGCTTGAGGTTGTGGAGCAGCGCGTGGGGCACGCCCTGGGCCTGCGAAGTCATGAACACCGCCGTGCCGGGCACCCGTACCGCCGAGTTCACGGCCGACTGGACGAACACCTTGACCGGCATTGCCGCCTCGCGCAGCCGGTTGATCATCAGCATCCGGCCGCGCCCCCAGGTGGTAAGCAGGGTGAAGGCGATGAAGCCGATCAGCAGCGGGAACCAGCCTCCATCGGGCACCTTGGTGAGGTTGGCGCCGAAATAGGCGAGGTCGACCGCCGCGAACACCGCGATCAGCGGCGCGGCGAGCGCCTTGTTCCAGCCCCACAGGTGGATCAGCACCACCGCGATCAGGCAGGTGTCGATCGCCATCGCGCCGGTCACCGCGATGCCGTAGGCCGCCGCGAGGTTCGACGATGTCCGGAACGACATCACCAGCAGGATCACCATCACCATCAGGCCCCAGTTGATCGCCGGGATGTAGATCTGGCCGATCGAACCCGCGCTGGTGTGGGTGATGCGCAGACGCGGGATGAAGCCGAGTTGGATCGCCTGCTGGGTGACCGAGAAGGCCCCGGTGATCACCGCCTGGCTGGCGATCACCGTCGCCATCGTCGCGAGGATGACCAGCGGCAGGCGCAGCATCTCCGGCGCCAGGAGGAAGAAGGGGTTGTGGATCGTCTTGAGCGCGGTCGCCATGTCCTGCGACAGGATCATCGCCCCCTGCCCCAGGTAGTTGAGCATCAGCGCCGGCAGCACGAAGGCCAGCCAGCTCAGGCCGATCGGGCGGCGGCCGAAATGCCCCATGTCGGCATAGAGCGCCTCGGCCCCCGTCACCGCGAGCACGACGGATCCCATGGCGAGGAAGGCGAGCGTGCCCTCCTCCATGAAGAAGCGGACGGCATACCAGGGATTGAGGGCGATCAGGACGTGCGGGTTGCCGAGGATGTGCCAGGTGCCGAGCACGCCGAGCACGGTGAAGTAGATCATCATGATCGGCCCGAACAGCATGCCGACCTTGGCGGTGCCGCGGGACTGGATCATGAACAGCCCGATCAGGATGCCGACCGCGATCGGGAGCACCATCGGGGCGAAGCCTGCCTCCACCGTGGTCAGGCCCTCGACCGCGGACAACACCGAGATCGCCGGGGTGATCATGCTGTCGCCGTAGAACAGCGCGGTGGCGAAGACGCCGAGCAGGATGATCCCCTTGCTCCAGCGCTTGCCTTCCGACTTGCGGTTGATCAGCGCCAGCAGCGCAAGGCTGCCGCCTTCGCCCTTGTTGTCGGCGCGCATGATGATCGCGACATATTTGAACGTCACGACCAGCATCATCGACCAGAAGATCAGGCTGAGGACGCCGAGGATATGCAGTTCGTCCGGTGGCAGCGGATGATGGCCGGCGAAGGTCTCGCGGAAGGCATAGAGCGGGCTCGTACCGATGTCGCCGAAGACGACCCCGACCGCGCCGAGCACCATGGCGCCCAGGCTGCCATGGGCATGGCCCGCCTGGGCCGGGGGCGATCCGGCCGCGCCACCGCCCGGTGCGGCGTCACTGCTCATGCGAGGATGGACTTCATGCCTGGAACACGCCCATTTCCCGCGCCTCTTTCCCCCGTCAGGCGCTTAGCGGCGGGCACCTAGCATTTGTTCCATGCACCCGCAACATCGCGCGGGGCAGGGCGTGCCCGGTTGCGCACATATGCCCTATTCCTTGGCGATGACGGTACGCAGGGTCACCTGCGTCACCAGCCGCTGCACCCCCGGCAGCGCCGACAATATGTCGCGGTGCACCCGTTCATAGCTGTCGTCGTCGGGAATCTCGACCTTGATCAGATAGTCCGATTCGCCGCTGAGGAGATAGGCCTCGCTGACCTGCGGGGTGCGCTCCAGCGCCTGCTCGAACGCCATCATCGTCGCCTGCCGCTGGTCGGCGAGCGTCACCTGGACGTAGATGGTCGACGGGTTGCCGCGCGCCTGGCGCGACAGCCGGGCGCCATAGCCGAGGATCATTCCGACCTGCTCGAGCGCCCGAACCCGCCGGTGCGCCGCCGACGGAGACAGCCCGACGCGCGTGCCGAGCTGCTCGCTGGTAAGGCTCGCGTCGCGGGCGAGCTCGACGAGGATTTTGCTGTCAATGCGGTCCATGCGGGAGATTCTCGCACGACTGGCGGCTCGCGCGCAATTCACTCTTCCGATTCGCGTCGTTACGCCATCAATTCGCAACCTTTTCCCATCGTCGGGGCGTTATGATCGCGGTGAAGCGATGGAGGGCGATGGGCCATGCGGATCGGCGTTCCAAGGGAAATCAAGAATCACGAATATCGCGTCGGGCTGACCCCGGCATCGGCGGCGGACCTGGTCGCCGCCGGCCATGCGGTGATCGTCGAGACCGGCGCGGGGCTCGGCATCGATTTCGAGGACCAGGACTATCGCGACGTCGGCGCTTCGATCGTCGCCGACGCGGCCGCCGTGTTCGCCGGCGCGGACCTGATCGTCAAGGTGAAGGAGCCGCAGCCGTCCGAGATCGCTCTGCTCGAACCGCGCCATACGCTGTTCACCTACCTCCACCTCGCAGCCGACAAGCCGCAGGCCGAGGGCCTGATGGCGTCGGGAGCGACCTGCATAGCCTATGAGACGGTCACCTCGCGCTCGGGCGCGCTGCCGCTGCTCAAGCCGATGTCGGAAGTGGCCGGGCGGATGTCGATCCAGGTTGGCGCGCATTATCTGGAGAAGGAACAGGGCGGGCGCGGCGTGCTGTTGGGCGGCGTGCCCGGTGTCGCGCCGGCGCGGGTCGCGATCCTCGGCGGCGGCGTCGCCGGGATCAACGCGGCGCAGATGGCGGTCGGCCAGCGCGCCGACGTCACCATCTACGACATCAGCAACGATCGCCTCGCCGAGCTCGACATGCATTTCGGCAGCCAGATCAAGACCGCCTACGCCTCCAAGGCAGCCATCGCCGCCGCTGTCGCGCGGGCGCATCTGGTGATCGGCGCGGTACTGGTGCCGGGCGCCGCCGCACCCAAGCTGGTTACCCGCGACATGCTCAGGACGATGAAGCGCGGCTCGGTGCTCGTCGATATCGCGATCGACCAGGGCGGCTGCTTCGAGACAAGCCATCCGACCACCCATGACGATCCGGTGTTCGAGGTCGACGGCGTGATCCATTATTGCGTTGCGAACATGCCCGGCGCGGTCGCCCGCACCTCGGCCTTCGCCCTTAACAACGCCACGCTGCCGTTCGTCCAGAAGCTGGCGGAGCTGGGCGCCGAGGCCGCGATGGCGGCCGACCCGCACCTGGCCGCGGGGCTGAACGTTTCCGGCGGGCATATCCGGCACCAGGCCGTCGCCGATGCCCTGAACCTGCCCTTCCACGGGTAACGCCTTTTCTCCCCTCTCCCCTGGAGGGGAGAAAAAGGGAGAGGGGAGAAGGGCCTTCCTCCCCCAATCTCCGGGCCTGAATGCGGTCCCCTCCGCATGATCCCTTCTCCCGACCCTCCATCGATCGCCATGCCAGGTCGGCAGTCGGGCTTCGACTCAGCTGAAGTTGAGCTGCGCGCCGCCCTTGAACAGATTGACCAGCTCGCGACGGGTGCAAAGCCAGCGGCCTTCCGCTTCGTCCCAGCGGAACGTCTCCGTCGCACGGCTGATCCGGGTCGGAGCGGTGCTCTCGAGCGGCGCTTCCCCGTCTGCGCCCCACAGCAGCATGTACCAGTGGGCGGTGGCGCCGCCCTGCCCGTCGAACTCGGCGCGGAAATTGCTGAAGGCGTGGACGGCCACCCGGGCGCCCCGCGCCTCCCGCCAGCTATAGAAATTCTGGATCGCCTCACGCCCTTCGAGCAGCAGCTTGCCCGATGCATAGACCGCCTCGGGCGCGTAATATTCCCCGGCGCGGCGGCCCCAGTTCGTGTCGACGTCGTGCCAGAAATCGGCGAGCCCCATCTGCAGCTCGGCGGTGGCGATCGCCCTGTCCCTGCGGTTCATCGGTACGGCTCCATCATGTGAAATAGAGGTCGAGCGCCGTCCGGTCGATCGCGTGGCGCGTGGGGGCGTCGGGGACGAGGCGGTGGTAGAGGGCGAGTGCGGCGGCATAGTCGACGCTGCCCTCATGGTTCACGAATGGGGCATCGCTTCCCCAGATCAGCCGCTCCGCCCCCGCCCCGGCGAGCAGCCGGGCGGTGCAGTCGCGCGCAGTTTCGAATGCCATGCGGAAGCCGGCCGATATCTTCACCCAGGTGCCGCCCCGGTCAATGGCGCGGAGCAGCGCGTCCATCCCCTCTCCTTGCGCGCCCTTATCACGCCCGGGCACGCCGAAATGATCGACGACGACGCGGACGCCGGATTCCGCCAGCGCGGGGAGCAGCACGGGCAGGTCGTCATCGCCGGCGAGCAGCTCGACATGCAGCCCCGCATCGGCAAGCGCGCGCAGGTGCGAACGCCAGGGATCGGCACCGATATCGGGTAGCCCCGCCAATCGCCGCCAGGTCAGCCGCACGCCGACGACGCCGCGCCCAGTCAGATCGCGCAGCAGTCGCGCGTCGGCGTCGGGCGGCAGGATGACGGTGCCGCGCAGCCGGTCGGGATAGGCGGCCAGCGCCGATATTATGTGGTCGTTGTGGCCGCCATGGAGGCTGGCGGCAGCGACTACGCCATAGCGCAGGCCGTGGCGCGCCATCTCGGCCAGCCAGTCGTCGACCGTATAGTCATAATCGGGCCGCGCATGGGCATCGGCCGCGAGCGGGGTCGTCCGGGTGAAGACATGGGCGTGGCCGTCCACGACCGGGGCTGCGCCCTCCGCTGCTGCCGCCTCGTCGGCCATGGTTCAATGCTTCAGATTGGCGCGGGTGATGGTGGGGGTGCCTGGCAGGCTCATCAGCCAGAAGGAGAAGATGCCCGCCGAGGCCAGCGGCACCGCCAGCAACGCGAAGATGCCGACCGCGCCGAACCCCTCGCCCAGCACGAAATTGCCGAACAGCGGCGCGAAGATCGAGGCAATCCGTCCCGCTCCATAGGCCCAGCCCACGCCGGTAGCGCGATGGCTGGGCGGATAGAGCGCGGCTGCCATCGCGGCGATGCCCGCCTGCCCGCCATGCTGGAATATCGCCATGGCGAAGACCGCGACGAACATCCCCGCACCGGGTGCGAGCACGCCGATCATAACCGCGCCCGCCGCCGCGAGGAGGAAGGTCCAGGTCATCACCAGCTTGAAGCCGAGCCGGTCGATACAATAGCCGATCAGCACCATGCCCGCGAGGCCGGCGACGGTGTTGGTCGCGTTGATCGCGGCGACCTGTTGCCAGTTCAGTCCGACGACATCCTTGAAGATCGTCGTCTTCCACACGCCCGCGGTGATGAACACGAAGCTGGAGATCGCGACCGCCCACATCAGCAGCGTCTTGAGCAGTTGGCCCGGCCCCAGGATGTCGGACAGCAGCGCGCGCTTGCGCGTCTCCTTTCCACGGGCGACGGCATGGACGGGGACCGGTGCGTCGCCCACCGCGCGCATTCGGTCGGCGAGGGCCTGAATGCGGGGATCATCCGGATTGCGCGCCGCCATCGAACGCAGCGATTCGGGCAGGAGAAACCAGATCAGCGGCAGCATGATCGCCGGCATCGCCGCCGCGATCCAGAAGGCGCCCCGCCAGCCGAAGGGCTCAAGCACGAAAGCCTGCATCGCCGCGCCGAGCAGAGCGCCGATCATCGTGCCCGACACGGTGATCGTGCTCATCGTCGATCGCAGCCGCTGCGGCGCCGTTTCCGACGCCAGTGTGACGAGGATGGGCACCATCGCCGTGCCGCACAGTCCGGCGACGAAGCGCCAGGCGGCGAACGGCACCAGCGAATGGGTGTGCACGATCGCCAGTGCACTGAGCGTCATTCCGCCGTAGCAGGCGAGCAGGACACGCGGCCGTCCAAACCGATCGGCCATCGGTGGAATGACGAAGGCGCCGAGCAGCATGCCGACCTGCTGCGCGATCATCGCGGAGGTGATGGCCGTGCGCGGCACGCCGAAGTCCTCGGCCAGCTTGGGCAGCACCCAGCCGACCACGTAAAGCTCGTAGCCGTCGATCGCCGTAAGCAGCGTGCAGAGGATCAGCACCGTCAGGTGGAAGCGGTTGAACCTCAGACCGTCCAGAAAGGAGTCGACATCGACCGACCCGGAACCCGCGCCCGCCATCCAGAAATCCTCCCCTGGCCGCAATTGCCGTCGATCGGATAGAACAGATCATCAGGCAGGCTGTCAATCATCTTTATCATATGCCATTCATAATAGTAGAATTCCATCGCGTAATTTCGTACAGCGGGCCCAACGCTCGCGGCGGCGGGTGGACAGGAAGGGAGAAAGATGTCGCCGGTCACCCATGTTTCCGTACCCCGTTTCGACGTCGATGCCGGGTGGGAGCGGATTCCCCCGGGAATCAGCCATCGTGACGTCACCGGCGTCGCGGTCGATTCGCAAGACCGGGTCTATCTGTTCACCCGTTTCCCAGCCCGCGTGCTGGTCTATGACCGCGACGGCAACTATCTCCATCATTGGGGCGATGACATCTTCACCATGGCGCACGGGCTGACGATCGGCCCGGACGACCGGGTCTATTGCGTCGACAATGGCGACCACAGCATCCGGGTGTTCACGCTCGACGGTGCACCGATCATGACGCTGGGCGTGCCCGGCCAGGCGTCGGACACCGGCTATGATCCCAAGCCACCCTATGATGTCCACGCCTGCGAATGCATCCGCTACCCGGGCGGGCCGTTCAACCGCTGCACCAACCTCGCCGTGGCCCCGAGCGGGGAGCTCTATGTCGCCGACGGCTACGGCAATTGCCGCGTCCACCGCTTCTCGGCCGAGGGCGAGTTGATCCAGAGCTGGGGCGAGATCGGTACCGGACCAGGCGAGTTCCACCTGCCGCACGGCATCGGCTGCGACGTCGACGGGCGCGTCCTCGTCTGCGACCGGGAGAATGACCGCATCCAGATATTCTCGGCCGATGGCGCCTTCCTCGACCAGTGGACCGACATCCAGCGCCCCTGCGACCTCGCGATCGACGCCGATGGCCTGGTCTATGTCGCCGAGCTGTGGCGCCCCAAGGGTAAGAAGAGCTTCGTCCATGGCGAGATGCGCGACGACCGGCCGGCCCGGGTGAGCGTGCTCGACCGTGACGGGCGGGTGCTCGATCGCTGGGGCGGCTCGTCCGAACAGCGCCATGCGCCGGGTAACTTCATCGCGCCCCATGCGATCGCGGTCGACGGCCGCGGCGACGTCTATGTCGCCGAGGTGACCTACAGCTTCGCGCTGCGGCCCGGCTGGATCGACGAAGCCCATGCCAGCCACCAGATCCAGAAATTCACGCGCCGGCGCTGAACCGCCCGGCCGATCATCAGGAGAGAGACAGGATATGCGCCGTTCCACCGACCGGATCTTGACCACCCATGGCGGCAACCTGCCCCGACCGGCCGACCTCGACGCGCTGCTCGTCGATGCGGACCGCAACCGCGCGGCGATCGAGAAGCGGTTGCCGCTTGCGGTGCAGGAAGTGGTCGACAAGCAGATCGCCTGCGGCGTCACCGTCATCAACGACGGCGAATATGTGAAGGCCGCCAACATGGGCAGCTATACGAGCTACATCCAGAGCCGGGTGGCCGGCTGGGAAACCCTGCCGCGCGACCCGTCGGCGACGCCGAAGCGGGCCGGCCCCGGCGAGCGCGACCGCCGCGACTTTCCGGGCTTTTATGAATCCGGACTGTGGTTCGCCGGCGCGGGAGGCCCGGTCCGCCCCGGCTTCATGACTCCCGGCAATGCGCCAAAGCGCCCGGCGACCGAGAAGGTCTGCACCGGCCCGCTGACCTATGTCGGACAGGAGGCAATCCAGGGCGACATCGATGCGCTCAGGACCGCGCTCAAGGGTAAGGAGGATCGGGTCGAGGGCTTCATCGCCGCGCTTGGGCCGCTCAGCGCCGGCGCCGGCGCACGCAACGCCCATTATGCCGACGAGCGCGACTATATGATGGCTGTCGCCGCGGCGATGCGGAATGAATATAAGGCGATCACCGACGCCGGACTGATCGTCCAGGTCGACGAACCTGAATTCGCGACCAGCTGGATGTTCTACCCCGACTGGTCGGTCGAGCAATATCGCGACTATCTGAACTTCGCGGTCGAGGTGATCAACCATGCGCTGGACGGCCTGCCCGAGGAGCAGGTCCGCTTCCACATGTGCTGGGGCAGCGGCCATCGTCCGCACGTCCACGACATCGAGTTCCGCCACATCGTCGACCTGCTGCTGAAGGTGAAGGCCCAGGCCTACAGCTTCGAGGCGAGCAACGTCCGCCATGCGCACGAATGGCGCATATGGGAGGATGTGAAGCTGCCCGAGGGCAAGATCCTCGTCCCCGGCGTCGTCGGCCACATGACCGACCTGGTCGAGCATCCCGAACTGGTCGCCGAGCGGCTCGTCAACTTCGCGAGCCTGGTCGGCATGGAGAACATCCAGGCCGGCACCGACTGCGGCATCGGATCGCGGGTCGGGCATGAGGAGATCGTATGGGCCAAGCTGTCGGCGATGGCCGAGGGTGCGGCGCTGGCGACCCGGCGGCTCAAGGGCAAATAGCTCGTCGCGCGGGGCGTCCGCGGTGCGGGCGCCCCATTTTCCGGGCCTGTCGATGCTGGACATGCCGCCTTCGATCGGACAGTAAGGGCCATGGACAAAGCCGCTCGCCCGAAGAAGGATCGCCACCCGCCCTCGATCCTCCATCTCGTCAAGCAGGTCCAGTACAAGGCCTATGTCCGGCTGGAATCGGTGTTCCAGCCGCTCGGCATCACGGCGGTCCAGTTCCGTATCCTGACGACGCTCTCGTCGAAACCCGGCACCAGCTCGGCCGAACTGGCGCGGCTGTACGACGTGAAGCCGCAGACGATGATCAAGCAGATCGCCATCCTCGAGACCAAGGCACTGATCGACCGGCAGGTGAGCTCGACCAACAAGCGCCTCCTGGAGTTGCGCCTGACACCGGCGGGCGAGGATATCCTGCGTCAGTGCCAGAAGGACAGCCGCGCGCTGGAGCGCGAAATCATGTCCCCGCTCGGCGCCGAGGAGCAGGACGCGCTGCGCGGCTTCCTCACCCGCCTGCTCGAATCGCTGAGCGCTCCCAATCAGGACGACGCGGAGATCGAGGCCGAGGAATTCACCGAAGAATATCGCCGCGCCGGCGTCCAGCGGGTCTGAGGTCTCGAACCCGGCCCGTCATCCCGACCGGAACCGGGCGACGGGCGCTGTCCATCGCCCAAAGTCAGTTTCGGATTGATTGAAACTGGCTCTAGTGCCCCGCCACATGCCCGACCCGGGCAAGCGGCTTCACCGTCAGCAGCAGCCAGATGACGATCCCGGCCGAAGCGAGCGGCGCGGCGAGCAGGAAGAAATAGCCCAGCGCCCCCCAATGATGTTCCAGCGCCAGCGCGCCGTACATCGGGCCGACGATCGACGCCGCCCGCCCCGCACCATAGGCCCAGCCTACCCCGGTGGCGCGGTTGCGCGTGGGATAGAGCGTTGAAGCGATGGAGGCGAGGCCGGCATGGGCAGCATGTTGCATCGTCGCGTTGATCGCGAGCGCGACGTACATGCCCCATCCGGGCGCGAACAACGCCATGCCGACCGCCGCCATCGACGCGATCACGAAATAGGTCGGTACGATCGCGCGGAAGCCGAAGCGGTCGATCATCATCCCGATCGTCACCATGCCGACCGCACCGAACCCGGTGCCGAGCGCGGTGGTGATGGCGACCTGCTTCCAGTTCAGACCGATGAGGTCGTGGAATACCGTCGTCTTCCACAGCGCCGCGCTGATGAACCCGAACGAACTGATGAAGGCGAGCCACAGGAGGATCGTCGGCAGGGCGAGGCCCGGCGCGAACAGCTCGCGCACCAGCGCCACGCTGCCGCCTTTGGCCGCGCGCGCCGGCGGCGGAGCGATCTCGATCGCCCCCTGTCCCGGTGCCAGCGCCTCCAGCGTGCGCAGCAGGCGTGGATCGGAAGGGTTGCGGGCAGCCAGGAATTTCGGGCTTTCGGGCAGGAAGAAGACCATGATCGGCAGCAGCAGCAGCGGCAGCCCGGTGCCGATCCAGAAGGCGATGTGCCAGCCATGCTGGTTGAGCAGGAAGGCCTGCATCGCCGATCCCAGGATCGCGCCCGGCATCGATCCCGCCAGCACCATCGTCACCATCGTCGAACGTCGCCGCGCAGGCGCCAGTTCGGAAGCGAGGGCCACCATGTTGGCGATCACGGCGCTGGCGAACATGCCCGTGACGAGCCGGCACATCGCGAGCGCCATCACGCTGTTCACGAAGATCGTCACGAAGCAGCTCGCCGAAACGGCGAGCAGGCAGAGCAGGAGCAGCCGCTTGCGCCCGATCTGGTCGGCGATCGGCGCGATCAGATAGGCGCCCAGCACCATCCCCGCCTGCTGCGTGGACAGCACCCAGGTCAACGATGTGCGGGTCACCCCGAAATCGTCGGAAACCTTGGGCAGCACCCAGCTCAGTACGCCGAGATCGAAGCCGTCCACCATCATCACCAGCGCGCCGATCAGCATGACGCGGATGTGGAAGGACGAGAATTTCACCCCGTCCAGAAAGCTCTCGATATCGATCGGGCCCGTTCGTGCGGCCTCGTCCGATTGTGCCATGCTAGATCCTCTCCCTCGCCGCCGGTCGATGGCCGGCTATTCCTTGCCTTGCGTGGCGTCGCGCGCATCGACGATCGTCTTCAGCCGCCGCGCGGCGCTCACCGCCACCGGCCAGCCCGCATAGAAGGCGATATGGGCGATCGCCTCCCCGATCTCCTCGACCGTGAGGCCGTTCTCGATGCCATATTCCATGTGGCCCTGCGCCTGTTCGCGGCCGAGCGCGACAAGGCAGGTGATGGTGATGAGGCTGCGATCCCGCGGAGACAGTTCCTCGCGTTCCCACACCTTGCCGTAGAGGATGTCCTCGGTGATCTGGTCGAGCAGCGGCGCCACTGCCGCCAGTTCCTTGCCCCGCCCGCCTGCCGGTCGCTTCATCGCCTCACATCTCCTCTGGTCATGCCGCGCGATAGGGCCCGAAGTTCGCGACCGCGGCCTTGAGCATGTTGCGGACCATGACGAGGTCGGACTGCCAGGCAATATATTTCACGCCGCGTTCGACATAGGCCCTGAGCTGCTCGGCATTGCTGACGACCGTGCCGATATGCTTGCGACCGGCGGCGACCTCGATCACCCGATCGATCGCCGCGACGACGTCGGGATGTCCGGCATTGCCCGGATGGCCGAGCGACTGGCTGAGGTCCCCGGGTCCGATGAACAGCACGTCGAGGTGCTCGACCGCGCACAATGCCTCGACGTCCGCGACCATCTCCTTGTTCTCGACATGGACCGAGACCAGCGTGTCGCGATTGGCGCGCGCCTCATAGTCGGCGCCCGACAGACCATAGGCCGCAGCGCGGCAGCCGCGCGCCGATCCGCGCTCACCGATCGGCCAATATTTGGCCCGGGCGATCACCTCCCGCACCTCGGCCGCACTCTTGAGCGAGGGAATCTGGATGCCGCTGGCGCCGCTGTCGAGGACGTGGAGGATATTGGCTTCCGCGGCGTCGGGCGTGCGTACGACGCTGCTCATCCCCACCAGCTCGCAGGTGCGGACGATATTCTCGATCCCCGCATGGGTGTAGCAGCCATGCTCGCCGTCGATGATCAGGAAATCGAACCCCGACAGGCCGAACAGTTCGGCCATCGGCGCCGAATCGAACTTGAAGAAGCTGCCGAACACGACCTCGCCCGCTTCCAGCTTATGCTTCACCGCGGCATTGAACATTGCCTCTCCCCGATTCCGTCTCCGCCTCTGGAAAACGGCTGATTCCCGTTTCCGAGAGTCGCTATTTACAAACGCCATTCAACATGGCATCAATATTCTTATAAGCCAAGCTTTCATTCGCACGCCGTTTTCCTGCGGCATCCATAGTCGGCGAATAGCATAGGAGATGATGTGAGGCGCAGTACCGAACGCATATTGACGACCCATGTGGGGAGTCTGATTCGCCCTCTCCCGGTCCTTCGCGACATGATGGCGAAGACGCTGGGCGAGCCCGTCGACGAGAACGCCTTCGAGGAACATGTGACGCAGGGCGTCGCGGAGGTCGTGGCGAAGCAGGCGGAAATCGGCATCGACATCCCGAGTGACGGCGAGATATCGAAGCCGAGCTTCCACAATTATGTGATCGAGCGGCTGGGCGGGCTGGAGAAGGTGCCTCCCGAGGAGAAAGGCCCTTATTACGCTCTGCTCCAGGACGAATTCCCCGGCTTCATGAAGCAGTACAACGGCATGTACAAGACGATGTGGATGCCGCCCGAGCTCGATGCGGATAAGACGCATAAGGCCGCGAAGACCCCGCCCAGCCGGGTTCGGGTTGCCGCGCCGATCAGCTATGTCGGCCAGGCCGCGCTGCAGCGCGACCTCGACAACTACAAGGCGGCGCTGGAAGGCAAGGACTTCGTCGAAGCGTTCATGCCCTCCGCGACTCCGGCGCGCGACGATGCCGACGCGGGCGAGGTCTATGAGAGCGAGTCCGCCTATCTCTACGCGCTCGCCGATGCGATGCACGAGGAGTATAAGGCGATCGTCGATGCGGGCTTCGTCGTCCAGCTCGACCTGGGCCTGCCCGCGCGCAACCAGGTGCTGCCCGGCAATCCCAATCCCACGCCCGAGGATCTGCGCCGCGCGTCGGAACGGCAGGTCGAGGCCTATAACCATGCGCTGCGGGGCATCCCGGAGGATCGGGTCCGCTACCATATGTGCTGGGGGTCGATGAACACGCCGCACACCACCGACGTGCCGCTGCGCGAGGTGATCGACATCATCCTGAAGATCAAGGCGCAGGCCTATGTGATCGAGGGTGCCAACCCGCGCCACGAGCATGAATGGATGGTGTGGAAGGACGTGAAGCTGCCCGACGGCAAGATCCTCGTCCCCGGCGTGATCAGCCATCAGACCAACGTCGTGGAACATCCCGAGCTGGTCGCCTGGCGGATCGAGAATTATGCAAGCGTCGTCGGGCGCGAGAATGTGATCGCGGGCACCGACTGCGGCTTCTCGCAGGGCTGGAACATGGCGCGCGTCCATCCCGAGGTGCAATGGGCAAAGCTGTCGGCACTGGTCGAGGGCGCGAAGCTGGCATCGCAACGCCTCTGGGCCTGACGTGCCGGCCGGCCCGCCCCTCCCCGACGGGATAGCGGACTATATCGCGGCGGTGCGTCTCGCACCGCCAGGCGAGCGGCCGCCGCTGGAAACGGCGCGGCTGCTCGCCGACCGCCATGCCGACCGCATCGCCATCCCCCGGCCCGGCGGGATGGCGGTCGCGACCAGCTTCGTCGTCGCCCCCGGCCGCGAAACGCCGGTCCGGATATACCGTCCGGCCGGCGACGGCGCGCAGGCTGCGCTCGTCTATTTCCACGGCGGCGGCTTCACCGGCGGCAGCATCGAAAGCTACGAGCCGCTGGCGATGGGGCTGGCCGAAGCGAGCGGTGCGACGGTGATCAGCGTCCATTATCGCCGCCTGCCCGAGGCGACGCCACGCGCCATCATCGAGGAATGTTTCGCAGTGCTCGGCTGGGCGCGCGCCATGGCCGAGGAACTGCGCATCGATCCGGCGCGGATCGGCGTCGCCGGCGACAGCGCGGGCGCGTTCATCGCGGCGCAGCTCTCGATCTTGGCACGCGACCGGGGCGGCCCGGCGATCGCCGCCCAGGTGCTGCTCTACGGCATGTTCGACGTCGTCGCGCGCGAAGCGCACCGCTCCGCGGAGGACCCGGTGCTGAGCTGGCCCGTCATCGATGCGATGCTCCGCATCTGGCACGAATGCGATGCACGCGACCCGATCGGCCACCCGGCGCCGCTACGCCGCGCCGGCCTGTCGGGCCTCCCGCCGGCCATCCTGCTCGGCGCGGCGATCGATCCGATGCGCGAGGAGGGCGAAGACTATGCCGCCCGGCTGCGCGCGGCCGGCGTCGTGGTAGAGGCACGCCTCGCCCCGTCGATGCCGCACGGCTTCCTGCGCGCACTGCGCTTCTCCTCCGCCGCGCGCGACGAGATGGCGCGGCTCGGCACCTCGATCAGGACCATCCTCCGAACATAGGACAAGACCATGGCATTGAAGCATGACGACCCCGCCTTTCAGGCCGGCCGCGAGATGCGCAAGGCGCTGTTCGGCGCGGCGAGCGTGGAACGGCTCGACGCCGCCGACGACTTCCACGAGCCCCTCGAAAACTACGTCACGTCCGCCTGCTTCGGCGAAACCTGGACCCGGCCGGGGCTGACCCTGCGCGAACGCAGCCTGATCACGATGGCGATCTGTGCAGCGCTCAACCGGCACACCCCCCTGAAGCGCCTCGTCAAATGCGCGATCGCCAACGGCGCCACCAAGGAGGACATCCGCGAGGTGCTGCTCCAGACCACGCTCTACATCGGCGTGGCCGGGGGCGTGGAAAGCTGGCAGCTCGCCGCCGAGGCGCTGAAGGAGATCGACGCCTACTGATCTGCCGGCGCCATGCCGCGGAAGGGGGTGCCTATCCCCTTCCCAGGAACGGAATCTTGTTCTGCACGACCAGCGCCTCGTAGAAATTGAGGTGGTCGGGCATGTCGGCCATGTGGACGATCACCTCGGCGATGTCCTCGGGCGCGGCGGTCAGCTCGGCGGGCCGCTTCGCGGCGCCGCCCCCGCCCAGTTCGGTCGCGACGATGCCGGGATGCATGACCGAGACCGCGATATTGTGCGCGCGACCGTCGATCGCCAGCGCGCGGGTGAGGCCGTCCAGCCCCCATTTGCTGGCCGTGTAGGCCGGGCTTTCCGCGCGCGGCACGCGAGCGGAGATAGAGCCGACATTGATGATCCGGCCATGGCCCTGCGGCTTCATGATGCGGATCGCGGCCCGCGCGCAGAGGAAGGCAGAGGTCAGGTTGGTGTCGATCACCTTGTGCCACAGCGCCAGTTCCAGCGCGTCGGCCGGCGTGCTGTCGGCGATGCCGGCGTTGTTCACCAGCACGTCGACCCGACCGAACCGCTCCATGGCGGCAGCGAACAGCCGCTCGACCGAATCTTCGTCCGTGACGTCGGTCGGGACCGCCAGCGCTTCGCCCCCCGCTGCCGCCAGCCGCGCCGCGAGCCCGTCCAGGCGATCGGTCCGGCGCGCGGCGAGCACCAGCTTCGCGCCCCTGGCCGCGAAGGCGAAGGCACAGGCTTCGCCGATCCCGGAGCTGGCACCGGTAACAAGCGCAACCCGATCCCGCAGGATGCCCATAGCGATCAGGACGCAGGCTTATCGGCGCGGAGGCCGGCCGCGCCGATCCCGGCGACGCCGCAGGCCACGTCCTCGTCGATCTTCCCGCCGGAGACGCCGACGCCGCCCAGCGCGGCGCCGGCGTCGGTGTAGATCGGCAGGCCGCCCGGGATCGTCGCGACATTGGGGACGTTGGCGGCCGGATTCAGCTTGGCGAGATCGGCGGTCGAGCGGCCGAAGCGCGAGGCGGCGGTAGCCTTCCACCGCGCCATCTCGCCCGCCTCATAGGAGGCGCCGTCCATATGGGCATAGGCAACGAGCATGCCGTGCGTGTCCATTACGGCGATCGTCATCCGCTTGCCGTTCTTCGCCGCCCAGTCGAGGCAGGTATCGCGGATCTTAGCCGCGCTGCCATAGTCGAGCGCGGGCCGCGCCGTTTGTGCGTCGGCCGCCGTGGCGGCGGCGAACAGGGCGGCGGCGATGGCCAGGCTCGGCCGCAACATGATCGTCATTCCACGTCTCCGCGATACGGCTCGGCTAGGCATGCGCCGGCACGGGTTCGCCCGTCGCGCGGGATCGCGCATAGATCGCCGCGACGACCGGGATCGCCAGGATCACCGCGAACAGCAACAATGTCCAGAAGCGGCCGAAGCCCGCGCCGATCGCGAAGCCGCCGAGCAGCGGCCCGACGATGCCGCCGACCCGCGAGCAGCCGAGCATGATGCCGAGCCCGGCGCTGCGCGCCGAAGCGTCGTAATAGTTGAGCGTCACCAGGATGATCGCAGTGAAGGCGCCGACGTTGAAGAAGCCGGACAGGGTGGACGCGACGATCAGCGGCACGATCGCGCCGTCGGGCACCATCCCCAGCAGGGTGAAGGCGAGCCCCATCCCGGTCAGGAAGATCACCGCGATCTTGCGCTCGCCCACCCTGCGGGCAAGCGCGCCCACGAACAGATGTGCGAAGATACCGGCGCCATGGGTGCAGACCCCGGCGATGCCGTTCCAGGTCATCGTCATCTGCGCCATGTCGAGCAGCTTGGGCCGCCAGCTCGCCATGAAGCCGCCGCTGACGGTGAAGACGAAGCCGGCGAGGCAGAGCAGCCCGGTACCGAACCACAGAGCGCGCGGGATGATCGTCCGTCCCTTCCGACCGCCCGCCACGGTTTCGGGCGCAGGCGGAAGGCTGTCGAATTCCGGCTTCCTCATCCGGCGGAAGATCGCGTTGAGGCGCTGGAGCGCGTTCGCGGGACGGCGGGCGATGAGATACATCGGCGATTCCGCGAGGACCAGGAGGCTGAGCAGGAAGCTGACGGCGCTGAGCAGCGCCGCTGCGAAGAACAGCGCGCGCCAGCCCAGTGGCTCGAGCAGCAGCGCGGCAAGCGCGCCGCATACCATGCCGCCAGCCGAATAGCCGGTGTGGAGGATGCCGACGAGCAGGTTCGACCGCTCCTCGTTGCTGAACTCCGACACCGTCACGTTGAGGCAGACGACCAGAGCGCCGAGACTGATCCCGGTCAGCAGCCGCAGCGTCACCAGCATCAGCAGCGAGCTGCTGACTGCGGTGAGGAAAAGCATGATCACCAGCGAGCCGAGCAGCCACAGGGTCAGGGTGCGGCGGCCGATCTTGTCGGCGAGCGGAGAGAGGAAGAAGGAGCCGATGGCGATCCCGACGGGGGTGGCCGTATAGGCGAGGCCGAAGGTTTCGGCCGAAATGCCCCATTCCTTCATCAGCGCCGGCGCGGCGTAGGACAGGGTGACGACGTCGACCCCGTCGGACGCGTAGCTAAGCACGCACAGGGCGATGATCGCATATTGATAGACGCTCATCGGCGACTGTCGGATCACGTCGGCGGGCGATGTGGACACGCTCATCTCTCTCCTGGTTTGAAACCCGAAGGGGCGGGCCCGGCGCTACCGGACCCGCCCCGATGGTCGGCGCCGCCGGTCAGAGGCGCAGCCGCACGCCGGCCACGTAGAAGCGCCCGATCTTGTCGAACATCTGCGAGTTGGAGACGGTCGGCTGGACGATGTTGTTGGGGATTACCGGCGGGGCATTATTGAAGAGATTGTCGATCTTGCCGTAGAGCTCGATCGCGTCGGTAATCTTGTAGGCCGCCGACAGGTCGACATAGGCGCGTCCCTTCACATGGTTCTGGTCGGCCGGCAGGTCGACATCGTCGATGTAGAAGGAGCGGAACTTGCCGCTGCCGATGTAGCGAACATAGGCGCCGAGCTTCAGCGGGCCGCCGGCATAGGTCAGGTCGAAATTGGCCTTCCAGCGCGGCTGGCCGCTATAGTCGGTGGCGAGGTCGCCGACATAGTCGATCGTCACGCCCGAGGTGGTGAGCTCCAGATCGTTGACATAGGTGACGAGCAGCCGCGCGCCGATCGTACCGTCGCCTTGCCCGAACCATTCGACCGGCCGGCGATAGGCCGCTTCGAAGTCGACGCCGCTGGTCTTGACTGTCTGGGTGTTGATCAGCGTTGCGGTCACCCGGCTGATCTTGCCCGCGCCGTCCAGCTCGACGAACGGGCAGAAGCTGTCGATCCCGAGCTTAAGGCAATTGTCGACGATCGTCTGGGCCGGGACCGAAGTGATGGCGTCCTTGATCTTGATCGAATAGTAGTCGACCGAGACGCTGAGCCCGGGAACGAAGCCGGGCTGCAGCACGACGCCCACCGCCTTCGTGTCGGCCTTTTCCGGATCGAGGGCCGGATTGCCGCCGGTGAGCTGGGTCACGAAATTGGCGACGTTGTCACGCGGGTCGACGATCGTATTGATCACCTGGTTGCGACCCGAGAAGAGCTCGTTGATGTTGGCGGCGCGGATGTCGCGCGACAGCGTGCCGCGGAAGCGGATGTCGGAAATGGGCGAATAGTTGACGCCGACCTTCCAGGTCGTAACGCCGCCCGACGAGCTGTAGTCCGCATAGCGGATCGCGCCGTTGAGCTCGAGGCTCTTGGCGAAGCGCACGTCCTTGGCCAGCGGAACGCCGACCTCGGCATAGACCTCCTTGACGTTCAACTTGCCCGAGAAGGGCTGCTGGTTGATCGAGCGCCAGCCGCTCACCAGCGAAACCGCGTCGGAGACACTGTCGATCTTCTCGCGCCGATACTCGCCGCCGAACGCGAGCGACACGTCGCCGGCCCAGGTTGCAAAGGGGGTGCCGGCGACGTTCAGACCGGCAACGTTCTGGCGCATCTTGGCCGCATAGAAGGACGTGCCGCGATACCAATCGAGCGCGGCCTGGCTGATCGATCCCGCTCCGAAGACGTTGATCGGAACGCAGGCCGGATTGTCGTTCGCCGTGCTGGCGTCGGCGTTGATCCGGCAAACCGGCTGGCCGGTGAGCGGGCTGATCACCGAATCGATGCCGGCGAACCAGTTCGCCTGGATACGGTTGTTGACGCTCTCCTGCCGGAAGCGGTTGTCCGACCGCTGGACGAAGGCATCCCAGCTCCAGCCGTCGCCGAACTTGCCCTCGGCGCCCGCCGCGTAACGCATGGCGCGGGTCACGCTGTTGTTCTCGGAGAAACCATCTTCCAGGTTCATGCGGCCGAAGCTGAACGAGGGGATGTTGTTTGCGAGCATGATGTCGCGGATCGACGTGGGCAGGAACGCATTGTCCCGCCGGATCGTCAAGGTGCCGCTGTCATAGTTGGGGGCGAGGTCCGACTGCACCTCGACGCGCGACCAGAGCAGCTCGGACCAGAAGGACAGGCTGTCCGAAGCCTCGTAGCTCAGCCGGCCATAGCCCGAATAGCGGGTGATGCGCGGCATGATGTTGCCCTCGTCCTCGACCGAGTCACCCTGCCCGCCGAGCTGGAACACCGTATTGACCCGGTTGCCGTAGGCGAAGGGCTGCGGCGTGCCGTTGGGTCCGAACTGGATGCCGTAGAGCGGGCTGGTCGCCGGCGCGACGATCAGGCCACCGAAGGTCATGCGCGAAAAGGTCGCTCCCCTGGCGATGAAATTCTTGGTCTGGCCGTTGGTCGGCGTGTAGCCGAGATTATTGAACAGCACCGGGTTGCCCCGGCCCCACGGCCGGCTCGCCACGCGCGTCTGGCCGGTGTTGCGGAAGAAGTCGCCGGCCACCGTCACGTGCAGCCGGTCGTCGAGGAAGCTCTTGCCGGCCGCGGCGGAGATCACCGGGCGATGGAAATCGTCATATTTGGACTGGCCGTAGGAGGCATCGATCTTCAGCCCTTCGAAATTCTTGTCGATCGAGAAGTTGATGACGCCCGCCACCGCGTCCGAGCCGTAGGCAGCGGAAGCACCGCCGGTTACAACCTCCACGCCGTTGATCAGCGAGACCGGGAAGATGTTGGTGTCGATGCCGCCGAACGGGCTGGTCGCCGCGAGCCGGCGGCCGTCGAGCAGCAACAGCGTGCGCGCCGATCCCAGCGCGCGCAGGTCGGCGACGTTCTGGCCGACCGGTTCGCTCGACCGGCCGATATTCTGGTTGATGCGGAGTTGCGGGATTTCATAGTTCAGCTCGGCCACGGTGTTGAGCGCGCGACTCTCGATCTGGGCGTCGCCGATCGCGGTGACCGGGGTCGGCGCCGTGAAGCCGGTGCGCAGGCGCGAACCCGTGACCGTGATCTCCCGATTGTCGTCGTAACGCGTGTCGCTCTCGGCGGCGGGCGCCGGGCTCGCGACCTGCGCGCCGGCCGGCGACGCGATCGCGATCAGCGGCAGCGCCAATGCGGCGACGCTCGATCCCGCCAGCAAGGCCGACGGCCGCAGGCGCGCGAATGCGGAAATGGTCCTCTTCATCGATCCTCCCCAGGTTGATGCGGCGTTCTTTCGCTGTGCCGCTGACGTCCAGGCCATCGATCGTCCGGCTCTGAAACCCATGCCGATGGAATGAGCCACGCCTCTGACTCATTATGATATGACGAACGATACTTGTTTATGACATACAGATTCGGGTTTGCGCAAGCGGCGAAATCGCATATTGACGAATGAAATTAGATATAGGCAAAAAATCCCAACCGCCGCGCGGCGCGTTCGGGCGGCGGAAAAGGAGGGACAGCGTGGCTGGAACATCGCGGGGCGCGGGACCGGAAAGGCCCGGGCTGCTGGCGGCGGCGATGAGCCCCTACCAGTATCTGGTCGTGGCGCTCTGCTGCTTCTGCAACGTTGCCGACGGATTCGACGTCGCATCGCTGGCGCTGGCCGCGCCGGTGCTGACGAAGGAATGGGGCGTCGCCCCGGCGGTGCTCGGCACCATCTTCGGCGTCTCTTCCGTCGGCCTTTCGATCGGCGCCTTCGCCGTTGCGCCCCTCGCCGACAGGATCGGGCGCCGCCCGGTCATGCTCGGCGCGATCGGTTCACTGGCCGCGGCGCTGCTGCTCACCAGCGTCTCCACCGACGTCTATCAGCTTTTGGTGCTGCGCCTGGTCACCGGTGTCGGCCTCGGCACGCTGGTCGTCTGCCTGAACACGACGGTTGCGGAAGTCAGCACCGCCAAGGTTCGGAACGTCGCCCTCGCCGTCCTCCATCTGGGCTTCACCATCGGCACGATGACGGCCAGCGCGGTCGCCGTGATCGCGCTTGAATATGCGGGCTGGCGAATGATCTTCGTAGCCGCGGGAGTGCTCAACGCCATTACCTTCGTCGCGAGCCTCATGCTGCTCGGCGAGTCGCCGGAATTCCTGGCCAAGCGGCGCCATCCCCGCGACCTCGACCGGATCAACCGCCTGCTGGCGCGTGCGCAGAAGCCACCGCTGCCCGATTTCCCGCCGGTCGACCCCGCCCGCAAGGATCGCAGCACGATCAAGGCCCTGCTCGCGCCCGACCTGCGCCAGGCGAGCCTGCTGGTCTGGGCCGCCTCGCTCACCTACGCGATCGTCGGTTATTTCCTGCTCAACTGGAAGCCGACCATCCTCGCCAATGCGGGCCTGTCGCCTACCCTGGCCGCGGCGAGCGGGATGATCACCGGCGCCTGCGGCGCTCTCGGCCACCTCACCATGGGCCTGCTCGCCAAGCCGATCGGCGAGGGGCGGCTGACCGCCATCTATTTCGCGCTCGCCGCGGTGTCGCTGATCATCTTCGGCATCCAGCCGCCCGATCCCGTGCCGTTGCTGGCAATGGCTGGGGTCACCACCCTGTTCGTGGTCGGCGCCTATACCGGCCTGTTCCTGGTCGCGGTGAAGATGTATCCCGCCGACGTGCAGAACACCGGCGTCGGCTTCGTCGTCGGCTTCGGCCGGGTCGGCGCGATCATCGGGCCGATGATCGGCGGCTTCCTGCTCGGCGCGGGGCTCGATCGGATGGACACCTATTTCGTCTTCTCGGCGATCGCGATCATTCCCGCGGTCACCATGCATCTCGCCAATCGTCTCGCCGCCCGTCGGCCGCAACCCGGAGATCATCATGCCGCAAGTCCGGCTGTTTGACACCCACGCCCATTTCTTCACGGCGGACACCGATCGCTATCCGATCGACGTCACCGGCGCGCGCGAGGGCGAAGAGGCGGTGCGCGCCCGTATCGCCGCCAACCCGGCGACCCCGGCCACGCTAATCCCGCTATGGGACCGGCTGGGCGTCACAGGCGGCGCGGCGGTCCAGTACAACACCGTCTACAAGACCGATAACAGCTACGCGCTGGCGGTGGCGGATGCGCATCCCGATCGGCTGGCTACGGTGCTGATCCTCCACGCCGCCGATCCGGCCACCCCCGCGAAACTGCGGTCGCTCGCCGTCGCGCATAATGTCTGCGGCCTGCGGCTGTTCGGCTATCCCGACGCCGCCGGCGAATATCCCTGGCTCGATTCCCCCGCCGCACTCGATACGTGGGCGGTCGCGGACGAGCTCGGCCTGCGCATGGTGCTGATGTACGCCCCGGGCATCCCGTCCGCGGCGGCACTCGGCCGGGTCATCGCGCTCGCCAAGCGCTTTCCGTCGACGGTGATCTGCCTCGACCATTGCGGCTGGCCCGCCGTCAACAAGGGCGACGAGGGCACGATCGGGGCCGAGCACCTCTCGCTGCTCTACGTCCCCAACGTCCACTTCAAGGTCACCCAGATCAACTTCAACCGCTTCGCCGAGACCGGGATCGATTCCGCCCGCTTCGTGCGCCGCATGGTCGACACCTACGGGATCGACCGGGTGATGTGGGGATCCGACTATGGCAACACGAAGAACAGCTATGAGGAAATGGTCGAGCATGCTGTCGCCGCGACCGCGCTGCTGACCGATACCGAACGGGCGAAGCTGCTGCATGACAATGGCAGGACGCTGTTCGCGAGCCGTCAGCCTGCCCGGGCATGACCGCGCCGGAGCCTCCGGTCGTCGACGCGCATTGTCATGTCTTCCACCGGGGAATGCCGTTCACCGACGCCGCCTGGACGCGGCCCGACTATGACTATCGGGTAGAAGCCTATCTGGCCGAACTCGACCGGCACGGCGTCAGCTTCGGGGTGGTGACCGCCGCCAGCCTGTTCGGCGACTATAATGACTATACATTATCGGTGCTGGCCAGACACCGGCGGCTTCGCGCCACGGTGATGCTCGATCCCGACACGGGTCCGGCCGAGATGGCGGCGCTGAAGGCGCAGGGCGTGTGTGGCGTCCGCTACCAGCTTCCGGCGGCGGCGGCGCTGCCAGATCTCGCCGGCTATCGCTTCCGCCGCTTCGTCCGCCGCCTTGCCGATGCCGGGCTGCACATCGAACTGAACCTGAGCGGCGGGCAGCTCGCAGCCCTGCTGCCCACGCTCGACGACAGCGGGATCGACATCGTCGTCGACCATTTCGGCCTGCTTCGCGCCGAACGCGGGATGGAAGGCGAGGGCTTCCTGGCGGTGCTCCGCGCCATCGAGCGGGGGCGGACCCGGGTCAAGCTGTCTGCCGGCTTCCGCCTGCCCGCGGACGAGGTCGCCGGCTATGCCACGCGGCTCATCGCGGCGGCGGGGCCGGAGCGGCTGTTCTGGGGCAGCGACGCGCCGTTCGTCGGCTTCGAGGGCGCCGTGGACTATGCCGCGACGCTCGACCTTTTCTACCGGATCGTTCCCGATGCGCGCGTGCGCCGGTCGATGTCCGACGCGGCGCTGCGCTTCTACTTCTTCTGAGCGTTCCGCATCTGCGCCGCCTTCACCGTATTGGCGAGCAGGCAGGCGATCGTCATCGGCCCGACGCCGCCCGGCACGGGGGTCACGGCGCGGGCGTGCTGGACCTCGTCAAAGGCGACGTCGCCGACCAGCCTGGCCTTGCCGCCTTCGCCGGGCATGCGGGTGATGCCGACGTCGATGATCACGGCTCCTTCCTTCACCCAGAAGCCCTTGACCAGCCGGGGGGCACCCGCCGCCGCGACGACGATGTCGGCCTTGCGGACGATGTCGGGCAGGCCGCGCGTCTCGATATGGGTGACGGTGACGGTCGCCTCCCGCTCGAGCAGCAGCATCGCGATCGGCTTGCCGACGATGTTCGACTTGCCGATCACCACCGCATCCATGCCCTTCATGTCGTCGATCACGCTGTCGAGCAGCATCATCACGCCGAGCGGGGTGCAGGGCACCAGCCCGCCGGTGCCGGTCGACAGCCGGCCCACATTGACCGGGTGGAAGCCGTCGACGTCCTTGGCCGGGTCGATCGCGCTCAGCACCATGCCCTCGTCGATGTGCGGCGGTAGCGGGACCTGCACCAGGATGCCGTGGATCGTCGGATCGGCGTTGAGCCGGGCGATCAGTGTCAGCAGCGCGTCCTGCGTGGTCTGCGCCGGCAGGCGATGCTCGAACGACAGGATGCCGACCCGCAGGCACGCCTCGATCTTGCGGCCGACATAGACCTCGCTCGCTGGGTCCTCGCCGACCAGCACCACCGCCAGCCCCGGCGGCGCCCCGTCGCGCGCGACGATGGCACGCACGGCGGCGGCGGTCTCCTCATCGAGCGAGCGGGCGATAGCCCGCCCGTCGATGCGATGGGCTCGGGCCGCGCTGTCGAGCGCGGCGTGGCTCGGGGCCATGGTCTTCTCCGGAACGTTGGCGTCCGGGTCAGGCAAGCTCCCCGAGGGATACGCTGACGACCTGTCCCTGCGTATATTCCTCGAAGCCCGCCTCACCCATTTCGGTGCCGATACCCGACTGCTTGGCGCCGCGGAAGGGGACTCGGGGATCGACGCCCTGCGGACGGTTCACCCACACCGTGCCGGTGCGGACGCGCAGCGCGAGCTCGCTTGCTCGCTCGACATCGCTGGCCCAGATCGTGCCGCCCAGGCCATATTCGGTGTCGTTGACCCGTTCGAGCACCTCGTCGATGTCGCTGTACTTGAGAACCGGCAGCACCGGGCCAAACTGCTCCTCGCGGACCAGCGGCGTATCCTCGGCAATGTCGCGCACGATGGTCGGGCGGATGAAATAGCCGGGGCCGTCCATCGGCTCGCCGCCGGCGACGATCGTCCCGCTCTGCGCGGCGTCGGCGATCAGCGCGGTCAGCTTCTCATATTGCTGGCGGTTCTGGACCGGCCCGATCTGGGCGCCCTGGCGGGTGCCGTCGTCGACAACCGTCTCGCGCGCCAGCCGGCCGAGCTCGTCGCAGAAATCGTCATAGATCGCTTCCGGCACATAGGCGCGCTTGGTGGCGATGCAGACCTGGCCGGCGTTCCGCATGGCGCCGTCGAACACCTTGCGGGCGACCGTCTTGGTATCGACGTCGTCGAGCACGATCGCGGCGTCGTTGCCGCCCAGTTCCAGCGTCACCCGCTTCAGCGTCTCGGCGGTCGAGGCGAGCACCTTCTTGCCGGTGGCGGTCGATCCGGTGAAGGAGACCTTGGCAATGTCCGGATGGCTGGAGAGCGCGGCGCCCAGCTCATTCTCGTCACAGATGATGTTGAGCACACCGGCCGGCAGCACGTCGCGGCACAGCTCGCCGAACATCAGCGTGGTCAGCGGCGTGGTCGGCGCGGGCTTGGCGACCATGGTGTTTCCGGCCATCAGCGCCGGGCCGAGCTTGTTGATCAGCAGCACCAGCGGGAAGTTCCACGGCATGATGCCTGCGACCACGCCCAGCGGCACGCGGTGCTCGACGATCCGCTGTCGCGCGTCGTCGCGCAGCACCTTCGGCTCCAGTCGCATGCCGGCGAAGGTGCGCAGCACGTTGACCGCACCCTTGACCTCGCCCGCCGCCTGGTCGAGCGGCTTGCCCTGTTCGGCGGTCAGGACCGCGGCGAATTCGTCGACCTTTTCGGCCAGCGCATCGGCAATGCTCGTGAGCAGCCTGGCGCGCTCATCCGCCGGGGTCGCGGCCCAGGCCGGAAAGGCGCGCTTCGCCGCGGCGACCGCCTGGTCAAGGATCGCGACATCCGCCTTGGGGCAGCGTGCGAAGGGCTTGCCCAGGGCTGGGTTGATGACGTCGAAGGTCGTGGCTCCGGGATGTGCCTGTCCGTCGACAAGCATGAAATATTGGCGTTCCATCGTGGCTCCTTGGGCGGTCAGGCGGTCTGCGTCGCCGGCGCTGCCGCGGCGCCGGCGGTCTCGTCGAGACCCATCAGCTTCGCCGCGTTGCCGCCGATCATGCGCCGGATATCGGCATCATCATAGCCAAGATCAATGAGCATCTGGATGACGTGGCGCAAACCCTCGACAGGCGTCGGATTGCCGACCTGCCCCAGGTCCGACCCGATGATCGTGCTCGCGACTCCCCCCGCGTCGATCAGAGCCTTCAGCCCCTCCTTGGTGTAGTTCTTTCCCTGGACGCCGGCCCACATGCAGCAGCTATGCTCGAGATAGGCGCCCATGGCCGCCAGTTCGGTCATGTCGGCATGGCTGGCGTCGATCAGGAAGCTCGGATGGTTGACCAGCAGCCGCCCGACGCCGCGCACCTTAGCCTCGGCGAACAGCGGCCAGATCTCGCTGATGTGGAGATGGCCGGCGGACAGCACCGCGTCCTGCGCGGCGATCTGGTCGAGGATCAGCTTCACCTCGTCGAGCAGCGCGCCGCGATCGTCGACGACGGTCAGCGCGCGGGGCGGCAGCATCTTCTCCTTGGTCGGCAGGAACTGCTTGCGATGCGAGTGGCGAATATGGTTGGCGGCCGAGAAGGTCGGCATCCACACCAGCCGTGCGCCGAGCTTGAAGCCATGCTCGACCGCATAGGGGTTGAGCCCGCCGGTGGTGTTGTTGAGCGGCACGCCGGTCAGCAGCATCACCTTGCCCGGCATCGTCTCCCTGAGCAGTTCGGCGACCGGCGTGACGGAATAATAATGGTCCTTGAACAGGATAGCGCGCAGCCCTGCCGCCTCTCCCTCGCGGATCGCCTCGACATGGTTGAGGCGGCGCGGCATCACCGATGGACCGCTATGGCAGTGCAGGTCGATCGCGCCGCGCAGCAGCGCACTGATGCGGTCGGTCATGCGCCGGTCTCCCGATCGTCGGCGGGCATCGGATAGTCGTCCGCGTTGAGCACCCAGCCCGACTTCATCGAGAAGTCTCGGCGCGGCGGACAGAAAGCGTCGAGCAGCCGGTTCAGCCCCGGCGCCATCCCCTGCGACGTATGGGTGGCGGGCGGCGGGATCACCGCGACCGAGGGAGCGGCAATGCGCTCATGATCATCGCCTATCCAGCGGGTCGAATCGCTGATCCACGGCCACCGCAGATGGTGGACATAGTCGCCGTCGAGCGCGATCGAATATTGCTCGAAGTCGTCGTGGTGATGTGGCGAGAGATTATCGGGCGCGCGCGGCCCGACCCGGCCGTCGCCGAAGTTCACCATGATCGTCGAGCCGCGATAGATGCGGCCGAACCGCCCCTCCTGCGGCGGGACGCTTCCCGAATAGACGCGGACCTTGCGGCCGCCGACCGGATCGGGCCAGGCGGCATAGGGCGCGACATTGGGATCGGGTTCGGCATAGGCGGCGGCGTTCGAGCATTTCGCCGCGAGGTCGATCGATCGCGTCGTGAACAGCCGCAGCAGCCGGCCGCCCTTAACCACGGTGATCCGGCTCCGCCCGGCTGGCACGAAGGCCACCGCGCGGCCTGAGACCGTCTCGCCGCCTTCGGGTATCTCGATCAGCAGCTCGACACCCTCGTCGGGCAGCACCACCGCATATTCGTCGATCTGGTCGGCCCGGTCGAACACCGCGCCGGCCTCGGCCTCGCTATAGGCGACGATCATCGTCTGCCCTCGCGCATACCAGTCACGGCTGAGCGGCGACGCGTCCTGCGGTTCGGTGCCTGTAAAGAGCGCGTAGCTGGCTTTCTTGAAAGCGGTGGGCACCGGGCGGGACCGCGCCGGCGCCAGGCTCGTCCTCAGATCGTCGCGTCCGTACATCGGACCCTCTCTCCCACATCATGTCAGCCAAGCTTAGAACCGTCGACAGGCGGCTTCCCATTGCCTATAACAGCCTCACTGATAAATGTATAGTATTGAATGATGTTCGTCTATTTCATATCCTGATTCTATCATTGATGAGCGAAATCGGCATTGGACCGGCCATGCCGGACCGCCGCAAGGGACGCAGCGCCGCATCATCGGCCAGGGGAGAAGAGCTTTGCCGCATGCCGAAAAGAGCCATGGCGAGGGTGATGCCGCGGTGCTGACCCGGCCGATTGAGGACGGGCGGGTCGCGCCGACCGTCGCTTCAGGCCTGGCCCGCATGCTCGCGCCACGCTCGATCGCCATCGCCGGCGCGTCGCCCGACGCGAAGACGATGGGCGGCGCCGTGCTCGCCAATGTCGATCGATTCGGCTTTGCCGGGCCGGTTCACCTGATCAGCCCGACCCGCGATGCGATCGACGGCCGCCCCTGTCTGAAATCCTGCGACGACCTGCCCGAGGGCGTCGACGCGGTCGTGCTCAACGTGCCACGCGCGGCGATCCTGCCGGCGGTCGAGGCCTGCGCGCGACGCGGCGTCGGGGGCGTGATCGTCTTCGCCTCGGGCTTTGCCGAAGCGGGCGAGGAAGGCCGGCAGGAGCAGCAGGCGATAGCCCGCCGCTGCCGCGAGGCGGGGCTTGCGCTGCTCGGGCCGAACTGCCTGGGCTTCGTCAATTACGCCGCGGGCATCGCGCTGAGCTTCGAACCGATGCAGCCCGTCGCCGCACTCGGCACGCGCACGGTGGCCGTGGTCGCGCAGAGCGGCGCGACCGCTTCGGGGATGCGCGCCGCGATGCAGGGGCGCGGCATATCGGTGTCGATGTCGGTCGCGACCGGCAACGAGGCGGTGGTGACGGCGAGCGACCTGATCGACGTGATCGTCGCCGGCCGCTCGGCCTCCGCGATCGCGCTCTATGCCGAGCAGATCCGCGAGCCCGCGGCCTTTCTTGCCGCCGCCCGCCGGGCCCGCGCCGCGCGCATCCCCGTCGTCCTTCTCCATCCGGGACGCAGCCGGCGCGGCCAGGCGGCGGCCCAGTCGCACACCGGCGCGATGGTCGGCGACTATGCGCTGATGAAGAGCGCCGTGGAGAACGAAGCCGTCGTCACCGTCGCGACGATGGACGAGATGCTCGACACGGTCGCGATGCTCCACCGCTTCCCCGAGCCGCCGCAGGGTCGCCTCGCAATCGTCACCAATTCGGGCGCGATCCGGGGCATGGGCTTCGACTTCGCCGAGGATATCGGCCTCGACCTGGCCGACATCTCCGCCGCCACCCGCGCCCGGATCGCCGCCGCCCTGCCCGAGGGGATGGAGATCGACAATCCGCTGGACGTCGGCACGACCGGCTTCGTCAGCGGTGCGATCTTCGGCGCGTCGACCGCCGCGATGCTGGCTGATCCTGCCGTCGGCGGCGTGCTGCTCGCGCTCGCCGGGGGCGCTCCGCCCCAGCAGCGTGCCAAGGCCGAGGCGGTGATCCCCGAGGCGGTCGGTTCGGCCAAGCCGGTGGCGATGGCCGTGATCGGCGACGAAGCCCCGCTCGATCCGGAATTCGTCGCGGCGATGCGCGAGAGCGAGACGCCGCTGTTCCGTTCTCCAGAGCGCGCGATGCGCGCCTTCGCCGCAGTGGGCCGCTATGCCGACGCGCTGGCCACGGCCGACGATCGGACCCCGGCCACGACCGGCCTCGACGGCTGGTCCGAACCCGGCGTGAAGCCGGAATATCTCGGCAAGGATTTCCTCCGCCGGATCGGCGTGCGCGTGCCCGAGGGCGGACTCGTCGCCACCGTCGAGCAGGGGCTGGAGATCGCGGCAAGGATCGGCTTCCCGGTCGTGCTCAAGGCGCAGGCCGCCGCGCTGTCGCACAAGAGCGACATGGGCGGCGTCATCCTGAACCTTGCCGACGAGGCCGCGCTACGTGCCGGCTGGGCGCGGCTGATCGCCAATGTCGGCAGCGTCCCGCTCGACGGCGTGCTGGTCGAGCAGATGGCGAGGCCGGGGCTGGAGATGATCGTCGGTGCGCGCCACCACCCGGAATGGGGACCGTCGGTCCTGGTCGGCCTGGGCGGCGTGCTGACCGAGGCGCTCGACGCCACCATATTGCTCCCCGCCGACATCGGCCATGTCCGCGCCGTCGAGCGCATCCGGACAATGCGCGGCGCGAAGCTGCTCGACGCCTTCCGCGGCCGGCCGGCCCGCGACGTCGACGCGGTTGCCGACGTGGTCGTCCGCCTCGGCGCGGCGATGCGCGCCAGGATCGACATCGAGGAGATCGATATCAACCCGCTGATGGTCGGCGCGACGGGCGAGGGCGCGGTCGCGCTCGATGCCCTGCTGGTCACCGGCACCCCGCAAAGCTGAACAGGACGAGAGAGGAAGAGATGGCGACCATGACCGCACCCACCGCAGAAGAGAAGCCCGTTCCCGGCGGCAATGATGTGCTCGTAAAGTTCGACGAGGGGATCGCCTGGGTCCACCTCAACCGGCCCGACAAGCGCAACGCGATGAGCGTCGGCCTGGCGCGCGAGATGAACGCGGTGCTGGACGCGCTGGAAATCGACGACCGCTGCAAGGTGATCGTGCTGACCGGCAGCGGCGACGCCTTCTCCGCCGGCATGGACCTGAAGGACTTCTTCCGCGCCACCGACGCCATTTCCGACGTCGAGCGCCACCGCGCCTATCGCGAGACCCGCGCCTGGCAGTGGCGGACGCTGATGTACTACGCCAAGCCGACCATCGCGATGGTCAACGGCTGGTGCTTCGGCGGCGCCTTCACCCCGCTGATCTGCTGCGACCTCGCCGTCGCCGACGAGGCCGCGGTGTTCGGCCTGTCGGAGATCAACTGGGGGATCATCCCGGGCGGCGTCGTCTCCAAGGCGATCTCGACGCTGATGGGCGACCGCGAAGCGCTCTATTATGTGATGACCGGCGAGAAGTTCGACGGGCGGCGGGCCAGGGAACTGGGCCTGGTCAACGAAGCGATCCCTGCCGAGCGGCTGCGCGAGCGCACCCGCGAGCTGGCGCTGATCCTCGCCGACAAGAACCCCACGGTGCTGCGCCAGGCTCGCATGGCCTACAAATATGCCCGTGAGATGAACTGGGAGCTGGCGGCCGAATATCTCACCGCCAAGGGCGACCAGACCACCTTCGTCGACGTCGAGAAGGGCCGTGCCCAGGGCATGACCCAGTTCCTCGACGAGAAGACATTCAAGCCCGGCCACGGGCATTACAACCGGGACGCCTCGTGAAACGCCCGAGCGGCGCGAAGGGGGACGAGCTAGCCGCGCTCGTCCCCGCCTTCGTCGAGATGACGGACCGCATCCTCTATGAGGAGGTGTGGGAGCGCGAGGGGCTGTCGAAGCGCGATCGCTCGCTGCTGACCGTCGCCGCGCTGATGACGGCGAACCGGCACCAGCAGCTGGAGGCGCATATCGGCCTCGCGCTCGACAACGGCGTGACCCGGGAGGAAATGGGCGAGGCGCTGCTGCATCTCGCCTTCTACGCCTCCTGGCCGGCTTCGGTGTCGGCGTCGCGGACCTTCCTGGAGGTGGTGAAGAAGCGCGACGGCTAGGGCGGCTTGGCGCGATTCCCGGGCGGACATCGTTCCGACTATCCTGCCCGCGGCAGGCCGAGCGCCTGTTCGGCGATGATGGTCCGGTGGATCTCGCTGGTGCCGCCATAGATGGTCTGGCCGATCGCCTGTCGGTGCTTCTCCTCGATCTCGACCAGCGCCGGGGTGGCGGGGTCAAGCGAGGCTGGCGCCGCCAGGGCCATCAGGTCGGCCGTATCGGCCATGTAGCTCTCGGTCGCGAACAGCTTCGCCATCGGCCCCGTCGCACGGCTCGCCTGCCCGGTCGCCGTCGCCCAGGTGGCGCGGCGGCAGAGCAGGTCGGCCAGCTCGACATGCGCCGCGACCCGCGCGATCCGGGCGCGGACGGCACGGTCGTCGATCGGCGCCGCGCCGCCCTCGCCCGGCGCCCGCGCCCAGCGCAGCGCGGCGTCGAGCAGGCTGTGCTGGAGGACGTGATAGCCCTCCCCGCCATGCTCGATCGCCATCGCCGCCGCCATCACCGTCATGCCCCCGTCCACCGGCCCCAGCCGGTAGCGGTCGGACACACGGACCTGATCGTAGAAGGTGATATTGGTGCGTTCGTCCTGCAGCGTGTGGACCGGCCGGATCGACACGCCGGGCAATGCCAGCGGCACGAAGAAGATCGTCAGCCCGCGATGCTTGGGCTTCGACGGGTCGGTCCGCGCAAGCAGCAGCACATAGTCGGCGATGTGCGCGCCGGTGGTGAACATCTTCTGGCCGTCGATGACCCAGTCGTCGCCGTCGCGCACCGCGCGGGTGCGGGCCGCATAGATGTCCGATCCCGAATCGGGCTCGCTGAAGCCGAGGCAGGACAGCGCCGCCCCCTCGGCCAAGCGCGGCAGCACCTCCTTCTGCAATTCGGGCGATCCGAACTGCATCACCATCCGCGCGCCCATGTTGGTGATGCCGATCGGTACGCGGGTCCAGCGATATTCCTCGAACACGCGGGCGAGCGCCGAGACTTCATAGGGGCTGCGCTCGGCGCCGCCCCAACGGCGCGGCCAGTCGGGATAGGCGAGCCCCGCCGCCGCCAGCTTGCGGTGGAAGCCGGGGTCGTGGCCGTCGGTCGAATGATGCGCCGTCCCACGCAGCTCGTCGGTCAGCTCGGCCTCGAAGAAGCGTCGTGCCTCGCTGGCGAAGCGCTCCGCCGCCACCCCGAAGCCGAAGTCGATCCCCGGATCGCGCGTCTCGGGAAGGACCGTCGCCGCCCCGGTCCATAGTCGGTCCCCGACCGCCGCCAGCATCGCTTCGGGATCGCCGTCGACCAGCGCCGCGCGATTGATCGCGGTGAAATAGAGCTGGATGTCGGATTCGAGCGACAGGCCATAGCCGCCGAAGCTGCGCAGCGCCGACCGCACCGCGCGCCGCGCCGCCGTAGCCGCCCACCAGCGGGCCATCGCGATCGACGCCCCGGCATCGCCGCGCCCGGCGGCGATCGCCCAGACCGCGCGCCACACCAGCAGCCGCCCTGCGTCGAGATCGGTCGCGGCATTGGCGAGCGGATGCGCCACCGCCTGGAAGGCACCGATCGGCTTGCCGAACTGGCGTCGCTGCGCGGCATAGGCCGCCGCCATCGCGACCGCCTCCTGCGCCGCGCCCACCAGCCAGGCGGCCGAGAGCAGGTCGCGCTCGGCCAGCGCCGCCGCATGATGGTCGAGCGCCGCCGGCCCCGATGCCAGCGGCGCGACCGATCCGTCGGACGCCACGATCGTCAGGCTGCCGCCGCTCGCGACCACCCGCCGCCCCGCGCCCGCGCCCAGCAGCAGCGGCGCATCGTCCAACATCGCGAGGTCGCCGCCGACCTGCCCGAGCAGCCGCGCGGCGGCGAGCCCGTCGGGCAGCGGAATCGGTGCCAGCCGGCGTCCGGCCTGTTCGCAGAGCAAGGTCGCCTCCAACAGGTCGGCATCGGCTCCGCCCGCCGCCTCTGGCGCGCGCATCGCGACGAAGCCTACCCCGACCGCTTTCGTCCAGAGGTCCGCGGAGAAGGCATCGCGGCCGGCCGCGCGGACCACGTCGGGCGGACATTCGGCCGAAAAGAAACGCTCGGCGGCGTCGCGCACCAGTCGTTGCTGGTCGGAGAGGTCGAGATTCATGGGCCGGGCTTCGCGGGCGCGGTGGCGGACTGTCAAACCGCGCCGCGCCGCTTCCGGCTCGTCGGAAGCAGCCGCTTCGCGCATGCGGCCGATGCCCGCGCGGCGCATCGATGGCGGGCGGAGGACATGAAGTGGCAGATTTCATCGGCTATGCGGTCGCCGACCGGATCGCAACGATCACGCTCGACCGGCCCGACCGGCGCAACGCCCAGAACCAGCAGATGCTGGAGGAGCTCAACGACGCGTGGGAACGGGCGGCCGCGGACGACGCGGTGCGCGTGATCCTGCTGCGCGCCGAGGGGCCCCATTTCTCGGCCGGGCACGACATCAGCCCGGAGGAGGTGGCCCACGGCCCCTTCCAGCAGATTGCCGCATCGATTCCGACGCAGGGCCTGCTCGGCATATATCAATGGGAAGCGCGCCACTATCTCGGCTTCTCGCGGCGTTGGCGCGACATCCCCAAGCCGTCGATCGCGGCGGTGCAGGGCGCGTGCATCGCCGGCGGGCTGCTGCTCGCCTGGCCGTGCGACCTGATCGTCGCCGCCGACGATGCCCGCTTCTCCGATCCGGTGGTGCTGATGGGGATCGGCGGGGTCGAGTATCACGGCCACACCTGGGAGTTGGGCGCGCGCAAGGCGAAAGAGATGCTGTTCACCGCCCGGCCGATCGACGCCCATGAGGCCGAGCGGCGCGGCATGGTCAACCGGGTGGTGCCGCGTGACGAGCTCGACACCGCCGCTCGCGCGCTCGCCGCCGAGATCGCCCGGATGCACCCGCACGCGCTCGCCATGGCCAAGCGCGCGGTCAACCAGACGCTCGATATCCAGGGTCAGGCGGCCGCGCTGCAGAGCTGTTTTGACATCCACCAGCTCGGCCATGCTTCGGCCTATGCGCAGAGCGGCCAGTTCGTGCTGACCGACCTGCCCGGCATGAAGGACAAGGACTGATGCTGCGCATCGCCGACGTGGAGGGCGTGCGCAGGCTGACGCTCGACCGACCCGAGCGGCTCAACGCGCTGACCCCCGCGCTGCTCGCCGAGCTGATCGCTGCGCTCGAGGATGCCGCGATCGATCCCGCCGTCCGCTGCCTCCTGCTGGCCGGCGCGGGGCGCGGCTTCTGCGCCGGACATGATCTCGGCGGCGACGACAAACCCGCCGACGACCTCCGTGCCGATACGGTCGCGGCGATCATGCTGCGCGATTCGCGTGCGCTCACCTTGCTCCGCCATATGGGCAAGCCGACCGTCGCGGCGGTGCGCGGGCCGGCGGCAGGTTCCGGGCTGCTGCTCGCGGCCGCCTGCGACCTGCGCATCGCCGCCGACAGCGCCGTCTTCAAGCTCGCCTTCGCCAGTGCCGGGCGCTGCGGCGATCCGGGCGGTGCCTATCTTCTCACCCGGCTGCTCGGTGCGGCGCGGGCCCGCGAGCTGTTCCTGCTCGACGACCGGATCGATGCCGCGCAGGCGCTGGCGATCGGCCTCGTCACCCGCGTCGTCGCCGGAGAGGCGCTCGATGCCGAGGCGGAAGCGCTCGCCCGGCGCCTCGCGCAGGGACCGACCGGCGCCTATGCCGCGATCAAGCGCAACCTCAACGCCGCCGAGACGCTGGCGTTCGAGGAGAGCATCGCCGCCGAGGCGCCGGGCAACGCCCGCGCCAGCCTGTCGCATGACGGCCGCGAGGCCGGGCTCGCCTTCGTCGAACACCGCCCGCCGCTGTTCCGGGGCTGGTGATCCCCGCCTTTCCGCGCTTTCGGAAAAGCCTGCGTGCGGCTTGCCGCGGCTACCGGCCCGTCGCCAGCATGGCGGTGATTTCCCGAAACGAGCGTGGACGATGACCGAGACCCTGCCCTTCCCCGTCTATGATGCGGACAATCATTTCTACGAGCCGGAGGACGCGATCCTGCGCCACCTGCCGGCCAAATGGCGCGACCAACTCCAGTTCGTCACGGTCGATGGCCGCAAGAAGCTCGCGATCGGCGGCAAGATTTCCCAATATATCCCCAATCCGACCTTCGAGCGGGTGGCGGCACCGGGCGCCCACCTGGACTTCTACCGTGCGCGCAATCCGGAAGGCCGCTCGCTGCGCGAAATCCAGGGCAAGGCGATCACCCCGCCCGACGAGTTCCGCCGCGGCGAGAAGCGGCTGGCGGTGATGGACCGCCATGGCGTCCACGCCGCGCTGTTCTTTCCGACGCTGTTCTCGGCGATCGAGAATCGCATGTCCTACGACCATGGGCTGCTCCACGACGCGCTCCACGCGCTCAACCTGTGGACCAGCGAGGAATGGGGCTTCGCGCGGCACGGCCGCATGTATGGCGTGCCGATCATCTCGCTCGCCGACATGGGCCGGGCGTTGGCCGAGCTCGACTGGCTGCTGGCGCAGGGCGCGCGCTGCGTCTGTATCCGCCCCGCGCCGGTGCCGGGCTATCGCGGGTCGCGCTCGATGGGGCTGCCCGAGTTCGATCCTTTCTGGGCACGGATCGCGGAGGCACGGATATTCGTCGCGATCCACGCCGCCGATACCGGCTACGACGCGCTGATCACGATGTGGACCGGCGGCGCCGAATGGCTGCCGTTCGAGCCCAATCCGCTGGTCAACTGCCTGCGCATCATCGACCGGGCGATCGCCGACACGGTCGCCGCGCTGATCTGCGGCGGCGTGTTCGACCGCCATCCCGATGTCCGGATCGCCTGCATAGAGAACGGCGCCGCCTGGGTTCGGCCGCTGATCGAGACGCTGCGATATGTCCACGGTCAGATGCCGCAGACCTTCGGCGGCGACCCCGTCGAAGCGTTCCACCGTCACATCTTCGTCGCTCCCTTCGTCGAGGACGATGTCGGCGAGCTGGCGCGGCACATGGATACGTCGCGCATCCTGTTGGGAAGCGACTGGCCGCATCCCGAGGGCACTGCGGAGCCGCTCGACTATCTCGCGGAACTGGGCGATTTCGACATGGCGCAGAAGCGGCAGATCATGAGCAGCAATCTGCAGGGGCTACTCGAAGGACGGCGGGACTGAAGCCATGGACGTCGCCGATCGCATACAGCGGTCCTTCCGCGAACTTGGCGATCGCCCCGCGATCGAATTCCGCGGCCACTGGGTAAGCTGGGCGGAGGTCGGCCGCTTCGCCGAGCAGCTCGAAACGCTCCTGGCGACAGCGGGCATCGCGCCCGATGCGCGGATCGGCCTCGTCGCGCGCAACCGCGCCTCGCATGCGGCGGCGATGCTCGCGCTGCTGGCGGCACGGCGCTCGGTCAGCCTGATCCACCCTTTCCTCCCCGCCGCCGCGCTGGCGGCCGAGGTCGAACGGCTCGCCGCCGCCGCGCTGATCGCCGATGCCGAGGACTGGCCGCCGATCGCGGCGAGCTGCGCCCGGATCGGTAGCGCAGGCATCGCGCTGGCCGAACAACCCTTCCTGCCCGCGCCGGTCGATGGGCTCGAACGCGCGACAATCGCCCCTGCATCCCATGACGGCGTCATCGAGATATTGTCGAGCGGCACCACCGGCCCGCCCAAGCGCCTCCCGCTGCCGCTTCACGTCCTCCAGCGCGCGGTGGACAGTGCACCCGAAGGCGAGGGCATCGACGGCCCGCCGCCGCAGATCAATGTCTGGCCGCTGAGCGGCGTCGGCGGGCTGAGCCTGCTGGCGGCGAGCGGCGCGCAGGGCGCCCCCCTCGTCCTGATCGAGAAATTCACGGCCGAAGCGCTGGCCGACGCGGTGCGCCGCCATCGACCGCCGATGCTGGGCCTCCCCCCGGCGGCGATCCGCATGACGCTCGATGCCGGCATCCCGCGCGAGCATCTGGCGAGCGTCACCGCGATCTACGGCGGATCGGCACCGCTCGATCCCGATATCCAGGAAAGGTTCGAGCGCCATTACGGCATCCCCATCCACTGGGGTCTGGGCGCGACCGAATTCTGCGGCACGATCGTCCGCTGGACCCCGGCCATGCGCCACGCGGTCGGCGACACCAAGCGGGGCAGCGTCGGCCTGCCCATGCTGGGGGTTGAGCTGCGGGTGGTGGACCCCGACGACGGATCGCCGATCGAGGACGGGCGCGAGGGGCTGATGCAGGTCCGCTGCCCGGCGATCCGCCCCGGCTGGGTGGGGACCACGGACCTGATCCGGATCGACGCCGACGGCTATGTCTATCATCTCGGCCGGCACGATGGCGCGATCATGCGCGGCGGTTTCAAGATCATGCCCGAACGCGTGGCCGATACGCTGCGCGAGCATCGCGCGGTCCGGGACGCGGCGGTGGTCGGCCTTCCCGACGAGCGGCTGGGGGCCGTCCCCGCCGCGATGGTCGAGCTGCACGAGGGGACGGGCGCCGACGAGGCCGCCTTGCTTGCGCATCTGCGGGAGCGGCTACCCGCAACCCATATCCCGGTGCGGATCGCCGTCGCCGACGAGTTGCCGCGCACCCCTTCGTTGAAGGTCAGCCTCGCCGCCGTCCGCGCGGCGATGGAGGAGAACCCGCCCTCCTAGACCGTCATGCTGAACGGTTTCAGCATGACGGTCCCTCGACTCACCCCCATTCGGGGCGGCCCGGCGGGTTCCCCTTGATGATCGTGGCCCGGACATTGTGCGGATCGAGCTGCGCGATCACCGCCAGTTCCTCATCGGTCGGAGCCGGCGTCTCGGGTGTCTCGCCGCCGTCGCGGTGGATCGGGAAGCCGGTATTGTCCTGCACCTCCTCGAAGCTCACGCCCGGGTGGAGCGAAACCAGCCGGATCGCATGGTCGGGCCCGCCGAAGTCCATCACGCACAAATTGGTGAGGATCAGCCGCAGCTCGAGCTTGAACGGCTTGCGCCCGCCCGTCCAGCGCGCCGGGTTGTAGCCGGCCATGCAGACATAATCGACCTCCCCCTCGACGAAGGCGCGCTTGTTGTGCGCGGGGAAGAAGAAGCTGTTCGGATGGTGGATCGAATTGCCGGGGAAGCCGCGCGCTCCGAGGAGCGCCGCCTTCGGCTGGTCATGATCGCCGATCACGCTGATGTTGGTCTGGCCGTAGCGGTCGATCTGGACCGGGGCGACCATCGCGTGGCGGCGGCCGTTCCAGAGATTGTCGAAGGTGCGCAGATAGGGCGCCCAGCCCTCGATCACCGGTTCATAGCCGTCGCGCGGGCCGAGCGGCACCGGATCGCGCGCGAACCAGTTCTCGCCGTCGGTGATCATCAGGCGCGGATTGTAGAGCGTCTTGGCGAGGCCGGCCGCGATGCGCGGTACCGGGGTGATGCCTGTGGCCAGCCATTCAGGATCGTCGGCCCAGGCCTTGGCGGCGCGGGCGATGATCAGCTCCGTGAGCGTATACTTCGCCATGGTCAGTACACCGGCCTGGGCGCGGCGAGGATCGCGTCGGCACCGCCGACGGATGCGACATAGGCGGCCTGGTCGACGTCGACATGGGCGGCGCGATAGGCGTTCCATGCGTCGTCACTCTCGGCCGACGCGACATAATGGCGAAGATGCTTCATATCGATCTCGTAATCGGGGGCGGCGCTGGTCGGGTGCGCGCCGAACGGCGCCTCCGCGACGCCGGTGACGACCGCGCGCTCGAAGGGGTGGAAACGGGCATTGCCGGGCAGGCCCAGCTCCTCGGTCGGGACGATGCGCTCGGCGCTCAGGAACACCCGGTCGGCAGCGCGCGCCATCAGCTCGTCGAAGAAGGGATCCGGCGACAGGATCAACGCATTGCCCCGCTCGTCCGAACGGTGGACATGGAGCAGCGCCGCGTCGAGCCGGATCGCCGGCATCGCGATCAGCTCCTCCCCATCCTCATAAGGGCTGCGGATCGTGCGAAGGTCGGGATGCTCTGCGACCGATGTCGCCATGCCGCAGCGCGTCGGCAGGAAAGGCAGGTGCATCGCGGCAGCGCGCAGGCCCCAGTGGAGCATGCCCTCGTCCATCTCCCAGACCTTCATGCCGGCCTGGCGCGCCTTCTTGAAATGGGGCTCGATCGGAATGTGATCGAGCGAGACGAAGGCGAAGGCGAGCTTCGCGATCTTGCCGGCGGCGGCGAGCACGCCCACGTCGGGCCCACCATAGGATATGATGGTCAGATCCTTCAGATTGGACCGGGCCAGCGCCCGGACCAACGCCATCGGCTTGCGCCGGGTCGCCCAGCCGCCGATGCCGATGGTCATCCCGTCGGACAGGCTGGCGATGATGTCATCGATCGACATTCGCTTGTCGAACGTAGTCGTCATGTCTCTCTCCTCTGCCCAAACGCCTTGCTAAGCGATCGCTTGGTTGTCAACATCGGAGCCGATATTCGGGATAATATCCCAAGTATAGCGGCCACGGCTTGTGAGCTATTGCGACCCGGACATCCGCTTGATAGCCTGACCGAATCAGCGATGCGCCGGGAGGGGAGAGCCATGGCCGCAAGCGACGAAACGCCGCCCGCGAGGCTGCTCGAGGCGCTGTATGCCGGCGTCGCCGACGTCGCCGCATGGAACCGCTTCCTGCTTGCCTTCGCCGACCATATGGGAGCGAGCCGCGCGGTACTGCTGCTTACCCGCGCAGGCGAGGACCGGCCGCGCGAGATATTGTCCCCGGGCAGCGATCGCCACCGCGCCGCGCTCTATGTCGACCGCCATTTCGCTACCGATCCCTTCGTCGGCCTGCCGCAGACGCGGGTGGTATCCTTCGGCGAGTTCCTGAGCCGGCGCGCGGCGCGCGACGTCCGCGCCATCCGCGCCTATCTGTCGGACACGGTCGGCAGCCAGATATTGGGCGTCGACATAACCCCCGCGCCCGGCCTTGTCGCACGGATCAGGGTCGCGCGGCTGCTCGGCCTGCCCGATTTCCGCGCAAGAGAACGGGCGCGGATGGAGGCGATGGTCCCGCACCTTGCGATCGCGCTGCGAGGACTGGCCCTGACGATGCGCCGGGATGTCGAATGCACGATCCTGCGCGAAGCGCTGGCAGCGAGCGGACAGGGGACATTGGTGATCGACCGCGATCGCCGGATCATGGTCAGCGACGGCATCGCCGACGAGCTGATCGCACGCCGCGCGGGGCTAAGCGCGTCCAACACCCGCTTGCGCCTGTCGACCGCAGCCGCCGACAGCCAGCTGGGCGCCTATCTCGAAGCGGTCCCGACAGATGGAAAGGACGAGACCGGCTGCACGCTGCTGGTCGAGCCGGCCGGGGATGATGCGCCGATCGCCGTCGCCGTGCGCCCGATCCGGCCGGCGATGCCGGTCTGGACGTCGGATCGCGACCTGCTGCTGCTGCGGGTACGCGATCCGTCGCGCCGTTCGCGCTTCGACGCCGCGGCGCTGCGCGGGCCCCTGTCGATCACCCTCGCCGAGGCGGCCGTCACTGCCGCGATGGCCAATGGCGAGACGCTGCGCGAAGCGGCCTCGCGGCTCGGCATCACCTACAACACGGCCCGCGCGCATCTCCGCGCGATCTTCGCCAAGACGGGCACAACGCGCCAGGCCGAACTGCTCGCCCTCGTCCAGACACTGGTCCCCGCCGAGCAACCGCCCGCCGGCCATCGCCGCCACGCGCGGCGCTAGTCCTTCTCGTCCAACTGGACGAGGCGCGCCGGCCTCGATGCGCCGACAAAGGCCGCCGAACTTCGGACAGGCAGGATGCGGGTGATGAAATTCTCTATCATCTATGAAGCGCAGATGGTGGACACCTCGCGCGAGAACGAGGCGCGGGTCTTCCACGAGATCGTCGAACAGGCATTGCTCGCGGAGCGGCTCGGCTTCGACACCGTATGGGCGGTCGAGCATACCGCGCTCACCCAATATGCGCACATGTCCGCCCCCGAGACCTTCCTGGCCTATCTGGCGGGGCGGACGACGCGGCTTGGCATCGGCCATGGCGTCGTCTGCCTGCCGCCGGCGATGAACCATCCGGTCAAGGTGGCCGAGCGGATCGCGACGCTCGACATATTGTCGCGCGGCCGCGTCCATTTCGGCATGGGCAAGGGCGGCACCCAGCAGGAGGCGGGGACCTTCGGTTACGATCTGGCCGACCTGCCGCCGATGATCACCGAGTCGATGTACCTGATTCCGCGGATCATGACCGAGGAGGTCGTCTCGCACGACGGCACCTATGTGAAGATACCCCCGCGCGAGATCCATCCCAAGCCATGGCAGACGCCGCATCCGCCGATCTACATGGCCTGCACCAAGGACGATGCGCTGCTCACCGCGGGCGAACGCGGCATCGGCGCGCTGGTGCTCGCCTTCAGCGGCCCCGCCGAGGTCGCGCGCAAGAGCGCGGTCTACCGCGAGGCCTATGCCCGGCGCGATCCCGCGAAACAGGTCGGCTTCCGCCCGATCGAGCACCTCGCCGCCCTCTGCCCGACGATCGTGCTGGAGGATCGGGAGCGGGCCCGGCGGGTCGGCCTGCGCGGGCAGCGCTTCTTCGTCGAATCCCTGGTGCACTGGTATCAGGGCGGTCCGCGCCCGAGTGCCGAGGACCTTACCGCCGACGAGAACGCCGCGGCGCTGGCCGAGCGCAAGGCCAATGTCGTCGCCTATATCTCGGACGAGCGGATCGAATCGTCGCCGCGCGAGACGATCCATGACGTGGCCGACGATGCCTATGGCAATGCCGAGGACTGTCTGCGCCACGTCCGGCGCCTCGCCGAGGCGGGCGCCGACGAAATATTGTTCCTTTTCCAGATGGGCGGAATAGCCCACGCGGACATCATGGAAACGATCCGGCTCATCGGCGAGCATGTCATACCCGCCTACCGGAACCACCGCGGCGGCCCGAGCGAGGCGGAGAAATACGGCGCGGCCACCGCCCCATAACCAAGCGATCGCTCTATTATCGCGCCACACCAAAACGATCCGGCATTTCCATTCGTATTTTCAGGGGGACCTTGACTCATTTCGAATAACAAGCAATCACTTGGTGAACGAAATTGGACGTCATAAGCAAAGAATCCTGGGAGAGGGGTAGAGGAATGACACGCAAGACCATCTTGAGCGTTATGGCCGGCGTTTCGCTGGCGGCGTTGACGAGCGGCGCATCGGCACAGACCGCACCTCAGGCTGCCGACGATCGCGCGGGCCTCGAGGAAATCGTTGTGACGGCCCGGCGCCAGGCCGAGAATCTGCAGACGACCCCCGTTTCGGTGTCGGCGGTGTCCGAGAAGATGCTCGAACGCGCCAACGTCACCCAGATCGATCGCATCACCACCATGGTGCCCAACGTCTCGGTTCAGCAACAGTCGGGCTTCCTGGGCGGCAACACCGCCTTCATTCGCGGCATCGGCACGCAGGAGCCGCTCCTGACCGTCGACTCCCCGGTCGGCATCTACATCGACGGCATCTATGTGGGCCGCAGCAATGCGGCGAACTTCGCACTGGTCGACCTGCAGCGGGTCGAAGTTCTGCGCGGCCCGCAGGGCACGCTGTTCGGCCGCAATACCACCGGCGGCGCGATCAGCATGACCACCAAGGATCCGTCGAAGGAGATGGGCGGCGCGATCAAGCTGGGCGTCGGCAATTACAGCGATCGCCAGGGCGCGATCCGCCTCGACACCGGCGAACTGGGCAACAGCGGTATCGCCGCGACGCTGTCCTACCAGCACCTCCAGCACAACGGCTTCACCAAGAACATCTTCGCGCCCAGCAGGGCTTCGTCACCGGGTGGCCTGAACAGCGACGCGGTGTGGGCGAAGGTGAAGGGCCAATGGGGCGATTTCAGCGCGACCTATACCTTCGACTATAACGACCTGCAGGGCCTGCCGCTGGCACAGCAACCCCGCTTCCTGTCGAATACGGTTCGCGCCTATTACCAGAACGTCACCAATGGCGACCGCTTCCTGAACAATGTCAGCACCAGCTACAAGGGGACGCTTGGCACCTTCGTCAACGAGCGGCAGCATGTGAAGGTGTGGGGCCACGGGCTGACGCTGGAATATGGCGTTTCCGACTCGATCCGACTGAAGTCGATCACCGGCTTCCGATCCTATCGCGGCGATCCGCTGGGCAGCTTCTACGGCCCGCCGGGCATGTTCGGCCCGACCACGGCCGGCATCCAGGAGGTCAACCCCTTCCTCAGCGTCGACAAGGTCGAGGAAACCGATCAGGTCTCGCAGGAATTCCAGATCCTGGGCGATAGCGGCGACCTCAAATATGTCGCAGGCCTCTACTACTTCAAGGAAGACGGCTCGACGACCAATCCGTCGCGCTCGACCTTCGTGACCTCGCCGACGCTCGCGAACAACACCTCCTCGGTGCTGGAGTTCGACTTCAAGGCGAAATCCTACGCTGCCTTCGGTCAGGCGAGCTACAGCCCGTCGGCGTTCGACAACAAGCTCGAACTGACCGCCGGCGTCCGCTACACCAAGGACAAGAAGCAGGTGAACCAGATCCGCACAGTCGCGCGCCGTGGGGACAACACGTTCAACAACACCTCCTTCAATGCCATCGTCTCCTACAAGTTCACCGACGCCGTGATGACCTATGCCCGCTACGGCACCGGTTATCGTTCGGGAGGCTTCAACACCCGCGCCTCGGCAACGCAGAACTTCGTCTTCCTGCCGGAAAAGGCGAAGACGGTGGAAGGCGGCATCAAGACCGAGCTGTTCGATCGGCGCCTGCGCTGGAACGCGGCGGTGTTCCATACCGACTATAAGAACCTGCAGATAACCCAGTTCGTCACCACCACGGGCGGCAACAGCGGCGGCTTCACCTCGAACGCGAGGGCCCGGTTCCGGGGCTTCGAGGCCGAGTTGCAGGCAGTCCCCGTCACGGGCCTGACCCTGGCGGGCAGCATCGGCTATGTCGATGCGAAATATAAGGTGTTCATCGCCCCCAATCCGGCGGCGCCCGGCACCTTCTTCAACGCGGCTGACCAGAGCGAATTCCCCTATGTGCCGAAGTGGACCGGGAACGCCAGCGCCCAATATGAGGGCGACGATATCGGCTTCGGCCGGCCGCTGGCCCGCCTCGCCTATTCGTACATGAGCAACCGCTTCTTCCACGCGAACCAGTTCTCGGGGAACCCGCTCTACCGGGCGATCCGGTCCGGGGCGAACCGCCGGGTCGACGGGCGCGTCGGGCTGACGGAAGTGCCGATGGGCAGCACGAAGGTCGACGTGTCCTTCTATGTCGACAACATCTTCAACAAGCACAACATCATCTCGGGCATCGATTTCGGCGCGCTGGGCTTCGCGATCAACAGCTATGCGCCGCCGCGGCGCTACGGCCTCGATCTCAAGGTCAGCTTCTGACGAACGGGGGACCGGAAGCCGCCAGGTCCAACAGCTGGAGGCTTCCGGTTTTCGGACCGGGACAGGAAGGGCGCCGGCGACGGCGCCCTTTTCATATGCGGCAACAGCCCACCTCGTCGGCTTCATTTGACAACCAACCGCTTGCTACATAGCCTTGTCTTCCTCTGTCGCTGCACAGACAGCCATGAGGAGGGGAATCCATGACCATCCGTGTGGGCCAGTGGGCCACAGGCAATGTCGGCAAAAATGCGCTCCGTTCGATCATCAGCCATCCGGAACTGGAACTGGTCGGGCTGGTGGTCAGCGATCCGGCCAAGGTCGGCAAGGACGCCGCCGAGATCTGCGGCCTCGATGCGCCGACCGGCATCCTCGCTACGGACGACGGCGCTGCGCTGATCGCGCTGAAGCCCGATTGCGTCTCCTTCTGCGCAGCCGGGACATCGGGCCGCGAGGGGGTAACGACCGGCAACCGCCAGTCGGCCGCCGCCGACCATATGTGCGATCTGCTGCGTGCCGGGATCAACGTCGTGGCGACTGCGATCATCCCGCTGGTCCATCCGGGCAGCGCCGACCAGGAGATCGTCCGCCGGCTCGAAGCCGCATGCCGCGAAGGCGGCACCACCTGCTTCACCTCGGGCCTCGACCCTGGCTTCATGCATGACATCCTGCCGCTGGCGCTGTCGGGCGTGACGCGGCGGATCGACACCATCCGGGTCAGCGAGGTGATGAGCTATGGCGTCTGGGACAAGCCCGACGCGATCACCGGCAAATTCGGCTTCGGGAAGCCCATCGACGAGGTTCCGCCCATCGCCCGGCCCGGCGTGCTCGACATGATGTGGGGATCGGTGGTGCGGCTGATTGCCGAGCAGCTCGGCCTCAGGCTCGACCGCACCGAGGAATATTACGAACTCTATCCCGCGCCCGAGACCTTCACGATCCCGGCGGGCACGATCGCCGAGGGCAGCTCCGCCGGCATCCGCTTCGAGGTGCGCGGCATCGTCAAGGGCAAGGCGGTCGTGGTCGTCGAACATGTCACCCGGCTTCGCGTCGAGGACGCGCCGCACTGGCCGAAGGGGCCGATCGGCATCGGCGGCGGCTATCGCATCCAGATCAGCGGCGATCCCGACTGGGTGCTGGAGGTCGGCAATCCCGGCTATGCCGACCCGACCGTCCCCGGCACGCTCGCGACCGCGCTGCGCATCGTCAACGCCATCCCCGTCGTCGTCGCGGCGCCGCCCGGCGTGGTGACGCCGTTCGACCTGCCGATGATCACCGGCAAGGGGCTGGTGAGCGCATGACCGAAGGCCCGACCGGGGACGACGTCGCGATCGAGCCCGACCTGCCGATCGTCGACCCGCACCATCATCTGTGGGACGGAATCCCCGCGCTGGGCCCGCGCGGCGGCCGCCGCTATCACACGCCCGAGCTGCTCGCCGACCTGGGCGCGGGGCACCGGATCGTCCAGACGGTAGCGATCGAGTGCGGCGCCCATTATCTCGCCGATGGTCCCCGAAACATGCGTCCGGTCGGCGAGACCCTGTTCTTCCTCGGCTCGGCCAGAGGTGCTGCGGCAGGGCTGTGCGCGGGCATCGTCGGCCATGCCGACCTGCAACTGGGCGACGCCGTCGCGCCGGTGCTGGAGGCACATCTGGACGCCGGCGAGGGCCGCTTCCGCGGTATCCGCCAGTCCGCCAACTGGGACGACGATCCGCTGTTCGACAATTGGCCGCGCCGGCCGCCGCGGGGCCTGCTCGCCGATACGGTCTTCCGCGCCGGCTTCGCCCGGCTCGCGCCGCTCGGCCTGTCGTTCGACGCCTGGATCTTCCATCCGCAGATCGGCGAACTCGCTGACCTCGCCGCCGCCTTCCCCGACACCGCGATCATCCTCGATCATGTCGGCGGGCTGCTCGGCATCGGCGGCCACGGCGTCCGTCCGGCCGAGAGTTTCGCGCTGTGGCGCGACGGCATGGCGCGGCTGGCGGAGCGACCCAACGCGCTCGTCAAGATCGGCGGGCTCGGCATGCCGTTCGCCGGATCGCCGCTCCACATGCGCGAGCCGCCGGCGACGGTCGATGAGCTGGTCGCCGCCTGGCGACCGGTGGTCGAGACCTGCGTCGAACTGTTCGGCGCGGACCGCTGCATGTTCGAGAGCAACTTCCCGGTCGATTCGGCGACCTGCAGCTATGTCCGCCTGTGGAACGCCTTCAAGCGGATCAGCGCCGGCTGGTCGGCCGACGAGCGCGCAGCCCTCTTCGCGGGCACAGCGCGACGCGCCTATCGGCTGCCGGAAACCGACGAGGCGATCGTTCGACGCTGACCCCTTATTGCCAGGATCTCACTTCCTTCCCCGTTGCAGGAGAGGGGACCAAGAAAAAGGGAGATCCTGGCTTCCGCCAGGATGACGGAGAGACGGCTTACGCCCCCAGCAACCGCTCCCGCAGCGCCGGATCGGTCATGAACACCGGCAGCCCGTCCGCGTCGTTATAGGGCGGCCGGGCGAGCATGCCGCCATCAACCGCGACCACCTGCCCCGACACATAGGCGGCGAGGTCCGACAGCAGGAACAGCGCCACCCCGGCAATTTCCTCCGGCAGGCCCCGGCGGCCGAGTGGGACCACCGCTCTGGCGGCACGGTCCTTCTCGTCGCCGCCACCGTCGAAGCGCTGGCGGCCGAGCTTGGCAGTGGCGATGCTGCCCGGAGCGATCGCATTGACCCGCACGCCCCCGCCGCCCCATTCCGTCGCCATCGTCCGCGTGAGGTTGATCAACGCGGCCTTGGCGGCGGCGTAGCCCGCTCCGAACGGCATTCCGGCCAGGCCGGCGGCAGAAGCGATGTTGACGATGCTCCCGCCCTGCCCGTGCTCGACCATGGCCCGTGCGACCGTCCGCGAGGCGGCGAGCGTCGGCACCGTGTTGAACCGCATGAGCCGGTCGAAGATGTCCATCGCATCGGCAGCCAGCAACGGCGCGATCAGATCCTGGCTGGTGATACCGCCGACGACGTTGACGAGTCCGCGCACCGGGCCCGCGTCGGCCAGCGCGTCGGCCAGCGCCGCCTCGTCGGCGAGGTCCGCCCGGACGACGCGATGCTGCGGTCCGTGCGGCCCAAGCGCGTCGGCGGCGCTCGCGCAGCCAAGATCGGTCTTGTCGACCGCCAGCACGGTCGCCCCCGCCTTCGCCAGCAGCTCACAGGTCGAGGTGCCGATCCCCCCGCCGCCCGCACCGGCGACGACATGGACCTGTCCGGCCAGGTCGATCATGCGGCCACTGCCGGTTCGGGATCGGTGCCGGTCGGCTTGCGGTTGGCGCGGAAGGCGAAGAGCGCGCCAAGCATGATGAACGCCCCGAACAGGATGAAGGCCGCGTGGATCCCGATCGCCATACGCAGCGGATGCATGATGAAGGGGTTGGCGAACTCGCCCAGATAATGCGCCGGGGCGATGAAGCCGACCGCGCGGCCGCGCTGTTCCGCCGTCACCCGCTCGAGGATCTGTTGCGACAGATAGGGGGTGGCGATGCCCGCCCCTGCGCCCATCATCGCACAGGAAAGGCCCATCGCCCAGACGGGGTGCAGGCTCCCCATCAGGACGATGCCGCCACCGAGCAGCAGCAGCGCGATCACGAAGGTCGCCGGGCCCGACAGCCGGCTGCGCAGCCAGCCATAGTTCCACGAGCTGATCGTGAACATGATCGTCGCCATCGCGATCAGGGTCGACTGGAGCGTCGGCTTGGTGATGCCATTGGCGGTCATCATGAACGAACCCTGCACCACCGACATGAAGGCTGCGGCATAGATCGGGATCATGATCAGCAGGATCGGCCAGATGCGGCCGAACGCCCCGTTCCCCGCGGCGCGGGCCTGAACCGATACCGGCTGGTCGGGCCAGCGGCCGAGCAGGGCGAGCGGCACGAACAGCAGCACCAGGGCATAGAGGCCGTAGGAGAAGCGCCATTCGACATGCTCGGCGATATAGCCGGAGATGATGATCGACCCCATCGACACGACCGCGGCGACCGACGCCTGGTAACCGAGCACGCGGGCAAGCGTCCGCCCCTGGAACAATATCCCGGCCAGGGTGAGCAGCGCGGTATAGCCCCCCGCCGCGCCGAAGCCGACGAGCAGCCGGCTGAACAGGAACGGCACGATGTCGTGGACGAAGGCGCCGGCCATGCCCGCGAACCCCATCAGCACGGCGCTGCCGACGATGACCGCGCGGATGCCGATCCGTTCGATCAGCCAGCCGGCGATCGGGCCGCCGATGATCACGCCGATACATGGTACCGTCACCATCATCTGCGCCGCGAAGGCGCCCGCGTCCCCCCCGCCGAAATACTTCGTCACCGCCGGGATGATCGGCACGACCGGCGTTCCCATCATCGCGGTGAAGACCGGCGGCACCAGTACGAGGAGCAGCGCGAGGAACGCCCTCACCCTGGCCGTGGGGCTGGGCGCCTCGGCGATGAAGCCGCGCAGCCGCCGACCCTCCGGCTGGTTTGCGTCCACTGCGATCGCCATTCGTACTCTCCTCGATGCGCGACCTAGCCGCGCAGGTGCCGTTGCAGGAATTGCTCGGTGCGCTGCTGCGCCAGGGCGCTGGCGTCGGCATGGAAATGCACGCCTTCCGACCGCGCGAAGGCGTGGTGCGCGCCGGGATAGATGTGGGTGGTCAGCGCCGGCGTCCGCCGCGCCTGATCGGCCAGCGCCGCCTGCGCCTCGGCCGGCACGAAGCGGTCGAGCGCGGCGACGTGCAGCATGGTCGGCGCGAACCCGTCGTCGATCGCGTCGAGTACATGCTCGATGCCGATCCCGTAATAGGCGACCGCCGCATCGGCCCCGGCCCTCGCAGCCGACAGGAAGGCGAGCTTGCCGCCCAGGCAATAGCCGATCACCCCGACCCTGCCCGAACAGCCTGGCTGCACACGCAGCCAGGCGACCGCCCAGGCGATGTCGCGCACGGCCTTGTCCTCGTCGAAGCCCTCGTGCAGCGCCATCGCCTTGTCCCAGCCGGCCGGCGTGTCGGGATCGAAGACGGCGTTGCGCTCCTGCCGCCACAGCATGTCGGGCGCGATCGCCAGATAGCCCTGCCGCGCCAGCCGATCGCAGATGCCGCGGATATCTTCGTTGACGCCGCGTATCTCCTGGATGACCACGATGCCGGGCGCGGGCCCGCCGTCCGCCGGGGCGGCGACATAGGCATCGAACTGGTCCCCGTCGAAGCTGTCGATCCGTGCCACGCGTCTCTCCCCCGTCAGACCGACGTCTGCTCGCCGTCGATCAGGATGCTGTTGCCGGTCGCGGCAAAGTCCGCGCCCGCGCTCGCCGTTGCGATACCGGCGATCTCGCGCACGACGTCGCCATCGGCATCGGCGAGCTGGGCGATCGAGAGCATCGCGCAGTTGACGCGGATACCGCGCGGACGCCATGCCTTGGCAACCGCCTTGGAAAGTGCCCTGATTCCTTCAGCCGCCATGGTCTGTGCGGCGGCCCCCGCCACGCCGATCATGCCGATATTGGGCAGCGCGATCAGCACCGCGCCGCCAGGCTCACGCATACGGGGGGAGGCGGCGGCCAGCAGGCGCCGGACGTCGTCCACCGGCCGCTCGGCCAGCTCGACCCAGGCGTCCTCCGCCAGCGCAGCGAAATCGTCGGTGCGGATGTCGGTGATCGGCAGCGCGACGACCAGGTCGACTGCTTCCGCCCCGGACAGATCCCAGCCGGCCTGCTCGACCGTGAATCCTGCCCTCCCGATCGCCGCCGTAACCGCGCCGGCCAGCGGCCCCTCGCCCGCAACGATCGCCCGTCGTTCGTCCCCGCTCATAGCATATAGGCTCCGCCCGTGAGGAGCAGCGTCTGGCCGCTGACGAACCGGCTCTGCGGTCCGAGCAGGAAGGCGACGCCCGATCCGATGTCGCTCTCGCAGTCGCCGATCCGGCCGAGCGCGGCGCGGTTCGAAATGACCGGCACCATGTGCGGGTGCAACTCGAAGAATTTGTCCATCGCCGGGGTGAGCGCGACCGGGGCGATGCCGTTGACCCGGATGCCGAGCGGCCCCCATTCTCGCGCCAGGCTCTTCACGAAGCCACGCTGCGCACCCTTCATCGCCGAATAGGGCGCGAGCGAGGGATTGCCCTCGATCCCGGCGTTGGAGGTCAGTACCACCAGCGTCCCCCGGCTGTCGCGCAGCGCGGGGAAAGCTGCCTGCGCGCAATGGAGTGTGCCGCGGAAACTGACCCGCAGCTGGTCGTCCCAATTGTCCTGGGGCACGTCCTCGATGGCGACCGGCACGCTGGAGAAGCCGCTGACCGCGTTGTGGACCAGCCCGTCCAGCTTGCCGAAGGCGGCGATCGTGTCTGCGATCGCTGCCTCGGCGCTGGCGCGGTCACCGACATCGCAGGTCAGCGCCACCGCACGGCCGCCACGCGCGCCGATCTCGTCTGCAACGGCCTGCGCCGCTTCGATCCGTCGCGCGGTGACGGCGACGGCCGCGCCCTCGGCAGCGGCGGCGAGGGCGATTCCCCGGCCGACGCCTTGCGCCGCGCCGGTAACGAGCACCGAAAGTCCGTTCAGAGACATGTGACCAGATTTTCCCCGATCGAAGCCCGCTCCTCGAGGCCGTTGCGCTCGATGACGAGGTTCAGGTGGCGGTCGACCTCGACGACATAGCCGGGCGGGCAGATCGTCGTGGATTCGGGTTCCTCGACGATCGCGGGACCGGCGAAGGCGTCGCCCGGCGCGAGCCGGGCGCGATCATAGACCGGCGTGTCGACGAAGCCGTCGGCGGCCGCGAAATAGGCTGGCCGGCGCCGCTTCATCGCCTGCGCGGCATCGCCGGGGCGCGGCGCATGAACCGCCTGCTCGGGCTTGCGGACATGGGCGACGACGCGAACCTTGCAATGGACCAGCGTGCAGCGATCGGTCGGCCGCAGCCCGGCCGTGGCGGCATAGAGCTCGCGGAAGCTCGCCTCGGCCGCAGCGATGACGGCGGCATCGACCGGGCCGTCGGGAATCGGGATGGTCAGGTCGAGCACCTGGCTCTCGAAGCGGATCGACACCGCGCGTTCGACGACGATCCCCTCCTCGAACCCGTCGCGGCGAAGCTGCTCGCGCCCCTCGGCTTCGAGCTGCGCGAACTGCGCGTCGAGCGCGTCGAAACGGCCGGTCGAGACGTCCGCCGCCATCGCGATCTGATCATAGGCCATGTCGGCGACCAGCAACCCAAAGGCAGAGCGGACCCCCGGCGACGGCGGGATGATCACCGTCGGAATGCCGAAATGCTCGGCGACGCCGACGACGTGGAGCGGCCCCGCCCCGCCCGAGGCGGTGACCACATATTCGCGCGGATCGATGCCGCGCTGGAGCGTGACGATGCGGATCGCCGAGGCCATGTTGGTGTTGGCCAGCATGTGGATGCCGCGCGCCACCCCGGTCGCGTCGATGCCGAGCTTCGCCGCCAGCCGGTCGGCCGCCGCGCGGCTGCGATCGGGGTGTATCTTCATCGTGCCGCCGAGGAAATAGTCCGGATCGAGATAGCCGAGCAGCAGATTGGCGTCGGTCACCGTCATCTCGGTCCCGCCGAAGCCGTAGCAGGCCGGTCCCGGTTCGGAGCTGGCGCTTTCGGGCCCGAGCTGGAGGAAACCGCCACGGTCGACCCAGGCGATCGATCCGCCGCCCGCGCCGACCTCGGCCAGGTCGATCACCGGCACCTTGATGGGCTCGCCCGCGTCGCGGCCACCCGCGCTCGCCTTGCCGCCGACGCGGAAGTCGTTGGTGATGCGCGGCTGGCCGTTCTGGACGACGCCGGCCTTGGCGGTGGTGCCGCCCATGTCGAACGAGATGAGGTTGTCGAAACCGCAGGCGCGGCCGAGCTCGGCGGTCGCCATGATGCCGGCGGCGGGACCGCTCTCTATCATGTAGGCGGCCTTGCGGGCGGCGGCGGCGGCGGTCATCACCCCGCCGCTCGACTGCATGATCTGTAGCGGCCGGGCATAGCCCAGGTCGCGCAACGCCTGTTCCAGCTCGTTGACGTAGCCCGAGAAGGTCGGGCCGATATAGGCCGACAGCACCGCCGTCGAGGCGCGCTCATATTCCTGATATTCGGGCCAGATGTCGGACGAGATGCAGACATAGGCGCCGGGCATGTGGCGGCGGGCGATCTCGGCCACGCGCTGCTCATGATCGGGGTTGGCATAGCCGTGCATCAGGCAGATCGCGACCGCCTCGGGCCCCTTGGCGGCGAGCGCCGCGATCCGCGCCTCGGCGTCGGCGACGTCGAGCGGCGTGATCACATGGCCCAGATGATCCATCCGCTCGCATATCTCCGCGACCATGCCGCGTGCGACCAGCGGATCGGGCCGCCGATAGCTCAGGTCGTAGCGGTTCGATCCGATCGGCTTCTGCTTGCTGATCCGGAACATGTCGCCAAAGCCGAGCGTGGTGACGAATCCGACCTTCGCCCCCTTGCGCTCCAGCACCAGATTGGTCGGCAGGGTGGTCGCGTGGACGACGCGATCGAGCTGCGCGCCGGTCGCCCCGACCAGCGCCAGCGCCTCGCGCACCGCGTTCATCACGCCGCGGACCGGCTCGGTCGGGGTGGTCAGCGTCTTGACGTTGCGCACCTCGCCGGTCTGGCTGCAGACGATGACGAGATCGGTGAACGTGCCGCCAACATCGACGCCGACGAAATAGGTTGAACGGTCAGCCACGGCGCAGCCCCTCGGTCGCCGCGTCATCGATGCCGGTGCGATCCGCATTGAGCACGACTCCGTAAACCTCCCTTGCCGCCTCGACCGAGACGATCCCTTCCTCGACGTCGGCGAGCACCAGCGCCGGATCGCGCTCGCGCGGGTCGCCCAGCCCGCCGCCGCCCGGGCACATGATGGTGAGCACGTCGCCCGCGTTCAGGCGGTGATTGGTGATCTTTCCGGGCAGAGCATATTCGCCGGCCTCGCCCCGGTTGACGATCCAGGCCGCTCCGCTGCCGGCCAGCCCGCCCTCGATGCCGGGCGGGGGACGGTCGAACCGGTCGGTGGCCCGCGCGGTGATCACCACGTCGGTCTGGAACTCGATCTCCTTGACCAGGCCCGCGCCGCCGCGCCAGCGGCCCGGACCACCCGTGTCAGTCGCCAGCCGGTAGCAGCGATAGCGGACCGGATGGCCCCACTCATAGCCTTCGAGGTTGCGCTCATAGCCGGCCTGGCCATGGAACAGCAGCGGCAGGCCGTCGCCGCCATCCTCGCCATGGCGCGCGCCGCACGATCCGAAGCAGACGTCGAGCATGCTCCACAGCCCGCCGCCGTCGGGGGTCGCACCCTGGATATTGAGGGTATGGACGGTGGCGCCCGGCGCCATCGACCGGGTCTCGTCGATCACCGACAGCGCCTGCAACACCGCGTCGATCACCGCCTGTCCCGTCGCCAGCCGGATGTTGCAGGCCGACGGGTAGGTGCAGTTCACCACCGTGCCCGGAGGCATCAGCACCTCGATCGGGCGGTAGAAGCCCTCGTTCATCGGGATGGTCGGATCGAGATGGCAGCGCAACGCATAGTTGATGCAGGACAGCGTCTGCGACGCGGTCGAGTTGATCGCGCCGGTCGCCTGTTTCGCGCTGCCGGTGAAGTCGAGCCGGCACTCCGATCCGTCGATCTCTATCCGGACATGGACGGGGTAGTCGCGATCGGGAACGATGCCGTCATTCTCAACCGTGAAGCTGCCGGTATAGACGCCGTCGGGCATCTCCGCGAAACCCTGGCGGACGAGCCGCTCCGAATAGTCGAGCAGCTCGTCGATCATCTCGCCGAGCGGTTCGTAGCCGAACTTCGCGACCATTTCCGCCAGCCGCAGCGCGGCGACGTTGCCGCCGGCCGCGAGCGCGTTGATGTCGCTCATCAGCTTGGCCGGGGTGCGGCTGTTCGAACAGATCAGCCGGGTCACCGCCTCATCGAGCTTGCCCGCGCGATAGAGCTTGGTCGGCGGGATGGTCAGCCCCTCGTGGAAGCACTCGCTGGCATTGGCCGGAAGCCCGCCCGAGGACAGCCCGCCCAGGTCCGACACGATCATCATCAAGCCGCAGTAGAAGGCGGGCCTGCCCTCGTGGAACACCGGGCGGAAGGCGCCGACGTCGGTCGGGTGGACGCCGCCGGCGAAGGGATCGTTGACGATCAGCACGTCGCCCTCGACCAGTGTCTCGGGCGGGTGATCGCGCAGCACCGCCTGCAGCATGGCGCGCAGCGCGGCCGAGTGCATGATCCCCACCTCGGTCTGCGCGATCAGCCGGGCGTCGGCGTCATAGAGGGTGCAGGCGATCTCGGCCGAGGCCGCGACGAAGGTCGATCCCGCGCTGCGCGCCGCGCGGATGCCCGCCTCCTGCGCGACGAGCATCAGGCTGTTCTTGACGACCTCGCACAGAATGGGGTCGAGCCCCCGGCTCGTTTCGGCGGGGCCGCCGGTCGGCTCGCTCACCTCAATTGTTCCTCGTGTCCTTCAGCCAGGTCGGCATGTCGATCGGCGGGTTGGGAAGCGGGACGATGCCCTTGTTGGCGAGCAGCTTCTCATAGTCCTCGCGGTTGGCGGGGAAGGAGCGCGGATCGCCCATCATCACCTCGAACAGCTTGACCCCGTTGGGCCCCGCGATGAACGGACCGAAGGTATCGCCCTTGTCGAGCGCGATATGGGTGCCGGCCGGGCAATGGATGTCACCGCACATCATGTCGCCGTCGAGCACGAAGACGACATGGTTGCTGTTGTGGCCGTGCGGGCGGACCACCATGCCGGGGTCCCATTCGGCGTAGAGCGACAGATATTTGTCGGAAAATTCCATCCACTTCTCACGGACCGACGCGGTGCGGTCGCCATGCTGCTGTCGGCGGACCTCCTGCCACTTGAAGTCGTCGAGATGGGTGAAACGGGCCTTCTTGTTGAGATTGGGGTCGACGGTCTCGTCCATCATCCTCTCCGATGTCATTCTGGTCAGTGGGCGTGCGCTTTTTCGCGATCGGTTGCCTGTTTCGCACCGGCCCGTTCGCTGTCGGGGATGCCCTGGATGCGGGTGCCGGCGATCGTCACCCGCTGCATCACCCTGCGCTCGCGATAGTCGGCGACCGCGTAATGCTGCACCGCCCGATTGTCCCAGAAGGCGACGTCGTTGGCATTCCACCGCAGCCGCACCTGGAATTCGGGACTGCGGACATGGTCGTAGAGCAGGCGCAGCAACGCGTCGCTCTCGGCGCGGCTCATCCCGTCGATCGCCACCGTCCAGTTGGCGTTGACGTTGAGCAGGCGGCGTCCGGTCTCGGGATGGACGGCGATGACGGGATGCAGCACGGGCGGCCACTGATCGACCTTGTCGCGCAGCGAGGCGCCCATGACATGCTTGGTCCGCTCGGCCATCTGTTCGAGGGAATGGATCGCGTTGAGCCCGTCGAGCATGGCGCGCAGGTTGGGCGATAGCGCCTGATAGGCGGCGTACATGTTGGCGAAGCAGGTATCACCGCCGATCGACGGCAGCAGATGTGCCTGGAGGATCGATCCCATCGGCGGCGCGGGCATATAGGTGTTGTCGGCGTGCCAGCTGTCGGCGCCTTCCCCCTTCGGGTTCTTCTGGTCGAGGACGATCACCTCGGGCGCGGGCGACGACGCCGTGCGGAACAGCGGCAGGTCGATGTCGCCGAAATAGCGCCCGAAGCGGACATGCTCCTCGACCGACAGCTTGCGCTGCCCGCGGAAGAACAGGACCAGATGCTCGAGCAGCGCCGCGCGGATCTCCGCCACCACGCCCTTGTCGAGCGGCTGGGACAGATCGACGCCATGCACGTCCGCCCCGATATTCGCCGTCACCTTCCGGATGTCCATCCGTACAACCCTCTCCTGTTTGTCCTTCGCAAGGGCCCGCCGCGTCAGGCCGGGGAGACCACCTCGCCCGGCAGGTTGGTGGTCAGGGCACCATCGAGGACGATCGGCCGGCCGTTGACGATCGTCGCCTTGACGCCCTTGCCCCATGCCTTGAACCGCCCGACGCCGCCCGGCAGGTCCCGCGCGAACTCCTTGCGCCACGGGCCGATCGTCTCGGGATCGAAGATCATGATGTCCGCCGGGCCGGTCACCTTCAGCGTGCCGCGATCGACCAGGCCGAGCAGCGAGGCCGGGATCTGGGTGATCTGGCGAATGCCCTCCTCCAGCGTCCAGGCGCCGCGATCGAGCACCCAGGAGCGCAGGAAATAGGAGCTCCAATCGGCCGCGTCGTCCTTGGCGAGATGGGCCCCGCCGTCGGACACGCCGACGATCATGCGCGGGTCCTGCTGCGCCACGCGCACCGCCTCGGCCCATTCGGGGGTCTCGGTGCGCCAGCGGAACTCGGTCGCCATATCCTCGTCGAGCAGCAGGTCGAGCACCACGTCGCCCGGCGCCTTGCCGGTCTCGGCGGCGATTTCGACGACGCTCTTGCCCTGCAGCGCGGCGTTGCGATCGTTCGCGACATGATCGACGAACAAGGCGGCCCACAGCGGCGGCGGCAGGATCGTGCCCTTCTGGGGATCGCGATTATAATTCTCGACAGCCTGGCGCATCTCGTCGCGCGCGGCGGGATCGCGCAGCATCGCGTCGCGCTCCGCCTTGGGCAGGCGCATCATCGCGTGCCAGGACGCGACCGCCGCATAATGCGGGCATTCGGGGCCGAACACCACCGGCCGGTCGAACGGGCGGGAGATCAGCAGCGAATAGACCGGTGCGCCTGCCGCCGTCGCCCGATCGAGAAACTCGACCGACGCTTCCCAGGTCGCGGTCGGCGCGTCGACCTTGTTGCGCCCGCCCAGCCCCTGGATGATCACCGGCACGCCCGATCGCTTGCCGAGCTCGATCAGATATTCCTTGTCCTCCTCGTCGAGGCCGCCGATCGAGCTGGCCGGCAGGAAGGTGATCGAGCCCTTGCCGAAGCGGCCCAGTTCCTCGGCCAGCGCGAGGAACTCGCTGCGCTCGGCGAGACGCGACGGCACCGGATCGCCGTTGATGTCCATATGCACCGCCGCCGCCGAGGAGGAGAGGCCGGCGGCCCCGGCCTCCAGCGCCTCGGCGAGCATCGCCCGCATCTGCCGGACCTCGTCCTCGGTCGCGGCGCGGCGGTGCGAATCGTCCCCCATGACCCAGCGGCGCAGGTTCGAATGGCCGACATAGCAGGCGAAGTTGATGCCGAGCCGGCCCTTGCGGGTCGCCAGGAACTCTTCGAACGTCTCGAACTCGTCCCAGCGGACCGCGCCGAGCGCGATCGGGTTCATCTCCTCCACCCGGGCGAAGATGCCCTTCAGATATTCGCGGTCCTGGGCCTTGCAGGGCGCGACCGAGAAACCGCAATTGCCCGCCAGCACGGTCGTCACGCCATGGAAGCACGACACCGTGGCATAGGGGTCGAAGGTGATCTGCGGATCATAATGGGTGTGGGGGTCGACGATGCCGGGCGCGACGATGCACCCCTTGGCGTCGATCTCCTCATCTGCGGTCGCCTCCGCCAGATGCGCGAACTTGGCGATCTTGCCGTCGCGGACACCGACGTCGAGCCGCCGGCGCGGCAGGCCCGTGCCGTCGACGACCATGCCGTTGCGAATCAGCAGATCGAAATGCTCGGCAACGCCCGTCATCCACTTCTCCTATCGATGGGGCATGGCCATGTGCCGTCGTCGCGGCCCGGCTGAATCGCCCGATGACTCGCAATCTAACTACCAACCGATCGCTTGTCTATATCGACGAAAAAAGAGGGGCGTTCCGCCACATGCGGCGGAACGCTTTCAATTAATATAATCAGATCAATTATTTACTGTCTATTTTCAGCACTCCCCTCCGACGATCGGTCGGACGCAACGATCCCGGCCCACTGTAAAAATATACTAAGCACTCGGTAGGTTTACGCTGCGATCAGGCAAGGTCGACCCACACCGACTTGGTCTGCTGATAGCCGCGCAGGCTCTCCATCCCGCTGTCCCGGCCATAGCCGCTGTCCTTATAGCCGCCGAACGGGACGGCCCAGTGCAGGCGCCGATAGGTGTTGATCCACACCGCGCCCGCCTCGATCGCCGCTGCCATGCGGTGGGCCCGCTTGAGATCGTTGGTCCACAGGCCGCAGGCGAGGCCGTAGTTGGAGTCATTGGCGATCGCGACCGCCTCCTCGGCATCGTCGAACGGCAGCACGCAGGCGATCGGGCCGAAGATCTCCTCGCGCACCGTGCGCGCCCGGTTGTCGAGCCCGGCGAACAAGGTCGGCTGGACGAAATAGCCGCCCGCATGGGGGGAGCCGGCACCAAAGACCGCCTCGCCCGCCAGGCCGCCGCACACCGCCTCACCGCCTTCCTGCCGGCCGAGGTCGAGATAGGACTTCACCTTCTCGAACTGCCGATCGAGCGCGATCGGGCCCATCTGGCTGGCCGCGTCCATCGGATCGCCCAATCGGATACCAGTGATGATCTTCACCATCCGATCGATCATCTCGTCATAGACCGGGCGCTGCACCAGGATGCGCGACCCGGCGATGCACGACTGGCCGGCGGCGCCGTTGAAGATGCCCATCGTCGTGACGCCGACGGCTGCCGCATCGAGGTCGGCGTCGGCGAAGACGATGTTGGCGGACTTGCCACCCAGTTCGAAGCTCAACGGCTTGATCGCCTCGGCTGAGCGGCGGGTGATCGCCCGCGCCGTCAGGGTCGATCCCGTGAAGCTGATCTTGCCGACATCCGGGTGGCCGGCGATGGCGTCGCCCGCTTCCGACCCGAGCCCGGCGACGACATTGACCACGCCCGGCGGGAAGCCGGCCTGCTCGAACAGCTCCGCGAGGACGAGGATCGAGCAGGACGCCGTCTCCGCCGGCTTGACGACGACCGTGTTGCCGGCCGCCAGCGCCGCGCCGACCTTCGCGGCGAACACCGATCCCGGCGAGTTCCAGGGCACGATGATGCCGACCACGCCGATCGGCTCGCGCTGGACATAGTTCACGCTGGCCGGGCTGACCTGGATCGTCTCGCCGTGGATCTTGTCGGCGGCGCCCGCCCAGTAATGGAACATCTGCGCGATCGCAGGGATATCGCCGGCGCGGGTGTCGCTGATAATCTTGCCGTTGTCGCGGGTCTCGATGACGGCCAGTTCCTCCAGTCGGGGCCCGACCAGATCGGCCACCTTGCGCAGCAGCGCCGCCCGCTGCGCCGCCGCCATCTGCCGCCACGGCCCGCGGAAGGCGCGCTTCGCGGCGGCGACCGCGGCGTCCACATCGTCGGCGCGGCCGTCGGGGACCTGCGCCCAGACCTGCCCGGTCGCGGGATCGATGCTGTCGATCCACCCGCCGTTCGCGGCGGGCCGCGACTGGCCGTCGATCAGATTCTGGAAGCGCCGCACGCGCGTGTCGGCGCGGTCATAGTCCGCCATGTCGTTTCCCCATTCCTGTCAGAGCAAGGCGCGGTCGATCGCGACCACGGTCTTCGCGGTCTGCGCCCGGTCGGCCTCGGCGATCGCCTCGCCGATATCGTCGAAATCGAAGGTCTTGCCGACCAGCTCGTCGAGCTTGAGCATCCCGCGCTCGTAAAGGCCGACGATGCGGGGAATCTCCCGCCCCGGTATGTTACCGCCGCCGAGGCAACCCAACAGCTTGCGCTCGCCGAACAGCAACCCCGCATTGACCGAGACATCCGAAGCCCAGGGCACGCCGCCGATCATCACCGTCGTCCCGCCCCGCCCGGTGAAGCCGACCGCTTGCCGGATCAGCGCATGGTTGCCGACCACCTCGAAGGCGAAATCGACGCCGCGCGGTTCGAGCGCCTTGACCGCCGCGTCGACCTCGGCCGGGTCGCCGCCACTCTGGATCAGGTCGGTGGCGCCCATGTTCGACGCGATGTCGAGCTTCGCCCTGTTGGTATCGATCGCTATGATGCGCGACGCACCGGCGATCCGCGATCCCTGGATCACGTTGAGCCCGACGCCGCCGCAGCCGATCACCGCGACGCTGGCGCCCGGCGTGACCTTTGCGACGTTGAACACCGCACCCAGCCCGGTCGTCACCGAGCAGGCGCAGAAGCAGAGCCGGTCGAGCGGCAGGTGTGGCGCGACCTTGACCAGCATCGCCTCCCGCATCACCGCATATTCGGCAAGCGAGCCGACGCCGACCATCGGAAAGACCATGCGTCCGTCCTGCGAGAAGCGCGTCGAATCGTCGGCCATACGCCCGACCGCGCTCTTGAACTCGGGGCCGTCGCAGAACTGGAGCTTGCCGCTGTTGCATTGGTCGCAATGGCCGCACGGCCCGAACATCGCCATCACGACATGATCGCCGCGCTTCAGGTCCCGGACGCCGGGGCCGACCGCCTCGACCACGCCGGCGCCCTCATGGCCCAGGATGACCGGGCGGTCCTTGCCGACGTTACTGCGGTTGTGAACCACATGGAGGTCCGATCCGCAGATCCCCGAGGCGGCGATCCGGACCAGCACCTCGCCGAAGCGGGGCTCCTCGACCGCGACCTCCTCCAGCTTCGGCATGTGACTGTCATAATGCAACAGGGCTGCGCGCATCCGGCTCTCCTTTGTCGCCTCTTCGGGCAAGCGGCGCGAAACTAGCAGGCACGGGATTACCAGACAATCGCTTGTTTGGTAAAATCCACCCTGAAGACTGTTCAACTCATCGATGGACGGAACCGACTCGCAATCTCTTCCACATTGCGGCCTCTGGCGGGACATTCTTCAACGCGACCAGACGCCAGCTCCACGAACGAAATCGCGGGACATGCCAGCATATCCATCAAATACATTAAACCAACCGATCGGTTGACAGGCGAGTCGTTCACATTTATCTTCTATTGGTCACATATAGGAACGGTGCCGCACCGCATGATGGCCGGCACGGATCGGGAGGGGCGGGCTGTGGGCAGCCAGAGTGCCAGCTTGGGCGATTATGTCGCACTGGGCGCGGGTCCTGTCGCACGCATCCGGCGGATGCTGGCGATCTTCGTGATGATATCGGGTGGCTGTTTCACCGGCCTGATGACGACCGCGCTGTCGCCGAGCATGGTCGCGATCAAATCGCATTTCGGCCATGACGCCTCGGCCGCGCTGGTCGCGCAACTCGTCGTGACCACCGCCAGCCTGGGAGTCGTGGTCGGAGGACCGATCGCTGGCTGGCTGATCGAGCGGGCCGGCATCCGGCGCGTGCTGATCGCCGCGCTGCCCCTCTACGGGATGTTCGGATCAGCCGGGCTGCTCCTCGAAAGCGCGCCCACGCTTTTCGCCGCGCGCTTCGGCCTTGGTTTCTGTGCCGCGACGATCTTCACCGCCAGCGTGACCCTGCTCGGCGACAGCCTGGTGGGCGGCGGACGCGCCCGCGCGCTTGGCTTCAAGACAACGGTTGCCGCAGGCTTCGCGGTACTGTCGGTGATGATGTCCGCCCGCATCGCCGAGGCGGCCGGCTGGCGCATGCCGTTCGCGCTCTACGGCGCGGTCGCGCTGGTGATGCTGTGCATCGTGCTGTTCTCGGTCGAATCGCCGCCGCGCGAAAAGGAACGTCCCGTCGGGGGCAACAGCCGGACGATGGCCGTCCTGATCCTCTGGCCCGTCTATGCGGTGGTGCTGGCGATCTCGACGATCACCATCCTCAACCAGACGCAGGTGCCGCTGCTGCTGGCGTCGGACCATGATGTGCCGCCGACCACCATCGCCTGGGTGATCACCGCCGGTACGCTGGCCTACACGATCGGATCGCTGTTCTACGGCAGCCTGCAGGTGCGGATCGGTGCGCGGCGGATGTTCGCGCTCAACCTGGCGCTGATCGGATCGGGTGTCACCATCCTCGGCCTGTCGCACATGCTGATGCTGTCGGCGTTCGGCTGCATCCTGCTCGGCACCGGCGGCGGACTGATGCAGCCCTATATGCTCAACATCCTGCTCGACCGAGCCGCACCGGAGACGCGCGGGCGCGCGATCGGGCTGCTGTCGCCCGCTATCAACCTGGGCCAGTTCCTGAGTCCGCTGCTGTTCTTCCTGCTGTTCACCAATCTCGGCGGCCATGGCGCCTTCCTGGCGATCGGCATCGCCCTGTTCCTGTCGGCGACGATCGGCCTGCGCACGGGTGTGCCGGCGGTCCGTGCCCGGACTCCCGGCGGAGGCTCCCAGCCCACGAGCTGACCCGCCTCGCCTACGAGCCTGCCAATTCGACAATGACGACAGAGGAGGGGACAATGGTTCAGTTAAGGGCACGAACGATGATGCTGGCGGGTTGCGCCGCGGCCTGCCTGTTCACGGAGCCGGCCTTCGCGCAGGACGGCGACGGCATCCGGCTCGAGGAGATCACCGTCACGGCACGGCGGCGCGAGGAGATATTGCAGTCGACCCCCGTATCGGTGTCGGCGCTGTCCTCCGCCCAGATCGAGCAGCAGCGCGTGCTGACGGTCGACCGGCTGAGCCAGCTCACCCCCAATATCGCGCTCGCCCCGGCGGGCGGTTCGATCGCGGGCACCGTCGCCTATATCCGCGGCATCGGCAATGCCGACCCGATCCTTGCGATCGACCAGGCCGTCGGCATCTATCTCGATGGCGTCTACATCGCGCGTTCCAACGCCGGCAATTTCGATCTGGTCGACCTGCAGCGGGTAGAGGTGCTGCGCGGCCCACAGGGTACGCTGTTCGGGCGCAACACGACGGGCGGCGCGATCAATCTCGTCACCAAGACGCCCTCGGCCGACTTTGGCGCCACCGCCAAGCTCGAATATGCCGAAGGCAACCAGTTCGTCGCGCTGGCGCGGATCAACACCGGCGAGATCGGCAACACCGGCGTCGCCGCGACCGTAAGCTACCAGCGACGCCAGCGCGACGGCTTCGTCGACAATCCCTATGCCCCCGACGACAAGGACCCCGGTGCTCTCGCCAGCGACGCAGTATGGACCCGCGTCCACGGCCGATGGGGCGATTTCTCCGCCGACTATGCGTTCGATTACAACGCCCAGCAAGGCCGGCCCGCCGCCTATCAGTTCGTCGCGGCAACCCCAACGGTCCGCAATTATTACAGCCGTTCGACCGCGCTCGGCGGCGACCCCTTCTTCATCCAGCAGGGGCGGTCGGGCACGGTGCCGCTGGCGCTGCGCAGGCCCCAGCGCACCCGCAGCCATGGCCACGCGCTGACGCTCGAATATGAGGCCAGCCCCGCTCTCACCCTCAAGTCGATCAGCGCCTATCGCAAGATCTTCTCCTATGTCCCTACCATCTATGTCGCGGCCAACCTGCTCGGCGTCGTCTCGGCGGCGGGTGCGGTCGCGCACGTCCAGCCGTCGGAAACCGACCGCTACATCCGCCAGCGCCAATATTCGCAGGAGTTCCAGCTGCTCGGGTCGGCAGGCCGCTTCGACTATGTCGCCGGCTTCTACTATTTCGACGAGCGTGGCCGCGACGAGAACACCAGCTTCTCGACCCGTATCGCCAACGTCCCCAATGTCGGCCTGGTCGGCACCAACGTGACCAGCCTGACCGACTACAAGATCCACGGCACATCCTATGCCGGCTTCGGCCAGGCCAGCTACACGCCGCCGATCCTCGACGACCGGGTCGAGCTGACGGTCGGCCTTCGCTACACGATCGACAAGAAGCGCGCGCAGCAGCTCTCGACGATCGCGCGCCGCGGTGAGCGGACCTTCCACAACACTGCCTACAACGTCACCCTCAACTTCCAGGCGACCGACACGCTGATGCTCTACGGCCGGGTCGGCACCGGCTACCGCTCGGGCGGCTTCAACACCCGCGCGGCGGCAGCCGGCAGCTTCTTGTTCGAGCCGGAAAAGGCGATGGCCTATGAAGCGGGCATCAAGTCCGAATGGTTCGACCGGCGGCTGCGCTGGAACGGCGCGGTCTTCTATACGGATTACAAGGACCTGCAGGTCAACCAGTTCACCGGCATCACGCCGGGCGGGGGATCGGGCTTCACCTCCAATGCGCAGGCGCATTTCCAGGGGTTCGAGGGCGAGGTGCAGGCGATCCCGCTGCGCGGCCTGACCATCGACGGCAGCATCGGTTACACCAAGGCCGTCTATGACGAGATCTATTTCCCGAACCCGGCGAACAGCGTCATCACCAACTATGCCGACCAGTCGCACGTCCCCTATGTGCCGAAATGGACGACGCATGTCGGCGCGCAATATGAGTTCCCGCCGCTGTCGATGGGGACGCTATCGGTAAGGGCCGACTATTCGTGGAGCAGCACCCGCTATTTCCACACGATCAACCTGCCGAACGTCAACCCGTTCAACAACGAGGTGCGTGATCCCGGCCAGAAACTGCTGAGCGCGCGCATCACGCTGGCCGATGTCGCCATCGGGCCGCGCGCGAAGCTGGAGCTGTCGGTCTGGGGCGAGAACCTGCTCGACAAGGATATCGTCACCGGCGGCGTCGATTTCGGCGGGTCGGGCTTCGGCGTGCAGGTGTTCGGTCAGCCGCGCCGGATCGGGGGCACCGCGCGCATCGTCTATTGAACCGAGGGCGCCGGCGGCCTCGAAGCGCCGGCGCCTTCCCAAAAATCGTATGGCCAATCGGCCGCTTCTGTAGGAGAGGAGAAGCGAGTGCGTCCCGTCGCCCGACCGACCGCCGCCCGACCGACACGAGGGAAGCATGCCGCCACGTTCCGCCGCCGCCGTCACGCCGCAGATCGCTCCGCGCGGATCGGCGACCCTGTCCGTGGCGCGGCTGCCGCAGATCCTGGACCTGCTATCCCGCGCCTCGCCGAATGGCGCCAGCCTCGCCTCGCTCAGCGCGCAGACCGGCATTCCCAAGAGCAGCCTGCTCAACATCCTGCGCGGGTTGCAGAGCCTTGGCTATGTGACTTCGGCCAACGGGGCCTATCATCTCGGGCGGGAAGCCTATGCCCTCGCCAATCTGATCATCTCGACCCTGCGCTCGGGCCGGTTACCGGCGATCGCACGGCCCGCACTCCAGCGGCTCGCGGACAAGGTGGGCGAGACGGTGATCCTCGGCGTGCTGTCGCAGGACGAGCGCCATGTCGTCTATGTCGACGCGATCGAAAGCCGACACACGGTGCGCGTGTCGGGCATCATCGGCAATCACACCCCGCTCTATGCCTCGACCGGCGGCTGGGTGATGCTGGCGCATCTGCCGGAGACGTTCGTCGACGCCTATCTGCATTCGGTCGACCGCGTCCGCCACACCGCGAGGACGCTGACCGGGATCGACGAACTCAAGGCGATGTACCGCCAGGTGCGCGAGCAAGGCGTGTCGATCGCCGTCGGCCAGATGGACGAGAGCATCCTCGGCTTCGGCGCGCCGGTCTTCGATGCGAGCGGCGCGATCGCTGGGGTGGTGATCATCTCCTCGGTGGTCAGCCGCGCATTGCAGCGGTCGGACGAACTGGCCGATGCGATACGCGAGGCTGGCCGGGAGATTTCCGGCATGCTCGGCCACTCCATCGCGGCGGTCTGACCGCCCCTTTCCCGTTCCGTCACAGACGATCGGCCGCCCGGCACGGCGCGTTGACGCGCGCCTGTTGTTCATATTACAGAATATATAAATACATATATGAACGATTCGCCGCGATCGGCCACGCGACGTCCAGCCGCAAGGAGAGCCCATGTCCTTCGACCTTCTGATCCGGAACGGCACCGTCATCGACGGCACCGGCGCGCCACGCTTCGACGCCGATGTCGCGGTGAAGGACGGGCGCATCGCAGCGATCGGCGCGATTGACGGCGACGCCGCCCGCACCATCGACGCGACCGGCATGATCGTCGCCCCCGGCTTCGTCGATCCGCACACCCATTATGACGCGCAGCTGTGCTGGGACCCGCTGCTGACCCCCTCGAGCTGGCACGGCGTCACCACCGTGGTGCTGGGCAATTGCGGGGTCGGCGTCGCACCTTGCCGGCCCGAGGACCGCGAGAAGGCGACCTGGGATCTCGTGAACCTGGAGGCGATTCCCTATGAGGCGCTCGAAAAGGGGCTGAGCTGGGACTGGGAGAGTTTTCCGGACTATATGGACGCCGCCGAGAAACGCGGCTGCGGGCTCAACCTCGCCTTCCTGGCCCCGCTCGCGCCCTTCCGCCGCTATGTACTGGGCGACGCGGCGATGGAGCGCCCGGCGACGGACGAGGAGACGACCCGCCTCCGCGCCCTGCTCCGCGAGGCGATGGAGGCCGGCGCGGTCGGCTTCTCCTCGACCCAGGCGCCGTCGCACATCGGCTATCAGGGCAAGCCGCTGGCCAGCGTGCCGGCCAGCGCCGACGAACTGGTCGCCTATGCCGCCGAGCTGGGCGCCATCGGACGCGGCGCGATCGAGATGGCGATCGGATCGGTGGCGCCCTGGATGAAACCCGCCGACTTCGAGCTGCTCGACCGCATGCTCGACGCCAGCCGCGCGCCGCTGACCTTCCTCGCGCTGATGAAGTTCCTCGACAAGCCCGAGGAGCATTTCCGCGCGATGGAACAGGTCGCCCCGCTGGTCGCGCGCGGCGCGCGGCCGCAGATGCATTCGACCAACCTGGTCAGCGACCTCAACCTGCGCGACCCTTTCATGCTGTCGTCCTTTGCGTCGCTGCGCGGCGTGTTCAACCAGCCCTGCGACGTGCAGGCAGCGGTCTATCGCGATCCCGCCTTCCGCCGGGCGTTCCGCGACGATATCGCCGAGCAGGCCGCCGCCTTCCACGGCGACTGGTCGATGGTCTGGGTGATCGCGACCGGCCGGCCCGATCTTGAGCGGCTGATCGGCCGCAACATTGTCGAGATCGGCGCCGAGCGCGGGCAGGACCCGGTCGACGCCTTCTTCGATCTCGCGCTGGAGGATGATCTGGCGACCGAGTTCACTGCCGTCCGTTTCGGCGTGCCGGAGGAATTCCTCGGCGATCCTCGTACCCTGATCGGCCTGTCCGATGGCGGCGCCCATGTCGGCATATTGTGCAACGCCGGCTACACGACCGAGATGCTCGGCGATCTCGTCCGCCGCCGTGGCCTGCTCGACCTGGAGACGGCAGTGATGCGGCTGACCTCGGACCCGGCCGACTTCTTCGGCCTGTCCGACCGCGGGCGGCTGAAACCGGGGCTCGCGGCCGACATCGTGATCTTCGACCCGGCGACGGTGGGATCGGACAGCGCCCGGCCGGTGCCGCGCAACGACCTGCCCGGCGGCGCCCGCCGCCTCGTCGTCGAGGCCGAGGGCATCCGCCACGTCATCGTCAACGGCGCCGGCCTGTTCGAGGACGGCCGCCACAGCGGCGCCTATCCCGGCCGGGTTCTGCGCCCCGGCCGCACCGCCGCGTGAGGGAGGCTGCCATGCCCATCGCCATCGAGAAGCTCTCCCCCCATGTCGGCGCGCGCATCACCCTGGATCCCGCACGGATCGGCGATCCCGCTATGACCGAGGCGCTGCGCCGGGCCTTCGCCGACCATGGCGTGCTGCTGTTCCCGCGCATCGGCACCTCGCCCGACATCCATGTCGCGCTCAGCCGCTGCTTCGGCACCCTCCAGGTCCATCCGGTCAACAAGAACCAGGTCGAGGGTTTTCCCGAGGTGGTCGACATGTCCTACGTGCCACCCAAGCGACCGGGCGACCTGTCCTACCACGCCGTCTACCGGATCGAGGGCCGCGAGTTGGCCGGATGGCTGCCCTGGCATTTCGACCTGTCCTACATGGCGGAGATCAACCATGGCAGCATGCTGCGCGCCGTGGAGGTGCCGCCCGAGGGCGGCCGCACCGGCTTCATGGACCGCATCCGGCTGTACGAGCTGCTGCCCGACGATCTCAAGCGGCGGATAGAGGGGCTCGGCGTGGTCTATCGCTTCCAGCCCGACATGATGAAGCGCCGCTATTGCCGGCCCGCCGACATGGCGCTGGTCGCGCCGTCGATGAAGGCGGGGATGTTCGACGGCGACGTGCTCGACCGCGATTTCCCCCCGGTCGTCCACCCGATGGTCTATGCCGAGCGCGATACGGGCCGGAAGGTGCTCAACGTCGCGCCGCTGTTCGCGGTCGGCATCGCCGGCATGGACGGCCCCGAGGGCGACGCGCTGCTCGGCGCGGTGATCGACCATTGCTGCACCGCCGACTTCGCCTATTTCCATCAGTGGGCGGTGGGCGACATGATCATCTGGGACAATTGGCGCGCGATGCACTCGGCCGAAGGCGTCCCCCCGCACTATCCGCGCCGCATGCAGCGGACCAGTCTGGCTGGCGACTACGGCCTCGGCCGGGTGCTTGGGAAGGACAAAGACTGAACCCGCATCCCGTCATCCCAGCGGAAGCTGGGATCTCCCTTCTTCATCGCCGCGTTGGTCACAGGAAGGCAGGGAGATTCCAGCTTCCGCTGGAATGACGCGAATCGGGCGGTTTGGCTTGAACCAACCAGTCGCTTGCTATAATTCTGCTCCCAATAAGGATGGAGGGACAGGATGATCGGCGCGACTCTCGAGCAGGCGATGGCGGCGAACCGCGTTCAGAGCGACGGGGTGGCGAGCGCGACCGACTTCATCGGCGCGCGGCAGATCGACAGCGACGCCCCCCAGGCCTTCCTTGTTCGAGCCGGGGCCGGCCACGTCATTCCCGGCCATTTCCACGCGGTCGACCAGTTCCAGATCTTCGTCGAGGGCAACGCAAAGCTCGGCCGGTTCGAGCTCCACCCGGGATCGATCCACTACACCGATGCCTATACGACCTACGGCCCGATCATCGCGACCGAGCAGGGCTATGCCTATTTCACGCTGCGGCCGGTTTCGACGACCAGCTATCACCAGATGCCGGCCGAAGCGAAGCTGCTGCGCGAGGTGCGCCACACGAGCGGGTCGAAGCGGCGGATGCTGATGGGTGAAGTCGAGGAGGCAGCCGAAGCGCAAGCGGGCATCGCGCCGATCTTCACCCAGCCCGACGGGGTCGGCGCCTATCGGCTCAGCGCTGCGCCGGGCGAGGCGCTCGCCTTCCCAGCCGAGGCGAGCCATGGCCGGTTCCTGCTGATCATCTCCGGCAGCGCCAGGGCCGACGGCCAGGTCTATGGTCCGAAATCCTGCCTGTGGGCCGATGAGGGCGAGGCGTTCGCTCCGGTCGTCGCGGACGGAGAAGGCGTCGTCGCGGTGCTCGCGGCGTTCGGCAAGCGGGCCGTTTGATCAGGCCATCCAGCGAATGACGTCGACAGCAGCGGCCGGACCGGCCTGGTTCCGCGACGCGCTCGCCTGTGTTCCCGAACGCGGGACGGTACAGGCCGAGGGCGCGACCATCGAGACATTGGCCTGGGGGGAGCCGACGAAACCCGGCCTGTTCCTGCTTCACGGCGGCGCGGCGCATGCGGACTGGTGGAGCTTCATCGCGCCGATGTTCATCGACCGCTATCGGGTGGTCGCCTTTTCCTGGTCCGGAATGGGCCGGTCCGACTGGCGCGAACGCTATTCGATCCGCGGCTTCGCGCGCGAAGCGGTCGCGGTGGCGCGGGAAACGGGGCTGCTCGACGGGCCGGTCCCGCCGATCTGGATGGCGCACAGTTTCGGCGGCCATCCGTCGCTGGTCGTCGCCGCCGAGATGCCCGAGGCGCTGTCGGCGCTGGTCCTGATCGACACGGGCGGCTTTCCGGCGCCGGGCGTGGTCGAGAATTTCGTTTATTCGACCCGTTCGTCGCCGGTCTTCGCGACGCGCGAGGAGGCACTGGCGCGCTTCCGCTTCGTGCCGCCCGACCGCGACGCGCCGGCCTTCATCCGCGACTATGTCGCCGATCGGTCCATCGTCGAGCAAGGCGCCGACCAACCCGGCTGGCGCTGGCGCTTCGACTTCTCGATGTGGAGCCGGCTCGATCGCGAGCCCGACGTGCTGGAGCTCCTGGCGACGGCCGACGTGCCGATCGCCTTCATCCTGGGCGGCGAGACGCAGATCATGGCAGACGACGCCGCCGACCGCATCCGCGAACTCCGCCCCCGCTTCACCCCGATCGCGACGGTGCCCGACGCGGGCCACCATATCATGATCGATCATCCGCTGGCATTCGTCGCCGCGGTCAACGGACTGCTGTCGGCCTGGCCCTGATCGGCCTTCTTCCGTTCGTCCCGAGCGAAGTCGAGGGACGTCGGCGCGCGGAAGATGTCTCGACTTCGCTCGACACGCACGGGGGATTTCAGGCCCGGCTCAAACCCCGAAGCCGCCCGACACCGAAATCTGCTCGCCGGTGACATAGGCGGCTTTCTCCGAGGCGAGGAACACCGCGGCATGGCCGATCTCGGCGGGTTTGCCGTAGCGCTTGATCGACAGCGACTTCTGGGTCGCGTCCTTCCACGCCTCGTCGAAATGGCCGATCGCGTCGAGCTTGTCGAACATGCCCCCGGCGATCACCCCGACCAGCACCGAATTGGCGCGGATGCCGAAGCGCCCCTCCTCGCGAGCGATGCCGCGCACCAGCGCTTCGTTGGCGGCTTTGGGCACGACCGAAAGGCCGTCCTTACCGGGCCACAGCCGATCCCCGGCCGATCCGACATGGACGAAGGAGCCGCCGCCCGCCGCGCGGAAATGGGGCAGCGCCGCCTGCACCACGTTGAAGAAGCCGTCGACCTCGATCGCGAAGGCCGCCTTCCACTGCTCGGGCGTCACCTGCGACATATAGACCTGCGGGACCAGCGGGCCGGCGGCGAAGACGATGCTGTGGACCCGGCCGTGCTGCTCGATCGTCGCGGCGATCGCTGCCTCGACGCTGGCGCGATCGGTGAGGTCCGCCTGGACTGTGCCGACGTCGACACCCACGGCCGCGACCTCGCTCGCCAGCGCCTCGGCCTTCTCGCGGCTGCCGCGATAGCCGAGCGCCACGGCGCTGCCGGCGCGGGCGAATTCGAGGGCGATCGCGCCACCGAGCCCGCCGCTGCCGCCGAACAGCAGCACGGCGCCATCAGGAAAGAGACGATCGGTCATAGCTGGTCCACATGCATATCGGTGCCGGGCACCGTGGGGATGAACGGCCCGGCAAAGACGAGCGCGCCACGCCCCGACGCCTGGAGCACGGCGTCGACCGCACGCGGCACCGCGTCCCAGTCGGCCGCCGGCGTCGTGTCGAAGAAGGCGAGCACCATCACCCGCCGCCGGAAATAGGCGGGGTCGGGGCGCGCGACATTGCCCGGCGCATTGTCGGGCAGCGGCACCGGCCGGAAGCACAGCGCCATCGGCACCGCCGTCCCCGCGATCAGCCCCGGCAGCACCTCGTCGCGCAGCCAGTCGGCGATCGCGTCGCCCTCGTCGCCCCCCTCTTCGGCCGCGTCGACCATGATCGCCATCGCGCCCGGATAGCCATGGTCGAGCGCGAGTTCGGCCGGCACCCCGTCCTCGTCGCGGAAGGCGCCGCCGGCATAGCGGTAATAGCCGGTCGAGATGTTGCGGCGGGGCGCCTCCATCCGGCCCTGCTGGTGGAGGCGCAACACCTGCTCGACCGACCAGGTGATCGTCTCCTCGAGCCGCTCGCCCAGCACCCAATAGGTGACGAGGAAACTGCCGTCGCGAATGTCGTCGGCGACCGGCGTGACCTCGGGAAAGCGCTCGGCGCGCATCGCCCGGGTGGCGAGCCAGCGGCGGCCGGCAAAGAAGCCCGCCCCCGCCATGCAGCCCGCATAGAAATGGTCGCGCTCGTACCAGCGGTGGAAATGGCGCTCCCAGCCGGGATCGGGCTGGGCGAGCGAGAACAGCATCCCGCCCAGCCGGATATCCGGCACCGGCCGGTCGTCGACGGGCGCGGTCATGCGCGGCCGCCGATCCGGGACAGCACCTCCTCGCCGAACCACAGCACATTCTCGACATATTGGGCGCGGTCGTTCTGCGGCAGCGCGACCGCGCTCCACGTCACCCCGACCGCCGCCAGCTCCTCGAGCTGGTCGATGATCGCCTGCGCGTTGAGGCGCGTGCCGTTGTAGAGGGTCATGTCGAACGGGACCATGCAGACGTCGAACGGCCGGGTCCGCCCCTGCTCGGCGCACAGCTCCTTCGCGAAGGCGATCTTGTCGGCGAGCTCGGCGACCGAGGTGAGCTGGTCGGTGCCGGTGATCGCGCTGAGCTTGCCGCGCGCCGGGAACGGCGCCCAGCCGTCGCACCAGGTGACGGCGCGGCGGATCGCCTTCTCGCTGTTGCCGCCGCACCAGATGGGCGGGTGCGGCCGCTGGACCGGCAGCGGCAGCAGCTGCACCTCCTGCGCGTCGAAGGCATGGCCGGTGAAGCTGACCGGCTCGCCGGTCCAGGCGAGCTTCATCGCCTGCAACGCCTCGTCGACCAGCGCGCCACGCTTCTCGAACGGGACGCCGAGCGCCGCGAACTCGGCCTTCATATAGCCGACCCCGACCCCCATGATCATCCGCCCGCCGGAGATGACGTCGAGGCTGGCCGCCGCCTTGGCGGTGAGGAAGGGGTTGCGATAGGGCAGCACGACGATCTGGCTGTGGAGCTTCAGCTTCGTGCTGACCGCCGCCACCGCCGTGAGCTGGACGAAGGGATCGAGCGCCGAATGGCCGCCCGCCGCCAACCAGGCGTGCGCCGGCGCGGGATGATCGGTGACGTAGCAGGCGTCGATCCCGGCCGTCTCCAGCGCGCGCGCCATCTCGGCGATCGCCGCGACCGACATGAACTCGGCCGGATTGTCGAACTGGTTCAGGCCCAGCGCCATCGAGATGCGCATCGTCCCCTCCTCTATGCTGTCAGAAGCAGGCGAGCGCCGCGTCGAGCAGCGCCCCGTTGCGGCTGCGATCGCCCATCTCGCCGCACAAATTGGTGACATAGCCGAGCGCGAAGCCGCGATCGGCATCGGCGACGCCGATCGATCCATAGGCGCCCTTATGGCCGAACAGCGCCGTGCCGGGCCGGTCGACATGACCGAGCGAGACGCCGCCCGCCGGCAACTGGTAGCCGAGCGCATAGGCGACGTCGTTGCCGAGCAGCGCATCCTCCCCGCGATATTCCTCGGCGGTCGCGAACGCGAGCCGGTCGCGCGGAAGGATTGGCGCCGACTTGTCGATCAGCGCGGCATAGATGGTGGCCAGGCTGAACGCGTCCGAATGGCCGCCCGCGCCAAGCCCGTTCGCCGCACGCCAACCCGCCGAGCTGGCGACAGCCGGCGTCAGCAGCGTCCAGTCGTCGAGCGAGGTGATGCCCGCAAAGCGTTCGTCGCCGCCCGTGGCCCAGACCGGCGCGCCCGGATTGGCCGAGGCGAGCATCGCGACATCGCCCGCCGGAACCGCCGCGCCGCGCCAGGCGAAGCGGGTGCCGAGCGGCCCGTTGAGATGGCGATCGAGCAGGGTGTCGAGATCGTCGCCGGCGATGCGCACCATCAGCTCACCGATCAGCCAGCCGAAGGTCAGGGCATGATAGCCTGAGCGGCGCGGCCGCGTTCCGGCGGCGGGAGCGGCGGCGAGCGCGGCGGTGACGCGATCCCAGTCGAGGACATGGCCCGGCGCCGCCGGATCGGGCAGGCGGCCGAGCCCGGCCTGATGCGCGAGCAGTTCGCGGACGCTGATGTCGGCCTTGCCGGCTGCGGCGAATTCGGGCCACCAGCGCGCAACCGGCGCGTCATAGTCGACGTCGTACTTTTCGGCGAGGATGTGGAACAGGCTCGCCGCCACCCCCTTGGTGCAGGAAAATACGCAGGGTGCGGTCTCGGCCCGCCACGGTGTTCCGGCGCTGTCGGCGATGCCGCCCCAGATATGGGCGACGACCCGCCCGTCGACGATCAGGCACATCGCCGCACCGACCTCTGTCGCGCCGTCGCGAGCCGGATCGAACAAGCCGAGAAAGGCGTCGGCGACCCGGCGGAAGGCCGGGTCCCAGCGGCCCTCGATGCGCTCGCACACTGTCATCCGGCCAGCCGGCCTTCGTAGAGGGCGCGAATCTCACGTCGCAACAGCTTGCCGCGCCCACCCGAGGCGTCGTTGCCGTGCGGCAGGCTATCGGCCACGACGATCAGGTCCGGCATCGCCTCCGCCGGCAGCAGCGCCTCGAGCCGTGCGCGCAGTCCCGCCTCGTCGAGCGTCACACCGGGCTGGGGTGAGACCGCGAGGATGATCTTCTGCTCGGGCGCGCCGGCGGGGCTGCCCGCGACGCCAGCCTCGGCCACGCCCTCGATCGTGCCGGCGACGTCCTCGATCTGGATCGGCCGCAGATAGTGGCCGCCCCGGCTGATGGCATCCTCCTTGCGGCCGAGCACGGTCAGCCGCCCGCTCTCATCCATCAATCCAAGGTCGCCGGTGTAGAACCAGCCGTCCTTCAGCACCTCTGCGGTCTTGTCGGGCTGGCCGTCATAGCCCTGGAACAGGTGCGGGCCGGTCATGATGATCTCGCCCGGCACGCCCACGACCCGCTCGCCGCCGGTACCGATCGTCTGCACCGCCTGCCCCACGCGCGCGCGGCCCGACGTCGCCGCCATATGCGCCTCGGTGATCGTGTTGACGCAGTTATACGGCCCCTCGGACTGGCCGTAGAAGCTGTAGAGCGACAGGCCGGGCAGCCGCTCCATCAGCCGCGAGAAGATGTTGGGCGAGATGGGTTCGCCACCCAGCAGGATCACCTTGAGCGACGAAAGATCGTAATCCTGATGCGGGTGGTTCGACAATATATCGGCCCACTGGCTGGGGATCATCGTGATGTGCGAGATGCGCTCGCGTTGGACCGCTTCGAGCAGCCGCGCCGGGCCGAGATCGTCCTCGAGCGCGACCTTCATCCCGGCGTAGAACGCGGCGCCGATCGTGCAGGGAAAGCCGATGCCCCAGATGATCGGGCCAGAACCCCAGACCGAATCCGTCGACCGCTCGACCTCGTAGAGAACCGTGCTCATCTGGATGCAGGACGAATGACTGTGGACAACCGCCTTGGAGGTGCCGGTGGTGCCGGAGGTGTAGAAGAATCCCATCGGATCGTCGAAGAAGGCGCCGAGCGGCGGCTCCTCATCCGATGCCTGGGCGATGGCGTCGTCAAGCGATACCGCGCCATCGATACGGGTGCCGACCGCGATCAGCCTGACCTCGGGCAGCTCGGCGCGGACGGTTTCGGCGAACTTCGCATTGGGTGCGTCGAGGGTCAGCCAGTCGATCTTCGACCGGCGCGCCATCTCCACCACCATGTCGGGCGCCCAATAGGGATTGAAGGCGGCGATCACCGCACCGATCTTCGCTTCCGCGAAATAGGTCTCGGCGACGTGCAGCGCCTCGCCGAGCAATGACGCCACCTTCTGCCCCGGCGCCACGCCCAGCGCGCGCAGCGCATTGGCGGTGCGGTTCACCCGGCGATTGAGCGCGTCGAAGCTGTAGCTCTGACCGCGATAGACCAGCGCGACCTCGTCCGGCGTCCGGACCGCGTTGTTGGTCAGTACCGCATGCGCATAATTGCCATAGGGCGCCTTGCCGCTCATTCCTGCTCCCCTCGTTCGATCATTCTGAAACTGGCATTCTGAAATTGGGCATCGCCATGTCGCCGCGCTGCTCGAACCACAGCTCCACGGGCATCCCGATCCGCACCGCGTCGGGCGCGCAGCCGGTGACGTTGCCGAAGACGCGCAGCCCCGGCTGTTCGGGAAGATCGATCCAGGCGATGACATAGGGTTCGCCGTCGAAACCCGCGACGAAGCTGCGGTGGACGATACTGAAGGTCGCGACGGTGCCGCGCCCGGAAACCTCGTCCCAGTCGATCTGGTCCGATCCACATTGCGCGCAGCGCGGCTCGGGGAAATGAATCCAGCGGCCGCAGCCCCGGCAATGCTGCAGCGCCAGCCGCCCCTCCGCCGCCGCGCGCCAATAGGGCGCGGTCAGCTCGGTCGGCTGCGGCAGTGGCTTGCTGGCCATGTCAGAGAATCGCCAGCGGGTTGATCGGGCTGCCGGTGCCGCCGACGATCTTGAGCGGCGCGACGACGAACTGGAAGGTCGCGGGCGCGGCCTCGGCCAGTTCCTCCAGCCACAGCATCTCCATCAGGTAGATGCCATGCCGCCACAGGAAGATCATGTGGATGTCGCCGTCGAGCTCCTCGTCGGCGCCGCCCTCGGCATTGAGGCCGCAGATCGCGCTGTTGTCGGCGGCGACCGCTACGACGTCGCGCTCCGCCAGCCACAAAGCGCCGTCGGTCGCGAGCCCCGGCTCGCCGCCCCAATAGGTGTCGCTGCTCCGGTAGAATTGCTTGGTCCAGCCGGTGCGCAGCACCACCGCGTCGCCCGCGCCGATGGTGATGCCGGCGGCTGCGCACATCGCCTCCAGGTCGGCGGCGGTGATGCGGTCGGCGGGGTCGAGGATGTCGCGGCCGCGATGGCGGGCGACGTCGAGGAAGACGCCGCGCGTCGCGATGCCGGGCAACTGCTCGATGCCGCAGCGGAGCGCGCCGTAGCTGCGGATGCGGGCACTGTCATGGCCGTTGTAGAGGCGGTCGCCGTTCCACATATGGCACAGCGCGTCCATGTGCGTCGTGGTGCCGTGCGGCGACACGATCAGCGCGTCGTCGGCGATCGACAGGCCGGCGGGCGGCTTCGCCCCCGCCAGATAGTCGCCGCCATCGATCGACATGAAATGCTGCGGCAGCGGCCGACCACGCAGATGCGGCACGGTGCAGGGTGCGTTGCTCGACGTCGATCCCTTGATCGGCAGGCTGAGGCTCACCACCCGACCCCGCGCGACAGCTCCTGCGCCGCCCTTGACCACATCGGGCGTCAGCAGGTTGGCCGCACCGATCTGGTCGTCGGCGCCCCAGCGGCCCCAATTGTGCGGTTCGGGAGGTGTATCGCTCATCGCCTGTCCTTCACGCCTCCAACCCGAGCAGCAGCGCCGAGCCGAAATTGCCGCCGAAGCCAGTGCACAGCGCGGTCGTGGCCTCGACCTGCCGGTCGCCTGCCTTGCCTTGGAGCTGCTCCACCGCCTCGACGACGTTGTTGAGCCCGTGAACATAGCCTTCGGAGAGCAGTCCGCCATTGGTGTTGAGCGCGAAGCCGCGCCCGGCTTCCCCCGCGGCCGCGAAGTCGGCAACCTCGCCCGGAGCCAGGAAGCCGAAATCCTCGAGCTGCTGGAGGATCAGGTAGGAATAGGCATCGTAGCATTGCACCAGGTCGATATCGGCCGGCGCGACGCCCGTCGCGGCATGGAAGCGTGGCGCCACATGGGCGGAAAAGATGCGGGCCGGATCGTCGCCCGCCTTGTCCATCGCCCCGGCCCCGCGACCGCCCGCGCGGATCGCGCCGAGGATGTGGACCGGTCGGTTGCGCAAGGCGCGCGCCCGATCGGGCGTCGTCACCACGATCGCGCAGGCGGCGTCGGTCTCCAGGCAGCAGTCGAGCCGGCGCAGCGGCGAGGCGATCACCGGCGCGGCGCGATAGTCGTCGATCGTCAGCGGATCGCGCAGCAGCGCCTTGGGGTTGGCGACCGCCTTGGCGCGCTGCCGCACCACCAGCGGACCGAGCTGGTCGGGCGCCAGGCCACGATCGTGGAGGTAGCGCTGCGCCGCCAGCGCGAACAGATTGACCGGTCCGCGAAAGCCATAGGGGGTGAGGAACTGCTCCTCCATCCCGTCGCTGGATCCGAGCGAGATCTGGCCCATGCGCTTGCCGCTGCGGCCGTTGAGCGAGCGATAGACCACCACCGTCTCCGCCAGCCCCGCCGCGACGACCATCGCCGCGTCGCCGAGGATCGCCGCCGCCTGGCTGCCGCCGCCATAATAGTCGTTGGTCCAGCCATGGTCGCCAAGGTCGAGCATCCGCGCGACCATGTGGGTCGGCACTGAATCGGACAGAGCGTAGGACAGCAGCCCGTCGACGTCGCGGGCCTGGAGCCCGGCGTCGGCGATCGCCGCATGGACCGCTTCCATCGTCAGGTCGAGCACGGTCCGTCCGGATTCGCGGCTGAAGCCCGTATAGCCGACGCCGGCGATCACCGCCTTGCCCGAAAACGCCTGCCTCTCCACGCCCGACTCCGTCCTCCTCATCCACCCCTCGTCATGCCGGCGGAGGCCGGCATCTCGGGCGTCTCCTGCCCCGGCCTTCTCTCCCCCCTCCGGAGATGCCGGCCTCCGCCGGCATGACGCAGAAGGGACTTACCGGAACGCCGGCATCACCTCCTTGGCGAAGAAGGACACCAGGCGCTTCATCTCGGGCATCGGCAGCGGCCGGGTGCTGCCGAAGTCGCACATCAGGTTCGAATAGCCGAAATCCTGCAGCATCTTCACCTGGCCGATCACGCGCTCGGGATCGCCGATCACCTCCATCTTGTCCCAGCGGAAGTCATCGCTGACCTCACCGCCCTTCATATATTTGGCTTCCCAGGACTCGTAGCCCTTGGCGATCTTGCCCGTCTTGGGATCGATCGGCGCGCTTTCCTTGTTGATGATCTTGCCGCGATCGAAGCCGGCTTCGAAGGCCCGGAAATCCTCGCGCGCCTTCTCGTTGGTATCGGCGACGTAGACGCTTCGCATCGCGCACAGCGAATGGCCGTCGATCGCATGGCCCGCCGCCGCCATCGCCGCCTGCCAGGTCTCGGCCGCCCGCTTGAGCGAACCGAAGGTCGCCAGCGCGTCGGCCATGATCGGCAGCCCGCGCGATGCATAGCGCTGCACCGTGTCGGGGCTGACCGACGCCACCCAGGTCGGGATCTGCTTCTGCAGGGGCCGGGGCTTCAGGTTGACGCTCTCGCAATTGTAGAATTGGCCGCTGTGGCTGACGTCGTCCTCGCGCCACAACCGGTTGATCAGATCGAGCGCCTCGTCGAACCGTTCGCGCGCCTCGGACAGGTCGACGCCGAGCCGGCTGAATTCCAGCGACTGGTAGCCACGGCCGATGCCGAAGTCGAAGCGGCCGTTCGACAGCAGGTCGAGCTGGGCGATCTCCTCGGCGATCAGGATCGGGTTGTGGAGCGGCAGGATCAGCACGCCGCTGCCGAGCCGGATCCTCGATGTCCGCGCCGCGAGATAGGACAGCATGGCCGGGATGTTGGTGCACAGCCCATAGTCGCGGAAATGATGCTCGGCGACCCAGACGCCGTCGAAGCCGCACTCCTCGAGATGCTCGACCAACTCGGTATTATAGTCGTACACCTGCTTCTCGCTCCAGCCGGCATGCTGGTGATAGAGCAGGAAGGCGGAGAATTTCATGCGCGCCATCTCAGGCTTGTCCAGCGTCTGAATATTGGCGGGCGCTTGTTCGCAGTACATCTTTCGCCACCTTGCCATTTGCGTTGAGCGGAAGCTCCGTGCCGAGCACGAAGGTCCGGGGAACCTTGTAATTGGCCATGTTCTCGCGAGCCCAGGCGGTCAGCGCCTCGGCGGTGACCTTGCTGCCCGGATGCGGGATGACGAAGGCGACGCCAACCTCGCCCAGCCGCCGGTCGGGGACCCCCACCACCGACACCGCCGACATCAGCCCCGACGACAGCAGCAGGTTCTCGACCTCGGCCGGATAGACGTTGAAGCCGCCACAGGTGAACATGTCCTTCTTGCGGTCGACGATACGGATGCAGCCATGGCTTTCGAGCAGGCCGATATCGCCGCTGTGCAGCCAGCCGTCCGCGTCGATCGCCGCCGCGGTCAGCTCCGGCTCGCGCCAATAGCCCTGCATGACGTTGTAGCCGCGCATCACGATCTCGCCGGTCTGGCCCTGCGGCACCGGCCGGTTCTCGTCATCGACGATGCGGACCTCGACCCCGTCCATCGGACGGCCGGTGGTCGTCGAGATGACGTCCTCGGGATCGTCGGCGCGGGTCATCGAGACAACGCAGCCCTCGATCAGCCCATAGGCGTTGATCGCGCGCGACACGCCCAGCTCGGCGCGTACCCGGCGCAGCAGCTCCATCGGTACGCTCGCCGCCCCGATGAAGCAGACGCGCATCGTCGTCACCTCGGCGCCGGTGCGGGCGCGCTGGTCGAGCAGGGCTAGATAGAGGTTGGGCGGTCCCGACGCGACGGTGATGCCATGGAGCAGGATCAGGTCCAGCGCGCGCGCCGGATCGAAGATGTCCATCAGCACCATCGTCATGCCGCGCTCGGCGCTGGCGAGGATGCCGGCGTTGAGGCCGAAACCGTGCGAGAAGGGCGGGATCACCAGATAGACGTCGCCCGCGCGGAGCGCCGCGACGTCGGCCCAGTCGCGATAGGCGCGCATCAGCTGGCCGTGGCTGAGCTGCACCCCCTTTGGTGCGCCGGTCGATCCGGAGGTGAACATCACCTCGGCCAGCATGTCCTCGTCGATCCCGGCAATCACCGCGTCGAGATCGGTATCGGAGACGCTCTCTCCGCTCGCCAGGAAATCGGTGAAACCGATCTCACCCGGCGCGGAGGAGCTTTCCTCATCGAGACGGACGATGCGGCGCAGCGGCAAGCGATCGAACGGCCGGTCGGTCCCCGCGCCGTAGGTCGCCTTGACGATGTCGATCAGCCGGGTGCCGGCACATTCGCCGACGGTGACCAGCAATTTGGCACCGGTTGCCTCCAGCAGGGGACCGACCTCAAGCGCCTTGAGCCGGGTAGACAGCGGCATCAGGACCGCGCCGGCCATCCAGGCGGCATGGGCCGCGATCACCCAGCGGGTCAGGTTCGGCGCCCAGCAGACAACGAAATCGCCAGGCTCGATTCCCGCCGCGATCAGCGCGCGGGCCATGCGCCTCGCGTCGCGGTGGAGGTCGCGAGTGCTGATCTCGCGGTCGCCCTCCCGCACGGCGATCCGGTCGGCATGATCAACGGCGCGGTCGCGCAGCAGGTGCGCGATGCTGCGATAGTCGGTCAGGGTCTCGGTCGATGACATGGTCAGCCCACCATCGTCAGACCGCCGCTGACGCTCAAGGTCTGTCCGGTGACGAAGGCCGAATCATCGCCGAGGAAGAAGGCAACGGCGCCGGCGATGTCCGCCGCCTCGGCCACACGCTTCATCGGCGTCTTGGCGGCGAGCTTGTCCATCACGTCGCCATGCGCCGCCGACATCGGCGTGCGGACCGGGCCTGGGGAGACATTGTTGACGCGGACGCCGAAGCGCCCGACCTCCTGCGCCAGACTGCGGGTGAAGGCGGCGAGGCCGCCCTTGGCGGCCGAATAGACGGCCTCCCCGGCGGCACCGGCACGCGCCGAATCCGATATGATGTTGACCACCGATCCGCCGCCCGCCTCGATCATCGAGGGCACGATGGCGTGGCAGGCCTGGATAGCGGCGGTCAGGTTGACCGCAACCAGCAGATCCCAGCGCGGCTCGAGCTGGAGAAAGCGGCCGACCTGCGCCACGCCCGCGCAATTGACCAGGCCGTGGATCGGCCCGCCCGCGACGATGCGTTCGAGCGCGGCCTGGTAGCCGGCCGCGTCCGTGATGTCCTGTGCCACCTGCTCGACGAGAGCCGGGGAGCTGCCCGCGAAAGCGAGGTCCACGCCGATCACCTGCCAGCCCCGTGCGGCGAGCAACTCGGCGATCGCCGCGCCGATCGCGCCGGCCGCCCCGGTCAGGATGACCCGACGGCTCACGCCGCGATCCCCGGCATCTCGCCATGATGGCCGCGCAGGTCGTTAACGGCGCCGCGCGGCTTGCCGTCGACTTCCCCCGCGAACGAGGTCTCGACCCCTATCGACACCGGGCAGGCGGCGGCGATCGCCTGTTCGACCCGGCCCAGCCACATCGGATTCTTGACCAGGGTCTCGCGGTTGAAACCGACCTTGAGCGTCGCCGCGTCGAGGGTGCGATCCCCGCGGTCGATCTCCAGCGTCCAGGCCGACACGCCATCGATCAGCGCGAGCTGCCGGCGCAACGCGTCGAGCGAAACCCAGCGGCCGCGCAGCAGCACATGATCGCCAAGGGTACGGTCGAACAGCCCGGCGTCGCTCTTCGGGGCGGCTCGCAGCGTCCCGGTACGCAGCACATCATCCTTCAGCGCCGCGCAGAAGCTTGGCCGCACGACGATCTCGGCGTCGCCGATATCGGCGGCCAGATCCTCGGCGATGATCTCCTCCCGGTCGAGCGCCGCGAGCGCGACGGTGCCGCCCACCGCTTCCCACGGGCCGCCGCAGCGCCAGGCGAGCGGCAGGCCGAAGAAGGGATCGAAATAGAGCTCGGCGACCTCGGCCTCGAACTCGCGGGCGAGGCGCTTGCGGAGCCCCGCGGTCGCGACCTCGCCGCCGATGACGATCCGCTCGAGGCCCAGCTCGACCGGGTCGACATTGAATTCCATGTAAAGCCGCGCGAGGAAATCGGCGGCGCCGCACGGCGTGGTTATCAGTACCGTCGGCTTGAGCGAGCGGATCGCCGCCAGCAGCCGCATCCTGCCGCGTGCACCGGTGACCGCCACCGACTGGACGAGCGGCGCGGCAGCGCGGGCGAGCAGCGCCACCGACAGCGAGGCCGGCTGCTCCATCGCGATCAGCACCCGGTCGCGCCCACCCAGTTGGCATCCCTTCAGCGCTTCGCGCGCAATCGCCTCGGCGGCATCCCAGTCCTGCGGGCCGAGGCCGATCACCGCCTCGGTCGGCTCACCGGCGAACAGGATGGAGCCCGCGGGCGCGGACGGACGAGCCGCCAGGAGGTCCCGGCGCGTATGCCACTGCATGTCAGCCTCCGACGGCGGCGCTGAGCTTGCGCGCTGGGACATCGGTATCGGCGAAGCCGGCGACCTCCTTCGCGAACAGGTTCATCGAACTCACGATCTCGCTATGGGCGATGCCGCCAACCTCGAACTGGAGGATCAGGTCGGTCGCCCCGGCGGCAAAGAATTCATCCATCGCCTTGCGGGAATCCTCGGGATTGGCGATCACCACCATGCGGTTGTCGGTCAGCTCCTGAAGCGCCTTCTCCTCCGTCATGCCGACCGCGGTCTGGCCGAACAGACGGTGGGTGGCGTGGCGCGCGTCGGTATAGTCGGGAGGGGCCACCAGGCTGATTTGCCGGCGCAGATACCAGATATAGGCGCTGACGATTTCCTCGATGTCCGAATCCGCATGGGTGACGTGCCACGGCACCATGATCGCGATTCGCGCCTTGTCCGGATCGAAGCCGTTGCGCGCCAGCTCCGCCTTATATTCGGCGATGTCCTCGGCCAGGCCGGCAAGCCCCTTGAGGATCGGCATGCAGAGCAGATGATAGCCATGCTTGGCGGCGGCGAGGAATCCATCCAGGCTGGTCGAGGCGACCCAGACCTCGGGGTGCGGCTTCTGGACGACGCGTGGCAGCACCGACACGCCGGGGATTTCGTAATATTTGCCGCTGCGGGTCACTTCGGCGCCGTCGGCCTTGAATATCTCCAGCACCGCGTCGAGATGATCCTCCCAGATCTGGCGGCTCTGCTCGAACGGGCGCTGGAACGCCTGATACTCGAGCGGCGATGCACCACGGCCGGTGCCGAACAGGACGCGCCCGTTGCTGATCACATCGAGCGTGCCGACCCGCTCCGCGACCCGGATCGGGCTGAGGAAAGGCAGCAACATCACGCCCAGGCCGAGCTTGATGTTCTTGGTCGTCCGCGAGGCAGCGGCGAGCATCAGGTCGGGCGCCGACGAGTGGGAGAAACCCCGGGTGAAATGATGCTCGACGAACCAGGCGGCGTCATAGCCGAGCTGATCGGCGATATCGATCTGCTCCAGCACGTTGTGGAATGTCTTCTGCTCGATCTCGGAGGAGCGCCCGCGCACCGACATCTCGAAGAATATGCCAAAATTTCGTTTCGACACCTGCTCTGCCTCTCCCTTTGGAAGCATCAGCGGCTCCTGACCGCGCGCCCCAACGTAATCAAACTACAAACCTAGCGATCGCTTGGTTATGATTTCGGACTCTTTCCCCGTCAACCCATTTTCGAGTTTGAGTCCCGCAAATAATGCGATTGCGTGAGAATATATTACATAATGAACAACGCTCATGCGGCATAAAAAGCGCTTGCTTGGCCGACAGCGCCACAGCCGGCCGCCTTCTGCACACGGGGCGTCGGCGTATCTGGGGAATTCCGGGATGGTGCGGTGGCGCGGTGAAGGAGGAAGGAATGGCAATGACCCGTCATCCGTCCCGGCATCACCCAAGCGGTCCGCCGACCAGCGATCCCGGGGTTGCGGAGAACATCGACAGCATGGGACGGCAACGTCATCGAGCATTCGATTGCTCGACTGCCACGCTATTGCTAGAGACCGGCCCGGGGGCCGTTACAGCAGGAGAAAAAGCTTGCCCAAGGAGGTTGCGACAGCGGAACGATCGTCGACGCGACGCAAGAGCGGCCGGCGCGAGGAGATATTGCAGATCGCGCGGACCCTGTTCGCCGAGAAAGGCTTCGAGGCCGCGAGTATCCGCGAGATCGGCGACGCCGCCGGCATCCTTTCGGGAAGCCTCTATTATCATTTCGCAACCAAGGACGACATGCTCGACGAGCTGGTTCGACCCTTCGTGCTGCCGCTCCTCAAGCAATATGAGGTGATCGCCCACAGCGACTCGGACGCGCCGGACCGGCTTCGGCAGATGATCCAGTTCGGCCTCCAGAACCTTGTTCAGGAGCCCGACCTCCTCAAGATCGTCGCCAATGATCGCAAGTTCTTCGCCAAGTCCGAGCGCTTCAGCTATGTCGAGGAAGCCTGGCAGGACATCTTCCAGATCTGGTACGGCGTCCTGCAGGACGGCGTCCGCCAGGGAAAGTTCCGCAGCGACCTCAACCTCCACATCACGCTGCGCATGATCATCGAGCTGCTCAACGGCACGGTCGACTGGTTCCGGCCGGACGGCCGGTTCACGATCGAGCAGGTGATCGACACCCAGGTCGAGCTGCTGTTCGGCGGCCTTACCCCGCGCTGAGCGGGCCCACGGCCAGCTGAGCCAAGTCGGCGCCCCGGTGGGCGCCGCCCCATTCGAATCACGCCTGGCAGGCGGTTTCCCGGTGGGAAGCCGCCCATGATCGCGTGGGACATAATGTGGTTTACCCAAGACGCCCGGCCGATATCCTCAAGTACGTAAATTGATCCTCTCCTCTGTATATCAGTATCTGGAGATGGATTTTCGCACGTATCGAGGAAATCCGACATGCTTGAGGCACTGACGGCATCGACTGATAGTTTTAGTGATGAAAAGATAGGAAGCGCTCCCGCCGCGCATCTTCCAACTCTGGACATATCGAAACTGAATGGTTCGGTCGCTGAGCGCGCTTCAGTCGCGGAAGACCTGCGCAATATTCTTTATGAGCACGGCTTCTTCTATCTTTCGGGACATGGCGTCGATCCGGCACTGGTCGCAGAGACGCTGGCCGCGTCGAAGCGCTTCTTTGCGCTTCCCGAAGCCGACAAGCTGGAAATCGAGATGATCCGCTCGCCGCGCTTCCGCGGCTATAGCCGGGCGGGCGCCGAGTTGACGCAAGGACGACCCGACTGGCGCGAGCAGGTCGACTTCGACTGCGAGGAGGATCCGCTTCCGGCCGGTCCCGACAGCCCGGCCTGGCAGCGGACCATCGGGCCCAACCTGTGGCCGTCGGCGATGCCCGAACTGAAGGACGTCATCACCCGCTACCAGGATGCCGTCACCCGCGTCGGACTCGACGTGCTCAGGGCCATCGCGATCGCCCTCGGCCAGGATGAGGACGTGTTCGAACCTATGGTCCGGCCCCGCCCTCGCCAGCATCTCAAGATCCTGCGCTATCCGGGCCGGGCCGCGACCGGATCGGACCAAGGGGTCGGAGCGCACAAGGACGGCGGGCTGGTCACCATTCTCCTGCAGGACGAGCTGGCCGGGTTGCGCGTCCAGGGCCAGGACGGCGACTGGATCGACGCGCCGCCCGTGCCGGGCAGCTTCGTCGTCAACACCGGCGAATTGCTCGAGCTGGCGACGAACGGCTTCGTCCGTGCGGACGTCCATGCGGCGGACTCGCCCCCGCCCGGCCTGGAGCGCTATTCAATCGCCTTCTTCCTCGGCGCCGCGCACGAGGGCAGCATTCCACTGATCGACCTGCCGCCCGCATTGAAGCGCGCCGAGCGAGGCGTCAGTTCCGACCCCTCCAACCCGCTGTTCCGCGACGTCGGCGCCAATCATCTCAAGGCGCGGCTGCGTTCGCACCCCGACGTCGCGCGCGTCCATTATGCAGACCTCCTGTGATCGGCGCCGCCGCCGCCTCGTCGCTATAGGGAAACAGCCGCGCCTCGATCTCGGCGATGGCGCGGCGTAGCGGCGGCAGCAGGTCGGCGGGCGCGCCGGACGCGCCGTCGTGCGAGACGACCATCGATACCGCCGCCACCACGTCGCCCGTGCGCGAGATCGGCGCGGCGATGCAGATCAGCCCGGGCACCATTTCCTCATTGTCGATCGCATAGCCCCGGCTGCGCACCGCATCGAGCTCGGTGCGCAGCGCTTCGGCCGAGGTGATCGTCGTCGGAGTGAGGCCGACGAACGGCCCCGTGGCGAGATAGGCGTCGCGCTCGTCGGCGGGCAGGTGAGAGAGCAGCACCTTGCCGATTCCCGAGCAATAGGCTTCGAGCTGCTTACCCTGGCGGGAGATCGTTTCCCCCTTCCGGTCGCCGACCTTGAGCAGATAGGTCACCATATTGTCCTCGAACACGCCGAGGTGCACGGTCTTGCCCGTCTGCCGCGACAGCCGCCCCAGGATCGGTCGGCTGACCCGCGCCGCAAAGCTGCCCCAGTCGCGCCGCGCTCCGGCCAGTCGCAGCAGCACCGGACCCGCGACATAATGGCCGCGCCCGACGCGCAGCAGAAAGCCGCTCTTCTCAAAGCCGACCGCCAGCCGGTGCGCGCTCGACGAGGAGATGCCCAGCTCGCCGGCCAGCACCGACAGCGACAGGCCGCGATCGTCGTCGATGATGCGCTCTAGCAGCAGCAGCGATCTGGTCAGCGTCTGCGGGGCCGAGGTTCCGATCCGGGTCATGCATTCATTTCCCACATGGCGGGAATTGCGTGCAAGCGAGATTTGACCGCGCGCCGCACCCGGACCTAGTCCAAGGCCATGGAGAAGGATCTCGAACCCACCGCCCGCCGCCTGCGCAAGGCCTATACCGCCGGCCCGATCGCACCGCTGCGCGATGTACTGGACCCGACGGATATCGACGGCGCCTATGCGGTGCAGGCGATCAACACCGCGCATTGGATCGGCGAAGGCCGACGCCTCGCCGGCCGCAAGATCGGGCTGACGGCAAAGGCTGTGCAAGCGCAGCTCGGCGTCGACCGGCCGGACTTCGGCGCGCTGTTCGAGGACATGCGGATCGCCGACGGCGGCCGGCTCGACCCCGCCTGCGCGATCCAGCCCAAGGCCGAGGCGGAGATCGCCTTCGTCCTGGGCCGCGACATCACCGATGCCGACGCCTCGCCCGAGACGATCGCCGCGTCGATCGACCATGCGGTCGCGGCGATCGAGATCGTCGACAGCCGCATCGCCGACTGGAAGATCAGCTTCGCCGACACCGTCGCCGACAACGGCTCCTCGGCCTATTTCGTGCTGGGCGGCGAGCCGAAGCCGCTCGCCGGTCTCGATCTCTACAGTTGCGGCATGGTCATGGAGTTCAACGGCGCGGTCGTCTCGCTCGGCGCTGGCGCGGCCTGCCTCGGCCATCCGCTCAACGCGGTGCAATGGCTGGCCTACACCCTGGCCTCGCGCGGCGAGCCGCTGCGCGCCGGCGATATCCTCCTGTCCGGTGCGCTTGGCCCGATGGTCGCGCTGACGCCCGGCGATCAGGTCCGCACCCAGATCGGCGGCATCGGGACCTGC
>NZ_LDES01000015.1 GCF_001015195.1 Sphingomonas sp. Y57 | reverse complement strand
AAATGTCCCGACGACGGACAGATCTGCACCGCCATGCTGCCGTGCGCGGCGCGCTCAGCCGCGCGCCCGGCATCGCGCTGCGGCTCGCCGTCGCCCATATGGTCGAAGGCTCGGTGCTGTGGCAGGTCCGCCCCGAGCCGCAGGCGACCCGCCGGGAGGAGGTCCGCGAGAGCATCGAGAAGAGCTGGGGGGAAGCCGTCTATGGCGAGCGGCGCGCGGCGGCGCTGGCGCTGCTCGGACGCGGCGAGGATGACGCCATCGTCACCATGTACGGGATCGGCGACGATCTGTCCGCCGTCTTCCTGCGGCTGCTTGACCTCAGCGACGAGGAGGTGATGACGATCCTGTCGGCGGCGATGGCGGCGAGCTTGGCCGCGTCGAGCGACGTGGTCGATGCGCTCGGCACCCGTCTCGGGATCGACATGGCCGACTATTGGGAGGCCGACGAGGCCTTTTTCGGCCTGATCACCGACAAGGCGGTGCTGGTCGAGGTCGTCCGCGAGATCGCGGGCGAACAGGTCGCTGCCGCCAATGCGAACGAGAAGGGCAAGACCCTCAAGCGGATCGCCGCCGATCATCTGGCCGGAGCCGAGGGCAGGTCCCGCGTCGAGCGCTGGGTGCCGCGCTGGATGCGCTTCGCGCCCTCGGCCTATACGGATCGAGGCGGCGTCCAGTCGGTGACGGCCCACGCCAGGGTCGAGGCGGCGCGGGAGAGCCTCGCGGACGTCGAGCCGCCCGACGAGGCGGGGACCGGGGCTGACCGCCTTGCCGCCTGAGGACCGGGAGCCATGGCGGGTAACCGCCATGGCGACCTGAAAAAAACGCCGCGCGACCGCGCCTGACGGCAGCGGTCGCGCGGTTTTTGCGTTCCCGGTTCAGCCGTTGAGCTTGTCCTTGATCGCCTTGGCGGGGGTGAAGCCGAGCTTTTTCGATGCCGCGATCTTGATCGTGGCGCCGGTCGAGGGATTGCGGCCCTCGCGCGCGGCGCTCTGCTTTACCTTGAACTTGCCGAAGCCCGGCAGCGAGACCTCCTCGCCCTTGGCGGCGGCATCCGCGATCGCGGCGAACACGCCGTCGACCAGCTTCTTGGCTTCCGCCTTGCCCAGGCCATTGGCCTCGGCGACGACAGTGGCGAGATCGCTATTGTTCATCCTCATTCCCCTTCCTGTGGTGAGGCGCCAGGTCATCCTTCGCGCAAGCGCCGCCGTCAAGATGGGGCGCCGGGCAATGCGGCCAGGATGCGCGGCGGTACGGGTGGATGACCGCGCTTGTCGTCCCGATCCTTTTCAGCGCATGGCCGATCCAGCCAAGGAGTACGCCATGTCCGATCTCGACGCCGAAATCCTTCTGTCCCTCACCGCCGACATCGTCGCCGCCCATGTCGCGAACAACAAACTCTCCCCCGCTGAGCTTCCGGCGCTGATCGGGGCGGTCCATGCCGCGCTCGCCGGGCTGGGCGCGGCGCCGGCGCCCGTCGAGGCCGAGCCGGCACCCGCCGTCTCGATCCGTGCCTCGGTCAGGCCAGACCACATCACATGCCTTGAGGACGGCAAGAAGATGAAGATGCTGAAACGCCATCTCGCGACCGATCATGGCATGACACCCGAGCAATATCGCGCCAAATGGAAGCTTCCCGCCGACTATCCGCTGGTCGCCCCCAACTATGCCGAGAAGCGCCGGGCGCTCGCCGTCTCGATCGGGCTCGGCCAGAAGAAGCGCGCGGCGCCGGTCGCGGCGCCGAAGGGCAAAGCCCCGCGCGGCAAGACCCGATCGCTCAAGTTCGACGGCTGATCGCGGCGCTCGACAGCACCGCATCGCCCGGCGCCGAAGGGCGCCAAGATGGCCGCTGGCCGGCCCAGCCCCGGGGCTGACCAGGCTATATGGGGGCAGACCGCGGGCATCGGGCGGGGCGGCGCCGCCGCGACTCGGCGATGCCGGGGGCGATATCGCGCAAGGAGAGCCTCGCCAGCGGCACGACGCGGCGACGCTGGCGGAAATCATGTTCAGAATGGATCTTTTCCAGGTGTCATTGACGGCTGTGCGGGCGGCGGCGATCGCGATCCGGGCCCAGGCTCGACGGCCGCCCGCCGCTTGTGGATAAATCAGAATATCGACCTCGCCTCAGGCCCTTGTCCGGCCGACTGGCCATGGCATCGCAGCTGTCAGTGGTCCGTCGCCGGCTTGCCGCTCCGCTCTGTCGTCATTGGCGGCCCTCGCCATGCGCGCCAGATTACGTAGTTTTTCTGCTTGCTTTTACTTGGGACATTTTGCCAACTTTCTGCAGGGGAAACGATCGCAGGACCATCGCGACGTGCACAGCGCGTGTCTCAGCCAAGATCAGCGATCAGTCATCTCCTCTTCTTCGTCGGCGGCCTGCCGTTGATGTCCGCAGCACCATCGTTGGACCGGCGCGGTCGTCATCGGCCGCTCCGGAACTCGACACGCGGCATCAGGGTTCTGGCCGTGAAACACTTGCTTTTTATTGGGTGCCCACCTAAGGAGCACGCGCTCTGCGCGTCGCTGTGATGGGTCGGCCCGCGGGATAGGACGGAATGGGTATCGCAAACGCCTTGTACTTCATCGCTTATGGCAGCGTGGCTATCCTGGCCGGCGCGGCGCTGTGGCGCGTGGCGCGGGCGGGCCCGACCGGCATCCGCAAGCTGCGCCGTCAGGGACATGGCATTCCGGCCATGGTCACCGGCAGCGCCAAGCTTAGCGACAGCGGGTCCGACATCGAGATGCAGGCCGGCAGCGTCGCACTCAACTGCGGCGGCGCGCCCTTCAAGGTTTCCGAGACCCACGCACGGTCGAAAGAGGTCGACTTCTAGAACTCGACGACAGCGCGGGGGCGTTTGTGGGACATTTCGATTTTCCGGCCAGCGGCCCTGCGCCCTGGCAAGGTCCGGTGCATGCCTATGCGGGCTGGATACCGACCATCTCCGGTCATCTCTCCTTCAGCCTGTTCGGCACCCGCGAGCTGGGGCTCGGCCGGTGCCGGACCTTCAATCGGCGGACATCCGACGGCGAGGGGCGGGTGGTCGGGGTGCTCCACCGCCGCGCCGCCGCCGACAGCATCATTCCGCGCGAACTCATGCGGATCTTCCACCCCGCGGTCGAGCAGGAGTTCCTGCTCATCGGTCAGACCGCCCCGGCGAAGACCCCCTTCTTTCGCGATGGCGCGCTCGAAACCTCCTCGGATCGCCAGGGGGTCCTCACCGGACTGATCATCGTCATCCCGCACGACACCAAGCGCGACAACAAACGCGCGCGGCGCGCCCTGCTGGCGGCGATCCGCAAGCTGATCGACGACGAGACCACGCCCGCCGAACAGATACCCCCGGCGGTGCTCAATCTCGTCGAGGCGGCGAAAAGTGCCACGATCTCGGTCGGCAGCTACCAGATGTCGTTCGCCCTGTTCCGCACCGGCGAATTCCGTCTCTGGTTCGACCTCAAGCAATATTTCGGGAGCAACACGCGCGCACAGGTCGCGGCCGTCGCCGGAACGCCCGAGAGCGAGGCGGTGCGCGTCTTCCCCTCGCAGGCCTATTTCTTCGTCAAGGACGTCTCGCATCTCCATTACCATCACGCGCCCGGCTCGGATCAGCTGCTGCCGCTCACCCAGGTGAAATGGCCGGCGACCGCGCAAGATCTCGAGCTGTCCGAGACCAAGTGGCGACGAGAGACCCTGTGGGGCCTGGCGCGCGTCGTCGCGCAATATAGGCGCCGCAGCACGATACCCGATTTCCACAAGGCGCTGGGCGTGCTGGCCTATGCCGACGCCTTCCAGGCGACGCTCGCGCGCATTCGGCGCCGCGAGAAGCCGGAGGATGGCTTCGAGGACAAGATCAACCTGTCCACCTATGATTTCGATCATATGCGCTCCTCGATCGAGGCGCGCGAAGGCTTGGCCTCCTGGAAGCGGACCGATCGGCTGCAGGCGCAGATCTTCCTGGCGGGCGTCGTCCTGACCGGTGCGGCGCTCTGGGCTTCAGCGGTCGAGATACGGCCGACTCTCTGCCCGGTCGAAGGGACCGAGCCGCTCACCGGCACGCGCCTCTGCCCGGCATTCACCCACGACATGGCGGTATCGGTCACGATCTGGGTCAGCGAGCATCCGTTCGAGTTCGTCGGGACGCTGTGGCTGATCGGGTCGATCCTGCTGCTGTGGATCACCGGCGACCGGATCCTGCCGCCGGGCGGGCGGCCGCTGGTGCGCCTCGCCTATCAGCTCGGCGGCGGCGCCGCTGCCGATATCGCGCGCTTCTTCAAATGGGCTCGCGTGCCGCGCGGCGCCGATTTCGTCGGTTGGGCGCTCGGCATGGCCGTGCTCGGCGGCGTGTTCGCCTGGACCGCGCGCGCGGCGTTGAAGACGGTCGGGTGGTGGCCCGACCTGGGCGTGGTGACCTCCCTGTCATCCTTGTTCTGATCCGCGTAAGGCCTTCCGCAAGCCCAGGCGCGTGCGATCATCGCTGTGGCGTGGCGCTTCTGGCGCGCTCCGCCGGAATCTCGTCGGGCGCGGGGTCGGCGGGCGGCGGCGTATCGCAGCCGAGCTCGGTGTCCAGGCTCCCCGGCGCCTCGCTGGCGTCGGGCAACAGGTATAGCCGGCTGCGCAGCTCGACATGGAGCAAGGTCACCCGCGCGTCGCAATAATTTGCGCTGCGCGGCGTCGCCTGGTCGAACAGGAACGCCGATATCCGCCCATCGGCCAGGCCGACCACCTTCCAATATCCCGACGGTGTCCTCTGATAGGTGCCGCCGGCGGGGAGGGGGCGCATCATCCGCTCGAACAGCGGCCCGGTATAGACATAGACCGGCCCGNCCCGCCGAGCCGGCGGGCCAGCTCGCGTTCCCGGTCTTCGAGCTTGACCCAGGGACCCTGGTTGAGCGCGGAGCTCTGGGGCGTGATGTTCGACAATATGTTGGTGTCGTCCGCATGCGCGGTGCCCGAGAAGGATGCGAGGGGGGCTTGGTGCCCACGGTCGATATGGAGCGCGTCGCTCGCTCCGTCATAGGCGTCGGGGTCGAGCGTCTCGTCGGGCGACAGCCAATTGTCGCGCTGCCATTCCCGGCCGCCCGACGCGCCGATGCTCTCGCGCGTCACCCGATAGGCCACCCAGTCGGCGAGCTTGGTCAGGTCGTTCGACGAGAGGGTGTAGATCTCGCGCACGACGATGTCGTTGGTCGCGGGCGCCCCGATCGGGCAGCCCTGCAGGCAGTGGAAGCTGTGGAGCTCGGACCCCCGTGGCTGTCCCTGGCCGGGGGTGGCGATCGCGGCGAGCAGCGCAGCGAGCGGGATGGCGATCCTGCGCGGGGCGCTGGTCATGGCGGAGTCCTCATGGTTGATTGGCTTTCGGCGGATAGTGGTCGCGGAAATCGTCATGATGGCGCAGCGCTTCGGGGCGATAGCGGCCTTCGCCGCCCTGATGGGATACGCTCTCGAGGACGAAGCGCTCATGAACCGACGGATGGAGGGTGGCGTTGGCGACGGGGCTGCGTAACTCCTTCTTCCACGACCAGCCCCTGGTCAGCCACCGCAGCCAGGCCGGCGTGCGGCCGCGGATCAGATCGGCCATCCCGGCGATCTCGTCATGCTGCACGCCGTCGGCGCAAGGGAACAGGATGAGCCGGCTGTCGTCGACGATCAACGGATCCGGGACCGCTCGCGCTTCGGCGACCATCCATGCGAGAGCAATATCCGACAGCCGGGATTCTGGCTCGGGATAGCTTCCACCGATGTCCGAATGGTTGCCCGCAAACCACAGTTGAATGAGCGGTTCGGGCTCACCCTCCGCCTTCTCGGCGCGTGCGACCCCCTTGCCCCAGCCCCATGGCAAGCGGGGAAAGTCGGCCCGATTCTCGTCGATCGCGATGGCGTGGCGCGCATAGACCACCGAGCGGCTTAGCAGCCGGTCGAAGTGGCGCCCGCTCCATTGCGCCAGATGCACGCCCGGCAGGCGCTTGCCGGGAAGCGGCGGCCACATGATCTTGAGGGCGGTGCGTAGATAGGCCCAAAGCGCCAGGGCGGCGAAGATCGCGGTGATGATCAGTGTCGCGCGGCCCCAGTCGAGCCCGCTGATCCAGTGGAGCGCCCAAGCGGTGAGCGCCCCCGCGGCCGCGATCCCCGCCAGCAGCCCGCCGACCAGCACGAGCCGCAGCGGGCCCTTCGCCCCCAGCGAGGCCACCGTGTCGAAGACGCCGACGAAATAGGGCGCGGCATTGGCCTCGCCCTGGTGATCGGACCCGAACTCCGCTCGGAATCGCCGCGCGAGCTCGTTGCGCTCGGCCTCGAACCTGTCGCGGCTGTGTCCTGCGCCATGCTCATACACCCGGATCACGGCGCGCTCGGCGATCTCGCGGATGCGCCGGCGAAACCGCGGAAGCTCGCCCTCGGGCACCTTGGTCGGCACCCCGCAGAGCATCAGGACATTGGCGACGCAGCGCGCCGTGTAGGCGCCGCGGCTGAAGCCGAACAGCCAGATGCGGTCACCGGGCCGATAATGGTTGATGATGAACTCGTAGCAGTCGGCGATGTTGGTAGTGATCCCGCGTCCGGTCGCCGATGAGAGGATCTTGGTCAGGCCGCGCCGCAGCGACGTGAGGCCGGTCGCGCTGGTATCGGTGCCAAGGCCTGGATCGTAGAAAGCGACCTGGTCGCGCGGATCGACCGCGCAGTCGGGCCCGGGCCGCGTCGCGCGGAACATCTTGAAGATGTTGCTCATCCGCTGCTCGGGGCGCACCCCGCCATCCTGGCCGGTGCCGTCGGAGTAGATCAGGATATTCTTCGCCATGTCCGTCCCCTGTTCGCCGGTGCCGCCGGCGCGACCGGTTGCGCGCCGAACCGCCGGGATGCCGACCAGCATTTACCAGCGCCACGGGCGCTAAGCCGTATCGACTCAGCCGTCGCATGCGCACCCGCTGCCCTTGCGACAGATCTTGTCGGCCGCGATGCAGCTGTCGCCACAGGCCTTGCCGATGCGGCATATCTTGCAGCAGGCGCCGGCTGCATACGCACAGCCGTCATAGGCCGCAGGTCCGGCGGCGAGCATGAGGCATGCGGACGCTGCGATGAAGATCCTGTTCATGTCGGCGGCCCCCCCGGCTGCTGTCGTGCCGGTCAGCCTCGCCGCGAATCCGTTTCGATACGAGTCCGTAATTGCTCGGATCGCGATATGTGCCGTGCGCGCCAATCGGTCGATCGCCAAGCGCCTTTCGGCCGGTGCGCCGGCTCGCGGCGATGGAGCGCGATGCTTCCTGGACGGGTCTTCGTCGCGTCCGGCGCCGTCGATCGCGCCGATGTGGCGGGGAAGAACGGATGCCGCCCGCCGCCTGGTCCAGGCGTTATGGGTACGGGCGCTCGGGTGTCGGTCGACTGCGTCCCGGGCTTGCTTCTGCCGACCATCAGGCCCGGCACACCAGCCTGCGTAACATTGCGTCTCCATGGCGCTGCGCACCGCATCCGGCTCCTGGGGCGCATGACCTGGGACGGCCGCGCCGCCGCGAAACCATCGCCGGCAGCTGATTTCCCCGCGCCCCGAGGGGCGCTCCTCGCGGCCGGCTGCGCCTGCAAATCAGCCTTGGCTCCGGTCCTCCGCTGACGCTCCGGCCTGACGGTTCCCGGCGGCGCTCGATGCCGTCCCGACCGGTCCGCCCATCGCCCGGAAGCGGTTCGGGCGAAGCTTTGAGGAGACATGAAATGCCCGCAATCGGTTATGTGCAGCGCCAGGACGACGGCAGCTTCAAGGGAGCGATCCGCACCCTTTCGGTCAACGCCGAGATCGCGATCCTCCCCAATCGCGGCAAGACCGGCGATCAGCCCGACTACCGCGTGCTGTCCAACGGCGTCGATCTCGGCGGTGGTTGGATCCGCACCGGCGAGGTGTCCCAACGCGAATATATCCGGCTCGCCATGTCGGCTCCGGAACTCGGTCGGAACACCCTCTACGCCAATCTCGGCCGCGCCGCCGGCCAGGATGACGACGATACCTACGCCCTCATCTGGAACCCCGGCGAATGACCTACCGGCACGCGCCGCCCCGGCGGCGCGGGCCTTTTCTGATGGCCAGCGGCGAGCCGGATTTGCCCAAGCTCGCGAGGGATTTTGCAGGCGGGGGCGTCTGCACTGTCCGCTTTCCGCCGCACGGACAGCAGTCCATGCCGCCCGGTTTGACCCGCGCCGCTGGTTCACCATCCCGAGGGGTGTCGTTTTCGTCATCCGCGGATCGACACTCCCCGCACCCGGCCGCGGTCGGCAGACCCAGGGTCCGCAGCGGCCAGGTCGGCCGCGTCGCTCGGGAAGGTCGGACATGAACCAGGATGATGCGATCGCACGCGCGCAGCGTGCCAAAAACGGCTCGCCCTATCTCAATTCGGACCAGGCGGCCGCCTATCTGAAGCTGTCGGCACGCTCCTTCCGTCGGTTGCGCAAGGCGAAGAAGGGCCCGCCCTTCCGCCGTCACGGCCGCGGCTTCCTCTATCATATCGACGATCTCGAGCGCTGGAGCGGCGAACGCACCAACAAGGATTTCGAGGCGTGACCGGTCCGCGATCGGGCGCGGCCGATGGACCGCTGTTCGCCTATGGCGACGCCCTGCGCGCCGTCCGCGTGGCGCGGCGCAGGCTGGTCGGGCGCAGTGCCGCCGTTTGTGTCGGCGCAGCTGCGCTGCTCGCGACCGCCACCTGGCCACCGCCCCGGCTGCTCCTCTGGAACCTGTCCCCCAGCGCGCCCGAAGGGCTCTATGCCGTCCGGCCGGGTGGACCGGTCCGGTCCGGCGAGATCGCCGTCGTCCGCCTGCCGCAGCCGGCCCGGCGGCTCGCCGCCGACCTCGGAATCCTGCCGCCTCATGTCCCGCTGGTGAAGCGGGTCGCCGCGGTCGCAGGCATGCGCGTCTGCGCGCGGGGGCCGCTGATCTCGATCGACTTCAAGGTCGTCGCGCGGCGGAGAACAGTCGACCCGCGCGGACGCGAGCTGCCCCGCTGGCAAGGGTGCCGCACACTCGGCGACGGCCAGATCTTCCTGCTGTCGGATCACCCCGACGCCTATGACGGCCGCTATTTCGGGCCCCTCGCTGGGAGCGATCTCATCGGCCGCGCGGTGCTGCTATGGCCGCGCTGATCCTCGCCCTTGTAGCCGGCACCGCTCTCGCATCGGCCGTACCTCGTCGCGATCCCCTCGAGCGCTGGCGCCCGCATATCGACGAAGCTGCGGCGCGATTTCAGCTGCCGCCTGCCTGGATCGAGAAGGTGATCCGCGCCGAGAGCGCTGGGCGCAGCAGGTTGAATGGCCGCCCGATCCGCAGCCGCGCCGGCGCGATGGGACTGATGCAGCTGATGCCGGCGACCTGGGCGACGATGCGGGGTCGTCTGAAGCTCGGTGATGACCCCGACGACCCCCGCGACAATATCCTGGCGGGCTCTGCCTATTTGCGGCTGATGCTCGACCGCTTCGGCTATCCCGGGCTGTTCGGCGCGTATAATCTCGGGCCGACCGGCTATGCGCGCTATCTGGCGGGGCAGCGAGCGCTTCCCAAGGAGACGTCCGACTACCTCGCCAAACTGGTTGGCCATGGCCCGCCGATCGCGAAGCATGTGCCTGCCCGCCCCCGCGAAGCGCTGTTCACGTTTCGCGCCGGATCGACCGACAGGGAGGCGGATCAGGTGCCTCCTCCGACCCTCTTCGTCATCCACAGCGATGCGCGCTGATCCCATGTCGCGCGCGGGGGAGGGGGAGGGCTCGTCTCGTCGGTCCCAGCATGACGGGCGGCGGAGCGCCTATCAAGGCCCGCGGGTGCCCCCCAATTTGCTGCGCAAATCGGTTCCCCCCACGTCCGCTGACGCGGTGCCTTCGCGTTGCTCCGGCAGCCCTGACAGCCGCCCCGCCACCCGTCCTTCGGACGCCGTTCTCGATGATGAGGACGCGAAGCGAAGGAGATGATCATGGGCGTGATGGAGACCATCGGAACGGCGTCGGACCGCGTGATGATGAAGCTAGTCGCCGGGCTCGAAATCGAGTTCGGACGGGGCGCTGGACAGGCTCTGGGGGAGCGCTTCCTGGAAGCGGAGGAGGTCGATTTCCTCTGGGATGCGCGAGAGCAAGAACGCTGGCTCGGCAGCTATGAGGGCGGAATTGAGGATATGGATTTCGAGCTCGATCGGGTCGCCATATTGGGCTGTCTCGATGGCCAATGGTTCGTCGCGACGGTGATCGTCGATGGCGACGGACAACCGCACGGACTGCTCGGAAGACGGCGCTTCGACAGCCGGAATGCAGCCGATGCGGCCTATGGCATCGCACGCTGATCGCAAGAATGTTGCGAGGGAGTGGCGGCACCGGATCGGCGTCGCTGCTCCCTTCTTTTTGATCGGAGGTGGTGGGAATTCGGGCGTGGAGGGAAAACAAGATAAAGGCACTGTCTCCTGGACGTGCCTATGTGATTGTCTGCACATCGTTTTTTTACGAGATATGGTGCCGCGACCGCGAGACTCGGCGGCGCAAACTTCCGGAAAGCGGCACTTTGCTGCCGCTCTTTGCGAGACTCCGTGGTCCCGGAGCGGGCGATGAGCGACGACGACGCCTTCGTGCCTCGCCTCGGCAAGGGTGCTGGCGCCAAGGACGCCAGGCGTTTGGGCAAATATGGCGGGCGGGTGCTCGTCGCGGCACGGCTGGCCGGGCGCAAGACCGGTGTCCGAAGCAAGCGGTTCGACGGCAGTCGGATCGGGCGTGGCGCGAGCATGGGCCGGCTGTTGTCGAGCCGCGACCGACTGGCGGGATTTCGCGGCCGTCGGGCCATCGTGAAAACGCGGCTGGTACGGCTGGGGCCGAAGGGGCTCGGCACGGCCAAGGCGCATCTCCGCTATATCCAGCGCGACGGCGTCACCCGCGACGGCGCTCCAGGAGAGCTGTATGGGCGCGATATCGATCAGGCGGACGGCACGGCCTTCCTCGAGCGATCAACGGACGACCGGCATCAGTTCCGCCTCATCGTCTCCGCCGAGGACGGTGCTGAATATCCCGACCTCAAGCCGTTCATCCGGCGGCTGATGAACCAGGTCGAAGGCGACCTCGGCACCCGGCTCGATTGGGTAGCGGTCGATCATTTCAACACCGAGCGACCGCATACCCACATCATGCTGCGCGGGGTCGACGACAAAGGCGGCAATCTCATCATCGCACCGGAGTATATTTCGCACGGGTTTCGCGAGCGGGCGGCCGAACTTGTGACGCTCGATCTCGGGCCGCGAACCGATCAGGAGATCGAGGCGCGGCTGCGCCATGATGTCGAGCAGGAGCGGCTGACCCCGATCGACAGGAAACTGCTGAACCGGATGGACGGCGAGCGGGTGGTGACGGCCGCCGATCGCGATCCCTTTCACCAGGCGATAGCCGCGGGGCGCCTGCGCCGGCTGGGCGCTATGGGCCTCGCCGAGGATCTCGGCGGGGGGCACTGGCGGCTCGACGGCGATCTCGAGGAGACGTTGCGCCGCATGGGCGAGCGCGGCGACATCATACGCACGATGCAGCGCGCGCTGACCGCACGGCGCCTCGCCGCCGAGCGGCCCGATCGGGTGATAGACATGCAGCTTCGCGAGCCGCTCATCGGCCGGGTGATCGAGCGAGGTTTCGCTGACGAACATCGCGATCGGCATTATCTTCTGATCGACGGCATCGATGGGCGGGTCCATCACGTCCCGATCGGCAGGGGAGATGCGACCCAGGCTACGCCGGAAGGATGCGCCGTACGAATCATGCCGCGCCCGAATGGGGTGCGCGAGGTCGACCGCACGATTGGCGACGTCGCGCTGGCCAATGACGGCCGATATTCGATCGATCTGCACCTTCGTCATGATCCCACGGCCAGCCAGGGGTTCGCCGAAGCCCATGTCCGACGGCTGGAGGCGATGCGGCGAGGGGGTGTCGGGGTAGATCGGTCAGGGGATGGGACATGGTCGATCCCGCCCGATCATCTCGATCGCGTCCTGGCCTTCGAACAGCGCCAACGGATCGACCGCCCCGTCGCCATCGACATGCTCTCACACCGGCATCCCGGGGACCTCGCGCGGATCGAGGCGCCAACCTGGCTGGAGCGGACCCTGGCCGGTCCATCGCCGCCCGCAGCGCGCGATGCCGGCTTCGGCCGCGAAGTCCGGCAAGCCTGGACGCAGCGCATGCGGTGGCTCGTCGAACAGGACCTCGGTGCCGGCGACGGTGGGCTGTTCACGTTGCGTGGCGATGCCTTACGTCAACTCGAGCAGCAGGCCATGGCCGTTGCAGCGACAGCGCTGGAGCGCGAACTGGGCAAGAGCTTCGTCGCCGCTCGGCTCGGTGAGACGGTCAGCGGGACGGTCGGTCGGCGGATCGACGTCGAGGGAGCGCGCTTCGCCCTCGTCGAGCGCTCCCAGGAATTCTCCCTGGTGCCGTGGCGGCCTGTCCTCGAACGGCATGTCGGCAAGTCAGCGTCGGGCGTGCTGGGCGTTGATGGGGTCAGTTGGCGCTTCGGACGGGAGCGCGGCGGTCCGCAGATCGCCTGAGCAGTCTGACGTGCTGTTGTCGCTATGCTGTCGTGTCCGGTACCATCGGTGCGAACTAGGGAAAAGCGCGAAGCCATGAAAGGACTGCCATGACACGCGCCGTGCAACCTCTCCCGCCCAAAGCCCTCGCCTTCTGGATAAGGACGCTTCGCGCCGCCGCTGATCTCTCGCAGGATGCGCTGGCCATGGCGTCGGGGCTCACGCACCGCACCATCCAGCGGGTGGAGGCCGGCGATCCCTCGAGCGTCACGACCCGGCGCTGTCTTGCCCGCGGCTTCGGCTATGATGATCTCGGCATCTTCGATGATCCCGTCTTCGTCGCGACCGTGACCGGCATGCTCGAGGATCTGCGCGCCGCGCAGATCAAGGCCGAGGATGAGGCGCATGCCGATCGGCTGCGGATCGAGGCTGTCCCGGTGACGAGCGGGGGAGACCTGGTCAGCCTGCTCGACGGCGTCGACGCCTGGGCCTTCGATTGCGATGAGGCGCTTCCTGCCGAAGCGCATGGCGTCGCCGCCGCGCTGTTCGACAATCTTCAGGATTATGGCGATATCTGGTCCGAGCTCTCCCGGAGCGGTCGCAACGAGGCCGCCGCCTTTTTCGAGGCTCTGCTCGAGCCGATCGGTCACCATGGCGGGCGGGTGTATCAGGCGCGCCGCGCCACCCGGTTTGTCGGCCATGGCTGGCAGGACCCGACGCCGCTACCGATGACGATCGGCTATGTGACGGTCGTGCCGGCGGGGCGCGACTATGGCTTCCTGATGGTGCCCAAAGCGGGCCGGATGGGATGAGCGGCGACACCTATCCCCTTCCGCGTCGCCAAGTTCTACCGCCCGTCGCGGCAATCGTCTCCCCATCAAGGGGCGCGTGATGCAGCGGACGATTGAGATGGCCGATTTCGAGCTGCCGCGCGGCCCGGTCAGCATCGCCCAGCTGATGGCGATGCCGCACGAGTTATGGGATCATCTGCGCATCGAGGTCACCAAGCAGCGGCAACGCGACCCCGACCGTCCACTCGCGCGATGCCGGCTGTGCCAGGGGCCGGTCTTCATCCGGTCGCAGGCCGTCACGGGCGGCCATGCCCCGGTCTATGCGCATTACCCCGAAAGCCCGCGCGACTGTCCCTGGCACCACGGCGCCAACCTCATCCCCGACGACGCGCGGGCGGCGCAATATCGAGGCCATCAGGAGTGCGCGCTCCATCGCTGGATGTGCGATATGATCGCGACCTTCCTGCGCGCGGATCCGCGCAGCGGGCTCGTCACGGTCGATCGCTACAGGCGGCCGGCGATCGAAAAGCGCGGTCGCTATCCCGACGTCTATGCTGAGCTCGAGGGGCTGGGGCGGTTCGCGATCGAGGTGCAGCTGTCGAAACCGTTCGCACCGGAGATAGCCGCTCGGCATCTCCATTATGAGGCAGAAGGCGTCGCCCTGATCTGGGTGTTCCGCGAGCTTCCCGATCGTTTGCCGCAAGGATTTCGCGACGTGATCACCCTGCAGCGCGGTAACGCCTTTTTGTTTGACGATACAGCGTTCACCGCCTCAGCGGCGGGCGGCCGACTGCTGCTCAGCGCCTGTCTCGAAAATGATCGCGGCGGCTGGCTGAAGCCGCGGCTCGTCGGTCTTGACGATCTCGATCGCAGCAGCGGACGGGCGACCTTCGTTGAGGACCGGCGCTCCGCCCGGTTGCTGGCCTATTGCCAGGCTGGCCGCGCAAAATGGTGGCAAGCCTTTCGGGAGGCGCCGCCGACCCGCTTCGATGATCCGTTCGCGCAACCCTGCTTCATCCGCGCCTGGGATTCGATCAAGACCTTCGTGCCGAACCTGAGCCTTTGGAAGCGGCAAAGCTGGAGCGAGGGACTGTCACGGGGCGAGCGGGTGTTCGCCGAACTCGCCGCGATCCTCTTTTCGATCGCGCACTGCGCGGCCTCGGGTGAGGAGCGGGTCTATGTGACGCGCTATACGGGCGAGGGCGCGCTCGTCGCGATGCTCAATGCCAAGCTGTCGGGCGAGAAGTTGATGCCCTATGCCGACCTGATCGCGACGATGCTGGCGGCGAGCTCGATCCGCGATCGGCTCGAGCGGCCGAGCCTCGCCACCGCGATCGCGCGGGCAAAGAGCGCGGTCGAGCAGGTCGCTGCGGGGCATCCCGTCTGGGACGGCGCTAGCCGGCTCTTTCCGGAAATCTTCGATGGTCTTCGGCGCGCCGAGCTCGACGACCTGGGCAAGCTGCCGCGCTGGGCGGGCGGTTCGTTTGAATCCTAGCGGGCGATCTCTGCTCTGCTCGGCCGATGTCGGTCTCACCAGCCATATCGCCGATACCGTGCGCAAATGGGGCCGGCAGCGCGGATGGCGCGCGGCGCCTAGGCCATTCGGACCGCACGCCGACAGCCGCCCATTTTTCCGCAAAGGAGGATGGGACAAGGGCATCGCCCCGCACCGCCATCGCCCGGCACCATCATCGCCGGTCTGCGAACGGGCCATGCGCTGCGGACATCTGCCTCGATCCGGCGTCGCTGGCTCCCCCATCTGAGGTGAAGGCGCCCAGGAGCCGACCCCGGTCCGACTGGCCGCGCAAGGCACGGTGATGGCCGGCCGGAGGCCCTGATCCCGCGCGCACCCCTCGCCCAAGCTAGGGACCGAGCCCGCGATCTGGAGTCGCATGCGGGCGGAGGCCCTCATGACACCGACCAAGCTCCTCATCGGCCAGATTATCGTCGTCCTGATGATCGTCATCGCCGGCGTCTGGGCTGCGACCCAATGGACGGCCTCCGCGCTGGCGCACCAGCCCGAGCTCGGCGGCGCCTGGTTCACGGCGCTCGGCTGCCCGGTCTATCGCCCCTGGTCGCTCTTCATCTGGTGGTTTCAGTTCGACGCCTATGCGCCGGCCATCTTCGACCGGGCCGGAACGATCGCGGCGGCAAGCGGTCTGCTCGGTTGCGGCGCGGCCGTGTTCGGCTCGGTCTGGCGTGCGCGTCAGAACGCCAACGTCACGACCTATGGGTCGGCGCGCTGGGCCGGCCCGCGCGATATTGGCCTTGCCGGCCTTCTCGACGAGAAGGGTGTCTATCTTGGTCGCAGCGGTCATCACTATCTGCGCCATGACGGCCCGGAGCACGTCATGGCGTTCGCGCCGACGCGGTCGGGCAAGGGTGTCGGCCTCGTCATACCCAGTCTGCTGGGCTGGATGGGATCGGTGGTCGTCCACGACATCAAGGGCGAGAACTGGCAGCTGACCGCCGGCTGGCGGGCGCGCTTCTCGCACGCGCTGCTCTTCAATCCGACCGATGCCCGCTCGGCGCGTTACAACCCGTTGCTCGAGGTCCGTCGCGGCGCCGAAGAGGTCCGCGACGTCCAGAACATCGCCGACATCCTCGTCGACCCCGAAGGCGCCCTCGACCGCCGCAACCATTGGGAGAAGACCAGCCACTCGCTCCTGGTCGGCGCGATCCTCCACATCCTCCATGCCGAGGAAGACAAGACGCTGGCGCGCGTGGCGGCCTTCCTCTCCGATCCCGGGCGGCCCTTTGTGGCGACCCTGCGCGTGATGATGGGCACCAACCATCTTGGCACCGACGAAGCGCCCATGGTCCACCCGGTGGTCGCCTCAGCCGCGCGCGAGCTGCTCAACAAGTCGGAGAATGAACGGTCGGGCGTCTTGTCGACGGCGATGTCGTTCCTGGGGCTCTACCGCGATCCGACGGTTGCGGCGGTTACCGCCGCCTGCGACTGGCGGATTGCCGATCTCGTCGAGGGACGGCATCCGGTCTCGCTCTATCTGGTGGTGCCGCCTTCCGACATCAGCCGCACCAAGCCGCTGATCCGTCTCATTCTCAACCAGATCGGCCGTCGGCTCACCGAACAGCTGCACGCCGAAGGCGCGCCGGGCCGACACAAGCTGCTGCTGATGCTCGACGAGTTTCCCGCGCTCGGCCGCCTTGATTTCTTCGAGACCAGCCTGGCCTTCCTGGCCGGATACGGCGTGCGGGCCTTCCTGATCGCCCAGAGCCTCAACCAGATCGAGAAAGCCTATGGCGAGCATCATTCGATCCTCGACAACTGCCATATCCGCGTCGCCTTCGCGACCAACGACGAGCGCACGGCCAAACGCCTGTCCGACGCGCTCGGCACCGCCACCGAGCAGCGCGCCATGCGCAACTATGCCGGCCACCGGCTGGCGCCCTGGCTCGCGCACGTCATGGTCAGCCGCCAGGAGACCGCGCGGGCCTTGCTGACGCCGGGTGAGGTCCTGCAGCTACCGCCCTCCGACGAGCTCGTGCTCGTCTCGGGCCATCCGCCGATCCGCGCGAAGAAGCTGCGCTATTATGAGGATGCGAGCTTCACCGGCCGGATATTGCCGGCGCCCGCTCTCGAATCTGGAGGCTATCCCGACCTGCCCCCCGCGCGGTCCGATCACTGGACCGGCGTCGTCCGCGCCACCGATCCCCGACTTGCGCCGACGATCAGCGAGGACGAAGCGGAGGCCGGTGGTCTCGAGCAGGCTCGCCATCCGGCGCACGAGATCGGCCGGCCGATGGCGGAACCGCTTCCGACCACCGATCCGCTCGGGCTTGGTGAGGATGAGCCCGATGCCGCCGGCGACAAGCGCGCGATGGACCGGGCGCGGGCGCTGGGCGCCGCGCGCACCGTCTACGCGATCGACGCCGGCACCGCCCGGCCGGGCAATCTCGAGCTGGACCTTTGACCATGGTCGAGCGGGTCCGCCATCAGCTCTTCCTGCCCAGGCCGCTCAGCGACCGGCTCGAGCGGCTTGCCGCCAAGCCCGGTGCGACCAAATCGGCGATTCTCGTCGATGCGCTCACCGCCTGGCTCGATCGGCGCGGGACATCCGAGCTCGAGGATCGCTTCGCACTGCGGCTCGATCGGCTGAGCAACGCTATCGGCCGGATCGAGCGCGACGGCCATGTGGTCCTAGAAACGCTCGCGCTGTTCATCCGCTTCGAGCTCGCCATCCAGGCGCCGCTCGCGGAAAATGACCAGGCCGGCCGCGCGATCGCGCGCCAACGCTTCGACGCCTTCATCACCCAGGTCGCCCGGCAGGTCGCGACGGGGAAGCGCACCCTCGGTGGCGGGGAGGGCGACCGGTGAGCCCGAACCTCTCCGCCGAGCGGCGCCGCGCCATGCTGCGGACCGCCATGGGCAGCGCGATCGCGGCGGCGCTCGCCGATCCCCATGTCACCGAGATCATGGTCAATCCCGACGGCGTGCTCCGCCTCGATCGCCTGGGCGAGGGCCGGGTCGCGACCGATGTCGTCCTCGATGCCGCGACGACCGAGCGGATCGTCCGGCTCGTCGCCAGCCAGGCCGGCGGTGAAGTCCACGCCGACCGCCCGATCATCTCGACCGAATTGCCGCCCGATGCCGATCGCGGTGCCGGCGAGCGGTTCGAGGGGCTGCTGCCCCCGATCACCGACGGGCCCTGCTTCTCGATCCGCAAGCCTGCCGGTCGGGTCCACAGGCTCGACGACTATGTCGCGGGCGGGCTGATGTCGACGATCGCCGCCGACCTGCTGCGCGCCGCGGTCGCCAGGCGCTCGAACATCCTGATCGCGGGCGGCACCAGCTCGGGCAAGACGACGCTGGCCAACGCCCTTCTGGCCGAACTGGCAGCGGCCGACAGCCGGATCATCCTGATCGAGGACACGCGCGAGCTCCAGAGCCCGGCGCCCGACACCGTCGCGCTGCGGACCCGTCCAGGCAGCGTTTCGATGCGCGACCTCGTCCGCTCGACGCTGCGCCTGCGACCCGACCGCATCATCGTCGGCGAGGTCCGCGGCCCCGAAGCGCTTGACATGCTCAAGGCATGGAACACCGGGCACCCGGGCGGCATCGCAACCGTGCACGCGAACAGCGCTGCCGCCGCCCTCACGCGGATCGAATTGCTGATCCAGGAAGCGGTGGCGTCGGTGCCGCGCATCCTCCTCGTCCAGGCGATCGATCTCATCGTGTTCATCGCCGGCCGCGGCGTCGAGCGCCGCGTCGCCAGTATCGCCCGCGTCATCGGCGTCGATCCCGACACCGGCGCCTACGCCCTCACCGAGCTCCTCCCCCCAAACCTCAAGGAGTCTGACCATGACGTTTCCCATTCACCCTCGAGTCTCGATCGGCCTGGCCCTGCTCATGCTTGCCGCCCGGGCGCAGGCGGCAGGCACCGGCATGCCCTGGGAGGCCCCGCTTGAGCAGGTGCTCGAATCGGTCCAGGGGCCGGTCGCCAAGATCATGGCGGTGATCATCATCATAGCCACCGGGCTGACCCTGGCCTTTGGCGACACCGCTGGCGGGTTTCGCCGCCTCATCCAGATCATCTTCGGCCTGTCGATCGCCTTTGCCGCCTCGAGCTTCTTCCTGTCTTTCTTCAGCTTCGGCGGCGGGGCGCTGCTCGCATGACCGGGGCTGGCGTTTCTCCTGAGGGCTTCGAGGTGCCGATCCACGCCGCGCTCGGTAGCCCGCTCCTGCTCGGCGGGGCCCCGCGCGGCATCGCGATCATCAACGGCACCCTGGCGGCCGCGATAGGGCTGGGCCTCCAGCAATGGCTGCCAGGCCTCATCCTGTGGGTCGCGAGCCACAGCCTCCTGGTCATGGCGACCCGCCGCGATCCCGACCTCCTGCCCGTGCTGCTCCGCCACCTTCGCCAAAAGGCTTATTGGTCATGCTGAACCTGCGCGAATATCGGCCGCACCACGACCGGCTTGCCGATCATCTGCCCTGGGCGGCGCTGGTGGCGCCGGGCATCGTCCTCAACAAGGATGGCAGCTTCCAGCGTAGCTTCGCCTTTCGGGGGCCGGACCTCGAATCCTCGACCGAAACCGAGCTGATCGCGGCCTGCGCCCGGGCCAATAATGTGCTCAAGCGCTTCGGCACCGGCTGGGCCTTGTTCTTCGACGCCGAGCGGCGCGAGGCGTCGCGCTATCCCGACAGCCGCTTTCCCGATGCGGCGAGCTGGCTGATCGATGAGGAGCGGCGCGCCGGCTTCGAGGCCGAGGGCGCGCATTTCGAAAGCCGCTATCATCTGACCCTGGTCTGGTTGCCGCAGGCGGATGGCGCGGAAAGTGCCGGGCGCTCGCTGATCGACCGTCCCGATGCCGGAACCGATCGCGACTGGCGCCTCGTCCTCCAGCAATTCGTTAACGAGACCGTCCGGGTCTGCGATCTCCTAGCAGGCTTCCTGCCTGAAATGGCGGCGCTCGACGATCCCGAGACGCTGACCTTCCTGCACGGCGCGATCAGCGATCGCCCCCACCGCATCGAGATGCCGGCGACACCGATCTATCTCGACGCGCTGCTGGCCGACGCTCCATTGGTCGGCGGACTGGCGCCGCGACTCGGCGAACTCCATATCCGCACCCTCACAGTCCGCGGCTTCCCGAGCATGAGCCGTCCCGGGCTGCTCGATGCGCTCAACCACCAGGATTTCGCCTATCGCTGGGTGACGCGGTTCATCGCGCTCGACAAGGCCGATGCGACCAGGGCGCTCGCCTCGCTGCGCCGTCAGTGGTTCAACAAGCGCAAGTCGGTGGCGACGCTGCTGCGCGAGATTCTCTACAACCAGCCGGCCCAGCTTCTCGATAGTGATGCCGACAACAAGATGGTCGATGCCGACCAGGCCTTGCAGGCACTCGGTGGCGACGACGTCGCCTTCGGCTATCTGACCATGACGATCACCGTCGCCGACCCGGTCGAGGAGGCGGTCGATGCCAAGGTCCGCCGGGTCGAGCGCATCGTCAATGGTCTGGGCTTCACGACGATCCGCGAGACCGTGAACGCGGTCGAGGCGTGGCTGTCGTCGCTGCCGGGCCATGTGTACGCCAATGTCCGGCAGCCGCTCGTCCACACCCTCAACCTTGCCCATCTGATGCCGCTCGCCGCGGTCTGGGCGGGACCCCGGCGCAACGACCATCTCGCCGGACCGCCGCTGCTCCTCGCCAGCACCGCCGGCGCCACCCCGTTCCGCCTGTCGATCCATGTCGGTGACGTCGGCCATATGATGGTGGTCGGCCCCACGGGCGCGGGCAAATCGGTGCTGCTCGCGCTGATCGCATTCCAATTTCGACGCTATGCCGGCGGCCAGCTCTTCGTCTTCGACAAGGGCTGGTCGGCCCGTGCGGCGGTTCTCGCCATGGGCGGCGCACATCATGCGCTGGGGTCCGACGAGGGCAGGGGGCCACTCGCCTTCCAGCCGTTGCGCGACATCGACCGGGAGCCGGTGCGCAGCTGGGCGGCCGATTGGATTGCAGCCCTGTTCGAGCATGAGCGGCTGATCGTCACCCCCGACATCAAAGCGTCGATCTGGACCGCGCTGGGCAGCCTGGCCTCCGCGCCGCCCGACGAGCGTACCCTGACCGGCCTCTCGCTGTTGCTCCCCACCAATATGCTACGGACCGCACTGGCGCCTTACACCCTCGACGGCCCGCATGGGCGGCTGCTCGACGCGGCCGAAGCGCCGTTGGCCTTCGGCGACGTCCTGTGCTTCGAGACCGAGGCGCTTCTGGGGCAGCCCGCCATCGTCGCCCCGGTGCTGAGCTATTTGTTTCACCGGCTCGAGGCGCGGTTCGACGGACGGCCAACCCTTCTCATACTCGACGAGGCCTGGGTCTTCCTCGACCACCCGCTGTTCGCGGCCCGCATCCGCGAATGGCTGAAGGTGCTGCGCAAGAAGAATGTGGCGGTGATCTTCGCGACGCAGAGTCTCGCCGACATCGCCGGCTCGTCGATCGCGCCCGCGATCATCGAGAGCTGTCCGCAGCGCATCCTGCTGCCCAATGATCGCGCGCTCGAGCCGCAAAGCCAGGAGGCCTATGCCCGGTTCGGGCTGAACCGCCGGCAGATCGAGCTGATCGCCCGGGCGACGTCCAAGCGCCATTATTATCTGCAGTCGGCGCGCGGCAACCGACTGTTCGAGCTCGGCCTCGGCCCGATCGCACTCGCGCTCTGCGGATCGTCCGATCCAGCGGCGCAGAAGCGGATCGAAGCGATCCTGGACGCGCATGGCGCCACGGACTTCGCCCAACATTTTCTCGCGTCCGCCGGCCTCGACTGGGCCGCCGATCTGCTCGCCGATTTCACCACGTCCACCACCCCCCAGAAAGGAGATGTCCTATGAACCGCCGGCGCCTCATCATCGCGGCCCTCGCCAGCGCCGCCACCGCGACAACCGTGCTCGCCGTCGTGGCCGTGCCCGACAATCCAGCCACCGCCGCCATGCCGGTTTTCGACTCCGGCAACTATGCGCAGAACATCCTGACCGCCGCCCGGACGCTGCAGCAGGTTGACCAGCAAATCCGCCAGCTTCAGAACGAGGCGGAGATGCTCGGCAACATGGGCAAGAATCTCAGCCGGATCGATTTTCCGCAGCTCGAAGCGCTGAAGCAGAAACTCGCCGGGATCGACCGGTTGATGGGCCAGGCGCAGGGGCTCGATTTCAGGGTCGACCAGCTCGATGCGCGTTTCGCAAGGCTGTTCCCGCGCGAGTTCGCGGCGGCGCTGCGCGGCGACCAGCGGGTGCTCGACGCCCGCGCCCGGCTCGATGCAAGCTATGATGCCTTCCGGCAGACCATGGCGGTCCAGAACCGCGTGGTCGAGAATGTCCGCGACGACGCCGAAACGCTCGCCGCGATCGTCGAACGCAGCCAGGGCGCCGAAGGCGCGCTCCAGGTCGGCCAGGCGACCAACCAGCTGCTGGCGCTCACCGCCAAGCAGCAATTTCAGGTCCAGCAGCTGATGGCAGCACAGTTCCGCAGCGATGCGATCGAGCGCGCGCGGCGCGCCACCCAGGCCACCGAGGCGCGCGCCGCTACCAAGAAATTCCTTGGCTCCGGCTCGGCCTATCCTCCGCCGGAATAGGGCTTGGCGGGCCGGCAAGGCCCTCATCCGGTCAGCGATGACGGTCACGCCTCCCGTCATCGCCGTCGCGGAGCGCGGGCCCGCTCCCCGCCCGCGCTCCGCGACACCCCACCCAAGGAACCGCCCCGTGCAAGATCTCAGCGTCATCGATCGCTTCCTGCAGGCCTTCATCACCTATATCGACAGCGGCTTCGGCCTGCTCGGTCCCGATGTCGGTTTCCTGACCTCGGCGCTGATCGGGATCGACATCACGCTCGCGGGGCTGTTCTGGGCACTCGGCGGCGAGGACAATGTGATCGGGCGGTTCATCCGCAAGATCCTCTATGTCGGCGCGTTCGCGTTGATCCTCAACAGCTTCCCGACGCTCGCCGACATCATCTTTCGATCATTCGCCCAGGCCGGGCTCACCGCCGGCGGCGGCACGCTCTCGGCGCAGGACCTGCTCAAGCCGGGCCGGCTCGCCGGCGTCGGCTTCTCGGCCGCCTGGCCGCTTCTCGATCAGGCGAGCGACATGGTCGGCTTCACGACCTTCTTCGACAATTTCCTGACGATCATGATCCTGCTGTTCGCCTGGACGATCGTGATCGTCGCCTTCTTCATCCTCGCGGTGCAGATGTTCGTGACGATCGTCGAGTTCAAGCTGACGGCGCTCGCCGGCTTCATCCTCATCCCGTTCGCGCTGTGGAACCGCACCGCCTTTCTGGCCGAACGGGTGCTCGGCAATGTCGTGAGCTCGGGCATCAAGGTGATGGTGCTCGCCGTGATCGTCGGGATCGGCTCGAACTTCTTCGCCGAGCTGCGCGATGCGCTGCAAGGTCAGGAGCCGGACATCGGCCAGGCGATGAGCCTCGTCCTGGCATCGCTCACATTGTTCGGCCTCGGCATCTTCTGCCCCGCGCTCGCGAGCGGGCTGGTGTCCGGCGCGCCGCAGCTCGGCGCGGGAGCGGCGCTGGGCACGACCGTGGGGGCGGGCGGCATCGCCGCGCTCGGC
>NZ_LDES01000014.1 GCF_001015195.1 Sphingomonas sp. Y57 | reverse complement strand
TTTCTGCTTCTTGGGCGCGGTGGATTCGCCANCCGGGTTTTCTGCTTCTTGGGCGCGGTGGATTCGCCATCCGTGTCGAGACGGGCATGGGGGAGGGGGCCAACGGCGTCCAAGATCGGCGCGACGGCCGCAAGGAACGCCTCGCCGGGGGTGGTGGCGCGCATCGGCCCGACAAGGCCAAGGCCAAGGGCGACACGTTTAAACGCTTTCCCATGCCCTGCCGGGATGCCGACGGCGGCATGGACCAGCTCATGCGCGAGGATGGCCGCGATCTGCGACGGCATCGCGTCGGGCGCGTGCGCGAGGTCGGGGCGGATGAAGATTTCAAAATGCCCGTCCGCGCTGAGCCGGTTATCCCAGCACTCACCGATAGCCTTGCCCTTCGCGCCTCTGCTGGTGAAGCCGATCGCCACCCGCACGCGGTCGGGCAGGGGGGCGTCCAGNCGCACGCGGTCGGGCAGGGGGGCGTCCAGCGCCTCGAACAGCGGAGCCATGCCCAGCGCCACGGCATTGAGCCAGCTTTCACGGGTTTGGTGGGTCATCGTCCTTACTCC
>NZ_LDES01000133.1 GCF_001015195.1 Sphingomonas sp. Y57 | reverse complement strand
AACCCTTTCGGGACGGGCTCTGAGAAATCAACATTTTGGGCGTCCAATTGCCGTTCAGCCCCCCCCTGCTCCGAGCAGGGAAGAGCGGCCACTGTTTTGGCCAAATACTCGACCTGCCCAATAAAGTTGCCCGAAGATGACGAGAACGGGTTTCCTTCCACCGTGTCCCAGCGCATGGGCAAGGCCTGCATCGCGAACACCTGTTGTATTTTTTCTCCGGTCGTATCCCAGAAAGTGCTGGTTGATTGCCGATTGGCCAATCGACTTACACCCAATACGAGATATGATAAGATTGCTCTCCGGTATGCCCCATCCGAGATTTCACGAACAACATCTGGGATGAGGTCCATGAAAGTATTCAACGCTATGGTCTGCCGATCCATGAAGAGGTCGGAGATATTGGTGGGGCCATAATTCGTAACACTCATATACTGAGGGTGCTGCGACAGGGGATATTCCGGCCTCCAATCGGGCTTTTCGCTGAAAGCGAGAGTCTCATGTTCTTTTGTTGAGGCAACGTATCGGCGCCCGCCCTTGCCTTCCAAGACAATAGCCAGCAGACGCCAGCCCATCCTGCCGGCCATGCCCTCGGTCTTCACATAGTCAGCGGTGATCGCGTCGCCAGTTAGGAGGCACCTGAAGTTCGCACCACGACCGGCCTTAGTTCCTGCGGCCACGACAGCCGGATCAGTGGGTTTACCAGTGTGAATTTCAAAGGAGATGTCAGAACCGCTGATGGTGGGCTGCATCCAAACTGATTTCTTGGGCTTATTGCAAAGCCAATAGTTTGAAATCAGAGGGACGTGGGCACCGCGCACCGCTGGGTTCGGACTAGCAACGGTCCTGGCCCACAACCAGCCAAGGACGGTGGCCTCACCACCGCCATCCTTCTTAGGAAGAGCCACTTGCGGATAGAGATGTCCGATTTTCTCCCTCGCCTTGTCAGTCAGTGCCTGCGCATACCAAAGAATGTCTTCGGCAAGACCTTCCGCACCACGATAATGCAGGCGCTCTGGTTTGCCAGGATGGGCAGGCTTCTGATCCTTAAATTGGGAAGGCAACTCGATCATTGCCTTTCCAATCATCACAGCAACGGGATTGAGATCAGACCCCGTTGATGGCAAACCGAGCCGCAAAGCTTCAAGCGGGATAGAGCCTCCCCCGGAGAATGGATCATAGGCCGGCGGAACGCCGTCAGGGAAATTCCTGCGAATTTCGGCGCGGGCGCGCTCAAGAACTTCCTCGTTGGTGGAACTCTCCCACTTCACCATATCTTCGATGATCTGGAAGAGACGGTCGCGCTCAGCCTCGATTTCCTCCTCGGTCGTGAATTCTTCGGGATGGCTCGACGGATCATCGACAAGTTGGGCAAACAGAACCGCGCGACACGCCGCCAGTGGCCGCCGCGCCCACCACAAGTGAAGCGCTGAGGGGTGTCCGTGTTTAATCGACTTCTCGCGTGCTGATGCCGCATTGATCGCTTCCAGTGGAATAGCGACTTCTATGAGCTTTTTTTTGTAGGTCTGGGTCATGAGACAGGCTCTTCAATCGTGAGGGCAGCGGCACCAAGTGGGTGCGTGGCGGCGTCGTAAAAATGCAGTGCGGCCTCGGGCAGCGCTTCAATCAGCGCGGCCTTCTTCTGCCGAATATTGCCAGTGGCGCGGAGCGAGACAGCAATCGACCGTCCCTTGTGGTTTCCGACAGCATCAATGAGGTGCTTGTCGCTGTCTCCAAGGCTGTGGCCAAAGACAACCAAGGGTTCGGCGTCCTGTGCTAGGCAGGCGAATACAAAGGAAAGGTAATCGGATCGGTAGATCGACGCGAGTTTCTCCTGGGCCGTTCCCTCAGAAATGAAGAGCGGCATAGAATCTTTATAGGGAGTTCCGAACAGGTCCAGCAGGTTCTGTCCCGCCGCAGCCGGTCTTTTCAATGTCTGGCCATTCGGCCGCCGATACAGATGCAGACCACCATGGAGGAAATGTACCTTGGTTTTCTTGCCCCAAATCTCGGTATTTGTGACATCGAACTGTTCAGACCAGAAATAGTCCCTGAAACCATTCTGGTTCCGCATAAGCGCCCAATAGAGCGTTAAGTCATAATTCGTGCAGTAGATCGACGCATAAGCCGACAGCTCACTCGCGATGGAGTCGAGATGGGCATCAGGCACCGATTGCCATGGCACATGCACCGAATGGACAGCCCGAATCAGCGCCTGCCGAATGCTCTCTTCCCGCTCCGAAAATGGAGCTAGCGGCTGATCGAGCGCGGCAGATACGGTCTTGCTGGTCGCCAAGGCGCTCAAAACAACTTCGAAGTTCCGTGTTTCGAGCCGGTCAAACAGCAAGACGTCAGCGCCGCTGAGCTGTGCTCCGTCGCCTTGTGCTGCGGTCTCGAATAGCGAGCTATACCCAAAGCGCTGCCACAGATTCTGGCTGAATCCGTTGCCGATGAGCAGTCCCGACCAATCCTCTTGATCTTTCAGCTCAGCCCAATCCCAAAGCTGGTCGTCCAATCCGTCGATCATTGGGACACTCCTGCTCGCGGTCCCCGCCTTCTGAGACTGACGCGATAGCGATAGGCCGTGATCTCCTCGACTACGACGCGGTCGCCGGCCCGAGCGCCATGCAACTGATAGAAGGCGCCGATCCATCCGCGAGCACGAAAGAGTTTTTTCTGACCGTCGAGGTCAGTCTGGACCGGCTCTGCTCCACCCCAATCAATCATGAGATCGCGTTTCGCCCGCATCGACTTGTTCGACCCGCCAATGGCGTCAGCCGGGAAACCGTCGAAGAACGAGCGCAGGTAGATATGGTTGTGCGTGATGTTTCCCTCAGTGATCTCGACCTCGCCGATCACACGCCCCGTTGCTGTCGGCGCAGCCGCTATGGGCGGCGGCGTCAGAGGCAGGCGCGGTCCTGGCGTAGATCGCGGTTTCATCACCACGACCGCGTCCGGCTCCCCATCATCCCATTCGATGTCGATCTGCAGCTTTCCGCCGCGCTGGAAGACATCAACCTTCACCGTATCGGCGGCGACAATGCGCTCACGCCGCGAGCCGTCATCCGAAGACCCTGCCGCCTCGGGTGTGCCCCTCATATCTCCTGCCACGAACTGGCTGGCGACCCCATCGATAGCTGCGTCATCCAGCTCGACCCAAGTCACGGCACCACTCTTATGCCGATAGGGGACCGGACGTCCGAAGTGACGCACATCGGCGAGCTTCCAAGGCGTGTTCCATTTGGCGACTTCGCCCGACCGGATCATCTGCTCGGGAATACGGTGATGGGCGAACGTGGCGACCATCTCCGTTGGCGACAGCGGCGCCCCCACCTCGATCAGTCTGGCGGTACCATAAATCGCCCCACTGCCTTTGCGGATCAGCGCAAACCAGCCGCGATGTGACGCCCCCGAGGAGCGCATCTCCCAGTCCTTGGTGCCTTCGAGAATGTAGCCGATCCACGGGTCGGCGATGATCAGACCTTTGGTGATCCTCATCGCGGCTCCTCTGCACGCTCGAGTAGGCGCGGCAAATGGAACTGAATCGCCGTCTCCAGAAATGATGGTTCACGGTCGACCAATGGGCCGCGCACATAGCGCGGCGCGTGAGCGAAGCCTGCGCTGACGGAGACGATCGCCAGAATGAACTTCTCCGGCTCGTGCAGCGAAGTAATGACCTCCTGGCGCGTGACCATCACGCTGTCCGCGCCGTCGATGCGCCCCTTGACCTCGATGAAGCGCAGATGCCCCGACCTCGGATCGTGGGACGCGATGTCGTAGCCAATCTTCTGGGCGGAGACGTCGGCCGGCTCGTTGCCCAGCGCGCGTTCTGCCGCCATGACGGCGGCCATCGCCGCAAGCTCGATCTCCCGGCGCGCGGCCGGGTCTTCCGCAAAATGGTTCGGAAAGCTCGGCGCCTGGCGCTGTTGCAGCAGACCCCGGGGGATGACGACCATGCCGCCCCGCACACGCGGGGGCTGCGACGAGATGAAACGCTCCCGCTCAAGCTGGTCCATGCGTCGCTTTTGCCGATCCGCCAGGTCTTCGGCGCGGCGCTGCGCGTTCTGCCAGTTCACCCGCGTCTTCTTGCCGGCGCGCTCCTCCTCCTTCAGCTCGAAGGCGCGAGGGTCCCAGTAATTAATCTCCTTCTTGAGGCGTGCGCGTACCTCCTGCTCAACCTTTTCGATCTCGGGCAGACGCCGCGCCTTGACCTCGGCGACATGGCCTTGGGCCAGTTCGACTGTCGCAAACCGGATCGCGGCCTTCTCCAGATCAGTGGTCAGCCAACTCTCGTCCAGAAGGTCCCGCACGCTGGCGACCTCTTCCGGCGTTGCCGGCCGCAGATTCAAATGCGGCGCGATGCCGGCGTTGACGGTGTTTCCCGCCTTGTCGATCGCGGCGAACTGGAGCCGCTGCGAGATCACATGTGGCTTGCCTGCGCTGGTGACGCGACCGTCCTGAACAACATGTTCCAGCAGGAAAATCGCCGACAGCGCATCACCGGCATCGGTGTCGTCGACCAGGATCGCGCCCTGCCGCATGATCTGCTCATATTGCTCGCGGATCATGCTGATCACAGCTTCGAGCAGCGGATGGCCGGGACAAACGAAGGCGGCGACCGGCTGCTGGTTGATCTTGTCCTTCTCGAAGCAGATGCGCTCATACTGCGTCTGGAGGGGGGCACAGGTTCCGATCTGGCGATCCCGCTCGCGGATGCGCACAGGAACATGCGTGACCTCCCAACGCCCTTCCTCCCGGCGTTTGATCTTGCCACCCAGATGCTGGAACGCTTCGACGAAGAAGCTCTGGATGTGGTGAGGCTGTANTAGGCGCAGCGCCTCGGCGCGCTCCATTTCGAGCCGCAATTCCTCGACCCTCGCTTCCGGCATGGTGTCATTGGTCAGGGCGCGGCGGCGCAGCAGCTCGAGCAAGTGCGCCTGATCGACCGCACCATCGACCTGCTGGAAAAGACGCGCTTTCACGTCCTCCTGCTCGCCATACTGGATCGCCTCGAACAACAGATCCTTCAGCGCCACGCCGTCGAACAATTCGCCGAGCACGTCATAGACACGGCCGCCCAGCGCCTCGCGCGCAGCTTCCAGTTTCTCCAGCAGCCGCGCGTAAACCTCGCCTTCGCGCGTATCGGCCGCGACAAGATTCCAGAGGTGGCAGACCTCCATCTGGCCGATGCGGTGGATGCGGCCGAACCGCTGCTCGATCTTGTTCGGGTTCCACGGCAGGTCGTAATTGACCATGAGATGGCCGCGCTGGAGGTTCACGCCTTCGCCTGCCGCGTCGTTGGCGATCAGGACCAGCATGTCCTTGTCCTGCATGAAGCGCTCGACGACCTTTCGCCGCTCTTCGCGCGACACGCCGCCGTGGATCACCTCGACGGCCTCGGGGTTGCCGAGCCGCGCCCGCACCTTGTCGAGCAGGTAGTGCAGCGTGTCCTTGGGCTCGGTGAAGATGATCAGCTTGCGGCGATTGCCGGCCGCGTCGATCATCAAATCGTCGTCGAGAATACGATTGAGCTGGCTCCATTTCGTGTCCACGCCCGAGCGCAGCACGCCGAGCGCCATCGTCTCCAGCCCCTTCAGGGTCTCGACTTCCAGGGCGAGTTGCTCGACCGTCTCGGCCGTCGTCGCGCCCGTCGAGATCAGATCCTCAAGCTCGTCGATCTCCTCCTGGCCATACTCCTCGATGTTCCGCAGCATGTCGGCGTTGATCGCCGGTTCCGATGCGCCGGCCCTGCGGCCCTTCGCGGCAAGGCGCGCTTCGCCCAGCTCGTTTTCCAGCCGTTCCCGGCGGCGCTTGAGGGACTGGTAGATGGCGGCTGGCGACGAAGCGAGGCGCCGCTGAAGGATCTGCAAAGCGAAACCGACATTGTTCCGCTTCTTCCCATCGCCCTCGGCGAAGCGCTGCACGCGGTTCATCTCGGTGCGCACATACTCGGTGACAGCGGTATAGAGTGCGGCCTCCCCTTCCGAGAGCTGATACTTGACCGTGCGCGCCCGCCGCTCGGGGAATAGCGGCCGACCATCGAACTTGAGCAGTTCCTCCTTGGTCAACCGCCGCATCATGTCTTCGGTGTCGGCATAGTGGACACCGTCGCGGAACCGGCCCTCAAACCGATCGCCATCGAGGAGCGCCATGAAGAGCTGGAAATCCTCCTCCTTGCCGTTGTGCGGCGTCGCCGACATCAACAGCAGATGGCGGCAGACCTGGCCCAGCTTCTGGCCGACCTGATAGCGCCGCGTATATTTGACCTCCCCGCCGAAATAGGTGGCCGACATGCGGTGGGCTTCGTCGCAGATAATCAGGTCCCATTCGCGCGCGCTCATGAGCTTCTCCTGAAGCTCCTCGTTGCGCGCCAACACGTCGAGACGCACGATCAGCCGATCCCGATCGCTGAATGGATTGCCCGACCGCGAGTTCTCGATCATGTCGCGGGAAAGGATGTCGAACTCGAGATTGAACTTCTGGCCGAGTTCGTCCTGCCACTGCTCAACCAGGCTGCCCGGCGCAACGACGAGGCAGCGTTCCAGATCGCTGCGGGCGATCAGTTCCTTCATCAACAACCCGGCCATAATGGTCTTGCCGGCGCCGGGATCATCGGCAAGGAGGAAGCGCAGCGGCTGGCGCGGCAGCATCTCGCCATAGACCGCCGAGATCTGGTGCGGCAGCGGATCGACCAGACTCGTGTGAATCGCCAGATACGGGTCGAAATAATGCGCCAGCTTGATGCGGTTGGCTTCCGTCACCAGGCGCAGCAACGCGCCGTCGGCATCGAACGACCACGGTCGGCCGTTCTGCTCGACTTCGAGACGGTGCTCATCGTCGCGATAAAGAACAGCCTCGGCCACAGCGCCGTTATGATCGCGGAAAACGACGTTGATCGCCTGGTCGCCGATCCAGTCGACCGAAATCACATGCACAGGCTGCGCCGAAGCGACACCGCGCACGGACGCGCCGTTCTTTACCTCCTCAAGCCTTGCCGCCATTGCTCGGCTCCCCCCAGTCCTTCATAGCTGAAGCTCCGCCTTCTCAAGCGCCGCTTCAGTTTCCTTGCGGTTTATTGTTACGATGTGCTGTGTATGGGCGCTCTGTTTCGCAGCGTCACCAAGCAAACCCAGGCGCTTCAAAACGTAAAAGAGCATGGCGTAGCGAACCGAGAGCACGCCATTTCCCTGGTCCAGCCCATAATCCTTGGCGACGACCTTCTTCTGGCTCGCCGTAAGCCCCGGATGGGGGCCGATGATGACATCGAAATAATTGTTCCAGAGCCAATCCCGATCACCGGCCTCGCCGGGCTCGCCCTTCACACCGACGTCGAGGATGCGCGGCAGCAGGAAATCCTTGAACTTGTGTTCAAGGTGGCAATAGGCCCGCGCGTGCCAGCGGAAACCATCGTACCCGAAGGCATGCGGCGTGATCCGCCGCCAAGTGGGTTCAGGCCGCAACTTGTTCATCGACTGATAGAAGACGTCGACTGAGACGCCCTCCCGGCTCGCGTCGAGAATCTTCCGCAGAACCTTGATGTCGATGTCCCGCCTGGGGGTCAGCGCCACATCGGCGCTGGGGAGCGCCGCGATCCACGAGTCGCTCGCGGGCACAGCCCCCTCGGCAACCGAGCGTAGCTGCGACAGATAGATGTAGGGGTCCGGCTCAAGGAACCGCAGCACGAATTTTTCGGCGGCGACGTAGCGCTTGGCGCGGGTGTCGTACTCCATGTTGCCGGGCGCCCGCTCCTGATAGAGCGTCAAATCCTTGGAAGCCTGCGGAACCGACACGCCGAACACCTCGACAAGGTCGGCCCGGTTGATCGAGCCCTCCCAGAACAGCCGAAACTCGATGAACTCGAGTCGGCGTTCCACCCCCCACTTCAGCGCTGTCGCGGCTTCCGCCATGTGCCTTGCCTCGCTATAATGAGGATAAAAACTATATGGACAACCAATCGCAATCCGTGTAATTATTATTCCCATAAGAGCCCGTCCCGAAAGGGTT
>NZ_LDES01000132.1 GCF_001015195.1 Sphingomonas sp. Y57 | reverse complement strand
GGGGATGGGGGGCCGGGGGAAGGGGGCAGGCGGCTTCGCGTGTTTTGAAACGCCAGCTCTCGTTGCCANACGCCAGCTCTCGTTGCCAGTCTCGACGATGTCGCAATGGTGGGTGAGCCGGTCGAGCAGCGCCGTCGTCATCTTGGCGTCGCCGAAGACCGAAGGCCATTCACCGAAGGCCAGGTTGGTGGTGACGATGACCGAGGTCTGCTCATAGAGCCGGCTGACCAGGTGGAAGAGCAACTGCCCCCCGGACATGGCGAAGGGCAGGTAACCCAGCTCGTCGAGGATGACGAGATCGAGGCGCGACAGATGGTCGGCGATACGACCGGGCCGCCCCGCCCTGGTCTCGGCCTCGAGGCGGTTCACCAGATCGACGGTGTTGTAGAAGCGGACCCTGGCGCCGGCGCGGACGCAGGCCCGCCCTATGGCAATGGCGAGATGGGTCTTGCCGGTGCCCGTCCCGCCGACCAGCACGACATTGCGCTGGGCTTCGAGGAAGCCGCCAGTGCCGAGGTCGCGGACCAGACCTTCGTTGATGGGCGTGCCGGCAAAATCGAACTCAGCCAGCTCCTTGGCCAGCGGCAGCTTCGCGATGGTCATCTGATATTTGATGGAGCGGGCGTGCTTCTCGTCGATCTCCCCCTTGAGCAGGTCGCCGACGACCCGCTGGGCGCTATGCTGCCGCTTCACCGCATCGGCGACGACCTCGTCATAGGCATGGCGCATGCCGGCAAGCTTCAGCGTCCCCATCATCTCCAATATGTCGTGGCGTTCCATGGTACCTCCTCAGGCTGTCATAACGGGCACAGTCGGCGGCGGGCTCGTGACGCAGCCGGAGCGCGTCGGGCGTGACGATATTGGCGGGAGGCGTGGGCTGGCGCTGTCGGGTGAGGATGTTCAGCACCACGTCCCGGCTGACGGGGCCGCCCGCCAGCGCCTCGGCGCAGGCCGCTTCGACGGCCTCCAGCCCATCGGTCGTTACAGCCGCCAGGATACCGACCATCTGCCGGTCGCCGTCACCATGGGCGGCGAGGCGGCGGCGCACCCGCTCGATGCTGGCGGGCAGCTCCCAGCCCTTGAACGGCGCACCATTCCTCAGCGCCCCCGGCTTGCGCGCCAACACCGGCACATAATGCCAAGGGTCATAGATGGTCTGGTCGCGCCCGAACCGGCGGACATGCTCTCCAACGACCTCGCCGTCCTGCCGGATGACGATGCGCCCGGCATAGGCATGGATCTCGACCGGGCGTCCGCCCGCCTTCGCGTGGACCGAATATTTGTTATAGTCGAAGCGGACCAGCAGCGTTCGCGAAACCGATGCCGGCAGCGCATGGAATCCATCGAACGGCCCTCGATAGGCGATGAGCGCCGGGCGGTCGGCCTGCTCGAATATCTCCCAGACGGTGCGGTCCTTGAGTTCTGGATGAGCAGCTCGACGGGCATGGGCAATGCACCGGTCCAGCAGCCAGGCGTTGAGCTCCTCGTAGCTCTTGAAGCGCAGACGGGGCGTGAAGAAGCGCTCCCGCACCAGGCCGACCTGGTTCTCGACCTGCCCCTTCTCCCAGCCCGACGCCGGCGTGCACGCCACCGGTTCGACCAGATAATGCCCGCACATCTGCTGGAAGCGCCGGTTATATTGCCGCTCGCGGCCGACGAAGATGGCGTCCACCGCGGTCTTCATATTGTCGTAGATTCCGCGCTGGCAGGCGCCGCCGAAAAAGGCGAACGCCTTGTCATGGGCGTCGAACACCATCTCCTGGCTCTCGCGCGGATAGGCCCGCACGTAGAACATCCGGCTGTGGCAAAGCCGCATATGGGCGACCTTCACCGTGGTCGTCACGCCTGCCAGAATGACGATCTCGTGGCTCCAGTCGAACTGATAGGCTTCCCCCGGCGCGAAGCTCAGCGGTACGAACGCCGCCGTCGTCATCGCCGAGCGCTCGCGCTGCCAGCCCGCCGCATAACGGCGGACCGCGTCATAGCCGCCGCGATAGCCGAGCCCCTGGAGTTCCTCGTAAATCCGTATCAACGTTAGCCGTTCGCGCCGCTGCTTGCGCTCGTTGCCCTCCAGCAGCCGTTCCAGGTCCGACGACCAAGGCCCCAGCTTGGGCATCGGCTGCACCGCCCGCTCATAGGTGAAGTCCGTCCGCTCGGAGCGCACCACCTTGCGCACTGTGTTCCGCGACACCCCGAGGTCCCGGACAATTTCCTTGATGGTCTTGCCCTTGACGAAATATTCGCGCCGGATCCGCGCCACCGTCTCCACGACCAGCATTCTCCCCGACCGCCCTCGCCAAAAAGCGACGAGCGTGAACCACGTCAGTTCAGGGGGTCAATTTTCGAAGCCGATCCGCCCTGTAGGGGGTCAATATTGCAGGCCGATTCACAGGGTGCCACTCGTGGCTCTACGAGGCTTGCTGGATCGGGGCGGCTGGGGTGCGGAGGGAAGAGGGTCCCCAAGGCCGTACTCACCTTCGTAGAGCTGGCGTCCCTGAGCAGCCATCGCCTTGCGCCGTTCTAGGCTCCTGACGACAACCTCGAAGTTGGCGAGAACGGATGCAGGATCGCCTGAGCCAGCTTCAATCTCACGCATGGCGCGTTCAGCATCGCCATCCGTCTGAACGCCCTTGTTGGCGAGCAGGAGGGCATTGCGGAGCTGTTCTTTGAACTGCTTATAGACGGCATATCGCTGCGTATCTTCGTTGGCCCAGACTTGACCCTGAGCTTCTGTCCGTCGTCAGAACATTT
>NZ_LDES01000131.1 GCF_001015195.1 Sphingomonas sp. Y57 | reverse complement strand
GGAGCCGGGCGGCGCAGCCAGCCGGGCTCGGCCAGCACCGGCGCGGCGCGTCTCGGCCGGGCCGGGGCGGTCGTTCCCGTTGCCGCCACCGAGCCGTGATAGTGCCGCGCCTCGACCCATAGCGGGTCCTCGACCGGCGCGCAGCCGAGGCCGGTCATCGCCTGGTCGATCGCCTGGTACCAGCTCGATGCCGGGGGAACGCCCCGCGCGCGGATGCCGAGCGTGCCGCCGATCACCAGATGCTCCTGCGCGCGGGTCAGCGCGACGTAGAGCAGCCGCCAATGCTCCTGCCGCTCCCGCCTGGCGAGCGCCTCGGCGTCCTTGCGCAGCGCCTCGACCATCTCGGCCTTGCGGGGGCGCAGCACCGGCACCGGATCGGCACCCTCCTCGATCGCCCAGTCGAGGCGCCGGTCGGGGCTGAGATCCGGATCGGCGGTCGCGTCGGCGAGGATGACGAGCGGCGCCTCCAGCCCCTTCGAACCGTGGACGGTCATCACCCGCACGGCATCGAGCGGGGCCGACGGGTCACGGGTGATCTCGACGTCGCCACGATCGAACCAGTCGAGGAAGCGCTGCAAGGTCGCGGTCGCCGTCCCCTCGAACTGGAGCGCGGCGCCGAGCAGTTCGTCGATCGGGTCGCGCGCCTCGTCGCCGAGCCGGCGCAGCAGCTTGCGGCGCCCGTCGAGCGGGCCGGTCAGCAGATGTTCGAGGAAACGGTAGGGAGTGGTGAAGTCGGCGCGCGCGAGGATCTCGTCGAGCGCGGCATTGGTCGCGGCGTCGCCCGTCGCGCGCACCGCGTCGACCAGCGGCCCGCGCCGGCCGAAGCCGACCCGGTAGAGGTCCTCCTGGCTCCAGCCGAACAGCGGCGAGACGAGCAGCGCGGCAAGGCTGAGGTCGTCCTCGCGCTGGATCGCGAAGCGGACGGCGGCGAGCAGGTCCTTGACGACCAGCGGCGCGGTCAGCCGCAGCCGGTCGACACCGGCCACCGGCACCTTCTCGGCATGGAGCCGGGCGACGATCAGCGAGGCGAGGTCGGCGCGGCGGCGGACGAGGATCAATATGTCCTCGGGCCGGATCGGCCGCTTCTTGCTTGCCAGCCACAACCGTTCGTCGATCCAGCGCCGCACCTGTTTCGCCAGCCGGCTCGCATAGGCGCGGGTGGCGTCGTCGATGAAGCCCTCCTCGCCGTCGTCGTCCGCCGCCTCCTCGATCGACAGCGGTTTCCACAGCGTCACCCGGCCCGGCATCGCATGGTGCGCTGCGTGGCGCTCGGCGGGGGTGAACAGGCCCATCTCCTCATGGCCGAGGTCGGCGATCAGCCGGTCGACAAGTTCGAGCACCGCGGGCGCCGAGCGGAAGCTGCGGTCGAGCGACAGGTCGAGGAATTCGCGATCGACCTGTAGCGCCTTGATAGCGAAGCCGAGCCGGGCGCGCTCGAACTCGACCGGGTCGGTGCCCTGGAAGCCGAAGATCGCCTGCTTGAAGTCGCCGACGGTGAAGATGGTGCGCGGCGCCCCGCCGCGCGCGCCGGCGCCGACGAAGAACTCCTCGGCGAGCCGGCCGACGATCGCCCATTGCGCGGCGTTGGTGTCCTGCGCCTCGTCGACCAGTATATGGTCGGTCTGCTGGTCGAGCTTGTAGCGCACCCAGTCGCCCATGCCGGGTTCGTCGAGCAGGCGGACGGTGGCGCGGATCAGGTCGTCGAAGTCGACCAGCCCGGCGGCGCGCTTGGCATCGGCATAGGCGTGCGCATAGGCCTGGCCGGCGCGCAGCCCCGCGCCGATCGCGGCGGCGAGCGCGGCCCGGTGACGCCAGCCGAGCAGCCGGTGGATCTGATCGGTGAGCCGCACGCACTGGTCGGGATAGCCGGCGTCGGCCTTGAGCAGCCCGGCGGCATATTTGCGTGGCTCGAAGCTTTTCGTCAGGACGACGAACAGCACCTCCTCCAGCATCGCCGCACGGGCGGCCGGGCCAGCGGTGAGGAAGGCTGCGAGCGTGTCGGCGTCGCGCAGCCCGGTCGCGGTGCCCCAGGCCGCGTTGGCGCGTGCAATCGCTTCGAAGCAGTCCAGGTCGAGGCTGGCGCAGGCCGACTCGATTGCCTCCTCGACATCGCCGAGGGGCACGTCGAAGGCATGCCGCAGCCGGGGCTCGATCGCCCCGCGCGCGCCCAGCGCGGCCAGCGCCTCGGGCGCGCGGGCGCAGTCGAGCAGATAGGCCTCGGCTCCACCCTCGCCGAGTCGGAGGCTGAGCGCCTGGACGTCGCGGATCAGCCCATGGTCGCCGCCGCGCGCCGCATCGTCGAGCAGGTCGGCGAGGGTGCGGCGGGCGAGTGCCGCCTCCTCGCGTCCCTCGATCGGACGGAAGCCGGGGGTGAGCCCTGCCTCGGCAGGGAAGCCGGCGAGCAGCGTCTGGCAGAATGCGTGGATCGTCTGGATGCGCAGGCCGCCGCCTGGCGCTTCCAGCACTCGCGCGAACAATTGCCGCGCCCGCTTCAGCGCCTCCGGCCCGGCGTCCTCGCCCAGCCGGGTGAGGTCCTGGGTCAGCTTGCGGTCGTCCTTCTGCCCGGCCCAATGGGCAAGGCGGCGGTGGATTCGCTCTGCCATCTCGGCGGCACCGGCCTTGGTGAAGGTGAGGCAGAGGATCGATTCCGGCGACGCCCCGCCGAGCAGCAGGCGCAGCACCCGCGCGGTGAGCACGTGGGTCTTGCCGGTGCCGGCCGAGGCCGACAGCCAGACCAGCTCGCGTGGGTCGGAGGCGGCACGCTGCTGCGGCTGCAGCGGATCGAGCGGCTTGAGGCGTCCGCTCACAGCCCGGCCTCCGCTTCACCGGCACCCCGGCCATACCATTCCTCGAGCCGCATGAGCTGGTCATAATCGGCATAGGGCGAATATTCGGGGGCGAGCTTGGCGGTGAACGGCTCCGTTCCGGTCAGCCAGCGCTCGACCGCGGCGGTCAGGATCGCGGCGGCATGGGCGACGAAGTCCTGCGGCGCGACATGGCTCTTGCCGCCGACCGGCGAACGGACCTGCCCGAAGGCGTCGCGGTCCTTCGCCAGCGACCAATATTCGAAGGTGAGCGGCGTGCCCTCGATCCCGGCGAAGCCGCCCCGATCCGCGATCAGTCCGAGCAGGCCGAGCTGCATCGCATAGCCGGCCTCGACCTGCGCCGCGCTGGGCGGCTTGCCGGTCTTGTAGTCGACGATCGCCAGGGTGCCGTCGGCGAGTCGGTCGATGCGGTCGACCTTGCCGGTCAGGGTGATGCCGGCAATCTCGGTCCGGCCATCCAGCTCGGCGGCGATCGGGCGGCGGCCCTGCGCGCGCTCCTCGCGCATCCGGTCGGCGACCCAGCGCAGCGCCTCGATCAGCCGCGGTTCCCACAGCGCCTGCATCACCGGATGTGCCGCCATGTCGCGCAGCATCGCCTCGGCGCGCGGCAGCAGCCGGTCGGGATCGCAATCGTCCTGCTTCATCCATGCTTCGAACACGGCATGGACGGCGGTGCCGCGCCACGCCGGCGTCGGATCGGCGTCGACCGCGTCGAGCGGACGGAGCCTGAGCATCGCGTCGGCATAGAAGGCGAAGGGATCGGCCTGGAGCCGGTCGAGCTTGGTGACGGCGATGACCTTCGGCCGGTCGGCGACGGGGGGTGCCGGTTCGGGGCGCGACACGAAGCTTCGATCGGTGGGCCGGTCGATCGCAGCGGCCCAGTTCGGCAGGCGGTGCTCGCGGGTCAGGCCGCCCGTCATCGCCTCCAGCCGCAGCCAGAAGCGCGAGGCGATGGTCGGCGCGCGGGCGTCGCGCCGGGCGCGGGTGACGACCAGTTCGGGCGCGCCAAGCGCCATCGCGAAGTCGTGCGCCGACAGGCCGATCCGGGTTTCCAGGCCAGGCAGGCCGAGTTCGGCGCGGATGCGCGGGGCGAGCCAGGGATCGGGGCTGGGAAGCGCCGGCCAGACGCCCTCGTTGAGGCCGCCCAGCACCATCAGGTCGGCATGCTGGAGCCGCGCTTCGAGCAGGCCCCAGATCGACAGGCGCGGATGGCCGCCCTGTGGCGGGCGGACGGCAACCGCGTCCATCAATAGCCGCAGCGTCGGCGCGAGCCCGGCGGGATCGAAGGCGGTGGGGCCGACCGGCGCCCAGGCCTCCAGCTCGGCGATCAGATCGGCGGCCGCGCGGCCGTCCGGGCCCGACCAGCCGGCATCGTCCGCTAGGGTGCCGACGGTCTCGCGGAGGGCCTCCAGCAAACCTCCCAGCCCCCGTTCGTCCCGAGCGAAGTCGAGGGATCTCGGCCGGGGAGAACGTCCCTCGACTTCGCTCGGGACGAACGACTTCCTGCTGAAAGCGTTCTCCAACGGCTCCAGCAGTGGGCGGACCTCGTCCCACCAGTCGATCGCAGGCGCGCGGGCGCGCCTGGCATGACCATCGCCGTCGCGCAGATAGCGGGCTATGCCGTCGAGCCCGGCGGGCGGGCGGGGCCCGCGCAGCGCAACGTCGAGCTTGCGGACACCGTCGAGCCATGCGCCGCGCGCGTCGCCGCGCCGAACCAGCGGATGCTTGAGCAGGGCCAGCAGCGGCACCGGCGCGAAGCCCTCGGCAGCGGCCTCGGCGACCGCGAGGAGCAGCGTGCCGGCCGGGGTCAGCGACAGCGGCGTGCCGGCCGAATCGTCGGCGACGATCCCCCAGCGCGCGAGATGCGCGGTAACGCGGCGGGCGAGCACGCGGTCGGGCGTGACGAGCGCGGCGGTGCGCCCCGGCGTCTCGATCGCCTCGCGCAGGGCGAGCGCGATCACCTGGGCCTCCTCCGCCGGGTTGGCCAGCTCGATCGCGCGGACGCCGCTCAGCCGCCGTTCGGCCGGGGGCAGGCGGTGCCATTTATCGGTGAAGGCGGCCGGTGCCATCGCATTGGCGATCGCGCGGGCGCGGACCGACCGTGCGTCGCGGCCCCCGCCCCAGCGCCAGGTCGCGACCTCGCCGCGGCCCACGTCCATCCGGTCGAGCAGCCGCTTCAACGCATATTGGGGATGGCTTTCGATCGGCCGCGGCGGGCGGGCGCCATCCTCTCCGGCCGCATGGGGGCCGAGGGCCTGCCATTCCGCCTCGCCGGAGATCGTATCGAGGCCGGGCAGCACGACCATCCCGTCCGGCAGCCGGGCGACGACGCCGAGCAGGCGCGCCACTGCCGGCGTCGTGCTGCTGATGCCCGCCGCGATCACGGCGTCCGGCGGCGGGCGACGGCGCCAGCGCCGTGCCACCCGGTCGAGCAACCGGTTGCGCCGCTCGGCCAGGTCGATCCGTCCACGCGCCGCCAGTTCGGCCGGCCAGCGCGTCAGGATCGCGTCGAGCATCGCCAGCGAGCGCTGCCAGTGGTCGGACAGTTCGGGCAGCGCTACGAGGTCGCGCAATCGTGCCACGGGGATCTGTTCGATCAGCATCTGGTCGAGCGTGCGGCCAAGCTCGCCGGCAAGACGGATCGCCTCGCCGCCGTCGATCGGATCGCCCGCCGCCTGGCGCGCCTCGCCGGTCAGCCAGGCGAGGATCATCTGCCGTTCGAGCGGATCGATAGCGGGTGGGATCGCCTCTTCCTCCCCGTCGGCATCGATGGGGTCGAGCAGGCCGCCGAGACGCTCGTCGAGCTCGGGGTCGCCAATCGCGACGAGGCGCGGAAGCAGCAGCCCGCCTTCGGCACGGCGGACGAAGGCATCGCTGATCGCGCGCGCCGCGCGGTTGTTGGGCACCAGCACCACGGTCCGCGCGAGCCCCAGCGGATCAGGCCCGTGGCGCGCGATCAGCCCGGCGGCGAGGGCGTCGGCGAAGGCGCGATGGGCGGGGATGGTGAAGACGGCGGGACGGGTCATCGCGGCCACTGTAACGGTTCGTCGCGTCAGCGGAAGCCGCGGCTCACCGCGCTGTTGATCCCGGCCTAACCCATGTTAGTCTGCGGTCGGTTTTCCGGGCGAGTATCATGGCGCACAAGTTCGAGATCTATAAGGACAAGGCTGGCGAATTCCGGGTCCGTTTCAAATATAACAGCGAGACGATCTTCTCGACCGAAGGCTATGCCAGCAAGGCAAGCGCCCAGAACGCGATCGACTCGATCAAGAAGAATGGCCCGGGCGCCCCGACCGAAGACAATAGCTGATCGCCCATCGGCATGACCGGGGCGGCGGGCGGATCAGTCCCGTCCCAGCAGCGCCTCGGTCTTGCGGATCGCGGGGGGCGTACCGACGTCGAACCACAGGCCTTGGTGGACCAGGCCGAAGGCGCGGCCGGCGGCAATCGCCCTTTCCCACAGCAGCATGAAGCCGAACGGGCCCTCCGGCAGATCGGTGAAGAGCCGCTTCGAAACGAGCTGGATCCCGGTATAGACGAAGGGTGCGACCTTGGCGGTGTGGCGGCGGGCGATGTGGCCGGTGCCGTCCATATGGAAGTCGCCCATCCCGCTATGGCAGTTCGCCCGCGCCTGCGGCACGAGCAGCAGCAGCGCGTCCATCTCCGCGTCATCCCAGCGGTCGGCCAGCAGGCTGATCGCATCGACCGGTCCGTCGACCCACAGATTGTCGCTGTTGACGATCAGGAAGGGATCGTCGGGGATCAGCGGCAGCGCCCGGGCTACCCCGCCGCCCGTTTCCAGAAGCAGCCCGCGCTCGTCGGAGATGCGGACGTCGAGATCGACGGCCTTGCGCTTGAGATGCGCTTCCAGCGCGTCGGCCAGATAATGGACGTTGACCACGACGCGGCCGATGCCGGCGTCGCGCAGCCGGTCGAGCACATGGTCGAGCAGCGCCTTGCCCGCCACCTCGACCAGCGGCTTGGGCCGGGTCGCGGTCAGCGGGCGCATCCGCTTGCCGAGCCCGGCGGCGAGCACCATCGCCGTCCCGATCGGCGCGCGTGCCGGATTAGGGCGCAGCGACAAGGGCTTGGCGAAGCTCATGCGGTGTGATCCATCCAATGGGCGGCGCGCCCGGCCGCGGGCACATGCGCATCGAACCATGCCTTGACCGGGGCCAGCGCCGGATGGGCGAGGTCGCGTTCGAGATAGGCCCAGACGCGCGGCTGGAAGGCGAGATAGCGGGGCTTGCCGTCACGCTTCCACAACCGGGTGAAGATGCCGAGGATCTTGGTGTTGCGCTGCGCGCCGAGCAGCGCGTAGGCGGCCTCGTCGAATGGCCGCCGCGCGGCGTAGCGCGCAATCATCGCCGCCTCGACCTGGAGCGGCACGTCGCGCCGCGCATCCTGCAGCAGGGAGACGAGATCATAGGCCGGGTGGCCGGCCAGCGCGTCCTGGAAATCGAGCAGGCCGAGCTTGCCGTCGCCGAGCAGCATGATGTTCTCGGCATGATAGTCGCGCAGCACGCTGACGGACCGGTCAGCCGCGATCGGTGCCAGCGCCGTGTCCCAGGCGGCGGCCCATCCCGCCGCATCGGCGTCGAGCCCGACCGCCGGCATGTACCATTCGGGGAACAGACCCGCCTCGCGCTGGTAGACCGCCATGTCATAGGGCGGCAGCGGCCCGGCGGCATGGCCGTGGAGATCGGCGAGCAGGTCGATCGCCTGGGCGTAGATCGGCGTCTCGGCGGCGGGATCGGCCTCGATCGCCTCCTTCATCCGGGCGTCGCCGAAATCCTCGAGCAGGATCAGTCCCGCCTCCAGGTCGCGCGCCAGCACGCGCGGCGCGCGGAAGCCGATCGCGGCGAGATGCTCGGCGACCGCCAGGAAGGGGCGGCTGTCCTCATGTTCGGGCGGGGCGTCCATCAGCACGGCGCTGGCGCCGTCGCGATGGACCCGGAAATAGCGGCGGAAGCTGGCGTCGCCCGCGAGCGGTCGAATCTCGCCGCCGCCCCAGCCGGCACGGTCGAGGAAGGCAGGGGCGTGGGGCGGGGGGATCATGTTCGTGGCGGCCATCGGCCCTCCCATGGCGCGGGCGCCGTCCAAGTCAAGCGGCGCGCGTCCGGGCCGTCGCGGTCGATCGTCAGGCGCAGCGCGTCGGGCCATAGCCTTGCTCCCATCCGCTCGGGCCATTCGATCAGCAGGGCGCTGTCGGCGCGCGCCTCGTCGAGCCCCAGCTCCTCTATCTCCTCGGGATCGTCGATCCGATAGAGGTCGACGTGCCAGAGCGGCAGGCGCAGCTCGGGCGGCGCATAGGGGATGACGATCGGGAAGCTCGGCGAGGGCACCTCGCCCGCAAAGCCGAGCGCGTGGAGCAGCCCGCGCGCGAAGCAGGTCTTGCCCGCGCCGAGATCGCCGCTCAGCGCGACCACGTCGCCGATGCGCAGCACCGCCGCGAGCGCGGCGCCGGCGGCGGCGGTGGCCTCAGGGCCTTCGAGGTGCAGCGAATGCTCCGTCATGCGGTGGATTTCCCGTTCTCACGCATGGCCATGCTCGCCGTGGCGGCGGGGCAGGTGGATCGTCACGGTCGTGCCGCGGCCGGGTTCGCTTTCCAGCGCGATCGAGCCGCCATGCGCTTCGACCAGCTGCCGGGTGAGGGGAAGACCGATGCCGATCAGCTGCTTGCCTTCGTCATTGCTCGCGTCGATGCGCGGATAGGCGTCGAAGATGCCCGCGCGCTGGGCCCCGTCCATGCCGGCGCCGGTGTCGGAGACGACCCAGATGATCATGTCGTCGTCGCCATGGACACGGATGGTCACCCGACCCTGCGGCGGCGTGTAGGCGATCGCGTTATTGAGCAGGTGATCGGCGATCTGGCGCAATCGGCGTGGATCGCCCCGGATCTCGCCCAGCCCCGGCTCGACATCGACGAGCAGCTGGAGCGGCTTGGCCTCGGCAGCCGGGCGGGCGGCTGCGACCGCGCCGGAGAGCAGCGCCCCCATGTCCACCTGTTCCTCCGACAGCGGCAGGTTGCCGGCAGCTCCCTGGGTGAGGTCGAGCACGTCCTCGACCAGCGAGCCGAGGCGGCCTACCGACGCCAGGATCGCCTTGACATATTCCTGGGCGATCGAGGGCAGCTCGCCCGCATAGCCGCCGTCGAGCAGCTCGGCGAAGCCCGCGATGGAGGTCAGTGGCACGCGCAGTTCGTAGCTCATATTGGCGACGAAGGCGGTCTTGAGCTTGTCGGCTTCCTCAAGGGCGTCGGCGCGTCCGCGAAGGGCTTCCTCGATGCCGCGCGATGCTGTGATGTCGAGCAGGGTGAACAGCGCGTTGCCGTCGGGCAGCGGCACCACCGCGAAGTCGAAATAGCGGCCATCGGCGAGGGCCATGCGCCCGGTGCGGGCTTGCCGGTCGACCGTCGCGATGCGGACCAGGTCGCGCAGCAGCTGCGCGCGCGACGGATCGGCCAGCCTGGCCGCGACCAGCTCGACCATCGCGTCGACCCGGAGATTCTGGGCGAGGTCCGCCTCGGACAGGCCCCAGATGTCGCGGAAGCTCTGGTTCCAGATATGGAGCCGTCCGTCCGAGGCGAACACGCCGATCGCCTCGAAAAGGTTTTCGAAGGTCGCGGCACGGACCCGCAGCAGCGTATCGCGGGCGCTGGATAGCTGAACCTGCTCGGTGCGATCCTCGAAGAACAGCAGCAGCCCGCCATTGGGCAGCGGCTGGGCGACGACGCGCAGATGCTGGCCGCCGGGGATGGTCCAGTTCTCCTCGACCGCGTCGACCGCGTTGAACCAGGCCCGGCGCTCGGCCTTCCAGCCGGGGAAGTCGCGCGCTTCGGGCAGGCGCTGGGTCTCGCGCATGCGTTCCAGCACGCGGTCGAACTCGGGATTGTCCGCCATCCATTCGGGCAGCAGCGAGAAGAATTGGAGGAAGGGCTGATTGCAGAAGATAAGGTTACGGTCGGGCCCGAACTGGGCGACCCCGGCCGACAGCCGGTCGAACAGCTCGCGCTGGGCCTCCTGGAAGCGGCCGAGTTCGCCCCGGGTCTGTTCGAGATCCTGGATGTCGAAAGCGTAGCCGGCGACGCCATGCTCGCCCATCGGCACGTCGACGATCCGCATCGTGCGCCGCTGTCCGCCCAGCGTGACGGGGACGACATGGGTCTTGATCCGGCCGCTGTCGCGGGCCGCCAGTGCGGTGGCACGGGGCGTACGGCCGTCGGCCGAGTCGACGAGCTCGACGCCGTTGGTCACGACCTCCTCGGCACTTTCGCCTTCGACCGCGGCGACATAGGCCGAGTTGACCAGTGCCAGCTTGAGGTCGGGGCCTCGATGCCACATCGGGAAGGGAGCTGCCTCGATCAGCGCGAGGCAGCTGTCCAGCGCATCGCTGACCGCCCGACCCTCGGCCGAAAGGCGGGTAATAGCGCGCTCCGCCTCGCTATTGTCGAACAGCCAGACAATCACGCCATCGCCGATCGCGGGGGGCGACGGCCGGCCGCGTGCAAGCAGCACCCGATCGGTCCCGGCGAGCCGAAGCACGCGTTCGAACGCGCGGCCAGCCTGGTTCGCGGCGGCGATGTCGGCGGCCAGCCCCTCGGCATCCACCACGGATATGCCGCCCTCTCCCTGGCCGGCCATCTCGTCGATCGTGGCGGGCGGAGCGGTCAGGCCCAGCCAATGGGCGAGCCGGGGGTCGGCCCCGATGCGGCCGTCGAGCCCGACGCGGAAGGGGACGGCCGGCGCACTGGCCAGCAGCGCACCCTGCCGCTCGAAGTCGCGCGCGCGGGTCTTTGCGATCGCGTCGCGCCGCAGCCCCATGATGATCGACGCAACCGCGGCGGCGACCCATAGCGCGACAATGATCGCGAGCATGAGGGCAGCGACCGGATCGAGCTGGATCATTTGCGACATGGCGACGCTTCTAGAGCCTGATCGTCGGAGGTGGAAGCGCCGCGCGCGTCCGCCGATGGCGTGAATCGGGCTCCCTGCACGGTTCGGAGCGGATCAGGGAAGATGCGGGCGCCTCTTGCGGGCGGCCGCCCATGGATTCCGGCTTTCGCGGGGATGACAGTGGAAAGGCCTGACGAAAACGCCCGGCCCGCCATGGAAGCGAGCCGGGCGTTTTCTTGCGATCGTGGGATCGATCAGTAGCGGTAATGGTCGGGCTTGAACGGCCCTTCGGCGGTGACGCCGATATAGCTCGCCTGCTTGGCGGTGAGCTTGGTCAGCTTGACGCCGAGCTTTTCGAGATGGAGCGCCGCGACCTTCTCGTCGAGATGCTTGGGCAGGACGAACACCTTGTTCTCATACTGGCCCTGCTTCGTGAACAGCTCGATCTGCGCGAGCACCTGGTTGGTGAAGCTCGACGACATCACGAAGCTCGGATGGCCGGTGGCGCAGCCCAGGTTGACCAGGCGGCCTTTGGCGAGGATCAGGATCTGCTTGCCGTCCGGGAACTCGACGAGGTCGGTGCCGGGCTTGATCTCGGTCCACTTGTAGTTGCTGAGCGCCGCGATCTGGATCTCGCTGTCGAAGTGGCCGATGTTGCAGACGATCGCCATCGGCTTCATCGCCTTCATATGTTCGGCGGTGATGACGTCCTCGTTACCGGTCGCGGTGACGAAGATGTCGGCGCGGGTCACCGCTTCCTCCATCGTCACCACCTCATAGCCCTCCATCGCCGCCTGCAGCGCGCAGATCGGGTCGATCTCGGTGACGAGCACGCGCGCGCCGCCGTTGCGCAGCGAAGCCGCCGAGCCCTTGCCGACGTCGCCGAAGCCCGCGACGCAGGCGACCTTGCCGGCCAGCATCACGTCGGTGGCGCGGCGGATCGCGTCGACCAGCGACTCCTTGCAGCCATAGAGATTGTCGAACTTCGACTTGGTGACGCTGTCGTTGACGTTGATCGCCGGGAAGGGCAGCTCGCCCTTCTTGGCGATCTCGTAGAGGCGGTGGACGCCGGTGGTGGTCTCCTCCGAGACGCCGCGGATCGCCTTGACGCTATCGGTCAGATAGCCGGGCTTGGCGGCGATGAACGCCTTGAGCGCGCGCTGGAACTCGACCTCTTCGGCGTTGGCCGGCTCGCCGAGCGTGGCGCCGGCCTCCAGCTTGGCGCCCCACAGCGCGAACATCGTCGCGTCGCCGCCGTCATCCAGGATCATGTTGGCGGTGACGCCGTCGCCCCAGTCGAAGATGCGGCCGACATAGTCCCAATAATCGGCCAGCGTCTCGCCCTTGATGGCGAACACCGGGATGCCACGCGCCGCGATCGCCGCCGCCGCATGGTCCTGGGTCGAGAAGATGTTGCAGGTCGCCCAGCGCACCTCGGCGCCCAGTTCGACCAGCGTTTCGATCAGCACCGCGGTCTGGATCGTCATGTGCAGCGATCCGGTGATCCGCGCGCCTTTGAGCGGCTTCGACGCGCCATATTCGGCGCGCAGGGCCATCAGGCCCGGCATTTCCGTCTCGGCAATCTCGATCTCCCGGCGGCCGAACTCCGCCAGGCCCAGATCGGCAACAACATAATCCTTCGCTTCGCTCGCAACGGCGGTGGCCACCGGGCTTCTCCTTTGGGAATGGGGCAGCCGGCCGCGCCGGCAGCAATGCCTCGGCGCAATAGCCCGGCAGGCCTTTCGATGCAAATATAAAGATATCTTTATATGCGTGCCCCTCGCCGGGGATGACGCGCTCAGGCCTGTCCGCTGGTGGCGGCGAGCAGGCGCGGGTCGATCCCTGCCGACCGCATCGCCGCTTCCCAGCGACGGGCCGGTTGGTGATCGAAGATCAGTCCGTCATCGGCCGGTGTCGCAAGCCAGCCATGGCGGCGCATCTCGCCGTCGAGCTGGCCCTCCCCCCACCCGGCATAGCCAAGCGCGACCACCCAGCGCGCCGGGCCGTTGCCCGCCGCGATCGCGCGCAGGACGTCGAGCGTCGAGGTCAGGCACCAGCGGTCCTCGACCAGCAGGCTGTCCTCGCCCAGCCAATCGGTGCTGTGCAGCACGAAGCCCCGCCGCTGCTCGACCGGCCCACCGAGCAGGATGTCGCAGTCGGGAGCTATGCCGGGGTCCAGGTCGAGCTGTTCGAGGAGGCCGTGCAGGGTGATGCCGGGCATGACCCGGTCGATCCCGACGCCGAGTGCGCCATTCTCGTCATGCGCGCACATCGCAATCACCGCCTTTTCGAAGCGCGGGTCGCCGATGCCGGGCATGGCGAGCAGCAACTGCCCGCGGAGAGAGGCTGGCGCATCCATCGCTTATGCATATAGCTTGCCACCATGACGACGCAAAGCAGTGAGCGCCGCCCCGCCGCGGTCACCGTGGTGATCCCCGCCTATCGCGTCGGCGCGATGCTGCGCGACGCGATCGACTCGGTGCTGGCGCAGGACCGCACCGACTGGGAGATTGTCGTCATCGACGACGGCGACCGGCAGGCGGCGGCGCATGTCGCGCCCTATCTGGCCGATCCGCGCATCCGCTTCCTCCAGACCGACAATGGCGGTCCCTCGACGGCGCGCAATCGGGCGATGGCGACGGTGACGACGCCCTATGTCGCGTTGCTCGACGGAGACGACGTCTATGAGCCCGACTTCCTCTCCTCGATGATCGCCGCGCTCGAGGCGTCGCCGCGGATCGGCTTCGTCACCAGTGACGCGACCTTCTTCGGCGCCGACCGCGACGGCGAGCTGTTCTCCGCCTATTGCCCGCAGCAGCTTCCCGCGACGCTCGACCGGGTGCTGCGGCGCGAGTTCAACATCTTCGGCCTGACGGTGATGCGCCGCGAGGCGATCATGGGGATCGGCGGCTTCGACACCAGCATCATCTCGTCGGAGGATTTCGACGGCTGGCTCCGCCTGCTCGAGGCCGGCTGGGAGCTGGCCTATGTGCCCCGGCCGATCGTACGCTACCGCCGCCGGGCGAACCAGGCGTCGCGCAATTCGGGTGGGATGCTGCGCACCGCGCTGACCGTGACCGGCCGGGCGCGCGACCGGCTCGCCGGTCGTCCCGAGGCGAAGGCCGCCGAGGAGATGTGCGACCGGATCGCGCGGCAGATCATGATCGACGACGCCTTCACCGACCTCGAACAGGGCCGGGTCAAGGCGGCGCTGGCGGGCTTCAACCGGGCCGGCCCCGAGTTGCTCGGCCCGCGCTGGCGGCAGGCGTTGCGGGTCATCCGGGTCGCGCCGTTCCTTGCACCGCTGCTGCTCAGGCTGCGCAAGCATGTCTAGCCCACATGGAATTCCCCGTGGCGGGGTGCTAGGCCGATGCCGGTGGGGCAATTGGTGAGCCATATCCGTCAACAGGCCGGGACGCCCGGAACGGCGGGCATGGACGACGCCATGGCATCGCGCAGCGACGGTCGCATCCTGCTCGTCACCAACGTCATGCCGCCGCTGGTCGGCGGGACGCCGACGCTCTACGACCGTCTCGCCCGCTACGCGTCGCCGCGCATTCAGGTGCTGAGTGCCTGGCGCGATCCCGATCTCGCCAAGCCGATCCCGGGATGGCGCGAGAGCGACGCTGCCCGTTCCTACCCGATCCGTCGCATCCCGTGGCTGCGCCCGCCCCGCGTCGAGCATATCCGGCGGCGAATCGGCCTGCTCGACCTCGTGGCGATCGACCTGCCGGTGATGCTGTTCGTGTTCTGCGCGGTGGTGGTGGAGGCGATCCGGTCGCGGGCGAAGGCGATCGTTGTCTGCGAGTTGCACGGGCTCGGCTGGCTCGCCATCCTGCTGTCGTTGCTGACGCCGTGGCGCGTCGTCATCTACACCCACGGCGAGGAGGTGGTGCAGGCGAGCTATAACCGGCTGGCGCGGCTACGCGGCCTGGCGCTGCGCGCCGCGGACATAGTGGTCACGGTGTCGAGCTTCACCCGCGACCGGCTGATCAGCGACTTCGGCGTTTCGCCCGATCGCATCCGCCTGGTCGTCAACGGCGTCGATCTCGAACGCTTCACGCCCGGTCCGATCAGCGAACCCTTCATCCTCAGCGTCGGCCGGCTGGTGGAGCGCAAGGGCTTCGACCGGCTGATCGATGCCTTCGCGGTCGTCGCCCCCGAATTCCCTGCGTACCGGCTCAAGATCGCCGGCCATGGCGGCGACGAGGCCGCGCTCAAGGCCAGGGCCGCGGCGAGCGGGGCGGCCGATCGGATCGATTTTCTCGGCGGCGTCGACGACGCCATGTTGACCGAGCTCTATCGGCGCTGCACCTTCTTCATCATGCCCAACCGGACGCTGGCCGACGGTGACACCGAAGGCTTCGGGCTGGTCTTCCTGGAGGCGAATGCCTGCGGAAAGGCGGTGATCGGCGGGCGCGCCGGCGGCGTCACCGACGCGGTGATCGACGGTGAGACCGGCCTGCTGGTCGACGGCTACGACGTTGCTGACATCGCCGGTGCTATCCGCCGGCTTTTGGGTGACGAAGCCTGCCGGATGCGATTGGCCAAAGGTGGGCTCGCCCATGCCCGGGACCATGGCTGGTCATGGGTGACGCGGAATTTCATCGACGCGGCGCTCGGCCCGTCGAACATCAGCGGCAAAGGAGAAGGATGATGACGATCGCGGTGGGTGAACGGGTTCCCGACACCGGCTTCATGACGATGACGAGCGAGGGGCCGAAGCCCGTCGCCAGCGCGGACCTGTTCGCGGGTCGCAAGGTCGCGCTCTTCTCGGTGCCGGGGGCGTTTACGCCGACCTGCTCGGCCAAGCACCTGCCCGGCTATGTCGAGAAGGCTGACGAGATCCGGGCCAGGGGCGTCGACGAGATCGTCTGCACAGCCGTCAACGACGCCTTCGTGATGGGTGCCTGGGGCGTCTCGGCCGGTGCCGAGGGCAAGGTCAGCATGCTCGCCGACGGCAATGGCGACTTCGTCAGGGCGCTGGGGCTGGAGATGGATGCGCGCGGCGCCGGCATGGGCGTGCGCGGCCAGCGTTTCTCGATGCTGGTCGAGGACGGCGTCGTCACCCGCCTCAACGTCGAGGAGGCTCGCGAATATAAGGTTAGCAGCGCGGAGCACCTCCTCGGCCAGCTCTAGGATGTTTGGGGATTCAGCCCCTGGCGGGCTGCGAATCGCGGCTTTCTGCGCTTCCGGTGCTCACATAGGCTGCGCGCCGGTTCTCGAAATCCGCGATTTTCGCTCCGCCCTGAGCTGAATCCCCCCACACCCCAACATCATTGTCATCGATTTCCGGCACAAGACGACAAGGAGAACAGATTGCCGTCCACGCAAAGCCTGCAACTCGTAGAGCAGCTCGACAGACTCTACCGCGAATCGGTGGGGCGGCTACGAGCCGCGCTGACTCATTATATCCGGACCGGCGAACGGCCCGATCCCACGATGCGCCGCGACGGCGCCTTCGCCTATCCCGAGATCCGGCTGCGCTACGAGGGCGGCCGTGATCCCGGCCCGCTCGGCCGGTCCTTCGGCCGGCTCCAGCAGCCAGGCGACTATGCGATCGCGGTCACCCAGCCGGCTCTGTTCGCGCCCTATCTCGCCCAGCAGATCGACCTCCTGATGGCGGATTATGGCGTGCGGGTGGAGGCCGGGGTCGGAACCACGGAGATTCCCTATAATTACGTGCTCGATGCGGGCGACGACCTCGACCTGACCGGCGCGTCTCCGGTTGAGCTGTCGCGCATCTTCCCGTCGACCATATTGTCGCAAATCGGCGACGAGCTGGCCGACGGGCTGTGGATGCAGGCCGATGGCACGCCTCGGCCGCTGGCGCTGTTCGACGCGCCGAGGGTCGACTTCAGCCTCGCCCGGCTGCGCCATTATACCGGTACGCCGCCCGGCCATGTGCAGGACTATATCCTGTTCACCAACTATCATCGCTATGTCGACGAGTTCGTCCACTGGGCGATCGACCAGCTCGACAGGGACGGCCGCTATACGATGCTGAGCGGGGCCGGCGGGGTCGAGATCCGGCGTGGCGATCCCGATCCGCGCCAGGCGATCGCCGACAGCGCGTGGCGCAAGCATCAGATGCCCGCCTATCACCTGGTCGCACCCGACCGGTCGGGGATCACCCTCGTCAACATCGGCGTCGGCCCGTCCAACGCCAAGACGATTACCGACCATCTGGCGGTGATGCGGCCCGCCGCCTGGCTGATGATCGGCCATTGCGGCGGGTTGCGTCCCAGCCAGCGGATCGGCGACTATGTGCTGGCGCATGCCTATCTGCGCGACGACCATGTCCTCGACAGCGTGTTGCCGCCGGAGATCCCGATCCCGGCGATCGCCGAGGTGCAACTGGCGCTGACCCGCGCCGCCGAGATCGTTTCGGGGCAGAGCATGGAGCAGCTCAAGCTCCGGCTGCGCACCGGCACCGTCGTCACCTCCGACGATCGCAACTGGGAGTTGCGCTACACCGCCTCGGCGCTGCGCTTCAGCCAGAGCCGCGCGGTCGCGATCGATATGGAGTCGGCGACGCTGGCGGCGCAGGGCTATCGTTTTCGCGTCCCCTACGGCACGCTGCTGTGCGTGTCGGACAAGCCGATCCACGGCGAGATCAAGCTGCCTGGCCAGGCCAACCGCTTCTACGAGCGGGCGATTGCGGAGCATCTCCAGATCGGCATCGCCGCTGTCGACCAGCTGCGCGGCGAAGGTGCCCGCCTTCACAGCCGCAAGCTTCGCGCCTTCGACGAGCCACCCTTCCGGTAGGTTTCTCGCCTTTGATTGTCATTCCGTCCATCCCTCCGTCATCCCGGCGAAAGCCGGGATGACGAAAAGGGGACGGGGTTACGCCTCCTCCAACGCCTCGGCGCTCGTCACGCGGTCGCGGCCGTCGAGCTTCGAGCGGTAGAGGGCGCGGTCGGCCCGGGCGAGGAGGGAGGCGAGTGAGATATCGCCGGGCCGGAGGCCGGTGACACCGAAGCTCGCCGTCATGACGATATGATCGGGTCCGCTGACCGGCATCGCGGCGATGTCGCGGCGGATGCGCTCGATCACGTCGATCGCATCCGCTGGGCAGGTGTTGACCAGGAGCAGCGCGAATTCCTCGCCGCCGATCCGGCCGATCAGGTCGCCGCGCCGGACGAGCCGCTCGATCCGGTTGGCGAAATGGCACAGCGCCTGATCGCCGACGCCGTGGCCATAACGGTCATTGATGGCCTTGAAGCCGTCGATGTCCGCAACCACCACCGATAGCGGCTGGCGCTGGCGATGGGCGTTGCGGATCGCGCGCTCAGCCGCATCCTCGAAGCCGCGCCGGTTGTAGACGCCGGTCAGCACGTCCGACGTGGCGAGCATCCGCATCGTCTCCGCCAGGTCCGCGGCGACGAGGAAGACCGAGAAGATCCCGACGCCGATGAAGGCGGGGGGATAGAGCAGCACGAGTATGGTGCGGAACAGCGCGAACGCCTCCCCCTGCCCCGCGATCCCCTGGCGCAGCGCGACGACGGCCATGGCGCCGTCGAGCAGAGCGAACAGGAGCAGCATCAGCGTGACCGACCGTTCGGGCAGCGAGGCAGTGCGGAACCGGCGGCCGACATGCGCGGCGCTGATCGCCATCATCACCCCTCCGAAGAGGAGGCCCGTCGCGTCCCGGACGCCGTCATGAGGAACGACGACCGCAGCCCCGACGATCAGCAGCGCGGCGGTCGCGGCGGCGATCAGGAAGGGTGTGATCCCCGCCTGCGGGCGGCTGCGCCTGGCGAAACCGGCCGCGAGCAGTGCGTTGGACAGGCAACCCAATCCGGCGATCGCCGCGTAGAAGGTGGCATCGTCCTGGGCATAGGCGACCCGGAAGGCGAGGTTGGCGACCCATTCGACCGTCGCCACCGCGAAGGCTGCGGCCCACAACAAGGCATGGCGCGGCCGGCCGAAGCTGCGCCAGGCGATAAGCATCACGCCGGTCAGCATCGCGGCGCTGAAGATCAGCGCGATGAGGATGATCACCGTTGCGCTCATGGTCCCCCAAACGCGAAGGCCGCCGGAGGCCCCTGCCATCCGTCGACGCGACGATTCCGTTTCGTAGGGGCGGGCCACTGCGATGCGGCATGGTAAAAATCAATAGTCAAATGGATCCGTCGGTCCCGATTTGGGGCTCTGGCTCCATTTTGGATACTATTAACGCACTCCCGGCCGATGGCGGCAGTGCAAAAGCCGGCCCGGACGACCGGCGGATATGTCCATTACTGTGCGGATTCAGTGCCGGTCGACGCATGGCGGCGTATCGATTCGCCGCCATGCTCCGGATCGACTCACCAGCCGCAGCGCTGGCCCTTGTTCTGCTTTTCGAGCCAGGTCATCAGTGGCTTGAAATAGGCGATCATCGCCGAACCGTCGATCTCGCGGCTGCCGGTAAAGGCCTCGAGCGCGTCGGGCCAGGGCTTGGATGCGCCCATCTTCAGCATTGCATCGAGCTTCGCCCCGACCTCCTTGTTGCCGTAGAAGGAGCAGCGGTGGAGCGGACCCTTCCAGCCGGCCTGCTCGCAAGCCGCCTTGTAGAACTGGAACTGGAGGATGCGGGCGAGGAAGTAGCGCGCATAGGGGGTGTTGCCCGGGATGTGGTATTTCGCGCCCGGATCGAAATCTCCTTCGTCGCGCGGCTCGGGCGGGACGATACCCTGATATTGCAGGCGCAGATCGGTCCACGCCTTGTTGTAGCTGGCCGGGCCGATCTGGCCGCTGAACACGCCCCAGCGCCATTTGTCCATCAGCAGGCCGAAGGGCAGGAAGGCGACCTTGTCCATCGCCTGGCGCAGCAGAAGGCCGATATCCTTGTCCGCGCTCGGCACCTTGGACGGATCGAGCAGGCCGATCTGCACCAGATAATCGGGGGTTACCGACAGGGCGATGAAGTCTCCGATCGCCTCGTGGAAGCCATCGTTCGCGCCGTTGAGATAGAGATAGGGCTGCTTGTTGTAGGCGCGCTGGTAGAAATTATGGCCCAGTTCGTGATGGATCGTGACGAAATCGTCCGAGTTCACCTTGGTGCACATCTTGATCCGCAGGTCGTCGACATTGTCGATGTCCCAGGCGGAGGCGTGGCACACCACCTCGCGGTCGCGCGGCTTGGTGATCTGCGAGCGCGTCCAGAAGCTGTCGGGCAGCTTGGCGAAACCGAGCGAGGTGTAGAAGCCCTCGCCCGCCTGGACCATCTTCGCCGGGTCGTACTGCTTGGCGACGAGCAGATCGCCGATGTCGAAGCCCAGGTCACCGGCGCCCTTCGGCGCTACGATATCGTAGATGTTGCCCCATTCCTGCGCCCACATATTGCCGAGCAGATCGGCGCGGATCGGACCGGCCTTCGCCTGGACCGCGTCGCCATATTTCTCGTTGAGCCGGGCGCGGGTGTAGCAGTGGAGCGCATCGTAGAGCGGCTTTACCTGCGTCCACAGCCGGTCCATCATCTTCGCGAAATCATCGGCGGGCATGTCGTAGCCCGCACGCCACATGGCGCCGAGATCCTTGTAGCCGAGGTCAACTGCGCCCCGATTGGCGATCTCGACGAGCTTGGCATAGTCGCCGCGCATCGGCTTGCCGACATTGTCGTGCCAGCTGACCCACATCTCCTTGAGCTCGGCGGGGTTGCGGTTGGTGCCCATTGCCGCCTCTATGTCGGAACCGTTGATCTCCTGGCCACGCAGCGTTCCCTTGCCTTTGCCATAGGCCGACTGGAGCCGGGTCGCGATGTCGTTAAGCTCCTTCGCTGCTCCCGGCGTCGCCGGGGCGGGCAGGACGATGCTCTGCTTGAGGATGTCCAGCTTGCGGCGGGTATCATAGCTCAGCCCCTTCAGGCCGTCGAAGCGCGCCGCGCCGCTGGCATAGCGGACCTGCATCTCGGTGAACTCGGCGCCGACGCGGGCGTTCACGGCATCGGTATCGTCAGTAATGTAGGTCGAATTGATCCAGGCGACCTGCGCGCCATAGATGCCGAGATCGGCCAGCTGCTTCTCTGCGTCGGCGACGAAGGCATCGGCTTCGGCGATCGTGGGGGCGACCGTGGGCGCGGTGGCCGTCGCAGCGGCCGCGGGCTTCCGTTCTTCGGCAAGAACAGGGGCGGCGGAGAGCAGCGCGGCAAGCGCCAGCGCGGAGGTCGCCGCCTTGATCGGGAGTTTCATGGGATGGTTCCTCGGTATCTTATGTGCTGACAGCACTGTCATCACGCCGCCGAGGGTCGTCAAGCCGTGTATTAGTACAGTGGGACGCCGGCCCCCCTCGACGTCAGAACCAGTCGGCGATCGCGTCGCCAAGCTGGGGCAGGGTCACCGCGCTCATATGATTGCCGGGGACCTCGATGAAGCCGGCGTTGGGGAGCGCTGCCGCCAATGCGCGGGCGGAGCCGTTGTCGCTGTCTTCCGACCCCGTCAGCACCAGGACCGGCATGGCGAGATCCGCGAGCGAGGCGCGCGTGATCTTCGGGAAATTGTCGAGCAGCAGAAGCAGCGCCCTGGCGTCGCCCCCGGTCGTCTTGAGGAAGCCCTCGGCCATCCATTCGGGCGAGAATTTGGGGTGGGTGCCGGCGCCTTCGAGCACCTTGCGGAAGAAGGCGACCCGACTGCCCAGGTCGAGCAGCCCTTCCAGGCCCATGCCCGCCAGCAGCGCCTTGCCCGGCTTCGCGCCGCGCACCAGCATCCGCGCGGTGGTCCGTCCGCCCAGCGAATAGCCGCCCAGGTCGTAGCCGCCCGGGACCAGGCCGAGCTGTTCGATCAGGGCGAGATTGTCGTCGGCCAATATGTCGTGGCTATAACCCGACGGATCGTGCGGCTTGGCGCTGTCGCCATGCGCGCGCAGGTCGGGCATGATCACCCGCCGGCCCTTGGCGGCGAGCTTGGCGGCATGGCCGTAGCGCACCCAGTTGGTGAAGGCGTTGGAGAACAGGCCGTGGATCAGGATGACCGGCCGCCCGTCATCGGGCCCCATGCTGTGCCAGGCCATGCGCGCGCCGTCGGCACCGTCGAAATGGTGGAGGGTGGTCTCAGTCGGGAAGTTTGCCAACGGTCTTCATCCAGCGATCGACGAGCGGCTTGTGCTCGTCGGTCCGGTAGCGCGGGAGGTCGCGCGTGTCGATCCACGCTTCATGCAGGCTCTCCGCGCCGAAATGATGTGCGGGGCGGAAGCGCGCGGGATCGTCGAAGCTGCCGACCGTCAGGTCGATATTCCCGCCGTCGGGATATTCGAAGCCGAGCGGCGTCCCGCAGGCCGAGCAGAAGGGCCGCCGCGCGATCGGCGAGCTGGCATAATAATCGGGCTCGCGCGCCCAGCGCACGACGCTCTTCTTCAGGTTGACGAAGGCGATCGACACCCCGCCGGTCGCGCGCTGGCACATCCGGCAATGGCAGAGATAGGCCTCGTCCGATGCGACCTCGGCCGCATAGCGGATGCGGCCGCACTGGCAGCCGCCCGTCATCGTCTCTACCATCGCTCTCTCCCGTCATCCCGGCGAAAGCCGGGATCTCCCTTCCATTCTATGGACAAGACAGGGAGATTCCAGCTTTCGCTGGAATGACGGGAAGGAGGGGGGCTACGCCTTCTTGAGGTGGCGACGGCCGAGCAACTCGGCGATCTGGACCGCGTTGAGCGCGGCGCCCTTGCGGAGATTGTCCGAGACGCACCAGAGCACGAGGCCGTTGTCGACGGTCGGGTCCTCGCGGACGCGGCTGACATAGGTCGCGAACTCGCCGACGCACTCGACGGGGGTGACGTATCCGCCGTCCTCGCGCTTGTCGACGAGCATCACGCCGGGCGCCTCGCGCAGGATCTTCTGCGCGTCCTCGGCCGACAACTCCTTCTCGAACTCGATGTTGATCGCTTCCGAATGGCCGACGAAGACGGGCACGCGAACGCAGGTCGCGGTGACCTTCACCTTCGGGTCCATGATCTTCTTGGTCTCGACGACCATCTTCCACTCTTCCTTGGTGTAGCCGTCGTCGAGGAACTTATCGATGTGCGGGATCACGTTGAACGCGATCTGCTTGGTGAACTTCTTCGGCTCGGCGGGGTCGCCGACGAAGATGTTGCGGCTCTGTTCGAACAGCTCGTCCATGCCCGCCTTGCCGGCGCCCGACACCGACTGGTAGGTCGACACGACGACGCGCTTGATCGTCGCCGCATCGTGCAGCGGCTTGAGCGCGACGACCATCTGCGCGGTCGAGCAGTTCGGGTTGGCGATGATGTTGCGCACCTTGTAGCCATCGATCGCCTCGGGGTTAACCTCGGGCACGATCAGCGGAACGTCGGGCTCCATCCGGTAGAGCGAGCTGTTGTCGATCACGGTGCAGCCGGCCGCGGCGGCAATCGGCGCGTAGATCTTGGTGGCGTCGGAGCCGATCGCGAACAGCGCGATGTCCCAGCCGGACCAGTCGAAATGCTCGATGTTCTGAACCTTGAGCATCTTGCCGGTCTCGCCGAACTCGATCTGGTCGCCCTGGCTGCGGGCCGACGCCACCGCCGCCAGCTCGGCGATCGGGAATTCGCGTTCGGCCAGGATGTTCAGCATTTCGCGGCCCACATTGCCGGTGGCACCCGCGACGACGACACGATAACCCATTTCTTGCTTCCTGCTCTGTAACGGGGACGTTGCTACGTCCAGACAAGCAAACGGCCGGTCTCCCGAGGGAGCCGGCCGCCTGCGAGGTTTGCTATGGAAATCCTGGTATCAGGCTTCCTGGGCCTCGGCGGCCGGTTTATTGTCGCGACGCTCTGCAATACGCGCGGATTTACCGCGGCGGCCGCGCAGATAGTAGAGTTTCGCACGACGGACGACGCCCTTGCGGACCACCTCGATCGACTCGACGTTCGGCGAATAGAGCGGGAAGACGCGCTCGACGCCCTCGCCGAACGAAATCTTGCGGACGGTGAACGACGAACCCATGCCCTTGTTGGCGCGGGCGATGCAGACGCCTTCATAGGCCTGGACGCGGGTGCGCTCGCCTTCGACGACCTTCACGCCGACGCGCAGCGTGTCGCCCGGACGGAAATCGGGAATCGACTTCGATTCCTTGAACTTGGCAATCTGCTCGGCTTCGAGCTGCTGGATGAGGTTCATGCTCATCGCTCCTTCTTCTGTCGCCGCGCGCCAGAGGGAGACTGGGCCCGAGCGCCCTCATGGCGCTCCCAAAGGTCCGGCCTCCTTAGCCTTGTATCGGTCTCGGCCATGGCGTTACGCCATGCCTCGATCCTCGCATGATCCCCAGATCGCAGCACTTCGGGGATCGTGCGCCCTTCCCACTCGGCAGGTCGGGTATAATGCGGATATTCGAGGAGGCCGCTTTCGAAGCTTTCCTCGTCCCCGCTGTCGGGCGCGCCCATTACGCCAGGAAGCAGCCTGATGCAAGCATCGAGCAGCACCAGCGCGCCCATCTCGCCGCCCGACAATATATAGTCGCCGATCGACACCGGCTCGATCGGCCGTGCCTCGAACAGCCGCTCGTCGATTCCCTCGAACCGGCCGCAGAGGATCGTCACGCCCGGCCCGGCAGCCAGTTGCCGCACGCGCGCCTGGGTGAGCGGCGCGCCGCGCGGCGTCATCGCCAGCAGCGGCGAATCGGGGCGCGTCTCCAGCGCATGGTCGACCGCGCGGGCGAGAACGTCGGCGCGCATCACCATGCCGGCGCCGCCGCCGGACGGCGTGTCGTCCACCGAGCGGTGCCGGTCGGTGGCGAAGTCGCGGATCTGGACGGGATCGCAGGTCCATTTCCCCTCGGCCAGCGCGCGGCCGGCGAGCGAGACGCCGAGCGGCCCGGGAAACATCTCCGGATAGAGGGTCAGGATGGTGGCGGCGAAGGTCATGGTCGGGTCAGATCGTCCAGTTCTCGATACGGAGATTCGGCACGTCGGCGAAATCGCCCGGATTGTTCGTCACCAGCACGACGCCGAGCGCCAGGACATGGGCGGCGATGAAGCGATCGAGCTTGCCGCGCCGGAACGGAACGCCCGGAAACTGCCGGGCGGCTTCCAGCGTGAAGGGAGCCGGTTTGACGATGTCGAGCAACATGTCGAGCCGTGCCTGCGCGGCCGGATCGTCGCGCAGGCCGAAGGCGGCTTCGGCGACGCACAGCGTGGAGGTGATGAGTTCGCCCGGTTCGCGATCCTCCACCCTGGCGCGCAACGTCTCCGACGTGCCGCCGATCAGGTAGATCAGGATGTTCGTGTCGAGCAGGAAGGCTGGCTCAGTCACGCTTGAGCAGCTTTCCTTCCCGATCGAGTTCGCGTGGCTCCATGTCGAGCCGTTCGATCGGTTTCAGGCCGGGAATGGACCCGTAGATGCCTGATAGGTCGATCTTCTTCAGCACGGTTTCGACAGGCTCGATGATATAGCGGCCGCGCTCCTCGCGCACGGTCATCTCGGTGCCGGCATCGATGCCCAGCGCCTTGGGCAGGCGCAGGGCGACCGAATTGCCCGACTTGAAGGTGCGGGACCTGATGGGGGCGCTCATTCGCATCTCCGTATATACGGCTCGTATATACGTCCGATCGCCGCCGCTTACAACGTCCGCCGCGCGACGATCTCGGTGCACATGGCGAGGAAGATGCCGGCGACCATCAGCATGGCCAGCAGCGTGCCCCAGGTGGCGATCATCCGCTGGTCGCCGGTCAGCAGCAGCGCGCCGATCAGCACCGCCGGCGGCACCACCACCTGGATCGCGGCGGCGATGAGGCGGACGCGCGGCGGCAGGCCGCGCTTGCGGGTGCGGACCACGCCATAGGCGATGATGACGAGATAGACCGATCCGATCAGCAGGAAGGCGGTGACGGCATTCATTCGACGAACTCCGGGTCGATCAGCAGGCGATCGGGCTCGATCGTCACCGCCTGGGCGACGGGGACCATGAAGCGCTTGCCGTCGGGTTTCTCGATCTCGAGCACGTCGCCCGCGCCGAAATCCTCGACCATCGCGGCGGTGCCGATCGGCGCGCCGTCGACCAGGCAGGGCAGGCCGATCAGGTCGACATGATAATATTCGCCCTCGGCCAGCGCCGGCAGCGCCGAGCGCGGCACGCTCAGCTCGGTCCCGCGCAGCGCCTCGGCGGCGTTGCGGTCGCCGATCTCGGCAAAGCGCGCCACCGCGCCGTTCGGGCCGGGACGAATCGCCTTCAGGGTGAAGCTGCGCCCGGCGCCGTGGAGGGCCCTGTAGGCGCCGAGATCCTCGGTGAAGAGCTTGAGGCGGACCTCGCCCTGCAACCCGTGCGCGCCGATGATCGCCGCGAGGACGATGGGACGGTCGCCGCTCATCGCCTCTCCTCTTCGGGGAAGGGGGTAGGGAAGAGGGGCAGGGGCTCGCGACGATGTCGCTCGCACCCACCCCTGCCCCTCCCTTGGCAGGGAGGGGTTCTCACCATGATCAAGCCTCGGTCGATTCCTCGGCAGCGGCTTCCTCGGCCGGGGCTTCGGCGGCGACCTCGGTCACTTCCTCGGCGGCCGGCTCGGCGGCCGGCTCTTCGGCCGGGGCGTTGGCGGCTTCCTCGGCGGCGGCGAGCTTGGCCGCGCGCTCCTCGGCGCGCTCCTTGGCCTTCTCGCCCGGCTCGGCCTTCTTCGGGTTGCTGCGGGCGGCGCGCTCCTGGACGCCGGCGACGTCGAGGAAGCGGGCGACGCGATCGGTCGGCTGCGCGCCGACCGACAGCCAATGCTTGGCGCGATCGGTGTCGAGGACGACGCGCTTGGGATCGTCCTTGGCGAGCAGCGGGTTGTAGGCGCCGATCTTCTCGATGAAGGCGCCGTCGCGCGGGCTGCGCGCGTCGGCGACGACGATGCGGTAATAGGGGCGCTTCTTGGCGCCGCCACGGGCGAGACGAATGGAAACGGCCATTGTTCAGTCCTTTCTGGTATTCGGATCAGTTCAAAAAAATCAGCGTTTCTTCAGGAAATTCTGGAAGCCGGGGGGCAGGCCCTGCGGATTGCCGGGCAGGCCGGGAAGCCCCGGAAGCCCGCCGCCCGCCGGCGGGG
>NZ_LDES01000130.1 GCF_001015195.1 Sphingomonas sp. Y57 | reverse complement strand
AATGTCCCGACGACGGACAATCAGAACGTCTCCTTCTCATGGTCCGACTTATTAAACTGGCGGTATAGCGCGTTACCCAGCTCCCACAGGAAACCCTGGCGCAAGTCACCCTGCTCCGAAAATGCCATTGCCAATCGGGTAACCAGCGCGGTCACATTAATCACCGCCGTCCGATATCTTGATACCGAGGTTCGTTCTTGGAAGGCCTGCACATCGAACTCCCAGAAGACATGCTCGAACGATGCCGACGTATAATCGACATCATTGGGCAAGACGTCGTCCATAAGCGGCCAAAGTGCTGCGGGATCGAAAAGCAGGAGGCTTGGAGGCATTGCCTCATCCGCTAATTCGATTTGGGAGGTCGATAGGTTATCCGCGATCGTGCGACCGATGGACAACATGATCGTCGACCAATGGTCGATCATGATCTTGACAACATGGCTAGGTACTAGACCCAATTGGGAAAACTCGACGCCAAGCGCCATCGTGGTCAGTTCGAGCGCCCCAAACTTGCCGCGACGGCCGCGGCCCGCTCCGGAATAGCCCGGAAATCCCACCCGGATCATGTTCTTCAAACGGGCTTGAAACGCCGTCCTTTTTGAACTGGCGATATTGTGAATGTCCGCGAGGATGGCCTCGACATCACCAAAACTCAGTTCACTGGGGTGCATGGGAACCGGCATCAAAAAATCCTATTGAGAAAATTTGCACAACTGGGTTGAAGCGAACGAACGGGGAACGTATGGATATGTTGAGAAGAGTTTCTCACTAATGTTTCTCAACTTCTCCCTACGGAATGGACGGACACCATGCAAACCCTTTCGGACGACCTGCTCGCGGGCGCGCAAGCCGCGGCGGACTTCAGCGGGATTTCCACCCGCACGATCTACCATCTGGTCGAAGCCGGCCATCTCCCCGTGATCCGGAAAGGCAAACGGCTCTATTTCCGTCGCAGCGAACTGGAGAAGGCTTTCTCGTCCGCCGCGTCCTCGAACTGAGCGACTCCAACGACGGCTAGGCGGCTCCCGGCTGGGAGCCAGTACCCGCGCAGGAGCGATCTGAACCGGCCGCCGCGCGTACCACCAATCCTACAGTCTCGAAGCCGGGTCGGAGCCGGGTGCTGACCGCATCCCGATCCGCTCTGCACTTCCGCGCAATCGCACCAAACTGGCAAGGACGGGGAAATGGGCCGCAAAAAGATCAGGGCCGACCAGCGCGCCGACACCAGAGGCGGCCAATGGGTAGGCATTCCGCACGTTGTGGTCGACAGTGTGGCCTATCGCTCGCTCAGCGATCGCGCGGCACGGATCCTCGTCGAACTGGCGCGCCGCTTCAACGGCTACAACAATGGGTCGATCGCGTTGAGCCAACGCGAACTGGGCGAAGCGCTCCATATCCAGAATTACGGGTCCATCGGCAGAGCGATCGCCGAACTCGTCGACCGCGGCTTGCTGGCCGTCGCTCTTGAAGGAAATTGGAAGGAGCGGGACGCCCGGCAATATCGCCTGACGTTTATCTCCACCACGCAAGGCGGTTCGCATCGACCGGCCACCAACGATTATCTTTCGTGGACACCCTCCCCTCGCCCAGCAAAATCTGGCGCTGAGCATGCCTCAGCAAAGCACCCCATTCCTGCTGAGCATGGCTCAGCAGACGGCCAGAATGCTGCTGAGGACGTTTCAGCAAGGATCAAGGGATATCGGCGGAAAACCGCGGCCGGCGAAAATCCGGCTGCTGAGGACGCCTCATCGCTTATATATGAGCCATACCCCGACAGCGGAATTGGTCGATCCGAACACGACACACCAGAGAGCCCAAACCCGGCTGCCGATTGCTCCGCTCCCGACATGACTATCGTGACAAGTCATGTGATGTCGATGCTGCAGGCCGTTCGCTCGCAGGAGGGCATCGCCGGTGTAAAACGCATCGCCAAGGCGGCATCCCTCGCCCCTTCGAGAGTGGTGGCGTTCCTCGAAGGAGCCGATAGCCTCAACGGGCCACTGATTTTGCTTCTGCGAAGGGCATTGAATGCTTGGATCAGGGATCATGCGACATGAGCGACGGCGGCATCGCGAGGAAACGCGCTTGGTTCAACCCGAGTAAGCCACCGCAATGCACCTTTATGCTGCACCCTTCGCACCTAGGCTCCATAGGCCACACAATCGAATTGTTCGAACGGTTCGAGATCGCGTCGCAACTCTCGCGCTCGATCAGACACACCGCCCAGTTGAGTCCACCTTTCCTGAAGATGCCACTGCGATGAGAGGCGGGGTCAAAAATGACCGGTATCGGAAGAGGGATCGCCCCCGATCCTCCGTGCGCACCGATCAAAGTTTCATACTAAAAAGTGCACTCATCCCCGTAGGAATGACGTGTTTCGAAGGGACATCCCTGCCATGCGGGGGAGAGGGGCACCTCGAAACTCTACCGATCTAATTCCCAGGACCGCTTAGAGACCCGTTTTTTCGCACGCTCGAATTAAACTTTCCGTGCGAATTAAATTTCGGGTGATAGCCATGTTGGCGAAGCACCGCCTCGCCAGCATCTGTGGCTTATACGACCTGAAACTGCTGCCAATCCGTAGCTTCGACCGCCGACCCGGATGCTTTCCAGCCGGCGACCAATCTCGGCGACGTCGAGCCCCTTGTCGTGCGATGGTTGCTTCTATCAACCGTCTTGTCGCCCGAGCGCATGCTTGAGATCGCGAGGAGACACTGGACCATCGAGAACCAGTTGCACTGGGTGCTCGATGTCGATCTCGGCGAAGACGCCAATCGAAACAGGAAGGATCACGCCCCCCCCCAAAAAAAACCTCACCCTGATCCGAAAGATCGCTCTCAACCTCTTTAGGCAGCATCCCGACAAGGGCTCCATTAAAGGCAAAATCAAACGCGCTTCATGGAACGATTCCTTCCTCTTCTCCCTCCTCGCTCAAATGCGATAGCCCTGCCGGGGNGGGGGGGGGGGGGGGGGGGGGCTAGAAGTCCAGCTCACAGCCACCTAGGGACCGCCCCTCGCCCCACGCGTGAAAAATTTTCCTCTGGTTGGGCCGGGTGCGAACTTTCGCCGAAAGGTGACATCTGGTGACTGCTCGCAAAACTACTGACAAGTGGGAGCGGATCGAGATCGAATATTCGGATAGGGAAGTATCCATCCGAGGAATAGCTGACTGTTACGAGATTGCGGACACTGCTATTCGGCAGCGCGAGAAGGCCGAGCGTTGGGTTCGCAAGGTTCGCACCACGAACAAGCGCGAACCTGACCACTCGCCGCCGCGACGAGTTGGAAGAGGTGAGCATCGCCGCGACCGACGACAAGGACGAGGCCGCCCGGCGCGATTCGATGATACGGGCGGTCAGCCTGCCGAGCCGCGCGAACACGATGAAGATGCTGGCGACGGCGTTGAAGACGTTGAATGAGGTCGCACCCCAGGGCAAGAAGGCCGCGCAGAAGGCGAAGCCGGCCGAGATCGCGAACCGCTTCCACGGCGTCGGCCCGCCGACACTCAAGGCGGTGAAATAGGGTGCCGACCAGGTCACGAGCTAATCTCCGAGGACCCACATTCAAATCGGCCTCAAGCCGTCCCCACGCAGTCGGCTCCGTCCAGGGTGAGGCCAAATCTTTGGGAAACGTGAAGCTAGGACCGTGTCCGGTCCAAAACGCACGAAATTGCAGATTAAAGTTCTGAGGGAGCCAATCTGCAATTTCCTGGCACGGCGGATATCCAGAACTGAATCCCATCGATCGCCGGACCACACGGAAACCCGCTTTCGCGCGTGCGAATTAAGGTGAACGACTGCCGTTTAGCACAGCCTCACGGTTGCCAATCGATTAGCTGCAGGACATTCCCACCTAGCTTCTGAAATGCCCGCTGACGGCAGGAAAAAACTATGATCTGCTGCTCCCGCGCCTGCCGATGGAGCGCGTCGAACATACGCTCGATGCGATCATCGTCCGAATATACGAGCGCATCGTCGAGAATTACCGGTGCGGGGCGCCCATCGCGGGCCAGCAGGCGCGCGAAAGCCAGGCGCGTGAGGATCGATAATTGCTCACGCATGCCGCCGCTCAGGCGATCGACATCCTCCTGCTGCCCACCGCGGACGATCGTCTGCGGAAGCAATGTCCTATCATCAAAGGTGATCGTGACATCGTCGAACAGTAGGCCGAGCAAGGGGCGCAACTCGTTCATCACCGGCTTCAGATAGAGATCGCGCGCATCCGATCGCGCGGCCTCCAGCGCCCGCGTCAGCCGCGTAAGCACTGCGACTTCCCGCTGGAACGCCGCGACGCGCGCCTCTGCGGTGGACAGGGCCTCAGCGGTCTCGCGCCATGCTTCCTCCACCGCCTCGTCGGACCGCGCAGCGATACGTGCATTCAATCCGGCAATGTTCTCTCGCAGTTGCTGTATCTCGGTCGCGACCGCCTGTTCGACGGAGCGCACCCGACGAAGCGTCGCGTCCGCCGCGTCCAGATCGAGCGCATCGGCGCTCTTCGTGTCGAAGTTTCGCTGGGCATCAGCCAGCGCAGAATCGCGCTGGGTGAGACGCGCAGCCAGTTCCCGTACCCGGTCATCGCGTTCGTCCGCGGGACCGAGGATCGCGACAATCTGCTTGTCCCGAGTGCACAGACTGGCGAGAGTTGTCTCCGCAGCAACGAACGCCTCGTCTGCGTGGACGCGGGCGGGTTCGGCCGCTCGGGCCTTCTCCGTGGCCTGCCGCCGGCGTTGCTCGGCCGCGTCGCGGGCGGCGCGCGTCACGTCCGGGTCCGCCTTCAACTCGATCGGCGCTGGATCCACGTCGGAAAGCGCAGCCACCTTTTCGCGCAAAGCATTCAGCCCCTCGGGCGCGATGACAACGAACTGCGCTTTAGCCTCGTTGGCCTGCGCCTCGATTGCTTGCACACGCATCTGTTGCGCGCGCGCCGCTGCCAGATCGACGACGCCCATCGAGGCCAGCAGTGTCCCGCGCTGCGCCTCTGCAGCCGCGAGACGACCGTCATCATCACCCGCCGCGTTCGACCGCAGAGTGATTGTACCGATACCCGGCGCCACGAGCTCGGCATGGCCGTCATAGCCCCGCTCCTCACCGTCGCCCAGGGCGGCCCCCGCCATCGTCACGCGAATGGCGGCCCCGCTATCATACATGACCGTCACGGACGGACGCGCTGCATCCTGCACAGCCCGGATACGGGCGATCTCGACATCCAAGTCGGCCAGTTCATCGATCGCGCCTTCGGGCAACCGTAGCCCGGCGAGCTGCGCTTCGCAGCTTTCTATCGTGCCGCGAACCGCTTCGGCTTGCTGCAACCGCATCTCCCAATCCGCGCGCCTTTCGGCGGCTTCGCGTGCCTTTGCAGCCGTATCGAGCAGGGCTAGTAATTCGCTTGCGGCGACCTCGTCCGCCTCGGCGGCCTCGATCTCGGCTCGCGCTTGGCTGATCGCCTCGCTGGTCGAGCGACGGCGCTCGACAGCTTCGTCGCGGCGGCGTGTGGCCTCACGGCATTCGTCCGCCACTTGTTGCGCCTCCGCCAGCGCTTCTTCAAACTGCCGATGCTCGCGCGAGGCAGTATCGAATCGCTCGCGTGCGAGCCCGAGTTCGGCTTGCGCCGCTTTCAACTGCTCAGCCTGGGCGCGTGCGGCATCGAAGGTAGCTTCGGCGGTTTCCACCGCCTGCTTCCGCGCTTCGCGCGCATCGGCGCTCTCTAGCTCTTCAAGCCTATTCTGGGCAGCCCCACGTTGATCGAGTTCGGCGCACAGCGCCGTCACCTCAATTCCCAGCCGGCGCTCCTCAATCGCCAGCCGGTCGCGCAAATCAATTGCTGCGACATAGCGACTTCCGGCCTTGGGGCGGCCAGTCGTGGTGACCAACTCTCCGACCGCATCACTGGCGGCGGCCATGATCTCGGCCATGCGCCGGCCACCTGTCATCGCCTCCACTTCGCCCTGCACCGATTCCAGCAGGCTGGTACGGACCTGCCGGTCGTTTTCTTCTTCGGTACGGCTGCGTGGTTCGATCCCGGTAATGCCCTGCCGCACCCACAACAGGCCCGCCGGCCCGCCCGCGCCACCGTGAATCAGTTTCGCGATAAAGTTCTCCGCCTCGTCCGTCTGGGCAAGCAATCGTCCGGATGTGAGGTCCACGACCTTGGCGAAACGCCCGGAATAATATTGTTTGGTGATCCGATAGCGGGCGTCGCCGACGATGATGTCCGCCTCGATCAACGGATTGCCACCGCTATAGGGACGCAGGTTGCGCACGCCGCCGGCGGTGCTGGAATGGGGCTGAAAGAACAGGCCGTGCAGCGCCTCGAAGCTGGTCGATTTGCCGAACTCGTTGGCGGCACACAGCACGTTTACGCCGTCGCCTATCCCTTCGATCGCGACGCCGCGTCCGGCGAAGCGCTTGACATTGTGGAAGCGCAGCGCGGCGATCTTCATTGCGACACCTGCTGGGCATAGCCGTAGAGACGCGCCAAGGCGGCAACGGCGATCGCCCGGTCAGCGGCTGAGCGGCTTGGATCCGCGCTTTCGGCGAGCAGCGCATCCGCCGCCTCGCGCAGCGCGCCGGCACGATCGATGAGATCGAGATCCTCGACATCGCATAAGGTCGCCAGTCCGGTCTCATCGAGATCGAGCCATGCGAAATCGGGCGCGGCGCGGTCGATCGCGGCCGTCAATGCAGTGCGTGCGGCCAATCCCGTCCTGCCGCTGCCGACCACCCGAGCCAGCGTCTGCCGCCGTTCGCGCAGATCGGGCAAGAGCGCGTTGAGTGCCGCCACCGGATCGTCGTCGGCCAGCAGGTGGAGATCGAACGTACGCCAGGCAAAGCTGGCGGTGGGGATCGGCGTCACCTCGGGCATCGCGCCGGCGCTCGCGATATCAACCAACAATGCCACGCCGGATCGATCATGCTTGAACCGGTCCTGCTCCGGCGTGCCGCTGTAATGGGTGTGAGAATCGACCTGAATCGCGCCGTGCCAATCGCCCAGCGCAAGATAGTCGAGCCCGGCGCGGCGCGCGCGATCCGGGGCGATCACCTCTATACCGACGGCGTCCTCGGAAAAGGTCTGGATCGCTCCATGGGCCAGGCCTATCCGGATCACGCCATCGGCAGTGGCTGCCCCGTCCATCCATTCGCTGAGGTCCCGGCCCGGCCGCCGCGTGGTGCAAGGCGCGGGCAGCAGGATCGCGCCGCCGGCCAGATCGATTGGCGCCGGTTGTGTGGCCAGGATAACATTGTCCGGCGCCTCGCGGGCAAGCAGCGCCCATAATTCAGTCGCTTGTAGAGAATCATGGTTGCCAGGCAGCATTACCCAGCGGATTCGTGCATGATGCGCCATCTCGGTCAGCGCCTGCCGCCGGACATCCGCCGCCGGGGTTTCCGTATCGAATGTGTCTCCCGCGAGCAGGATCGTCTCCACGCCGTTCAGGCGCGCATGCTCGGCCAGCTTGCCGAGCACCGCGTGGCGGGCCTCGCGCAGCCGGCTGGGCAGATCGCCCGAGAAATTGCCGAAACGCTTGCCGAGATGAAGGTCGCTCGAATGAATGAAGCGCACCGTCGTCACTCCGCTACGGGGATGACCGGCGTAGCCACGACGGCCGCATCGCTACCACGGCCGCGAGCGATCGCCTCGTCGAGCCTAGCGCGCGACCCGGCCGCTAACCGCTCGACACCCAATATCCGCGCGAGTTCGCGCGCCGGATCCGGCTCGTCGAGCAGATCCGGATTGCCCCGCACCACCGCCGCCAGTTCGGCGAGGGGAATGTCCGGGATCGCCCGGCGAGCCTCCTCGTTATGGGGCGCGCGATAGGGCCGGAAATCGGCCACGGCACCTGCCTTCCAGATGAACTCACCGCTTGATTCCTGCGTCCGGTCGAAGTCGCGCAAATGCATGTTGATTCGTTCGCGAATCTTCCCGCCGGTGCGCAGCCAGCCGTGCGTGCGTGCGACGCGCTGGCACAATATGTCGGTACGCAGTGGGCTCTCCGTCTCGATCACGGCGGTAATCATGGCGTGCAGCACGTCGCGATAGGCGAAGTCGAAAAAGCGGCCCGGATCAGCCGGGAACTCCGCCAGATCGGTAATGCGATAGCGGTCGTCGGGCTCCGTTGCGGCCGCCACGATCGGCGCGGGGGCTGGAGCAGCTTCAACAGCGCGAGCCGGCATGACGGGTGGCGAAACTTCCGCGGATACCAGTTCGATCTCGACCGGCGCGGGCACGGGCGTGACCTCATCGGTCCGCGCCGCCGCCGCATCGTCGCGTATGGCCTCGATGCCCTCGACTTCGTGTCCCATGTCCCAGTGGGCGGCGACACTGGCGTCGATCTGCGCCGTGCGACTCTTCTCCAGCAACGCTTCCAGCGCGGCATGCAGCCGATCCGCACAACCGGCGGCGTCGTACCACCAGTCGGTGGACCAGACGCGCAGCATGTTCCACCCCAGACCCGTCAGCACCTGTTCGCGCACCTTGTCACGATCGCGCGCCGTCGCTGCGCTGTGATAGGACGCGCCGTCGCATTCCACGCCCGCGAGATAGGCGCCGGGCAGATCCGGATGCCGGATTCCCAGATCGATGCGGAATCCGGAAATGCCGACCTGCGGCACGACCATCCAGCCGCGCTGCTCGAGCTGCGCGGCCACTGCCTCCTCGAAGGGTGACTCGAACCCGCCAACGGATCCTGTGGTCTGGGCGGCCAGCGCGACCGCGCCACGCTCCGCATAATCGAGAAACGTCTTGAGATGCTGGACAGCCAGCGCCTTGGTGCGCGTCGGATCGATTTGGTCGGCCGTGAACCCCGAGAAGACGATCAACTCCTGCCGCGCGCGCGTGACGGCAACGTTCAGCCGCCGCTCGCCTCCGTCGCGATTGAGGGCGCCGAAATCCATCGTGACCTTGCCCGCCGCATCCTTCCAAAAGGTGATCGAGAACAGGATGACGTCGCGTTCGTCGCCCTGCACATTCTCCAGATTTTTGACGATGGTCGCTTCGACCCGTTCGTCCGCGAAGAACCATTCGAGTTCCGGTTCATCGCGCCGGGCGACATCCAGCAGATCGAGGATCAGCGACTGCTGCTGCGCGTTGAAGGTGATGATACCCAGCGTCGGGCGGCTCTTCTCCGGCAGGTCCAGCCATCCGCGCATGCGAGCGACCGCCTCGTCCGCCACCGCCTGGGCCTCGATCCTGTTGGTCCGGCTCTTGCCGCGATCATAGACGCCGGCCGGCACCTTGCGCAGTTGCACCGCTCGATCGTCGACCTGGGGCGACGGAAAGGTGACCAGCCGGTTCTGGTAATAATGGTTGTTGGAGAAGGCGATCAGCGACTCGCTGCGGCTGCGGTAGTGCCAGCGCAGGTCGCGTACCGGAATGCCCGACGCTTTTGCCTCGTCCAGGATGCTTTCCATATCCTTCTCATGATCGGCGACATCCTCGTCATCGTCATTGCTGCCGAAGAAGTTGGTCGGGGGCAGCTGCTTGGGATCGCCGACGATGATCGTCTGACGCCCGCGCGCGATCGCGCCGACCGCGTCCCACGTCGTGATCTGAGAGGCCTCATCGAAGATGACCACATCGAACAGCGCCTGGTTTGGCGGCAGATATTGCGCGATGGACAGTGGCGACATCAGCATGCACGGCGCGAGCTTGGCGAAGCTCTCGGGCATCTTGCCGATCATATCCCTGATCGACTGGCTGGGACGCTGCAACTCCATCTGATGGCGCAGCAGACCGAGCTCGGAATTGCGCGGCACGCTCTGTACCGCAGGCAATCCATGGGCGAGCGCGCCGATTACCCGCCCGGTGGCATGGGTGCGGACCAGATCATCGATCTCGCGGAACTCTGCGATCACGTTCTCATGCTGAAAGCGGCGGAAATCACGCAGTATCGGATCGCTGTCCAGGACCGCCGGCAGCCACCAGCGCGCATAGCCGAGGCGAAACGCCGCCTGCGCTTGATCGGCGGACACCACCCCGCTTTCGATCTGCTCGACGAGCGCGCCGAGCCCGAAGCCAAGCGCCCGATTGCGAACGCGGCACCAGGCCGACCAGTCGCGCAACAGATGACGCGCCTCGGTTAAGGCCATCAGCGAAGTGGATAGAGCGGTCAACGCATCCGGCTCCGTCCCGAGCGCAAAATCGCGTCCCGCCGCTTTTGCGAACCGGGCCCGGGCGCTATCGAACCCCTGTTGCGCCGCCAGGAGCTTGCCTCCGGCTTGCCAGACCGGGTCGCCGGCCTCGCGCTCGCGCAGTGTCGCCGCAGCGCGTTGGGTGGCCGTTTCAACGGCGCCCACATCCCATCCACGAAGGCGAAGCGCCGCACGCAGTCGATCGGCGCAATCGAGTATGTCGTTGGCGGTAGACAGGTCGGTGTCGAGCCCAGCCACCGGAATCGCTCGGTCGGCAAGCGGCGTCCGATCGATCGCCGCCAGCTGCTCCTTCATGCAACGAAGCTGGGACAGGTCGTTCCCAGGCTGCGTCGCCCCGCCCTCGGCATAGCCTTGCAGGAGACGCGTCACCTTGCGCCTTCCCAGCGCCGAGAACGGCCAGAAGGAGGCGTTGGCCTCGCGCCACTGGCGATCCAGCGCGTCAAGATCGATCGTCCGTACGCTGGCAGGCAGGAAGGTTGCGGCGAGCTGCCGTTCGGCGTCTCGATAGGCGGTGATCGCAGCGGTCAGCGCGGCGAGATCGCCTGCCGACTGCGCAAAGCCGGTATCGAAGGCGATCATGATGTTCCGATCGCGACCGGCCTCCATCGCCTCCGCCACCGCAGCGAGCGTAGCGATCTCGGTCGCCACGGGCTGGTCGACGGCGGGGAGGCCAAGCGCACCGCGATAGGCCACGAGCGCGGCAGCCAGCAGATCGACGGCGTTCCGCAGCGATTGTGCGGCCGCGATCAGTTCGTCCTGTCGCGCCGCACCCGCGTCCTCGATATCGACGAGATCGAGCGCCGGGCGCCGTTCGATGGAAGTGAAAACCTGCCCCAGTTCGCCCGCAAGGTCTTCCATGGCAACCAACGCCTGTGCGTCATGCACTTGCTCCTGGGGCCAACCGAACGCCGGCGCAGGGGCTTCGGATGCGCGCAGTGCGATGCCCAGCGCCAGATACGGCGTCCAGCCGCTGGGATACGATCGGTGCAGCGCCTCGACATAGGCGTTGAGCGTGTCACGACGCAGTTTCAGCCGCTCGTTCACGGCGATCCACTCCGACGGATCGATGCGTCCGCCATGTTCCCAGGCGGCCTTGAGCTGCGCCAGGAAATGACGCCGGTCGGACTTACTGGAATGCAGTTCGATGCACTGGTCGCCCAGCCCATGTTCGCGCAGGCGGCGATAGACGACGTCGAGTGCCGCTGTCTTCTCCGCGACGAAGAGCACAGTCTTGCCGACGCCCAGGCAGTGGGCGATCATGTTGGCGATCGTCTGGCTCTTGCCCGTGCCCGGTGGCCCGACGATCACGAAATCGCGGCCCTCCGCTGCAGCGAGGCTGGCCGCGGTCTGCGAGGAATCGGACGGCAGCAGGCTGATGATGTCGGCCGGTGAATATATTCGGTCGAGTTCCGTCTCGTCGCGGATCATGGAGTGCCCGCCTTCCCCGTCGAACGCCTTGTCCGGCGTATCGATCAAGTGCCGGACGACCCGGTTCTCGCGCAGCGCCTCTGTGCGCTCGACCAGATCCTTCCACATCAGAAATTTGGCGAAGCTGAACGTCGACAGCGCGGTCTCGTCGAGCACCTCCATACCTGGCACGTCGCGCACCGCCTGGCGCATCATGGCCAGCACGCGCGGCACGTCGATCCCGCTGTCGTCGAGTGGCAGGTCCCCGCCGAACTGGGGCAGCCTGAGATCGAAATCACGCTCCAGAAACTGGAGCAGCGTGGCGTTGAAGCGCGGTTCGTCCTCATGGAAGCGCAGGCGAAAGGGAGCGCTGGCACTGCGGCGCTCCAGCTTGACCGGGATGAGCAGCAACGGCGCTCGATAGCTACGCTCGTCCTCCGGCTTTTTCTTCCAGCGCAGGAAGCCGACCGCGAGGAACAGGGTATTCGCGCCGCCCTCGGCGAAATCGTTGCGCACCTGCCGGTGCAGGTCGATCAGGCGCGCTTCCAGCTGCTGGGCTTCGAGCTGGGAGGGAAGCTCGTCGCGTTGCAGCGCCTCGGCCGCGAAGCCACGCTGCAGATCGCGGCCGTGGACCTCGCGATACAAGGCCGCATCACGCTCGCCCAGCGGGTTCTGCTGGGGCAGCGATACGATCTGGATGGCAGCGCCATCCGCCAGTCGGTCCTCGAGATAGGCGACGTCGGTGCAAAGGAATGGGATCGTCTTCTTTGATTCCGGGAAGTTCAGCAGCCGATTGCGGAGCGTCAGGTCGAGCAGTTTCTTCTGCCAGCGGTCGATACGGCCGGCGGCCGTGGTCGGCTTCACCTCGACGAGCAGGTCCGGCAGATCGTTGAATGAAGGTGCCGCGGGCAACGACAGCGCCATGACCGCGGGGCCCTCTTCGTCCGCTGAGGCGTCTTGCCGCGACGTGACATGCGAGGCGAGCGGGGTGATGCCGCCGCTACGGGCGCGCCGCACGTCGATCGCTGCGACGAAAGCATGCGCCTCTTCCTCGCTCATACGATGATCGAGCGCACGCTGCGCCGCATCCAGTGCCATCGCCGGACGGTGCGTGACGCCGGTCGTCTCGAAAACGATCAGTTCGCGCGACGCCAGCGCCTTGCGAACTTCCATCTGGTCGGCTTCGATCGTGTTGCCGAAGGTCCGCTTGGTCAGCCAGACGCCAACCGCCGCGTGGCCATGGAACATCAGGATCACGGGATAAAGGCCGGTACCTTCCAGCGCTGCCGCGAACAGCAAGGCCGTGTCGAGGCAGGTGCCAAGTCGTTCTTCGGCGATCGTGGCCGGTCGTCGCACCTTCTGCCCGCGATCCTCGAAGCTGGCGGGCGGCTCGGCATAATGGATCGCCATGGCCGCGACGGCGGAATAGATGGCCGCGGTGAGCATATAGGCACGCTGCGGATCGCCCGACTGATAGCCGTCCAACCCGCTCGGGTGGCCATGCTCCGCCAGCCGGTCGGCCGCACTGCGCAGGATGCGCGCGACGGCGGGATCGTTCGGCATCACAAAGGCGGGGAGCAACTGCGCCATGTCAGCGACGCCACCCCATTCATCTCGGGCAAGCAGGCGGGCCGGAAAGCGCTGTTCGTCGAGCACCACATCGCCGGCCGACAGCCGAAGCGTGATCTCGCCACGTTCGGCCTCGTTCAGTCCGGCGAGATAATCGGCGTCGAGATCGACCTTACGGTCACCGAGCGGCAAGCTGTCGCCCGGTGCAAGTCGATCGATCACCCATGACTTGGACCGTAGAAAAGCCGGCGATGAGGTAAGATCGACCCGGAGCTTCTCATGATGCCGGCCGCCGGCATTCTCGATCCCGATCGCACGGATGACGGGGATCGCGTTCTGATAGGAAGCATAGGTGAAGCTTCCAGCGATATCCGCGGTGATCGTCGGGTTGCTTGGGCTCGTCTCCTCAGACTTCGCTCCAACAAAATCTTGCTCATCAGAATTATGCATGCCTTCCCCCATCCCGGCGGCAAGGCTAACCAAGAGCTTTCATATTCAAAAGGCTAAAATGGTCCTTTTTGGTCCGCTCTGCTGGAGCTGCAACCGCAGCACGGTTAAAGCCCATTTTTGAACGGCAGCTTAGGAGAATGCTGGACAGTAGCTCGAACGACGGAAATTGGGGCGCACAAGCCGCTTCAGCTTACAGATGCGTTCATTTCAGCTTCAGCGGGATACCGACAACACTCAACCGCACCTCATGAACAGTGGCCGTAAGCCGCTGAAAACCAGCCCGACTTAGTCTCGAAACCTCCGCGTCAGCACATTTTTTGGGAACGATCCCAAGCCTTCTTCATTTGATACAAGTCCACCGATCTCTTCATATCGGCTAGCGCAGCATGAGGTGGTGCCGGTTTTCTG
>NZ_LDES01000013.1 GCF_001015195.1 Sphingomonas sp. Y57 | reverse complement strand
GCATGGGGGAGGGGGCCAACGGCGTCCAAGATCGGCGCGACNCGCGATGGCCGCAAGGAACGCCTCGCCGGGGGTGGTGGCGCGCATCGGCCCGACCAGCCCCAGCCCAAGGGCGACCCGTTAAACGTCTTCCCATGCCCTGCCGGGATGCCGACAGCGGCATGGACCAGCTCATGCGCGAGGATGGCTGCGATCTGCGCCGGCATCGCGTCGGGCGCGTGCGCCAGGTCCGGGCGGATGAAGATTTCAAAATGCCCGTCCGCGCTCAACCGATTATCCCAGCACTCGCCAATCGCCTTGGCCTTCGCGCCTCTGCTGGTGAAGCCGATCGCCACGCGCACGCGGTCGGGCAGGGGGGCGTCCAGCACCTCGAACAGCGGGGCCATGCCCGCCGCCACCGCATTGAGCCAGCTTTCGCGGGTTTCGTGGGTCATCGTCCTTACTCC
>NZ_LDES01000129.1 GCF_001015195.1 Sphingomonas sp. Y57 | reverse complement strand
GGCGTCGGCGTCCTTTTTGCGCTCGAACGTCCGCTGGCGATGCCGCCCGCCCTCACGATACCGGACAACCCACGCCTCCTTGGCAACGCCGTGATGCTCCCATTTTCGCTTAGATACGCTCGCCATCGATCGGGCTCCCATGCGCAATTGAGTTTTCGGAACGGGCGATTCGCGCCCGGATTTCTGCGGTTTTCATAGCGCCTCCATGCGCAACAGAGGCCCCGCCCAGCCGTGCCGGGCGGGGCAGGTTGTCAGGGCCTGATCCACACGCTGTCGTAGAGTGTGCCGTCCGAGCCGATGGCGATCCTCGGCGGGCCATAGCTGCGCAGCCGATATTCGCGATGTTCCCGGCCCATATAATCGCGGTAGCGATCGACATGGCAGCGGGTCCGGCGGATGCGGTCGCGATGAACGCGGCGCTCCTGCCAGCCGTCATCCTCGGTGTCGGGGAGGCCGTCCCATTCGCCATGGTCCAGCGGATCGCCGCCGGGGTCCGAGATGGGACAGCCAGCGCCGCGGTCGCCGCCGAGGATAACAAACTCGTCCTCGGCCTGGCTGCTGCCGTCGAGCTCGTCGCCGTTCTCTTCGACATCGGGGTCGCCGTCGAAGGCGTCCAGTCGCTCTATCAGCGCCTCGATCGCGATCTCGATATTGTCGCGGCCGTACATCGCCATAATGGCATCGACGGCGGCGAGCGGCGTCGCCCCGTCCGGTAGCTCAATCCTGATTCCCATAATGGTTTCTCACTGGTTTCGGCTTTCTCAGGGCCGTTGACCGCAACGGGCGGTCGCCGGGGGTGAGAAACCTGCCAGTGAGACAGGCCGACGTGCTTTTAAGCTTGCGCTCTGGACATGGCGCGCCGCCCCCGGCTATGAAGCCGAAGTCGGACGCGCCGCCAAGCGCGTGCCGCAAAGCGAGCCGCCAAGCTCGCATTCACGATCAAGTCCGCGCCAACGGTACTCGATCGCTATCACTGGTCCGGGTTTCTCAGGCCCAATCCCACCATTACACGAAATCACCCCGCCGCCAAGCGGGGCAGATTTCGCGCGTCCGCCGCGCACCTTTTCGTATATGCAAATACCTGTTGACGGTGCCAGTATTCGCATATACATAAACCTTCATGGACATCACGTTCGACCCCGCGAAAGACGCCGCCAACATCGCCAAGCACGGCCTGTCGTTCGCGGATTTCACCGGCTTCGATGCCGAGCCGACCGTGATCGCCGACGAGCGCCGCGATTATGGCGAGACCCGCTATCGCGCTTTCGGCCGGGTCGATGGTGAGGCCCGCTGCCTCGCCTTCACGATCCGCGACGGGGCGATCCGGGCGATCAGCCTGCGGCGCGCCCACGAAAAGGAGATGCGCCGATATGAGTAAGACGCCCCCCGTCGTCTTCGATGACGACAACCCTGAATGGACCGAGGCGGATTTCGCCCGCGCTCGGCCCGCGTCGGAGGTGCTGCCGGCCGCCGCAGTCGCCGCCCTGGTCAAGAACAAGGGCGGACGGCCGCGCGGATCGAGCAAGGTCCAGGTGGCGCTTCGCATCGATCGCGATGCGGTCGAGCGGTTCAAGGCGGCCGGCCCCGGCTGGCAGTCGCGGATGAACGACGCGCTGCGGAAGGCCGTCGGCCTATAGCGCGCGGCAGGCCGACGCCGCACGACAGGCAGCGAGCCATGTCGGCGCGGTGGCGACGACCCGATAAGCCCAGCGCACGCGGCGCAGGCCCGTCGTCATCGTGGCGGCGGGATTGCTGCAGCGATAGACCAGTTGCCCGCCCGCCTCGTCGACGCCCACCAGCTCCTTGACGATCGCGGCGGACTTGAACCGCCGGAACCAGCCGGCACCGCGGAAATAATGGGTCGCGAGGTCGTCGGGCCGAAATATGAAAAGGTCGCCGGCAGAGATCGGCGCTTTCCGGTCGACCACGACGTAGCCGGGCCCCTGTGCGACCCGAGGCACCATGCAATTGCCCTCATACCGATCGATGGTGACGTCGCGGGCGAGGCCGCGCGGGTATGGATCTCGCCACCAGCGATCCCGAACAGGCCCGAAGTGCAGCCCGGAGATGGCCGGAACTTCCTCGATCCATCCGATCGCGCCCATGGAGCGCGGAACGGCCTGCGAGTGATCCATGCCCCAGCCGGCCGGGCTTGTCGTCGGGCCGGGGGCGAGTGCCCGCATGATGTATGCGGCGGTCAACGTCAGGGTCGTCGCGGCGATCGACGTCGCCAGCGCGCCCGCCGTCAGCCCGGCGCCGATGGCAGTCGATGCGGACACCCCGATTGCGCTCAGGAACGCGCCGCCCAGCGCCGGGGCCGCCCATGCAACGGCCGCCGTGACGGCGACGGCTGCGACGATTTTCAGCACCTTGCCCATTACGACTGCCCATTTTCGGCCGGTGTGATCAGCTCGCCCAGCCGATCGGGCCAGCGCTCCAGGACCATCCGCTCAATTCCGCCGCGCGTCACCGTCGTTCGCTCGGCGAAGCCGCCAACATAATATCGCCCGTTGTCCGGCCATGGTTCGGCGCGTTGAGCCCGGAGCAGGGCAAGGCCGTCGCGGATGGCGTCGAAGCCATCGGCGCGCCTGTGGGGCGGCACGACGGACAAGGGGTCGATGCATCCGCCGGACATGGCTCCGACCCGCGCGAGCGTGCCCGGCTGGTACCTCTCCCCGAACCACGCTCGATTGCTCGACGCGATCCATAGCTGCGGCTGGTCGTGCTCGTCGCTCCACAGGGCGGCGACGAGCTGCACGTCCGGCTCGCCGGGGAAGCCCGCTCGCAGATTGTCGTCGCGGATGGCGCGGGCGACCATCGGAAGCAGCGTGAGCGCGTAGCTCTGGCTCAAGTCCTGATAGGCGGCGTACCAATCGACGACGCGCGCCGCCTCCGCCATCCCCGACACGGCGATCGCCATGCGAAGCGGCTCGCATACGGCGATCTTAGAGGCGACGTGCCGCAGCCGACCCTCCGTGTCATAGAACGCGGCATCGGTCAGCAGGTGGGCCCCTCCGGGCGTGAGGAAGGCATTGATCGCGGTCATGAACCGATCCCTATGAAAGCGACCCGGCCGGCGCGGTGAGCGCGTCCCATCATGTACGGGATGCCGGCTTGTGGATCAGGGTTGAACGTCGTCGGCGACCCCGTCAGCGGAGGGCGCTTGTAGGCAGCAGCGGCGGCGATGGAGAGGCCCGCCGAGGCGACGCTGGCGACGGTGGCGATCGACCCAAGGGTGACGCCAGCCGTGACGGCGGTTCCCATTGCCGCCCCTACGGTGATGCCCTGTGCCAGGGCGATCCCGGCGCCAACGCCCGTTGCGATCAGGGCGACGGCGCCGACGACCATGGCGGCGGTGCGAAGCGTTTTCATCCGGCCACCTTATGCCGCCGGCCGGATCGGCGGAGCGCGCCAGGCGGCCACATATTCGACCGGCTGGAGCACGCCGGCCCCTGCCAGATCCTCATGATAGGCGACCGTCCGACCGTTGCTGAGCGCGACGTGAAGCGCGGGGCCGAACTCGTCCGTTCCGGGGCAGGCGATGATATCGCCGACGACCGCCGCCGCCGGCGGAATGCGTTCCAGGCCGTGCGCGTCGACCGCCGCGCAGAGGTCCGCGAATCCCCGGTCGGCGAGCGCCTTGCGCGCCGCGCGCACCGTGCGATAGCTGCCCCTCGGCGGCAGCTTCACCTGGTAGCCCAGCCGGCGGAGATGCGCCGCCACCATCCGGACGCAATCGCGTTCACCCAGTCGGAACGGCTTGCCCTTGAACTCGTCGAGCGTCGCCTGCGCAGCATTCAGGCGAATCACGGCCTCGGGGGCGACAGCAGGCCCGTCCATGATCACGCGACGAGAATGTGGAACGTGCCGGATTTGACGTTGCCGCCCTGGGTGATCGCGATCTTGACCCGATCATTGCCCAGCGCCGGCCGCGCCCGAACGGCGGTACCGTCGGCTGCGAACAGGGCGGGCGCGCCATCGGCACCATGCGTCGGCGCACGCGGATAGCGGGCCGTGGCAGTGTTCACGTCCGCTTCGGTCCAGAGATTTTCGCCCGTTTTCTCGGCCGTGATGGCGAAATCGACGCCGTTCGGGAAATCGCCCTTCTCGTAATGGATGGAATGCAGCTCGCCTGACAGGCGCGGCGTGAAGGTGGTCGCGGTGCCGTCGGCGGCGGTGGTGACGTGGATGCTGTAGCGGCGCATGAGGGGTGTCCTTTCGCTATGGGCGGGGTGCACCAGCAGCCCCGCCCAGCCGTGCAATCGATGGGGTGTTACTCGGCCAGGGCCGTGGTGAAATCGCCGTACACCAGTGCCTCGGGCCGCTTGGCGGCAAAGCCGATCCGCTCTTCCCCGAGCACGGTGACCAGGTTCCGGGTGAAATCGTCGTTCACAAACCCGAGCTCGACCCGCGCCTCCCAGCGGTCATAGAGGGTCTGTTCGCCGAACGCCCCCACCAGGAACTTGCTCGCTTGCATCGCTTGGGTCGCGATGACGGGGAGGCCGAACAGGGAAGGCGGAACGACGCTCATGGGGTCGCCGAGGATATATTTCCCGTTGGCGTCCTTCAGGAGCCGCATGCGCCACCAGTCGGCCGGGTGCATGACGATACCGTCCGGCGGCACATCGGTCAGCGAGACCTGCAGGATAGCCCCGCCGATGACATCGATGTGATTCACGTCGACGACATCGATCGGCGAATCATAGGCGGTCGCCTGCAACGTCATGCCGTGCAGATTCTGGCCGGTGTTGTCGCCGTAAAGGAGCTGCGCCTCCTCCTGAAGCGTGAGGCCGTAGCGGAGCTCCAGGTCGATCATGCCTTCTAGCTGGGGCACGTCCTCCAGGATTTGGCGCGAAGCCTTCATCCAATGTGCGATCGTGCGGATAGGCGCGGTCTTCAGACCCCACTGGAGGTCCGATTGCGGCTTCTCTGCGCCCTCGGCGACGGTTCCGGGGTTGAGGTTTCGGGCGACCTGCTTCGGATATTCGACCGAGCCCGACGAAACCGGGACGGTGCGCAGCAGGTTGCGGATCGTCATCCGGCGGCGCGGCATACCCAACACAGCCTCTCGATCGGGCACGATCAGGTCGCCCGCCGAGCCCGCCGCGTCGGTCGTCGCGCTGGTCAGCGACGCCTTGAACTCCAACGACACGCGGTCATTGCTGCGCATCGCGGTAATGTCGGCCCCCTTCTCCTTCGAGAAGATCTTGCCCCATGTCGCCAGATTGTCGCCCGCGCCCCAGTTGCCCATGCCGCGGCTGCGCTGGGCCATCTTCTGCGACAGCTCGAAAATCATCTCATGGTGCTCGGCGAGCTTTTCCTCGGTGGTTTTGTCGGTGCTCTTCAGGTCGGAGAGCGCCTTGGTGACGACGCCAATGTGATCGGCCAGAACCTTGTCCAGGTCCGGCGCATCCTTGCGCCGCAGGTCAGCCGGCATGATGATAGCGGGCTGACGCGGCTGCGCGAAAATCTTGGTGTGCTTGGTCATTTTCAACTCCGGAAAAGGTTGCTGATATTGGCGCTGGCTTCGGCCAGCAGGCTCGCGGCTCGCGCCTCGATTTCGTGATCCCCAGACCGCTCGGCAGCGCGCCAGGCCGCCGCCGCTGCGACCTTGGCTTTCCGGTTCGAAAAGCCGGCGTCGCGGAGCAGGTCTTCGAGCTCGCGGACGTCGCCAACCGCCTTCACGCTCGAAATGCGCGTAACGGGGTTGCTGGGGGTGGCGACGAGCGAAATTTCGAACAGCTCGGCCTCGGTGATGACGGTCCGGCCTTCCTTATCTCGCCGGTCGGAAACGGGCTTGAAGCCGACGGAGAGGCCGGTCAGGGCACCCGCCTTCAGGAGCGCATAGGCCTCCTTGCCGTCCGCCGCCTCAAGCGCCAATTGGCCCGCCACGTCCAAGCCGGCGCGGGTTTCCACGAAGGAGTCCCACCGGCCAGCCGGGCGGCGCGGGTCGTGGTGAAGGAGCATCGCCGGTTGACGCCCCCCGGCCTCGATGGCCTTGATCGACTTATCGAACGCTCCAGGGGCGAATATCTCGCCATGAGCGTCGACATTGCCATATCCAGCCGCAAGGCCCTCGATAAGGCCCTGGTCGGACATAGTCTTGACGGAAAACGGGAAGGCAGCGTGTTTCATTGCGCGCGTCTCGACAGCTCGCCCGAAGGCGTTTCAGAAGCCGTCGCCGGCGCGCGTCTCACGCGATAGGCGGGGTGTCGTCGCGCATCTCACGCGTTGACGCCCCAGCGTGTAACACGGCCGGCGGCGAGATGGAAGGAATCAGTGGTGTTTCCCGGTCTCCTCGAAGGCCGGGCCGTTGCGATCCACGAAGTCCGCCAGCCCGCGCAGCCAACGGGATGCCTTCGCTGGGCCGTGCAGGCGGACCATGCGCTCGATGCCCGTATTAACCAGGCACGTCGTCGCGACCCGTTCCTCGATGCCAGCGATTTGCAGCGTGTTGATGAACTCATGCGCCTTCGCAGCCACCTCGAGCAATTCCCGCTCGTCGGCCGTCATCGACCGTTGCCGCCCTTGGGCTTCGATCTTGCCGGCCTCGATGCGAAGGCCAGCCGCCAGCGCGGCCGGTTCGACCCCCGCTCCCAGCAACTCAGCAGACAGATTGCCGACGGCGCCTGCGAAGCGGGCGACAGCCTCGCGCGTGTCAATGTTGCTCATGGTCTTAGTCTCCTATGTGGATGATGACGATCGCTTTGCCCCGAAGGGCCTTGGTGATTCCCAGCCGCTGCGATCGGGAGAAAAGCGGCAAGAGTGACCATTCGACCTCCCGGTCGGTCATGGGTCGGGTGATTTCGTCGAGGAAGGCGAGCGCGGCCGACTTGGCATCCGGCGGCAGGCTAGAGATCAGGGCGTGGCGTGCTGCGCTGTCCATGATCGGCGCGCGGGTTCCTGGCTGCGACATAGGGACTCCTGGGGGGGTTACGGTTTCGGCCAGCGGAGGGCGGGCAGGCTCGCCAAGCATCCGGATTCGAGGTGGTCAGCCGCGTCGCGCAGCCATTCGCACAGGGCCCGATCGCCGAACCGGCCGCGCGCCATCCGGATCGCGCGCAGCAGCTGCGCCGCCTCGTCTGTCGGCGTCTCGCCGGACAGCATCCGGGCGAGGCTTGTCGGCATGGTCGGAGCGTTCCGGGCGACCCTCCCGCGTGCACGCGCGCGCTCGGCGCGCTTTCGGCATGTTGGCGAGCAATAGGTCTGGCCGCGCCGGCTAAAGGGGGAATCATTGCCGAAGGGCGCGCCGCAATGGGCACAGGCCTGCTGGGGCATGGGGCCTCCGGGGTGGGGGTCAGAAGAAAAGAGGGGGAGTCCGGAAGTTTATTTTGCACATGTGAAAAAAGGCCCCCACGCGCGGTCCCAGAGCCCTCGGGGCTGGACTTTTCGGGTGCCCCCGGTCGGGGCGGCATGGCGGCGGGGGGGATGCGCGCGATCGCGGCGCTGTCTCGATGCCCGATCATAGCACAACGAGGCGAGCCGACCAAGGCGAAAGGGGCCTGAAATCCCCTATTTGCCGGCGTTTTCGGTCGCCAGCTTGGCAATGCCCTTGGGCGTGATCAGCACCTGCTCGACGAACTTGGCCGGCTGGTCGCCGCGGTCGATCCGGTTGACCTTGTGCTCGACCAGGCCAGCCGAGATGCGCGCCTGATAGCCGACCCAATGCGAGCCGCCCGCGCGCCGGTATATCCAGCTGTTGCGCTCCAGCCACTGGAACAGGCGGCGAGGCATGACGCCCAGCGCCTTCGCGGCGTCGGTGATGCACAACGCGCCGTCGGCGTCGGTCAGGCGATCGAGCGCGTCGGCCTTGGGCTGGAGCTGGGCAACGCGCTGATCGGCCGCCAGCGCCCGGCCGGTGTGCTCCAGCAGCAAGGTATGGAGCACGGCGGGGTCGGACAGGTTGAGGCCCGCCGCCGGGGCACCATAAGATCCGGTGCGCCTGATCGCCGGCAGGACCTCGGCCGTCACCCATTTGCGGAACCGCTTGGCCGCCGTCTTCCGGCTGCGCATGATCAGCGCGTACATGCCGCTCTCATTCACGGCGGCGACGGACTGCGGCCCGCCATTGGTGTCGACTATTACCGACCCCCTTTCGTCATCATCCAGGCGGCCAACGGCGTCGCGGTGATTGGTGATGTCGAGGGCCGCGCAGATGTCGGCGGCCACGAACCAGGGCCGACCGTCGCGATCCTCGATCCGGACGGCGTGTTGCTCGAAGTTGAAGGGGACGATCGCGGACATGGGCAACTCCATGGGCACGGCCTCGCGCGGGCGCACGCGCACGCGGTCGAGACGTTGGGGCTGGGGGTGCGCCGCTCGCGGCTGGCGAGGGGCGAGAGAATTGCGCCCCTACCGCTTCGCTACGGGACGCTCGCCGCTGGCGCGGCTGGCTCGGCGTGGAAGGGTGCCTTTCGGGGCAACCTTAGGGAAGGAGCCGGACCCTCTCTCCTATAGAGAAGGTTCCGTGTCCCGCTGCGGGACCGTTTCGTTTGATGAAAGAGGGGTAGAATCGGGACTCTTATGGCGGCGGCCAACGGTCCCGCTACGGGACTGTTTCGTCTGGCCGGCCGCGCCAAAGATAGGCGAGCCGCCAGACTTTCACCTGCTTGGTCGCGCCGACCCGCCGGCCGGTGTCAGCTATCCAGCCGCCCGATTGCAGCCGGGCCAGGCTCGACATGATCCGCTTGCGCTCCAGGCCAGTGAAGGCCGAGACGGCGGCGACCGATGGGAACGCCTCCCCCGCCTTGTTCGTCGCGTCGGCCAGCGACCAGAGCACCAGCTTGTCGGCCGGCTGGGGCGGGAACTGCTTCGCCGCCCATTCGACGGCGGCGCGGCTCACGCATCCCGCGCCGCAGCCGCTGCGGCGGCCTCCTGCGCGGCAAAGTGCTTGGCGAGGGTCGAGCGCCGGGCGCAGACCTTGCCGCCGATCTTGAAGGTGGGCAGGTGCCCCTTATCGTGCATCTGCGCGACCTGTTTCGGGCGCAGCTTCAGATGATCCGCGATGGCGGCGACGCCATACAGCAGGTCGGTTTCCGTATCGCTCATGCTATCCTCCTTCGTGGTTTTCATGCGCAACTCATGCGCAATCGAGCGGCGGGGCGATTTGAATTTGGCTAGGAAATTCAAGGGAATGCGGGGGCGTAAGATGCCTGAAAAAGAAGGGGCGGAAATCATAGGATTTCGCCCCTAAGTCGTTGTAATAATTAGTAGAAATTCTACGAAAGCGACTACTTTCTCGA
>NZ_LDES01000128.1 GCF_001015195.1 Sphingomonas sp. Y57 | reverse complement strand
TTGGCGCTGACGGCGGACAGTCAGATCGATTAACCAAATTTATAATGTCATCCCATCGGTTTATTATTATATTGAGGTTGTTACTGCGGCTAATTGACTCCTGAAATTTTTCATCAATTATCCATTTGTCTCTAACTGATTGTATATAAGTAACGAGATCGGCCCTCGTCTTAAATACTTTAAGACCTCCACCAGCTTTCCCAAAATTTATCTTGAGCATATTTCTTCCCCTATCGGGCAGCGTGTCTTGGGACCATTGCAGGCAATTTGTAGTGTTCCCGGATCGCATTTAGGCGATAGGGTATCCTCCCAACTCCTATTCTTTCCCAACAGGTGGCGGTTCCGATATTGCCGCGGCATGATGCGGCTCTGGCGCCGGAAGCGGCGTATGCGCAACAGCCGCCGGAGAGCCGATCGTCATCGGAGCGGGAGTCGATAACCCAGCAAACACGATCGGCACATCTTCACCGATCATGCCGTTGATCCGCGTGCCCGGAGGGATGACCGCGCTGGTTCCGGTCCAGAAGAAGCCGGTAGGCAGGAAGACAATGGCGGAAACTGCCACGGCGCCAGCACCGGCCTTCTTGCCTTTGTCCGCACCACCGGCTCCTTCAAGCCGGATTTGGCGGCCATTGGCGGTCACGTACAGCAGCCGAGACTCGATGTTTCCGGACTTGCCCCACATACCCTTGTTCCGGACGGACGTTATCTCGCCTACCGCTGGGCTACCGATCGGCACTACGACCTGACCGTTGAGCAGCACCGCTTCTGCGACTTCGAGCGGGAAACGATCACCCACTTTGAGATGCTTCCCTTTGGTCGTCAGTTCGTGGAGTGTCTTGAGCACGATCGGCGTGCCGGTTCGCAACACATTCTCTTGGGATTGTCCGATGACCATCGCCGGCTGAGCGAACGCTCCAACGGAACAAAGCGCCAGGGCAGCCCCGGCGGCAAATATCTTGATCATCGAAAGCCCCCTATCGAGTCGCGGCGCTAACCGCGAAGGAGCTAGGGACGCGCGCGAGCCTCAGTCGTCAAGCGTCATCTGCGGATAGGGTCCGAATTGGATGATATGTAGCTCCCAGCTTATCCGCTGGCACCCCGCTCTCAGACATGATGTTCCCTGTATGTTCTTGAATTTTGCCTGCGTTGATGCTAGATATGCCGGCCCGGCGAAAGGCATCCGATGACCGAAATGCGCAAGCCCAAGGCGCCTAACCGCAAGGCTGCCGCCAGCGGCCCGCCCGATCCCTTGGCCCGCATGAACGAGATGCTGATCGCGCAGGCGCTGTCGCTCGATGCGATGTTCACCGAACTGGTGGGGCATGCGGCGGACAATTACACCAAATGGCCCACCTCGGCCGCGCGCTATGCGCGGCTCGCCTTGCGGGCGCAGTCGAATTGCCGGGCCTCGGTCGAGACGGTGGCCAAGGCCGATCGGGCCAAGCGGCGGGCGCAGGGCGGCGGCGGCGCATGACGCCGGACCGGCGCGCCGGACGCCGGGCGATTGACGATCCTACACCGCCGATCCTGATCCCGATTGCCGAGTCCCAGCCGGAATCCCACTTCCCCGAACCCCGGCTTCCATCCCGGCTCCCGCCCCAGCCCGAACCCCCATCGCTGGCGCGGGCGCCTCGCTGCGGCGCGCGCACCCGGAGCGGGGCGCCGTGCCGGTCGCCCGCCGTGCAGGGCCGCGCCCGCTGCCGCATGCATGGCGGCACGGGCGGCGGCGCGCCGCGTGGCAATCGCAACGCCTGGAAGCATGGCGCCTATTCCGGCCGCATCCTGGAGATCGCCCGCATCCTCCGCGCGACCAGCCCCACCGCGATCCGCCGGATGCTGCGCGGCGTGGATGAGGAGGGCGTAAGGGGCGAGGGGGACGTCAGGGCCGAGGGCCCCCGCGCGGAAAAAGCAAAAAACGAGCGGACAACCCCATGCAACGGGAGCGGGGGCCTCGCCGCCGCCGCGCCGCCTGCGCCCGGCCGATTGCCCGACGGGACCGATGGAATGGCGGATTTCCGCCGCCCGTCGCCGCTACAGCCCGCGTTCAGCTTCGATTCGTATAGGAACTTTCACGCCGCCCGGTGGTCTGGGCCTCATCCCATGTGGACCACCGGCGAAACGAAACCTAATCGGATGAGCATGATCGACAGACGCCAGGCCATGACGTTGCTGGGAAGTTTCCTGGCCCTCGAAGGAACCGCCTTCGCCGCGCCCCGCGCTTCGGGGCGGGCTGCGGCCGGCGAGCCGTTCAGCTGGGATGCGCTCAAGGGCCGCGCCGCCGCGATGGCGCGCAGTCGGCCGCAGCCGATGCCCAGGCCCGATCCGCGCGCGCTCGCCAACAATTACGACGCCGCCAACCGGATCGGCTTCCGGCCCGATCGCACCATCTTCGCGGACGATGGTTACGGCGTCCGCCTCTTCCCGCTGCTCAAGGCCGCGCCGGTCCCGGTCGAGATCTCCATCGTCGAGCGCGGCCGCGCCCGCCTGATCGAGCATAGCGAGGACATGTTCCAGGTCGGCCCGGGCGAGGGGCCCGAGCCGCACGTCCTGCCCGGCGTCGCCGGCTTCCGGGTGATGAACCGGGGCGGGGTGGGGGACTGGCTCGCCTTCCTCGGCGCCTCCTATTTCCGCTCGTCGGGGCCGCTCCACCAATATGGCCTGTCGGCGCGCGGCCTCGCCATCGACACCGGCATCGACGGCAAGGAGGAATTCCCCGCCTTCACCCATTTCTGGCTCGAACGGACCCGCGCCGGCCTCACCATCTACGCGCTGCTCCAGGGCCCCAGCGTGGTCGGCGCCTGGCGCTTCGCCAACCGCATGGAGGCCGATGCCGTCGTCCAGGACGTGTCCTCGGCGATCTGGCTGCGCCGCGACGTCGAACGGCTCGGCATCGCCCCGCTCACCAGCATGTTCTGGTATGACGAGGGCAATCCCCAGGCGCGCGCCGACTGGCGGCCGGAGATCCACGATTCGGACGGGCTGCTGATCCACAACAAGGCGGGCGAGCGCCTCTGGCGTCCGCTCGGCAACCCGCCGCGCCCCACCATCAACGCCTTCGCCGATCCCCGGGGCGGCAGCGCCTTCGGCCTGCTCCAGCGCGATCGCAGCTTCGATCATTATCAGGACGACGGCGTCTTCTACGAGAAGCGGCCGAGCCTGTGGGTCGAGCCGGTCGGTGACTGGGGCCCCGGCGCGGTGATGCTCTACGAGATCCCGACCACCAAGGAGACCGACGACAATATCGTCGCCTTCTGGACGCCCGATCGCCCGGCCAGGGCGGGGACCAGCTTCACCTTCGACTATCGGCTGCGCTGGCTGGGCGGGGAGCCGGCCGCGCCCGCGCTCGCCCGCGCCGTCGATCGCTGGACCGGCACCGCCGGCCGGCCGGGGCTGCAGCCGATCGCCAATGCCCGCCGCCTCGTCGTCGATTTCGAAGGCACGGGGCTCAAGGGGTTCGATCGGCGCTCCGGCGTCACCGCCGCCGTCTCGGTCGATCAGGGCAGGCTGCTCTCGGTCGATGCCTATCCGGTGGTGGGGCAGCCGGGGCGCTGGCGGATGATCGCGGACGTCACCCGTCCGAACCGGCCCGCGAATCTGCGGGCGACGCTGGAAAAGGATGGCCGGGCGCTCAGCGAAACCGTCATCCACCAATTCTATTGAGGACAGGCCATATCCTCCCCATTTGTCGGGAGCCTGGGGCGGTCCGACGCAAAGGCTGGAAATTTCGGGGCCGTATCTGGCATGAGCGGCGGCCGATCGATGCAGGAACAGGATATTGTACCGGATTGACAAGGATTTAGCGGAAGGTGCTCCCGAGCATGGCCCGCGCGCGCAGGGCGACCTCCCGGTCGAAGCGCCGCTCGCCATGCCGGTGCAGGACCTGTCCCGCAGCCCCGATACCGCTACCGCCGATCCGATCGTGCCGGTCGGCCCGCTGTTCCAGCGGCGGCTGTTCCTGATCGTCGGCAGCTTCCTGTTCGGCCTGCTCGCCGCGCAGGAGATGTTCACGCCCTTGCAGTCGGACGGCATCGACTGGATCGATCTCGGCTTCGCGCTGCTGTTCTTCGGGCTGTTCGCCTGGATCGCCTTCGGCTTCCTCAACGCGGTCGCGGGCCTGTTCGTCCTGCTCGGCCGCGGTCCGGCGCCGGAGGTGTCACGCAGCCGGCTGGTCCTGCCCCAGGGCCGCACCGCCGTGCTGATGCCGATCTACAATGAGGATGTCGGCGCGGTCTTCCGCCGGCTCGAATCGATGACCGATTCGATCGCCGCTGTCGGCGGCGCGGACCGCTTCGACTTCTTCATCCTGAGCGATTCGCACGAGCGCAACCACGCCCGCGAATATCTCGCCTTCCGCCGCCTGCGCGAGACGAGCAAGGCGAACGTCTATTATCGCCGCCGCCCGCGCAACACCGCGCGCAAGCCCGGCAACATCGCCGATTGGGTGCGGCGCTTCGGCGGCGCCTACGACTATATGCTGGTGCTCGACGCCGACAGCCTGATGAGTGGTGCTGCGATGGCGCGGCTCGCCTCGGCGATCGAGGCGCGCCCGGCGATCGGCCTGCTCCAGACTGTGCCGCAACTCATCAACGGCCAGACCATGTTCGCGCGCTGGCACCAGTTCGCCTCCTCGGTCTACGGGCCCGTCGCGTCGGCCGGGCTGCGCTGGTGGTCGGGGACGGAGGCGACCTTCTGGGGCCACAACGCGATCATCCGGGTGAAGGCCTTCGCCGAGAGCTGCGGCCTGCCCGCGCTGTCGGAGGACAGCCTGCTCGGCGGCCATATCATGAGCCACGACATGGTCGAGGCGGCGTTGCTGCGCCGGCGCGGCTGGGCGGTCCACATGGTGACGATGCCCGAGGGCAGCTATGAGGAATTCCCGCCGACGATGATCGATCATGCGATCCGCGACCGGCGCTGGTGCCAGGGCAATCTCCAGCATCTCCGGCTGCTGAACACCTCGGGGCTGCACTGGGTCAGCCGGCTCCAGCTGTTCATGGGCGCCTCGGCCTATCTCACCTCGCCGCTCTGGCTGCTGCTGCTCGGTGCGGCGATGTTCGAGCAGCTTCGCGCCGATTTCGACGGCTTCGTGCTGATCTCCTCGGGCTGGCTGCTCGGCCTCACCGGGCTGATGCTGTTCGGGCCCAAGATCGCCGCGCTGATCGCGCTCGGCCAGGATCGCGATCTGGTCCGCCAGCTCGGCGGCTGGGTCAGCATCGCCAGGGGCACGCTGCTGGAGGTCGTCACCTCGATCGTCACCGCGCCGGCGATGATGCTGACCCAGAGCATGGCGATCGTCGATATCCTGCGCGGCCGGCAGAGCGGCTGGTCGCCGCAGCGGCGCGAGGTGGACGGGCTCGATTTCGGGGAGGTGACGCGCTTCTACCGCTGGCACCTGCTGCTCGGCACCGTGCTGATGGCGGCGATCCTGCTCGGGCTCGACGGGTCGATCTGGTCGCTGCCGGTCGCGGTCGGGCTGCTGCTCGCGCCCGCCACCGTCTGGCTGACTTCGCGCGCCGACGTCGGCGAATGGCTGGTCCGTCGCGGCTATTTCGTCTCCCCGGCCGACCATCGCCGCTTCGAGGAGGGGCCGGAGCAGGAGCTGCCCGATCTCGTCCCCGAGCCGCGCTTCGCGATCGCGCGCGGCTGCTGATTGCCATCGGGCGGGGCGGGGGCCTAAGAAGCGGCGATGAAAATCCTGGGACATGAGGTCGGGCTCGACGAGCCGCTGTTCGTCATTGCCGGCCCCTGCGTGATCGAATCCGAGGCGCTGGTCCTCTCGGTCGCCGAGCGGCTCCGCGCCATCGCCGACCGGCTCGGCCTGTTCGCGATCTTCAAGAGTTCGTTCGACAAGGCCAATCGCAGCTCGGGCGCCTCCTTCCGCGGGCCCGGCCTCGACGAGGGGCTGCGCATCCTCGAGAAGGTCCGCGCCGAGACCGGCCTGCCGGTGCTGACCGACGTCCATGACGTCGACCAGGTCCGCGCCGCCGCGCAGGTCGTCGATGTCCTCCAGACCCCCGCCTTCCTCGCCCGCCAGACCGACCTGATCGAGGCGGTCGGCGCGTCGGGGCGGGTGGCCAACATCAAGAAGGCGCAGTTCATGGCGCCGCACGACATGGCCCATGTCGTCGCCAAGGCGAAGGGCGCCGCGGAGGCGGCCGGGGTCGATACGCCGGTGCTGGTCACCGAGCGCGGCACCTCCTTCGGCTACAACAACCTCGTCACCGATCTGCGCGGCCTCGCCATCATGCGCGGCACCGGCTGCCCGGTGGTGTTCGACGCGACCCATTCGGTCCAGCTTCCCGGCGGGCTCGGCGCTTCCTCAGGCGGGCAGCGCGAATATGTGCCGGTGCTCGCGCGCGGCGCGGTCGCGGTCGGCATCGCCGGCCTGTTCATGGAGACCCATCCCGATCCGGCCAGCGCCATGTCGGACGGTCCCAACGCCTGGCCGCTCGACCGGCTCGAGCCGCTGCTCGCCGAGCTCCAGGCGCTCGACGCCCACGGCATCGAGGCGCGCCGGCGCTGGCCCGAGCAGGCCTAGCTAGCGGGAGAGGACCCGCTCGTACATCGCGGCCAGCCGGGCGCGATAGGCCTCGTCGCTGAACTTCGCGGCCTGCGCGGGCGCCGCCGCCGACAGCCGCGCGGCGAGGGACGGGTCCTCGTCCAGGGCGCGCATCGCTTGGGCGATCGCCCCGGCGTCATAGGGGTCGACCAGCAGCCCCGCCTCGCCGACCACCTCGGGCAGCGAGCTGATCGTCGAGGAGATCACCGGCGTCCCCAGCCGGATCGCCTCCAGCGCGGGCAGGCCGAAGCCCTCGTAGAGCGACGGGAACATCACCGCCTTCGCGCCGCGCACCAGCCGCAGCAGCATCTCGCGCGGCAGATAGTCGAGCTGGACCAGCCCCTTCGCCGCCGCCTCGCCATAGAGCGACACACCCTTCTTCTCGTCCCCGAAGATGCGCGCCTCCTGCTCCGTCCCCCAGTGCCGCGCGCCGACGATGACGAGCGGGGTCTCGCTGCGGCTGGTCAGATAGGCCTCGATGATCCGCGCCAGGTTCTTCTTGGGATCGAGCGCCCCGAAGAACAGGAAGTATCCCCGCCGCTTCAACCCGAACAACCCCTCGACGACGCCCGCATCTTCTAGGGGGTCGCGCGCCAGCAGCTCGGCGGGCACGGGCGCTGTCTGGTAGCTGTTGGTCACCTTGTCGGGCGCCGCTTCCGGGAACAGCGCCAATATGTCGGCGCGGCTCGATTCGGAGACCGTGCAGATGTGATCGCCCTCGGTCACGCACAGCTCGATCAGCCGCCGGTAGCGCTGCTTGTCGTCGAGCGTCGTATAGGGGAGCTTGAGCGGCACCAGGTCGTGCAGCGTATAGACGTTGCGCGCGCCCTCCAGCCGCACCGGCACCGGATAGGTCCAGTGCATGATCGCCGGCGGGTCCGGCATGCGCAGCGTCAGGAAGGTCCCGGCGCGGCGCAGGCGCCGGTCGGCGATGTCGAACAGCGCCGGGCTGCTGGCCAGCCGATCGAAGCGCGGCAGCCGGCCGGCGAAGGCCTGCTTCTCGACCGCGTCTGTGATCGGCACCTCATAGGCGTGGGCGGGAAGGAAGGAGCGGAAGGTCTCGCGGCGCAGGCGGCGTCGATGCTGCTTGCGCGTCTCGGGCGGGCGCTCCTTGCCGATCCGGTCGTAGAACAGCAGTTCGCGGCTGTCGGCCCTGTCGCCGACGTCGATCCCGAACACACCCAGCGTCGCATGGCCGAGCGCGGCGACCGTCTCGGCGAGGCCCAATCCATAGGTTGCCACGCCGGTGCCGCGCGGCATGGCGAGGTTGAAGCCGTCGATCCCGATGGTGAGCCTGGTCATCCCGATCCGTCTGCGCTTGTTGCCAGGCGGCCCTACTCAGTTGCCGGGCGTTTGGCCATGGCGTTCGGTCAGCCGGCGATGGACCGCGTCGATCCGCTCGGCGAAGGCGGCTGCCGTGAAGGCCCGCCCCCGCGCGAGGCCCGCGGCGCGCAGCCGCGCGACGGTCTCCCCGTCGCCGAACCGCGCGATCCCGGCGGCGATCTCGTCGACCGAAAGCGGATCAGCGAGCAGCGCGGCGCCGCCGGCGACCTCCTCGGTCGCGCCGCCGCGTGAGGTCAGCACCGGGGTGCCGAGCTGCATCGCCTCGACGATCGGCAGGCCGAACCCCTCGGTGATCGTCGGGAACAGGAGCGCGCGCGCCCCGGCGATCAGCGCGACCAGCGTCGCCCGGTCGACATAGGGCAGCCGGATGACGCCGGGGAAGGCTGTGAGCCGGGGCGCAATCGTCTCGGACTGCCAGCCGTCGGGCCCGGCGATCACCAGCGGCAGCGCCAGTCCGCTGCGGGCGTGGGCCTCGGCGAGGCGCAGCAGGTTCTTGCGCGGCTCGACGCTGCCGACCGCGATCAGAAACCCGCCAGCCACAAGGCCGTCGGGCAGCGGATGCGGCGCGGCCGCGATGTCGAGCCCCGGCGGGCAGGCGCTGACCGCCTCGGGTGCGCAGCCGAGCGAGGCGACGATGTCGCGCCGCGCCGCTTCGGACACCGTCAGCAGATGGTTGGCGTCGCGGGCGATCGCGTCGAGCAGCCGGCGGTGGCGAACGCCGTCGATCTGGCTGAGCGACGGGTGGACGATCGGGATCGCGTCATGGACCGTATAGACGTTGGTCCAGCCGTCGATCAGGACCGGCAATGGATAGGTCCAGTGGACGAGGCCAGGCGCGCCCGGCGCGCGCAGCCGCAACAGCGTGCCATGCCGGTCGAAATGGACCTGGGCGAGCCGGAAGACGTCGCGACCGGCGAGCCCTGCGTCCCGCTTCGCCAGCCGGCGCGGCCGATCGACCAGCGCGTCGGCCCAGCGCAGCCATCGCGCGGCAGCGGGCGAGCGATCCATCGGCCGGCCGCAGCTCGGATCGAGGATCCGGACGGGATGCCGCCCGCCAAGGACCAGTGCGGCTTCGAGGGCTGCCGCATAGGTCGCGACGCCGGTACCCGGCCGGCCGAGCATGCGGGCGTCGATCGCGACGGGGACGTTTGGCGTTTGGGCGGGCATCGTCTATGCTGGTCCGCATCGCAGCCTGGGCGTGCAGCGTCCAGCCTTTTGTATCGTGCGGGGCCGGGATTGGAGAAGAGCGCTCGATGATCCGTTTCGAGAATGTTTCGAAGACCTACCATATCCGCAAATTCCAGAAGCAGGTGTTCAGCAACCTGAATTTCGAGATCCGCCGCGGCGAGAGCATCGGCATCTGCGGCGCAAACGGCGCGGGCAAGTCGACCCTGATGCGGCTGATCGCCGGCGTCGAGCAGCCGACCACCGGGCGGATCGAGCGGACCATGACGACGAGCTGGCCGATCGGTTATTCGAGCGCCTTTCAGGCTACGATGACGGGCAGCGACAATGTCCGCTTCATCGCCCGCATCTATCGCCAGCCCGAGCAGGAGATCCTCGACTATGTGGAGGATTTCGCCCAGCTCGGCGCCTATTTTCACCAGCCCGTGCGCACCTATTCGTCGGGCATGGCGGGGCGCCTCGCCTTCGGCATCTCGCTGGCGATCAACTTCGACTGCTATCTGGTCGACGAGGTTACCGGCGCCGGCGACGAGCGTTTCCGCCGTCGTTCGCATGAGGAACTGATGAAGCGGCGTGCCGAGGGGACGCTGGTCATGGTGTCGCACGATCCGCACATGCTGCAGCAATATTGCGAGCGCGGCGCCGTCCTCTATGGCGGCAACCTGACCTTCTACGACACCGTCGCGGAGGCGAGCGAGGTCCACCACGGGCTTCAGATGCGCGCCGCTTGATTCCAGCCTTTCGCTCCCGTTCGCGATTATCGCTTGACGGACCCACGCCTCCCGCGCTTCTCGTTGCGGACAGGACATAGATTTCCCCCGATCGCCGTTATAGAGACCCCGATGATTTTCAGTCACAGTCCCCGCCTTCGCCTGACCGGCGCCATGGCGACCGTCGCGATACTCCTGTCTGGCTGCGCAACCCTGCCGTCGAGCGGGCCGACCGGGCGACAGGTGCTCAACGGCGCCAAGAGCCCGGGCGCCGCGCTCGCCTTCCAGGTCGTGGAACTCGATGGAGCCGCGTACCAGAGGCTGCAGAAGATACAGCCAGCGGGCCGCTCCACGGGCCAACTGGCCGCGCTCGCTCGCGAAGGGCGGGTCGACCGGATCGCGCCGGGGGATGTCCTCCAGGTCAGCATCTACGAAGTCGGCATGACCCTGTTCAGCAGCGGGCGAACCGCGGGCCCGGCCGGCAGTGTCGAGCCCGACACGGCGCATGCCCAGGCAATCAACGCGGTGACGGTCGCCGGCGACGGCACGATCCGCCTCCCTTATGTCGGGCGGCTGATGGTCGCCGGCTCGACCCCTTATGACGTCCAGCGGATGATCGAGCAGGCGTTGCAGGGCAAGTCACAGAGTCCCCAGGCGATGGTGACGGTGGTGAACAGCCCCGGCAACAGCGTCTACATGCTCGGCGACGTGGTGCGGACCGGGCGTGTCCCGCTCACGCCCGCGCGCGAGCGGCTTCTCGACGCGGTCGCCACCTCGGGGGGCTCGAGGATCAGCGGCGCCGATACGGTGATCCGGCTCACGCGCGGCGGCGAGCATGCAGAGATGCGGTTGGGCGACATCCGTCCCGGCAGCAGTGACGATCTCACCCTGTTGCCCGGCGACCGGATCGAGCTGGTCAACGAACCGCGCAGCTTCAGCGCGTTCGGCGCGACGCCGAAGGTGTCGCAGGTTCCGTTCGGCGAACCGAACCTGTCGCTGGCGGAGGCGCTGGCGCGAATCGGCGGGCCGAACGACGCGCAGGCCGACCCCAAGGCGGTGTTCCTGTTCCGCTACGATGCCGCCGCAATCGCGGCGGGCGAGCCGCCGGTCATCTACCGCCTCAACCTGATGAAGCCCGAAAGCTACATCATCGCGCAGAACTTTCCGATGCACGACAAGGACCTGATCTACATCGCCAATTCGGCGTCGAATCCGGTCACCAAGTTCGTGGCGATTCTCAACCAGCTCTTCGCGCCGCTGCTGACCGCGAAGGTGCTGACCGACAACAACAACTGATTCGGAACGGGCGGCCTCGGCCTGCCCGTTTTCCGGGCGTCCGAAAGGGGGCGCCAAAGAATTTTCGGCCTTCGATACAAAGTGCTTGACGCCCTGTAGGGATATGCATAGAAGGCCCCCTCACCGGCGGCGGCGAGTTGGTTTTTCCGGTTCGCTTCCGCGCCTCATTATCGGATCGGTCACGATCTCCCTGGGACAGCGGTTCCGGGCGGTAATAGGCTGTCCGGTTCTTTGACATTGTTGGA
>NZ_LDES01000127.1 GCF_001015195.1 Sphingomonas sp. Y57 | reverse complement strand
ACTTCGTTTGCAAACTCACGGCATCTCAGCAGAAACGAGATAAGGTCGAGGCAGGAACCGCCCGAGATGCCGGCCTCCGCCGGCAGGACGAGGGTTGATAGGCCTTACCCCTCCTCCGTTTCCGCCGCCACCCAGCCGGCATAGTCCGCCGACGCCTCGGCCGGCAGCATGACGATCTCGGGCAGCGCATAGCCGTGGAGCGCCTTGATCCGCGCCTCGACGCGCGCGGCCAGCGCGGCGCGGGTCTTGGCCTGGAGCTGCCATTCCTCGGCCCGCTCGATCACGCCCTGCCAGCGATAGACGCTGCGCATCGGCAGGATCTGCACACAGGCCGCAAGCCGCTCCCCGACCAGCGCCTCGGCGATCCGCTCGGCCTCGGCCGCCGAACCGCAGCTGGTGATGACGATAATCATGGCTGCTCCGGCTTCTTGGCCTGGGGCTTGATATAGATGGCGCGCAGCGACGGCCAGCGTGCGCGCAACTCCGCCTCGGCTTCCGCGATCATCGCCTCGATCCGTCCGACGGGCACCTCGTCCTCGAAGTCCACCGCCAGGCCGAGGAAGATGTTCTGCGGGCCGATGTGGATGGTCGTGATCTCGTTGACGCCGGTTACCTCGGGCCGTCGGTCGATCGCAGCGCGAACCGCCAGCTCCAGTTCGGGGTCGGCCGGCTCGCCGATGAGCAGGTCCTTCGACTCGCGCGCCAGCGCGAGAGCGACGCCCGCGAGCGTCAACCCGATCACGATCGACGCGACGCCGTCCCAACGCGCATCGCCAGTCAGCAGGCTGAGCGTGATGCCGCCGGCGGCAACGAACAGGCCGACCATTGCCGCCGAGTCCTCGAACAGGACGATGAAGCTTGGCGGATCCTTCGACTGGCGGACCGCTTCCCACCAGCCATGGTTGCCCTTGGCGGCCCCGAACTCGCGCACCGCGATGCCCCAGCTCGCTCCTTCGAGCAGCAGGGACAGCGCCAGCACCACATAGTTGACCCAGGGCGTCCGGATCGGCTCGGGATCGAGAATGTGCAGGACGCCCTCGTAGATCGACAGTCCCGCCCCGGTCGAGAAGATCAGGATGGCGACGACGAAGCTCCAGAAATAGAGCTCGCGGCCGTAGCCCAGCGGATGATACTCGTCGGGCGGACGGCTCGATCGCTTCTGGCCATAGAGCAGCAGGAGCTGGTTGAGGCTGTCGACGACCGAATGAAAACCTTCGGTGAGCATCGCGGACGACCCGGTGATCCCCGCGGCAACGAACTTGGCCACGGCGATGCCGAGATTCGCGGCTAGTGCGGCAAAGAGGATCAGCCGGCTCTCGGGCGGTTCTGTCATCGCTTCCCTGTCGATTGCGGCCGACGCGACACTACCCCCTTTCCATCGGCGGAACGAGCCACAACTTTGCCGGGTTCCATCGGTTGGAAATTCGCCGATTGATGGATCGGCCAGCCCCTTTCGATCGTTCTCAGGCCATCGTCACGGAGGCTCGTCATGTCGCACAACGGCACCCGATCCGACCCGGCCGTCTATCCGTCGAGCCGGGCTTTCGCCCGCCCCCTTCGCAGGGGCCTCGGATGGGGACATCTGATGTCCGCGGTACCCCTCGTCGCGGTCGTCTGCTTCACCTTCGGCGCCAGTGCGCCAGCCGGTATGACCTCGACGGAAACCGTCGCCACGGCGGCCGAGCAGATACCGGGCCGATGGTCACTCGATCATGTCCGGGACCTGCTGTCGGTTGTCGAGGGCGCGGCCGATGAAGGGTTGAATCCGACCGATTACAACGTCGACGCGCTGCGCGCCGCGGTAGCGGCAAAGCAGAGGGGTCCGGGGCTGGACGCGCTCGCCACCGCGTCGGCGCTACGGATCGCGCATGATTATGCTTATGGGAGGATCGACGACAAGGCGACGCTGGACTGGCACATCGGCCCGTCCGCTGACCCGAACCGGATCGCCGCGGGGCTCTCCGAGGCGCTCGATCGCGATCGACTGGGCCAATGGCTGCGCGGGCTGCTGCCCGACAACGATCAGTATCGCGGACTCAAGGCCGCCTATGCCGATGCCCGGGGCGACGAAGCGCTGCGTGGCCAGCTTCGCGCCAACCTCGAGCGCTGGCGCTGGATGCCGCGGGACCTCGGCGATCGCTATATCTACGTCAACGTCCCCAGCTACCGGCTGGCGGTGATCAGCAACGGAATCGAGGAAGCGAGCTACAATGTCGTGGTCGGCGCGCCCCGAACCCCGACGCCGCAGCTCGCCCTCCACGCGCAGTCGGTCGTCGCCAACCCGGGCTGGACCGTGCCGCAGAGTATCGTCAAGGCGGGCGGCACGCGCGGCAAGGGCTTCCGCTGGATCCGCCAGTCCGATGGCAGCGTCCAGGTCTGGCAGCCGCCGGGACCGGACAACGCGCTCGGCCGGATCAAGATCGACATGCCGAACCCGCATGCCATCTACCTGCACGACACGCCCAATCATGCGGTCTTCGCGCGCGAGAACCGGGCGCTTAGCCATGGCTGCGTACGGGTGGAGAATATCCAGGAGCTGGCGACCATGCTCCAGGGCGGGGACGGTCTCGACGATGCTCTGGCCGACCCGCGCAAGACCAAGGTCTTCCAGCTGGAGAGGAGCGTCCCCGTATACCTCGTCTATTTCACCGCGCAGGCCGATCCCGACGGGACCGTCCGATCGATCGGCGACCCCTATGGCCGTGACCGCGCCCTGCTGGCGAAGCTCGGCGCGACGGTGGAGGAAAGCACGCAGGTGGCCCGCCGCTGACGCCCACCGCCTCGCCGCAGCGGTGAACCGTGCAAAGTCCACGGCCGATTCGCCGCGCGGCGGGAACAAATGTACAGTCGGCCCATGAAATGGGCGCCCTCCTTTGCTAAATAATGGACATAGTCCAATTTATAGAGCGGGTCGGGCATTTTGCAGAACATCATCGACACGCCGGTGAACCGGCGCGGATTATTGGGTGCGGGGATTTTTAGCGGACTGGCGCTGGCTACGGGCGGGACTTCGCTCGCGGCTCCGCTCATCCCTGCTCCGCGGCTGCGCCCCGAGGTGCGTGCACGCGCACTGGCAGCGATGAGCCGCCACATCAGCAGGATCAAGGTGCGCGACGTGATCGGCATCTGCGATTTCGACGATCCCTCCTCGTCGCCGCGCTTCCACCTGCTTGATGTGGCTTCGGGCCGGATCGACAGCCTGCTCGTCGCCCATGGCCGCGGTTCCGATCCGTCGCACACGGGCTGGCTCCAGAAATTCTCCAATGTGATGGGATCGGCCGCTTCGTCGAGCGGCGCCTTCGTGACCGCAGAGGAATATTACGGCAACCATGGCCGTTCCCGCCGCATCGACGGGCTCGATCCCTCCAACAACAATGCCCGCGCCCGCGCGGTGGTGATCCACGGCGCCTGGTATGCCGAGCGCAAGATGATCGCGCAGCACGGCAAGCTCGGACGCTCGGAGGGCTGCTTCGCGTTTGGTGAGAGCGATCTGGCGCAGGTCATGGCGCGCCTCGGGCCGGGCCGCCTGATCTATGCAGACAAGGTCGACCGTGCCTAAAATGAGTCGAAGCGCATGAAGGACCGCTTCAGGGCGGCTGTCGCGATTCCGAAAAATGCTTTAGATTCAATCCTGTCTGGTCGATAAAAGAGGGGACTGGATAGGTGACTGGATCAACGCTCGCACGATGGCTGGCCTGCCTGGCGCTGGCTCTGCCCCTGTCGTTGCCGCCCTTTGTCGCGACGGCGCCTGCCGAAGCCGCCAGCCCGCTCGGCGCTCCACGCTTCTCCGCGGTGCTGATGGATGCCGACACCAACGAGATCCTCTACGCCGAGCAGCCTACCGCGATCCGCCATCCGGCTTCCATCACGAAGGTCATGACGCTCTATCTGGTGTTCGATGCCCTCGACGCCGGCCGCCTGAAGCTGGACGACCGCGTGGTGATGTCGCCGCTCGCCGCCAGCCAGCGTCCTTCCAAGCTTGGCCTCGGGATCGGCCAGTCGCTGTCGGTGGCGGACGCGATCAGCGTCGTCGCCGTAAAGTCGGCCAACGACGTGGCGGTGGCACTGGCCGAGAAGATCGGCGGGACCGAAGCCAATTTCGCCCGAATGATGACCGCGAAGGCCCGCCAGCTCGGCATGCGCCAGACAGTCTTCGCCAATGCCAGCGGCCTCCCCAATCCCGGCCATTTCACCTCGGCGCAGGATATCGCGATCCTGTCCGCGGCAATGATCCGCAACCATCCGGCCCGCTACCACTGCTTCTCGGAGCAGAGCTTCAGCTACGGCAAGCTCCGGATGGCCAATCACAACAAGCTGCTGGGCAACGTTCCCGGCGTGGATGGGATCAAGACCGGCTTCACCAACGACAGCGGCTTCACCCTCACCGCCTCAGCGGTTCGCAACGGCCGCCGCCTGATCGCCGTGGTGCTCGGTTCACCGTCGGGCTGGCAACGCGACCGCGACATCACCTCATTGCTCAACGCCGGCTTCACTGCGCTTGCTATTCGCGGCGCCGGCCGATCGGAGGACATGGCCGCCCTGCTCGCAAGCTCGGGCTTCGCTCTTAACCGCAGCCTCCGCCCGCTGCCGCAGATCGCGGCGCTGGAGATCGAGGAAGGCGACACCGAATAGGCTCACGGTCTTGAAAGTCCCTCCATCGAGAGAGGGCACGCCCCGATCGATCGGGGCGATATCGGGCGGGTAACATGGACGGGCCCTCGCGCCCGTCCTTTTTCCATGGGGAGCTGGGCTGTCCCCTCTTCCCCTCAGCCCCGTGAAAAGCGCGGGTCCACCTATTGCAGGATGATGCGGCGGCTCGGCGTGGAACTCGGGCTGGCGGGCCGGAGAAGATCCTCCAGCCGCTTCTGAAGAGTGGCGAACAGGTCGCGCGCCGGCTGAGCGATTCTGCCCGCCGACTTCGTTCGTTGTGTCAGCTCGCAGGCGATTGCCGCATCGCCGCAGCTAATGACGACCGCCGCCAGTCCAGCCAGAACCGACAGTCTTGCCAAGCCCAAGGCAGCCTCCCTGAATGACGCCCGCGCGGGCGCGAGTTCCGCGCCCGGCACGCTTTTCAGGCAAGCAGTGATCTGCCAACCGTCGACCGGCGTCGACGAACGACATCGCCTCAGATGTGGAGCGGCCGTCCGTAGGCGGCCAAGACGCTTTCGTGCATCGCTTCGCTGATCGTCGGATGCGGGAATACGGTGCCCATCAGCTCCGCCTCGGTCGTCTCCAGCGTCTTGCCGATGGTGTAGCCCTGGATCATCTCGGTGACTTCCGCGCCGACCATATGCGCGCCGAGCAGTTCGCCGGTAGCCTCGTCGAACACTGTCTTCACGAAGCCCTCCGGCTCACCCAGGGCGATCGCCTTGCCGTTGCCGATGAACGGGAATTTGCCGACCTTGACCTTGTAGCCGGCCTCCTTCGCCTTGGCCTCCGTCAGGCCCACCGATGCCACCTGCGGACGGCAATAGGTGCAGCCGGGGATGTTGCGCTTGTCCATCGCATGCGGATGCTCGCCGGCAATATGCTCGGCGGCGATCACCGCTTCGTGCATCGCCTTGTGCGCCAGCCAGGGGCCATCGGTCACGTCGCCGATCGCATAAATGCCGGGCACGTTGGTCCGGCAATATTCATCGGTCTTGATGTGATAGCGCTTGTCGGGTTCGACGCCGACCTGTTCCAGCCCAATATTCTCAACATTGGGGACGATACCGACCGCAACGATGACGTGGCTGTATTCCTCGGTCGTGACCTTGCCGTCCTTGTCCTTTATCTCGGCGGTCACGCCCTTGGCCGAAGGAGTGAGCTTCTGTACGCCGGTCGACGGGCGGATCTTCATCCCCTGCTTGGTGAGGGCCTTGGTCATGAAGGCGCTCACTTCTTCGTCCTCCACCGGGAGAATCCGGTCGAGCATCTCGACGACCGTCACCTCGGCGCCGAAATCGCCGTAGAAGCTCGCGAACTCGAGACCGATTGCGCCCGATCCGATCACCAGCAGCTTGGTCGGCATCTCCTTGGGCGTCATCGCGTGACGGTAGGTCCAGATCCGCTCGCCGTCTGCCTTGGCAAACGGCAGGTCGCGGGCGCGGGCGCCGGTCGCAATGATGATGTTCTTCGCCGACAGCTCGGTCGCCTGCCCATCCTTGGTGACGGTCAGCTTGCCCTTGTCGGTCAGCTTGCCGTCGCCGAAATGGACGGCGATCTTGTGCTTCTTCATCAGGCCGGTGACGCCCTGGTTGAGCTGCTTGGCGACGCCGCGCGAGCGCTGCACGACATTCGCCAGTTCGAAGCCGGGCTTCACCGCCGACAGCCCGAACGCCTCGGCATGCTTCATGTGATGGTAAATCTCGGCCGAGCGCAGCAGCGCCTTGGTCGGGATGCACCCCCAGTTGAGGCAGATGCCGCCGAGCAGCTCGCGTTCGACGATCGCGGTCTTGAGGCCGAGCTGCGCCGCGCGGATCGCCGCGACATAGCCGCCCGGGCCCGAACCGAGGACGATGAGATCGTAGGTTTCCGCCACTGCCTGCTCCTGTGTCTATCCGTCGACGGCGCGGGGCCGTCCCTGTTCGTCTATCGCGACGAAGGTGATCGTCGCCTGGGTAACCCGTTCATTCTCGCTGCCGTCTCGCGACCGCCGCCAGGCGGCGACCTCGATCTTCATCGACGTCCGTCCGACCGACCTTAGATCGGCATAGACCGATACGACATCGCCGACCTTCACGGGGCGATGAAAGATCATCCCGTCGATGGCGATCGTCGCCGCACGGCCTTTGCTGTGCTGTGATGCAACGGTGCCGGCGGCGAGATCCATCATGCTGACCAGCCAGCCGCCGAAGATGTCCCCATTGGCATTGGTGTCCGCCGGCATGGCGACCACGCGGATCGCGGGGTTGCCTTCCGGCGGCAGCTCCATGCCTGCGGCCATCAGGCCAGCATGCCGAGCGGGTTTTCAACCAGTCGCTTGAACGCCTGCATCAGCTGCGCGCCGACCGCACCGTCAATGGCGCGGTGGTCGAAGCTGCCGGTGACCGACATGACCGTCGCCGTCGACAGCGCATCGTCGACCACATAGGGCCGCTTCTCGCCCGCGCCGACCGCCATGATCATTGCCTGCGGCGGGTTGATCACCGCTGTGAACTGCTTGATCCCGAACATGCCCATGTTGGAGATGGACGCCGTGCCGCCCTGATATTCGTGCGGCTGCAGCTTGCCCTCCTTGGCCCGCTGGGCGAGGTCCTTCGCCTCGGTCGCAATGGCCGCGACGCTCTTCGTGTCGGCGCCCTTGATGATCGGGGTGATCAGGCCGCCCGGGATGGCCACCGCCACCGAGATGTCGGCCCGCTTGTACTGGATCAGCGTATCGCCGGCGAAGGAGACGTTGCAGTCCGGCACTTCCATCAGCGCGACCGCGAGCGCCTTGATCAGCAGGTCGTTGACCGAAAGCTTGACGCCGCGCGCCTCCAGCGAGGCATTGAGCTGGCCGCGCAGCTTGAGCAGCGGATCGAGCCGGATGTCGACCGTCAGGAAGATGTGCGGGCTCTGCTGCATCGATTCGGTCAGCCGCCGCGCGATCACCTTGCGCATGTTCGACAGCTTGACGACCTCATGCGGAATCTCGTCCGGGCCGGTCGGTGTGGGCGCGGCGGCGGGCTTGGGCGCCGCGGCAGCCGGAGCGGCGGCGGCCGGGGCG
>NZ_LDES01000126.1 GCF_001015195.1 Sphingomonas sp. Y57 | reverse complement strand
GCGCTCGCTGGCGCTGTTCACCGCGCTCGGCAATGGCCGGTCGCTCGACTTCGCGCACAAGCATCATGACATGATCGCCCGCTATGGGCGCTTTCCCGCGCGCAACGCCGCGCTTGGCCGTGCCGATCGACCCGGCGAGCAGGCGGCGATAGACGCGAGCCTGAACTGGTGAGCAGATCTGCCTAAAAAGGCGGCATGGCTTAACTTTTAAACAGGCGGCCTCCGAGTCGCACGGTTGCTTTTTCAACCTCTCGAACGATCGGCCCCGTGAATCCTGCGGTTCGCGGACTTGGCACGCTTATTGCGATGCACAATCGGGCTGAGAAGAGGGAGGCAGAATGAAACTCGTCATTGCCATCATCAAGCCGTTCAAGCTCGACGAGGTCAGGGAATCCCTGTCCGGTCTCGGCGTGCAGGGCATGACCGTGACCGAAGTCAAGGGCTTTGGCCGGCAGAAGGGCCAGACGGAAATCTACCGGGGGGCCGAGTACAGCACCAACATGGTTCCGAAGATCAAGGTCGAGGTGGTCACCACCGACGACCTGGCCAACCGCGTCGTCGAGGCGATCCAGCAGTCGGCCAACACCGGCGCGATCGGCGACGGCAAGATCTTCGTCCTCGACGTCGCGCAGGCGGTGCGGATCCGCACCGGCGAAACCGACGACGTCGCGCTCTGAGAAAAGGGGGAAACATGACGCTTCACACCAAGCTGGCGACGGGCCTCGGCGCGCTTGCCGTCACTGCCCTGGCCGCCATGCCCGCCTGGGCGCAGGAGGCCGCCGCGGCGGCGGCTCCGACGCCTGACAAGGGCGATACCGCCTGGATGATGGTTTCGACCGTTCTCGTCCTGGCGATGATCCTGCCCGGCCTCGCCCTCTTCTACGGCGGCCTCGTCCGCACGAAGAACATGCTTTCGGTCATGACCCAGATCGGCGCCGCCGCGGCGCTGGCGATGATCGTGTGGGTGATCTGGGGCTATACCATGGCCTTCGGTCCCGATGCGTCGGACGGCCTGAAGCCCTTCATCTCCAGCTTCGGTAAGCTGTTCCTCGCGGGCATCACGCCGGAATCGACCGCCGCCACCTTCACCGACGGCGTCGTCATCCCCGAATATGTGTTCGTCTCCTTCCAGATGACCTTCGCCGCGATCACCGTGGCGCTGGTGCTGGGTTCGGTCGTCGAGCGCATCAAGTTCTCGGCGGTGATGGTGTTCGCGCTGGTCTGGCTCACCATCGTCTATTTCCCGATCGCCCACATGGTCTGGGCGGCTGGCGGCCTGTTCTTCGAGATGGGTGCGCTCGATTTCGCGGGCGGCACGGTGGTCCACATCAACGCCGGCGTCTCGGCGCTCGTCGCCTGCATCATCCTGGGCAAGCGCATCGGCTACATGAAGGACATCATGGCGCCGCACTCGATGACGCTGACCTTCGTCGGCACCGGCCTGCTGTGGGTGGGCTGGTTCGGCTTCAACGCCGGTTCGGCGCTCGAAGCCAATGGTTCGGCGGCGCTCGCGATGATCAACACCTTCGTCGCCACCGCATCGGCCGGCCTCGCCTGGCTGGTGGTCGAGAAGCTGTTCGGTCACAAGCCGTCGGCCCTCGGCTTCTGTTCGGGCATCATTGCCGGCCTCGTCGCGGTCACACCGGCAGCCGGCAATTCGGGCCCCTTCGGCGCGATCATCCTCGGCGCGGTTGCCTCGCTGGTCTGCTATATCGCTGTCGCCAAGATCAAGCCGGCGCTCGGCTATGACGACTCGCTCGACGCCTTCGGCATCCACGGCGTCGGCGGCATGGTCGGCGCGATCGGCACCGGGATCGTCTACGCTCCGTCGCTCGGCGGGCCCGGTGGCGCGGACTATGCGATCGGCAGCCAGCTCGTCACCCAGGTTCTCGCCGTGCTGGCGACCATCGTCTGGGCCGCGATCGGCACCGCGATCGCCATCTATATCGCCAAGGCGCTCACCGGCCTTCGGGTCAGCCAGGAAGCCGAGGTCGAAGGCCTCGACCTCTCCGAGCATGGCGAGCGCGCCTACAACCACTGATTGCGAATTGGGGCCGCCCGCGCGGCGGCCCCTCCGGGCGTTCCTCCTGCGAACGCACTGGGCCGGTGGGGCAACCCATCGGCCCCTTTTTTGTTGTTGATCGGGGACATGCGAAGTGCGAGCCCCGAACCGGAAGTCTAGAACAAGCCCAGATGATCACCGTCGCGAGCTATAATATCCGCAAGGGCCTCGGTACCGACCGCCGCCGCAGGCCCGACCGCATCCTGGAGGTGCTGCATGAGGTCCGCGCCGACATCGTCGCGCTGCAGGAGGCTGACCGCCGCTTCGGCGCGCGGCAGAGCGCCTTGCCCGCCGAGCTTATCGCGCAGGGCGAATATAAGGCGGTGCCGTTCGACATCCGGCCGGGCGGGATAGGCTGGCACGGCAACGCGATCCTGGTCCGCCATTCGGTCGACATCGGCGATTATGAGCCGATCCGCCTGCCGACGCTCGAGCCGCGCGGAGCGGTGATGGCGGAACTGCGGATCGGCGGCAACGAGCTTCGGGTCGTCGGCATGCACCTCGACCTGTCGGGACTGTGGCGGCGGCGACAGGTTCGCGCGATCATCGACCATATCCGTCGCCGGCACCGCAAGATGCCGACCGTGCTGATGGGGGACCTCAACGAATGGTCGCTGCACGGCGGCTGCATCCGCGAATTCGCTCCCGAACTCCACATCGCGCCGACTGGCCGCAGCTTCCATAGCCGGCGCCCGGTCGGCTGTCTCGACAGGATCATCCTGACCCCCGACCTTCACCTCGTCGCCTGCGGGGTTCACGTCAGCGAACGAGCGCGGCTGGCTTCGGATCACCTGCCGATCTGGGCGCGGGTGAACTGGGAGTGAAGCCTCCCTCCAGAAGGGTAGGGAGATGCCTTTGGCTTGGTGCGCTGCCTATCGCGCGCCCAGCAGCGGCTTGATCGGCGAGATGTCGTAACCCGCATCGGCCGCCTTGCGCGCGAGCAGATCGGCGTCCTCGCCGTCCGCGCCCTTGGCGAGCGCCCAGGCGAAGGTCGAACGCGTGCCCGAGCGGCAGAAGGCGAGCACCGGCCCGCCGGCATTGGCGAGCGCGTCCCGCATCGCGTCGACCTGGTTGGCGGAGAAACCGCCATGGCCGATCGGGATCGCCACATAGGCGAGCCCGGCCGCGCGCGCCGCGTCGCGGATCTCGTCGCCTGCCGGCTGGCCGGGCTCCTCCTGGTCGGGGCGGTTGTTGATGATCATGGTGAAGCCCTGGTCCGCGGCTGCCTGGACCGCCTCCACGCTGATCTGGGGGGAGACCGAGATGCTGTCGTCGATCTTGCGGAACATGGGGTCGTCTCCCTCAGTCGTCATGGCTTTGAAGTGCGGCGAGGAACGCCTCGCCATAGGTTTCGAGCTTCTTCGCCCCTACGCCCGAAATCTGCGCAAGGCCAGACAGCGTCTCCGGCCGGAGCGCGGCCATTTCACGCAGGGTGGAATCGTTGAACACGACATAGGGCGGAACCCCCTGTTCGCGCGCTAGGTCGCGGCGCAGCGCGCGCAGCCGGTCGAACAGGGGATCGTGCGGATAGTCGGCCCCGTCGCGGGACCTGCGCCGCCGTGCCCGCTCGGGCGGCAGGATCAGCGGCACCTGTTCCTCGCCCTTCAGGATCGGGCGTGCGCCGGGTCCGAAGGACAGGCCGCCATATTCGTCGGCGCGCAGCGCATCGCGGGCCAGCAGCGCGCGGGCCACCGGCTTGATCAGTTTCTGCTCGGCCTCGTCGGCGATACCGAACACCGACAGCCGGTTGTGGCCGAGCATCAGGATTTTGTCGGTTTCCTTGCCCGCCAGCACCTCGGACAGGTGGGTGACGCCGTAGCGCATGTCGGTACGGAAGGCCGCCGACAGCAGCTTCTGCGCAACGACGGTCGCGTCGATCCCGGTCGGCGGGTTGAGGCAATTGTCGCAATTGCCGCATTGCGCGGGCGGGTCCTCGCCGAAATGGCTCAGCAGGATCGCCCGGCGGCAGCCAGGCGCCTCGACCAGCATCGCCATCGCGTTGAGCCGCTGGCGTTCGCCTGGCCGGCGGCTTTCCTCGACATCGGTCTCGATCCGGCGGCGGGCGCGGGCGAAGTCCTCCGCGCCCCAGAAGAGCTGGGTAGCGGCCGGATCGCCATCGCGGCCGGCGCGGCCGGTCTCCTGATAATAGGCTTCGATCGACTTGGGCAGGCCGGCATGGGCGACGAAGCGGACATCGGGCTTGTCGATGCCCATGCCGAACGCGACCGTTGCCACCATCACCATGTCTTCCGACGCCACGAACGCCTTCTGGTTGGCGGCGCGGACGGCGGGGTCGAGCCCGGCATGGTAGGCGCGCGCGGCACGGCCATTGGCGGTGAGCTGTGCAGCCAGCCGCTCGGTCGCGTCGCGGGTGGGGGCATAGACGATGCCGGCGCCTGGATTCTCCTCGATGAAGCGGGCGATCTGCCTGGCGACGCCGTCGCGCGGCGTGATGCCGTAGCGCAGATTGGCGCGGTCGAAGCCTGCGAGGATCAGCCCGTCGGGCGCGATGCCCAGCTGCGCCAAGATATCCTCACGCGTGTGGTGGTCGGCGGTCGCCGTCAGCGCGAGCCGCGGCACGTCCGGCCGCGTGTCGAGCAGCCCGCGCAACAGGCGATAATCGGGCCGGAAGTCATGCCCCCATTCGGACACGCAATGCGCCTCGTCGATGGCGATCAGCGCCAGCGGCACCTGGCTCAGCAGGCGGCGGAACCCCTCGGTCGAGGCACGCTCGGGTGCGACGTAGAGCAGGTCGAGCGCGCGGGAGCGCAGCCGGTCGATCGTCTCGTCGCGATTATCGTCGGCGGAGGTGAGCGCGGCGGCGCGGATTCCGGCGGCCTCGGCCGACCGCACCTGATCGTGCATCAGCGCGATCAACGGCGAGACCACCAGGCCGGTACCCGGCCGGCACAGCGCCGGAATCTGGTAGGTCAGCGACTTGCCCGCGCCGGTCGGCATCACCGCCAGCGTGCTGAGCCCGGCCATCACCCGGTCGATCACGTCCGCCTGCCGCCCCCGGAAATGCGCATAGCCGAAGGTCTGCTGAAGGGCTTCCAGGGGAGTGGGCATGAGGCTCTTCTAGNGGGCTTCCAGGGGAGTGGGCATGAGGCTCTTCTAGAGCCTGATCGTCTGAGGTGGAAGCGCTTCGCGCTTCCGCCGATGACGTGAATCAGGCTCTATTCAAATAGATGAGACCTCGATTCACGTTTCAGGCTGATTCAGCCTGAAACGATCAAGGTCCAGCCGATGCCGGGGTGTCGAGCCGCCATCAATGTATAGACATTATGGCCGGGTGGGTCGTTTCGGCCCGTGCCGGTTCATCCATTTTTGCGCGGGCAACTCGAAGCCGTGGTAGAGCGCGGCCGACGCTGCCAGCACGATCAGCAGGAACAGGCCGAGCAGCGGCAGCGGCACGTCGCTCGCGTCGCGGACGAACAGGATCTTGAAGAGCAGGAATAGCAGCGAATGCGCCAGGTAGGTCGCATAGCTGATCTCGCCGAACCAGTGGATCACCCGGCCCTTCAACGGGCTCCGCCCTTCCGCCGTCAGCGCCAGGAACAGCAGCAGCGTGACGAAGACGAAGGGCAGGGCGAGCGTCTCGGGCGCGCCCGCGAGCCGGGCGGCGAGCCCGATGGCGGCGAGCAGCGCGGCGATAATGGCAGGGCGCCCCGGCGCTCCGCGCAAGCGCAGCCACAGCGCCGCGACCAGGGTTCCCATCCCGAATTCGAACAAGCAGCGCGCCAGGCCGAGCCGCGCGATCTCATTGCCCAGCTGCGGCTGCCCCATCGCCGCGAACAGGCCGTACAAGCCTGCCATCAGCAGCACGAGCAGGGCGAGCAGGACCGGCGTCGGCGCCCGCCCCCAGTCGACCGCCATGACCAGTATCGGGAACAGCAGATAGGCAGCCAGTTCGCAGCTGATGGACCAGGCGGGGACGTTCCAGCCGAGCGGCAGGAAGCCCCAATTCTGCATCAGCAGCAGGTGGACGGGCAGCGTGTCCCAGGCATAGCCCTGTGGCATGCCGCGCCCGGTAGCGATGCAGACCGCCGCGAAGGCGACCGCGGCGAGCAGGATCAGCAGGTGGAGCGGATAGATTCGCGCCAGCCGCCGCCACAGGAAGTGCGGCACCGCGCGGGCGCCATGCTCGCCGAGCAGCCGGCCATAGTTGAGCCAGATCACGAAGCCCGACAGCACGAAGAAGAAGTCGACCGCCAGATAGCCCTTGGCGAGGAAGTCGATCACCGCCGGGGGCAGCGACCCGGCGGCGCTCTCGCGGATATGATAGAGCACGACATACCAGGCCGCGATCCCGCGCGCCGAGGTGAGCGGACGAAGTTCGTGCCGGACCTGCATCGATTCATCCTAGCTGAGCAATTCCGACGCGTCATCCCGGCCACTTAATCGTCACCCCGCCGGAGGCCG
>NZ_LDES01000125.1 GCF_001015195.1 Sphingomonas sp. Y57 | reverse complement strand
GGAACAAGCCTCGCCGCCTGGACCCGGACCGTGATGAAGAACTGCTTTCTCACCGGTCGTCGCCGCGCCCGCTTTCACGCCGACCTGCCCGAGGATGCGCGCGACCGGAGGGCATCGCGTGGATGGTACGCCAGACAACGCTAAGCCCGAACAATACCAGAACGGCGATGTGAGGGCGGTCAACGGCGGAAGTCGATCAGCCCCAGCTCTTGCCACATCCACGTAAAATCATAGGTGGCCATTGGCTCGCCAGTCCCGGATTTTGCCGCACCATTCTCTATATATTTTAGCCAGTCGGCAACTTTCGCCCGGCCTGCCTTTGTACGGGCCAAAGCCCGCGGTGTCTTGTTGCCGAGGGCGGGCACCGCTTCATCAAGCGTTTTGGTATATTCGCGTGTCAGCATCTCATGAACGATGCGCTCCCTTTCGTCCGACGGGATATCGAGCGGCTCTTCCTGCGGAGCGCGGGCGGCGTCATCGGCCATGAACTGGGCCATAGTCCGAATTTCGGTCATAGGTGTGCTCACGCAATCACCGAGCCATTCGCGCATCTGCGTGATCGCTTGCTCCGCGCGGGCGGCGCTATTGACCTCAACGATCAGTTTGCGACCCACCAGTTCGACATTGGCAAAAACAGGTGTGCCGTCCTCCATGGTTGTCACAAAAGCCTGCCCGCCTTTGGTCGTTCGTGGTTTCCTGTTCTTCGTCACTGGCGCCAGCCAGTTCCAGAACGTATCGCTCGCAGGTTCCAGCCATTGCGCCGCGTTCAGCCTGCGAACCACGCTCTTGCCGATCACGCCCTTCGCCAGGGGGAACACGATACGGTGGAACACAAGATCATCGCCATCGGCATTGACCATTTCCGGCACGCTGCCGGACATGGCCTTGCCCAGACAATCAAGCAGCCAGATATTGGTGAAAATCGGACCTGACGCTTTTAGGAGGCCCTCCCTTTCGGGAGGGGACAGTCGGTCAGTACCTGGCCCATCGTCTTCAAGTTGGGAAAAGGCCTCGATCACTCGCCCGGCGCCGTCCGCGCTGAACGGTAATAAGGCGCCGGAAATCCCATGGCGGCCATTCACCTCGATGACCCGTGCGGCGATCTTGTCCCAGTTAACAAGGGTCTGCGTTGCGCTATGTTCGCGCACCGTGACCGGCGCAATATCGCGCAGAAGATCCCGCAAGGTCATCGACTGCCCGGGGACGACCTCGCTAACCTCATAGAGCGACATCACCGTATCGCGCAGTGCGCGCATGTAAGCCTTGTTCGGCGCTTTCTCGTTCCAGCCCCGGCGCTTGAGATACTCATCGACGAGATTGAGGCCTTCAGGCTCGAGTTCCTGTGTGAGCAAGTCTTCGAAAGCACAGCCCCACAGCTGCGCCTCCCAATGATCGCCGATGATGTCGAATATATCATCAGGCTCAAGATCCATCGCATCGCAGGCCGGGCCAAGATGCGCGACGAGCATCTCGTCCATCATCTCGTCCCAGGGCGCACGGCCCAAGTACTTCATCAATCCGGAAAGATCGTGAGCGGATTTCGGTCTGGACATTCAGGCAGGCCTTTCCACGCCAAGGCGGCGCATTTCGCGATAGATAGTCGATCGGCCGATGCCGAGTTGCCGCGCCGCTTCGGTCGGCGAGATACGGGCTTCAACCAGTTTGATCGCGGCATCCACCTTGGACATGTCGAGCGGCTGACGGCCAGGCTGCTTGCCCTTGGCGCGTGCGGCAGCGATGCCGTCCCTGGTCCGCTCGGAAATCAGCCGTCGCTCGAAATGGGCAATGGCCCCGAACACATGGAAGATGAGTTCGCCGGCGGCCGACGATGTGTCGATCTTTTCCTCAAGACTCAGAAGAGCGATGCCCTGGCCGCGTAGCGTCTCGACCGTGGCGAGCAATTCGGCCAACGAGCGCCCGAGCCGATCGAGGCGGACCACCGCTAGGGTATCACCCTTACGCGCATAGGCGATCAGTTCGGCCAGACCGGGCCGCTCCATGCTCTTGCCCGACATGACGTCGGTAAACACCTTGATGGCGCCCGCCTTCTCCAGTCGCATGGTTTGGCCCGAAACATCCTGATCGCCGGTGCTGACGCGGGCATAGCCCAGAATATCGCCCATGCCGTGCGTCTCCCCAACGGTCGTTCTGTGGACGCTCTGAAGGGCGACCGCTTCACCCCGCCCATAGCCGTCCACATACTATGTCTCTTTACTCATGGCTGTCCATAGGCGCAGTTGACCTTTTGTGGACGGGAATCGGCATGACGAAGCGCAAGCATCAACTCCTGACCGAGAGCGAGCGCAATCAGATCCTTGCCATCCCGACCGATCGCGACCACTTGGCTCGGCTCTACACCTTCGAGCCTGCGGACATCGAGATCATCGGCGCGCGACGGGAACGACGGAACCAGTTGGGCGTCGCGCTGCAACTCGCGCTCTTGCGCCACCCGGGCATCACACTGGCGCAGTTGATACAGAACAGGGGAGCGATGCCCCATGATCTCGCCGCCTTCGTCGCAGAACAGCTTGGCCTGCGCGTCACGGATCTGGCTGACTATGCGGCGAGGGACCAGACCATGACGGACCATGCTCGCGAGCTAGCCGCGCGCTTGGGACTGCGAGGGCCGACGCGTGCCGATATTCCGTTCATGATCGAAGCGGCCACGAAAACGGCATGGGCGACCGACAAGGGGATGACGATAGCGACCGGTGTTGTCACCGCCCTTCGTGAGGCCCGGATTCTGCTGCCGTCCATCTCCACCATCGAGCGTGCCAGCAGCGCGGGGCGCGCGCGTGCCCGCAAGCAAGCCGCCTATGCCCTGATCGACGATCTCAGCGCTGAACAGGTCCACGCCCTCGACCAGCTCTTTGACGACGCCGGGGGCATGAGCCAGCTCGCTTCGCTCAAGACCATTCCCATCGCGGCAAGGCCCGATCATATCCGCCAGATTCTCGACCGCCTGCGGCAAGTGCGGAAGATCGGCATCTCCCCGGACGTGGCTGGCCGCATCCACGCGGACCGCTTCCGGCAATATGTCCGGGAAGGCCGTGCATCGCCTGCCTATATGATCGAGCGATACGTTCCCTCCCGGCGGCGCGCCACGCTGGTTGCCTTCCTGCTCGATCTTGAAGAGCAGCTGACCGACAGCGCTCTGGAGATGGCGGACAAGCTGATCGGCAGCATCTTCACCCGCGCGAAGAATGCCCAGGCGCGTAGCTATGCCGCCACATCGAAGAACGTGGCGCGGCTGATGCTGATCTTTCGCAGAACGATCGATGCGCTGACCGATGCGGTCGATACTGGCGAAGATCCAATTGAGGTCCTGGACGCATCGGTCGGGTGGAACACCCTGATGAAGGCGAGGCCGGAAGTGGCGAGCATCGCGGAAACCGCCAACCTCGATCCGCTGACGGTCGCGGCCGACCGCTATGCGACGTTACGCAAGTTCGCCCCCGACCTGCTTGAGACGCTCCAGTTCAGGGCCGGAAAGGGCAGTGCGAAAACGATCGCTGCCATCGAAATGCTGCGCGACCTCAACAGGTCGGGCAAACGCGATCTTCCTACCGACGCTCCGATGCCCTTCCGTAAAGAATGGCGAAAAATCGTCGTTGGCGATAACGGCAAGATCAACCGGCGGCTCTGGGAAATCGCAACGATCGCGCATCTGCGCAACAAGTTGCGTTCGGGGGATGTCTGGGTGGAGCGATCGGCGGGATACCGCCAGTTCGACAGCTACCTGCTCAGCGAACCGAAGGCGAAGCCAATCGTGTCGGCTCTTGGTCTGCCACCCACAGCCAGCGAATGGCTCGAACAACGGGGCCGCGAACTGGACTGGCGACTGAAGAAATTTGCCCAGCGCCTGAAGCGCGACGCTCTGGAGGGTGTGCGGTTCCGCGACGGCCGCCTCCAGATATCCCCGGTTCGCACGATCGCGATGCCCGATGCCGAAGCGCTGGCTGACCGGCTCGATGCGATGATGCCCCGCATCCGCATCACCGAGCTGCTGCATGAAGTGGCGCAGGAAACCGGCTTTCTTGCTGCATTCACGAACCTGCGCACCGGCGAAGCGTGCCCCAACGAAAACGCGCTGCTCGCCACCATCCTTGCGGATGCCACCAATCTCGGCCTGTCGCGCATGGCTGCCGCGAGCCAGGGCGTGACGCGCGACCAGCTCCTGTGGACCCATGACGCCTATATCCGCGACGACAGCTACTGCGCGGCGCTGGCCGTGCTCATCAACGCGCATCACCGCCTGCCATTCTCGCGCGTATGGGGCGACGGCACAACGTCCAGTTCCGATGGCCAGTTCTTCAGGGGCGCGAAGCGCGGTGCATCGGGCGGCGATATCAACGCCCGCTATGGCGTCGATCATGGCTTCAGCTTCTACACTCATGTTTCCGACCAGCGTGCGCCTTACCACGTCAACGTGATCTCTGCCGCGACGCATGAGGCACCCTATGTTCTCGACGGCCTCACCAGCCACGGCACCGATCTGAAAATCGTCGAGCATTACACCGACACTGGCGGGGCGACCGATCATGTCTTCGCCCTGTGCGCGATGCTGGGATTTCGCTTCTGCCCGCGCCTGCGCGACTTTCCAGACCGGCGCCTCGCGCCGATCGCGCCGGTTAAGGCCTATCCGGCCATCGCCCCGCTAATGGGCAAGCGTATCCGCACCGACATCATCGCTGAACAATGGGATGACGTGCTGCGCCTCGTCGGCTCGATCAAGGCCGGCCATGTCGCGCCATCGGTCATGCTGCGAAAGCTCGCCGCGTACGAACGGCAGAACCAACTCGACGTCGCGCTACAGGAAATCGGCAAGATCGAGCGAACCCTGTTCATGCTGGACTGGCTGGAAAATCCCGATCTGCGCCAGCGATGCCATGCTGGTCTCAACAACAGCGAACAACGCCATGCCCTGACGCAGGCAATCTACACCTTCCGCCAAGGCCGGATCATCGACCGCAGCCATGAGGCGCAACAATATCGGGCATCCGGCCTCAATCTAGTCATCGCCGCGATCGTCTACTGGAACACGATCTACATGGATGCTGCCGCCCAGCATCTACGATCAACCTCGGTCGCGGTGCCTGATTATCTGCTCGCCCATACGTCCCCCGTGGGTTGGGAGCATATTGCCTTCTCCGGCGATTTCCTCTGGGATCGCGCAGCCGCTTCCGCTGGCCGCAAGGCCCTCAATCTCCCGCCGGATAGCCGCGTCGCATAAGCGTTCGCTGATTGTTCGCCCTTAGCGTTGTTTAGCGTACCATCCACGCTATGCCCTCCACTTGGCTCGCCGAAACATTGACGGCCAGCCGGAACGGTCGCCATGCCAGCATTCGCCAGTCACGCATCTGGCGGCAGGCTTCGCCCAGCACCCAAGCGCCGATTTCAGGCATCAGGCCGGACGATTCGACCACGGGCAGGAACTGGCCCGGTGGCAATAGTCCAAGCGTCGGATGACGCCAGCGCAACAGGGCTTCCGCGCCGACAATCCCACCACTGCGCAGATCGACGACGGGCTGGTAGTGCAGTTCAAGCTGCCCGCGCTCGACCGCTTGGGCCAGTTCCGGCGTCGTCCATCCATCCGGCCGGAAAGCGCTCATTCTCTTTCCCTGAATGCCCGCAACGCCCGCGACAGGGACAGAAGGAACAGGCCGGTCAAACCGAGCGCCGCGATGACCCAATGCTCGCCGAGGAAAGCACCGGCGGTTGTGCCGGCCAGCACGACAGCGAGGATGGGCAGGTGGCAGGGGCAAGTCAGCACAGCCAGTCCGCCCCACAGGTAGCCGGTGATCGGTTTGTGCGTCTCGGACGGCAAGCGCTCGGGGTTGTTCATGGCAGACTCTCCGCGTGCTGTGCCGGCTCGGTCGGCAGGGTGGCCAACTGCACTTCCAGATCGGCCAACGCTTCGCGCCGACGCTCGACGAACTGACGCAGCAGGGCAAGCTGCGCGGCCGCTTCGTCGCCGTCCGCCGCATCCAGCGCCCGGCACAGCCGCGCCAGCGCGTCGAGGCCGATGCCCGCCTCGAAGGCCGCCCGCACGAAGCACAGCCGTTGCAAGGCGGCGTCATCGAACAAGCCGTAGCCGCCTGGTGTGCACGCCACCGGGCGCAGCAATCCGCGCAGCAGGTAGTCGCGCACGATATGCACGCTCACCCCGGCATCAAGAGCCAGCCGGGACACCGTGTAGGCGTTCATTGAACACCTCCTTTTTCTCACCCGGCGCAGCAGGAAAGCTGCTTCACATCCTTGTTGAAGGTCTGCGCCGCGAGCTTCAACCCCTCGACCATCGTCAGGTAGGGGAACAACTGGTCGGCCAGTTCCTGCACCGTCATGCGGTTGCGAATGGCCAGAGCCGCCGTCTGGATCAGTTCACCCGCTTCCGGCGCGACCGCCTGTACGCCGATCAGCCGATGGCTGCCTTCCTCGATAACCAACTTGATGAAGCCGCGTGTGTCGAAGTTGGCGAGCGCACGCGGCACGTTGTCCAAGGTCAAGGTGCGGCTGTCGGTCTCGATCCCGTCGTGGTGGGCTTCCGCCTCGCTGTAGCCCACGGTCGCCACTTGCGGATCGGTGAACACCACGGCCGGCATTGCGGTCAGGTCGAGCGCCGCATCGCCGCCGGTCATGTTGATCGCGGCACGGGTGCCGGCCGCTGCCGCCACATAGACGAACTGCGGCTGGTCGGTGCAGTCGCCGGCCGCGTAGATGTTCGGGTTGCTCGTGCGCATGCCTTGGTCGATGGCGATGGCACCTTGCGCATTGACAGTGACCCCCGCTGCGTCCAGCGCGAGGCTGCGCGTGTTCGGTGTCCGACCGGTGGCAACCAGCAGTTTGTCGGCGCGCAATTCACCGTGCGTGGTGGTCAGCACGAATTCACCGTCCATATGGACGACCTGGCTGGCTTGCGTGTGCTCCAGCGGCATTGTCAAGTTGCCAC
>NZ_LDES01000124.1 GCF_001015195.1 Sphingomonas sp. Y57 | reverse complement strand
CCTAGCACTACTTTGGCAGAATTGCAGGATGTGCAGTTGCCAGGCATCCTCCGCAATGAGGGCAATGGCGCGGCGGCGCGCGCGATAAGCGGTCAAGGATAGCTTGGCGTACAGCCGGTAGGCTCGGCTGAGGGGGCGGACCGGAGACTCTTTTTTTTCCGCCCCGTCTGAGCGAGCCTTCGTGTTTGCAGGAAGGCATAGGCGATCATTGTCATGAGCGCATGGCGATGCAGCCCGGTCCACGAGCGGCCCTCGAAATGGTCGAGACCAAGTTCTTCCTTGAGTTGCTGATGCGCCTGTTCGCAGACCCAGCGCGCCTTGATGGCGCCGGCGACATCTTTGGCTGGCGTGTCGGCGGGAAGGTTGGAAAGATAGTATTTTCGCTCGCCGCTGGAGCGATGCTCGCCCACCAGCCAAGCCTCTTCGCCTGGCATGTGCTGTGCGCCAGCAGCACCGATCCGCTGTGGCGCGCCATCAGCGATCCGCACGCGCATGACAGCGAAGCGGGCGCTCAGACGGCCTTTGGTTCCGCGGCGCCAACTGATCTTCCGCCACTTCGCCTCCTCCAGCATGGTATGGGCGGCCAGGGATTTGACGTCGGGTACGTGCCGGACACGCGGTCGTCCACGTCCCGCCACCGGGAAGATCAACTGCACGTCTGAGGGATAGACCTTCTGGTGGCGGGGGATGCCGACCGCCCAGCAGAGGCCCCGTGCGCTGAGCGCCTGCCGGAACGGTGCGGACAGGCCATAACCGGCATCGGCCAGGACGCAGCCAAAGCGCACGCCGGCAGCGATGATGCGGTCGATCTCCTCAATCGCGATGTCAGGCTTTGTGCGATAGGCCCGAAATGCTTCGGGCACAGCCGCCTTGGCCATCCGTGCAGTGTCGCTGGTCCAGCTTTCCGGCAGGAACAGCCGCAAACCCAGCATGACCGGAACTTCTCCCGAGGCCAACGTCACCGATACCAAGGTCTGGCAGTTGGCGTTCTTG
>NZ_LDES01000123.1 GCF_001015195.1 Sphingomonas sp. Y57 | reverse complement strand
GGAAATCCTGACAGTCCCTCAAACGAATGGCAAGAGCGCGACCGATTGCCGCTGCGGCGACTGGCTGGACGGCGCTTGGCGGAAATGGTGCAACCGAACTAGCATTGATCTCGCAAAGCGCATAGGAGCCATCGCTGATGGCTTCACCAGGGCGAAATAGGAAGTCGGCGTCCCAAAGAAGCGGAAGATCGTGGTCGGCGATCGACAGCAACCTTTGCATCTCTGGAATCCAGCGATCCTCCATCGCTTTCCGTAAGGCTGCGAAGCGCGTCACCTCCGGTCCGAACATGGCGCGGCCCATCGGCTGTGGGGTTGACGACGTTGTATCAATGGCCGTTGGCGTCATCAGCGCAGTGATCAGGTTGTGCCCAAAGCCAACCACTCGGTGCCCGCACACGTAGCAGCGGACCATGCCCTCGGACGACTGCGGCTGATAAGCCTGATCGATCAGCACGCCGCCGTCGTTTAGAAACGGCACCCACCTTTCCAAGCACTCGGCTAGGCTGATGCGCTCCGATTTGCTTCCTTGGCGGGCCTCTTGAACTTTCACCGACGTTTTCAAAGCCGGAGCGTTTCCCGCTTCGTCTAGTTGGACACGCCATACATTCCTGCCGCCGTTGCCGTAGTTCGGCTTCAGCACGCGCGGGCCTGCGGCAAGATGTTCGGGGAAACGAGCGCGAAGGCCTTCAGCGTCCACGTATCGATCGACATCGCTGCCCCATTCCATGGATCGCGTTGTGTAGAGCACTTCCTTGACGCCGATTTTGGCGATCACGTCAGGATGCGCGCTGACGACAACGCCGCACCCCGCGACTTCGCGCAGCATTGGATCGAGCTGCGAGCGGTCGCCTGAAATGTCCAACGGATTCACCCAGACCAGCACTGCGTCGCACGACAGCAGCTCGTCCCGAATCTCGCGAACCGCCTCGTCCCTGTACAGTACAGGCCTTGCGGTCGCCCCGAGCGCCCGCAAGGCCTGCATTATCGGCCACTGCCGGGCTTCATGAAAGCGATGCGTCCACTCGGCTGCTTGCCCACGCCAAAGAAGAGCGATGTTCGGGCCGGATGTCATTGTTGCATCTCCCCATCGGACCTGTCCCCTTTGTGGTCGCGAACTCAGGTGTCGCGCAGCAGTGGGTGTTAAGCCACGGCGGTCGGGTTCAGCCGCCGCCGCGCAAAGCCGCGGCATAGCGCCGGTCGACCACTTCCCAGTCGATGTTGCGGAAGAAGGCGTCGACATATTTGGCGGCGGCGGTGCCGTAATCCATGTGGAAACTGTGCTCGTACATATCGAGCGCGAGCAGCGGCACGCCGGCAATCGCACCGTGCATATGATCCCACGCCCAATGGTTGTGCAGCGAGCGCGTGTGGAGATTGTAGACGAGCACGCACCAGCCCGATCCGCCGGCAAGGCTCATCCCGGTACGGCGGAAGTCGGCTTCCCAGCGGTCGAACGAGCCGAACGCCGCGCCCAGCGCGTCGCGGATGGAACCGGCTGCCTGGCCGTTGCCGCCGAGCCCGTCGAAATAGACCTCATGGAGCACGACCGAGCCGGTGCGGTGCAGCTCCTCGCGCTTCAATCCGCCATAGACCACCGGCGGCAGGTCCGTGTCAGCGAGCGCGGCGGCAAGTCGTGTCTCGATCATATTCAGGGCCTTGACCGAGCCCGCATAATTGTTCTCGTGGTGCGATGTGATCAGCCTTTCGGAGAGGCCGTGAAGCCTGGCGGGATTGAACCTGAGCGGCTTGACCTGATGATTTCCGGCAAAGGCGGGGACAGCCGCCGGCGCTGCGGCCGGCGTCTGCGCAGAGGCTTCGTTGATAGTCATGGCGGCGGCTCCGATGCCAAGAGTTGCGATTGCACTGCGTCGGGAAAGATGGTCGATCGTCACGCGTCACTCCTTCAGATGATCATTACATATGCGGCCCCGAGGACCGAGCAGACGCCGAGCACCGGCAGCATGCCGGCCTTGAACCGGAACATGGCGAGTATCGCACCCACCGCGAGCGCCAGCGCCGGCCAGTTGACGGACGTTAGGACTGGGAGATCGATGGTGCCGGCTGCGAACGGCACTTCGCGGACTTGCTCGAACAGAGTGTGGATACCAAACCAGACCGCCAGATTGAGGATCACGCCGACCACTGCGGCGGTGATCGCCGAAAGCGCGGCCGACAATGCGCGGTTGCCGCGCAGCCGCTCGATGAATGGCGCGCCGGCGAAGATCCACAGGAAGCATGGCAGGAAGGTAACCCAGGTGGTGAGGATTGCGCCGAAGGTCGCGGCGACGAGCGGCGGCAGCCCGGTCGCTTCGCGGAAGGCCGCGAGGAAGCCGACGAACTGCGTCACCATGATCAGCGGCCCGGGCGTGGTCTCGGCCATGCCGAGCCCGTCGAGCATCTCGCCGGGCTGGAGCCAGCCATAGGTCTCGACTGCCTCCTGCGCGACATAGGCGAGCACCGCATAGGCGCCGCCGAAGGTCACCACCGCCATCTGGCTGAAGAAGGTGGCGATGCGGCTGAACACGTCGTCGGGGCCGAACGCGAACAGCAGCGCTGCGACCGGCCCGAGCCAGAGCAGCAGCAGGACGCCGGAGATGCGCAGCGACCAAGAGAGGTTCGGCCGGGCATGGTCGGGAAGGCCCTCGCCAAGAGCGGTGTCGCGGTCGTGGATTATCTCAGCGCCGGCGGGACCATGTCCGCCGCCGCCCTTGAATGCGGCGTAACCAGCGCGGCCACTGAAGAAGCCGATCAGCGCGGCGGCAAGCACGATCAGCGGGAAGGGCACGTCGAGCACGAAGATCGCGACGAACGCCAGCGCGGCAAAACCGCGCATGACGTTGTTCTTCAAGGCACGCGAACCCACCCGGACCACCGCCTGTAGCACCACCGCCAGCACGGCGGCCTTCAATCCGAAGAACAATCCCTCGACCAGCGGCACTTCGCCGAGCAGCACATAGACATAGCTGAGCCCTAAAATCGCGAGGAAGCCGGGCAGCACGAATAGCGCGCCCGCGACCAGGCCGCCCTTGGTCTTATGGAGCAACCAGCCAATATAGACAGCTAGCTGTTGCGCTTCAGGGCCGGGCAGCAGCATGCAATAGTTGAGCGCGTGGAGGAACCGCTCCTCGCCGATCCAGCGCTTCTCCTCGACCAGGATGCGATGCATCACCGCTATCTGGCCCGCCGGTCCGCCGAAGCTGAGCAGCGCGACCCTGATCCAGACGCGCACCGCCTCGCCAAAGCTGATGCCGTGCTCGTGCAGCGTCTCGACTGCGATTTCAGCGCGTGCGCTGGCCTCCATCTTTAGTCCTCTTTTCGCCGGGTGAAGTGAGCATAGAATCCGTCGAGCGCGGTCGATCCGCGCGCGATCCGCTCCTCGTCGTCGTCGGTGCCGGCACAGATGCCGGCGATAAGCGCGCTCACTCCCGGAGTTTCCGGGCGCTCGAACCGAGCATCGGCAATATCAAGGTCGTGAACAATTTCGCCGAGCGCCCGCAGCGCGGGGTCGGTCTCGAGACCGGTGAGGAACACCAAGGTCTCGAAGGAGCAGCGGTCGCCTTCGTGGGTGAACTCAGCGTCCGCCATGTCGAACCTCAGTTCGTCAGGCTCCGGCACATATCCTTTGCCCTCGACGAACTTGAAGCTCGCCTCGGGGTCGATGAAGCGGCGAATGAGCCAGGCGGACGCGATGCGATCGACATGGACATGGCGGCGCGTCACCCAAACGCGGCGCTTTAGCTCCGCCGGGGTCAGCTCGGGCGCACCGGGGCCGCTCACATCGGGATGTTGGTGAGAGCGGCGGTCCGCCTCGGTGATGGCGGCCTGTGCCGCCTGCCGACCATGCGCACCGAAAAAGTCGATCGCGGCGACCTCGTTCAGGCGTTTGCGCAGGCGGCCCACATCCGCCGCCGCGACATACTCGCCCTCACACAGCGCGCGCGCCTCGCGTGCCAACTCCTCATAGTCGGCGTCACGCGCAGCGTCGAACACTCCGCGCAGCTCCGCATCGCCCATGCCGCCGACAAGGCGCGCTTCGAGGATCAGCGCCTCGCCGCCATTTTCGGTGATCTCGCGATGCAGTTCTTCGAACAGCGCGCGCGTGTCCTCGCGATTGGGGAGCGCATGGACGGCGTTCTTGAGCGGCGCGGCCCCGATCGCCTGCAAACGCCGCCAGACCTTCACCCGCAAATAGGCAGGCTTAGCCGGAAGCTGCGGGATCAGGAGCAACCAAGGGGAAGCTTGTGTGTTTGTCATAGTTGTATCGTCACTAGCCTACAAGTGTAAGGGTTGCATCACAAGCCTCATGAGCATAGGACTGCTTATCCCGAAGAAAGAAACCGGAGCGTAATGTCGCGGCTCGCCGGCGGCGCGCTCGCATGACGTGAGGCTTTCCGTGTCGAGTGCGCTGATGAAGGATCAATTATGCTGAAAAAGACCATCGCCTTGGGATTCGCCAGCCTCCTGCTGGCAAGCCCGGCTTGGGCAGCGCCGGACTGGTCGGCTGTCGACCGGGCGATAGGACGAGCGGGGGCCGAACAGCCGGGGGGCGTTCACCGCTACAGCTTCCCGCGTTCGGACCTGAGCGTCACGCTGGATGGGGTGACGATCAAGCCCTCCCTCGCGCTCGGCTCTTGGGCGGCGTTTCAGCCGATGGGCGACGAGGCGATGGTGATGGGCGATCTCGTGCTGACCCACGACGAGGTGAACCCCGTTTTGAGCCGCCTGCTCGCAAGCGGTTTTACGATCACCGCGCTCCACAATCACCTGCTCCGCTCTTCGCCTGCGACCATGTACATGCACATTGCCGGCCACGGCGACCCGGTGAAGCTCGCGGCCGCGCTCCGGCAAGCGCTATCAGCCAGTCGGACCCCGCTCGCCGCGCCGCAATCGCCTTCGGCCAGCGCAGCCGCATCGCGGCTCGACCTCGATGTGGCCGCGCTCAACCGGTTGATGGGCGGTGAGGGCAAGACGGCCGGTGGCATCCTCCAATACAGCTTTCCGCGCGCCGAGCGGCTGATGGACGGCGATATGGAGACTCCGCCGACGATGGGCACGGCGACCGCGATCAACTTTCAGCCAACCGGGGACGGCCGAGCCGCCATCACCGGCGATTTCGTACTTGTCGCAAACGAGGTCGATCCGGTCCTGCGCGTGCTGCGGACGAACGGGATCGAGGTCACGGCGCTGCATAATCATATGCTAAACGACGAGCCGCGGCTGTTCTTCATGCACTTCTGGGCCAACGACGACGCAGCCAAGCTCGCCCGTGGGCTGCGCGCGGCGCTCGACAGGATGAACAATCAGAGGAGTTGAACTCGGACGACGGCTCATTGGGCCGTAACCGCCGCCCGCCCGACCCCACGGCCCTTATGCAGGAAGTGGAATGGAACATGGCTAGCAAACGAACTCTCACTGTTGTCGCAGGCGTGGGCGCGGCCGCGCTGGCGATCGCGGGCGTGGCGATCGCGCAAAACCACGAGGCGAACGAAAACCGGATAATCGGCAAGCACAGCGAACGAGACATCCCGCTTGCTCAGGTGCCCGAGGCCGCGATGAACGCGGCACGCGCGCAACTCGCGTCAATAAGCAAAGCGGAGCAAGTCACCCGAAAGGCGGACGGAAGCACGCTCTATGAAATCAAGGGCAAGAACAGCGACGGAAAGACGATCGAACTGTTCGTCACGCCCGAAGGCCAGGTGCTCGGCCGCGAATGATGGATCAGCACGGGGCGCCGGCCGTCGAGGGCCGTGCGCCCCTTCCGAAATGATACTGCGGAATAGGAGACGAAAATGCGGCCAAGGCGATGGATATTGTTATGCGCCGCTTTGGCCGCCCTGCCTGATAGTGCGATCGGCCAAACCGAACCCGCGTCGGCGACGGGCTCGGCGTTGTTCGTAAGCTGTCAAGCGAATGAGCCGCGATGCGGCGCTTACCTCCAAGGCGTGCTCGACATGATGATCGTCGCGCGAAAAGCGGAATGCCGCGCTCCACGCTATGACCGATCGGCGCTGCGCGCGGCATATTTACGCTGGGCGGAGCAGAATAGCTATTTTATGAGTGTTCATATGGTGGCCGGAGCTGAACGCTCGTTAGCGAAGGCTTGGCCATGTCAGTAGCATCGTACCCCGCGGCGTAGCCTGCCCGGCGGCTGCCTTTGAGGGCAGGCGGAGCGTCCGCCTGGCGGTGAATTCCGCCAGCTCAACGATCCCATGTCGCGCCTCAAGCTCGCTAATTAGCCGATGTTCGCATTATGTCTGCCAAATCGTTGTCTGGCGCACAAACCTTGAGGTGACGCCTTGCTGGGCGGGAATGTTGCGTGATGCGGCACAGGAGAAGGCCGAAAAGGACGGGGAGCCGGGAAAATGGGATTAGGATCGGGCAGCGCGGCCGTGCTGGTTGTGGAGGATGAACCCCTAGTGAGGACGATGGCGGCCGACATTCTTATGGACGCGGGCTATCGCGTCTTTGAGGCGTGCGAGGCGGCGGACGCTCTGGCGATCCTTGACGGCCGCGATGACATTGGCGCGGTGTTCACCGATATTGAAATGCCCGGAGGGATGACCGGCCTTGCCTTGGCCGCTGCCGTCCGCGACCGATGGCCGTCCATGCCGGTCCTCGTTACCTCTGGCCGCGTGCGACCAGGTGCAGGCGAATTGCCGAACGGCGCTGCCTATATCGCCAAGCCCTACATGCCCGGTGAATTGGTCGCCACGCTCGGCAAGATGCTTCCTCACCCCGATTCCGGCGATTAATGCTCCATCAGGCTGAATGAGCCGCGAACAAGGGCAAGCCCCACGGAAAGCCGTTCGGCCGCCTCTTTCTGCTCGATGCCTAGTCGTTTGGCGATTTGCTCGATCGAAAGCCCGTTCTGCCGATGCAGGAACAAGACGCGATCGGTCAAATGTGGCAATTCATCAACACAATCCCAAAATTCATCTTCGGGAAATGTCATGCGCGGTGACGCCATGCACGTATCTATTGATTGTTGCAGATAACAATCTGCGGCTGAATCATCGATCTCAACGAGTATCGCAAGAGCTTTTTCCATGAACTCTAGGGCAACCGCTTTCTGTTGCTCTCGATAGATATTGGAAGAATCAACCATAGCCTAGTCCTCCTTTCGGTCGCTGTAGGGAGGACGATGACTCAACAATAGGGAAATTGCACGCGCAACTAGGGCCAGATTGAGCAGTAATTTTATTACAACGGCAAGCAGCCCTCGCCTGCCCGGACAGGGGCGGCGCGTGGCATCGGCTAGATTGTTTGTTGGTCTTCCGACGATGGCTAGTCCTTGCGGGCCATCGTCGGAAGTGGACGGCCGCACAAATTGGGGGGCGTGGGCCGCGCCGGGCCTCTAGCATAAAATTACGGCCCTGCATCCCCGGCGTTGATACATTCGTCGCGCAGGGCGCTCGATTGAGCCGCCCCGATCGCGGTCGCCTCAATCGGCATAGCGAGCTGGCAATATGCACATACGCGCATAATTTCCGCTTGCGGGCTATGTATATTTGTGCATAATAGCCGCGATGGATACGGAACGGCCGGTTCGATGGGTGGCATCGTCAAAGCGCGATTTTCGGGAGTTCCCGGACGATGTGCAGGACGTAATGGGCTATGCCCTGCACCTTGCGCAGCAAGGCGGGCAGCACGCCAGCACTAAGCCGTTGAAGGGCTTTGGCGGCGCTGGCGTGGTCGAGATCATAGACGACCACCAAGGCGATACGTTCCGCACGGTCTATACGGTCAAATTCGCGGAGGCGGTCTATGTCCTGCACGCCTTCCAGAAGAAATCCAAGCAGGGCAAGGCCACGCCGCAGGCCGATATGGATTTGATCCGAACGCGGCTGAAATCCGCCGAGGAGCATCACCGGCAACACCAGACCCCGCGAGGCACAGCATGAGCGCACAGGACGAAATCATTGAGGAAGGCAGCGGCAATGTCTTTGCCGATCTAGGCTTTGCCGACCCCGACACCCACCTTTTGAAAGCCCAGCTCGTTACCCGTGTGGCCGAGGCCATGCAGGAGCGGAAGTTGACGCAGATCGCCGCCGCCAAGGTTACGGGATCTACCCAACCGGAATTGTCGCGCATCCTGCGAGGCCAGTTCCGCAGCGTCTCGGTTGAGCGGCTTCTAGCCATGCTCACCCGGCTTGGCTGCAAGGTCGATATTGTCGTGCGCCCGCAGGGGCGGACCACTGAATCGGCCGTGATCCACTTCGCCTAATGTGCGATGATTTCGCGCAAGCCCGGCTCGATATGTTCGAGGCCGGGCTATTCGGCCAAGGGCCTGCCTTCTGGCGCTGGATCGAAACCGACGCGGCGCAACCCTATCTTGCCGCTTTCGCCGCCGATCGACGGCCGCCCGAACCCGGCGAACCCTTCGCTATCGACCTTGCGGCCGACGACTTGCTTGCTCCCGATCGCCTCGCCCAGCTCGCCCTACAGATCGAGGCCGACCATGCTTGATCCCAATCCGTCCGTAGCCGACCTTGACGCATTGCTAGATCGCCACCGCAATGACGATGCGGCTATGGAAAAGATCGTTCGCGGGTATCTCCGTTGCGCGATCTACAGCTATCAGAGGCTCTGTTGCAAAGATTGGC
>NZ_LDES01000122.1 GCF_001015195.1 Sphingomonas sp. Y57 | reverse complement strand
TCCAACAATGTCAAAGAACCGAAAACCTTCCCTCCCCCAAGATCGCTCTTCGGGTGATCGACTTGTCGATCGGGAAGTCGGTGGCGCCTCGGTGAACCGCGTCGCCGCCGTCGGTGGAGCGGCTTCTATGGGCGAGCCCTCCGCCGGTCAACAACAAAATTACAACTTTTTTGCAGCGCAAATTGAGGCCCGTAATCCGGGGCTTTCAGCACAGCGTCGGTATCCGAGATAAGAAGCTGGGGCCGCGAATCAACCCCGGCGCGATTCGGGCGGCGGGAATCACGCCGCCCGACAAGTCACTGGAACGAGCCGTTTTTCATGTCAGGCGGTCTGGATATATTCGCGCATCGCCGCCGCCTCCTGCTCGATCCGCTCCATACGCGCCTTCACCAGATCGCCGATCGAGACGAAGCCCACGAGCACGCCGTCGTCGACCACGGGCAGATGGCGGATTCGGCGCCGCGTCATCATCGCCAGCGCCTCCAGCGGGGTGGTCACGCTCGTTACCGTGATCACGGGCGAGGTCATCGCCTCGTGCACCGGCCGATCGAGAAAGGCGGCGCCGTCGCGCCGCAGGCCGTAGATCATGTCGCGTTCGGACAGGATCCCCACGACTTGCTCCCGGTCGATCACCGGGACCGCGCCGATCCGCTTGTCCGCGAGCAGCGCGAGCACCTCGACCACCGGCATGTCCGGCGACACGCTGATGATGCTGTTCTCGCTCCGGTCACGCAGAATCGCCGCAATGGTCATCTCGGCCTCCTTCCCCACATGGTTCGTCCGGGGGCCATGTGGCCCTGGACTGTCAATGCCGGGTCCGGTCTACCGTTCCGAAACGGAGGTCCGAATGTCGCCGGGTCCCGGCGGGGTTGATGATCCCACTTTTCCGCCCCAAATGGAAGCCATGTCGAACCCCCGCAATCGCCTGTCCGATCCCCAGCAAGCCGCCCGCGCCTGGCTCCGCTTCCGCTGGATCATGCGCTGGGTGATCTTCACCGCGATGCTCGCCGTCGCCGCGGCGCTCTTCTACCTCCACGCGGACGGATCGCCGCTGACGGTCGCGGTGGTGATCGCCACGAGCGCGGGAGTGGCGCTGTCGGTGCTGCTGGCGGGCGCATTGATGGCGCTGATCTTCATGAGCTCGGGCACGGGTCATGACGAGGACGTCGCCCATTTCGAACCGGATGACGGCAGCCGCTGGGACAAGCGCCCCCACGACTGAAATGAAAAAGGGCGACCCGAGGGCCGCCCTTTCTTTTCCGGTGGTCGAGGCCGGTCAGGCCGCCGCCGTCTCGCCGCGCGGCTTGCGGGTCCGGGTGCGCGGGCGGGGAGCCTCCTCACCCTCGTCACCATTGACCGGCGCCTGGAGCTTCAGCGACGGGGGCAGGCGATCCACCTCGATCTGCTCGGCCGCTTCGACGGGCTTCGCCTTGGGCGGACGGCCACGGCGACGGACCGGCGCAGGCTCCTCCGCGGCGGGGGCGGGCTCGGGCGCGGCGGCCTGGGCCAACGGCAACTCGGGCGCCGTCGACGGCGCTTCGGCACGGCGCTCGGCGCGTGGAGCGCGGCCCCGACGCGGCCGGCGATCCTCGTCCTCGCCGTCGGTATCGACGGGGGCCTGGGCCGCGACGGGCGCTTCGACCTCGGCATCACGGTCGCGGGTTTCCCGCTCGCGGCGCGGCTCCGCGTCACGGTCACGGTCACGGCGATGGAAGCCGCGCTCCTGCCCGGCGGCCCGCGCCGGGGCAGGCTGCTGTTCGTCGGAGCCGATCCGCTCGCCTTCGTCGCCATATTCCTCGTCGGCGGGGCCGGCGAAGTCGTCGCGGCGCGGACGCGGCTGCTGATCCTCGAAGCGCGAGCGGCTCTCGCTCAGCACCCGGAAATAATGGTCCGCGAACTGCAGATAATATTCGGTGTTGACCCGATCGCCCTGCATCTGGGCGTCACGCGCCAGCGCCTTGTACTTCTCGAGAAGCTGGGCCGCATTGCCGCGCGCGCGATTGTCGATGCGGTTACCGCGATCCTGACCGCCGTTGGAACCGTTCGGCCGGGGCGCGCCCGACCCACCGCCACGACCGCGACGGCGGCCGTTCTGCCGATTATTGATCAACTTTCCGATGTCCTCGTCACTGGTGGTATCGGTTCACCACTCCCATTTCCGGGACCACCCCGGAATCTGTCGGGGCCCTGCCCCAAACCATTGCATGATGCACGCCGCCCCAAGGCGCGGGCCGGTCAAGGCCCGCATCCGCCATGTGACAAGGCCACCCGAAAAAGGCGCCCGTGACATTGGAGGTCGTAGCATCGAGCCGGTGCGCAACGGCATCCCGAGCCCTGTCTATGGACCTGATGTAGGGGCTCGCGAGGCATTTTCCAAGCGGAATATGCTGGCTTTCGACAAAAGGTTCAGGCCCGCACGAGGATCGCCCGGTCGCGCCCGGCGAGATCGCGACGGACCGATCCGGCGAGTGCGTGGCGGGCGAACAGCGCCATCACCTTATCCCCTTGATCCGCCCCGATTTCGATCGCCGCGAGCCCTCCCGGCGCAAGCAGGCGGCCGATCACCGGCGCCAGCCGTCGATAGTCGTCGAGCCCGTCCGCACCGGCGAACAGGGCGGAGGCCGGCTCATACTCCGCCACGTCGGGCGCGAGCCGCGCCCCGCTTTCGACATAGGGTGGGTTGCACAGCAACAGATCGAAGCGCTCGTCGATCCCCTCGGCCCAGTCGCCGAGCCGGATGTCGGCGCGGCCGCCCAGGCCCAGCCGCGCCGCATTGTCCCGGGCGATCGCTGCGGCCGTCTCGGAGCGGTCGATGCCGACCCCGCTCGCCCCGGGCCATTGCGCCAGCGCCGCCAGCAGCAACGCTCCCGATCCGATGCCGAGGTCGAGGATGCGCGCCGGCCCCCCGCTGCCGAAATGCTCGTCGGCCGCCTCCATCAGCGTCTCGCTGTCGGGACGCGGGATCAGCACGCCGGGGCCGACCGTCAGGCTGATCGTCCAGAAATCGCGTTCGCCGACGATATAGGCGACCGGCTCCCGCGCCTGCCGCCGCGCCAGCAGCGGCTCGAACGCGGCAGGCGCGGGATCGTCGAGCCGTCCCAGCAGCATCCTGTCCCGCGACACGCCCAACGCATGCGCCATCAGCAATTCGGCGTCGAGCCGCGCGGTGTCGCTGGTCGCGGAGAGCGCCGCCGCCGCGCGGACGAGCGCCGCGCGAACCGTCTCAGCCGTCATCGGGGAAATGCGCCCTCCGGCGCATTTCTCGGCGCCGGCTCAACCATCCAGCTGCGCGAGCCGCTCGGCCTCGTCCTCGGCGATCAGCGCCCCGACCAGATCGTCGAGCCCCGGCCCTTCGAGGATCTCGGACAGGCGATGGAGGGTCAGGTTGATGCGATGATCGGTCACCCGGCCCTGCGGGAAATTATAGGTGCGGATACGTTCGGAACGGTCGCCCGATCCGACCATCGACTTGCGGGCGCCGGCCCGTTCGCTCGCCAGCCGCTCGCGCTCCACTTCGTAGAGCCGGGTGCGCAACACCTTGAGCGCCTTGGCCTTGTTCTTGTGCTGCGACTTCTCGTCCTGCTGGATCACGACCAGACCGGTGGGCAGATGGGTGATGCGGACAGCGCTGTCGGTGGTGTTGACCGACTGGCCGCCCGGCCCCGACGATCGGTAGACGTCGATGCGCAGATCCTTGTCGTCGATATGGACGTCGACCTCCTCGGCCTCGGGCAGAACCGCGACGGTCGCCGCCGAGGTGTGGATGCGGCCGCCCGATTCGGTGACCGGCACGCGCTGCACGCGGTGGACGCCGCTCTCGAACTTCAGCCGCGCGAACACGCCCGCGCCGGTGACGCTCGCCACCACCTCCTTATAGCCGCCGAGGTCGGCCGCGCTGGCCGAGATCAGTTCGACCCGCCAGCCGCGATCCTCGGCATAGCGCTGGTACATGCGGAACAGGTCGCCGGCGAACAGCGCCGCCTCGTCGCCGCCGGTACCGGCGCGGATCTCAAGCATCGCCGAGCGCTCGTCGGCGGCGTCGCGCGGCAGCAGCTTGAGCGCCAGCGCGCGTTCGGCCTCGGGCAGCCGCGCGCGGATCTCCTCGGCCTCCTCGACCGCCATGGAGCGCAGCTCGGCGTCACCCGTCTCATCCTCGGCCATGCCCTTGAGCACGTCGAGCTCGGCGCGCAGCCGCCGCACCTCGCCCGCCGCCTGGGCGACCGGCTCGATCTCGGCATAGTCCTTGGAAAGCTGGACGAACTGGTCCGACGGCAGGTCGCCGCGCGCCATCAGCGCCTGGAGCTCGTCGCGACGAGCCTCGATCTGCGCGATCCGCGCCGAGGTTATCCCCGCCATGGCGTCAGCCCCGGATCGCCGCCACGAGAGCGTCGATCGCCACCGGGCCCTGGGTCTGCGCCGCCATGTCCTTGAGCGACACCTCGCCGCGCGCCACCTCGTCGTCACCGATGATCACCGCATAGCGCGCGCCGCTCGCATCGGCCTTCTGCATCCGCCGCTTCATATTGCCCTTATAGGCCATGTCGGCGGCGATCCCGGCGCGGCGCAGATCGGCCAATGCCCGCGCGGCGAAAGCCTGCGCGCCCTCGCCCATCGGCACCACTGCGACCTCGATCCGCTCGGGCGCGGGCAGGTCGATCAACATCGCCAGCCGCTCGATCCCCGCCGCCCAGCCGACCGCCGGCGTCACCGGGCCGCCCAGCGTTTCGATGAGCCCGTCATAGCGGCCGCCGCCCAGCACCGTGCCCTGCGCGCCGAGTCGGTCGGTGACGAACTCGAAGGCGGTGTGGCGATAATAATCAAGCCCGCGCACCAGCCGCGCATTGCGCGTCCAGGCGACCCCGGCGGCGTCGAGCCCGCTGGTCACCGCCGCGAAGAAGGCACCCGCCTCGGCCGACAGATAGTCGTCGATCTCGGGCGCGGCGTCGGCGATCGGGCGGTCGCGCGGATCCTTCGAATCGAGGATGCGCAGCGGGTTCTTGGCCAGCCGGTCGAGGCTGTCCTCGCTCAGCTCGCCGCGATGCTTCTCGAAATGCGCGACGAGCGCGGCGCGCCACGCCTCGCGCGTTTCGCCGTCGCCGAGCGTGTTCAGCGTCAACGTGACGCCGTCCGAAACGCCCAGCTCGCGCAGCAGCTGGTCGGCCATGCATAGCAGCTCGACATCGGCCTGCGGCTCGGCGGCGCCGATCACTTCCGCGTCGAGCTGGTGGAACTGGCGATAGCGCCCCTTCTGCGGCCGTTCGTAACGGAACAGCGGGCCGTGCGTCGCGACCTTGAGCGGCGCATGTTGCTGCCAGCCCTCGGTCAGATAGGCGCGGGCGATGCCGGCGGTGAACTCGGGACGCAGCGTCACCGAATCGCCGCCGCGATCCTCGAAACTGTACATCTCCTTGGAAACGACGTCGGTCGTCTCGCCCAGCGATCGGGCGAAAACGGAGGTCGGCTCGAACACGGGCACTTCGACCCGGCCGAAGCCGTAGAGGCGGCGGACCCGATCGAAGGTCTGGACGACATGGCCGAAGCGCAATGCCTGCTCGCCCAGCATATCCTGCGTGCCCCGGATCGGGCGCGGTGTTTCGATCCTGCTCATGCCGCGCCCTTATCGTCCCTTTGGCCGGGGTGGAAGCGCTTTGCGATTCCCCGGCCGCGTGAAAGCAGCCGATGCGAACGGCCGAAAATCATGCTAAAAGCATGGCTCGCAGGGACTTGGCGCGCGCGAACGCTGCTCCGTCGCGGAAAACCGCCATATCGTCCCTATTGGCGCTTGGAATCCAATGCGGTGCAGCATAAAGGCGCGGCCATGAACATCGACCTCATCCCCGTGGGCGACGATCCGCCCAACAGCCTCAACGTCGTCATCGAAGTGCCGGTGGGCGGTGAACCCGTGAAATATGAGTTCGACAAGAAGTCGGGCGCATTGTTCGTGGACCGCATCCTGCACACGCCGATGCGTTATCCCGCCAATTACGGCTTCGTGCCGCACACGTTGTCGCCCGATGGCGATCCGCTCGACGCGCTCGTCGTCGCGCGCTCGCCCTTCGTTCCGGGCTGCGTCGTCCGCGCCCGCCCGATCGCGGTGCTCAACCTCGAGGACGAGCATGGCGGCGACGAGAAGCTCGTCTGCGTGCCCGTCGACAGCACCTTCCCTTATTACACCGACGTCAACGAGCGCGACGACCTGCCGCAGATCGTGCTCCAGCAGATCGAGCATTTCTTCACCCACTATAAGGACCTCGAAGCCGAGAAGTGGGTGCGGGTCGGTACCTGGGGCGGCGCCAGCGACGCGCGCACCATCGTCCTTGAGGCGATCGACCGGGCGAAGCAGGCCAAAGCGGCCTGATCTTTTGGGAAGAAACCACCGTCATTCCAGCGAACGCCGGGATGACGGTCCTCTTCCCCACCAACACCCCCTTGCACAGTGACGTACCGATCGGTACGATCGCATCATGCTGCATCGTCGCGCCACCGGCCAGCGCTATGCCTTCGTCGTCATAGCGGTCACCTTCCTCGCCCTGCTCGTCGCGGCGGCGCTGCGGTCGGCGCCGAGCGTGCTGATCCTGCCGCTCGAGGCGCATTTCGGCTGGGACCGCGCGACCATCTCCTTTGCCGCCGCTGTCGGCCTCTTCCTCTACGGCCTTACCGGCCCCTTCGCCGCCGCGCTGATGCAGTCGTTCGGCATCCGCCGGACGATGATCGGCGGCCTTGCGCTGATGGCCGGGTCGAGCCTCGCCAGCCTGTGGATGACCGAGAGCTGGCACTATGTGCTGAGCTGGGGAGTGATCTCGGGCATCGGCACCGGGGCGATCGCCCCGGTGCTCGGCGCCACGGTGGTCAACCGCTGGTTCGCGACGCGGCGCGGGCTGATGATGGGCCTGCTGACCGCGAGCACCGCGACCGGATCGCTGGTCTTCCTGCCCGCCATGGCCTGGCTGACCCGCGCCGGCGCATGGACCCCGGTGGCGCTGGCGGTCGGCCTGGGTGCCGCCGCGCTTATTCCGATAGTCTGGCTGCTGATGCCCGACAGTCCCGCGGCGATCGGCACCGAACGTTATGGCGAGGCGCCCGGCACCCCGGCCCCGGCCGAAAACCGGCGCGGCGCGATGCTGGCGATCGGCACCCTGGCCGAAGGGGTGCGGAGCCCGGCCTTCTGGCTGCTGTTCGGTACCTTCTTCGTCTGCGGACTGACCACCAACGGCCTCGTCGGCACGCACCTTATCGCCTATTGCGGCGACAATGGCATATCGCCGGTGCAGGCGGCGGGGCTGCTGTCGCTGATGGGCCTCTTCGACCTGATCGGCACCACCGCCTCGGGCTGGCTCACCGACCGCTATGATCCGCGCAAGCTGCTGTTCGTCTATTATGCGCTGCGGGGCCTGTCGCTGATCGCCTTGCCGGCGATCGACTTCCAGCCGACAGGCCTCCTGATCTTCGCCATCTTCTACGGGCTCGACTGGATCGCGACGGTGCCGCCGACGGTGGCGCTCGCGACGCGTTATTTCGGCGAGATGAAGGCGCCGATCATCTTCGGCTGGGTAATGACCGGCCACCAGATCGGCGCCGCCGTCGCCGCTTTCGGCGCGGGCCTGATCCGCGAACAGACGGGCAGCTACCTCGCCGCTTTCGTCATCGCAGGCGCCTTCGGCCTGCTCGCCGCCTTCGCCGCGATGGGCCTCGGCCGCAAGGCGCCGGCCCTCGCCCATTAGGCCGCCGCGCGGCTACGCTTAAAAAGTCGAAAACAGCCCCTTGCATGGAATCGGGGCGCCCCCTATAGGGCCCCGACTTGGCTCAATCCGGTCGGCTCCCGAAGCCGAAAAAACGACCGGATCTCCGTCGGGGAGTAGCTCAGCCTGGTAGAGCACTGTCTTCGGGAGGCAGGGGCCGGAGGTTCGAATCCTCTCTCCCCGACCATTTTCTATCCCTGCTTCATCGCTCCTCGCGCCATCGGGCCAGCCGGTCGTCATAGTCCGCTCGCCGCTCGTCCAATATGCGTGTCAGCCGATCGATCGATTGCCGGTGCTTCGCTTCCAGCTCCCGCTTGCGGCGGGACAGCCTCTCGATGTCGCGGACGATTTCCTCCAGTTCGTCGCGTCGCTGCGCTTCCGCCTTGGCAAGCGCGGCTTCGGCTTTCTCCACGGCGGTCCTGTTCGGCCGCGGCGCGACAGGACGCGGCGGCGCGGCGGCCCGGCCGCGCTTCGGCCGGTCCTTCGCGATCGATGCCAGATGCTCGTCGGCCGTGCCTCGCACGCGCTTGACGACGGTGCCGGGCTTTTCCAGGGGCTCGCGGCTCAGCTCGGGATCGGTGACCAGTTCGGCCGCGCCCGTCGCGAAGAGATCATGGTCGCTGCCCCATGCCTCGAGAGCGGCCTTGCGGCTGGGAGCCGCGATATAGGCGTCGTGGAAGCCGATCGCCGTCCGGAACACCTTCAACTTGCGCGCCATCCCGTCTCTCCCGACGGGACAACGACGCGCGCGGCGCGAGGTTCAGCGGAACCAGAGCGGCAGTTATCGGCGCCGCGACCGGCCGCCCGATCCGCCGGAGCGCCAGCGCTCGACCGCGAAGATGACCAGCGGCCAGAACAGCGTGTTGATTACGTCACTGGTGGTATCGGGCATCCAGCGGCCATGATGGAGCCGGTCGAGTATCTCGTTGATGAGCTCCGCCGCGGCAACCACGGCGAGCGGCACCGGTGAGGCGAAGGACCGCCGGGTGAACAAACGGGCAAGGACGAGGATCAGCAGCCCCGCATGAACGTGGAGCAGTTGATCCGGAAACCCGGTCATGGCGCCGATCCGCTCGACCAGGTCGGCATAGGCGTCGAGGATGGGGCGGAGATAGCGTTCGATCGGCATCCTCACCCTGCTGGCCGAGCCCGCGCCCCACGTCAACGGCGATCTCCGGTCGGGACGGATGCGCCCGCCGGCGGGCCGCTACGGGCTGCAGCGGCCCTGCCCCGGTCAGGCGGCTTCGGCGCGCGCCGCGGCCAGAACGGCGTCGGCCAGCTCGGGCCGGCAGATGATCAGGTCGGGCAGGTAGACGTCGGGCTGGTTGTAGCGCAGCGGCGATCCGTCGACCCGCGAGCAGAACAGGCCGTGCGCCGCCGCCACCGCGACGGGCGCGCAGCTGTCCCATTCATATTGGCCGCCGGTGTGGAGGTAGATGTCGGCCTCGCCGCGCACCACCGCCATCGCCTTGGCCCCCGCCGATCCCATCGGCAGCAGCTCGGCGCCCAGCCGTCCGGCGACCGCGACCGCCTCCGCCGCCGGCCGGGTGCGGCTGACGAGCATGCGGAGCGGCTGGTTGGCGGGCGGCAGCGGCTGCGGCCGGTCCGACCGCAGGACCACGCCGAGCCCGGGCAGCGCCACCGCGCCGACCGTCGCGACGCCGTCGATCGCAAGCCCGACATGGACCGCCCAGTCGGCGCGCTCCTCGCCATATTCGCGGGTGCCGTCGACCGGGTCGACGATCCAGACGCGGCCCTTGGACAGCCGCTCGGCATCGTCCTTCTCCTCCTCGGACAGCAGCCCGTCGTCGGGGCGCTGCGCGCGGAGCGCGTGGCACAGGAACTGGTTGGCGGTCTGGTCGCCCGCCTTGCCCAGCGCCTTGGCCGGGAACATCCCCGAGGCGCGCACCTCGACCAGGATGCGCCCGGCGACGTCGGCGAGATGGGCGGCGAGCTCGGCGTCGGTCATCGCGGCGCTCACGGGATCAGCTTTGCGACGATCGCCTCGGCCGCTTCCTCGGCGGTCATGGCGGTGGTGTCGATGCGGATCTCGGGGTCCTCGGGCGCCTCATAGGGGCTGTCGATGCCGGTGAAGTTCTTGAGCTGGCCCGACCGCGCCTTGGCGTAAAGGCCCTTCACGTCGCGCGCCTCGGCCGCCGCCAGCGGCGTGTCGATATGCACCTCGACGAACTCGCCGGGCGCCATCATCGCGCGCACCATGTCGCGCTCCGCCCGGAAGGGCGAGATGAAGGCGGTGATGACGATCAGGCCGGCGTCGGTCATCAGCTTCGCGACCTCGCCGACGCGGCGGATATTCTCCACCCGGTCGGCATCGGTGAAGCCGAGGTCCTTGTTGAGGCCGTGGCGGACATTGTCGCCGTCGAGCAGGAAGGTGTGGCGGTTCATCCGCGCCAGCTTCTTCTCGACCAGGTTGGCGATGGTCGACTTGCCCGCGCCCGACAGGCCGGTGAACCACAGCACGGCCGGCTTCTGGTGCTTGAGCGCGGCATGATGCTCGCGCGAGATGTCGGTGGCCTGCCAGTGGACGTTCTGCGCGCGCCGAAGCGAGAAGTGCAGCATGCCCGCCGCGACGGTGGCGTTGGTGATCTTGTCGATCAGGATGAAGCCGCCCAGCGACCGGCTGTCCTCATAGGACTCAAACACGAGGTTGCGGTCGGTCGACAGGTTGGCGACGCCGATCGCGTTGAGCTCCAGCGTCTTGGCCGCCAGATGCTCCATCGTGTTGACGTTGACCTGATATTTGGGCGCCTGGATGCTCGCCGACACGGTCTGCGTGCCCAGCTTGAGCCAATAGGGACGGCCGGGCAGCATCTCCTCGTCCGACATCCAGACGATCGTCGCCTCGAACTGGTCGGCGGCCTGGGGCGGGCTGTCGGCCGCCGCCAGCACGTCTCCGCGCGAGCAGTCGATCTCGTCGGCCAGGGTGATCGTCACCGACTGGCCGGCGACGCCGGCGTCGAGATCCCCGTCCATCGCCACCACGCGGGTCACGGTCGAGGTCTTGCCCGACGGCAGCACGCGTACCTGGTCGCCGGCCTTCACCGTGCCGGCCGCGATCAGGCCCGAAAAGCCGCGGAAGTCGAGATTGGGCCGGTTCACCCACTGCACCGGCATGCGGAACGGCTTGGCCTGATCGGAGACCTGGTCGACCTCGACGGTCTCGAGATGCTCCATCAGCGCCGGCCCCTCATACCAGGGCGTGTTGGGCGAGAGCCCGGTGATGTTGTCGCCCTTGAAGCCAGAGATGGGCATGGCGACGAAATCGCGGATGCCGATCGATTCGGCGAAGGCGCGATAGTCGGCGACGATATCGTCGAACACCTTCCGGTCGTAATCGACGAGGTCCATCTTGTTCACCGCCAGCACGATGTGACGGATGCCGATCAGGTGCGCGAGATAGCTGTGCCGCCGCGTCTGGGTCAGCACGCCCTTGCGCGCATCGATCAGGATCACCGCAAGGTCGGCGGTGGAGGCGCCGGTCACCATGTTGCGGGTATATTGTTCGTGCCCGGGCGTGTCGGCGACGATGAACTTGCGCTTCTCGGTGCCGAAGAAGCGATAGGCGACGTCGATGGTGATGCCCTGCTCTCGCTCGGCCGCGAGCCCGTCGACGAGCAGCGCGAAGTCGATCTCCTGCCCCTGCGTGCCGACCCGTTTGCTGTCCGCCTCGAGCGCGGCGAGCTGGTCCTCGAAGATCATCTTCGAATCGTAGAGCAGGCGGCCGATCAGGGTCGACTTGCCGTCGTCGACCGAGCCGCAGGTGATGAAGCGCAGCAACGTCTTATGCTGGTGGAGCTTCAGATAGGCGTCGATATCCTCGGCGATGAGCGCCTCGACCTTGTAGACGCTGGCGTCGGAGGCCGCGTTGACCGTCGTCATCAGAAATAGCCCTCCTGCTTCTTCTTCTCCATGCCGGCGCCGCCGGCATCCTTGTCGATCGCGCGGCCCTGCCGTTCGGATGTCGTTGTCAGCAGCGTCTCCTGGATCACCTCGCTCAGCGTCTTCGCCTCGCTCTCGACCGCGCCGGTCAGCGGGTAGCAGCCGAGCGTGCGGAAGCGGATCGAGCGCTCGACCGGGACCTCGCCGGGTTTGAGCGGGAAGCGGTCGTCGTCGACCATCAGCAGCATGCCGTCGCGTTCCACCGTCGGGCGCTTGTCCGCGAAATACAGCGGCACGATCGGCACGTCGTTGAGCTGGATATATTGCCAGATGTCGAGTTCGGTCCAATTCGAGATCGGGAACACCCGGATGCTCTCGCCCTTGTTCTTGCGGGCATTGTAGAGGTTCCACAGCTCGGGCCGCTGGTTCTTCGGGTCCCAGCGGTGGTTGGCCGAGCGGAAGCTGAACACGCGTTCCTTGGCGCGGCTTTTCTCCTCGTCGCGCCGCGCGCCGCCGAACGCCGCGTCGAAGCCATATTTGTCGAGCGCCTGCTTCAGCCCCTCGGTCTTCCACATGTCGGTGTGGAGCGCGCCATGATCGAACGGGTTGATCCCCCGCTCCTGCGCCTCGGGGTTATGGTAGACGAGCAGTTCCATGCCGCTCTCGCGCGCCATCCGGTCGCGCAGCTCGTACATCGCCCGGAACTTCCAGGTCGTGTCGACATGCAGCAGCGGGAAAGGCGGCGGCGACGGATAGAAGGCCTTGCGGGCGAGGTGCAGCATCACCGCCGAATCCTTGCCCACCGAATAGAGCATCACCGGCTTCTCGCACTCTGCGACAACCTCGCGCAGGATGTGGATGCTCTCGGCCTCGAGCCGTTCGAGATGGGTCAGGGTCTTGGGGTCGGCGACCATCGGCGAATCCTCTGATTGTCGTTCGCCGCCCTATCTAAAGGGCTGACATGCCGTCGAACCTCCCATATGGGAGGCAATATGGCGCTGACCCGTACCGATGAGATGGAGCTGCTCACGGCCCTGCACGACGGGCTGCACGAGACGCCGCGCTGGGGCAGTTTCCTCGAACGCCTCCGTCGCCGGACACGGGCCGACTATGCCTCGCTGATCTTCTCGCAGGGACAGGCGCCCATCCACCGTGCCACCCAGGTCCATGCCGGCCGCGACGTCCGCTCCCGGGCGCAGGAGCTGGAGGAGCTCGCGCGCCTCGACCCTATTCCCTATGATCGGCTCCGCCCCGGCCGGGTCTATTCGCCGGAGGAGCTGATCGATCCGACCGATCCGCGCCACGACCGCTTCCGTGCAGAATATCTCAGCCGCATCGGCGTCGGCCACGGCCGCTTCATGCGCGTGACCGAGCCCGGAGGGGCGAGCGCCTGGGCGGTGCTGCTGCGCGACAAGGATAATTTCAGCGCGTCGGACAGTGCCATCCTCGCCGCGCTGCAACCGCATCTGTCGATCGCCCTGCGAAACTTCGCGGTGCTGGAGCGCGAAAGGCTGCGCGCGCATGTCAGCGAGGACATATTGCGCCGCGCCGGGCTCGCCTGGGCTGTGCTCGGCAGCGACGGAGCGGTGCAGCTCTCCTCCTCGGCCGCCGGCCCCATGCTGTCCGCCACCGGCGCGCGAATAAGCGCGGGATCGGTCGAGGCCGAGCGCCGGCTGGTCCGGCTCGCGGAGCTGTTCGCCGCGCAACCCGATACGACACCGCAACTTGCCCCGCTCGACGACGATGACGACGGCGCGCTGATCGCCCTGCCGATCACGGAGAAGCCGCTGACGGCGCCCGTCATGCCGGCCTGTGCCGCCGTGGCGCGGCTGCCGCGCACGCTGGACAACCGCCATGCCCGGCTGCTCGCCGGGCGCTACGGACTATCCACCAGCGAGGCCGCGCTCGCACTGGCCCTCGCGCGGGGCCGGTCCATCGCCGAAGCCGCAGCGACGCTCCGCCTCTCACTGGAGACCGCGCGCAACTATTCGAAGCGAATCTACGCCAAGACGGGCACGCGCGGCCAGGGCGACCTGGTCCGCGTCGTCCTCGACAGCGTCGCGCTGCTGGCGTGACGCGGAGCCTGGCGGGGGCTGGCTCCGCATATGGTTCGGGCCTCGGCCCGTCCAGGCCCGCTCCCTAACGCGCCAAAGGCGGAAAGGACGACAGGAGAGCCGAATCCACCAGCTGTGCCTGTCCATTGATGCCCGCGGCGCGGCGCGACATCAGGAACAGCGCCACCTCCGCTATATGTTGCGCGGAAAGGCCGCCCCGATAGCCTGGATCCGAAAGGTCCTCGACGAGCCGGTCATCCTGCTCGCGCCCGTTCATCGGGGTCAGCACCATGCCGGGGCAGACGGCGTTGACGCGCAACCCCTTGTCGGCGAAGGCGCGCGCGGCCGAACGGACGAGCCCGACGAGCCCATGCTTCGACGTGGCGTAGGCCGCAGCCTCGGAGAAGCCGATCAGGCCGGCGGCGGAGGCCGTGACGACGCAGGCCCCGCCCGGACGCAGCCGCGCAAGCGCAAGTTGCAGGCCCAGGAAGGTGCCGCGCAGGTTGACCGCCATCAGCCGGTCGAACAGCGCCGTCGTCACCTCATCGAAGGGCATATAGGGTTGCAGCGTGCCCGCGTTGAGAAACGCATGGTCGATCCCTCCATAGTCGCGCTCGGCGGCGTCGAACATGGCCCGGTTGTCGGCCTCGCTCGCGATGTCCGCGGTCATCGCCGTCGCGCGGCCGCCGGCTTCCCGCACCAGCGCCGCCGTGCCGGCCGCGCGCTCGCCGTCGAGGTCAGCGATGACCACCGCGGCCCCCTCGACGGCGAGACGCCTGGCGGCGGCCCGTCCGATCCCCGATCCGCCACCGGTGACGAGGGCGACCTTGCCGTCGAAGCTGCCCCCGCTCATCGCGCGTGTCCCCCCGCCTGCTGCCCCCGAAGACGGAGCCCTTCCCCTTCGGAACGCCTGACGTCCATCCGCCCCGGATGGGTGATCGGGAATTTCATGTCATCCGCTCTCCTTGCCTGTGTCGGGCAGCAGGAAGCGAATCTACTGGCGGGCGCGGGGCCGGCATCGTCTGTTCGGACTATGTCGCGCTCCGGGCCTCCCGACCTGCCAGGATGCGGTCGCGCGCCATGATGCAATAATCGGGATTGATCTCGATACCGACGAAGCGTCGGTCCTCGGCCCGCGCGACGAGGCCGGTCGTGCCGGCGCCGAAGAAGGGATCGAGGACGATCCCGCCCTCTGGGCAGCCGGCGCGGATGCAGGGCGTGATCAGCGCGGGCGGGAAGACGGCGAAATGCGCATCGCGATATTTGCCGAGCGGCACCGACCAGACGGTCCGCCGGTTGCGCCCCAGCGGATGGAAGGCCTGGTCCCAGCGGCCGTCATGGAGGTTGGCGTCGCCGCTGTTCTTGCCCTGCTCGGGCGTGCCCCCGCGCCGGCCGAAATGGCCGCGCCCGCCGCGCATGCGGCTGTCCGGGCCCAAGGTGCGGTGCGGCTCGCGGATCGCGTCGGCATCGTAGCGATAATCGTCGGTCTTGGAGAACAGGAAGACATATTCATGGTCGTGGGTCGGCCGCCGCTTGTTCGAATGCGGCATCGCGTTGGGCTTGTGCCAGACGATGTCCGAACGGAGCCGCCAGCCGTCCGCGACCAGCGCCAGTGCGACCCGCCAGGGCATGCCGAGCAGTGCGCCGCCGACATATTTGTCGCCGAGGTTCAGCCACAGCGTCCCGTCGTCGCGGAGCACCCGGCGCAGCGCGCGGAATACGGCGACCAATGCCCCGACATAGGCGTCGGGGTCCGGCTCGAGGCCGATCTGGCCGTCGACGCCATAGTCGCGCTGGCCGAAATAGGGCGGGCTGGTCACCGCGACATGCGCCGATCCGGCCGGCATCGCGTCGAGCGCCGCCCGCGCCGATCCGTTGACGATCAGGTCCGCCGCCGCCCAGTCCGCCTGCCCCAGTGCCGACGGATCGAGAATCGGGACGGCCGCCGCGTCGCCCCCGGCCCCGTTCATTCGGCGTCGGGCTGGACCGACGGATGCGCGTTCCGGAACGCCTCCAGCTCGGCGCACCGCGCATCGATGGCGAGCAGGGTGGGAAACGCGTCGATCGCGCAGTTCACCCGCCGCGCATTGAACAGCTGTGGCACCAGGCAGCAATCGGCCATGGTCGGCGCATCGCCGTAGACAAAGTGTCCGCTCCGCCCGCTGCCGGCGACGAACGCCTCCAGCCGGCCAAGCCCATCCTCCACCCAGTGGCGATACCAGGCGTCGACCTCGTCCTGGTCATGGCCCAGCTCGCGCTTGAGGTAGCGCAGCACGCGCAGGTTCGCGAGCGGATGGATGTCGCAGGCGACCAGCAATGCCGCGCCGCGGACATAGGCCCGTTCCGCCAGGCCCGCCGGGAGCAGCGGCGGATCGGGCTGGCGCTCCTCCAGATATTCCATGATCGCGACGGACTGCACGATCAGCCCGTCCTCGCCCTCGATCGCCGGCACCAACCCCTGCGGGCTAACGTCGCGCCGGAATGCGGGCAGCGGATCGGGTTGGACCAGGTGGACCGCCTGCTGGTCTGCGGCGATACCCTTGAGGTTGAGGGCGATGCGGACGCGATAGGCGGCCGACGAGCGGAAATAGCTGTACAGTTTCATGTGCTACCTTTCCGCCCGATGCTTAGCGGGCCGCGATGCCCCTGTCATCGCCCGGTCGCCTAAACGATTGTGCGGATGCGACGACGCCCCTATAGCGACGCGGCGTCGGGGAGTGGCGCAGGCTGGTAGCGCATCTGGTTTGGGACCAGAGGGTCGCAGGTTCGAATCCTGTCTCCCCGACCATCTCGCCCGACGGCGCGCCACGCCGGGCCGGCGGACAGCCGGCAGGCCCCGGCAGTCGAACTCCCCCTGCACCAGCACGATCTCAACTGATCGCCATCATGTGAAGGGCCGTCGATCCCTGCGGTGAGGCGGCGGCGGATTGGTCAGGCGGCGCGCATCATCCGCAGCACCCACCGGATATGGGCGACGAAGGTCGCCACGGCCGTGTGCTCGTCACCCGCAAGGATGGTCGAATGGATCAGGCGGTAATTGTTGATGAACTGCTCCCAGTTATTTCCGGGAGCAATTTCGTGGATCAAGGACGTATAGAATCTTATATAGGGGCGATTATAGAAAAACTCGACGAAATCGTTCCCGGAAAAGCGGTTTATTACCGAATGATAGTGGTGAAGGGCCGGAAGCAAATCGCGTGCATTCTTCCGCCCACACTGCTCCTCTATACCCTTGAAGGCCGCTTCAATCGCTTTTATCTCATCTCGCGAAAGTTTTCTGCTGCTCACGCGCCGGACACCGACGGCTAGAAGCGCTTCGGTGAACTCGAGAAAGTTGAAGAGCTCTTCTGCGCCCAGCTTGCGGATCCGAGCGCCGCGATTGGCAATCAGCTCGACCACGCCTTCGCCCGCCAGAACGTGCAGCGCTTCCCGGACAGGCGCGCGGCTGACACCATATTCCTCGGCAAGATCAGCGGCAATCAGGCGTTGGCCGGGCACGAAATGGCCCTTCAACACACCTTCCACGATGGCATCGACAATGAAATTCACGCGTGAGGCGGCGGAGGCATCCTGATCGGCACCCGCCCCTTGGGCTCCCATATTTTTCATTGTGCGCGTTTACCCAAGAAAGTCCCGCCGGCCAAGAGCTTCTGCATTCAGCATCGATAGACTTGCATGTCTACAAAAATGCATACATAATTTTCGAAGCTAGGGAGATGGCAATGCAGACTTCGGTGGGATCGCTCGGGGACGAACTCGTGGGGCAGCTGCTGACCATCCTGGGCTCCGACAACATCCTGCGGGGCGCAAGCGAGCGGGCCACATTGTCCACCGATCTCAGCTGGCGGCCGGGCGAAATCGCGGAAGCGGTGATCCGGCCCGGTTCAATCGATGAACTGGCGGCCTCGGTGGCGGCGGTGACCGGCCACGGTCACGCGGTCGTCGCCCGGGGCGGCGGCATGTCCTACACCAGTGGATATACGCCCGAGGAAAAGGGCAGCGTGCTGATCGATATGCGAAGGATGGACCGCATCATCGAGATCAATGTCGACGACATGTATGTGATCGTCGAAGCAGGATGCACCTGGAAGAAGCTTTATGAGGCGCTTTTGCCCCTGGGCTTCCGTACCCCCTATTGGGGTCCGCTGTCAGGTGCATATGCGACGGTCGGAGGCGCGCTTTCCCAGAACAGCCTGTTCCATGGATCGGGTACCGGCGGGACTGCTGCGGAGAGCGTCCTGGGCCTCAAGATCGTTCTCGCCGATGGAACCACCGTCACCACCGGGTCCTGGGGGCATAGGCACGGCAATCCGTTCTGGCGCCATTTCGGGCCCGACATGACGGGCCTGTTTCTCGCAGATACCGGGGCGATGGGCGTGAAGGCGGCCGCTGCGCTGCGTCTGGTGGTGGCGCCGAGGCACACCGGCTACCTGTCCTACAAATTCGACACACTCGATGCGATGCTCTCCGCGCAGGTGCAGATCGCGCGGCTTGGCATCGCCTCGGAATGCTACGGGTTCGATCCCTATTATAATGCTGGCTTCGAAAAGCAGGGCATCACCTTTGAAGAAGGGCTCTCGATCGTTGGAAAGATCGCGCGCAAGGGTGGGTTGAAGGGGCTGAAACGCGCGGCGAAGGTCGCGCTGGGTGGCAAGACGATATTGAAGGATGTTCCCTATTCGCTGCACATGACACTGGACGGACTGACCGAAGGCGTTGCGGCGGAACATGCCGATCTGGCCGCTGAAATCTGTGCCGGAGAAGGCGGGCGGGAAATGGTGAGCAGCATTCCCACCGTCTTCCGCAATGCTCCCTTCGGCGGCGTCCGGACGATCCTGCTGGGCTCGGAAGGTGAGATATGGCTGCCGATCCATGGATATTTCCCGCTTTCCGTTGCCCAGCATGCGGCTGAAGCCACGGAGAAATTCCTGGCTGATCGCGGACCGGTGCTGGAACGCTACGGCATCAAGACATCCTACCTGACATGTTTCTCCGGTCCGGAGTTCGTGATCGAACCGAGCTTTTACTGGCACGACGAACTGGGGCCGTTCCGCTTGTCGTTGATCGAACCGGAATTTGCCGAAAAGTGGAGGGATATCCCGGCAGATGAGGAGCGGCGCGCGGTCGTTCTCGGATTACGGGATGAACTGCGCGATCTCTTCGATTCGCTTGGCGCTCTGCATCTGCAGATTGGCAAATATTATCCCTATCAGGAGATGATGGCCGAGGCAGCACTCGCCGGTCTCCTGAAGAGCGTGAAGGCGGTGGTGGACCCTGGCCGCCGGGTGAATCCCGGCTCGCTGGGGCTCTGATCAACGCGCGTCGGCTTTCCGCCAGCGTACGGAACAGCCATTTTGGGAGAGCTCATATGCGCGTGCGCAAGAACTATGCTGAGACGCTCGACGGCGAACAGATCCATTACCGATCCGTATCGGGTGAGCGGGGCCCGGCCGTCTTTTTCCATCAGACCGCCAGCTCCGGTCAGATGTACCTGAAGACCTTCGAACGGATCGGCGGCAAATGGAGTTGCTATGCGTTCGACACGCCCGGCTTCGGCGGATCGTTCGATCCTCCGGTCGACAGCAAGCCGCCGATGAGCCAGTATGTCGACTGGCTGTTTCAGGCGCTTCAGGCCGCGGGCATTCAACGCGCGCATCTGGTTGGCCATCATACCGGCGCCTGCATCGCCGCGGAGATGGCCGCCCGCTACCCCGCCCTGGCGAAGAGCGTGACGCTGGTTGGCCCTGTGCCGTTGACACCGGACGAGCGCGTAGAGTTCTCCAGACATTTTGGCGCACCCTTTACGCCGACGCTGAGCGGGTCCTATCTGCTCGACAACTGGGAATATCTGCGCGCTCTGGGAGCGCATGGCGATGTGATGCTCTTCAACCGCGAGATGGCGGACATGCTCCGCGCCTGGTGGGGCCGGGTACAATCCTACAATGCCGTATGGGGGCAGGATTTCACCAGCTTCTTCCAGCGGTTGACCTGTCCGATCCTGCTGATGGCCGCGCCGGAGGACGTGCTCAGGCCGTATCTGGATCGGGCCTGCGAGATCCGGCCCGATGCCAGGCGCCTCGACATTGGCGGCGCCAATTTCGAGCCCGATCTCGATCCGGATAGTTTTGCCGCAGGCATCTCCGCCTTTTTCGCGGAGGTGGAGCGCTAGAACGCCGACGCATTCGCTCGCTTCACCCGCACCGCATCTCCCCGCCGGAACAGGAACGGGCCCATGATGAGCATGGGCCCGTTTTCGTTCACGGCATCGTCACCGGCATCATTCGGGTGCGGCAACCAGTTCTCCGACGATCGTCGATCGGTTCGCGCCCGATCCCGACACGAAGCGGCGCGTAAAGCCGGCGGCCGGGGCCTGGCCGACCACGTTCTGCGTAATGCGCCATTGCTCCCCCGGTGACGAGAGGTCCATGGACACCTCGACCAGCGGCGAGAAGGTGCCCGCCTCGCCCGACACATATTCAGCCACCGAGCATTGGTAGTTCAGTGCGGGATCGCCATCCGGCGCGACGCCCCAGAGCTTGACCCAATTGGCGGCGAATTCGGCCAGTGGCCCATCGGTCCAAACATCCTCCGGCGTCTTGCCGGATGCGATCAGCAGGAAGTCGAAATGGGTATAGGGGAAGGCCTCGGTGGCACCTCCGGCAACGCGCCAGTTCGTATAATGTGCGACTGCGGGCCGACTGTTGAAGAAGGGATTATCGACGTCCTGAAGCCATTTCTCATAGCCCCTCGAAGCGGAATCCGCGCGAGGGGTATATGGCAGAAAGCAGATCAACCGTTGCATCCGCATTCCTTTCGTGTCCAGCTACCACGGAAGTTCGACGCAGTGCCCTGCTTGCCGGGCATATAGGGTACCTTGTCGCCGACATCGTCGTCGCCCCATTTGTTGCGCCCCTCGGCCTTGCGCCAGGCCTGATATTCGGGCGACGCTTCCTGCATCTGGGCAAGGGGGTGTTGATCCCAGGGGACATGCTCGGTGGGAATGTCCCACGCGGCGCTTTCCATATAGGCGGCGGCCAGCCTCTCGGCCTCCGGATAGGGGCGGGGTGGCCATGGGAAGCCCATCGGCGCGTCGGTGTGGACAAGTATCAGCGCGCCGCTGCGCGAGGCGAACGGCGCATGATACCATTCCTGCGGGTGGACGACCACGCTGCCGATTCCCATCTGGCCCTCGTTGACCAGGAAGCAATCACCCTGCAGCAGGATGATCTCCTCGAAACACTCATGATGGACATGCTCGCCGGTGGCGATCAGGCCCGGCTCGAGATATTGGAAGCGCAGGTAGCCACCCGGGCCGCCGTCGAACCCCTCGTCGGTAGGGTGCGGAACCGGATCAGGCTTACGGAGCGACTTGTGCATCGCGCCGTGTGATCCCGGCACGCTGTTGACCCACTGCTCTTCCCACGGCTTCACGATGCGGTTGCGCGTATAGGGAAAGGGGAAGGCCGGCATGTTCGGATTCCAGAACGCCAGCGCCAGCGCGCCGCGCTCCGAATGAAGTTCGCCGCCACCGCACAATTGCGGAACATGCACATAACCCGAGGCTCCGACCCTCTCGCCGTTAAGCGAAAGGTCGCCGCGAAGCAGGAAGAATTCGAGACTGGCAAGCTTGGCATCCGTCCGCCCCCGATAGCCGGGTGGGAGGTCGAGCACGAAGGTACGGGATCCGGAACGCGGGTCTGCGCTCATCAGGGAACCGGTCAGGCCATCGAGCACATCCGGCGCATCAAGCCGCGCGCGACCCAACCCGAGCAGATTATAAAAGCCGGGTTCGTCCCGTCTCGAATGATCCATAATTCCACCTCCTTGTTGACATATAATACTGTATGCAAAAAAAGTTCGATTGCCACCCCTTTTTAGGAACCTCGCCCCTCCGTTGCGCAGGTGACGGCTTCGGGCGAAGTCTTCCAACAAATTAGTGATATATCAATAAGATAGATCAGATCAGTGTGTTGCGGATTTCCCGATGATCCGATAGGTTTCCCTTCCTTTGGGCGAGATCCTCGGAGCCCATTCCTCTGCTGGAGCCAGCCCGCGCGAGCGGTGTGCGTGATTTTTCCCTCCAACCGAATCCTGGCACCGCCGCGGCGGACACCTGCTGCGCATGATGGCGCGCACGGCCGATTAATAATCCAATTAATATGCTGATATATAGCCGTTTATTTTGATGCAGCCCGAGCCTGGCCGACCTTCCGACCACCCGATCCCGCCGCCAAAAAATTCCTGTTGACACGGCCTGCTGCCCGTCATTCAATAATGCATACAAAAATGAAGGCCATCAATGTCGGATCGCGGCAGCTTAGGGACGCCGCGATGCAAGAAGAGGGGAAGGGAATTCGATGTTCAAGCTGACATCTTCGATCGGCGCCTTGGCGATTGCGATGCTGTCCGTGCCGGTTCTGGCGGAGCAGGCCGGAACTCCCGCGTCGGATAACGAGATCATCGTCACCGGACTCAAGCGCAATCAGTCATTCGCTCAGGTCCCCGTAGCCGTCCAGGTCTTCGATTCGGTCGCAATCCAGCGGGCCGGCATCACGCGGCCGCAGGACTTTCTCGCCATGACCCCGAACGTTTCGTTCCAGGTCGCAAACCATGCGGGCGAGTTCTTCATCAACATCCGCGGCCAGACCTCGATTCGCCAGTCTGAAGGCGCGGTCGCCATCGTGATCGACGGCGTGCAGCTCGCCACCCAGAACGAGTTCAATGGCGAGCTTTTCGACATCCAGCAGATCGAAGTCCTCAAGGGCCCGCAGGGTGCATTGTACGGGCGCAATGCATCGGCGGGCGCGATCGTCATCACGACGAAGGCTCCCACCGACGATTTCGAAGGCCAAATTACCGCCAGCTACGGGAACTGGAACTCCAGCCGCATGAACGGCAGCGTCAGCGGCGCGATCATCCCGGGCAAGCTTCGGTTCCGCGCGTCGGTGGCGTTCAACGATACGGATGGTCCGTACAAGAACATCAACACCGGCGAAAACATGATGCGCTCCAACGAGAAGCTGGGACGCCTCCGCCTCGATTGGGAAGCTGGTGACAACACCAGCGTCGATCTGCGCATCAACGGCAGCCGGCTGCTGGGCGGCGCGATCGCCTATAATGCGCAGATCATCGGCACGACGATCGGCGGCGTACCTGTCACCAAGATCGACACCAACGACACGAGCTTACCCTATACCAATGATGTGCCCGGCCGTAACCGGCAGGACAAATTCTCGACGTCGCTCAAGATCGACCACGATTTCGGCTTCGCCAAGCTGACCTCCGTGACGTCGTATAACATGATCACCGACAACTATCAGGCCAAGAACTATCCGTATGCCGCCTGGAATTTCGGGAGCAACAACTTTGTCAGCCCCGTGTTCGGCGGTATCGATACCCTGGCCCTGTTCGGCGACAACACGCAGAAGTTCAGGATCGCCAACAGGGCGTTCATTGAGGAATTGCGCCTCAGCTCCAACGATGATGGGCGTCTTCGCTGGCAGGCCGGCATCTTCTTCCTTAAGTCCAAACGCCGGTTTACGACCGAGCAGGGCCTGAACGGCCGGCTGCCGACCAACGGTGCGGGCGGGTTGGTGCCACCGTTCAGCTCCATCGTGCCGCCCATCACGCGCAACCTCATCGGAGGCGGTTCCATCCTGCCGACCCGCGGGATCGATGGCCCGGAGACCAACAACGGCACGCTGAACTATGACGATAATCTCTATCGTGCCCGCAACATCGCGCCGTTCGGCAACGTCCAGTTCGATATCACTGAGGACATCGAGTTCCAGGGCGCTCTTCGCTACGACATTGAGCGTCGCTCGATCCGAACCCTCACGCCGGACATCGCCAATCCCTTCTTCGGGATCGCCACCGGGGCTCCACAGGCGACGTATAATCTCTGCGTCGCGACCACGGGCCGCACCGCGGATCAGTGTAGGGACAGCCGGACGTTCAAGCAGTTGCAGCCGAAGGCCACCCTTACCTACAAGTTCCCCGGGCGCAGCGGTTCGGTCTATGTGGGTTACGGTCGGAGCTTCAAGTCGGGCGGCTTCAACCCGATCGGCACGCGGGCGACGCTTCTCGTCGGCCTTCCCAACGTTCTCGTGCAGGACAGCTACGGGAAGGAAGTCGCTGATTCCTTCGAGCTGGGCTTCAAATCGCAGCTGTTCAACCGTCGGATCAGTTTCAACGGTGCGGCCTTCTACACCAAGGTGCAGAACGCACAGCAGTTCGAGTTCTTCCCGACCGGCGGTATCCAGTCGGTGTCCCAGATCAAGCGGACCCGTATCAAGGGCTTCGAGTTCGACATTAATGCGCGGGTGACGGATACCCTCACCGTCTTCGGCGGATATGGTCTGGCGGATACGAAGATCACCGACATCGATAGCCAGGATCCCATCGATCGCGCTGACATCATCGGCAACCGTGTACCCTTCGCGGCCAAATACAACCTCAGCGCCGGCTTCCAGTTGACCCAGCCGATCACCGACGAACTCAATTTCCTGCTGCGTGGCGATTATTCGCGCACGGGCTCGGTGTGGTATGATCAGCGGAACCTGGCCAACACGAAGCGCAACCCGGTCGATCTGTTCAATGCCCGCGTCGGCATCGCGAACGACCGCTGTGAACTGGCGCTGTGGTCGAAGAACCTCTTCAACGAGAAGTATAACAGCGAGGCCGTCGTCATTCTGCCGATAGCCCATGCGGTGTACCGGGCGCCCGACCGTAGCTGGGGCCTCGAGGCTAAAGTCAAGTTCTGATGGCTGTCGGGCTGGCTCCTGTGACCTGCTCCCCGCTTGAGGTGCATGGGATCGATCACGCGGCGCTCGACAGGGCGCCGCTGATGGAACTCCCCTTCAATCCGGGGTGCGGATTCGCGGCTATGGCGCGATCGGCCAGCCCAACCGTCAGATCATCATCGACGACTTCATGCCGGGCGACGGGCTCATCTCCGTTTCTGCCCACCCAGCCCGGAATATCGGTTCCCTGCGCGCAGGGAGATTCGGAACTTCTGACTGTGGCGCGGACTATCTTCCGAGCCTCGCCATTCGGCCGGATCACGACGGTAGCGGCTGAAACCCGCGTTCGATGAATGAGAATGGACTTTGGCGTGTTTGAAAGGAAAGGCTTATGGAAGCGGCAATCGATCTGAAGTCCCAATATGCCCATGCGATGCTGCCGAAGGTGGCGTCGGATGAAGCATCGCGGCAGGAGTTCGTGAAGTCTCTCAAACTTCATCTTGCAAGCAAGGTGGCGCCGGGCAACCGGCTCGCTTACCAGGTTCGTGCGGAAAAGCGTTATGCTGCCGCGACCGGCAAGACTCCCGGAAACTACCATGAAATCCGGAAGGCCATGGCCGATGAGCCCTATTTCTGCTTCTGGTCGGCGTTGCAGCGTAACAGCCAGGAGATGATGTGGAAGGCTGCGCAGCTGCCGGTGGAGCGTTCGCTCGACACACTGATCGATGTGAGCAAGGGCACCTCGCAGGTCGGCGGAACGCTGACGCTTAATCCGGACATCGAGATTCCCCGCTATCACCGGATGGTGGACATCCATTGCATGCCGGGCGGCTATCACACCGACTTTGTAGAGGACGACGTCGCCAACGGCGCAGTCTATGACCGCGCGGTCTATCTCTACGCGATGGGGCGCATGGGCCCGTTCAACTCGGACATCGGCGATACGACCATCGCCTTTCTCAAGGAGAAGTTTCCGGATCTCGCGCCGAAGCGCATCCTGGATATGGGATGCACGGTGGGCCATTCGACGCTGCCTTATTGCGATGCCTTTCCGGAAGCCGAGATCTACGCCATCGACGTTGGCGCTCCAGTGCTGCGGTACGCGCATGCCCGTGCCGAAAGCCTCGGCAAGAAAGTCCACTTCAGCCAGCAGAACGCCGAGGCGACGACGTTCGAGGATGGGTCGTTCGATCTGATCGTGACGCACATCCTGGTGCACGAAACGAGCCACAAGGCGATGCGCAACATCATGCGCGAAGCCTATCGGCTGCTGTCGCCGGGCGGGGTCATCATCCATGCGGAAACGCCGCCTTATCGCGCGCTCGAGGCGTTCGATGCGTTCATGCTGGACTGGGACACGCGCAACAACAACGAGCCCTACTGGGGCGCCAGCCACGAGATCGTGCCGGCTGACATCGCCCGCGAAACCGGCTTCGACCCGGCGAAGGCGTTCGAGGGCGTGCAGACCAGCGTGTTCGATGCAGCCGAGGCCGAACGGACCAAGGTGTTCCAGGGCGGCGATTTCGGCGGCGCTGGTGCGTGGTACGTCTGGGGTGCGCAAAAATAGTTGAGGGGCGAGGGCCGCAAGGCCCCGCCAGTTGGTAGAGAAGAAGATATGGTGGAATTGCAGAGGAAGGCGCGTGGCGAGCGTCCGAGCTATTTCGAGGATCCCAGTGTTGACAAGCTGATGTCCATCACGCTGGCGCTGGCAGGAGAGGTCGCGGTGCTGCGCGATCGAATTGATACGATTGAGCGACTGTCGGGCGATGGGCTGACCGTCAGCCCCCAAGCGGTTGATGACTATCAGCCGGACGAGGCCGTCCGTGAAGCAAGGAATGCCTGGCGCGATACCTATCTCGATGTGATCCTGCGCGTCGTGCACCAGGAGCGGGAGGACTTCCAGCGCCAGTTGTCGGAGGAATCCTACGACTCCGTTGTCGAAACCATTTCGACCAGCTGAACGGCCTGCGCATTGCCTTCATTCTCGGGGCGGGAGGGGGACCGCCCCGGAATTGCCGGATGCCGGGCCCGCGGACATCCCATCGGGGCGCGGCACCGTCCTCAGATCAGACCGAAGAGATGCAGCGCGATGCCGGCCCCCGAGGTCATCGCCAGCGTCGTGAACGCACCCGCCTTCCATCGGAACATCGCGACGACCGCCGCGAGGCACAGCAGCGCCGCCCAGGGGTCGATGCTCGCGACCCGGGGCAGATCGGCCGCGATCGGGCCCGCCGCCAGCCGGACAGTCTGCCGGAACAGGGTATGGAAAGCGAACCAGATCGCGAGGTTCAGGATGACTCCGACGACCGCCGCCGTGATCGCCGACAGCGCGCCGGCTATCGCCCGGTTGTCGCGCATCCGTTCGATGAACGGGGCGCCGAGGAATATCCAGAGGAAGCAGGGAACGAAGGTCACCCAGGTCGCGAGCAGCCCGCCCAGCGTCGCGGCCAGCAGCGGCGGCATCCCGCTCGCCTCGCGATAGGCCCCCAGGAAGCCGACGAACTGCAGCACCATGATGAGCGGACCGGGCGTCGTCTCGGCCATGCCGAGGCCGTCGAGCATCTCACGCGGCTGGAGCCAGTGATAGGTCTGCACGGCTTCCTGCGCGACATAGGAGAGCACCGCATAGGCGCCGCCGAACGTCACCATCGCCATCGACGAGAAGAACAGAGCGATCTGGGAAAAGACATTGTCCCGGCCGAGCAGGACCAGCAGCAGCGCCACCGGCACCAGCCACAGCGCCAGCCAGACGAACGCATCGACGAGCGTGCGGGCGAGTGTGGGCGTGGCGTGGGCGGGCAGCGCCTCGCCCAGCAGCGTGTCCCGATCGGCGACCATCGCGCCGGCCGCAGCCTTGTGGCCGCCGCCGACCGCGAAGGCCGGGATGCCGGTGCGTCCGCCGACGAAGCCGATGGCGCCGGCCGCGAGCACGACCAGCGGAAAAGGCGCCGAGAACAGGAACAGCGCGACGAATGCCGCGCCGGCAATGGCGATCATGATCGGGTTTTTCAGCGCCCGGCCGGCTATCCGCAGCACCGCCTGCACCACGATCGCCAGCACCGCCGCCTTGAGCCCGAAGAATAGCGCGGAGACGATGCCCAGCCGCCCGTAGAGAACGTAGATCCAGCTCAGCGCCATGATCGACACGACGCCGGGCAGGATGAACAGCAGCCCGGCCATCACGCCGCCGCGCCGCCTGTGGAGCAGCCAGCCGATATAGGTGGCGAGCTGCTGCGCCTCGGGACCGGGCAGCAGCATGCAATAGTTCAGCGCGTGGAGGAACCGGTGCTCGCCGATCCAGCGCTTCTCCTCGACCAGGATGCGATGCATCACCGCGATCTGGCCCGCCGGCCCGCCGAAGGACAGCAACGCGATCTTCGCCCAGACCAGGAAAGCCTCCCGGAGGGTCACCGGGGCGGGCCGGTCGACCGCCGCGGCCGGCGCGGCGGCAACGCTCATGGACGCGCCTCCCGCGGCCTGTGGCATCCCAGTCGTGCGTCTCGGCGCGCGCGTCGCGGCACCAGCGGTACAGCGCGTCATAGATCGGCAGGCCAGCCTCGAGCTGCCGATCGTCGTCGGCATGGAGGCGCGACAGGCCGAGCGACAGCGCAACCAGCCCGGCGGCTTCGGGAACCAGGTCCGGCCGGCCGGTGTCGGCGCCGCGCACCACTTCGGCGAGATAGGCGAGCGCGGGCAGGTCGCCCAGGCCGAACTCCTCGACCATCACGTCGAAGGTGCACCGCTCGCCGCGATGGCTCCAGAACACGTCGCCATGCTGGAAGTCGAATGGTGTCGCATCGAGTCGGTCGGCCACGGCCATGACCTCCGCCGGCACGACGAACAGGAAGCGGGCGCCGGGGTCGACGAAGCGGCGGATCAGCCATGGGCAGGCGATCCGATCGACCTTCGGCCGCGCGCGCGTCACCCAGAGCGTCCGGCCGTCCGCCTGACGCGCTGGCAGGCGATCGGTGCGGACGAGCGGATGCCCGCCCTTCCGCCAGGCGGCGTGCCCCCCGTCCAATATCTCGGCGGAGATGCCGTCGCTTCGCAGCCAGGCGGCGACACCCTGGCCGAGCGGCCCGCCATCCTCATCGACGATGACGGCCGACCGGCCGGCGAGCGTCCTCCCCCATTCGGACACCTCTGCCGCGCGGCGGGGAATCGATCCCGGAATCAGGCGCTCGTCGCCGATGCCGGCGCGAAGGTCGATCAGCGCGGGGCTCGAAGGCGTGCCGATGAGGCGTGTCAGCTTGTCGACGGAAATGCTGTTCAGTGCAGGCATGGGGAGCGTCCCTACGAAAGTCGGACGCGATAATTCGGCATGCCGCCTCGTGGGGCTATCGCATTCCCCATCGCTCTTCCTTTCCCGAAACGCCCTGCGGTGTCAACGCGAGGCAAGATATGCCCCCGCCGCGCCGGACAGGAGAAAATGATTTCTCGGCTTGGACCCGACGGCCTGTTCGGGCGTTACGGGCGCAGTATGGGAGGCGTTGCGTGATGGCGTCAGTTGCTGGGCGTATCCTGGTGGTCGAGGATGATCTCATGCTCAACCACATGTTCCAGCAGATGCTGGAGGACCTGGGTTTCCTCGTTCTGACCGCGGCGTCGGCCGAGGCCGCGCGCCATGCCATCGACACGGTGAGCCTGGACGTCATCCTTGCCGACATGGCGCTCGGCGAAGGCCCCGACGGGCTGTCGATCGCCCGGGCGGCGCTGGAGAAGAACCGGCAGCTCCGCGTGGTGATCGCCTCGGGCCACCCTGCCCCCGCCGATCTGGCGCAGGGCATGGCTTTCCTGCAGAAGCCCTTCACCGTCGCCGAACTGGCGCGGATGGTGCAGAATTAGGGCCTAGCGTCCGCCGCTCGGCAATCCGGCCGCTTCGCATCGGGGCATCGCGCGCATGCCGAAGTGCCAAGGGGCGACCCCGGCGCGGGGCGCGGCATTTCGCCCGCTCACCCCTCGAACGGCCTGCGTCGCGTGTGAGCCGATCCACCTCGCTGAGGCGCCGGACCGATGAACGTCAGAAGTCACGGCCGCGAGCCTTCATCGGAGATGAAGCTCCAAAGGAATGGCCCTCGCTCCGGGGGCGGGGAGCGAGGGCCGACCTGGCGTTCGTCACGCAGGCGGGTAGTGATTGATTTCCCGAGCAACAGGGGGGAATCCCGGGAAGATCACGACCGCTGGAAGGGCTTTTAGGGGCTCCAACCTGTCGCCTTTATGAACGACGGGACTAATTCCGGGGGCCCTTCGGGCGTGGGTCGTCCCATTTGAACGCTTTGTCGGAAATGGCCACGCCGAAGCGCTGATTCGTCAGGCGGACGGTCGAGCGGCCGTTCTGCGCGTCGAGCACGGTCCACCCCTGGAGCGCGAGGCCTCCGGGCCCCCCGCCCTTTGCGAAGACGATCGTGATCGTGCCGAACTCGGGATGCTTGGCGTCACGCGCTTCGACGGTGATCGTCCCCGGGATCGTCGAGGGCACCACCCTGGCGAAGCGGCTCATGTCGCGGCGGGGGTCGATCAGCACCGACAGCGGCGAGTTGCCGACCGGCCAGCGCGACACCTGCCGCACCGAATAGTCGATCATCGTCAGCGCCTTGCCGTCGCCGACGATCAGCAGCGGCACGCCCTTCTGATATTCGAAGCGGACCTTGCCCGGCTGGCGCAGCGTCAGCGTGCCCGACAGCGACTTGCCGTTGCGATCGGTCTGGACGAAGTCGGCCGTCATCGTCGTGATTCCGCGCAGATGCGCGGCCACCTGGTCGAGCGAGGCGGTCTGCGCCGCGGCGGGGGCGGCCACCGCGATCGCGGCGGGAACCAGGGAAAGGGAAAGCGGACGCATGCGGCTCCTGTCGATCTTATATCGTTCGTTTCGGCGGCCCTTATGCCCAAGCGCCGCTGAATTGGGAATGAAGCGCGCCAACGCCGCGCACGCCGCGATGTTTCCTCGCATCTCCTCCTATATGGAGTCGCGCATGGACAGGAGACCGCTGACCGGCGCCGAAAGGGTGCTCGTCCGAGGGACGTTCAGGGACGCGATCGACATCGGCCGCGTCACCGTCCGCCGTGCCCGCTGGTGGCCGTTTCAGCCGCGCAACGTGTTGATGGCGCCCGACGGCCATCTGTGGTGCCACCCCGGCGGTCCGCTCTGGCGCCGCTGCTATGCCAGCGCCTCGCTGTCGATGCAGGCGCTGTTCGTGCATGAGATGACGCATGTCTGGCAGGCCCAGCGCGGCGGCCGCTGGTATCTGCCGCTGATGCGCCACCCCTTCTGCCGTTATGTCTATACATTGGAACCGGGCAAGCCCTTCGCCCGCTACGGCATCGAGCAACAGGCCGAGATCGTCGCCGACGCCTTCCTCCTCGCCCGTGGCGTCGCGCGGCCCGGCAAGCCCGGGCTGGAGGCGTACAGGGCGGTGCTGCCATTCTGACCTTCCGACCCCCGCGTCATCCCGGCGGAAAGGAGCGATGCTCTTCCGCTTCCCAGCCGCAGCCGCTAGAGCGGCGCGATGACCCCCACCGGACTGCTCGGCGGCAGCTTCAACCCGGCGCATTACAGCCACCGCCACATCAGCCTTTTCGCGATCGAGGCGCTGGGGCTGGAGGAGATGTGGTGGCTCGTCTCCCCCGGCAATCCGCTGAAGGCCGGGAGCCCCGACATGGCGCCGCTCGCCGCCCGCTACGCCTCGGCCGTGCGGATGGCGCGGCGCGCGCCGATCCGGCCGACCGCGATCGAGGCGCGGCTCGGCACGCGCTACACCGCAGATACGCTGCGCGCGCTGGTCCGCCGCTACCCGGAACGCCGCTTCGTCTGGATCATGGGGGCCGACAATCTCGCCCAGTTCGACCGGTGGCAGGATTGGCGCGGCATAGCACGCAGGGTGGTCATTGCCGTCGTCGCCCGTCCGGGTTATGATGGCCGCGCCCGCGCTTCGAGGGCGATGGGCTGGCTGCGGCATTTCGTCCGGCCCGCGGCCAAGGCGAAAGACTGGACGAGCTGGAGACCGCCGGCCCTCGTGCTGCTGCACTTCTATCCTGATCGCGGTTCCGCAACGCGGCTCCGGGCCAAGGACCCAGGCTGGCACCTTTCCCACAGCAACACAGGCTTGCGCGACAGGTTGACGCGCCGGCCGCTACCCTAGGAGGTACATTGACCGCCACCGACAGCATCAGGCCCAGAGACGCCTCTGCCGCCAGGGATGCCGACCCTTCGGACAAGCTGCATCAGCTTGTGCTGAAATCGCTCGACGACGACCAGGCGATCGAGACCGTCTCGATCCCCCTCGCGGGCAAATCGTCGATCGCCGACCATATGGTGATCGCATCGGGCCGTTCGACCCGACAGGTCGCCTCTATGGCGACGAAGCTGGCCGACAGGATCAAGAGCGAGACGGGCCGCGCGGTCCGGATCGAAGGCCTGCCGACGGCCGACTGGGTGCTGATCGACGCGGGCGACGTGATCGTCCACCTGTTCCGCCCCGAGGTCCGCAGCTTCTACAATCTCGAACGGATGTGGAATTTCGGCGACGCACCCGCGCCTGTCGCGGTCCAGGGCTGAACCGGTAGAGCAGCGGCAGGGAGGCCCCGTACCACATTGCTGCTGCACATCGTCGCGCGGGGCAGGATCGGCCGGGGCCCCGAGGCCGAACTGGTCGACCGCTATATGAAGCGGATCGGCTGGCCGACCCGCATCACCGAACTGCCCGACACGGGCGGCCGCGTGCCGCCCCGCGATCCCGGAACTGTCCTTGTCATGCTCGACGAGAAGGGCGAGCAGCTGGGCTCGATGGCATTCGCCGATAAGCTCGGCCGCTGGCGGGACGACGGCCGGCGCGAGGTCCGCTTCCTGATCGGCGCCGCCGACGGCTTCGACGAGGGACAGCGCCGCGAGGCCGACCTCCTCTTCGCCTTCGGGAAGGCGACCTGGCCTCACCTCCTCGCCCGCGCGATGCTCGCCGAACAGCTCTGGCGGGCCACCAGCATCCTCGCCGGCCATCCCTATCACCGGGAGGGGTGATGCAGGCAGCCATCTTACATCCTCTCCATGCACTGCACGGGGAGGGGGGTCATCCTAAGGATGGTGGAGGGGGCGACGGCGCCGCCGGTGCCGACGCGCCGCCCCTCCACCGGCTTCGCCGGTTCCCCTCTCCATGCATGGCATGGGGAGGATTGATTATTGTAGCGGTTGCTACAATGCTCGCCGTTCCCGCTTACGCCCTGTCGCGCGACCCGAGCGTGGTGGAGCAGCAGCGCGCGCTCGCCGCCGCGAAGCACGACGCGTCGGCCGCCGAACGCCGCGCCGCCGATCTCGAGCATCGGGCGAAGGCGATGACCCGCGCCGCCGATCGCGCGCGCGCCGAGCAGGCGGCGGCAGCCCTCGCGATCCAGGCGTCGGAGGCTCGGATCGCCGCCGCCGAGGCCCGGGTCGGCATCGTCGACCGCCTGCGCGCGCGCCAGCGAGCCCGCCTCGCCGAGCGGCAGGGGCCGATCGTGCGGCTGACGGCGGCGCTCCAGACGATGGCACGGCGCCCCGCTGCGCTGGCCCTGGTCCAGCCCGGATCAGTCGACGACATGGTTCATGTCCGCGCCCTGCTGGGATCGGCGCTGCCCGAGATCCGTTCCCGCACCGCGGGGCTCCGCGCCGAGGTCGCGCGCGGCGACGCCCTGCGCCGCTCGGCCGAACTGGCGGTCGCCGACCTGCGCCGCGAGCAGGACCAGCTCCGCATTCGCCGCACCGCCCTTGCCCGGCTCGAAGCCGACCAGCGCCGCCGGTCGCAGGGCCTGGTCGACGACGCGATGGCGGAGCAGGACCGGATGATCGCGATGGGCGAGAAGGCGAAGGATATCGCCCAGCTCATCGAAGAGCTCGGCGAACAGTCCGACATCCGCGCCCGCCTCGCCAGCCTGCCGGGCCCGCGGCTGCGCCCGGCGCTGCCCGGCCGCGCGGCC
>NZ_LDES01000121.1 GCF_001015195.1 Sphingomonas sp. Y57 | reverse complement strand
TGGCGCTGACGGGGAACAGATACGCTCATCTACGCCAGTGTAAGCCGCGGCGTGAAGTCTGGTGGCTTCCAGGGCCAACTCACGTTCGACCCGACAGCGATCCAGCCGTTCCGAGACGAAACGGTGGATGCATACGAGATCGGCGTGAAGAGCCGCGTTCTTCCCAATCTGCAGGTCAACGCTGCTGCGTTCAACTATGAATATCGCGACGCCCAGTTCTATGGGCCTCTGTTCGATGGACCTCCCGGAGTTGGGGTGTTGTTCGGCATCGCCAACGTGGGCAATGCCCGTGTTCGCGGTATCGAGGGCGATATCCGCTGGCGCCCCGTAGCCGGCCTGGACCTTCATGGCGGCGTCGGCTTCATCGATACCGAGATCACGAAGTCGATCGTGGCCGGCATCGCTCAGGGCAGCCGTCTCCCGAACGCGCCCAAGTTGACGCTTAATGGCTCGGTCAAGTACGCCTGGACTGTCTCCGACGGGTTAAGCGCCGACATGACCTTCACGGGCGTCTACCAGAGCGAGGTCGCGTTCGACATCGTACGCATGCCACAGCAGGCGATCGAGGGTGGGTACTTCCTGGCCAACGGAGAGATCGGGGCCAACCTCGGCGACCGCTTCAGACTGTCCGTTTTTGGCAAGAACATCTTCAACCGGCTTTACCGGAGCCAAGCGCTATTTACGAGCATCGGGTGGACATCCCAGTATGGCGCGCCAAGAACCTTCGGAGTGAATCTCTCTTACAAAATGTAGGTTTGCAGAGGCGCGGGAGGGCGGCCCGCCCTCCCGCATCACCACGTGAGAGCAATATAACGCTCGATAGTTGGTCGAGGTGGAGGCTGCAGCTTGTCCAGCCAAACATTATAATTCGAGCACGGAGCCAAGTTGCGACATGCTTCAGGCCGGTGGAATTAATAATGAATGCGCACGATAATCTCTTGCAGGCGATTCAAGAACTTCAGGATCTTCTGTCTCACTCGTCGATGCTCAGCGCTGATGTACCCGAACATCGCATGAAGGCCATTCAGCTGCGGCGGCAGTTTTCGAAGACATTTGGCGCGATATCTGCTCACGGAAATGACCTTTTCGCCGGGAGCGAAAGGGAAGGTATTTTTCGAAACGAGTTCTCAAAAATGCGGTCCTCGATGGCCCTTCAAGAGATGCCGTCGCTGCCGANCGAATCACCTTCACATCGACATTGAGTGCGCGCGCCAGCTTCTCCTCGGGCACCCCACGATCGAGTGCCCTCACGATCATATATTGCTCCTGGATCGCGGCGAGGCGGTTCACCCGCTTGTTGTAGGTGAAGGACTAGTCGTCATCGGCCACGACGCAAGCCGCCTCGGTCGCTTCCAGAAACCGCAGTGCATCGAGCCGCATATAGTAGTCGAGCAGCAGATAGCTCCCGTCCCTCCTTCGGGCGATCAACAACCGCTCGATCAGGTCCACCTCGGCCACCGAAGCCGCGATCCGGCGATATTTGACCGTGTCGCGCGCACCTGCCGGCAAGGCCTTGGTCGACAACAGATCCGCGATCGGCAGGATCAAAACCTTTTGCTCGAAGGCGATCTTCACAAGCTCCGACATGCTGCAACTATGCGGGTTCGATGCGCTCGGGGAGCGCGCGCGGGAGCATGCTGAGGCCTTCGGCACGCAGCAGTGTTGCGAAATGCTCGTCAGAGAGCAGGCGCCGCATCGCATTGGCGGCGAACAGCAGCCGGCTGCGTGCCAGCGAAGCGCGCTTGATGAGCAACTTCTGTCGCTACGTCTCGCGCTGATAGGCGCGGATCAGACCCTCTGAGGTTACGGGCCTCCGAACACGCCCAGGCCTAGCACTACTTTGGCAGA
>NZ_LDES01000120.1 GCF_001015195.1 Sphingomonas sp. Y57 | reverse complement strand
TCAGCAACTTGACAATGCCCTGACGAGGGTTATACTATGTTAATGTATAGTTATTACATTATCAATAACTCAGTTATTGTTGCAAAGCTTAGCCAGTAGAACATGAAATATAAGAATATTGAATCTGGTTTGCCCGATCTAAAAATCGGTTGGAAATGGCTAACCGAGCTATTTTCAGAGCCGAGTACAACGCCTAACGTCAATTACTTCCATTTTGTATCAATCTCAAGAGGCTTACATACATGTCTAGTGACAAACTCCATATTACATCCCGTTCCGGATATTACATAGCTTCAGTAATACTGGGAATTGCCCTGATGGTAAATAGTTTATCTGCTAGTGCACACAATGACCATCCACTAGGTCGGGAACAGATTGATTGGGATGGCGCCCCTCAGGTCCTGCGCACCATAGCACTTGGCATGGATTTTCGCGGAGGGGGTATTACCGTTGCGTATCGTCCGAATGGAAAAGTGGAAACACGTGATGGTCGAGAATGCTTGGTGGGACCACACTTTTTGTTTGATATTGATGACAAGATAGCATTTGATTTAGATTCAGATGTGGAAATCGAGTTAATTATGGATAGATCAGCCTCCAGTGGTTTCAACCTGTCCTATGATCGTTCCGTTCACCCGCTTATGATCAATCACAAATTTGATCAGAAAGACCGGTGGGCACCGGTAAAACTTGTACTTGAACGGGCCCGGCTTGCAAACCGTAAATTAGATCACACTGACCTGAGTATCTCGGCGCCCAATGCGCTATTTCCAACGGATTCCTACCAAGAAGATCAGGAGGTCGTAATTTGCGGGATGAAGTTGACGTTTATAAGTTCAGCGAACCAGAGTCCTGAGCCTAACAGGGGAAAGCTCAACCTTCATGTGACAGCCGAAGATGGTACTCTGATCACTACTCGTATGGGTCTGTATAAACCAGATGGGCTTGCACCGATTCCAAGCGATCAGGCTATTAACGTTGACCGTTATGGTGAAACTATAAACCAGGTTGTACTACGCACTGTTCCAAGCCGCTGGCCTTCCGAGGGCCGTTTTGCTCACTATATCAATGGCAATTACGGGGCAGAGCTTGAGGCAGGTAGGTATCAGCTTGTACTGACCAAGGGACCTGAGTTCAGGATGCATACCGAAACTCTGGATATTGAACCGGGTAAAACGCTGAATAAAACGGTGGTGCTCAAGCGTTGGCGTGATCTGCCTGCGGAGGGCTGGTATTCGGCCGATAATCATATTCATATTGAAAGACCCGATCCGAGTTACAATCGTGGCATTCTGGCTTATACTCAGGCAGAAGACGTCCACCTTTCAAATCTGCTGCAAGCGGGTAATGTCAGCAATTCTCATTTTTCGCAATATGCATTTGGTTTGCGTGGCCAGTATCTGGTGAATGATTATTCACTTGTTTCCGGTCAGGAATCTCCCCGGACATCGCATTTAGGGCATTCTATCGGCCTAAACGGGCAGGCTTTTCACGGTCCGGGCGATAAACCTTATCTTTATGTACGTACGGCCGATGCAATCCATGCCGAGGGAGGGATGTGGGGTTATGCCCATGTATTTGGGAATGTCGCCCATGTTAACAGGGGGCTTGCATTGGATGTTCCATTAGGAATTGTTGATTTCGTGGAGGTTTTGCAGCTGAATATACTAGGTACTGAATATCTGTACGACTTTCTTAATATGGGGTTCAAGCTGCTTCCTTCAGCAGGTTCAGATTATCCCTACTTTGACGTGGCGGGCTCCGAGCGCATTTATGCACGGCTCGAGGGTGAGTTCACTGTTAAGGCCTGGTTTGATGCTTGGCAACACGCACGATCTTTTGTCAGCAATGGTCCGGTAATCGAGTTTTCTGTTAATGGTAACGAGCGTACTAATGAATTTAGTATGTCAAAGGGAGAACGGTTGTCCATTCACGCAATTGCCGACATAAACCCGGATTTTGACGAACTGGAGCGCCTGGAGCTTGTCGTGCACGGAGAGGTAGTTAAAAGTGCGAAGCCCTCAAAAAAGGGCGTACCGATAGTTCTGGATTACGAAGTGCAGGCTGAAAAACCTCTTTGGTTTGCACTTCGCACTTACGGTAAAGGATCAGCCAAGGCCCACACCGCCCCTTTTTATGTTAGTGTTGATGGTGACAACGATTTTCGTAACCGTAAAAAAACTAGGGCACTGGCTCAAAAGTATTCAAAAGTCTTGGTGGCAATGAAGGAATCCACACCGTCCTTGGATGAAGAGCCTGAGCACTTTGACACACACAATGACATATTGCCAATGTGGCAGGCCAGTAAACCTGAATTGGATATGCGTATCGATAAAGCGTTGAAAATTTACCGGGAGCTGATGCAAAAAGACAATTGATATCTGAACTGCAGATAATCACTATTATTGGATGGATGGTAAAGAGAAGCGGATACAAGGGACATCTGTGTGATGAATATTACATGAATCCGTAGGTTTATATGCGGCTTCGCCCACCCACACATCGTTTACCCGATCATCCATCACATAATATGAGCGAAATTTGGCCCTGTCCCATCATCCAAAGTGCCCGTGCTCAACAAGGCGCCAACTATACAACGATATCCATGATATTAGGGTGGAGAATGTTAAAGAGAAATGTAGTGTAAATGAGGTATAGCGTCTGGATAACCGGGCGCGCTCTAACCTGAAGTGCAACACCCGAATTTGATAGGGTGTACCGATGGGAAATCACTACAGCCAGTTGAGTATGGACGAACGCAACGAGATTCAACGGAGCCGGAATATGGGATTGAGTTGTCGGGCAATTGCCCGACAACTCAATCGGCCGCCGTCGGCGGTAACGCGTGAGGTTGAGCGAAACACGGTTGGCAAGAGCTATGACGCGGTGCGCGCAGCGCGTGCGACGCTGGCACGCCGGCGGCGTGGGACGGTCAAGCTCAAGGCCGGCTCGTTGCTGCTGAGTCGGGTGCGTGGCTTGATGGCGATGGGGTGGTCGCCGGAACAAGTTGCGGGCAGACTGCGACGGATGAACCCGGATGATCTTGCCAGCCACGTTTCGCACGAGACGATCTATTGCGCCATCTACGCCTTGCCGCGAGGTGAGTTGCGCAGCGAGCTGATTGCTCAGCTGCGCTTTGCCCACAAGGCCAGGATGCCGCGCACGCGGGGACAGGACCGCCGCGGCCAGCTGCAGAACATGACCTCGATCCACCTGCGTCCCATTGAAGTGGCGGCTCGCCTGATCCCGGGCCATTGGGAGGGCGATCTGATTAAGGGTGCCGGAAATCGCAGCGCGGTCGGCACCTTGGTTGAGCGCAAGAGCCGTTATCTGATGATGACCAAACTGCGCGACTGCACCGCTGAAGCCACCTTGGAAGCCTTCACGCGCAAGTTCCGTCATGTGGCTCTGTTGCAAAGATTGGC
>NZ_LDES01000012.1:160-283 GCF_001015195.1 Sphingomonas sp. Y57 | reverse complement strand
CTGCCCTGCCGCATAAGCTTCGCGATTGTACTCGTCTGGAAGCGCATCATAGCTGAACTGCCAGTTCCAAACTTCCATCACACCCGGTTCAACTGGCTGCCAGAGACGGAAGTTGGTGAACAC
>NZ_LDES01000012.1:0-104 GCF_001015195.1 Sphingomonas sp. Y57 | reverse complement strand
GGGCAACGCGCCGCGCAAGTAGCTGAAATTCGGAAAGATATTGCCCGCGACCGGCGGCGCTTCTAGGAGCATCTTCTTCTGGGCATCGTCAAATCCTTCAAGAT
>NZ_LDES01000119.1 GCF_001015195.1 Sphingomonas sp. Y57 | reverse complement strand
ACGATTTTTGCAACAGAGCCCGAGATCGGCCTTAGGGTGCTCACCCAGGCGATCGACACCACCAGCCCCGGCGGGCGGCTTGTTTTCCATGTCTTTGCGGCCGTGGCGGAGTTCGAGCGCGAGCTGACCTTGGAGCGTACCCACGCCGGGCTTGCCCAGGCCAAAGCATTGGGACGGCGCGGCGGGCGTAAGCCTGCGATGGGGCCGGCCGAGATCAAGCGGGCCAAGGCGATGCTCGCAGACCCGACCATTACCGTTGAAGAGGTGGCGTCGCAGCTCGGGGTACAGCCATCGACGCTCTACCGGCACATACCGGGCGGGCGCAGCTCGCTTAGCCAGCCAGGCTAGTCGGAGGCCGTCGTTCGACGGCCGAGTCTTTGCCCCACCCACACAACCCTTGGGCCGAACCTACGGCCCGGCAATCAGGCGAACAGGTCGCCGATCGCGCGAAGCCGGAAGGCGTTGCGCCAACGGCGCCGACGATGTTCGCTGGCGTCATGGACCATGTGGCAACGCTGACAGAGCGCTGCCAGGTTGCGCGGCCCGTTGTCGCCGGGATCATGGTTCAGGTGCGCGCTGGCGAGGACAACGCGCGTAACCCGCACATGGGCGGGCGGGTCGATGCCGGCGAACCCCGGCTGTGCTAGCGCCAGCTCGTCCGGCTTTAGCAGGTAGCGAAGCCCCCTGCCCTTCCCGTCACGCCAGCGTGTCGCGTCCTCGTCCCACCAGACGCCATTCCCTAAGTGCAGCACGTCGCGGCCGTGCGGGCGTCGGCAATGCTCGCAACGTCCCTTGGCGCGACGAAACCGGATTATGTCGGACAACTCGCGCCAGTCGATCGGATAGAGCCAGCGATGTTCGCGCGCGATCGGCATGATGATTCTATGAGTCAGCCGGGAGCGGAACGAAAGCGAAAACTTCGATTTACGCCCCTACTCGCCTACAAACCTTCATAGTGTCACAGGCGGAAAGGTCAGTAGTGCAGAATTATGCCGCTGCGAATTTGCGCGGCCGACCACCCTTACGACCGTTGGCGCGCGAGGCTGCGACCTTGACGGCCGTGCGGGAGCGACCCCCTTCCGCGCCGAGCTGGCGCGCCATCCATTGCTTCGAGCCGAACACGCCCTGGAGCAGCGCGGGAACGTAGAGGTCCGCATCAAGCTTAGGCCAGTGCAGCCCCAAGCCCGCTGGGCTGACTTCAATTTCAGCAAGGTTGTCGGGTGACGCATCGGCCAGTCCTTCCGCGAGCCGCGTCGGAAACGTCAGCTCGACTCCGGTATTGAGCGCGACCACGACCCGCGACCGGCGACGATCGTAGCGGGCGGACACGGCATGGCCGGCGGCGCGGATTGTTTCCATGCGCGCTTCCGCTTGCGCCAGCTCCTGCTCAGTAATCGCCATGTATCGTCCTCCATTCCGCGCATAACGTCGGCACCAGCTCGACCAGCGCCGCTTCGATCCGATTTACGTCCGGCACCTTGAACCCGTAGCTGTCCCGCAGTTCGGGCGGACCATCGGGACAGTTGAGGTTGAACACCGCCTCGCCTTCCGCGCCCTTCACATGGACATGCGCCGGACGATGATCGTTGGGCCAGATCACGACCCGCAGGCCACCGATGCGATAGACGACGGGCATGGGCCAACATATCAGAAACCCAAGCGCTAGGGAATAGTTGCATGGCGAGCGCGTCCCTTGCGGGACCGCGCTATCTCCGCTGCGCTCCGACCGAGCCGCTTACGGCGTCTCGGCGCTGGCGCGTGACGATCGCTCGCGCAAGAAGATGCGAAGGGTCTTTCCTTCACGCTCAATAACCTTCATAGTGTAACAGGTAAGAGGGCGAGAAGGGGCGAAGGTGCAAATCTACTCACTTATCAGCCAGAAGGGCGGGGCGGGTAAAAGCACCCTTGCCCGTCAGCTCGCGGTCCTCGCGGGCGGGATGGAGCCTAGCTTTATCATCGACCGCGACCCGCAGCGCACGACGACAAAATGGTGGACGCGGCGCGAGCAGATCGAACCGCCCTTTGAACGCCCCGAGCTGGTCGACCTAGACGGCATCACCTTGACCGACGCGGCCAAGAGCCTTCGCCGCAAGCCCGAGGGCGCGCTGTTCATCGACACGCGCCCCGCCGTCGAAGAGCCGGAGGCCGAGGCGGCGCGCGTGGCGGACTTGGTGATTGTGCCGGTGCGGCCTTCTCCCGACGACCTTGAGGCGGTCGGCGAGACGTTGAAGATATTGCGTCGTCTCGACCAGCGCGCGGTCGTCATCGTCAACGCAGCGAAGAACGATTCCCGCGCGACCGCGGCGCGCGCCGCGCTGTCGCGATACCCGGTCCCGGTTTGCCCGACCCACTTATCCGATCGCACCGTGTATCTGGACGCCTCGCTTGAGGGGAGGGGCGTGACGGAAATGCGCGGCCAGGCGGCGCGCGACGCGGCCGACGAGCTGCGGCAGGTTTGGAGCTGGATTCAGGAGATACGACATGAGCAGTAAGCGCACCGGGCGCGCGCTCGCCGACGTAATGGGCGAGCTGGACGAGGAGCCGATCGCGGCCCCGATCGCCGCGACGACGGCCGACGCCCCGCCCGGTCGGGACAGCGCGTCGCCGGCAATCGTGCCGATCAACGTGCAAGTCACCCCGCGCGACCGCAGGCGGCTTCGCCAGCTTAGCCTCGACACGGGGCTTAGCTTGCAGAAGCTAGGGCATGAGGCGTGGAACCGGCTGCTGGAGGCGCGCGGGCTAGAGCCGCTAGAGGCGGTCGCCGCCAGCGTGCCGAGCGGCCGATCGCGCCGCTAACCTTGGAGCCTTTATGACTAAGAAGGGCAGAAGGAAAGAAGGCGAGTTTACCGGCGTGCTGGACCAGCTCGACCTGTTCGTGACGTTGCCGGGCGACATACCGACCCACGACGAACAGGAAATGATGGAGCGGCCGTTTTTTAGCCTCTCCAAGCAGCGCCGCAGCGAGCCGATCGACTACTCGGTTCAAAACGGCACCACGACCGTCACCGTCAACGTCACGGCTCCGGCCGAGATCGGCATCGCGACCATCTGGGATTGCGACATACTGATATGGGCGGTGTCGCAGCTCCGGGCGGCTAAGGCGGCGGGGCAACCGACGACGCCGCACTTCCACGTCCCGCTCTACGAGCTGCTACGTGGGATCGACCGGCCGACTGGGGGCGACGAGTATCGCCGGATCGTGGAGGCGCTTGAGCGTTTGAGCGCCACCCTGATCCGCACCAACATCCGCCAGGGCAAGAAGAAGCGCCCCGAAGGTTTCCACTGGATCGAGCGCTACTCGGCACCGACCGACGACTTGGGGCGATCGACCGGCGTCGAGTTCACCATATCCGATTGGCTCTACGAGGGCGTGCTGACCGACCGCCTCGTGCTCGGCATCGACAGGGCCTATTTTAAGCTGACTGGCGGGATTGAACGGTGGCTTTACCGCGTCGTGCGGAAGCATGGCGGACATCAGGCGGCGGGTTGGGCCTTCACCATGAAGCAGCTCCATCACAAAAGCGGCAGCACCCAGCGCCTTGCCGACTTCGCCAAGGAGTTGCGGATTGCAGTCGAGCGGCAGCGGCTACCCGGCTATTGGCTGGAATTGGTGAGGAACGATGAAGGTGAGGAGGTTCTCAACTTCACAGAGCGGTGCCAGCTCTCGACCGACCATCCAGGCTTTCAGTTCAAGCGCCTTCCACGCCCCCCGATGGGGTTCCCGGCCGACTGAATGTCAGGGGCCAAAACCCCGATAGTGACCAAGCTCCGACTATCGGGGGAATGGCCCCTGCGAATCACGGGGTTTTGGCCCCGCGAATCACGGGGTTTTGGCCCCCGAAACAGCCGCTAACCCTTTGACACTACAGACCTAAAACGCTCCGTAAGAGTCTTAAACCTCCTATTATATAGGAGATTCTTCTTAATGACTTGGGCCTGTGGATAACCCAAATCGATCAACCCAATCGGGGGCCAAAACCCCGATAGCAGACGCTACAACAAACCGCAGTGCGATCGACCAAGGGAGAAAGACCAATGGAATCAGCCTGTGGCCGATGCGCTTTCGCTTCGTGCCGCCTTCGGCGTCACAGAGGCGGCGCAAGCGCCGCTTGCTAGGCGGGAAAGAAATAGGGCGGGTGGCGACAGAATCGCTCGCTACAGCCGCCCAGGCGCGTTGTCAGGGCAGGAGAGGGGTTTGCGGGTAGTTCGAGGGTGCTCGACCATCGCGAGTGTCCCCAGGAGGCTTAAATCAGGCCGGATCGAACAGGCCGGCGAACTCGCGCTGATCGTAGTAGCGGATTTTCTCTACTGCGAGCGGGTGTTCACCCTGGCGCAGCAGCAGGAGCTGGTCGGGCCGCATCCGCATGATTTGGCCTAGTCGGCCCGAAGCTGCGATT
>NZ_LDES01000118.1 GCF_001015195.1 Sphingomonas sp. Y57 | reverse complement strand
TGCTGGCCCAGATGCTCGATCGCGATCAGGATCGAATAAGCGGGCCCGGAGAGGCCGATCACCTCACCGAGGCGGTTGCGGATCTCCTGGAGACGGGCACTGAAGCCGAGTGCGTCATGGACGGCCTGCCGGAACAGATGGTCCTCGCCATTGACCAATAACTCGGCTTTGCTGACTGTCAGTGGCATCTCTGTCTCCCTCTGAGTCGGATAATGTCTTTGTAACAAAGCTATGTCAATTAGTCTATGCGGGATCGTAATAGTGGATTTCAAGCAGCAAGCAGCCATTATTTGACTTGAAGGGCCCGTGGAACACCCCGGGCGGGCGGCAGGCATAGGTGGGTGACACGAAGGCCTCGCCACCATCGCCATTCTCGTCATTGCCGACGGTCAGGTCGCCTTCGAGCAGGAACACCTCTTCCCAATAATCATGGACGAAGGGCTTGGTGGTGAAGACGCCCGGCTGGAATCGCAGCAGCCGGGTGCGGCTCCCGTGGCGCTGCTCGGGGTCGAGACTGCCCGACAGGATCTTCTCGTCGACCCCGCCGCCGGGCTTATAGCCTTCGGGCAGCTGCCATCCGTCACCCGTCATGTCGATCGGGTGGAATTCTCGGTGTTGCTTCGTAACGGCCATGTCAGGCTCCTTTCAGATGGTTTTGAGCGCTCGAGGCGACGCTCAACAGATGATCGTCCTGGCCATGAAGCGCGGTCAGGGTCAGACCGACAGGCGGTCCGTCGCCAGGGCAGGGGATCGAGATCGCGCAACCGTCGAGCAGGTTGGCGACCGTGGAATTGCGCAGCGCCAGCGCATTGGCCGCGTGATAGGCGGCATCGTCCGCGAGCGACGCGATCGTGGGCGCGGTGAACGGCACCGTCGGCCAGAGCAGCGCGTCGAGCCCCGCGATCTGGGTGGCGATCGCGNGTCGATGAAGGCGCGCCGCCGCGCGAGCAGCCGGACATAGCCGGCGGCGGTCATCCCCTGGCCGGCGCGAATCCGCGCGACGACACGTGGATCATAGTCGCGCTCTCGCCCGGCGGAGAGGAAGGGTTCGTGCCACGCAAAGGCCTCGGCAGCGGCGAAGGTCGCCTCCTGCATCATTGCCGGGATCTCGGCTAGTTCGCGCAGTTCGATCGGTTCGACCAGCGCGCCGCCCGCCTCGATGGTCGAGACCGCGGCGCGCATCGCACGCTCGACCTCGGGCGCGATGTCGTCGTGAACATAGGTCTGAACGAGCCCGAGCCGGATTCGGCGCAACGGGATAGTGGCGCGCGCCTGGCCAGGATGATCGCGGATGACATCGAACAGCGCCGCGCAGTCGCCTACCGACCGCGCGATGACTCCGACCGAATCGAGCGTCGTCGAGAGGGGGAGGACGCCTCCGCGTGAAACAGCGTCGGCGCTGGGCTTGAAGCCCGTCAGGCCACATAGCGCCGCCGGGATCCGGATCGAGCCGCCGGTGTCG
>NZ_LDES01000117.1 GCF_001015195.1 Sphingomonas sp. Y57 | reverse complement strand
CAGAAAACCGGCACCACCTCAGCTTCGTTGTCGCGCAAATCATCGGTAAATAGGCTGCCCTTGGTTTCAACAACGAAGTATAGGCGCTCCTCGCCGTCCATCTGGACCAACACCGCCCAATCTGGATTGTACGTGCCAAGGGGCGTTGGAACTTTGAACCAGCCAGGAAGCTTAGCGTAAACCTTGACCGCCTCATTCTTTTCCAATTGCTCGGCGAAGGTGCGCTCAACGCCGCTGGAGTCGTAAATGACGTGCTCGAAAACTGACTTCTGCGCGTCCTGAAGCATGTTCTTCAGATAGCCGCTTAGTTCCTCTTGCTCGAACAACTCCTGCGCGTAGAAATGATCGTCGCCGATACGCTGGTATTTGATGCCATCGACAAGCGCTAAGCGCTTGGTGCGATTGATAGTCTCGGCTGCGATCTCGATGAATGCTTGGGGATTGCGTTTGAAATCTCCCAGCCTGCCGCTTTCGGTCAGGATAGTGACCAGGCTTCGGCGGGTAAGCTGGGTGCGGTCCTGTAGGTCAGTTAGCAGGTCAGGCAACACAATGTCGCCTTCGTCTATGGTCACTGGCCCCGACGTGGAGGTTTCTTTGGCGATCACGCCCCCTTGACCAATCGCGAGGTCAGCCTTGCGGATGACCGCCTTGGCCTTCGTGATAGGAGGCGCACCGGCGATGGCCTTCTTGCAGTCCTCAATGAGCTTGGCGTTATCGAAGTGAACACGATAGGTCGTGCGGTGTTTGATCCGGTCCCACAGCGCTTGGAACTCCGGGCTCTGCAATACCTCTTTGCGAACGCGAACGGCTTTGCGCTCATCGGCGTTTTTGATGTCCAGTTTACCGGCGACTTTTCGCAAGACTTCCTTGATCTGAGGGAGATATGCAGCGAGCTGAGCGGGCAATGAAAGGGAGCCGTCCTTCAGTGCAGTACGGAGCTTGTCCTGCACCTTCCCCTTGGCATCGATAAAGTCGCTGCCTTTGAGGAAATCGTAAATGGCGGTGGACTCCTCGAAGCCCAGCAAGGCAGTCGATCCGTCCTCTTTCTGAACGGAAATCGCAGCAAACTGGTGCTTCTCGACGATCCCAAAGCGAATGCCGGTGTCCGCCTCTATCTCCTTCTGGAGGTTTTCGGCGAAAGCCTCATAGCTCTCCGTCGCGATCACGGTGAGCGTGTTGATTTCAAAGCCGCGTAAACGCTCGCCCTTCTGGTTGACACAAAGGCGAAGCCCGCGACCGATGGTCTGGCGACGCTCGCGTTCGGTCCCCATTTCACGGAGAGCGCAAATCTGGAACACGTTGGGGTTATCCCAGCCCTCACGCAGAGCGGAGTGTGAGAAGATGAATTTCAGCTTCGTATCGAAGCTGAGCAACTTCTCCTTCTCCTGCATAATCAAACTGTAGGCACGCTCTGCGCTGTCGCGGTTCGCCTGATTGTTCTCGGCGGTGTCCGTCCATCGCTTGTTTTTGTCGATGGAAAAGTAGCCGTTGTGCACGTCCTCCGCCTCGGTGGCGAGATCAACTTCCTTAAACAGGCTGGCATATTCGGGCAACTTTGCGGCGCGGCGGTACTCTTCCTCAAAGATCGTGGCATATTTGCCCTTAACGGTGTTCCCGTCCTCATCGTAGGATCGGTAGTGCTCAACAGAGTCGATGAAAAATAAGCTGAGAACTTTGATCCCAAGGGGAGCAAGGCGTCGCTCTTTCTCAAGATGCTCGGTGATAGTGCGCCGGATCATCAGTCGCTTGACTGCATCCGGGTCCACGTCACCGATGGCCTGTCCAACGGCAAGGAAAGACTCGGTTCCAGCCGTCTTCACTTCGAGCAGGGATTCGCTACCGGCAACGCGAATTTCGCCGATACGGCAATCTTTGTAGATCGCCCGCCCGGTCGTATCCTCAAGGTCGTCACCATCCTGAACAGTGACTTCCTTCCTGCGAACCTGCCCGCCCTGCAAAACGTCGATTTCCACGCGGGCCGTAACAGCGCCGCCCTTGTTGCTAGCGGAGAGGAAACGCAGAAAGGCCTTGTTGTGGCCGCCCTCGACTTCAAGTGACGCGACTTCGATCTGCTTGACCAGCTTTCGGTCATAAGCGTCAACTGCGTCCAGGCGGTAAACCATGTGATGCTTGTTGGCATGGGTAGCTGAGTATCGCAGGGTGCATAGCGGGTTCATCGCGCTAAGCGCTTCCTTGCCGCGCCCCTCAAGGCCACCGTCCACGCTTTGCGGTTCATCAACAATGAGAACAGGCCGAGTGGCGCGGATAAGGTCGATAGGAGCTTCGCCGCCAGTTTTTTCGCTGTCCTTGTAAAGGTTGTTCACGTCCTTCTTGTTGATCGCGCCCACGGTCACGACCATAATCTGGATCGTCGGGCTGGTGGCGAAATTCCGCACCTGCCCGAGCTTGGATGAATCGTACAGAAAATAGTCGAAGGGCTGCCCGGAATAGAGGCCCTTGAAGTGGTCCTCGGTTATCTGAAGGGTCTTGTAGACACCTTCCTTGATGGCAACCGACGGCACCACAATCACGAATTTGGTGAACCCGAAACGCTTGTTCAGCTCAAAGATCGTGCGAAGGTAGACATAGGTTTTGCCGGTGCCCGTCTCCATTTCTACAGTGAAATCGCCCGATGTCAGGTTGGTGGAAGGCGGCAAACCATTGCGAAGCTGAATGTCATTCAGATTGGCTATGATCTCATCGTCGAGCAGGGTCAGCCGATTGCCGATACCCAATTCATTCTCGACCAAGCCAAGCTCTCCCTGCGGACTGGTATAGGCACCGAGATCGAGCGCTACCTGGCCTGTGGAATCTGCCATCGTCTGCTGGCGTCGGGTGACGGTGAACTCGGTTCGGTTGATTTCCTGTCCGCGAAACAGATCACAAACCGCCTCGATTGCGGTCTGTTGGTAATCGAGGTTCGGCTCAAAATGCAGCTTCATGCCCGCACTCCCTCGATCAGAGCCATGTACTGATCGTGGCGTGCACGGTCACTGTCCTCGTCAGCGGGCACGGATTCCAGTCCAGCAATGTAGGGCGCGGGAAGCCCGTGTTCCTTTGCACCCGCAATCACCAAGGCGCGATACCAAGTGTAAGGACGGAGCGCGGGGTCAGTATTGGTTGCCTGATATGTAACGGCGCGAACAAGATTTGTTCCAGACAGAACTTCGACCTCGATTTCATCGTAACCGAAACCTTTGCCTTCGGCTCGATCAAGCGACGCTTTCTCGCTAGCCGCTATCTCGTACAGCACGCCAAGGACGGAGGCGTTGGGTGCGACGGAAATATCGCACTTGCCCGAGCCGTCCTTCTTGCTGTGCTTGTGCCAGCGCAATTCATGCCCGCGAAGCTCGGCAGCACCCACGGCGCGCGCCGAAGGACAACGCGCTGGTTGGCAAAGCCAAGGGGTGAACATATTGGAGCCGTAGGCGAAGTAGAGATAGCTATCCGCGCTCATCACAGGCTCCGCACGTCTAGGATGCCGTTCTGGTTCAGGATGGCCGCCATATTGGCCTTGGCCACGTCATCAACGAAGCCGGAATCCTTGAACACGACGCGGGTATCGACGGCAGGCGCAAGTTCATTTCGCCATGTGACGATACCGTTGGCAACAGTTTCTACACTGGCCTTGGTCAGGCCATCGGCTAAGCAAACGATCAGCGCACCGCCACCGATGGAATGGACAGTCTTGCCGCCAATGTCCCTCTTCTCGATAGGAACGCAGAGGTCGAGGCCCAGCTTGAGCAGCAGCTCATAGAGCACGTCCTGTTCGGTGCGGCCCGGCACAAGATGCTCCGCATTGGCGAGTAAGGTGCCTTCAAGGTCAGTCGGCTCTGGTTCCCATGCGACGATGTTGGAGGGAGCGAGCTTATAGACGCGGAAGCCGAGGTCGCCATCAAATTCCGGTGTGTCCGCCTTTACCGCCGCCGCCACTCGACGGAGGCGTTCTTTTGTGAGTTCAGCGATATTCAGCGGTTTTCCGAGACTATCGCAGAAGGCCGCTGCCACCGCTTGCGCCTTGTTGTCCGGGTCCAGGGGCTCAGGGAGCTGAACCAGTACATATCTGCGGCGGGAATTGTCCAAAGCGTTCTGCAACACAACAGAGTGCGCAGTCGTTCCCGACCCTGCGAAGAAATCCAAAATGACATCGTCGCCGCCTGTCATCATCTCAATTAGTTCTTGAAGGACCGTTTCATCCTTAGGGAAGTCAAAAACGTCCTCACCCATCAGCGCCCGAAGGCGCTTGGTAGCAGCTCGGCCATCTTGATAAAATACACTGTAGGGCGGCTGGTATTCTCCGTCGCGTAAGTGCTTCTTCAGCGTAGGGACGGCATTTTCATCGCTCCCAAACTCAACGCGATCATCCGCGATCCAGTCCTGCATCTTTTTGGGGTCAGGAGTGATCCATCCTCTTGCGGGAACCCGGACAGCTTTCTTGGTTGTCGGGTGCAATACTTCGTATTTCGGGCCGCCACCACCGGGCCAAGAAATATCAGCCGGGAAAAATACACCGCGTTTGTCGATCCGATTATAATGCTTATGAGCTTTTGCAGGATGGCTATCTGGAAGGTTTTTATACCATGCCTTCAACCCGACGGTCATTGCAGCGTAGTCAGTTCCATGCGTTTTACGAAGGCGCTCGTACTCGGCATAAATATCCTCCAGCCCCTTCTTCCGCTGCCGCCATTCAACCTTCAATTCGGTGAGATAGCCTTTATCGCGGGCATAGCACACAATGTATTCGTGGGAGACGGAGACAAGTCGAGAGTCGTTCTTTCTGCCAGCGGCCCATACGAAATCGGCAACAAAGTTTTCTTCACCAAATATCTCATCGAGTACAACGCGAAGGCGAGGATGCTCCGCTTCGTCGCATGAGACGAAAACGGCACCGTCGCGCCTGAGCATCGCCTTGCCGAGCTTCAAGCGAGGAAACATCATATTCAGCCAGTCCGTATGGAAACGGCCTGAGGATTCAGTGTTGGAGGATGCCTTCGTGCCGCCTTCATCAATCTGGCCGGTCAGGCTGAGATAGTTTCTGATGCTGTCCTGAAAGTCGTCAGGATAAACAAAATCCTTCCCGGTGTTATATGGCGGGTCGATATAGATGAGCTTGACCTTCCCTGCGTAGCTCTTTTGCAAGAGTTTCAGCACCTCAAGGTTGTCGCCCTCGATCATAAGGTTTTGCGTCGTATCCCAATCGACACTTTCCTCAGGGCACGGCAACAGTGTGCCGGTGGACGGCGTCAGGGCGATCTGCCTCGCCTTGCGCTTGCCGTGCCAGTTGAGGCCGTATTTGTCGTCCCTCTCATCCACTGTTCCGCCCAGCAGTTGCCGGAGCACTTCGAAGTCGATTTGCCCTTCCTTGAACGCCTCGGGAAAGAGCACTTTCAGAGCCTCAACATTCCCGTTCACGATGTCAGCGCTCTTGGTATCGGGGTCGCCGAGAACGAGTTTTTTGATTTCAGGCATGAATTGCGGCTTCCCTTAGGAGTCATAGTTGGTTTGCACAGGACGCAAGATCGGCCTCGCGACGCTGAATTTCGAGATTCAGGTCCACGCGGCGGCTGAGCTGCTTTTCGCGCCTGGCCTTGGCGCGCAGACCTTCGATTTCCTTAGTGATCCGCTCGTGCGCAGCAAGCGCCGCACGACGACGGCCAATCGATTCCACATCGTCCGACACCCCATAGGTGCCTGTCAAGCGAGCGGCATTGACCGCTTCGAGCCGCGCAATCCAGCTTGCATAAAGATCGAACAGGTCGGTGCGCGATTGTTGCGCAAGCGGCAGACTCTTGAGGAAGTTGGCCTGAACCGAATCCAAGGCGTCTGCTCGCAGACCGCTTGCTGCGATAACTTTCTCGATGACAGTGCGACCTGCCTCGTTCTGCGCATGGCGTTTGTGCGCAGCTGAGAGGGCCAGACCTTTTTCGTCGGTGGTTATAAGTAGCACTGGATAAGGGATAGCGCGGTGAATCAGCTCAATCAGCCGCGCCGCTTTAGCATCAGACCGGAAGGCGCAACCGACAATCGCGATTTCAAGATATTCGCGGACTTCGTCAGTGTAAGCCGGAATGCCGATAGTCGCGGGTTTGCAGGCGGCGAACCATTGCAGTTCGTCGATCCCGTCCTGGATGGCGCGTTTGTCGGCGGAAGTGGGTGCACCTTGCTCAATCAGCAACTTCTTGGGGACGCGAGAATCGACGCGCGCGCCGGGCGGAAGCCCCAACGCGTTGACGATTTGCAGGAAATCGACGCCCGCCGTCATGCGGCCTCCGCTTCCGGCAAAATGATGAGAAAGGCGACAACCTCGAAGTCATTGACGCCCGCAAACTCACCTTTCAGGGCATGCGTACCGCCTGGGCTGAACAGGCTTGCAACTGCACGCTCTTCGCTCTTGCCGACAATCGAAGACACTGCCCGCGCGAGCAAGGCCTGATATCGCTCCATATCGCGCCCATGCCGTGTTTGCTTATCGAAGCGGGAACAGGCTCCGGCGTCAGGGAGGTCGCGCCCGATAGCCGCCTTCTTGAGGCGGTCGAGAACTTGTTTCGCTTGGGTATAGGGAAGCAGAACCTCGCCGGACTCCCCGACATGAACAACAAAATTTGGACTGAGTGGGTAGCCGGGTTCCGCCGCGCGGTCAGCTGCGTCGCCAACGGCACGGAGACAGAAGATTGCGCCTGGCGTCAATTCAGCCTCAGATGCGGTTCCCTCTGGCGCGGGCACAACTGCGTATGTGCCCGGTGGCAGAGTTTCGAGCTGTTCCCGGTGTTCCCGCATTTTGCCAGCAAGATCGATGCGGAAGTCATTCAGCGTAAGGTCGGCAATAGAGACGCCGCTAGACAGGTCTTCAAGGTCGATCACCGCGTCCTGCAACTTTTGCAGCTGGGCGCGACGATATTCGAGATCATTCATCTGGTTTCCGGCCTGAAACTCGATGACGTTTTCTTCGCCGGTTGCAGAGACGTCTAGTAGCACCATGCGTCCGCTCACACGCGACTCTAGGTCGAGATACTCGTCCAGCTCCATGTTCGGCCAGAAATTGACCAACTGGATGCGGGTGTTGGTCGAGCCGATACGGTCAATACGACCAAATCGCTGGATGATCCGAACCGGGTTCCAGTGAATGTCATAGTTCGTGAGGAAGTCGCAGTCCTGAAGGTTTTGACCTTCGGAAATGCAGTCAGTAGCAATGAGCAGATCGATCTGACCTTCGGCAGCCAACTCCTCGGGACGTTCTTTCGAGCGCGGCGAAAACGCCGAAAGGATCGAACTCATGTCACCACGCAGGCCGCTAAGCGTCGTCTTATTTGCGCCGGTGCCGGACACCACGGCGGTTTCTAGCCCGAGCTGGCTTTTGGCCCAGGGTGCGAGCTGGGCATACAGGTAATCTGCCGTGTCGGCGAACGCCGTGAATAGCAGAACCTTGCGGTTCTCGTCATTGATGGGCGTTGCGACCTTGCGGGAGATGACTTCCTTCAAGGCATGTAGCTTGGCGTCACGGTCAGGCGAAACAGCTTGCGCAGCAGAAAGAAGCGTAGCGAGCCGGTTCCGGTCTTCGACCAAATCCTGCCGCCAACGCACACGGTCAACGTCGTGCAGCAAGACCTTGACCTTACGCCCGATAAGCAGGGCTTCGAAAGCAGGATCATCAATATCGACATCGTCGATGGAAATTTCATCCACGCTCTCATCGTGAGCGTCGATCTTGGCCAAAAGCGCATTCACGTCGGCAAGCTGGCGTTTTATCGTCAACGCAAAGGACGCCACGGAGCTTTCCATGCGTTTGAGAATATTGACGCGCAGGAGGTGGATCAGGCTCTCTTCTCGGTCAACTTGCCGGAAGAAGCTCTCGCCTCCCCGGATTTTGGTACTGTATTTTTCGTCATAAATGGGCTGCTTGTGCGGCAGCACATAACGAAGGGGAGCGTATGCGGCGAGCGTAAGGCGACGGATTTCGTTGTTGATCTCGCGGATAGGGCGGAATTCACCAGCTAAGTCCACATCGGCTTTGATGTTAAGTGGACGCAAGCGTTCAGGGAACTGGCCTGTCTCCTCGGTGCCATAGTAGCGTTGGACGTGTTTGCGCGACCGGGCAATGGTCAGCAGGTCCAGCAACTTGAAGTAATCGAAGCCGAGCATATCCATCAACCGCGCCGGGCGACGGTCGGCTTCGGGCAGGTCCAGCCATCGGTTGAACTGAGCCTGCGCCTTGCGGATCGTGGCCTCGATGCTCTGGATTCCATGTCCCGAAAGAGCAAGGTCGTTGCCCTCGGTCATGAAGGCAATCTGGTTTTTCAGGTCGGCAAGCCGGTTATTAACCGGCGTGGCCGACAGCATGAGCACTTTGGTTTTGACGCCTGCCTTGATGATCCGCTTCATCAAGTGGTCGTAACGGGTGTCACGATCCTTGTGCGTCGATTTGTTACGGAAGTTGTGTGACTCGTCGATCACGACAAGGTCGTAGTTACCCCAATTCACATGGCTAAGATCGATGTCGCCCGACAATCCGCCGTCACGCGATAGGTCGGTGTGGTTCAGTACATCATAGTTGAGGCGGTCTGACGCGAGAATATTGCGTCGGTCGTTGGCTTTGTAGAGTGTCCAGTTGTCCCGCAGTCGCTTGGGGCAAAGGACAAGGACGCGGTCGTTTCGCAATTCGTAATATTTGATGACCGCTAGGGCTTCGAAGGTCTTTCCGAGACCTACGCTATCCGCGATGATGCAGCCGCCGATGCGTTCAAGTTTATCGATAGCTCCAACCACCCCATCGCGCTGGAATTTGAACAGCTTTCTCCAGACAGTCGTATCACGGATGCCGGTGGCAGATTTGATGATCCGCTCTTCGTCGAGCTCCTCGCCGATCTCCTTAAACAGCTCATACAGCACCTTGAAGTACAGCAGGGACGGTGCGCGGTGTTCCGCTGCTTCCGCGAGACGGCTAAGAAGCGGACTCTCAATAGGCTTAACTGTGTTCCAGCTTGCCTGAAACCAGTCAGCATAGGCACCAGCTTCTGCATCCGTATCGGAAAGCTGGACTAGGCCCAGACGGTCACCAGGCGTGACGCCAAGCCCCTCGGTCGTAAACGAGCAAGTTCCTGTCAGGACATGACGCTCCTCCTGATTGGAGGTCACTATCATGGATTGTGGAGGAGCTGTTGGGACGTGCCGCACGTCGGCATGCTTGGTTAACCATTCGGCGGCGATCTTAGCCAGCCAGCGCCCCTGGAGCTTGTTGCGTGCAGCGATGTCCCCATCGCCGCCAAAGAGGGTGCTGGACAAGGCGGTATCTGCCCCGAGCAGCATTCTGCAAGAGCCAGCCTTTTTCAGCTGGTCACTGATTTCCGAGAATGCGTGCAGTGAGAATTCAGGAGACATTATGTCGAGCGACGAACCCGGCTTCAGCCAGGACTGAAGGCAATCAACAACTCGCTGGTTGCCGGAGTTGGGCAGCAGCTTCATGCTGTGCCTTTCATGGTGAAGCCGCGCGAGGTCGCATCAACCCAAACCTGGATTGAAGCTGCAACTCCGGACGGTGCACCAATCTGGCTATCAAGCGACACTTGACGGTCCTGCCTTTGTGTTGTCTGCCGAAGGCTGAGCGCAAGCCTCACCCAGCAGGCGGTTGTATTCTTCGACGCTGATGACCACGACCACCGGACGATTGTGCTTTTCAATCATCACGGGTTCGTGGCGAGCGAGGTCAATGAGATGGCCAAAGCTGTTTTTGGCATCAGCCGCTGATAGGCTCTTCATCACACTTTTCTCCAAGCTCGGCCATTTTGGCCAATTTGGACGGTTTACGCAACCTGGTTTTGAGTTAGGATTTTCGCCTTCCAACCGGCGGATGGTTGGCGGCGGGTGTCCAGAGGGGCGCTGGAAGCCCCTTGTGTCGTCTCCATGGTCGAAACCATGGCGGGCATCCAATCCACGCTGGGTTGGCCCCTCGGGAGAGGCTGGGTTCCAAGGGGCAGGCACGCCCCTTCGGCTATGCCGCTGCATGTATCAGCATGCAGGGTCGATGGGGTCCGAGGGAGAGCTGAAGTCTCCCCGGTCATGGCGGGTGTCGGGAGGAGCAGGAACGCTCCGCCTGACTGGTGATGCAACGGCCAGTCGTTGCCTCCGGTGTGAAGCCTCCCCCTGACCCAAAGCCATGTCACCAAGCGGGAGCCCGGTGATGTTGGCTGGGTGGGAATGGGGAAGAGATGAGCACCGGATAAGCCGGAGGGGATGCAACGGGGGACGCGCAGCGGGTCCCCCTTGCCAAGATTTCCCCTTGTGCAAAGGCCGCCGTAGGCGGGACTTTGTAATACAAGGGGACATCTTGCGGAACGCGGAAACGGCAGAACAGGCAACAACATCGCCTGTCCCGCGCGTTCGGATGGGCCACTCACCGCAGCCCGTCCGTCACTATTCTTCAAACACGATGCGTGGTTCCGGTATGCACGATGTTGTCATCAGCCATACCCCTTCACCGGCGCGGAAACTGATGTCCTGCTCGAACACCAGCCATGTGCCTGTCTTCGCGCTGTAATCAAGCTCCTCGTCAAGAAACCAGTTGAGTGTCCAGCCAATGCCCACGAATGCCGGGTTCTCGACCTTGACCAAGCCCTCGGTGTCGAAGGTGGTTTTCAATGCCCTGAATTGGTGGCTGTCATCGTCCACGGGACCTTTCGAAAAATGTACGGATGGTTTCCCGTGCCTGTATCTCGGAAGCTCGGGGTTAATCTGATTGCGCCCAAAGATTGAGATGGGGAATGAAGGCTTAAATGGCATAGTTTGCTCCTGTCGGTTCATGGGCGGGGTTATTCCCGACCATGCGACAGGGCAGCCACTCATGAGCGGCGGGTCACAGGGACCGAAACGGTTGGCTTTGACCGCGCCAGCAACGCCGAGAACGAATGTTCCACGGCGGCGGCGCGGATCGCAAAGCCTCTGTTTCGCAACCCTTGACCCATAGCCGCGAGTAGAGGGGCAATATGGCGCATGGTCGCCTGTTTGCTGCTGATGGCTGCAATCGACCATGCCGCCCGCACTGGAATTGATTCTCAATAGCTGTTTTCCGCCCTTCAAGGGGCTTGCCTTCACCCTCAGCCCTGCCGGTACTGGCTCGTCTCGGATCATCGCTATTGCGAGTCTGTTGCAGGCCTGTTCGGCTCGTTTCCTTCATCATCACCATGGCGTCGTAATGCCGGTGTTGAGCATCGGCGCGATCGTTCTGGTTGCGGTGTGTTCAATCGTTTTCCTCCGGCTGGCAGCGTCATGGCCTTTCCTTTGCCGGGAACCTGACTGACATGCCCAATCGGGCGCAAGGCGTGTGCTGCGCCCCAGCCTTCTCCAGTGCCTTTCGATTCCGGGGAATGCGCCCATTAGCAGGTCAGTCTTCGGCCCCTCCAAACGCAGCCAATGGCGGCTGCCAGCCACATGGAGGAAACGATGTTCAAACTGACCGCGAACGATCTGCGTAACAAAACCGATGCCCAACTGACCGGCCTGTTCAACGCCGCCAGCATGGCAATGACGAAGGCACCGCGCCTCAGCGCAGCCTTCGCAACAGCCTCCAGCGCATACGCGCTGATCCGCGACGAGCTTGCCCGTCGCGGCCTGCGCCTCGGCTGAGTTGAGGCCGCCTATGCGGCGGCCTCTTCATCTTTGGATTTTGCCTCGCGCATGACGATCCGGCCATCCAGCGGCAGGGCGTTGAGGCTGAGGGTGAAGCCTGCGCCGTCGCGGGTCTTCCAAGCGACCCCGATATCGGTCCAGCGGGCGTTCTTGCCGTCACCCGAGACGGTGTAGAGACGGAAGTGCGGGCGGTTGGTGTTTGTGTTGCTCATGGTCTTGCTCCTTTGTTCCGGCCACCGGATGATCCCGTTGGCCTCATGGGGAGAACGTGAGCCCGGCCATGGAGCCGACAATCAAATGCTGCGCCTATGGCGCACCTTCGGGGCGGAGCTGCACAAGCCCCCAAGGCACGCCGGGGGCGCGGAAGCGAGCCGCATTGATTGACGGCGGGACGGGCTTAGACCCCATGAAAGAGGCCAAAGGGCGTTCAACCGGCATGGCGCAAAGTTTCAGCAAGCCAGCAATACGAATTACATGAAACCGAATTCAGTAGGGAATCTCATCGTCGAGCGGCGGGATCGTCGCATCGTAACTGTCGGGATCGCGACCGAACGGCAATTCAGGCTGATCCGCATCACCTGCCGCGATCTGGTTGGCCTCGATCCGTTCTGCGAGCAGCACATAGAGGGAGACCCACCGTTCCAGCGGCACATCGGGGACGCGCCACCGTGCCAACGCACGGCGCTGTCGCGGATTAAGCAGTTCGCGGGCTTCGGGCGTATCTTCGAGCCGTTCGCCAAGGTGGTCGGCGGCGCACTGGCAATGGTGGTGCATCGCCTCCTTGAGGCGGGATTTTGGCAGACAGGCAGAAGGCATGGTCGTCTCCATCTTGATGGGACGGCCAGCCTGATTGATGCACAGTGATAGGGCGGGAGAAACGGGACAGCTCCCGCTCAGAAGAGCGAGAGCTGCTTGGTGTTCTGCCAGTTGCCGGAGTGGCTGGCTTCACACAGCCAGGCATCAACGTAGCCTTCGGGGCCGCCCATGCGGTCAACAGCGCATTCGTTGATGAAGTGGGACTTGTAGCCGGTCTCCGTGATGGGGAGCGGCGCGCGACGGGGAGAGAGGCTTTCCACCTCGATATGCGACATGGTGGTCTCGTCGTCGTAGTAGATGTAGTTCCGCGCCCAGCGGATTTCGATTTCTATGCCGTTCCAGCTTTTGGTGATGACTTCATAATCGGGCTTCATGGCTTGCTTCTTTGGTTCGGGTTCGTCTTCTGGACGGGGAAGCCACCCGGACGGCGGAAGAGGCCGCCAATCACTGCAAGGAAACGGGCTTTACGGGAGCCCGCATGAAATGGGGGCGAATGGAGCGCAAAGCCCGTTGATTGGGGGCCGCGCCGGACGATTTTCACCGTCCAATCAGAAGACAACCGACACCAATGGGACTGCCATTCCAATGCCCGAAGGCATCACGCTCCATCTGGAACGGCTGCTGGAAAATCCGCGCCAACGGGCGCGCGACATACGACAAGGGCGGGACTTGCGCCCCGCCCTGAGGTGAAAACTGGCCTGACCCGAGCCGGTCAGTCGAGGAAGCGACACATCCCCTGATAATATTCGCGCTTGAAACCGGTGGTGCCGGTGCACTTGCCGCCATTGGTGCCGCACTCGGGACGCGCCATGGCCGCCATGATGATAATGCCGCCATTATCGACAAGGTAGTGCAGCTGATTAGCAGCCTTCTGACCGTTGGGCGCGGTCCACGTCGTCATGGTCAAGGGGCCGGAATATTCGCGCTGCGTGATCGGGTGCCAGCCAACCATCACAGCAGAAGTGCCACGCACGCTATCCACGCGAATACCGCCGCCTTTCAGGTCGATCATGATCTTGACCGTGATGTTGCCGGTTGCCTCATTGGGACCGGAAAGGCCGCGCGCCGTTACCGGCTGGGCAGTGCAGGACATGGCATGCGGCGCGGCGCTGGCCGGGGCGGCGGACGCCAGCAGCGCGGCGCTGACGCCAATGGAAATGAGACGGGGGGAAGTAGGCATAACTCAGCTCCTTATTGCTGTTGCGGGGCACAGCACCCCACGGAGCCAGGCTACGGCTGCGGGTCGGAAGGGCTGGGAGAAACCCGCCCTTCCTGACGCGATCAGGCGAAGGCGAAGATCAAAATCACATTGTCGCCAGCGATGTAGGCGCGTGCCATGTCGATAAACTCAAAGTCATCGCCAAGGCTGTAGCATCCGCCATCGGTGCAATTCGGGCATGTGAGTGGCGGGATTTTTCCGGCGCGGATATCGCGCTCAAGCGCGTCGAGGTCATCGCCGCTCAGCACCATGCTGGTGCCGCGAAACGGCTCGGATGTGTTTTCCTGCATCTGATATAGCATTTCAAACCAGCGCAGCAGGTTGGGATGATTGCGCCAGCCGAAAAAGACTTCGCACGGGTCGATATTGGCGATGCGGTAGCCGGTTTCCGGCGTGACGGCCTCGGTCGGCGCGTAGAGGGCTTGGATTTGTGATGACATTGGTTCTCCTGTCTGTTTGCGCCGTCGCGGAATTGCGCGGCTGACAGGAGCCCGCTGGCGCTTGATGATCCGGCGCGGGCAAGGTCGAGCACGGTCTGGCTTGCCAGAGTGGTGCGCGCTCGCACCTTGCCAGCCTTAGCCGGTCGAAGGCGTAGGGCTGATGACATTCAGCCGGGCTTCGCGGACAGAGCGACTTGGAGGGCATCGTCCCTGCAAAGCCGCCCCGCCCTGCGTTGGCCGTGTCGGGTTAGGTCAGACGAGATACTCGCACTTCCCGTAATAGACCTCACGGATAGTGTTGTTGGGCGCTGCGCACCGGCTGCCGTGGGGGCCGCATTCACGGCGCGAGAGCGCAGTGTAAACGAGAATCTCGCCCTTCGCGATGATGTAGTGCAGGCTGTTCAGCCCCGCCTGACCATATTCATTCTCCCAAGTGATAGCGGTTTTGGGGCCGGTGTTCGGCAATTCGGTGATGGGGTGCCAGCCCGTCTTCAGCATGGTCGTGCCGCGCACGGATTTGATGCGAATGCCATAGCGTTCAAGGTCAAGCTCGGCTTCGATCACGATGGTGGCGGTCGCGTCATTCCTGACCGTCGCCGTGGTGGAAACGGCAGGCCCGGCGGTGCAGGAAATGGGGCTCGGTCTGGCGCTAGCGGGACCGGCGGACGCCAGCAGCGCGGCGCCGACAGATGCGGAAATCAGGCGGTGGGCAATCGTCATAACTCAAGCTCCTTGTTGAAGTGGCGGGGCACAGCACCCCACGG
>NZ_LDES01000116.1 GCF_001015195.1 Sphingomonas sp. Y57 | reverse complement strand
ATAACCTGGTCCAAGCCTACCTTGCGGAGAACGAAATCCCCTGATTTTGNCAATAACCTGGTCCAAGCCTACCTTGCGGAGAACGAAATCCCCTGATTTTGGTATTTCTGTTTCATGCGCAACGAAAACCCAGGCGCGGGTGAAGATGCGATCCATCTCAACCTTGAACACACGCTCGTCGCGAAAGACATGACTCGGCAGCAGTCCTTGATCAAGACCCTGTTCCACTCTATCGCAAAGATCATCTATGTACGCCTGATCAGTTAGATGGGCTACTTGATCGTAGCGAAACATTTTTAACTCTCCATGTATTGTGTTTAGTTTGATCTTGGTGTAATAAAATTCCGGTTCAACGACCCCTGATCTGCCAGAATTGTTTGCCCGGTCATCACCTTGTTCGAATGGGACGCGAGGAACATATAGGGCCACGCATAATCTTCGGCTTCCGGGAAATCGGCGATCAGCGAAAGTTCTCTGTACGCTCGAAGCAGCGTGTCTTTTGGAATGTCGGATTGTTTCTGGCCCTCTAGGCCAAGAGCGGTGGGGCCACGCAACTCGCTCTTGCCGATGGCGGTTGGAGCGACGCAATTCACTCGCACGTAGGG
>NZ_LDES01000115.1 GCF_001015195.1 Sphingomonas sp. Y57 | reverse complement strand
TGCTTGGGACTCCTGGCATCTCTTGAGGTGCCCTCCGAAAATGAAGGTCGCGAGTCCCATCGGAGCCGGTCTACACGGATTGTTTATCCAACAGAGCGGTACCTATCCCGAATTGTCGAATGGCGCGAAATCGCTGAAATTATTGTGTTGCAGGGCCGCAGGTGTGAACGCGGGACAGGGGCATCGAGTGCTCACCCCGGGCTGTCGATTGCCGGACAACCAACTGCCATCATTGGGTTAATGACAGGGCGAGCGAGAGGATTCATATGCGTCGCGCTCTCTTCCAAAAGTTAGAAGGTAAGTACGCTAAACTGCGCCTGTGTACGCAGAAATGCGAGGATTCAGTCGGGGCGATTACGTGGTTGATTGCAAAGACCGTTTTACCGCCCCAGCCCTGGAAAGTGCCACTTTCCAGTAAGTTTTTGGAAAATCGGGAAAATTGGCGCGCCCGGAACGATTCGAACGTCCGACCCTCAGATTCGTAGTCTGATGCTCTATCCAGCTGAGCTACGGGCGCGCTGTGAGGGGGGCATCTAGTCGGGGATCGCGCGGGACGCAACCCCGTTGCGCAGATTTTCTCGCGGGCCTAGAGCTTGGCGATGCAAAGCCGCCTTTTCCTTGCCTTTCCTGCCCTCCGCGCGGGCATCGTCGGCGTGGCGGGCCTTGCGGGCCTTGTGGGCCTCGCCGGCTGCGCGGATACGCGGACCGGCTATCCTTCGCTGGTGCCGCGCCCGATCGAGCGGGAGGTGATGCAGGCGGAGGCGGTTCCCCCGGCGCCGTCGTCCACGCCCGCGCCGCCCGCGCCTTCGGCTGACATCGCCCAGATCCTCGCCGGCGCGCGCAGCGCCGATGCGGCGTTCCGCGCCGAAGTCGAGAAGGCGCGCGCTGCGATCGAGGCGGGCCGCTCGGCGCCCGAAGGCAGCGAAGCCTGGGTCGCCGGGCAGCAGGCCTACAGCAATGCCGATATCGCCCGTCTGCCCGTCGCCGACGCGATGGCCGAGCTCGACCGGCGGCGCGAGGCCGCCATAGAGGCCGGCGATTCGGTAAGCGAGGCAGCGATCGCCGATGCGCAGGCGCAACTCCACGAGCTTCAGGAGGCGGAACGCGCGCTGCTCGCGGCGCTGCTCCCCGCCTGATTTCGTTGATCCCGAGGTTCCGCAATGACCCCTGACCTGTCCGCGCCGCCGGTCGCGGCCCGCCGCCCGCATCGCTATAGCCGCCACGGCCATACGGTCGACGATCCCTGGGCGTGGCTTCGGGATCCGAAATATCCGATCGTCGACGACCCCGACGTGCTCGCCTATCTGCGCGAGGAGAATGCCTATTTCGAGGCTGCGATGCGGCCGCACGCCGCGCTGGTGGAAACGCTGTTTGCGGAGATGAAGGGACGTCTCAAGGAGGATGACGCCAGCGTTCCCCAGAAGGACGGCGACTGGCTCTACTGGTGGGCCTACAAGCCGGGCGGTCAATATCGCCTCTGGTATCGCAAGCCCTTCGACGGCGGCGCCGGCGCTCCCGAGACGGTGATCCTCGACGAGCCGGCCGAGGCCGCGTCGGTCGACTATTTCCGCCTGCAGGTGCTGAGCGTCAGTCCGGATGGCAAGCTCGCGGCCTGGTCGGCCGATCGCAGCGGCGCCGAGCGGTTCGAGCTGCGTATCCGCGACCTCGCCACCGGGCAGGACATCGAGACGGTCGCGACTGTCGCCAACGGCGCGGTCGCCTGGGGCAATGATTCACGAAGCCTCGTCTACACCGAGGTCAACGACAACTGGCGCACCTATCGCGCCCGGCTCCACATCCTCGGCACCGATCCGGCGACCGACCGGACGCTGTACGAGGAGACCGAGGAGCTCGGCTTCAACGTCGGCGTCGGCAAGACCCAGGACGATCGCTGGATCGTCATCGCCACCGGCGACAACCAGACGAGCGAGGTTCGCCTCGTCCCTGCCGACGATCCGGGCGCCGTGCCGCTGCTGGTCAGCGCGCGCCAAGTGAAGCGCGAATATTCGGTCGACAGCGCGCACGGATCGCTCTGGATCCTGACCAATGACGACCATGTGAACTTCCGCGTGGCCCGTGCCGATCCGACCGATCCGGGCCGGTGGGAGACGGTGATCGCCGGTTCGGACCGCGTCTATATTCGCGGGCTGACCGCCTTCGCCAGGCACATGGTGCTCACCGAACGGGTCGACGGGCTCGATCAGGTCCGCCTGCGCGGCTATGACGGCGAGGAGCATCGCATCGCCTTCCCGGAAGCGAGCTATACCGCCGGGCTCGGCAGCAACCCCGAATATGATCCATCCGCCTATCGCCTGAGCTATGCGTCGATGGTCACGCCGCAGACGGTGTTCGACTATGATCCGGCCGCACGCACCCTGACGACGCTCAAGGTGCAGGAGATACCGTCGGGCTATGATCCGTCGCTCTACACGACCGAGCGGCTGATGGTCCCCGCGCGAGACGGCAAGATGATCCCCGTGTCGGTCGTCTATCGCAAGGGTTTCCCGAAGGACGGATCGGGCAAGCTGTTCCTCTATGCCTATGGCGCCTATGGCCATGCGATCCCGCCGGGCTTCTCGACCGTGCGGCTGTCGATGGTCGATCGCGGCTGGGCCTATGCGATCGCCCATATCCGGGGCGGCGACGACCTCGGCTACGACTGGTATCTGCAGGGCAAGGCCGAGCAGCGCTGGAACACCTTCCACGACTTCTCCGATGCGGCGCGCGGGCTGATCGCCGCAGGCTTCACCAGCGCCGGCAAGATCGCGATCAACGGCGGCTCGGCGGGCGGCGAGCTGATGGGCGTGGTCGCCAACACCGATCCCGAGCTATGGGGCGCGGTGGTCGCCGACGTGCCCTTCGTCGACGTGCTCAACACGATGCAGGACGAAAGCCTGCCGCTGACGCCGGGCGAATGGCCGGAATGGGGCAACCCGATCACCGACAAGGCGGCGTTCGAGCTGATCCGCAGCTACAGCCCCTATGACAATGTCGCTGCGAAACCCTATCCGCCGATGCTGATCACCGGCGGCCTCAACGACCCGCGAGTCACCTATTGGGAGCCCGCCAAATGGGCGGCCCGGCTGCGTGCGACCAAGACCGACGACCATCTGCTGCTGCTCAAGATCAACATGGGCGCGGGGCACGGCGGCAAGTCGGGCCGCTACGAATCGCTGCGCGAGGATGCTGAGGCCTATGCCTTCGTGCTGACGCAGGTCTAGTCCCGACTTGCCCGCAGCGCGGCGCCGGCGGCGAACGGCGCCAGCGCGGTGAGGATCAGCGCGGTGGCGCCGAGCAGCTTGAGCGCGCCCATGCCGTCCGGCCCCAGCGCGCCGGCGCCGAAGATCAGCAGCGGCACCGCGAGCGGCAGCATGACGAGTCCCGCCAGCGCCCCCGCGCCGCGCAGGCCGAGGGTCAGCGCGCTCGTCATCACGCCGAGCGCGGCGAGCGCGGGGGTGCCGATGGCGAGGCCCAATTCCAGCCGGCCGAGCATCGCCCCGTCGAGCTTGAGCAGCGCCGAGGCGGGCAGGGCGGCGATCATCAGCGGCGGGCCGAAGCCCAGCCAGTGGGCGGCGATCTTGGCGGCGGCGACGCCCTCGTCAGACAGGCCGCGCACCGCATATTGATCGAGCACGCCGCTCTCGGCGTCGGGCGCGACCAGCCGATCGACCGGCAGCAGCGCCGCGAGCAGCGCCGCCATCCACAGCGCGCCGCCGCCGACCTTCGCCAGCAGCGCGCCGTCGGGCCCGACCGCGAAGGGGAACAGCGTCGCGACCAGCAGGAAGAAGATCAGCGGCAGCAGCGCCCCGCCGCCCTGATAGGCGAGGCGGACGTCGCGCAGGACGATCGCGGCCCAGGCGCTCATGCGCGCATCCCCAGCGCGATCTCGACCGCGCCGGGCAGCGCCAGCGGCTGGTGGGTCGCGACGACGACGATCCCGCCCGCCGCCCGGTGCGCGGCCATCGCCTCGGCGAGCCGGTCGATCGAGGCGGCGTCGAGGCCGTTGCCGGGCTCGTCGAGCAGCCAGATTGCCGCCCGGCCGGCGATGACCCGGGCGATTGCGGCGCGCTTGCGCTGGCCGGTCGAGAACAGGCGGACCGGGACCGGCGCGAGATTGGCGATAGCCATCCGATCGAGCGCGGCGTCGATATCTGCCGGCGAGGCGCCGTCGAGCTTCGCCCAGAAGCCGAGCGCCTGGGCCAGCGGCAGGCGCGGATCGAGCGCGGCGGCCTCTCCGGCGAAGGCGACCCCGCCCTCGCGCGCCACCCCACCGGCCGAGGCGGGGAGCAGGCCCGCCGCGATCCGCATCAGGCTCGACTTGCCCGCGCCGTTGGGGCCGGTCAGCAGCGCCGCGCCGCCGGCTTCCAGGGCGAAGCTCAGCCCCTCGAACAGCAGCCGGTCGCCGCGCAGGCAGGCGACCCGGTCGAACGCCAGCCGTGCGGCCATCAGCCAGCCATCTCCTCGAGCGCGTGCATGTCGGCGTCGGACAGGCCGAAATGATGACCGATCTCGTGGATCACGACATGCGCGACCAGCGCCTCCAGCGTGACGCCGGTCTCGACCCATTCGTCGAGGATCGGGCGGCGGAACAGGTGGATCATGTCGGGCATCGTCCCCGAATGATCGACCGACTTCGCGCCCACTGGCAGGCCGGTGTAGAGGCCGGTCAGTTCGAACGGATTCTCGATCCCCATCTCGTCGAGGGTGGCGTCGTCGGCGAATTCCTCGATCTTCAGGACGACGTCGCCCAGGTGGCGCGCGAAGGCGGGCGGCAGCTTCGCGATCGTCGCGCGCGCGATCGCCTCGATCCGGTCGGCGCCGGGCGCCAGGGTTTGACCTTCGCTCATCTTCGGCCGACATAAAGGGCCGAACCGGATCGCGCCAGCGGAGGATGCCATGTCGATCGAACCCCTCACCGACGAGGAGCGCGCCGACGCGCTCGATGCCCTGCCCGACTGGGATTATGACGACGGCCGGGACGCGATCGGCCGCAGCTTCACCTTCCCCGATTTCTCCGCGGCCTTCGCCTTCATGACCCGGGTCGCGCTCTATGCCGAGAAGCACGACCATCATCCCGAATGGTCGAACGTCTGGAACCGGGTCGACATCCTGCTGACCACCCATGACGCGGGCGGCCTGTCGCACCGCGACGTCGCGATGGCGGAGGCGATCGAGGCGCTTGTCGAGGAGTGATGGTTCGCTATTGTTCCCCATTTGTTCTTATTGTAACAGGTCAAATGACCGCCACGCGCGCCCTGGCGATTTCGCTCATCGTAATCAGCCTCGTGACCACCGCGCGAAGATCGCGGTCGGCAACAAGAGACCGCGTTGCTCCTCCCGCACCGCCATCTCGCCGACCTCGACGGTGCCGCCGAGGTCGGCGGTCGCCTGGCGGAGCAGCTCGCCGATCGCCAGCGCCGACATGCGGATCGCGTAGACGGTCAGGACGAGGAATTTCGACCGGTCATCGAGCAGCGCGCGGCAATCGGCGATCAGGCCGGGCAGGCCCTCCTCCAGCCGCCAGGTCTCGCCATTGGGGCCGCGACCGAACTTGGGCGGGTCGAGGAAGATGCCGTCATAGCGCCGCCCGCGTCGCACCTCGCGCGCGGTGAACTTGGCGGCGTCGTCGACCATCCAGCGGATCGGGCGGTCGGCCATGTCCGACAGGAAGGCATTGGCCTTGGCCGCCTCGACCGACTTCTTCGACGCGTCGACATGGGTCATCCGCGCGCCCTTGGCGGCGAGCGCGAGGGTGCCGACGCCGGTATAGCCGAACAGGTTCATCACCTCGTCGCCCTCGGCGGTCCGGTCGCGCATCCACGCCCATTGCGGCGCCATGTCGGGGAAGAAGGCGAGGTGGCGGAAGGGCGTGTTCTGCGCGGTGAAGCGCACTTCCTCCCAGCGCAGGTGCCAGCCGCCGCGCGGCACGTCGCGCGACAGGTGCCACTGGCCGCCGCCGTCCTCGTCCGACGCGCCGATGAAGTCGCCGTCCGCCTCCCAGTTGGGCGAGGCGGGCGCCCACATCGCCTGCGGCTCGGGCCGGATGAAGCGGAAGCGGCCATAGCGTTCGAGCTTCCGGCCATGGCCGGAATCGACCAGGCCGTAATCGGCCCACGGCTCGGCGATCAGGGTGGTGAGGTTCATTGTTCCTGTTCCGTCATCCTGGCAGAGGCCGGGGTCTCAGGAGGTTGGGAGACGAGGTCGAGGCAGGAGCCGCCCGAGATCCTGGCCTCCGCCGGGATGACGGCAGGGGAATGCGTCACGCCGCCGCCTTGAGCGCGGGGCCCACCGTCGCCAGCGTCTCGGGCCCTTCGAGCAGCCGGCTGCCGGCGGCGCGCACTTCGTCGAGGGTACAGGCGTTGACCTTGGCGACGATTGCCGCGGGATCGATCGGTGCACCGTGGACCAGCGTCTGGAAGCCGAGCCGGTCGGCGCGGCCCTGGACCGATTCGAGTGCCATAAGGATGGTGGCCCGAATCTGCGCCTTGGCGCGATCGAGTTCGACCGGGGCGAGGGTCGTCGCCACGTCACGGAGCAGCGCGCGCGACAGGTCGGTCGCGTTCTGCGCCTCGCGCCGCGCGGTGGCGAGATAGACGGTCAGCATGCCGGTGTCGCGCCAGGCGGCGACCGAGGTGCCTACCGAATAGGCGAGGCCGCGCTCCTCGCGGATCGACTGGAACAGTCGCGACGAACTGCCTTCGCCCGCCGCCTGGCTGAACAGCAGCAGCGGGTAATAGGACGGGTCGAAATAGCTGACGCCTTCGTAGCCGAACAGGATGTGCGCCGATTCCAGCCGGCGGCGCTCGACGAAGGTGCCGCCGCGATAGGCGGCCAGCTCGGCGACCGGGCGGGGGGCCGGCTCCATGTCGCCGAAGCGCGCCTCGGCCAGCGCGACCAGCCGGTCGACGTCGATCTTGCCCGCCGCCGCCAGCACCATGTTCTCGGGCCGGTAATGCTTGCGCGTCCAGGCGTGGAGATCGTCCACCGCGATCGCGGCGATCGTCTCCTCGCCGCCCAGTACCGGGCGGCCGAACGCCTGGCCCGGCCAGGCGGTCGAATGGAAATGGTCGTTGATGATGTCGTCGGGCAGGTCGCGCGCCTCGCCCAGCTCCTGCAGCACCACGTCCTTCTCGCGGGCGAGGTCGCCCCTGTCGAAATGCGGCTTGCGGATCAGGTCGCCGATCAGTTCGATGCCGAGGTCGAGATGCTCGGCGAGCAGCCGTGCCTGGAACGCGGTCTGGTCGCGCGAGGTGTAGGCATTCAGATAGCCGCCGACATTCTCGACCGCCTCGGAAATCTCCCGCGCGGTGCGTCCGCCCGCGCCCTTGAACACCATATGTTCGAACAGATGGGCGAGGCCGTTGGTCCGCGCCTCCTCGTGCCGGGCGCCGCAGTCGACGTGCAGGCCGATCGCGATCGTCTCGACCCCCGCCATCGGATCGGCGGCGATGGTGAAGCCGTTCGCCAGCCGGTGGAGGTGCGGGCCGGACATGGACGTCAGGCGGCCGTCGCGGCCTGTTCGGCGACGAAGCTCTCGATCGCGCCGATCTCGGCGGGGAGGACGGCATAGCGCTCCTGCCGCTCGAACAGTTCCCCGATCCGCGCGGGCAGGGTCGGGCGGGTACCGGTGGCGCGCTCGACCGCGTCGCCGAACTTGGCGGGGTGCGCGGTGGCGAGGGTGACGATCGGGATCGAGGGATCGAGATCGCAGTCCTGCGCGGCGGCAAGGCCGATCGCGCTGTGCGGGTCGATCGTCTCGACGGCGCGATCGTGCGCCCAACGCATCGCGATCTGCATCCGGTCGGCATCGATCCGGGCGCTGGAGAAGAGGCCGGCGGCCTCCGCGCGCATCGCGGCGGGGATGTCGAGCCGCCTGCTCGCCTCGAACCCGTGCATCGTCGCGGCCGTCGCCACGCCGTCGCGGCCGTGCAGGTCGAACAGCAGCCGCTCGAAATTGGAGCTGACCTGGATGTCCATCGACGGCGCCGCGGTCGGCGTCACCGTACCGACCGAATAATCGCCGGCCGACAGCGCGCGGTGGAGGATGTCGTTGACGTTGGTGGCGACGATCAGCCGCGCGACCGGCAGGCCCATCTTCGCGGCGACATAGCCCGCGAACACGTCGCCGAAATTGCCGGTCGGCACCGAGAAGGCTACCGGCCGGTCGGGCGCGCCGAGGCGGACGGCGGCGTAGAAGTAATAGACCACCTGGGCCATCAGCCGGGCCCAGTTGATCGAATTGACCGCCGACAGGTTGAAGCGCCCGGCGAAGTCGGCGTCGGCGAACATCGCCTTCACCAGGGCCTGGGCGTCGTCGAAGCTGCCTTCGATCGCGATATTGTGGACGTTGGGAGCCAGTACCGTCGTCATCTGGCGGCGCTGCACCTCGGACACGCGGCCTTTGGGGTGGAGCATGAAGATGTCGACCTTGGCGCGACCGGCGAGCGCATCGATCGCGGCGGAGCCGGTATCGCCGCTGGTTGCACCGATCACCGTCAGGTGGGTGTCGCGCTTCGCCAGGAAACGCTCGAACAGCAGGCCGAGGAGCTGCAGCGCGACATCCTTGAAGGCGAGCGTCGGACCGTGAAACAGCTCCATCAGCCACTGGCGATGGTCGAGCTGCTTGAGCGGCACAACCGCGGCATGGGCGAAGCGGCCATAGGCGGCCTCGCACAGCTCCTTCAACTCGGCATCGTCGAGCGCGCCGGCGACGAACGGCTTCATCACCGCGACGGCGGTGTCGACATAGGACAGGCCGCGCAGCGCCGCGATCTCGGCGGTCGAGAAGACCGGCCATTGTTCGGGCACATAAAGACCGCCGTCCGACGCGAGTCCCGCGAGCGTGACGTCTTCGAATCCAAGGCGCGGGGCCGAACCCCTGGTGCTGACATAGTGCATGACCGGCGGCCCTTAGCGGGCGAGACCCGATGCGGCAAGAAAATCAGCCTGCGAAATCCGCGCCGTTCCCCCTGGCGGAGGGATCAGGAAGGCAGCGGCACCCCGGCGATGGCGAGCTTCGGCGCGCGGAGCTCTGGCCGTTCACGCTCGTGCCGGGGCAGGGCGTCGATGGTGTCGAACCACCCGACCCGGCTTTCCCGCCAGATATGGAAGGCGGGGGGCAGCCAGGTCGGATCGTCAAGCGTCGCCATGGTGAAGTCGATCAACTCCGGCGTGCGATCGATTCGCATCGCGAGAGAACTGCCGCAATCCCGGCAGAACCAGCGCTCGCCAATCTCCGACGACCTGAAGCGGACCGGATCACCAGTCTCGACCCGGAAGTCGGCCAGCGGCACCGAAGCAAAGGCCATCACCGGCGCCCCGCCGAAGCGTTGGCACATGCGGCAGTGGCAATAGCCGGGATCGAATGGCGCGCTCGCCAGCCTGTAGCGGATATTACCGCACAGGCAGCCGCCCGACCGGGAGCGGTCGGCGTCCCTCATCGCCCGCCGCCGTCATGATCCGAACGGGTCGGGATGCGCGGCTGCACCGTGTCCCCCTTGGTCTCGCGGGTGTGTTCGGGATCGTCGCCAAGAGCAGTCTTCGCCTCATCGCGCGAGCCAATCTCAGCGGCGAGGCCGCCGCCCGAGCGGCCCGAATGCGAGGGCGTCGGACGGCCGCCGTGTAGATCATGGTCGCTGCCGTCATTGGCGGCGACCAAATGCGTCTTGTCCATCGTTCTCTCCCACAGGAGGGGAACGAACGACGACCGTATGATGAAGCTCCGATGGTTGGTGCGAGCGGTTGTATTTTCCCGACGGGTGTCGACAGGAATTGAGTCGGGCAATCCAGCGGCAGCCACGCAGCCGCCGACCTTGTCCGAGGTTTCGACGCGCCATGGATGCACAAGAGACGGCTGCGCTCAGCCCGCCGTTCCAGGCCAACGCCACCTTCGTAAGCCGATTAGGCGCTGTCCCGCGGTCGTACACGCTCATGTCGCTCGGAGGGTTCCGGCGGCGGAAGGTCATGAAGGGTTTGACGAGGATCGGCCCACATCACTATATGCGCTCTCCGACAGGCGGCCGGGAGGGCCGCCTTTTTGCGTTTCGGAGTTCGGTCGACCGATTTGGAAGGAAAGGGAGTTTTCGCCATGACCATCACCCCGCTCATGCCGGTTTATCCGCGGTGCGGCGTGCGTCCGGTGCGAGGCGAAGGCTGCTATCTGATCGGCGAGCGCGGCGAGCGTTATCTCGATTTCGCGAGCGGCATCGCGGTCAACATCCTGGGTCATGGCCATCCCGAGCTGGTCAAGGCGATTGCCGATCAGGCGGCGACGCTGATGCACACCTCGAACCTCTACGGGAGTCCTCAGGGCGAGGCCTTTGCTCAGAAGCTGGTCGACAAGACTTTCGCCGACACGGTGTTCTTCACCAATTCGGGCGCCGAGGCGGTCGAATGCGCCATCAAGACGGCGCGACGTTATCATTATGTGAACGGCCACCCGGAGCGGACCAAGATCATCAGCTTCTCGAACGCCTTCCACGGGCGGACGCTGGGCACGATCTCGGCCACCAGCCAGCCCAAGATGCGCGACGGCTTCGAACCGCTGCTGCCGGGCTTTCAGGTCGTGCCCTTCAACGATCTCGAGGCGGCTCGGGCGGCGGTCGACGCCACCACGGCCGGCTTCCTGGTGGAGCCGGTGCAGGGCGAAGGCGGCATGACTCCGTCGAAGCCCGAATTCCTCAAGGGCCTGCGTCAGATCTGCGACGAGCAGGGGTTGCTGCTGATCCTCGACGAGGTGCAGTGCGGCTATTGCCGGACTGGCACCTTCTTCGCCCACGAGCAATATGGGATCACCCCGGACATCATGGCGGTAGCGAAAGGGATCGGCGGCGGCTTCCCGCTCGGCGCCTGCCTCGCCACCGAGGAAGCGGCCAAGGGTATGGTGTTCGGAACCCACGGCTCGACCTATGGCGGCAATCCTCTCGCCATGGTGGCGGGCGAGGCGGTGTTCAAGGTCGCGGTCAACGACGAATTCCTCGCCAATGTCCGCGCGACCGGCGACCGGCTGCGTCAGGCGATCGAGCAACTCATCCCCAATCATGACGGCGTGTTCGACAGCGTCCGCGGCCTCGGCCTGATGCTCGGCATCAAGCTGAAGGACGCGGTCGAGGCGCGAGCGTTCGTCGCGCATTTGCGTGACAATCACGGGCTGCTGACGGTGGCGGCGGGCGAGAACGTCGTCCGCATCCTTCCGCCGCTCGTGATCGAGGAGAGCCATATCGCGGAATGCATCGACAAGCTCTCGGCCGGCGCGCGGACCTACGAGCCTTCGGCATGACCCGGAGCTTCCTGGACCTCGCCGATGCCGGCGCCGCCGGCATCCGGCTTATGCTCGACGAGGCGGTGGCGCGGAAGAAAGCGCGGGCGGGCCTGCCCAAGGGCGCCGTCGACCGCGACGCGCCACTCGCCGGTCACACGCTTGCGATGATCTTCGAGAAGAATTCGACGCGGACGCGCGTGTCGTTCGACATGGCGATGCGCCAGCTCGGCGGCACGACGATCGTCATGGATTCGGGAAGCATGCAATTGGGACGCGGCGAGACGATCGCCGATACCGCGCGCGTGCTCAGCCGCTATGTTGACGCGATCATGATCCGCACCGACGATCATCAGAAGGCGGTAGACCTGGCAAGGCATGCCGATGTGCCGGTGATCAATGGGCTGACCGACCGCTCCCACCCCTGCCAGATCATGGCCGACCTGCAGACGATCCTCGAGCATAAGGGACGCGTCGAGGGGCTCGGCTGGGCGTGGCTGGGCGATGGCAACAATGTCCTTCACTCGATCGTCGAGGCGGGCAGCCTGCTCGGCTTTCCTGTCCGGATCGGCTGTCCCGAAGGCTATGATCCTGACGCCGCGGTGCTGGCGGAAGCCCGTGCCCGGGGTGGCGATGTGCTGCTGTCGCGCGATCCCGCTGAGGTGGTACGCGGCGCCGACATCGTCGTCACCGACACCTGGATATCGATGGGGCAGGCGCATGCCGAGGAGAAGCTGGCGGCGATGATGCCATTCCAGGTCGACGAGGCGCGGATGGGCCGGGCGGCGCCCGACGCCGTCTTCCTGCACTGCCTTCCGGCACATCGCGGCGAGGAGGTTGTCGATGCCGTGATCGATGGGCCGCGATCCTTGATCTGGGACGAGGCGGAAAACCGTCTTCACGCCCAGAAGGCGGTGCTGCTCTGGTGCCTCGGCAAGCTAGGCTGATTCCTACGGGCGGAGGCGGACTTGAAATAGCCGTCCGTCATCCTGACCTTGTTACGGCATCCGGGAGCAAGTCCGGGATGACCATAGGATAATCACGTGGCTTCCGACTTCCAGCTTCTCGACACCGCCATCGGCTTTGCCATTCCCGAACGCCATGCCCGCGGCCGGATCGTCCGGCTGGGGCCGGCGCTTGACGCCGTGCTCGGCGCGCACGGCTATCCGCCGGTGGTGGAGAAGCTGCTGGCCGAGGCGATTGTCCTCGCCGCGCTGCTCGGCTCGACCCTCAAGCATGAGGAGGGTCAGCTGACCCTCCAGGCACAGGCCGAAGGCGGCGCGATCGAACTGATGGTTGCCGATTATCGCAACGGCGAGGTCCGCGGCTATATCCGCCACGATCCCCTGCGGCTGGCGGAGATTCCCGCGGATCCCTCGCTGTTCGCGCTGTTCGGCCGCGGCTATCTGGCGATCACCTTCGACCAGGCCGTCACCGGCGAGCGCTATCAGGGCATCGTGCCGCTCGAGGGCGGATCGCTTGCCGAGGCGGCCGAAACCTATTTCAGCCAATCGGAGCAATTGCCGAGCCTCGTCCGGCTGGCGAGCCGACGGCTGCCAGACGGCCGCCATGTTGCCGGCGGGCTGCTCGTTCAACATCTGCCCGAGGGCGAGGAGGGCCGCGACCGGATCCACACCCGGCTCGATCATCCCGAGTGGGAGCATGTGCAGGCGCTGGCGCAGACGGTAACCGCCGATGAACTGGCCGATACGGAACTGTCGATCGACACGATCCTCTGGCGGCTGTTCAACGAGGACGAGGTCCGGACCTATCCCGGCGTCGCGCTGGCGCGGGGTTGCCGATGCGACCCGGCACACATCCGCACCGTCATCACGCGCTTCCCGCCCGACGAGCGGACCGAGATGGCCGATGAGCGCGGAGAGATTCATGTCGATTGCGAATTCTGCGCCAAACGCTTTTCATTGGCGCTCGATTCGATCTGATCGGACTCTGGTGAATGGGGCGGGCTTTTCCCATTCCTGAAATGAGAACACAGTATTCTTCAGGAATCGGTTTCGCCCGTCTTGGTGTAACGGCGGTTGGTCGAAGGGCGATGGTCTGGCGGCGATGATCGGGGGATCGGGGCGCCTGGGCAGGCGTGAGGGCGCAGTATGGCTTGGTTGTGGCGGAACGGCGTGATGGTGCTGATGGCAGGCGCGATGTCACCCGCGGCGATGGCTGCCCCGCCAGCGCCGACGGGCGGGGCGGCCGCGTCCATGTCGCTGGCCGCGCTCCAACAGCTCGAGCCGGGCCTGTGGCAGCTGGAGGTCAAGGGGCGCGGACCCCGGCAGATATGTATCGGCGATCCCGTCAACCTGGTGCAGATCGAGCATGACCAGCTCGGCTGCTCACGCTTCGTTATCGCAAACGGGCCCCGGATCGCGACGGTCCATTATAGCTGCCAGCGCGCCGGCTGGGGCCGAACCACCGTGCGGGTGGAGACCCCGCGTACCGCCGTGATCCAGACTCAGGGCATCTCCCGCAACGCGCCGTTCGACTATATCGTCGAGGCCCGTCGGATCGGCGCCTGCGGCGGACAGCCCGCGGCCCGTCAGCGTTGAGCCGCCCTTTTTGCGATTGGCCGAACGTCGAAGCGTCCAGCCTCGCGTGGGGCTGGCTGGTTAATGCTTCGTTTAGCCCTGATGGGATAAAGGAGTCGCGTGCCTTCCCCTTTGGGCACACTTTCCTCCCTTAGCAGGCTGTATAGCCTCACTGGGCCGCTCTCGGGCGGCCCTCTTTTTATCGTTCCGCTGGAGTCTTCAGTTCCACGACCGAGGCGTCGCCGTTGAGGAAGGGCGGATCCGGGATCGCCGCGCGCGACTCGTTGAGGAGCATCGACCAGCGAGCCGACAGGTTGCGGAAATAGGGATCGTCCTCCTCGATCCGCCGCCGGATGACGGGGAGCTTGGGATCGGTCCGCATCACCATCAGATCGAACGGCAGGCCGACCGACAGATCGGACCGGATCGTCGAATCGAACGACAGCAGGCCGACCTTCACCGCCTCGTCGAGGGTACTGTCATAGTTCATCGCACGATCGAGGATTGGCTTGCCATATTGGCACGCACCGATCTGGAAGAAGGGGCTGTCACGCTGGCATTCGATGAAGTTGCCGGCATCGTAGATCAGGAACAGCTTGAGAGGTCCACTGCCGATACGCCCGCCGAGCAGCAGCGATATCCCCGAAGCCACCCCCGCCGCGTAGAGCGCGGGCTTGAGCTGGGCCCCGGCCGCCATGACCGCTTCGCCGACGAGCTGTGCTGCCTGGAACATGGTGGGCATGTGCTCGATGCGGCGTGGCCCTTCCTCACCGTCGACCGCAGGCAGGCCCTCGGCGAGCATGCCGAGGACGAGTTGGGTGACCGACAGGTTGCCGGCACTCGCCGCCACAACGAGGCGGTCGTCGTCTTCGGCAAGAATGTGGAGCTTCCGATAGGTGGAAATATTGTCGATTCCCGCATTGGTGCGGGTATCGGCGATCATGATCAGCCCCTCACGGAGCATTATCCCGACACAATAGGTCATGGCGTTCCCCTCGGCCATCCCCGACCGCGGCCGATCATAGAGGATCGGCTCGGAATTCCATGCCTGTTTTTCGAGGTGTCCGGGCTCCCTTTCGCGCGCGGCGAAAATGCCCTAAGCGCGGCGCATGTCTGACATTGCGAACAGGGAAGGCCGCCGCGCGATCGTGCTGCTGTCCGGCGGTCTCGATTCGATGGTTTCCGGCGGTATCGCACGCGAGCAGGGTTTCCAGCTCGCGGCGTTGACGATCGACTATAACCAGCGCCATCGCGTCGAGCTGGAGGCGGCGAAGCGGGTCGCCGCGGCCCTCGGCGTCGACCGGCACGTTACCCTGCCGCTCAACCTCCGCGCCTTCGGCGGCTCATCGCTGACGGACGACATCGAGGTGCCGAAGGATGGGGTGATGCCGGGTATTCCCTCAACCTACGTCCCGGCCCGCAACACGATCTTCCTGTCGCTCGCCCTGGGCTTCGCCGAAGCGACGGGCGCCCGCGACATATTCCTCGGTGTCAACGCGCTGGACTATTCGGGCTATCCCGACTGCCGCCCGGAGTTTATCGCCGCCTTCCAGAATCTTGCCGATCTGGCGACGAAGATGGGAGTGGAGGGGCAGGGCTTCACCATCCACGCACCACTCCAGCACATGACCAAGGCCGATATCGCGCAAGAGGCCGCTCGTCTCGGCCTCGACGCCGGGATGAGCTGGTCCTGCTACGATCCGACGCCCGACGGCAGGCATTGCGGGCTGTGCGACAGCTGCCGGTTGCGCTCCAAGGGCTTTGCCGAGGCCGGGCTGGCCGACCCGACGGTATACGCCTGATGGGCAGCTATGCCGTCAAGGAGATGTTCCTGACCCTGCAGGGGGAGGGAGCCCAGGTCGGCCGCCGCGCGGTTTTCCTGCGCTTCGCCGGGTGCAATCTCTGGAGCGGACGGGAAGAGGATCGGGCCGCCGCGCAGTGCCGCTTCTGCGATACCGATTTCGTCGGTCTCGATGGCGACAATGGCGGGCGCTATGCTGGTGCCGGGGCGTTGGCCGATCGGGCGATCGCGCTATGGGGCGGGCTACCCGGCGCCTTTGTCGTCATGACGGGTGGCGAGCCGCTGCTCCAGGTCGACGATGCGCTGATCGCCGCGCTCAAGGCGCGCGGGTTCGAAATAGCGGTTGAAACCAACGGCACCCAGCCGGCCCCCGCCGGGATCGACTGGATTTGTGTCAGCCCCAAGGCGGATACCGACATCGTCTTGCGCGCGGGTAACGAACTCAAGCTGGTCTGGCCGCAACCAGGGATCGATCCCGCTGCCCTTGAAAGTTGGGATTTCGAGCACTTCCTGCTCCAGCCGATGGATGGCCCGCACCTTGGCGACGCGCGTGCGGCGGCGATCGCCTATGTGATGGACCATCCGAAATGGCGGCTGTCTACCCAGACCCACAAGGTCGTGGGCATTCGCTGACATCGCCACCCGGCGTTTGCCGGGATGGCGATTCCCGTTCGATTATCAGCCCGCGCGTCCGCTGGGGGCGCTCGCCTGTTGCATCGGGGGCGGGGCACAGGCGGCTTTGAACAGGTCCTTCCTGGTCCAGCAGGCCTTGTCCATCGAGATCGGCTGGATCGGCACATAGATCTGGCGGCGCGCATGGATCATGTCGCCCGCGGGGATGAGGCTGTTGCGAAATTCGCGCATCCGGTCGATCGCGAGCTGGGTCAGCTTGCCGCGGCCGAGCTTGCGTGCTTCGCGGCCGATGGCGCTCGCCGTCTCGCAGAAGCCCAGCTGCGCATGCATGGTCGAAAAGCCGTTATAAGTCTTGGTCGTGTAATTATCGAAGGTTTTCTGCCAGTTCTTGCCGCCGGTCCGCTTGAAATAGCCGCTCAGCGTCTTGTAGGCGTCGTTAAGTTCCACCGCATTTTTCGACAGCAGATCGTTATAGTTGGGCACCGTCAGCAGAATCGGTGAAAACTGGCACTGTAGTGCTGCGACGTTCAGACCCGCGCGCATGTTCCACAACATGTGCGCCTTGAGCTCCGCCGGCGTCGCCTTCGGCAGCGGCTGGCCGAGGCCGGCCTCGTCACCCGTGACCGGGCCGCCCGCGAAATTGGGCTGTACCCAGAAAAGATAGGCGGAAGCGGGGGCGGCCTGACCCACTGCCAGCATCGCCGCCATCCCCGAAACCAACCATCGAACCATGCTTTCTCTCCCGAACCTCAGAGAACCGCCCGCCCGACAGTGCTCGAACATCCCCCCACCCGTAATCACTACATCGCGTTGGCGGCATTGTCCGCGGTGGTACCGTTGTCTGCCGCTGCGGCGGCCCCCGCCTGGTCGAGCGTTGCGCTCTCGACGGCCGTCATGTCATTCATAGATCCGTCGCTGGCGTTCATCTCGACGATGTTGGTGTCGCCCGTGCTGTCCTTCTTGCCGCACGAAGTCAGGCCTGCGCCGGCCAGCGCCAGGCTGCCGATGAGAAGAAGATGGATCGGACGCGTCATGATTACTCCCCGCACACAGGCTTCCGGCAGGCAGGATATAGCCAACGACTCGGGGGCTCAAGAGTCCTTGTGGGATCGGACCGTGCAGCCGAGGCTGGCCAGCATCGCGGGAAAATGACGGTGGAGCGCCTGGTCGACCTCGGCCATCTCCGTGCCGATGCCGAGCCGCGCCATGCTGGTCACCGCGAACTCGCCGAGCCCGCATGGCACGATCCCCGCAAAGTGTGACAGGTCGGGATCGACATTGAGCGAAAAGCCGTGGAAGCTGACCCAGCGGCGGACCCTGACCCCGATCGCGCCGATCTTCGCCTCGTCCGGCCCCTGGCCGGTCCAGATGCCGACCCGGCCGGGCTCGCTGCGCGCATCGATGCCGAAGTCGGCCAGCGTCGCGATCACCCAATTCTCGATCGCCGCAACGAAGCAGCGGACGTCGCGTCCGCGTTTGTCGAGATCGAGCAGGACATAGCCGACCCGCTGGCCGGGGCCGTGATAGGTGTATCGTCCGCCGCGCCCGGAGCGGAAAACCGGAAAGCGGTCGGGCACCAGCAGCTCGTCGTCCTCGGCGCTGGTGCCGGCGGTATAGAGCGGCGGGTGCTCGAGCAGCCAGATCAGCTCGGTCGCCTCACCTGCCCGGATCGCGGCGGCGCGCGCCTCCATCTCTGCGACGGTCTCGGCATAGGGGGTAAGGCCGGGGGTCACCCGCCATTCGATCTCATCGTTCACGGTCATGCCTTCCGCATATTGCCGCTTTCCGCGATCGATCAAGTGCTGTGCGATTGCACTCGGCACGCCCGGCGGATAGGGGGCGCGGACGAGATGTGGAGTAACCTCGAATGACGGCTTTCTCGCTGGGAACGGTCTGGGAAGAAACGATCGCCTTCCTGCGCCGGGAGAGTGGGTTGCTCATCCCCGTGGCGCTGGCGGTCTACGGTCCGGCGCAGCTCTTGTTCGACGGCGGCATGCAGGCGGCGATGGCCATGCGGAGCGCGGGCGAGGCCGTCCCGTCGTGGCAGGCCCTGCTGGTCCTGCCGGGCGGATTGTTGATGCTGTTGGGCAACCTTGCCGTGTCGCTGCTCGTCCTCGCGCCGGGAATCAGTGTCGGCGAGGCGCTCGCCGCGGCGCTGCGGCGACTGCCGACCGCGCTCGGGGCGATGCTCCTGCTCGGCGTCGCGGTGCTCGCGGTGATGCTCGCCATCGTGGTCGCGGCGACTCTCGGCGCGATAACCTTCAAGGCCGATCCCCGATCGCCAGTTCTCGCCAGCCAGCTTCTCGTCCTGATCATGATCCCGATCGGGCTGCTGTGGCTGCGCCTGTTGTTGTTGCCGACGGTGATCGCTGTCGAGCCGCGTGGTGCGATCGATGCGATCCGGCGGGCGTGGCAGCTTGGTCGCAACAACGCACTGCGGCTGTTCGGTGTGTGGCTGCTGCTGCTGTTCCTCAGCATCGTGCTGGCGGTGATCGAAATGTTCGTCGTTGGCTCGCTGAGCGAGCTCCTCAAGCTCGCGATCGGCGACACCGGCCTCGCCTCGGCGATCGGCGCCATCGCCAACGCCGCGCTGGAGGCGCTGCTGTCGATGGGCTTCGCGGTTTACCTGGCGCAGGTTTACCGGACGCTCGCGTCGAGCTGATCGAACAGGGGAATATGGGGCGCGGCTTCGCGCGCGAGGACGCCGGCCAGGCGCGGATCGGCGAAGGTCTCGATCGCGCGGGCATAGGGTACGAAGCCGTGGCGACGATAGAAGCCGAGCGCACCGGGATGATCGAGGGTGCAGCTGTGCACCCACATGCGGCCCACGTCTTTGCGCCAGCCGAGCGCCAGCGCCTGCGCCATCAGCCAGTTGCCATGCCCCTTGCCGGCAAGCTCGGGAATGAAGCCGAAAAAGGCGATCTCCGCCTCGCCGCGCTGGCGGAAGTCGAGCTCGAGCAATCCGATCTCGATACCGTGCCGATCCTCGACAGCGTGAATCTCCACGTCGGGATGGCCGATGATCGCTGTGAGTTCGTCTTCCGCCATTACCAGCCGTGAGAACCACAGCCAGGGCTCCCCGATCCGGCGGAACAGCGCGCGATACTTGTCGATCGACGGCGCCTTCCACCGCGCCAGGCGAAACGGGGCGTTTGGCGCCGGCCGCGGCCGGGGACGTTCGAGCATCTCCAGCGAGGTGACGATGGTCGCCACCATGTGCGGCGGAACCTCGGTCAGCGGCATGGCGTCATTCCCAGGTTGCCGTCGGCGGCAGGCTCATCAGGATCGCATCGATATTACCGCCGGTCTTGAGGCCGAACAGCGTACCCCGGTCGTAAACGAGGTTGAATTCGGCGTAGCGACCGCGGAAATTCAACATATGGCGACGGTCCTCGTCGCTGGCGGTTTCGTGCATCCGCGCGCGGACGATTTTTGGGAAGATGTCCAGAAAAGCCTCGCCGACGTCGCGGGTAAAGGCGAAGTGGGCCTCGAAGGCGGCATCGTCTTCGACGTCGAGATGGTCGTAGAAGATGCCGCCGACGCCGCGGTGGACCTCGCGGTGTGGAATCCAGAAATAGTCGTCAGCCCATTTCTTGAAGCGATCATAATAGTCGGCGCCGTGCGGGTCGCAGGCCGCCTTCAATCGGGCGTGGAACGCCTCGGTATCGGCGTCGTAGGGGATGGGCGGATTGAGGTCGGCACCGCCGCCGAACCAGCGCTTCGTGGTCGTCAGAAAGCGGGTGTTCATGTGGACGGCGGGCACGTGCGGATTGGCCATGTGGGCGACCAGGCTGATGCCCGTCGCGAAGAAGCCGGGATTTTCCTCGCCCGCGCCGTGGATGGTCTTGGCGAATTCCGGCTGGAAGGCGCCGCCGACCGTCGACACGTTGACACCGACCTTTTCGAACACGCGACCCTTCATCAGGCCGCGGACGCCGCCGCCGCCCTCTCCGGCGGGATCGCTGTCACGATTCCAGGGGGTGTAGCCGAATCGGGCATCGCTGCCCGCCTCGGCCTCGATCGCCTCGAACGCGGCGCAGATGCGATCGCGCAATGATTCGAACCATGTGCGCGCCGCCGCCTGCTGCGTATCGAGCTGCAATGTCATTGGGGCCATCCTCCGGTCTGTCTCAGCGCCTCGGCCAGCGCGATGCCAGCCGAGACCGCCACATTCAAGGACCGGAAGCCCGGCCGCATCGGAATGCGCACGCGAAGATCGGCCCGGTCGTGCACCGGGCCCGGCACGCCGGCGCCTTCCGACCCGAGCAGCACTATGTCGTCGGACAGGAAGCCGGCCTTGTCCAAAGTCAAATCGGCGGCTGTGGTCAGCAGGACGATCCGGCCCTTCGCGCGGGACTCGAACGCTGCCCAGTCGGCGTGGCGGTGGATCTCAGCGGCGCCGGCATAATCCATGCCGGCTCGTCGCAGCGCGCGTTCGGAAAAAGGGAATCCGCATGGCTCGATAATGTCGACGGGCACACCGAAGCATGCCGCCATGCGCAGGATCGTGCCCACATTTCCGGCAATATCGGGCTGGTGAAGGGCGATCCGCATCGCGTCGCTGATAGGCGAATGTATCGCAATGCCGCAATAATCGGAAAATGGGATTGGCAAAGCTGACAAAGCGGCGCTATCAGCGCGCAGCCGCCGGGGATTTTGCGGGCGGCCGCGCATGCGTGGGGGGAAAGGCTGTTTGTCGGACCCCTTGGCGCAGGCGCCTAAATCGTGGCAGCGCAAGGGTTCCGGAATGGCGACGCTCGAAACTACAGAAACGCCCGGCGAAGGGGCCGGTGACGGCGTTCGTCGCCGTGACTTCATCAATCTCGCGGCGGTAAGCTTCGCCGGCGTCGGCGCGGCGACGGTGCTGCTGCCCCTGATCAATCAGATGAATCCCTCGGCCGACGTGCTCGCGCTGGCTTCGATCGAGGTCGATCTCTCGGCGATCAAGGAAGGCCAGGCGATCAAGACGATCTTCCGCAAGCAGCCGCTGTTCGTCCGTCACCTGACCACCGCCGAGATCGCGGCGGCAGACAAGGTCGATCCAGGCACGCTGCGCGATCCGCAGACGCTGGAGCAGCGTACTGTCGGCGGGAAGAAGCAGTGGCTCATCACCATGGGCGTCTGCACCCATCTCGGCTGCGTTCCGCTGGGCGCGGGCGAAGGCGAGGTGAAGGGTGAGTTCGGGGGCTATTTCTGCCCTTGCCACGGGTCGCATTACGACACCGCGGCGCGCATCCGCAAAGGCCCGGCACCGAAGAACCTCGAAGTGCCGACCTACGCCTTCAAATCCGATACCGTCGTCCAAGTCGGCTGAGGTAGACAGACATGAGCTTCCCCTGGGCAAACCAATACGCGCCTAAGCATCCGCTGATGCAGTGGATCGACAGCCGGCTTCCGCTTCCGCGTCTGGTCTACAACGCGGTTGGCGCCGGCTATCCGGTTCCGCGCAACCTGAACTATTTCTGGAACTTCGGCGTGCTTTCGGGCGCTGCGCTGGCCATCCAGATCGTCACCGGTATCGTGCTGGCCATGCATTATGCGGCCAATGGCCTCGTCGCCTTCGACTCGGTCGAGCACATCATGCGCGACGTCAACTCGGGCTGGATGCTGCGCTATGCGCACGCCAACGGTGCGAGCTTCTTCTTCATCGTGGTCTATCTCCACATCTTCCGCGGCCTCTTCTACGGATCGTACAAGGCCCCCCGCGAAATGGTGTGGCTGCTGGGCCTCGTGATCTTCCTGCTGATGATGGCAACCGCCTTCATGGGCTATGTGCTTCCCTGGGGGCAGATGAGCTTCTGGGGCGCCAAGGTGATCACCGGCCTGTTCGGCGCCATTCCGGTCGTCGGCACGCCGATCCAGACCTGGCTGCTCGGCGGCTTCGCTCCCGACAACGCCGCGCTGAACCGCTTCTTCTCGCTGCACTATCTGCTGCCGTTCGTGATTGCGGGTGTCATCATCCTGCACATCTGGGCGCTGCACATCCCGGGTTCGAGCAACCCGACGGGCATCGACGTGAAGGGTCCGCAGGACACGGTTCCGTTCCACCCCTACTATACCGCCAAGGATGGCTTCGGGCTGGGCGTGTTCCTGATCATCTACTGCGCGGTGCTGTTCTTCGCGCCGAACGCTCTGGGCCACCCGGACAACTATATCGCGGCGAACCCGCTCTCGACCCCGGCGCACATCGTCCCGGAATGGTATTTCTGGCCGTTCTACGCGATCCTGCGCGCCTTCACCGTCGACTTCATCCTTCCGGCGAAGCTGTGGGGCGTGCTGGCGATGTTCGGCTCGATCCTCCTGCTGTTCTTCCTGCCGTGGCTCGACAAGTCGCCGGTTCGCTCGGGCAATTACCGTCCCGCGTTCAAGAAGTTCTTCTGGCTGCTCGTCATCGACGTGCTGATCCTTGGCTGGTGCGGTGGCGCTCCGGCGGAAGAGCCCTACGTCATGATCAGCCAGCTCGCAGCGGCTTATTATTTCGCGCACTTCCTGATCATCCTTCCGATCGTTTCGCGCATGGAGCGTCCGCTTCCGCTGCCGAACTCGATCACCGAAGCTGTGCTGGAAAAGCACGGCAACGCCGCGGCCTAAGGGGATATAGAGACCATGGTTCGTCCCATCGCATTCCTCGCCGGCCTCGGCTTCGTCTTTGTCCTGCTGTTCTCGCTGGTGACGGGTGCTGTCGCCTATATCAGCGAGCCGCCGGTCAAGACCGTCGAGCATGAGTTCCACCTCCTCCCGAAGGACGTGTCCTTCGCGTCGGATGGCCCGCTCGGCAAGTTCGACCGTCAGCAGCTCCAGCGCGGCTTCCAGGTGTACAAGGAAGTCTGCTCGGCCTGTCACTCGCTCCACCAGGTCGCCTTCCGCGACTTCAAGGACCTCGGCTTCACAGATGCCGAGGTGAAGGCGATTGCCAAGAACTGGGCGACCGAAGTTCCCTCGGTCAACCCGGAGACCGGCGAGCCTGCGACCCGCAAGGCGACTCCGGCCGACAAGATTCCGTCGCCCTATGCGAACGAAGTTGCGGCTCGTGCGGCGAACAACAATGCCAACCCGCCGGATCTGTCGCTCATGGCGAAGGCTCGCCATGATGGTGGTGCCTATCTGTACTCGCTGCTGACCGGTTATCAGGCGCAGCCCGCGGAACTGCTCAAGCGCTTCCCGGATGCCAAGACGCCGGACTCGCTGCACTACAACCCGTATTTCGCGAACCTGAATATCGCGATGCCGCCGCCCCTCGCGGCTGACGGGCAGGTCACCTATGCCGACGGCACGCCGGCGACCATCGACCAGATGGCCAAGGACGTCTCGGCCTTCCTGATCTGGACGGCGGAACCGAAGCTTGAGAAGCGCCATGCTACCGGCATCGCGGTCCTGGGCTTCCTGCTGATCGCAACGATCCTGGCCTATCTGTCCTACCGGAACATCTGGGCGGGCATTAAGCACTGAGCCAGACCGGTTCGATCAACGGAAAAGGGCCGTCCGGGCGACCGGGCGGCCCTTTCCTTATGATCGCCGCCAAAAGGGGATAGCCAGCGCATGACCACCAATCGTCTCGGCCTGATCGGCGGCAGCGGGCTCTATCGGATGCCGGCGCTGTCCGATGGCGAATGGATAGCGGTCGACACCGCCTGGGGAACGCCGTCCGCCTCTTTGCTGTTCGGTAGCCTCGCGGGCCGCGAGGTGGCCTTCCTGCCCCGCCACGGCCGCGGTCATCGGATTGCGCCCCATGAGGTCAATTATCGCGCCAACATTGCCGCGCTGAAAGCGGCGGGTTGCACGGAGGTTCTTGCGGTGTCGGCGGTCGGCGGCTTCCATGAGGATGTGCCGCCGGGCAGCTTTGTGCTGGTCGATCAATATGTCGACCGCACGACCCGTGGCGGGCGGAGCTTCTTCGGAGACGGCATCGTCGCTCATGCCACCTTTGGCTACCCGACCTGCACCCGCCTCGGCGCGGTGGTGGCCGAGGCGCTGGCGAAGGAGGGGGGCCCCCACCGGATTGGCGGGACCATGCTGGTGATCGAAGGCCCCCAATTCTCGACCCGCGCCGAATCGCTGCTGCACAAGAGCTGGGGATGCGATGTCGTCGGCATGACCGGACTGCCCGAGGCGCGCCTCGCTCGCGAGGCCGAGCTTTGCTACGCCAGCGTCGCGATGGTGACCGACGACGACGCATGGTCGGAGAGCCAGGTCGACGTGGCCTCGGTGATCGCGATCATGGAAGCCAATGTCGCCCGCGCCCAGGCGCTGGTCGAAGCGGTCGCGGCCGGGACGCGAGGCGGCGTCCATTGCTCGCAGGGTTGCGATCATGCGCTAGACGGCGCGGTGATCACGGCGCCCTCGGCCTGGCCTCCCGCGACCAAGCGACGGCTGGCGACGCTATTGCCCCGGTTGTTCGCCTAGGCATCTCCGCCATCCCGAGAAAGTCGACCTATGGAAGGGCGGCCCCGCAACGGGGCGGATGCCCCGTGATCGTGAACCCCCCGCTTTCGCGGGAATGACGATCGGATCTGGGTGTTCAGGCGGCCGGCCGGCGATGCTGGATGTTGGTGACCTTCAGGGTCATGACGACGTCGCCGTCCTGGTTGAACACGGTCAGCCGGAAGGTGACGAAGCCCATCGTCGGGCGCGAGCGCGGCGTGCTCTTCGACAGCACCTCGGCTTCGAGGCTCAGCGTGTCGCCCGGATAGACGGGCTTGGTCCAGCGTAGCTCGTCGACGCCGGTGCCGCCCAACGAGAAATAACCGTCCTCGGTCCAATGGTCGGTGAGGATGCGCATCACCATCGCGCAGCTATGCCAGCCGCTCGCCGCCAGCCGGCCGAAGATTGCGCTCTGCGCGGCGGCGTCGTCGTCGAGGTGGAAAGGCTGCGGATCATATTTGGAGGCGAAGTCGATCACCTCCTCACGCGTCACCGGATAGGCGCCGAAGCGCTCGACCTGGCCTTCCTGATAATCCTCGAAATAGCGCATAGCCTGTCCTTCAACCGTGATCGTCATCCCAGTGGAGGCCGGGATCTCGGGAGGGTAGCGTTCGATCCTCTCCTAAGATGCCGGCCTCCGCCGGCATGACGGCCTGGGGTCTGCTATCTGGAACCGAAATGTCTATACATTGAAGCGGAACAGCATGATGTCGCCATCGTGGACGATATAGTCCTTGCCTTCCGACCGGAGCTTGCCCGCCTCGCGCGCGGCGGCTTCGCCGCCCAGCGTGACATAGTCGTTGTACGCCATCGTTTCGGCGCGGATGAAGCCTCGCTCGAAGTCGCTGTGGATCACGCCGGCGGCCTGCGGCGCCTTCGATCCCTTCTCGACCGTCCAGGCGCGCGCTTCCTTCGGACCGACCGTGAAGAAGGTGATCAGGTCCAGCAGCTCGTAGCCGGCGCGGATCACGCGGGCGAGGCCGGTTTCCTTGAGGCCCAGGTCGGACAGGAAGTCGGCGCGGTCCGCCGGATCGAGCGTGACGATCTCCGCCTCGATCGCGGCCGAGACGATCACCGCCTTGGCACCCTCGGCCTTTGCCTTCTCGAACACGCGGGCCGACAGCGCGTTGCCGTCCGCCGCCGCGCCCTCGTCGACGTTGCAGACGTAGAGGACGGGCTTGGAGGTGAGCAGCTGCGCCTGGGCGAAGATGCGCGCCTCGTCGTCGTCCTTCGGCTGGGTCAGCCGGGCGGGCTTGCCGTCGCGCAGCAGGCCGAGCGCCTGGCCGAGCACCGAGGCAGCCGCCTTGGACTCCTTGTCGCCCTGCGCCGCCTTCTTGGCGAAGGCGGGAACGCGCTTCTCGAGGCTTTCGAGGTCGGACAGCATCAGTTCGGTCTCGACCGTCTCGGCGTCGGCGATCGGGTCGACCTTGCCCTCGACATGGGTGACGTCGCCATCCTCGAAGCAGCGCAGCACATGGACGATCGCGTCAACCTCGCGGATGTTGGCGAGGAACTGGTTGCCCAGCCCTTCGCCCTTCGACGCGCCGCGCACCAGCCCGGCGATGTCGACGAAGGCGAGCTGCGTCTCGATGATCTTGGCCGATCCGCCGATCTTCGCGATCTCATAGAGGCGCGGATCGGGCACCGCGACCTGGCCGATGTTCGGCTCGATCGTGCAGAAGGGATAGTTGGCCGCCTGCGCGGCGGCGGTCTCGGTCAGTGCGTTGAAGAGGGTGGACTTGCCGACGTTCGGAAGCCCCACGATGCCACAGCGAAAACCCATAGTCTCTCAAGCCTTGTTCGGATGCGCGCCCGATAGCCGGTGCGGCGGGCAAAGGCCAGTGCATGCCGCAAAAAGGAGAAGGGCCCCGGAGCATCCTCCGGGGCCCTTCGTCCGCATCCGATCGGGCCGGATCAGGTCCGGGACGGGGTGAACGCCTTCAGCTCGGCCGGCACGCTGACCGGGATGATCTTCGGAGCAGGCTTCGCCTTGGGCGCGCTGGTCGTCGGCGTCACCGGGCTGGCCGCAGAGCCGGCGGGCGCACAGCTTCCCGAACTGGTCCGGATCAGCTGGGGCTGGCCGGCCCCCTGGCCGGCGGCGGACGCGCCGTCAGAGCTGTAGCTGACCGTACGGGTGCAGCCATCGGCCGATGTCGTGCTCGACACGAAGCTGTAGTGCATCACGCCGATCGGCTGGCCCTGCGCGTTGGTCATGACGATGCCGGGGCCTCGTTCGGCGGGTGCCGCAGGCATCTCCGCCCGCATCGCCGCGGCCTGCTGCATCATGGCCTGGCTACGGGCTTCCATCATCGCCGAGATGCGCTCCATCTCGGCAAAGGCCGAATCGGGGCCGAAGGCGGCATCGAACAGGCTGACGGGCGCCGGGGCGGCGACCAGGACGACCTGCGGGGCGACATCGCCCCGATAGCGGACATGCTGGACCGAGCCGTCAGGCATCGCGATCAGCATGACCTTGTTGTCGTCGCCGGCGGCGAAGGCCGCTCCGGCAAGAGCCGCGGTCGCCACGCCGGCGATGATCGCGGTTCGGACAAGACGCATGGTATCCCTCCATTCGTAAAGTCGATGGCGGGAAAGCTAATTCGGCCTAGCTGAACCTCCGATAAACGAACGGCGTCGACACATCCGATCATGCCACCGGCCCAGCGTCGTCAGGGCGATGGCGGCGCCGAGCAGGCACATCAGCATGTCCCACTGTGTGTCCCAGGGGTCGCCCTGGGTTCCGAGAAAGGCGTCGGCGCCCTGGCCGAGCGCGACCGCCGCCGCGAACTCGATCAGCTCGTACAGGGCGCTGATCGCCAGGCAGATCAGCAGCACGACCGGTGTCAGCAGGCCGCGCACGCGAACGACGGCCCCGCGGACGAAGATCTCGCGGATCACGATCGCAGGCACGAAGCCCTGCATCAGATGGCCGAAACGGTCATAGGGGTTGCGCGCCAGCCCGAGCCAGTCCTGCACCGCCGAGCCGATCGGCACGCGCGCATAGGTGTAGGCTCCGCCGAGCATCAGCACGAGACCGTGAAAGCCGATCAGGCCCAGCGCGAGCGGCGTGAATGGGAATCGATGGCGGATACCGAACAGGACCGGCCAGGCGATCAGCACGGGCGCGACCTCCATCCACCAGGTCGCCCTGTCATAAGGCGCCCAGCCCGACAGGATCAGCCCGGCCAGCCAGACCGCGCCGAGCCAGTATAGCAAACGGCTTTCCGTCCTCACATGCGACGCCCCAAAGTGCACCGGACCACTGCTATGGCAAGGGAGGGGATGGCCGCAAGCCGTGGTTCAACCGGCCAGCAGGCGTGGCGTGCGCAGCAACAATGTGACCCGCGCACCGCGTTTGCCATTCTCGACGCGCACTTCGCCGCGATGCCGCTCGGCGATGGCGCGGACGATGACGAGGCCAAGGCCATGGCCACCCAGCGTCGAGCGGGGCTCGGCCGGCTCCTCCTGTTCAGGGAAGCCTGGTCCCTCGTCGGTAACGACGAGCTCGAGTGCCGGCTCGCCGTCCCGGCGCGCGTCCTGCGCTGCAACGGCGATGGTGGCGCCGGACGGCGATACCTTCAGCGCATTCTCGATCAGGTTGGCGAGCGCCCGGATCACCAGTTCGCGATCGCCGACGAACGGCGCAGCGGCGATCGTGCGGCTGATCCGCACCTGCTTCTCGTCCTCCGCGACGGCCTCGTAGAGGTCAATCGCATCCTCGACCGCACCGGCGATGTCGAACAGCGCCGGCGGGGAGCGGACGTCGGATTCGATCTCGCGCAGCTCGAGCAGCGCATTGAAGGCGGCCATCAGCCGGTCGAGTTCGGCCGCCGCGCGTCCCGCCTGGCGAGCGATTTCCGGATCGGAAGCGTCCTCCATCGTCGACAGCCGCGCGCGCACCCGCGCGAGTGGCGTACGCAGGTCGTGCGCGATATGGTCGGATGCCGCGCGCAGGCCATGGATGCGGCGCTCGAGCTCGCCGAGCATGCCGTTCATATGACGGGCGAGAACGCCGATCTCGTCGGGTGGACCGGGATCGGCGATCCGCGCCTTGACGTCACCCTCGCCGACCCGATCACAGACGCGGTTGAGGCGGCGGATGCGCGCGGCGGTCTGCCCGCCGACGATCAGCGCTGTCGCGATCGACAGGCCCATGAGCACCAGCACGATGCCGCCGCCCCACAAGCCCAGCGACCGGCGCAGCGCACTGGCGGACGCGACCGGGCGCGCTATCAGCAGCGCGGCGCCGCCCGGCAACCGCCGCTCGACGCCGGTCAGCTCGGCATGTCCCTCGGGCGCGCTGGCGGCGACATAGCCCTCACGCCATGGACGCACATTGTCGGGCCAGCGGGTCCAGGTGCCGCGGACCCGCCCGGCAGCGTCGCGGAACAGGGCGATGCGGGGCTGACCGGTGCGCCCGGCATATTGCCCGATCTCTCCGACCGCCGAGGCGAGCAGCGGTTGGGCCGCCGGGTTGGCCATTACCCCAGGAAGCTTCTCGTCAAGCGCCTCGAAATCGTGCCGGGCGGCCTCGGCGGCGGTGAGGCGGCGGGCGTCGCGGTCGACCATCGCAAGGCCGAGGAGGCTGAGCGCAAGCGCCAGGACCGAGAAGACGCCCAGCAGCAGCGCGGTCTTGGCGGATAGATGCAATGGTCTCAAGCGGGGCCGTCCAGCCGCCGCAGCATCAGGCCCTGGCTTCGTACCGCGACGATCAGCGGGCTGAGGCTGGCTGGCAGGTCCGTGCCCGCTGCCTCGAGCTTGCGGCGCAGGCGCGAGACATGGACGTCGATCGTATTGGCGAAATTGGCGGGCACGAAATTATAGGTCGACCAGCAGACCGACCACAGCATCGACCGTGTTACCGGAAGACCGATATTGCGGGCGAGCAGCGACAGGATCGAGAATTCCCGGGCCGTCAGATCGAGCAGGGTGCCGCACAGCGACGCCGTCATCGTCCCCGCGTCGATCCGGAGCGGCCCGCAAACCAGTTCGGTTCCAGCCGGCGATGCGCCGTCCCACTCCCGCCGCCGCAGCAGCGCGGCCAGCCGGGCGAGCAGCTCGATCTCCGACAGCGGCTTGACCGCATAGTCGTCGCCCCCGCCAGCCAGCCCTTCGACGCGATGGCGCTCCGATCCCAGCGCGGTCAGGAACAGAGCCGGCGCGCGGGTCGATCGGCCGCCTTCGGAGCGAATCCTTCCGAGCGCGCCGAGCCCGTCGAGTTCGGGCGTCTGCCGGTCGAGGATCAGCACGTCGAACGGATCGGCGCCGGCCCGGTCCACCGCATCGGTGCCGGTAGCGACCACGTCGACCCGCGCGAAGCCGGCGCGGGCGAGTGCCGTCGCCAGTAGTTCGGCGACCTCGGTCTCGTCCTCCAGGATCAGCGCCGAGCGGCCCAGGAACAGGCTGCGAAAGCTCTGTTCGATCATGATGTCGTCTTGTTGCCCCATTGCATCATCATGCCAGCCCGCCGGGGAAAGGAAAGCGGGACGCTTCGGGCCGTCAGATAAATTCAGGCCATCATGCTGGCCTGCCGGGCGTGGCCATTATAGACCGGGATCATGAAGCGCCTGCCTATCCTTGCCGCCCTGTTGCTGATCGGTGCCGCCGCGCCGTCGGCGATCGAGGAAGCGGCGCTCGGATTGAAGCTGGCGGACCACGCACGGCGCACCGGCGACGCCCGCGAGATGCTGGTCGCTGCGCGCATCGTGGCCGCGAGCGGGCTGCGCGAGGCGGAGTTGCAGGACGGCCGCCTTGTTGCGCGCGATGGGTTGCCCGATCGTTCGCCGATTGCCGCCGCACTAGCGGAGGAGGCGCGGCTGATGGCGCCCGGCGATGCGGTCGTCGCTACCGAGGCGGACGCGGTGACCCGGGCGCGACCCAAGGGCATCGTCGGCGGAAGCTGGGGAAGCGGGCCGCTGCAATTCCGGCAGTTGCTGCCGGCCGGTGAAACCGTCGGCTGGACGGTACGGACGCGCGGCGCAGAACCGGCGTTCGTCTCGGCAATCGGCGATGGCGATGCCGACCTCCACCTGAGCGTCGCCGACCGGCGCGGACGTACCGTCTGTGACGAACGCGGCAATGCCTATTATCCGCTGTGCCGCTGGTCGCCGCCGCGCCCAGCCGATTATAGGGTGATGCTCGGCAATGCAGGGCGGGTGCCGACCCGCGTGGTGGTGCTGAGCAACTGACCGCGACGTCGTCGGCGCGGTTGTGAACTGGATCACCATCCGACCCTGCGAGGCATGCCATGCTGGACGGGTCATGTGGCCCTTTCGCAGAAAGCCCCGATCGCGCGATGAAGATGCATCGGCGACGATCGACGCGGCGATCCTGTTCACTGCGCAACGCTGGTGCGCCTTCAGCCGATCGGTGGCCCTGCCCCCCGAGATGGCGCTGCGCGATCGCATATCGATGTTCGCCCGCGCACTGGACCACAGCCTGCACGGCCACTTCCCGACGCTGGTCTCCGCCCCCGAGCAGGTGATCCTGCTGATCATCGCCAAGGGCGTCGAACAATCGGGCCTGCTGGCGCGCGGCGAGATCGAGCGCGAACTGGGGATCATCCTGCCGCACTGAGCGGGGCGGTCAGGCCGCCTGGAACCTGAGGAGCCGTGCGCCGATCGCCTTGCCGTCGCTGTCGCGCGCGATCAGCACCAGCGTCTCCTCGCCCCTGGGCAGTTCGCGTCCGGTACCGGGATCGCGGGTGACGAAGGTGAAGCCGACATTGGCCCAACGGCCCGGCGCGACGATCAGGCCGAGCGGTGGGGCGAGGCTGGTGTAACCGCCCGCCGCGTCACGATACCAGGCCTCGATGCGCAGCGGCTGTGGCGGCTCGGCCATGTCGACGCGGACATGGTCGCAATGCTGCAGCAGAGTGATGTCTGTGCCGTCGGCCGATCGCGGTCGATCGCGGGTGTCCGCCCTGCACGCGCCCGCGCGGTCGATCGCCAGGGTCGTGGCGAAGGGGAGCGGCGGCAGCGCACGGGCGAAGTCGACCATGTCGGGCGATCGTCCGTCGAACAGCAGCGGCGCCGACAGGTCGCCCGCGGTCCAGAAGGCGCCGATCGTCCCGCCCCGGCGCGGGCTGCCGCTGATGCCGGCGGCGAGCGCGGCGAAGCTGGCAGGGCGATCGGGGGCGATCGCGCGGGCCAGTGCGGTGGTGAAGGCGCCGCCGTCGCCGTCGTCCCAGGCGATTGCCCCCGGCCCGGCGGCGGCGAACGCGACGAGCCGCCCGCCGCCCGCCAGCCCGCCGTCGACGAAGCCCGAGGGATCGACCGCGCCGCGCAGGGTGGTGCCAGCCGGAATACCGAGCCGGGCGGGTGGGATCGTCTTGGGCGTACCCGAACCGCGTAGCAGTCCGCCGCCGGTGCAACTGTCGATCACCATCCACACATCGACGCCGCGCGCGCGCAATTCGCCAACACGACGGCCGATCTCGTCGTCGACCAGCGCGCCCGGCACCATTCGGCTGCGCGCATCCCAGGCGCGGGCATCCGCGGCGAGGAACAGCTCGTCCTTGCCGTCAGGCTCGATCAGGTCGGCAGACCTGGCGGGAGCCTGGGTGCCGTGGCCTGACAGGAAGATCACGGCGCGGTCTCCGGCGGTTGAGTCCGACGCAAGCCGGTCGAGCGCGGCGCGGATCGCGGCAAGGGTCGCGTCGGTCCCGGTCAGCAGCGTCAGTGCGGCACGGTCGACTCCCAGCGTGGCAAGCGCCCCGGCCATCCGTTCGACGTCGCGCGCCGCACCGGGCAGGGCGAAGGCGGCAAGGCGCGGTTCTGAGAAAGCAGAGACGCCGACCAGCACCGCACGCGTTTCGGCGACGACGGGGCCGGTCGGGAGCAGGGCCCCCGCGAGCGCGGCGAGGAGGAAGCGCGGTCGCAGCATCACCCCATCTCCATAGGCGCGCGCGCGGGTCGCCGCCAGCGCATGTCAGGAAACGTCAGGGAGCAAATCAGGCCGTCCATGGCAGAGCCTGCGCCGGGGTAACAGGGGAGATATCGTGACACGTAGCATCTGCTTTTCCGCCGCCGCGGCGATGGCGGTCGCGCTGGCTTGCGCGCCGGCGTCCGCGGCCATGGATGAAACCGTGAAGGGCGCGCTCATCCTTCAGCAACAGGGCAAGGCCGCGCAGGCCTATGACATGCTGGCGCCGCTCGTCGGAACCCGCGCGGGCGACCCGGACTATGATTACGCGCTGGGCCTTGCCGCCGCCGACAGCGGACGCGCGGGCGAGGCGATCCTCGCCTTCCAGCGCGTGCTGTCGGTCCAACCTGGCAACAGCCAGGCCCGCGCCGAACTGGCCCGTGCCTATGCGCTGGGCGGTGACGTCGATACTGCGCGCGCGCAGTTCAACACCGTCGTGCAGGACCCGACATTGCCCGATCCGGTGCGGCAGCGCTTCGACGGCATCGTTCGTCGTTTCGACCGGGAGGTCGCCGGGGGGACCACTGACGTGTCGGGCTTCATCGACGCCTCTGCCGGTCACGACAGCAACATCAACAGCGCGACCAACCTCTCGTCGATCACCATCCCGCTGTTCGCGGGGCTTGGCCCGGGCACGCTGGGCGGCGCCGCGCGGCGGATCGACAAGCAATATTATGACCTGCAGGGCGGCGTCAGCGTCGCTACCCCCGCGAGCCGCCAGATGCGCGTGTTCGGCAGCCTGCTCGGCACCTGGCGCGACAATATCGGCGACCGCACCTTCGACCAGGCGAGTCTGACCGGTACGGTCGGCGCTTCCTACAGCTTCGCCAGCCGTGACGTGCTGTCGCTGTCGGCGCAGGCCCAGAAATTCTGGCTCGGCCATGACGGTTATCGTACCGCTTATGGCGCGATCGGCCAGTATACCCATCTGATGGGCGATGGCGCGGCGCTCAGCGTCGGCGCGCAACTCTACCGCTTTGACTATGACAGGGATCCGCTGCGCGACGCCGATCGCTATGCGCTGGCGGTCTCCTATGCCGATCGCATTTTCGTCGCGAGCGTGTCGGGCGGAAAGGAGGAGGCGCGCCGCAATGCCGGCGACCAGTTCTCCAACGGTTTCGTCAACGCCAATCTCGGCTTTGAATATTCGATCTCGCCGGGGCTGAATGTCGTCGGAGGGATCTCCGGCGAGATGCGCCGCTACGACGACGCCGACCCGCTGTTCCTGAAGAAGCGCAAGGATGAGCAGATCGACGCTTCGATCGGCCTCAAATATCTGCTGACCGGATCGGTCTATCTTCGCCCGCGCGTCACTTACACGCGTAATTTCAGCAACATAGCGCTGTACGACTTCAAGCGTTGGACCGCCAGCCTCGGCGTCCGCTTCGAGTTCCGGGGGAATTGAACATGACGAGCACCACCATCTTCGCCCGGCTCTCGCTCGGGCTCCTCGCCTCGGCGTCGATCGCCGGCCTCGCAACCCCCGCGATGGCGGGTAAGCTGCTCTTCTCGGACGATCCTGCGCTCGCAGGCACGACGCTGGCGGCGGGGCAGGAGGTCCGCACCAGCGGTGGTACCACCCAGATCATGACCGATAATGGCAGCATCGTCTCGCTGGTCGGCGGCGGGGCAGTGCGGATCGATGGCGACGACGTCACCGTGATCGCAGGCAGCGTCACTGTCGCAACCCGATCGGGCGATTCGACGACCAGCGTGCGACTTCCGGGCGGCGCTACCGCGCGACTGACCGGCGTATCGCCTTCGGGCTCCTTCACGGTCAACGGCGACGGCTTCACCGGCCATGCGCTGGGCGGCAGCGTCGCGATCCAGGCCGACGGCCAGACCAGGGTCTATACCCGCGGTTCGGCCTGGCAGGGGCAGGCCGGAAGCGGCACCACGCGCGTCTTCGCCAACCGGGCCGATCCCGCCCCGGCCGCGTCGCGGACGGCGGCAAGCGCCGCTGTCGAGCCCGCCGGCGACACCGCGCGGGCGGCCGCCGCCGGCGTACCCGTCAACCTGGGCGAGGCGCTCGCCGCGGTAGGCGCGTCCGGCGACGTCGTGCAGGCGGCGCGCAACGTCGAGGCATCTGCGACCAATCCGGCGGTGCCGGCCTTCCCGGCCGACGATGTGGCGACCCTGGTAAACTTCGCCGCCCAGCTTCAGTCGGCCTATGGCGGCCAGCTGTTCGCGGGAGCCGAGCCCGGCATCATCCAGACCTATCTCGCCTATCTGGCGGATGGTGGTGCGGGGGATCAGTTCAAGGCGACCTACGCCGCGCTGATCAACCAGTATATCGACCTGCTGCGCACCGGCGCTTCTCCGGCGAGCTTCACCGGAGCGAACCAGGCGGCGGTCGACAGCTACCTTTCCTACCTCTCGTCGACAGGGGCGTTGCAGGGCCTGTCGGAGCAGAACCGGGCGCTGGCCGATGCCTATCTCGACTTCCTGTCTTCGGGCGGGGCGGCGACCGATTTCACCAGGAGCTATCTCGACGTCGTCAACGCCTATATCGCCTTCATCCGGGACGGCGGCGCGCCGGCCAATTTCACCGGCGCAACCCAGGACGTCATCAACGCCTATTTCGCCTTCCTGCAATCGAGCGGGCTGGTCGATGCGATCGCGCAGGCCAACCGGACGGTGTTCGATGCCTATGCGCAATATCTGGCCAACGGCGGCACCGGCGTGTTCGTGCCGCCCGGAGGGAGCAATCCGGGGACAGGCCCAGGCACCGATCCGGGCACAGGGCCGGTCGTGCTCCCCGGCTATGCCAGCGCACTGCAAGCCTATATCGATTTCCTGAAGGGCGGCGGTAATCCGAACGGCTTCAGCGGAATCACGGTCGATCTGATCCGCCAATATATCAACCTGGCGATCGACAACGGATTGTTCGCGGGCGTGCCGGCCCCGACGATCCAGCTGATCCGCGACGCGCTGAACCTGCTGGCGGCCACTGGCACCTTCGATGCGATCGCCCCGCTGCTCGCCAACCTGACGCTGGTGCTCCCGACCGTCCCGACCACGCCGACCGGGCCGACCACGCCCGTCACGGGAGACGGAACGGGGGGACAGATGATCGCCTATGCGGGCGACGTGATCGGCATCGATTCTCGCGACAAGACGACGATCACGACCGGTGACGACGGCAAGCTGCTGAAGTATGTCTGGACCACCAATCCCGACGGGGAATCGCCGGAGATCGGAACCAACAGCGGTTTCGAGAGCGGCAGCGTTGCGGGCGTGATCGGCTGGACCCGTTGGGCGGGCGGCTCCACCGCCGGCAAATATTTCGGCAATCCGCCGGTCAGTCGCACCGACAAGCAGGGCCTTCACCTCGTCTATGGCGCGCCAGCGACGAACGTGCCGACCAGCGGCACCGCGACCTACGCACTGGTCGGGGCCACCAAGCCGACGATCAGCGACGGTTCGCGCGACCCCGGTACGCTGAGCGGCAGCGCGGCGGTCGCCTTCGGCGCCACGCCCAAGGTCGGCCTCGATCTCGACGTCGGCATTGGCGGCTTCGTCTATCAGGTCAATACCAGCGGCGGCGTCACCGATCCGGCGCAGAGCCAGATATCGGTCGGGCCGGATATGAGCTTCTTCGGCAACAGCCTGAACGTCGCGCCGGGCGGGCCGGTCTGCCCGGCGTCGAGTTGCCAGGCCGACATCCGCGGCTTCCTGGCGGGTCCGGGGGCCAGCCATCTGGGGATCAGCTATTCGGTCAGCGCCCCCGGCGGCGGCCTTACCGTCACCGGTGCCGCGGCGTTCGGAAAATAGGGGCTTCGGGGGCCGGTCTTTTCCCACCGCCCGGCACCCGCAGGAGACGGCGTCAGGTCTGGTAGCCTGGCGCCGTTTTTCCGTTTACCGCGCGACCAGGATGAACGGAGCCCAGACCGAGGGATCGGATCCATGTTCGACCTTCGGGTCGGCGATCAGCCGCAGCATCGCCTTGCGCAACGCCTGTGGCCGGGTGTCGCCCTTTGCGGCGCGCGAGGCGGTGTCCACGGTCAGCCGCGCCGCGACATCGTCACGCACCGCCCAGTGGCTGACCAGCAGCGATCGCGCTCCGGCGTAGAGGAAGGCACGGGCAAGGCCCGACAGGGCAGGCGCCGTGGGGTTCTGGCCCGCCGCCGTGTCGCATGCGGACAGCACCACCCAATCGGCATCGATATCGAGCCCGGCGATCTCCGAGGCCGTCAGCAGGCCATCGTCGTCGGCATCGGGTTTCGCGGGCGGCGTGAGGACAAGGCCGGGTTCCGAAGCCTTGTCGAGGGCGCCGCCGACCAGTCCGTGGGTGGCGAAGGCGAGGACGCGGACCCGTTTGAGGTCTTCCGCCTTGACTGCTCGCTCGGTCGCCGCTGCACCGACCAGCAGGCTGGGGCGGAGACCCAGCGCATCCTGCATCCGGCGCAATTCGCGTTCGGCCTGTGGAAGGGGGGCGAGGGCGGCGATCGCTTCATGATTGACCGCCCCGTCGCGGTAGAAGCCGCGCAGTTCGCCCGGCGCGGCCTTGCCGCCGAGTAGCGGCGCGCCGATCCCGACGAAGCGGTCGCCCGACGTCGCCGCGCCGGGCGCCTCGCCGATCCCCGCGATCGAGGGAATCTGCCGCAGTGCGGCCTTGCGGATCAGCCAGGGCGTGGCACGCAGTGCTGCCGGATCATCGTCGCGGCCCTTCGGGGAGTCCGTTACCAGCACGGCGAAGGGCAGCCCGGCGAAGGCTCCCCCCGGTGCAACGATCCAGTCGTCCGCGCCGGCGAGCATCGCGTCGAGCGTCGTCGGCACGATTCCGCGATAGAGCCTGTGGGAGAGCCTTCGGTCGAAGCCGGGTCGCCGGGCAGGCGCATCGGCCAGCGCACCGCGCGTCATGGCCTCCAGCCCCAGCGACGCACGCAGCGTCACGGCATCTGCGAGCGCGGTCGAGTCCGGACCAGACCAGGCCCAGGCGCCTCCATCCTGGCGGACCACGAAGGTCAGGGCGCCCGATCGGAAAGGCACCGGCATGACAAGCGCCTGGCGCCGTCCGAGCTGTCGCGCCACCCCCGTCTCGCTGAGTGCGGTGAAGCGAGTCAGTGCTGCATAGTCCGGCTGGACGGCGGCGAGCGCCGTTTCGGTCTCCGCCAGCCCGGCATCGATCCGGCCGATCTCGGCGGTGGCGTCCTGATAATCGGCGTCGCCCTTGCTATAAGCGCGCAGCGCCGCCTGGGTCAGCTTGTCACGTTGCGCGAGCATATCCTGCCGCTTGCGGATCAGCGACGCGGTTGCGCCGTCGCGCGCGGCGGCGCGCGCGGAGACGGCAACAATCGCGCGTCCAGCATCGTCGAGCGCCATGAGCTGGGCAATGCGAAAGCCGGTCGGTCGGTCGCCTATCAGCCAGCTCGCCTCCAGCAACCGGGCAAGATGGTCGGGCACGGTGCCGCTGCGCCGATCGGGATCGGCGTGGGCGAACAGTTCGCTCTCGGTGACGGCGATGACGCCGGCAAGTCGGCTGGCCGCATCGGGATGCTTCATCCGGGCGGCCAGCAATGCGCGGCAGCCGGCGATATCGATCCGGTCGGGATGGGTTTCGGGCAGGGTCATGGCCTGCCAGGCGTCGACCGTCGCGAAGGCGTCCCAGGCGCCGGCATCGTCGCCGGACGACAGCAGGCTCTTGCCCAGGGACGTCCGGATGCGCATCGCCCGCACGGGATTGGCGTCGCCGAGGTCGGCAAGGGCCCGGCGCCGGACCGAGAGCGATTCCTCCAACAGGCCGTGGCCGGCCAGGAGGTCGGCGAGATTGTTGCGGAAGGCGGCGAGCGTCTCGTCGTTGCGCGCCAACGTCTTCTCCCCGATCGCCACCGAACGGCGGGCGTAGGGCTCCGCTTCGGCGGTGCGGCCCAATATGGCCAGCGTACGGCCGAGATTATTGTAGGTTACGGCCAACCCCGCATAGTCGGGACCGAAGCGCTTCTCCTCGATCCCGGCGATCCGCCGCAGGATATTCACCGCTTCGGACCGGCGGTTCTGCGCGGCGAGCACCGTGACCCAGTTGTTGATGGCGAGGATCGCGATCGGATGGTCCTCGGGCAGGACGCGCCCCGCGATCGTCATGGCCTCGCGCGCATAGCTGTCGCTCGTTTCCAGCTTGCCGGCCTGGAGCGCGACCATCGCCATGGTGGTGATCATCGCCACCATATGTTCGTTCTCCGGCGCCTTGGCCCGACGCGCAAGCGCGAAGGACTCGCCTTCGAGCCGTTCGGCGGTTGCGAGGTCGCCACGCGCATAATAGAGGATCGCGAGCGTGTGGATCGCGTCGGCTTCCTCGGCGCTGCCCTGCGGTGCTATCGCATGCCATTGCGCCACGGCATCCTTCAGCGTCGCTTCCGCCTCGTCATAGCGGTTGAGGTTGGTGAAGGCGGAGCCGAGCAATGTAGTGCTATGGGCGCGGTCGAACTGCGAGACACCCGCCATGCCACGCGATTCCCGCAGGATCGGCACGGCTTCCTCAACCTGTGCCGCCCCGACCATCGCCGTGCCGAGCCGGCTCAGGATATGGGCGCGCCGCGGGCCGGGCCCCGGCGCCGTCGCCAGCGCGGCGCGCCACGCGATAACCGCGCCGCCCGGATCGGCGGAAATGTCTATCTTCGCGGCGGCTGCGACTGGATCGGTCCGGGCGGCTCCGACCGGCAACGGCGACACCAGAAGCGCGGCTCCCGCCGCGGCACAGAACAGACGACCCCCCACGCTACTCCCCCGAACGCGATACTTCCCCGGCGCTTTCTTAATATGGGGAGGGCCCGGCGTCAGCCCATCAGGGCAGATTGAGTTGCCAGGAGATTCCGAAGCGGTCCTCGACCCAGCCGAAGCGGCGGCTGAAACCATAGTCCCCGATCGGCATCAACGCCTTGCCGCCATCGGACAGAGCCGTCCACAGAGCATCGACCTGGGTTTCGTCATCGCCATCGATGAAGAAGGAGAAGGCCGGGGTGAAGCCGAAATCATGAACTGGCGGGCTGTCGAAACAGCGGACCATCTGTCCGGCGATCGAGAGGCGCGCCTGATAGACCGAGCCCTCCTTGCCAGGACCTTCCGCGCCCCACCGGGTCAGTTCGACGACCTCCAGGTCGGGGAAGATGCCACGGTAGAAATCGATGGCGGCCTCCGCATTGCCCTGGAACATCAGGAAGGGAGTGACCTGCATGACAGCCTCCGTCAGTCGGCGAGCCGCAGCGCGATCTCGCTCATGAAGCGGGCGTCCTCGCCCGACGCCAGCCAGTCCGCCTCGGACGCGATCGCGCCCAGCGTGCCGGCGAGCGGATCGATTTCCGCCTTGGCATAGTTGCCGAGGACATAACCCGTCACCCGGTCCTTGTGTCCCGGATGGCCGATGCCGATGCGAACGCGGCGGAACGCATTGCCGATATGCGCCTCGGTCGATCGCAGGCCGTTGTGCCCGGCGGTGCCGCCGCCGGTCTTCACCTTTACCTTGAACGGCGCGAGGTCGAGTTCGTCGTGGAAGACGGTGACGTCGCCGGTTTCGCATTTGAAAAAGCGCATCGCCTCGCCGACCGACCGGCCGCTCTCGTTCATGAACGTGGCGGGCTTGAGCAGCAGGATCTTCGCGTGGCCGATCCGTCCGGTCGACGACCAGCCCTGGAACTGCTTCTTCCACGGATCGAAGCGATGCACTTCGGCGATCGTGTCGACCGCCATGAAGCCCACATTGTGCCGGTGCATCGCATATTGCGCGCCCGGATTGCCGAGGCCGACCCAGATCTGCATGGCGGTCGCTCTAACCAATCAACGGCGATGATGCCAGCGAAGCCGGAATGATCCGGACCGCCGGACGATGCCGCCAAGGAAAAGGCCCCGCCGAACGGATCGGCGGGGCCTTCATTCTTTCGCGAAGCTGCGAAGGGCTCAACCCTCGGCGGCTTCCTCACCGGCTTCGGCGGCTTCCTCGCCCTCGGCGCTCTTCAGCGCCGACGGGGCAACGATCGTCGCGATGGTGATGTCGTCCTGATCCAGGGCGGTCGCACCCTTGGGCAGGGCGACCTGCGACAGGTGGATGCTCTCGCCCACTTCGAGACCCTTCAGCGAGACGACGATCTCTTCCGGGATCTCGGCCGCGTCGACCGACAGGCCGAGGTCATGGACGACGACGTTGAGCACGCCACCACGCTTCAGACCGGGCGACAGCTCTTCGTCCCTGAAGTGGACGGGGACGTTGACGTTGACCTTGGTGTGTTCGCCGATGCGCAGGAAGTCGACGTGCAGCGGGCGGTCGGTGACCGGATGGAACTGGACGTCCTTCGGCAGGGTCCGGATCTTCTTGCCGCCGAGATCGAGCATGACCACGCTGTTGAAGAAGTGGCCGGTGTGCAGCAGCTTCATGAGGATCTTTTCCTCGACGTGAATCGAGGCGGGTTCCTGCTTTTCGCCGTAGATCACGGCGGGGACGCGGCCTTCGCGGCGGATCGCGCGGGAGGCTCCCTTGCCAGCCCGCTCGCGTGCCTCGGCCGACAGGTCGAGCACTTCGCTCATAACATGTCTCCAGTTCGCATTTGAGTTTCCAAGACCCGTACCGCCTCCAGGGATGACCGGAACGGGATGGGCGCGCATAGCGGTGTGGCGGCCGAAAGGCAAGGAAGCTCTTTGCAGGCGGGCCCGGCCCGTGCAAGGGAGATGCGTGCTCGACGAACATATCCTCTTCATCGACGGCGAAGCGATCGTCATCGACAAGCCCTCCGGCCTGCCGGTCGATCCGCCGCGCGACGGCAGCCTGAGCCTGGAGAATCACCTCCAGTCGCTCGCCTTTGGCTTCAAGCGCTGGCCGAGTGCGGTCCACCGGCTCGACCGCGACACCTCCGGGTGCCTGCTGCTCGCGCGCAATCCCAAGGCGCACCGGCGCTTCGCGCTCGCCTTCGAGGAGGGCAAGGTCGAGAAGACCTATCTCGCCGTGCTCGACGGCGTTCCCGCCGAACAGGGCGGACTGATCGACCTGCCGCTCGCCAAGGTGTCGACGCGCGAGGAGGGCTGGCGGATGGTCGGCGATCCGAAGGGCAAGCCGGCGACCACCGCGTGGCGGCTGGTCGCGACGGTCGACGGCCGCGCGCTGGTCGAGTTCCGGCCGACCACCGGCCGCACCCACCAGATCCGCGTCCATGCCGCGACCGGCATCGGCCTGCCGATCCATGGCGACCCGGTCTATGGGAAGAGCGGCCCGGCGGGGGTGACGCTGCTCCATGCCGCCGCCCTGGTGGTGCCGCGCGAGGGGAAGCCGGCGATCGAGGCGCGGGCGCCGCTGCCGGCGCGCTTCACCGCGCTGGGTTTCACCGACCCGGCCTGATCCGATGCCGCGCATCCCCGTCACCGCCCACATCTCGATCGACGCCGACGAGATCGAGGAGCGCTTCGTGCGGGCGAGCGGGCCGGGCGGGCAGAACCTCAACAAGGTGTCGAGCGCGGTCGAGCTGCGTTTCGACGTGCGTAATTCGCCCTCGCTGCCGGGCACGGTCGCGGCGAAGCTCGAACGCCTGGCGGGCGCGCGGCTCACGTCCGACGGGGTGATCGTGATCCAGGCGCAGGAATATCGCGACCAGCCACGCAACCGCGAGGCCGCGCTCCAGCGGCTGGTCGAGCTGATTCGGGAAGCGACCTTCGTGCCGAAGAAGCGCAAGCCGACCAAGGCGACCTATGCGTCGAAGGTCCGCCGGCTGGAAGGCAAGGCCAAGCGATCGGGCGTCAAGGCCGGCCGCGGCAAGCCGCGGCTCGACTGACCGGATGATGGTCAGATACCGCCGAGATGGAAGATGCTGAAGGCGGCCACGGCGCCCATGTAGAGGCCACCGAGCAGGACCGTGCCGGCGAGCGCCGCCGGGGGGATGATCCGTTCGGCGAGCGCCGCCTGCCACAGCGCCAGCGAGAGCGGGAAATAGACCAGCGTGCCTGTCACCAGCCCCGGCGAGCTGCGGTCGAAGCCGAGCACCAGGACGAAGTGGAAGGCGAAGTTCCAGAACAGATTGCCGGCCGCCCACGCGAGCAGCCAGAAATTGGCAGCCGCGCTGCGGGTCTTCGTGGTCCAGCCGACGAGCAACGCCATGATCGCGATGAAAGCGATATTGCCGCCCAGGAACAGCGGAAGTCCCATCGCGTGACCGCTGATTTCCCCGGCGTAGCGGGGAAAGCCAGTCAGATATTCCTCCGCGATGTGCGCCGCGAAGGCGACCGGCAACCATCGGATCAGGTGATAATAGGATGCCGTCATCGCGCGCTTCCCCCCGGGCCCCTCGCCGACGATATCGCAAGCCGCTTGAAGCGCAAGCGCAGCCGGTCCAGATGGAGGACATGTACATGTTCGACATAGACTGGCATGGCGACAAGGCGTCGCTCTATGCCGACATGGCGGCGGCGCTCGCGGCGCTGACCGCCGACGAGCCCGACGCGATCGCCAACATGGCCAATGCCGCGGCGCTGATCTGGGAATATCTGCCCGATCTCAACTGGGCCGGCTTTTACCGCGCGATCGGTCAGGAGCTGGTGCTCGGGCCGTTCCAGGGCAAGACCGCCTGCATCCGCATTCCCTTCGGAAAGGGCGTGTGCGGTATGGCGGCGGACACCCGTGCCCCACAATGCGTGCCGGACGTCCACGAGTTCCCGGGCCATATCGCCTGCGACGCCTATTCGGCATCCGAACTAGTCGTGCCGATCGTCCATGAGGGCCGGCTGATCGGGGTGCTGGACCTGGACAGCCCCATGAAGGGCCGTTTCGACGAGCAGGACGTGCTGGGTTGCGCCGAGCTGATGGCGGTGCTGGGGCCCCGGATCGCGGGTTAGCTGCCGCAACGCCGTCGTCCCGGCGAAAGCCGAATCTCACCTTCTTCCGCCGGAGCATAAGGCTGGAAGATCCCGGCTTTCGCCGGGGTGACGATCCCGCCGTCAGCTCAGCCGATCGATCGCCTCATCGTCGAGCGATCCGGGGACGATCATCAGCGGGCAGGGGAGCTGGCCTGCGTCGGTGCCCGCGAAATGACTGACGAGCTTGCCCGGATTGCCGCTCGCCGCCGCGCCGAGGACCAGTGCCGCGACATGCGGCTGCTCCGTCAGCAACTCGCGGACCACGGCGACGGGGTCGCCTTGTCGCACCGTGATGGACGGCATGACACCGGTTTCCTCGATCAGCGCGCTCGCCGCCTGGGCCACCATGGCTTCGGCGCGGAGGCGGGCCTCCTCCTCGAAGGTCGCCTGGACCGCGCCCCACTGAACGAACTCCTGCTGAGGCACCAGCGCCAGGATCTCGACCGAACCCCCGGTCCTGGTGGCGCGCCTTGCGGCGAAGCGCAGAGCCCCCCGAGCCGCCTCATTGTCATCGATGACAACCAAATAGGTACGCACTTCGGCTTATTCCCCTCGTTGTGAACCGATCAGGTTCTACAGGCGTGCTTTTTGGCTACCCCGGCCTTGACCTTGTAATCCTGAGCGCGGATGAGGGACCGGCATCGACCCCAAACCCTCTTCAGGGGACATAATATGCCGATCGAGTTGAAGATGCCCGCCCTTTCTCCGACGATGGAGGAAGGTACTCTCGCCAAATGGCTCGTCAAGGAAGGCGATACGGTCAAGTCGGGCGATCTCCTCGCCGAGATCGAGACCGACAAGGCGACGATGGAATTCGAAGCCGTGGACGAAGGCACGATCGCCAAGCTGGTGGTCGCCGAAGGCACGGAGGGCGTCAAGGTCGGTTCGATTATCGCGCTCATTCAGGGTGAGGACGAGGATGCCGCACCCAAGGCCGCGCCGAAGGCCGAGGCGGCCCCTAAGCCCAAGGAAGCTGCGAAGGCCGAGGCGGCACCCCAGCCCAGGGAAGCTGCGAAGGCCGAAGCGCCCGCTCCCAAGGCCGAAACTCCTGCTCCGGCTGCTGCGGCGCCCGTGGCATCGGGCGACCGGGTGAAGGCGAGTCCGCTGGCCCGCCGCCTTGCCCAGGCGCAGGGCGTCGACCTGGCCCAGGTCAGCGGCACCGGTCCCGGCGGACGGGTGGTGAAGGCCGATCTCGACGGCGCCCCGAAAGCGGCCGCGGCGCCAGCCGCTGCTG
>NZ_LDES01000114.1 GCF_001015195.1 Sphingomonas sp. Y57 | reverse complement strand
GGCGGGATGGTGGAAGGGGCTGGATTCGAACCAGCGTACGCTCACGCGGGCAGATTTACAGTCTGCTGCCTTTAACCACTCGGCCACCCTTCCAGAGGCGCCTGAAGCGAGGCGGCTCAATGGCCAATCAAGACACGGCTGTCAACGCCCGAGGACCGGAAAAATCTCTGTCGCTGCAACGCTTGCGCGAAACCGCCTGCGGTCGGTAAGGCAAGGCCATGCGCAGAGGCCATCGCCCATCTCAGCCCGCCCAGGGCCGACCCCGCTTCTGGGGCCGCCACGCCGTCACCGCGGCGCTTGCCAACCCCGACCGCAGCGTCAAGCGGCTGTGGGGCACCCGGGAGGCGGTGAGCGCGCTCGACCTGCCGCCGGTCATCCCGGTCACCTATGCCGACGTCGCCGATCTCGGCCGACTTGTGCCGCATGACGCGCCGCACCAGGGCCTGGTGATCGAGGTCGATCCGCTGCCCGACATCTGGCTGGGCGATCTGCTGGAAGGCGCGCAGGACGATCGCCGGCCGCTCGTCGTGCTTGATCAGGTCACCGACCCGCATAATGTCGGCGCGGTGCTCCGGTCGGCCGCCGCCTTCGATGCCGTCGGCATCGTCACCCAGGACCGCCACGCGCCGCCCGAATCGGGAGCGCTCGCCCGCTCGGCCTCGGGCGCGTTGGAGCTGGTGCCGTGGGTCCGGGTGGTCAACCTCGCCCGCGCCCTCGACGAGATCGCCGAGGCGGGCTTCTGGCGGATCGGCCTGAGCGGCCACGCCAAGGGGACGCTCGCGGAGGTGATGGGGGATTCGCGGATCGCGATCGTGCTCGGCGCCGAGGGCGAGGGCATGCGCCAGAACACCGAAGCGCATTGCGACGAGCTTGCCAGACTGCCGATCAGCCCCAGGGTCGAGAGCCTGAACATCTCGAACGCCGCCGCGATCGCGCTCTACGCGATCACGGTGAGAGGTTGATTTATTAGCCCTCAGGCGCCGGGCGTCGGGCCTCCGCCCGGCTTGGCTATCCTTGCATAAGCTCCGGCGCGCGTTCGCGCTTGCGGAGCCCTACGGACTCCGAGGCCAATCTCTTGCTGTGGAACGGGACGCGCAGCGTCCCGCAAGGCCGAACGGCCGTCCGGGCTTATGCGAGGATAGCCAAGGTCGCGGATGCGACCGCCGGCGCGTGAGGCAAAACAACAGCAAGAACCAGGAGGATCGGGCCGAGGCCCGATCCTAATAGCTCAATCTTCCGGCGCGATCGTGACGGTCAGACCGTCGAGCTCGTCGGTCATGGTGAGCTGGCACGACAGACGCGAGCGCTCGTCGCGATGGTCGCTGCTGTCGAGCAGGTCGTTCTCGTCGTCGCTCATGTCGGGGAGCAGGCCGTTGAACGCGGGATCGACGAACACATGACAGGTCGCGCAGGAGCAGCAGCCGCCGCACAGCGCCAGCAACTCGTCGATTCCGGCGTCTCGAATGACTTCCATCACCGACAGGCCGTTCTCAGCGTCGAGAACCGATTCCTCACCCTCACGCGTAACGACAACCAACTTGGGCATTACCACTCCCCCGATTTGCATAATCCGGATTTGGCGCGCCTATGTAGCGCGGGGCCGGTGAAATCAAGAGCAGGAACCGAAATGAGCCTTTCCGCCGAGCAGCTCCACCGCAGTATCGACGCCCTGGCAGGTCTCGAACCCGCCATCGCGCGCATGCTGGAGGCGATCGGCTATCCTCCACCGCGCATCCGCGACCGCGGTTATCAGACGCTGCTGCGGACGATCGTCGGCCAGCAGGTCAGCGTCGCCGCCGCCAACGCGATCTGGGCGAAGATGGAGACGATGGTGGGGGCCGGTCTCGCTCCCGAAGCGGTCGCCGCCGCCCCCGACGAGCTGCTCCGCGCTACCGGCCTGTCGCGGCAGAAGATCGCCTATGCCCGGAGCCTCGCCGAGCATGTCGCGAGCGGGTCGATCGATTTTGACCGGCTGCCTGCCGACGACGAGGAGGCGATCGCGCAGATGACCGCGATCAAGGGGATCGGGCGGTGGTCGGCGGAGATATACCTGCTGTTCGCCGAAGGCCGTGGCGACGTCTGGCCCGCCGGCGATCTCGCCGTGCAGATCGAGGTCGGCCGCCTGCTCGGCCTGCCCGAACGGCCAAGCGAGCGCGAGACACGCCGCCTGGCGCAGGGCTGGAGCCCGCACCGCGGCGCCGCAGCGATCTTCGCCTGGCACAGCTACAACGCACGGGCCAGCACGACCAGGACCGGCAAGATGCCGCTCTGACAATCCCTCTCCCCGAGGGGAGAGGAGTTCCAGAGGCGATTTCAGATTAATCGAGACGATCCGTTCGTCCCGAGCGAAGTCGAGGGACGCTGGCTCTCGGAACGTGTCTCGACTTCGCTCGACACGGACGGTTCAATTTTACTGAAACCGACTCTAGCCCCTGAGCTTCGCCCCCAACTTGGCAGCGGCGGCGACGATCTTTTCGGAGATCGCCTGGAGGTCGGCGTCGGTGAAGCTCTTCTCGCTGGGCTGGAGCACGACCTCGATCGCAACCGATTTCTCGCCCTCGCCGACGCCCTGACCCTGGAACAGGTCGAACAGCCGCGCCTCGATGATGGCCGCCTTGTCGGCGCCGCGCACCGCGCGGAGCAGTTCGTCGGCCGGCCGGTCGGCGGAAACGAGGAAGGCGAAGTCGCGGCGCACCGCCTGCAGCGCGGGCGGCGCATAGGCGTCGCGCATATGGTCGGACGAGGCGCGCCTGACCGGCACCGCGTCGAGGAATATCTCGGCCGCGACGACGGTGCCATCGATGTCGAAGGCACGCGCGACGCTCGGGTGCAACTCGCCGAACTCGGCCAGCACCGTCTTCGGCCCCAGCCGCAACGAACCCGAGCGGCCGGGATGATAGACCCCGCTCGACACCGTCTCGAACAGCTGCAACCGGTCGACGGGGGCGCCGACCGCACCGAGCATCGCCACCACCTCTGCCTTCGCGTCGAACGCGTCGAACGCCTGCGCCTTGCCGCTGCGCCAGTCGCGCGGGGTGCGGTCGCCGGCCAGCAGCAGGCCGAGCGTCAACCCCTCGCCGTCGGCGAGATAGCGGCGGCCGACTTCGAACAGGCGGATGCTGCCGGCTCCGCGATCGGCATTGCGCCGCGCCGCGGCGACGAGGCCGGGCAGCAGCGATGGCCGCATGACCTTCAGATCCTCGCTGATCGGGTTGGCGAGCGTCCAGGCGCCGCCACCGAATGGCTCAGCTTCGGCCTCGCTGATGAAGCTCCACGTCACCGCCTCGTTCAGGCCGCGCGCAGCGGCGGTGCGCCGGGCGCGCCGCTCCACCTTCTGCGCCTGGGTCGCGGTTGGCCGGGCGACGCCTTCGCCGCGCGGCAGCGGGGTCGACGGGATGTTGTCGATGCCGATGATGCGGACGACCTCCTCCACCAGATCGGCAGGGCCGTCGATGTCGCGGCGCCAGCTCGGCACCGAGACGTTCCACACCGCGTCGATGCCGAAACCGAGCGCCGACAGGATCGCACGCTGGCGATCGGGCTCGACCGCAAGGCCGGCGATCTTCTCGGTCAGCGTCGGGTCGTAGCGCAGCGCCTTTGTGCCCGAGGGCGGGGTGCCCGCCTGGACGACCGGACTCGGCGTACCGCCGCACAGCTCCGTCACCAGCCGGGTCGCGATGGCGAGTCCGGCTTCGAGGAACTGCGGATCGACGCCGCGCTCGAACCGCGCGCGCGCGTCCGACGTCAGACCCAGCTTCTGACCGGTACGGGCGATCGCCTCCGGCGTGAAATAAGCGCACTCGATCAGCACGTCGGTGGTGGCGCCGGTGACGCCCGTCTTCTCACCACCCATGATGCCGCCAATGTCGTCCGGGCCGTTGGCGTCGGCGATCACGGTCATCGTCTCGTCGAGCGTATACACCTTGCCGTTGAGCGCGAGCACCTCCTCGCCCGGCGTCGCCTTGCGCGCGACCAGCGGCCCCCTGAGCTTGGCGAGGTCGTAGACGTGGAGCGGGCGGCCATGGTCGAGCATCACATAGTTGGTGATGTCGACCAGCGCCGAGATAGGCCGCTGGCCCACGGCGATCAGACGCTTCGCCAGCCATTCGGGGCTGTCGCCGTTGACGACGCCGCGCACGACCCGGCCGAAGAAAGCGGGGCAGCCTTCGGGATCGTCGGTGCGGATCTCGATCGGGCATTCGCCCTGGCCCGCGATGGTCGGCAGGTTGAGCGGCTTGAGCGTGCCGAGGCCCGCTGCCGCCAGGTCGCGCGCGATGCCACGCACGCCCATGCAATCCTGCCGGTTCGGCGTGATCGCTACGTCGATGACCGGATCGGAGAGACCAGCCCAGTCGGCATAGACCGCGCCCACCGGCGCATCGGCCGGCAGCTCGATGATCCCGTCATGCGCGTCGCTCAGCTCGAGTTCGCGCATCGAGCACATCATGCCGCGCGATTCGACGCCGCGGATCGCCGCCACCTTCAGGGTCACGTCGATGCCCGGGACATAGTCGCCCGGCCGACCGAGCACGCCGACCAGCCCGGCGCGGGCGTTGGGCGCACCGCAGACGATCTGCAGCGGATCGCCGCCGTCGCCGGCGTCGACCGACAGGACCTGCAGCTTGTCGGCCTGCGGGTGCGGAGCCGCGGTGAGGATGCGGGCGATGCGGAAGGCCCCCAGCTTCTCGGCCGCGTCCTCGACGCCCTCGACTTCGAGACCGACCCGGGTCAGCCCCTCGACGATCGCGTCGAGGCTCGCCTCGGTGTCCAGATGCTCCTTGAGCCAGCTCAGGGTGAACTTCATGCGCCGACTCCCCCCGACAGCGTGGGCACATCGAGCGCGGCGAAGCCATAATGCCTGAGCCAGCGAAGATCGCCGTCGAAGAAAGCCCGCAAGTCGTCCATTCCATATTTGAGCATCGCGAGCCGGTCGATTCCGCAACCGAAGGCGAAGCCCTGCCATTCTTCGGGATCGAGGCCGCAATTGGCGATCACCCGCGGATGCACCATCCCCGAGCCGAGAATCTCCATCCAGCCGCCATTGCCAGCCGCCGGATCGCCGCCGATCACGCGGCGTCCCTTCTCCCAGGTGAAGCCGACGTCGACCTCGGCCGAGGGCTCGGTGAAGGGGAAGAAGCTGGGCCGCAGGCGCAGGACGATGTCGTCGCGCTCGAAGAAGGCCTTCACGAAGGTCTCCAGCGTCCACTTCAGATGGCCCATATGGATGCCGCGATCGATCACCAGCCCTTCGACCTGATGGAACATCGGCGTGTGGGTCGCGTCGGAATCCGATCGGTATGTCCGCCCCGGCGCGATGATCCGGATCGGCGGCTTGTCCGTCATCATCGTGCGGATCTGCACCGGCGAGGTGTGGGTGCGCAGCAACATCTTCTTCCCGTCCTCGCCGTCGGGGAAATAGAAGGTGTCGTGCATCGCGCGGGCCGGGTGGGTTTCCGGGATGTTGAGCGCCGTGAAGTTATGCCAGTCGTCCTCGATCTCGGGACCGGTCGCGACCGCGAAGCCCAGGTCGGCGAAGATCTCGGCAAGCTCGTCCATCACCTGCGCGACCGGATGGACCGATCCCTGCATGCCCGCCGACACCGGCAGGCTCATGTCGAGCGTCTCGGTCGCGAGGCGTGCCTCGAGCGCGGCGCCTTCCAGGCTGGCCTTGCGATCGGCGATCGCGGTGGTCACCGTCTCGCGCAGCGCATGGATCCTGGGCCCCTCGACCTGGCGTTGCTCAGGCGTCATCCCGCCCAGCGTCTTGAGCAGCGCGGTGATCGTTCCCGACTTGCCGAGCGTGCGCACGCGAATCGCCTCCAGGTCGGCGAGCGTCGCCGCCGATGCGATCTCCGAAAGCGCGTCCTGATTCTCTGTCGTCACTGCAACCCCACATTCGTCATTCCCGCGCAAGCGGGAATCCATGGACGGCGAAGCGTCCGGTATTCAGCGTCCCGTATCCGTGGATTCCCGCTTGCGCGGGAATGACGGAAGGGGGTTCACGGCCCCGGCGGAAATCCGAACCTCGTCACGGCGAGATCGTCCCAACGGGGATCCCGTGCCTCGACCAGCTCGGTCTTCCACGCCCTGTTCCACTTCTTAGGCTACTTCTCCCTCGTGATCGTCGTGATCATGTCGTCGAAGCCTTCATAGTAGACGAAGCGCGAGACCCCGTAGCGGCTCGTGAAGCCCTTGATCAAGCTTTCCCGATGCTGATGGACCCGGCCGGGCAGATCGAAGGTCACCCCCCATGTACAGCGTGCCGTGCCTGCCGCTGGCAAGGATGTACACGCTGGGCCGCTTCTCCATTCGCTTCCCCGATCGTCATTCCCCCGAAAGCGCGAATCCATGGACGGCGGCCTGCAAGAGATCGGATGTCCGTAACCCTGGATTCCCGCGTTCGCGGGAATGACGAATTGTTGGACGAAAACGCAGAAAACAAAAAGGGCGCGGTGACCATGGCCACCGCGCCCCTCCTGTCTCTTGTCCGAAGACTTACGCCGCGACGCGGGCGCCTTCGGGGAGGGCGGCCTTGGCCTGGGCGATGATGCCGCTAAAGGCCTCGCCCTCGTGCATGGCGATGTCGGCCAGGACCTTCCGGTCGAGCTCGATGCCCGCCAGCTTCAGACCGTGCATGAACACGCCGTAGGTCAGGCCTTCGGCGCGAACGGCCGCGTTGATGCGCTGGATCCAGAGCGCACGGAACGAGCGCTTCTTAACCTTGCGGTCGCGATAGGCGTACTGGCCGGCCTTCTCGACGGCCTGACGCGCGATGCGGATGGTGTTCTTGCGGCGGCCATAATAGCCCTTCGCCGCACCAAGAATCCTCTTGTGCTTGGCGTGGGTGGTCGTACCGCGCTTGACGCGTGCCATTTAGCGGTCCTCCCTCAGTTCAGGCCGTACGGGGCCCACAGCTTCACGCGGGCCGTATCGGCCTCGGCGAGAACGGTGGTGCCGCGGTTGGTGCGGATATATTTGGAATTGTGGCTGATCAGCCGGTGGCGCTTGCCGGCGACGCCGTGCTTCACCTTGCCGGTGGCCGTGAGCTTGAAGCGCTTCTTGACGCCGCTCTTGGTCTTGAGCTTGGGCATTTTCGTCTCCTGATATGCGACGTTTGCAGACAGCCACGGCAGCCCATACAGCCGGACCGTCCATCAAATCGCGGAAGCGCGGGCCTATAAGGGGCGCGCGGCCGGATTGCAACCCGTCGGGGCCGGTATCGGAACCAGCCCCGCCCACCGGGGGTTTCTTCAGGTCATGGCAGTCGAACCCCATCCCCCGATCGAACTCCCCGAGGGGACGTCGGACAGTGCGCCGCAACCGGCCCCGCGCCGGCGCGATCCCGCCAACTGGACGCTGGCGGCCGGCTTTGCGGTGGTAGCGACCATCATCGGCCTGGTCGTGCTGGCCTGGTTCGTCCTTTACGTCACCAAGGGCCGCTTCCTGAAGCCGACCTTCGAATCCGTCGCCAGCCGGATGACCGAGCGGCAGGTGAAGGTGGCCGGTGACTTCCAGCTCTATTTCGACATCATCGACGCGCGCTTCCTGGCTGATGGCCTCACCATCTCCAATCCGAAATGGACGACCCGCCCCAATTTCTTCGAGGCGCGCCACATCGCCGCGCGGATCAAGACGATCCCGCTGATCTTCGGCCAGCGCAAAGCCGAGTGGCTGGTGCTCGAGGGCGGCCGGGTCGACGCGGAATGGGACGCGCAGAAGCGCAACAGCTGGACCTTCGGCGACCCGAACAAGAAGGGCGAGCCCTTCCTCTGGCCGACGATCGGCCGCGCCCGGGTGACGGACAGCGAGGTCCGCTACATCGATCCCGCACTCCAGCTCCGCACCGACGTCAAGATCGGCGACATCGCGGCGGGCGATACCCGGATCGCCGGCAAGGTGCCCTTCACCGGTACCGGAACGCTGCGCGGCAAGCCCTTCACCATGGAAGGGGCCCTGCTCTCGCCCAACTCGACGGTGGCTTTCGGCAGAACCCAGTTCACGATGAACGCACGGTCCGGCGCGACCCGGCTCGACCTCGACGGCGTCTTGCCGGCGGCGACGCAGGTCGAGGGATCGGACCTCAATCTCAAGGTGCGCGGTCCCAATATCCGCCTGCTGTTCGACTTCCTCGGCGTCGCCGCGCCCGATACGCGGGCCTATTGGTTCACCTCCAAGCTGACCAAGGTTGGTGGGGAGTGGCGTTTCACCCGGATCAACGGCCGCTACGGCGCGAGCGACCTTCACGGCCGCATGACGATCAGCCTGCCCAACGATCGGCTCTTCCTCGACGCCGTGCTGGATTCGAACCGGGTAGACATCATCGATGTCGGTCCATTCATCGGTTATGAGCCGGTGGCACTGGCGACAAAGGGTGCGCAGGCGGCGGTCGCCCAGACCGGCGGCACCCCGCGCATCTTCCCCGACGCGCCGCTCCGAATCGAATCGATCCGCAATTTCGACGCGCATATCCTCTACAAGGTGAAGGATTTCCGGAATCCGAAATTCCCGATCAGCAATGTCGATCTGACCTTCGACCTGAACAGGAGCCTGATGAAGCTCTCGCCGTTCAGCTTCGAGATCGCCGGCGGCCACCTTGCCTCCGACATCACGATCGACGCGCGGGTGCCGGCGGTGGTGACCGACTATGATATCCGGCTATCGCCGACGCCGATGGCCAAGCTGTTCGCCGGTTTCGGGGTCCACCAGGCGGGGACCACCGGCACGGTCAAGGCGCGAATCCGGATGAAGGGGACCGGCGATACGCTGCGCGACTCGCTCGCCACGTCGAACGGCCGGATCGCGATCATCCTGCCGCGCGGCACCTTCTGGACGCAGTATATCCAGCTGTCCGAGTTCGACATCGGCGTGTTCCTGCAGAAGCTGCTCCAGGACAAGCTCAAGAAGCCGGTGCAGATCAATTGCGGCCTGCTCGGTTTCACCGTGCGCGACGGGGTCGCCGCGGCCGATCCGATCCTGATCGACACCGACAAGAACGTGATGACGGCGAAGGGTGGCTTCAGCTTCAAGGACGAATCGCTCGATATGCGCTTCCGAGCCGACTCCAAGAAGTTCAGCCTCTTCTCCGGCCAGTCGCCGGTCGGCATCAAGGGCTATTTTGCGCAGCCCGGCATCAATATCATCAGCCCGCAGCTGCTGGCGCGCGGCGGCGCCGGCATCGCGCTCGGCGCAGTGGCGAGCCCGCTCGCCGCAGTGCTCGCCTTCGTCGATGTCGGCGATGCCAAGGCGGCTGCCTGCGGTCCCGTGCTGGCGGGCGCGCAAGCCAGCGCGATGCGGACCACGAAGGGCAAGCCGCGCAAGGATGTCGGCAAGGTCAGCGAGAACCGCAAGCAGGCCGGCGACCGCAAGCAGCCCGACAAGCTGGGAATGTAGGCCGCCTCGTCCGGATCGAGTCGAGCCCCTCGAGGGACGAACGGAATTCCTGCGGGAAAGCGCCTAATTCAATAAGGCGACGATCTGCTCGATCAGCCGGTCGTCGCCAGCGGCGATGACGTCGCCCGCGCTGTTCGCATCGAGCGGCCGCCCCTGCCAGTCGGTCATCCGCCCGCCCGCGCCCTCGACCACCGGGATCAGCGCGGCGAAATCGTAGAGCTTGAGCCCCGACTCGATCACCGCATCGAGATGGCCGGATGCCGTCAGTCCGTAATTGTGGCAATCGCCGCCCCACAGCACATCGCCGGCTGCCGCGCTCACCCGGGCGAAGCGGTCATAGTCCGACGCCGCGAAGAGCGCGGGCGAGGTGCTGCCGAGATGCGCGTCGGCCAGCCGCGCACATGTACGGCTCCGCACCGGTACGCCATTGAACATGGTGAGCTGCCCGGAGGCCCCGACCCAGCGGTCGCGCGCGATCGGCTGGTCGATCACGCCGAGCACCGGCTGCCGGTCCTCGACCAGCGCGATCAGCGTACCGAAAAGCGGACGCCCGGCGATGAAGGCACGGGTGCCGTCGATCGGATCGAGCACCCAGACGCGCTCGGCATCTTCCCGCTCGCGACCATATTCCTCGCCGATGATGCCGTCGGTCGGCCGTTCGGCGGCGATGATCGCGCGCATCGCGGCCTCGGCCGCCCGATCCGCTTCGGTGACCGGTGAAGCGTCGGCCTTGGTCTCCCTGTCGAAGCGCGCGCGGAAGAAGGGACGAATCGCCTCGCCCGCCGCCTCGGCCAGCCGGTTGGCCAATATGATGTCGTCGTTGGTCATGCTGGCCTCATCCCCGCGTCCGGTGCAAAGTGCAAGCCCGCCGAGGAGGAAGAGCCATGACCAAATCGCGCCTGATCCCCTGCCTGCGCTATGACGATGCCCCTGCCGCGATCACCTTCCTGTGCGATGCCTTCGGCTTCGCTCGCCACGCCGTCCATGCCGACCCCGACGATCCGGCGATCATCCACCATGCCCAGCTCATCCTCGACGGCGGCATGGTGATGCTGGGCTCCGCCCGGTCCGGCGAGACGGCCGATCTGTATCGCTGGAAGACCGCACGGGAGGCGGGCGGCATCACCATGTGCGTCAGCGCCTATGTCGCCGACCCCGACGCCCACCACGCCCGTGCGAAGGCGGCGGGTGCCGAGATCCTCACCGAGCCGCGCGACAACCCCGGCTATCCCGGCCGCGGCTACGACGCGCGCGACCCGGAGGGCAATGTCTGGAACTTCGGCAGCTACGACCCCTGGGCGGGGTGAACCTAAACTAAACGCCGGACCTCAAAATGAGGCCCGCAAGCGCGAACGCGCGCCCGAGCTTATGCGAGAAAGCCAAGCCGGGCGGATGATCGTAGGCGGTCAGCGGACTGCCGGGGGCAGTCCGCAGCCGGAGATCGGCTCGCAGGCGAGCCGTGGGCGCCCGGCGTTTGAGGACTTAATCAAAAAGACTCGACACCGAGCTTTCGTCGGCGATGCGCTTGACCGCTTCGCCCAGCAGCGGAGCGATGGTCAGGTGGCGGATCTTCTTGGCATCTGCGACCGCAGGGGAGGCGCCGATCGAGTCGGTGATCACCAGCTCGAGAAGTTCCGAGCCCTCGACGCGGGCGACCGCGCCCCCCGACAGGACGCCGTGGGTGACATAGGCGACGACGTCCTCCGCGCCCGCCTGGCGCAGCGCGGCGGCGGCGTTGCAGAGCGTGCCGGCCGAATCGACGATGTCGTCGACGAGGATGCAGAAACGGCCCGACACGTCGCCGATGATGTTCATCACCTCCGATTCGCCGGCGCGCTCGCGGCGCTTGTCGACGATCGCCAGCGGGGCGTTGTCGAGCCGCTTGGAAAGGGCGCGGGCGCGGACGACGCCGCCGACGTCGGGCGACACGACCATGATGTTGCGCCCGCCGAAGCGCGCCTGGATGTCGGCCGACATCACCGGCGCGGCGTAGAGATTGTCGGTCGGGATGTCGAAGAAACCCTGGATCTGGCCGGCGTGGAGATCGACAGAGAGGACGCGGCTGGCGCCCGCCGTCTCCAGCAGGTTGGCGACCAGCTTGGCCGAGATCGGGGTACGCGGGCCGGGCTTCCGGTCCTGCCGGGCATAACCGAAATAGGGGATGACCGCCGTGATCCGGCGCGCCGACGAACGCTTCAGCGCGTCGATGCAGATCAGCAGTTCCATCAGATTGTCGTTGGCCGGATAGCCGGTCGACTGGATCACGAACACGTCCTCGCCGCGGACATTCTCGTGGATCTCCACGAACACTTCCTCGTCGGCGAAGCGGCGGACGCTGGCGTCGGTCAGCGGCAGTTCGAGATAGGCGGCGATCGCCTTGGCGAGCGGCTGGTTCGAATTGCCGGCGAGCAGTTTCATGACAGTTTCCCCGAGGGCGGTGGCCGAGACTCGGGGGCTCTTAGTCGCAAGGTGCCCAATGGGGAAGAGGGTGGCTGAAACGACGATCAGGCCCTAAGAGCCGCCGCATGGTCGTCACCCGCTTCGCTCCGTCCCCTACGGGCCGCCTCCACGTCGGCAATATCCGAACCGCGCTTCACAACTGGATGTGGGCGCGCGCGCATGGCGGACGCTTCCTGCTCCGGCTGGACGACACCGATCTCGAACGGTCGACCGAGGAAAATGCCGCCGCGATCCGCGCCGACCTGCACTGGCTTGGTCTGCAGCCGGACGCCGAGGCAAAGCAGTCGGACCGCTTCGCGCTCTACGAGTCGCGGTTCGAGGAACTGCGCGCGCAGGGCCGGGTCTATCCCTGCTACGAGAGCGCCGAGGAGCTGGAGCTCAAGCGCAAGATCCTCGCCGGGCGCGGCCTTCCCCCGATCTACGATCGCGCCGCGCTGGCGCTTTCCGACGCCGACCGGGCGGCCTTTGAGGCCGAAGGCCGTCGCCCGCACTGGCGCTTCCTGCTCGACCACGACTCGCCGATCGCCTGGACCGACCTGATCCGCGGCCCCCAGCATCTTGACCCGAAGCTGCTGTCCGATCCGGTCATCCGTCGCGCCGACGGAAGCTGGCTCTACATGCTGCCGAGCGTGATCGACGACATCGCCATGGAGGTCACCCATGTCGTGCGCGGGGAGGACCACACCACCAATACCGGGCTGCAACTGCAGATGTTCGCCGCGCTCGGCGCGTCCGTACCGGCCTTCGCGCATGAGGCGCTGCTGGTCGGCAGCGAGGGCAAGCTGTCGAAGCGACTCGGCTCGCTCGGCTGCGACGCCTTCCGTGCCGAGGGGATCGAACCGATCGCGCTGATCGCGTTGCTCGCCCGGATCGGCACGAGCCTCCCGGTCGAGCCGGTCGCGGACCCCACGGCGCTGTTCGACGGCTTCGACTTCGCCCGCTTCGGCCGCGCGCCTGCGCGCTTCGACCTCGACGAACTCAAGGCGCTCAACGCGCGGATCATCCATATGCTGCCCCATGCGGCGGTGGCCGACCGGCTGCCCGCGGGCATGGACGCCGCCGGCTGGGAGGCGATCCGCCCGAACCTGGACCGCCTCGACGAGGCCGCCGGCTGGTGGGCGGTGGTCGAAGGCGCGGTCTCGGCCGAGATCGCACCCGAGGATCGCGCCTATCTGGCGCAGGCCGCGGAGGAGGCGGCGTCGATCGAATGGAGCGACGGTGCGTGGAAAGCCCTGACCGCTACGCTTGGCGCCGCGACCGGCCGCAAGGGCAAGGCACTGTTCCTGCCGCTGCGCCTGGCGCTCACCGGCCGCGAGCACGGCCCCGACATGAACGCGCTGCTGCCGCTGATCGGCAAGGTGCGGGCGGTGGAGAGGCTGCGGGCGGCGGCCAGTTAAAGTCCGTCATCCAGGCGGAGGCCGGGATCTCGGAAGACTCCTGCCTCGACCTCTTCTCCTCTCTCTCCCAAGATCCCGACCTCCGCCGGGATGACGTTTAAAAGGGGAGGCTCAGTACCGGTTCGACGGGGCGATCAGGCCGACGATCAGATAAAGGATGATCGTGCAGCCGACGCCGCACAGCGTGAGCAGCACCGCCAGCACGCGGATCAGCATCAGGTCGATGCCGCTATAGTCGGCAAGACCGGCGCAGACGCCCATGATCTTGCCCTCGCTCTTGTTGAGACGGAAGCTGTTGCTGCGGACGGACATGGCAATTTCCCTTTGCGGATCGGAGGAACGGGTCAGAGCAGGGTGGGCCGGTCGAGCGAGACCGAGACCGCCGTGCAGAAGCAGTTGGCGTTGGCCGGGCCCAGCGCGGTCGCGAGGCAGGTGAGGCTGAACAGAAGACCGCCGCCCACCGCGAGCAGGAAGCGCCGGGCTTCTCCGAGGCTGAGGCTGGTGTCGATCATCGTCTTGCTCCCTTTGTCACGGCCACCCTTCCGGCCGGTGCCAGGATGATTGCAGGAGGCGTGCCAAATCGCAGAACACCCGATTTGTGGGCATTTTCTTCAACATAACAGAGATCAAGCCGAAACGATGCGCCAACAGATAGGAAAAATCACCAATCCCGCGTGGGAAACGACACCAACCCGGCTCAACATGCGCCCCCCGGGCTGGCGCGCCGCACGTTCGGCCATTATCTAGCAACCATGGCCGTCTTCCCCCGCCCTTCGAAACCCTCCGCCGTCTGGGCTGACTTCAAGGCGCTGCTGCGCCAGCAGGAACGGCACAAGCTGCTGATCGCGCTGGTGTCGATCCTGATGCCGGGGATCATCGTGACCGGCTTCTACGTGGATTCGAAGATGGACCCGCCCAAGGCACAGGTCATCTACGTGCAGAGCTGGCCTGCCAGTCGTACCGATGCGGAGATCATTAAGCAGAATCTCGCCGACCAGAAGATCCGCGACGCGCAGCTGGCCGAGAAGCAGCGCAGCTATCGCAAGCTCGCCGATCAGCTCGGCATCGACTATGAGCAACCCAAGCGCTGAGGATCGGCGCTGGATGCTGTCGGCCGTGGCCCTTGCGGGGCGCGGTCGCGGGCGGACCGCGCCCAATCCCAATGTCGGCTGCGTCATCGTCCGCGACGGCCGGGTAATCGGGCGCGGCTGGACCGGCGCGGGGGGCCGTCCCCATGCGGAGGCGGTCGCCATCGAGGCCGCCGGCGACGTCGCCGGTGCCACCCTCTACGTCACCCTGGAACCCTGCGCCCATGTCTCGGCTCGCGGCCCGGCCTGCGCCGATCTGATCGCCGCGGCGCAACCCGCGCGGGTGGTGGTCGCGTTGCATGATCCCGACCCGCGCACCGACGGCCGGGGGATCGTCCGGATCCGCGCGGCCGGGATCGCCGTCACGACCGGAGTGGAGAGCGCCGCCGCGCGCGCGTCGATGGCGGGTTTCCTGACGCGCCGGTCGAAGGGCCGCCCGCACGTCACGCTCAAGCTCGCCACCTCGCTCGATGGGCGGATAGCATTGCCCGATGGATCGAGCCGCTGGATCACAGGGCCCGCGGCGCGCGCCCACGCCCATCTCGAGCGGGCGAGGCACGAGATGATCCTCGTCGGCCGCGGCACCCTGGAAGCCGACTCGCCCCGCCTCGACGTGCGCCTGCCCGGCCTGGAGCAGCGGAGCCCGCGCCGCGCGGTACTGGGCCATGGCGCGCCGCCTGATGGCTGGACGGCGCTGCGCGATCCGGCCGCCATCGCCGGGGTGGACGGCGTCGACCATCTGTTCGTGGAGGGCGGGGCGGGTGCCGCCTCCGCCTTCCTGGCCGCCGATCTGGTGGACCGGCTGCTGCTCTACACGGCGCCCATCGTCATCGGAGCCGGCTACTCCGCGATCGCCGATATCGGGCTGACAGACCTGGCCGCCGCGCATGGCCGCTGGCGGCTCGCCGACACGCGGACGCTTGGCATCGACCGCCTCACCATCTACGAGCGCATCTGACATGTTTACGGGCATCATCACCGATATCGGCACGATCAGCGCGACCGAGATGCGCGGCGACCTCCACGTGCGGATCGCCTGCGGCTACGACACCGGCACCATCGACATCGGCGCTTCGATCGCCTGCTCGGGCGCCTGCATGACCGTGGTCGAACTGGGGCCCGACTGGTTCGCCGTGGACATCAGCCATGAGAGCGTCTCGCGCACCGCCCCGGGCCGGTGGGAGACGGGCCGCAAGCTCAACCTCGAACGCTCGCTGAAGGTCGGCGACGAGCTGGGCGGACATATCGTCACGGGCCATGTCGACGGGGTCGGCACGATCGTGTCGGTCGCGACCGAGGGCGACTCGACCCGACTGGAGATTCGCGCGCCCGCCGAGCTGGCGCCCTATCTCGCGCCGAAAGGCTCGATCGCGGTCGACGGCATCTCGCTCACCGTCAACAGCGTCACCGACCAGCCGGATGGCAGTACCCTGTTCGGCCTCAACATCATCCCGCACACCGCGGCAGTGACGACTTTGGGAACGATGGTCGTTCATGACGGCGTCAACCTCGAGATCGACGTGCTCGCCCGTTATCTGGGCCGGATGGAACAGCTTCGGTCACTGACGGTGCGATAATCACATTATAATGTGATTCGATAATTGTCCGGCATATTACGATGTGATATGCGCGTCGCATGACCGACCTGATCGAACGCATCCGCACAGCCGTCGCCGAACGCGGCGTCTCGCGCTCGGGCATCGCCCGCGCCGCCGGCCTCCACCCCAATTCGCTGCGGTCGCTCGACGACCCCGAATGGAACCCGACCGCGGAGACGCTCAAGAAGCTCGAAAGCTACCTGTCCTATTCGGGCCTCTCGCCGATCGAGGAGATCATCGACGAGGCGCGCAACGGCCGCATGTTCATCCTGGTGGACGACGAGGACCGGGAGAACGAGGGCGACCTGATCATCCCCGCCCAGATGGCCACCCCCGATGCGATCAACTTCATGGCGCGCTACGGCCGCGGCCTGATTTGCCTGGCGATGACGAAGGAGCGGGTCGACCAGCTGGGCCTGCCGCTGATGAGCCGCAACAACGGCACCCGGCACGAGACGGCCTTCACGGTCTCGATCGAGGCCAAGGACGGCGTCACCACCGGCATCTCCGCCGCCGACCGCGCCCGAACCGTCGCGGTCGCCATCGATGCCGCCAAGGGGGCCGAGCACATCGTCACCCCGGGCCATGTCTTCCCCCTGGTCGCCAAGCCCGGCGGCGTGCTGGTCCGGGCCGGACATACCGAAGCGGCGGTCGATGTCGCGCGTCTCGCGGGGCTCAATCCGTCGGGCGTGATCTGCGAGATCATGAACGACGACGGGACGATGGCGCGGATGGATTCGCTGATCGAGTTCGCCCGCACCCACAAGCTCAAGATCGGCACGATCCGCGACCTGATCGCCTATCGCCGCAAGCACGACCATCTTGTCGAGCGGCGGGCGGAGGCGCGTTTCGACAGCCGCTGGGGCGGCGAGTGGAAGATGATCACCTTCTTCAACAAGGCGACCGGCACCGAGCAGACGGCGCTGGTGAAGGGACATATCGATCCCGAGACCCCGACCCTGGTCCGCATGCACCTGCTGTCGCCCTTCACCGACATCTACGGCGAGGGAGGCCCGCGGTCGAAACTGATCCAGCGATCGATGGAGATCATCGCGGAGGAAGGCGAGGGCGTGATCGTGATCCTCAACCGGCGGGTCGGGGGGTGGATGAGCCGCGCGGTCGAGGCGCGCAACACCGGCGACAAATCGGCGATGGATGAGCTGCGCGACTATGGCGTCGGCGCACAGATCCTGACCGAACTCGGCGTCCACGACATGATCCTGCTGACCAATTCGCACCACACGCTGATCGCGCTGGACGGCTACGGCCTTTCGATCGTAGGCGAGCGACCGATCCTTCCGGCGGAATAGAAAGCGAGACCATGGCCAAGCTGCTCATCGTAGAGGCGCGTTTCTACGACCATCTCAACGACCTGCTGCTGGACGGCGCACGGACAGCGATCGAAGAGGCCGGCCACAAGCATGAGACGATCACCGTCCCCGGCGCGCTCGAAGTGCCGGGCGCGATCGCGATGGCGGCCGAGAGCGGCCGCTATGACGGCTTCGTCGCCCTTGGCGTCGTGATCCGCGGCGAGACCTATCATTTCGAGGTGGTCTCGAACGAGAGCGCGCGCGGGCTGATGGCGCTTTCCATGGACAGCCTGGCGATCGGCAACGGCATCCTCACCGTCGAGAATGAGGCGCAGGCCCTCACCCGCGCCCGCCGCGCCGAGAAGGACAAGGGCGGCGAGGCGGCGAAGGCCGCATTGCGGATGATGGAGCTGCGCGAGAAATGGGACTGTCAGGATTTCCGT
>NZ_LDES01000113.1 GCF_001015195.1 Sphingomonas sp. Y57 | reverse complement strand
CAGCAACTTGACAATGCCATGTCTTCCACACCAAAATTGGCATGGTGGAAGGACAACTTACCAGTCATTCCGGGGACGGGCGCGTTGGCATTGAGGAGCAGGATCGAATGGTGCGATGTGGTGCCATCCGCCCGCACATATTTCCCGTAACCGGCCTGCGAATCCGATAGCCGAAAGTTCAGCCGATCTCTCATGAACCTGTACCCCGCCTCGTAATCCGGCGTTGCGAACACAACGTGATTGATCACTTTCGGATACGCCCGGCGGCGCCATTTGCGATGATGGTTCAACCGCCGCGTCAGCCCGGGCGCATTCACCGGATCCGGCGCGCTGACGACGGGTTTCTTGGCGAATACGCGCAACCCCATCGGTACCCCGAAGTCCGCGATAAAGTGGACGGTTCCGTCAGAGTCCCATGTCAATTCTCGGTCGCTGGCTAAGCCCCNTCCCATGTCAATTCTCGGTCGCTGGCTAAGCCCCTCGCCAGACGCTCTAACGCGCTCTGGCCGTCCACGCCCCAAATAACCTCGCGAACACCGTCACCCTCGATCTGAGACGATACGAGAGCGGGGTCGTCCCTGTGCCGAATGACGACATGGCTACCCTCAGGGAGCGTGAATGCTAATCCCTCGCTGGGCTGTTCAGGATCACGAACCAGACCAAAGTCGTCAAAGAAGCGACCAACCTCCTGAACGTCCGGCACTCCGTATATCAGAGATTCAATACCGTTGATGGCCATACAACTTACCCTTTGATGATCTTGCCTTGAAAACGAGTCGGTTCAGAACGAGACAAGCGCGGCGTCGCGATATGCAGCCGACTGCTCCTCGGCAGGGTCCCGAACCGCCGACACCACCGGCTGCGATCCAGGAAAAGCTCCTGACTTGCGCCGCGACGGAGGAGGGAAATGCTACAATGTTTCACAGTCATGGCATTGCCCATCTCAACCTTCCACGCCTACAAGGTCTGCTTCATCGCCAGCTCTCCAAACGCTGCGTTTGAATTGGCGCCTTGATGTTGCCTAAAGAAAGATGGCCAGGTTCGGCGTCGCCAAACTGGCGTCAGTAAGTAATGCAACACGCTTGAGAAGCTTTACCGTGCCACCGTCAATCCGCAGCCAGTCCGTCCTGCGAAACGCAAGGACGTCGCCCTGCCCGATCGCCGCTCGCTGACGATAGATAATGACCGCGCTCTCGACCTCTAGGACGCCTTCTTGATCGATGCGATCAGTCATGACGCTACCGACCAGACGCAATGTCCGGGAGGGCGGGGTTTCACCCCAGCCTGAACTGACTGACGACCGCTTGGCCCTAACCTTGAGATTAACCTTGCCGTCGTTGATGTGGAACGAGTCGGCTCGCACCTCCCGATCGAAGTCGAGCGCCATAAGCCGCAGCGGCACGATATACCTTATCTCATCGTCGAGAAGATCTAGCCACTCGGTAAAGCGTCTTTGGTCGAGAAGTTTCGCCTCGTGAGACAAGAACCGATTGGCGATGAAGTTATCGCGCAGGTCCTGATTGTCTGCGTTGGAGAGCGCGTCTACCGTCATGCCGGCACCTCATTACGTACGTCGGAACGTAGCTGCTTCACCCATTCTCGCCGGCATTGTCAAGTTGCTGAG
>NZ_LDES01000112.1 GCF_001015195.1 Sphingomonas sp. Y57 | reverse complement strand
CAAATGTTCTGACGACGGACAAGCGTATCGTCCGCAACCTTGTAGTTCAGGCCGACCTTGCCCGACACTCTCGATGTCGAATAGCGCGCGCTCGCGGGCGGGAACGCGTTGGCGAAAACTCCATTCGCGCCGAAGAAGGTGGTAACGTCGTCGATCGCCTTCCGTTCGTGAGTATAGCGCACGCCAGCGACCAACGTAGCCCGAGGCAGGAACGTCCATTCACCGTGCAAGAAGCCTGCGTACGCGTCCGTCTTCTGACGGTAGGTGTTACCCAGCGTGTCGCCGAACGTGGGCAGCAGATCGGGGATCAGATAAAAGTCGCGCGCCCGCACCGTGTCATGGGAGTAGTAGACTCCGCCGATCAGGTTCAGATCGTCCTTCGCGTAGGAAAGTCTTATCTCCTGCGTCTGCTCGCTGATCCGGTTAGCAAAGGTGCTGTCCAGCTGACGAAGACCGGTGCCGTCCTGGTCCACTACATCTATACGGCGTAGATACTCGTGAGCCGAGATCGACGTCAGGGACAGATCGTCGCTAAGCGCCCAATCAATGGTCAAAGATGCACCGAACGACTTGTTGTCCATGTGGGGATCGTTTGCCGAGCCAGCCGTCCGCGGTTGACTCAGGAAGGGGTCATCTTCTGTCGTCGTCGGATTGTCGTCGGCCTTGTAAAGGGCCTCGTCTGATCGGTCATATCCAGCATGCGCACTGAGTCGCGCAGTAAAGGTCTCGGATGGAGACCATTCGAGCTGAAGCCGGGCAGCACTGCGGTCGATTTTGCCCATGCGCTCGCCGGTGACATAGTTCGTCTGCCAACCGGAATCCTGCTGCTCGACGATGAATGCGAACCGTCCGTTTAGCGTAGAGGTCAGCGGACCGCCCACCGCACCGTTCACGTGCCAGCTCTGATAGGAGCCGTAGCCGATCTCGAAATTGGCGCTCGGGGTGGCGGAGGGCCGCCGGCTGATGATGTTAACCGCGCCGGCGGTCGTGTTGCGTCCGTAGAGGTCGCCTTGCGGACCCTTCAACACCTCGACCCGCTCGACATCGAATAGTCCGAAAGACAGCATGGCAGGGGACACCAGGTAGACGTTGTCGACATAGACACCAGCTGCCGGGTTGTTGTTCGACGCATAGTCGTTCAGGCCGATGCCTCGGATCGAGATATTCGGCACACTGTTGCCTAGGGTGTTCTTAATATTGACGTTCGTTGTGAGGCTCGTGAGATCGGTGACCTGCTTCACCCCGCCAGCGGCGAGTTCCGCTCCAGTCACAACGTCCATCGCGATACCGACGTCGTTGCCGCGCTGCTCTCGACGTTGAGCGGTGACGATGATCTCACCTAGATCAGTGCCCTCGGATGTGGACGCAGTTGGCGGAATATCTCCCGAACCAGACCCGCCGGTCGACTGAGCCTGCGCGGCAATCGGCAATAGTACTGCCGCACTCGCCATTAATATGCAGCGCATCTTTACGTTGGATATCTCCATGGGAACCCCCCTTTTCTATGTACTTACTTAAAGTTTGGAATATCAAACCCGATTACGGTCTTCGATCTAGGAACGGAGTAGGTCCGCTTGCTGTGTCTAAGGCCGCTTTTGATAATGGCTTCCGCCACACAGACCGTTGCCGGAATTGGGTCGATGACCGGCACGTCGTGCCCCGCCGCGAGAAGATGCTTCTCGATAGCCGTCGCACAGCCCAAGAAGCCGGTGCATCCGAGAACGATCACGTCGGCGCCATCACGTTCGATGGCGTCCTGATGCGCCAGAGCGGCAGCTTTCCATCAAGATCCTCGAATTCAGCCCACTCGGCACCACGCAGTTCACTCGGCCTGACGGCCGTGAGTGCCAGCATCCTCAGGCCCAACCTCGTGATCGGCCGCGCATTGTCCTCCTCGGCTGCGAGCATCATCTTGCGCAGTGGCACGATGTCGGTGATCGCCGGCTGCCGGCCTTTGCGCAGCGGCTTGAGCACCGCGCCCAGCTTTTCGGCAGGGTCGCTTGTCGCAAGCCCCTGGGCGATGGCGTAGACGAACACGGCCGAGATGCGCTGCCGTACACGCTTCGCGGTCTCGACGGCGCCGCGCGTCTCGATCTCTCGCAGGACGCCAAGTATCAAAGGCGGAGTTAGCTGTGCGATTGGCAGGGCACCGATCGCCGGAAAGACATCGCGCTCCAGGCTGCGGATCACGTCGCTCGCATGGATCGTCGCCCATTGCGCCTTGGTGTTTCCATACCACTCGCGAGCCACACGCTCGAACGTCTGGCGTCCGGCTTCAAGGTTCGCCTCGATCTTCAGCCGTTTGGCGACATTGGGGTCGTGCCCTTCGCATAACATGGAATAGGCCTCGTCGCGCTTTTCGCGAGCGTCGGCCAACGACACGAGCGGATAGGCGCCGAAGGCCATCGTCTTGTTCTTGCCGTCATATTCGTAGTTCCATCGCCACAGCTTACCGCCGCTGGGGGTGACCATCAGGAAGAGGCGATTGGCGTCGGCAATTTTGTAAGCTTTGGGGCGTGGCTTGGCGGTGCGCACCTTGGCATCGGTCAGCATGGTCCGGTCTCCGAAAATACCTCGTTTTCGACCGCGCGTACCTCGTTTTCGCCCCTCCGATTTGTTGGATGGGCATGGACGGGTACGGACGGCCGAGGCCGAACCGGTCTGCTAAGCGTCGGTAATCAGGAGGAAAAAGTCGAGACCAGTGGTCTTTTGCGGACCCCTGTGGAATGGTCCGTGGCGGGCCACGCCCGATGATGATGAGCACTATTCCTACGCTGTCGCACTATGATTGTAGCGCCATGCTGCGCCGCGTTCCGCCGGCTACCGCCTACGGCCGAAACTGATTGTTCGCTTCTATCAGCCTTTAGTCAGCATATGGCAGAGGCCGTCGGTTCCCGGGTATCTATGCAAAAAGTTTGGCGATTTCCGCCATAGGCATGAAGAGGCGGTTCTGTACCTCACCAAGCTGCAAAAAATCGTAGGCTTTGTAGAAGCTCGCTGTCCTTTCATCCTTCGCGTCCACAACGAAGGCGTAGGTCGCGATCTCGCTACGCAGCGTCCGGCTGAACGCATCCATGATCATCAACTCGCCGAGCCGTTGTCCACGATACCTATGATCGACCGCGAGCCGCCCCATCAAAGTGGCGGGAACGGAGGGATAGCGGGGCAGCTTCTTCGCCATCGACGCCGGCAGATCATGCAGAGCGATGGAGGTGGCCGTCAGCGTATAGAAGGCGATGGCCGCGGAACTGCCGTCAGTTAGCACGAAGCAGGACGCCATACGCTTGCGGACATCCTGGCCCGCTTGAGTCTTAAAATAACGATCCAGAGGCTCGACGCCGCATTCAAAGGCGGCCCGATCATGAAGATCGTCAAGCGGCGTAATTTGCACCCAGCTATCGACCTAGGAGACCATTGCCTCAATGTACCGTTGCGCTGCCTTGCGCAGGCGAGGCGCTGGCTCGCGCGGATTAAGTACGGCCTCTGCGAACGCGCGGCTCTCTTTGGCGTTCAGCTCGATCGAATGCATGTCCTCGATCGTGCGAACCGCCGCTTCATGGACGCTGGCGATCACAAAATCCGTCAGTGTCCGGCCTTGTAATTCGGCCGCCCGCTGAAACAGATCCTTCTGATCCGGCGACACGCGCGCTTCCAGCCGCTCGCTGCGCGCCGGGGCCGACCTTTTTGCCGCTGATGCTCGACGGGCCATTGCCTTCTTCCTTGCTACGCGTCTAATGTACGGCTAACAGCCGGACGCAGCAAGGGGTTCCGCGTCGAGACATAGTTTTTGTCCGTCCGAATCCGCATTTTTTTGCTCGCTTCGGCCGGGATAGGTGCGGGCCGGATGGGGAAAGCGAACGACGATCGTGCCGGAAACTAGCGGATTTCCCGATACATGGGCCATGGTTCGCGTGGATCAGGCCGGCGCGGTGCGCCTCGGCCGCCAGCGTTCGCCCGACAAGCACACGGGCCGGCATGCAACCCGATATGTGCGGGCCGCCAATATCACGCCCGCCGGTCTCGATCTGAGTGATCTGCTGGAAATGGACTTTACGCCGAGAGAGCGACAGATTTTTGCCCTTGCTGACGGCGACATCCTGTTGACCGAAGCATCGGGAAGCGCAGCGCATGTCGGCCGCGCAGCGCTGTGGCGCGGCGAGATCGACGACTGCTGCTACCAGAATACGGTCATTCGGTTCCGGCCGCACCTCGTGCTACCGGAATATGCGCTCATGGTGTTCCGTCACTATGCCGCATCGGGGATCTTCGCCCGCGCGGCGCGGGGCGTCGGCATTCAGCATCTCGGCGCTTCGCGGTTTGCCGCGCTGCACTTTCCCCTGCCGCCACAGGATGAGCAGCGGCGCATCACGGATATCGCGGACCGGCGGCTTCAGGAGATACGCGAGGCCGAGGTGCTGCTGCGTTCGGCCTTGGGCCGGCTCCGTGAGCAAATGCGCGAAACGCTTGCCGCAGCAGCAGCCGGCGAGCTTGCCGAGCAGCATCCCAAGAGGGCCGGCGACGAACGGCCGCGATCCACGGCATCCGCAAGGTCGGGTAGGCCGCAGGGTAGCCTGTTCGACGCTTTCGAGCCGACGTCAGAAGAAGAGGAGATTTCGTCGGAACCGTTACCGCCCGGATGGCGATGGGTCCGCGTTGCGGCGGCCGGCGACGTCACCTTGGGACGGCAGCGCGCGCCGCAACACCAGCACGGCCCTCATATGCGGCCCTATCTTCGCGTGGCGAACGTCTTCGAAGACCGCATCGATACCTCCGACATTCTCGAGATGAACTTCACGCCGGAGGAAGCGGAAATCTACACGCTGAAGGCGGGGGACATTCTCCTGAACGAAGGTCAGAGTCCCGAACTGGTCGGACGCCCGGCAATGTATCGCGACCAGATCTCCGGCGCCTGCTTCCAGAACACGCTCATCCGCTTTCGGGCTGGCGACGGGACTGATCCCGATTACGCGTTGCTGATCTTCCGGCACTATATGCATGCCGGCGTTTTCCAACGGATCGCGCGCTGGTCGACGAACATTGCCCATCTCGGCCTTGAGCGCTTCCGCGCGCTGCCGTTCCCCTTGCCTCCGCTGGAAGAGCAGCGGCGCATCGCGGCCGAGACGCGGCGTCGGCTCGCAGCCATCGCGGCGCAGATCCAGGCCGTGGAAACGTCGATCAGCCGGCTTCCGGAAATGGAAACCGAGCTTCTCGCAGCGGCGGTCGCCGGTGAACTCGTCGAGCGGGATCCGGCGGATGAGCCTGCATGGGCGTTGATCGACCGGCTCGGACCTCCGCCGTCCGAGCAACTCCCGGCGAATGATGCCGACGAAGGAAAGGAAACCTCGCCCGTGTCCGCCAAACGAACATCAGCTAGTCGTCGGCAAGGGCCCAACAGTGATCTCACCGCGGTTCTCCGAGAGGCGGGAAGGCCACTCAAGCTTCCCGAGCTTTTCGGGCAAGCGGGATTCGATCGTGACGAACCCGAGCATGTCGAACTCTTCTATCTCGCACTGCGCTCGCAGCTCGGCAGCGCCATTCGGCAGGTCGGCGACTTAGTCGAAAACGCCGAGTTGGAGGCCGTCGATGCGGCTTGACGAACTGACCATCGGGGAGTTCAAAAATCTCCGCGACCTGCATGTCGATTTCGACGAGGGCTCTCCTTACACAGTGCTCGTCGGCGAGAACGGTGCCGGAAAGTCGAACCTTATCGAAGCGCTTTCGCTGATCTTCCGCAACCTCGACCTCGATCAGGAAGCGCCGTTTACCTATCAGCTCAGATATCAGTGCCGGGACCACGACATCGAGATCATTGCGGTAGCTAACCAGTATCCGCAGTTCCGAGCGAAGCTACGCACCGAGACCGGATATAAAGATCTCCCGCGCCGCCATTTCATGGCTGACGATGAGAGCGGCAGGCCAATTTATCGGCCGGCTTTCGTCTTTGGCTACTATTCCGGCCCGAGCGATCGACTCAAGACGATCTTCGAAAAGCATCGCGAGCGATATTATAACTGGATCATTAAGGCACCAGCGCAGCGCAGCAAGGAAATTGCCGACCCTAACTCACTGCGCCGCCTATTCTATTCGCAAACGCTGCATGGCCAATTCGCACTCATCGCCTTCTTCATGGAGGCGGCGACCGGTCCGGATGATGACCGGACTTTCTTGCGTGATCATCTTCAAATCGACGGCCTCGACAGCGTTCTGTTCGCGCTTAAGAAGCCGCCCTGGCCCGGCAACAAGGATGGCGATCCGCGTTTCTGGAGGGCGGTTGGCGAGGTTCAGGAGTTTCTGAGCCGTCTCTACGACAAAGCGATGCTGCCGGTTCGGATGGGCCGCCGGATGGCTGTCGATCTGACCAAAAATCCGGTTGTCGAGAATCTATATTTGTTCCTGCCCAAGCCTGACGCGCTCGAAGATGTCTATCGGTCCTACGGCAATCAGTACGCCTTCTTCACGGCGCTGGAGAGCATGGATCTGTCGAAGCTGCTCGGAGAGGTTCGGACCCGGGTCCGGATGGCGCCGGGGGCGGGTGGCGGAGAGGTCACCTACCGCGATCTCAGCGAAGGCGAGCAGCAACTACTGCTGGTTCTCGGTCTGCTCAAATTCACGGCGCGGGAGGAGGCGCTGTTTCTGCTTGACGAGCCAGATACCCATCTCAATCCGGCGTGGAGCACGCAGTATCTCGAATTTCTCGACCGTTTCATCCTTGGCCGCGATAGTTGTCATATCGTCATGTCATCGCATGATCCGCTGGTGTTCGCCGGTCTGGAACGCGCGCAGGTTAGGATATTTCGACGCGACCCCTAAGGTCACGCCATTGTCGAGGCTCCCGATCAAGATCCGCGCGGCATGGGCGTCGCGGCAATCCTGACCAGCGATCTGTTCCGCCTCCGGTCCACTCTCGATCCGGAAACACAAGCCGACCTCGACAAGCAGCGCATATTGTCGATGAAGGACGAACTCGACCCGGACGACGAAGCCGAACTGGCAAGGCTCAAAGCGAAGCTTAGCGGCTTGGGCTTTGCGCAGACCACCCGCGATCCGCTCTACGAACTGTTCGTAAAGGCATGGACTGAGCGGGAAGATTCGGCTTGGAGCCAAGAGGTGCAACTGACCCCGGAGCAGCGTCGCGACCGCGCCAGACTGGCCTCTGAGATTGTGGAACAGTTGCGGCAAGAGACCGAGACTCGTTGATGCGCTTCATCGATCTCGAAGAAATCAGGCCAAATATTCGCGAGCAGATCGAGGCTCTGGAAGAGGCCCGTGCCGCCGTTCTAGCCGAACCAGACCCCGCGCAGCGGGCCTCTCTAATCGAGCGATATCGCGGCCGTTGGACGGCGGTGCGCGATGCGTTCGCGGCGCATTCCCACGACAAATGTTGGTATGTCGAATGCAAGAATCTCGGCACGGACGATGATATCGATCATTTTCGCCCGAAGGCCGGAGTAAAGGAAGATCCGGACCATCCTGGCTACTACTGGCTTGCGTTCGACTGGACCAACCTCCGCCTCAGTTGCCACCGCGCCAATCGACCGCGCACCAATCCCGAGACCGGCGAGACAGGCGGAAAGGCAGGGCATTTTCCATTGATCGACCCGGCCGCGCGCGCGCGCGCGCCTGACGACGATCTTTCCCGCGAGGAACCTGCGCTGCTCGATCCGACCAGGATGACCGACGTAGTTCTGCTGACATTCACGCCCAACGGCGAGGTCGATCTTTCGCCGCAATATAAGGGGCAGACGCTTGCAGAAGCCAAGTTCGATGCCAGTCGTATCCATCTGCATCTCAACTGGCCCAAATTTCGCGATGCCCGGGTGATGCTGTACAATCGTATCGAGCGTCTCGTCGATCGCGGCCAGCGCGAAGCGCCCCAGGATTTCAACGGAATGCCGGCAGCACAGGGCGCCTTTCTCGACGCTTGTCGGGATCTACGCGCTGCAATGGCGGCTCGCGAGGAATATGCCTCGGCCGCACGCGTGTATGTGGAGTCGTTTCGGCATCTTTGGTGGGTTAACGACATTGTTCTGAAGGTCGCAGCATGACGAAGACGCACAAGCCGACCGGAGACGCCGCCGCCCTCGTTCGCAAGCTCTGGCAATATTGCAACGTGCTGCGCGATGATGGCCTGTCCTACCCGGATTATGTCGAGCAGCTTACCTATCTGCTGTTTCTCAAGATGTCCGACGAACAGGATGGCGGCCCCGTCCCTGCAGAATATGGATGGCGTTCGCTCGAAAAGCTCGAAGCGGAGGACATGCACCGGCATTATGCGCGTATTCTCGCCGCGCTCGGCGAGAAGGGGGGCATGCTCGGCCTCATCTTCGGCAACGCCAAAAACAAGATTCGCGACCCTGCAAAGCTGCGCCTGCTTATCGTCGATCTCATCGGTCAAACCGAATGGACGGGACTGGAAGCCGATCTCAAGGGCGAGGCTTACGAAGGTTTGCTGGAGAAGAATGCGCGCGACACTAAGAGCGGCGCGGGTCAGTATTTCACGCCACGTCCGCTTATCGACGCCATCGTAGAATGCGTAAACCCGCAGCTTGGTGAAGTCGTCTGCGATCCAGCCTGTGGCACTGCGGGATTCCTGCTCGTTGCTCATGAGCACCTAAAGCGGAACAATCCGGACATGACGCGCCGGCAGGAAGTCGAACTGGCGACAAAAGCCATTCGCGGAGTCGAACTTGTGGAGGAAGTCGCGCGGCTCGCGACAATGAACCTCTTGCTCCACGGAGTTGGCGGCAATGCCGAAGACGAGCTACCGATCGCCTGTCAGGACAGCCTCAAAGAGCCGCCCCGGACGCAAGTCGATGTGGTGCTGACGAACCCGCCGTTTGGCATCAAAGGAAGCGTAACTTACGCGCAGGACCGCAAGCCTTCACGAGGCGAGGATACACTGACGATCATTCGGCCCGATTTCTGGGTTCAGACCGCCAATAAACAGCTCAACTTTCTCCAGCATATCGTGGCGCTGCTTAAGCCTGGTGGACGCGCAGCAGTGGTGATCCCTGACAACGTCTTGTTCGAAACCGGCGCTGCTTCAGCCATCCGTCGCCGCATTCTTGAAACATGCCGTGTCCACACGCTTCTCAGACTGCCCTCCGGTCTATTTTATGCGCAGGGTGTGAAGTCGAACGTCTTGTTCTTCGAGAAGCCATTGCACGGGGGCGACGAAACAATATCTGACCGCATCTGGGCTTACGACCTGAGATCGGACAAACGCTTTTCGCTGAAAGCGAAACCGTTGCAGCGCGAGGATTTGCAAGAATTTGTCGCCCTCTATCGCTCTGGTTTCGCTGCCCCAAAAGACGATAGTGGCGAAGGCGAAGATCGCTTCCGGGCCTTCGATGCCAAGGCAATTATCGAGACGAGCGAATGTCGGCTGGATCTGGCCTGGGAATCGTCGACGATTTCCGCTCGCACGCCCGGTCTTGAACGCCTTGACGAGATTTCCCGTTTGGTCGCGGACGATCTTCAGCGCGCGTTGGCGCTTATCAGCGGTACGCAGAAATAGTTGGTCGCCTTATCGTATAGCCCCTTTTCGAGATCTCGAAGGGTCCAACTGTTCATTCAAACATTCAGCTAAAAGGTAGTACTCAGGCGGGTGACTATTTGAGGATGCTGTTCAGAACCAGATCGAGATGGGCTTCAATCATCTCATCAAGGTCCATCGGATCGACCGGCTCAAACACCAGTTTCCAGATCGCTGCCAAGATTGCAGGCCCGATAATTACCTCGGGATAACGGGTCGCAGGTCCGTCCCGAAATTCTCCGCTTTCGATACCGCGCCGGAGAATTTCGGCGACGATCGCCTTACCGCGACTGACCGCCTCGCGATGATAAAAGCTCACAAGAGTCGGAAATCGCTTTGCCTCGGCTATCAGTAACCGAAGGATTTCGCGCTTCTCGGTGGCGACCATCTGACGGTACAACGTCTCGATTAGGAATCGGAGAATTACTGCGCTGTTCGCCGAAGGCAGCTCTAAAGCGCCGGTAAGACGTTCGAGTAATGGTGCGAATGCATCGCGGACGACGGCCTCGAACAGATCCTCCTTCGTCTGGAAGTAAAGGTAGATCGTGCCTTTGGCGATCCCTGCGCGATCTGCCACGTCTTCGAGTCGCGTCGCTGAAAAGCCGCGTTCGGAAAAAAGTGTGAGGGCAGCCGCCAGGATTTCGCCAGGACGCTCCTCTTTGCGGCGTCGTTGCCTTGTGGCTGGCTTAGGAGGTTCGCTCATGCGCATTTTGTGGCTTGCCATACTTCAATCGACAAGGCAATCAGATGACCGGCTAGTCAGTCATGTGTGAGTCGAGGGCGTGGCGGTGGGAAAGAGTTCGTCGAACTTGGCGATCAGCGTGCCGTTCGGAACCGGATCGTCCGCGGCTACCATTCACGGCTACGGTCAAGCTGCGCTCCTGTCGCTCGCTCAGCAATTCGCTGATGACCACCGAAACGCCCGATGACTGCTTTGCTTAAAAACGCAAAAATACACCGCACTGTTTGGCGAATAGCGCGCGTTACGGCCGCTCTTCTTTTCAGTGTCGCTGGCGCTTTCAAGCTCGCAGGTGCGGAGAGCATGGTGGGTCTATTTGCGATGATCGGTTGGGGCCAATGGTTTCGCTTTGTTACGGGCGGCCTTGAACTTCTCGGCGCCGCGCTTCTTCTGCGACGGCGGACCGCAATTGCGGGCGCGGTGCTGCTCGCCTTCGTCGCTGCGGGAGCGACCATGACCCATCTGACCGTGATTGGCGGCAGTCCCGTGCCCGCCATTCTTCTTCTGGCGCTAACGGTCGCGATTGCCGCTGCGCCGCTGCGGTCGGCAAACCGCTGGTTCGTCGGAAAGGATTGACATGAAGCGCCCAAGTCGTCGAGTTCTATTGGTCGCGGCTGTTGTCGTCCTCGCGGCGTTGGGCGCGGTGCTGCTCTTCACGCGACCGTGGAGCGACAACGACGAACCGCTGACTCTCTACGGCAATGTCGATATTCGCGAGGTCGATCTCTCCTTCCGCGTCGACGGGAGGGTGGCGGAGGTCCTGGTCGACGAAGGCGATGCCGTTACCGCGGGCCAAGTGCTTGCAAGGCTCGACGCCGAACCGCTTCAGACCGAACTCGCTGAGGCGCAAGCGAACACCGACGCGCAGCGCGCGCAATTGGACCTGTTGCGGGAAGGCAATCGGCGCGAGGACATCGCGCAGGCCGAGGCGGCCGTGGCCGAACGTCGCGCCGCGCTTGCCAATGCACAGGGCGACGTCGATCGGCTCGAAAGCTTGCGTGGCACGGGCGCCGTCGCCGACCGTCGGATCGAAGACGCGGTCAATCAGCGCAACGAGGCCGCCGCGCGACTGCGTAGCGCGCAGCACGCGCTCGCTGAACAGCGCGCGGGCACCCGGAGGCAGGAGATCGCTCAGGCCGCTAGCAATGTCGATCGCGCGAATGCGACCGCCGACCGCATCCGCATCCGCGTCGCCGATACGGTCCTGCGCGCGCCGTCCGACGGCACGATCCTGACGCGGGCGATCGAACGGGGTGCCAATATTTCATCGGGAGCGACCGCCTTCACCGAGGCGCTGGCGCGACCGGTGTGGGCGCGGGTCTTTGTTGATGCGCCCAATCTTGGGCTGGTCGCGCCTGGCACGATCGTCAATATCACGACCGATGCTGCCCCCGGCAAGGTTTACAAGGGCCGGGTCGGCTATGTTTCGCCGACTGCAGAGTTCACGCCCAAGTCTGTCGAGACCGAGGCGCTCCGCACCGACCTTGTCTATCGCGCGCGAGTCATCGTCCTCGACCCTGATTCGCGGCTCCGCCAAGGGATGCCGATCACCGTCCGGCTCGCGAGCGGTGCCCGCGCGGTGGAGGACTGATGGCCATGGCCGGGAAAGCCGACGCCATCGCCTTCAAAGACCTTGTCCGACGTTTCGGCAAGGGGGACGATGAAGTCGTGGCCGTCGATGGCCTGACCGCGACAATCAAGGCCGGGATCATCACCGGGTTGGTCGGCCCCGATGGTGCGGGCAAGACGACGCTCATTCGGATGATTGCTGGGCTGCTCGCGCCGACCAGCGGAACGCTGAGCGTCGACGGGCTCGATCCGACGGCGCAAGGCGACGAGTTGCGCCAGCGGCTCGGTTATATGCCGCAGCGGTTCGGCCTCTATGAAGACCTGACCGTCCTCGAAAATCTGAACCTCTACGCCGAGTTACGCGGGGTCGAGACCGAGAAGCGCGACGAAACCTTCGAGCGGATGCTCGACTTCACCGATTTGAAGCGCTTCACCGAGCGCCGCGCGGGCAAGCTCTCGGGCGGCATGAAGCAGAAGCTGGGGCTGGCCTGCACGCTGCTGGGCGACCCGCGGGTGCTGTTGCTCGACGAACCCTCGGTCGGGGTCGATCCGATCTCGCGGCGCGAGCTTTGGAAGATGGTCGGCGACCTGGCGGGCGAAGGCAAGACGATCGTCTGGTCGACCGCCTATCTCGACGAGGCCGAGCGCTGCCCCGAGGTCATTCTGCTCGACAAGGGCAAGCCGCTGTATTGCGGGACGCCCGATGAACTGGCCGAGCGGATGCAGGGGCGCAGCCGTCTCATCCGCAATATCGAGGGCAACCGCCGACAGGTGCTCAAGCGCGCGCTGGGGTCGGACCGCGTCGTCGATGGCGTGATTCAGGGGCGTGCGGTGCGCGTGGTGCTCAAGGAAAAGGAGAAACCGCTCGACTTGAGCCAGGTCGAGGCCGGAAACGGGGCGAGCCTCGACGAGGTCAAGCCTCGGCTGGAGGATGCCGTGATCGACCTGCTTGGAGGTGGGCCGGGCGGCGAGTCCGTGGTCGCCAAGCTCCTGAAGGACGCTGACGCGCGTGACGACGACAAGGCCGGCGACGTCGTGATCGAAGCCAAGAACCTTACCAAGAAATTCGGCGACTTCGCCGCTACCGACGATGTCAGCTTCGAGGTGAAGCGCGGCGAGATCTACGGCCTGCTCGGCCCCAATGGCGCGGGCAAATCGACGACGTTCAAGATGTTGTGCGGCCTGCTGAAGGCGACCGAAGGCGAGGCCAAGGTGCTCGGCTACAGCCTCAAACGCTCGCCGGGGGAGGCGCGCCAGCGGCTGGGCTATATGGCGCAGAAATTCTCGCTCTACGGCACGCTGTCGGTGCGCCAGAACATGGAGTTCTTTTCCGGCATCTACGGGCTGGAAGGTCGCAATCGACGCGAACGGATCGACGCGATGATCGACGCCTTCGCACTCGAAAAATACCTCAAGATGTCGCCCGACGCGCTGCCGCTCGGCTTCAAGCAGCGGCTCGCGCTCGCCTGCGCCATCATGCACGACCCCTCGGTCCTGTTCCTCGACGAGCCGACCTCTGGCGTCGATCCGCTGACCCGGCGCGAGTTCTGGACCCACATCAACGGCGCCGTCGAAAAGGGCGTGACGGTGATGGTCACGACCCATTTTATGGACGAGGCCGAATATTGCGACCGGATCGGCCTCGTCTATCGCGGAAAGCTGATCGCCAGCGGCCCGCCCGACGACCTGCGCGCCGATGCCGCCACCGACGAGAATGACGACCCGTCTATGGAGGAGGCCTTCATCGAGTTGGTCGAGCGCGCCGACCGCGAGGACGATGCGCAAAGGAAGGCCGCATGAGCGCCACATCCGCCACCGGCGGCGTATCATACCGGCGACTGCTCGCGCTGGTGCGCAAGGAAACCGTGCAGACGCTGCGCGATCCGTCGAGCCTGCTCATCGCCGGGCTGATGCCGCTGCTGATGCTGTTCCTGTTCGGCTACGGCCTCAACCTCGATACGGGCGTGACCCGGATCGCGGTGGTGGTGGAGGACTCGGGGGCGGCGGCGCAGGACGTGGTCGCCGCGCTGGATGGCTCACCCTATCTGGAGGTCACATATCTAGGAAACCGCACGGGGGCCGCCGAACGTCTCGATCGGGGGGAAGTCGGCGGCTTCGTGGTCGTTCCCGATGGCTTCTCCAAAGCCGTGGCGCGCGGCCGCACCGGCGATGTCCAGGCGGTCACCGACGGCACCGATCCCAACACGGCCGCCTTCGTCAGTGCCTATGTCTCTGGCGCGATGGCGGTCTGGCGCGAGCAGCGCAACCAGGGCGATGGGGCAGTCGAGCGCGGCGGCCTCGGCAGCGATCCGCGCTATTGGTTCAACCCCGCCACGATCAGCCGCAACTCGCTCGTGCCCGGCTCGATCGCGGTGGTGATGACCGTAGTGGGCGCGCTGCTGACCTCGCTCGTCGTCGCCCGCGAGTGGGAGCGCGGCACGATGGAGGCGCTGCTCTCGACGCCGATCACGCGGGTCGAGCTGCTGCTGACCAAGATCATCCCCTATTTCGGCCTTGGGATGGTTTCGATGGCCATCTGCCTCATCATTTCCACGCTGGTTCTCGGCGTGCCGTTTCGCGGCTCGCTCGTGCTGCTGTTCCTAGCGACGGCGCTGTTCCTCGGCACGGCGCTGGGGCTGGGCCTGCTCCTCTCGACCGCGATCCGCAGCCAGTTCAACGCGGCACAGGCCGCGCTCAACGCCGCCTTCCTGCCGGTGATGATGCTCTCGGGCTTCGTCTATGAGATCGGCAGCATGCCGAGGCCCGTGCAGGTAATCGCCTCGATCCTGCCGGGCCGCTATTTCGTGACAATCCTCCAGACGCTGTTCCAGTCGGATTACGCCGGTCGGCTGTATTGGCTCAACGCGATGGCGCTGGCGCTGATCGCTGCGATCTTCCTGACCCTGACCGTGATCAAGACCAAGCGGACGCTCGACTGATGTGGAACCGGCTGCGCACCCTCGTCATCAAGGAGCTGCAGGCGATCCTGCGCGATCCGGCCGCGCTTCGGCTGCTCGTTATGCCCGTGATGCTTCAGACGTTGCTGTTCCCTTTCGCCGCGACGCTCGACGTGCGCAATGCGTCGGTAGCGGTCTTCAATCAGGACAGCGGTGCGGCGGCAACCGAGATCGTCCAGCGCCTCGGCGCGGCGGACGCTTTCGGGCAGGTGCGTCAGGTCGAAAGCGAGGGCGAGTTGCGCGATCTCATCGACCGGCAGCAGGTGTTGCTCGCGCTGCGCTTCCAGCCAAGCTTCTCGCGCGACATCGCGCGCGGTGAAACTGCGTCGGTCCAGGTCATCGGCGACGGGCGGCGTTCGAACAGCGCCCAGCTCGCGCAGGGCTATGTCGATCAGATCATCCGTGGCTATGGCGCTGAGATCGCGGCCGATGCCTCCGCCCGCGGCCCGCTCGCCAGAGGCGGCGCGCAGGTCGTCGTGCGCAACTGGTATAATCCCAACCTAGAAGGGCGCTGGGTGATCGTGACCAGCATGGTCGCGATCATGACGACCATCGGTGCGCTCATCACGACGGCGCTGTCGGTCGCGCGCGAACGCGAACAGGGAACGCTCGACCAAGTGCTGGTCTCGCCGCTCTCGCCCGCGCTCATCATGCTCGGCAAGATGATCCCGGCGGTCATCATCGCCTGCGTCCAGGCGACCGCGATAACCATTATCGCCATCAATCTGTTCGGCGTGCCGTTCACCGGATCGCTCTTCGTGCTCTACGTCGGGATGTTGCTCTACGCGATCGCGTTGTGCGGGTTCGGATTGTTCATCTCGGCGATCTCGGCCACCCAGCAGCAGGCGTTCCTCGGCGTCTTCACCTTCATGATGCCCGCGATCCTGTTGTCGGGCTTCATCGCGCCCGTCGCCAATATGCCGGTGTGGCTGCAATGGGTGAGCTGGATCGACCCGCTCCGCCACTTCATCGTCGTTGTGAAGGGGGTGTTCCTGAAAGGAAGCGGCTTCGTCGCGCTGTTCCCCAGCCTCTGGCCGATCGCGCTGATCGCGGTCCTGACGCTCACCACCGCCTATGTCATCTTTCGGAGAGGAACCGCGTGAGGAAGCTCGTACTCGCAGGCTTGCTGCCCGGCGTGCTCGCAGGCTGCACGGTCGGCCCCGACTATCGTGCGCCCGTCGGAGCTGTGCCGCCCGCCTTCCGCGAAGCGTCGTCGGCCACTATCGCCCAGCCCGTCGATCGCTGGTGGGAACGCTATGGTGACCCCGCCCTCGTAGCCCTCGTCGATCGCGCGATCTCGGCCAACGGTGACGTCGCCATCGCCGAGGCGCGGATCACGCAGGCCCGCGCGCGCGCCGACGAAGCACGCGGCGGCCAGCTCCCGCAGCTCAATGGCCAGGGATCGACGACAGTTCGTCGATTGAGCGAGAACGGCGAACAGCTCGCCAACATTCCGACCGGTCTGGTAGAGCCCGACCTCGACTACACCGTCTATCGCGCCGGCTTCGACGCGAGCTGGGAACTCGACCTGTTCGGACGCAATCGCCGCCAGGTCGAGGCCGCAGAGGCGCGGTTGGGATCGGTGGCCGAGGCGCGCAACGACACGCTGGTCCGAGTCGCCGGCGATGTGGCGCGGGCCTATGCCGATTATCGAGCGGCGCAGCGCCGCATCGTCATCGCCAATGAAACCCTCGCCGCTGCACGCCAGACCGCCGACCTCACCGACCGTCTGGCGCGGGCCGGCGAAGAAGCGCAGTCCGAGGTCCAGCGCGTCGAAAGCCTTGCCGAGGAGAGCGCCGCCGCGCTGCCGCCGCTCGTCGCCGATGCGAAGGCCGCACTTTATCGCCTCGACGTGCTGCTGGGTGCGCAACCCGGCGGCGCCGAGGCGCTGATCGCCGCGTCGCCGACCTCGGCGCTGCGGGCGCCCGACGTCCCCGTCGGCCTGCCGTCGGACCTGCTGCGTAGGCGTCCCGACATCCGACGTGCCGAGCGCGAACTGGCCGCCGCCACCGCCGACACCGGGGTCGCGGTCGCCGATCTCTATCCGCGCTTTTCACTGACCAGCACACTCGGGCTGGAAGCACTGAGCATCGGCGACCTGTTCGATAGCGCTAGCCGCTATGGCTCGCTCGTCCCCGGCTTCTCGCTACCGATCTTTGACGGAGGGCGTCGCCGCGCAGTTGTCCGTCGCCAGCAGGCGCTCGTTGACGAGAACCTCGCAAGCTACAACCAGACCGTCGTTCGCGCGCTGTCGGATGTCGAAACGGCGTTGCTGCGCTATCGACAGGATCGCGAGCGTGCCGAGCGTCTTCTGTCGGCGCGAACCCGCTTGACGCGAACCCTCGAACTCGCCCGCCTGCGCTACCGGGCGGGCGAAGCGAGCCTCACCGACGTGCTTGACGTTCAACGCCAAGTGTCCGCCCTCGACGATCGCCTCGCTCAGGCGGAGGCTGTCGTCATCATTGACGCTGTCAGCCTCGACAAGGCGCTCGGCGGCGGATGGCAGGTCGCTACGGTTGCCCAAGCCGATGCTGGGGCCGCTACTCGTGTCCAGCGATAAGCGAATGGATGCGCTGCTTGCCCGCGCGACCGAGCGCGGTGCGATCGGCATGGCGATCGTGCATCCGACTTCCGCGCTCGCCATCAGTGCGGCGGACGAGGCGTTCAGGGCCGGACTAATCGAACCCGTGCTCGTCGGGCCGACGAAGCGGATCGATACAGCGGCGGACGAGGCCGGCGTCGATCTCAACGGCTGGATGTGCGTCGATGTCGAGCACAGCCACGAGGCGGCCGAGCAAGCGTGCGCAATGGTCGCCGACGGCAAGGTTCAAGCGCTCATGAAGGGCTCGCTCCATACAGATGAACTGCTGCGGGCGGTGCTCGCCAACCCAAAGGTGAGAAGCGACCGGCGATTAAGCCACGTCTTTGTGTTCGATGACCCCGCTTATCACAAGCTCTTCCTGGTCACCGACGGCGCGGTCAACATCGCCCCTACGCTGGATCACAAAGCCGACATCGTCAGAAACGCCGTCGATCTCTTTGCCAAACTCGTCTGCGAAGACCGACCTGCCAAGGTCGCGGCGCTGGCGGCGGTCGAGACGGTTTCGCCTGATATGCCGGCAACCGTCGAAGCGGCGGCGCTCGCCAAGATGGCGGACCGAGGCCAGCTCGGGTCGTGCATTGTCGATGGTCCACTGGCGTTCGACAACGCGATCTCGGCCGAAGCAGCAAAGCAGAAGGAGATTGTATCGGCCGTCGCCGGCGACCCTGACATCTTGATGGTGCCGAACCTTGAGGCCGGCAATATCCTCGCCAAGCAGCTGACCTTTCTCGGTGACGCGGAGTCGTGCGGGATCGTGCTCGGTGCACGGGTTCCGATCGCGCTGACAAGCCGCGCCGATGGCGAACGCGCACGCCTGCTGTCATGCGCTTTGGGGGTACTCGCGGGCGATCCGGGGCGACGCGAGTGAGAGCGGCGATCCTGACGCTCAACGCGGGTTCGACCAGTTTGAAGGCAACCTTGCGAACGGCCGAGCGTGAAGATCGCGTTTTGTTTGCTGCCGAAGCGGTACGCGCTAACGACGTTTGGACTCTGCAAACCGGTGACCGCCGCGAACAGGTCGATGGCGAGATAGACCAAGCAGCGATCAAGGTGCTCGAACGAGCGTCAACCGCGCACTCCGCGTTTGACACCGTGGCCGTCGCGCACCGGATCGTCCACGGTGCCGACAGTTATGTCCACCCGTGCGCGCTCGATCACGACGCCGTGGAGCGACTGAGGAGCTTCGCTCGCTTCGCGCCGCAGCACCAAGGACCGGCGCTCGACTTGATCGAGGCCGTACGATCCGTCCTGCCAGAAGCGATCAACATCGGGTGTTTCGACACCGCGTTCCACAAGACGATCCCGGCCTTGCACCATGTGCTGCCCTTACCCGAGCGGCTGCGCGCGCTCGGGTATAGGCGATACGGGTTCCACGGACTGTCTTTCCAATCGATCGCCATGCAACTCGCGGCGACAAGGCCGGATTTACGAAAGGTCGTGGTCGCCCATCTTGGCGGCGGCTCCAGCCTTTGTGCGTTGCACGACGGCAAGAGCATCGCGACGACGATGGGTCTGACCGCGCTCGACGGGGTGCCGATGACGACGCGGAGCGGCAGCCTAGACCCCGGCGTCGTGCTCGACCTTGTTCGACGATCTGACGTCGAGACGATCGAAGCGATGCTCTACGGCAAATCTGGACTCGCCGCACTTTCGAATACGAGTGGAGACCTGCGCGCAATGCGCGCGGCTGGCACTCCAGAGGCAGACCTCGCGATCGACGTATTCGCTGCGCGGGTTGCTGAGGCCGCTGCGGCTATGAGCGTTGCAATGGGCGGGATGCAGGCGCTCGTTCTGACCGGGGGCATAGGGAGCAATGACATCCTAGTCGGCGACGCCGTGGCTTCGCGACTGAACTTCTTTCCGCCTTTTGAAACGCTGCGCCTCAAGACCGATGAGGAGGCCGTTTTGGCCGATGGCGCGCGCGCGGTTCTCGAAGCGCAGGGATCCATGCCGGAGGAGCACGACGATGGCCTACCCTAACCCTATGAACATGTATGATTGGATCGATACTTGGCAGCAAGCTTGGCGCGCGCCATCGGCAGTGCTCGGGGCGTTCGCTCGTGGGCTCGACGATCGCAATACACTCCCGCCTTGGCTCGCGCTGCCAAGGGCGCTTGGCTTCGATCCCCCCGCACTTACGGTCCGGCGCGCGACTTCGGCTAGCCTCTCCGTCTTACGTCGGCTGACGGAGGCAAGAGAAAAGCCGGCGTTCGGAATTGTTGAGGTCGATGTTGATGGCACTGCCCACGCCGTGCGCGAGGAGGTCGTCGAAGAACGCCCATTCTGCCGCCTGCTCCGCTTCGACCTTATCGGCCGGTCCGATGCTCCGACAATCCTGCTCGTCGCGCCAATGGCGGGTCATTATGCGACCCTGTTACGCGAGACCGTCCGCGACCTGCTGCCAAGCTATTCGGTCGTGGTGACCGACTGGTCCAATGCCCGCGATGTCCCCATTCACGATGGCGGATTCGACTTGGACGACTACATCGATCTACTGATCGGGCATATTCAAAAGCTTGGACCGACCACGCATATCGTTGCTGTCTGCCAGGCAGGCGTACCCGCCGTCGCCGCGACAGCAATCCTAGAATCATCGACCACGAGCGACGTCGTCCTGCCGGCCAGCCTGACAGTCCTCGGTTCCCCGATCGATACGTCCCGCTCTCCCACGGAGGTCAATCGTCTCGCTTCCGAACATGATAGCGACTGGTTCACCGATACGCTTATCACCACGGTTCCGGCCCGCTTTCCAGGTGCCAACCGCGCCGTCTATCCCGGCTACCTTCAACTGACAGCGTTCGTCGCCATGAATCCGCAGAGGCACGAGAAGTCCGCGCGTGATGCAATCGCCCATTTTGCTGACGGCGATTTTGATGCGGCCGAAAAGGTCGACAGCTTCTACGGTGAGTTTCTCAGCACCATGGACCTGACCGCCGAGTTCTATCTTCAAACGGTGGAGCGAGTCTTCAAGCGCAACGCGCTTGCCAAGGGTGACTTTCGCTTTCGCGGCACGCCTGTCTCCCTCACGACAATCACACGCACACCCATCCTGGCCATTGAGGCCGAACGCGATGACATCACGGGGTTGGGTCAGACTTCGGCGATCCTTGAGCTCGCCAGCGAGCTGCCCCCGAAGTGCAAGCGCCATTATCTTCTTAAAGACGCAGGTCATTACGGCTTGTTCAGCGGGTCGAAATTTCGACGTGAGATCGTGCCTGAGCTTTGCGCCTTCCATGAGGGCGAGGCGTGAGAAGGCCGCAGTCGCTAGGCGCACTGGCTGTCGCTGGTGCGCTTGCACTCGGCGGATGCGCGACCATACCTCGCGCACCGGCGACAGCCGAGATGCAAGCCATAGCGGTCGTTCCCGGTTATGACGCGACGGTTCGCTACTGGTCGGACGGCCCTGCGGAGAGCTGGACGGCATGGCGCATGAAATGGCTCACGGAGCGGTCGCAAACCGGCGCGCAGTCTTCACTCGCCATGCTGGCGATATCGAGCGGCTCGGATAAGGGTGCCTTTGCAGCCGGGTATCTGAACGGCTGGTCCGCCTCGGGGACACGACCCGCCTTTGCGTTGGTGACGGGGGTGAGCACCGGGGCGCTGATTGCGCCTTTCGCGTTCATCGGTGAAACCGAGGACGACGTTCTGCGACTCCTCTACACAGATGTCGACGCCAAGGACATCTTCAGACGCTCGCCGCTGCGCGGAGTGCTGGGCGGGCCAAGCTTCGCCGATACCAGACCTCTGGCGCGCCTGATCGCACGACACGTCACCGATGAACTCGTCGATAACATCGCCAAAGCACATCGCAATGGCCGACGTTTGCTTGTCATGACGACAAACCTCGACGCGCAGCGCGGCACCATATGGGATCTCGGCGAGATCGCCGCGAGCGGAGCGCCGGGCCGCGTCGAGCTGATCCGCGATGTGCTGCTGGCCTCCGCAAGCATCCCCGGCGTCTTTCCGCCGGTCCGTATCCAAGTGCGTAGCGGTGGTCAAATATTCGATGAAATGCATGTCGATGGGGGCACGACAAACAGTGTTTTCGTTATCCCAGATTCTCTTCTGTCCACGCAAAACGCCGAGGGCCTTGCCACAACAGTAAACCCAGAGATGACGCTGCTTTACAATGGAGTGCTTTCGCCGCGGTACGAGCGCGTGGAAGCAAGTGCGTTCAACGTGATCGCGCGAGCGCTTGAGACCGTGATTGGTGCCGGGGATCGACGGGCGGTCAGCAGTTATCAAGCCTTTGCGCGTCAAACAAAATTGCGGCTCTGCATTGAGGCTATCCCGCCAGATTCGGATCCGCCGTCGGCCGACATGTTCGACCGTAGAGACATGCAGCGCTTGTTCGCGATCGGCCGAGAGGCCGGCGTAAGCCGACAATGCCGATCATAGGCCGCGATCGCCCATCATCGACGGAGATCCAATCATGAAATACGTAGCTTTACCGATTCTCACGATGCTCACCGGGGCGGTTTCGCCATCGCCAGAATTGGTCGCGTCGATCGAAACCGATAAACTGGGCCAGGCGACAGTTTGCTTGTGGAAGGACAAAGCCGGTTTTCCGAATTGTCAGAAGGGTAAGCCTTTTCGCCAAATGACGGTGACGGTCAGCAAGGGCCGCACCGTGGTGCGCTTCCAAAATGTGCCGGAGGGCCGTTACGCACTCTCCGTAGCGCTCGACGCCAATGCAAATGGCAAGATCGATACCAACCTCCTTGGTATTCCACGCGAGCCGATTGGGGTTTCAGGCAAAAAGCCTCGCTTCGGTAAGCCTGCCTTTGCAGACGCGGTTTTTAGCCATCCTGGCCTGCCTTCCACGATAAGATTGTCTGAGTAGGCAGTATGCGAACTCCAGTCGCAACTCCATACCATGGCCTTTGATATTCGGCAGCTCCGTTACGCAATCGCCGCAGCCGATCACGGCAGCTTTTATCGCGCAGCCCGCGCTCTCGATGTCGAGCAGTCGACGCTGAGCCGCGCTATCTCAAAGCTAGAACGCTCGATTGGAATGCCGATCTTTGAGCGCTCGCGGGCCGGTGTCAGGATGACGCTTGCCGGCACTGCGTTCATTCGCGGCGCGAAGCCGATGGTGGCGACTGCCGACAAGCTGGTGGCGATGATGCGCGCTGCCGGACAAGGCCGGGCGGGTGGGCTTATGCTCGGGCATAATAGCTCGGTCTCGGCAGGCAACCTGCGCGCGACCATGATGAGTTGGCGAGACGCCAATCCCGATGTCGAGGTGCAATGCGTCGAGGCCGACCGCAGTGTTCTTCTTGCCGGGCTGGACACCGGTGAGATCGACATCGCGATTTTGATGGGCGCGACCAGCCATGACGGTTTCCGGTGCGAGCCGCTGTGGAGCGAGCGGATGCTGGCGGCGCTGCCGGCGACGCACCCGTTGACCGAACGGGACGTCGTTCACTGGACCGATTTGCGCGGGGAGCGCTTCTACCTTCCGGCGGCCGATCCGGGCGCGGAAATGCGCGACATGCTGCTGGGGCGTCTGGCCGTGTCGGGCGTCACCCCGGACATTCAGATGCACCAGTGCAGCCGCGAGACGATCCTGAGCATTCTCGGCGGTGGGTCGGCGGTCAGCATCGTTTGCGAGGGCTCGACCGGCGCGCGCTACCCGGATCTCGTCTATCGCCCGATCCACGGCGAGCAAGGCCCGGCGCTGGCGGGATATGCGGGCTATTGGCGAGACGAAAATCGCAACCCGGCGCTTCGTAGATTCCTCGGCTTTATCAAGATGCGCTACGCGCTGTCCTTTGATTTTTCGCATAGATTGCAATAGGATAATTGGGTAATTCTGGGAGCAATCCGCCATGTTGCAGGGCAAGACACGCATTATCGTGCTGGTGACTTTGGTCGTTGGCTTCACCGGCGGATTCATCCTTCGCCCGGTGATAATGCCACCGGCCAACAAGACGGTCGCGGTCGGCGCGGCACCTGCGTCGGCTCAAGCGAGAAGCACGCAGTATTTCGTGGCGAACGTCGCCGAAGCCCGTCAGGTCGTCGCCGGCTGTCGTGACGGTTCGGTGCGCGGGGGTGAATGCACGAACGCCGAAGAGGCGCTCATCAAGGTCGATGCCGCCGAGCGTCGCAAGCGTTTCCTCGGCAACTGAGCACTAGCGCGGTTAGTCCTTCGCGCCGCGCCGACCGCGCACAAACCCCCGATCGCTCGCCATGAACCGGCTGACCATCGGCGCGATCAGCTTCTCGGGCGTCACGGCCTCCGCGCCGGTCTCGCTCGCGAGTGCGGCGGCATAAGCCACGAGATCGCGGTGGACGGTGGCGGGTAGCTCAACCGTCAGTTTGACCGGCCGGTCATCGGCCAAGGCTCCCAGCTTCAGTTTCGTCATCGTGTCGCTCCGATAGGTTCAAGCACCAAGTCGCGCGTGATCACCACGCGAAGCGGATGCCCCGGCCGGATGGTGAGCGTGGGCTGCACGTTGAGCTGCCGCCGCGCGATCTGCTGGCCAGTCTGATTGACGGTGTCCTGCGATCCCCGGCGCAGCGCGCGGGTCAGGTCGTCTTCGCTGTCTGCGCCCAGCTCTGCGCCGACGTCCAACAGTGTCGAAACGGCGGCGGCCTTGAGCAGATTGCCCCAATGCTGGTTCACACGATCCTGTAGCCCTGCAAACCCCGCACCGTCCGCACCGGGCTGGCGCTCGAGAACGATCGAGCGGCCATCCGGCATGATGAGTCGATCCCAGGCGAGCAAAACGCGGGTCTGCCCGGCGGCGATCTCGCTGTCATATTCGCCGATCAGCCGCGCGCCCTGCGGGATGAGGAGAATGCGCCCCGTGGGGCTGTCATAGACGTTCGCCGTCACCTGCGCGGTGATCTGGCCGGGCAAGTCCGAACGGACGCCCGTGATGAGCGCAGCCGGGATGATGCTGCCGGCCTGAACGATGTTGGGCGATGCCGGCGCCGTCAGCCGCTCGACGCTGACCGTGCGCTGGTTGGCCGCCTGCGCCATGAAGGCGCGTTTGCCGGCCTGGTCGCCTTGCGCCGCCTGCTGCGCGGGTTCCTGCGCGGAAGGCGCCGGCAAGCCCGGCGTTGAGACTGGCTCCGCACCCGCGCGCGCACCGCCGCCGCCGCCGCCGAGGAAGACCGAGCTGGTGCGGGCGGCATCGCGTTCCTGCGCCGCGCGCTGCCGGGCGGCTTCCGCCGCTTGCGCGCGTGGATCGGGCGGGCTGGGATGCGCGCCGATCGGCGGCACGGGCACATCCTCGCCGCGCTGCTGCGCCGACACGATCGGGCGGCCGAGGTCGCCGGGAAGCGGCGGGCCGAGCCGGGGCGCCTGTGCGTAGTCGCTCGGGCCGGACGTGATTGTCTCGGCCGTGGCGCGTCCGTTGGTGTTGTAGAGTTCCTGTGCGGCCCGATCGCCCGGCGGCCGCAGCGCATAGATCAGCGAACCACCGATGCCGAGTCCGGCGGCAACGCCGACGACGGCAAGCGCCTTACGGGATAGCCGCATGACGCGGGGCGGATCGCCGCGGAGCTGGAACGCGGCCGGATCAGGGCGGGCCGACTGTGGGGCGGGCCGATCCTCTGCGGACGGACCATGGCTGTCGCTCACGGCCGCCCCCTCCGTCCGTCGTCGCGCACGATGCGGACGCGCTGCTCGGTGCGCCGATCGCCCAGCCGCAGCTCGGCGGCGGCGAACAGGCGATCGACCACCATGTAGCGGCCCTGCACGCGGTAATTGACCAGCTCGGCGTCACCGCGCGCGCCCGTCACGAACAGCGGCGGCATCTCGCCCTGCGAGATTCCGGCCGGAAACTCGATGAACACCTGCCGTCCGTCGTCGAACGCGCGGGCCGGCGTCCACGGAACGCGGTCGCCCTCGATCCGGTAGCGGAAGTTGAGGGCGGACACGTCCACGCCAGTCGCCGCGGGCGCGGCGGTGGCGGTGGCCGCGTTGCGACCCTGCAATGCGATGAGCTGGTCCTGCGGATAGGTCCAAGACACGGACGCCATGTAGGTCGCGGGCGTGGCGCGCAGCTCCAAATGATAGGTGCGGCGGTCGGTGTTGATGACGAGATTCGTGGCTAGGTCCGGCCGGGTGGGCTTCACGAGGATATGCACGCGCGCGGTCGCGCCGCTGCCGCTCACCGTGTCGCCGATGACCCACCGCACCGTGTCGCCGGCCGCGACCGGCCCCGGCCCGACGAGCTGCTCGCCTTCCTGCAAGGCGATGTCCGTCACCTGGCCGGGCGCGGTATATACTTGATAGAGCGCGCCTTCGGTCCACGGATATTGCTGAATGGCGTTGAGGAAGCCATCGCGCACCGGCTGGATGCGCGCGGCGTTGTTGGCGTCGCCGACCCGGCGGCGCGGATCGGTGGGCTCCGCCGGCCGCGGACCTTCCGTCACCGGCTTCAACTGACCGGGCAGCGGCAAGGGCTCGGGGATTGTGACGATCTCGACCGCGCGGGCCGGCTCGGCCGCAGGCGTCGCCACAATCGCCGGGGGCGGATCGTCCAAAGCGATCACGGGCGGCCTGGCCGACGTGGTGGCGCAGCCGGCAAGCGCGGATGCGGAGACGAACAGCGCGGCCGTAGCCGCGCGTCGGATGGGTATGCCGGTCATTGCGACAGCTCCTTCGACCAGTTGAGGGCATTGACGAAGACGCCGAGCGGATTCTTGCGCAGGGCGTCGGGGGTGCGCGGCGGCTGGACGACGATGGTAAGAATCGCGGACCATCGTTCGGTGGCGGCAAGGCTGCCGTCCTGATAGCGGCGCTCGACCCAGGCGACGCGGAAGCTGTCGGGTGAGGCGCGGATGACACTCGAAACTTCGACCGCGACCTGTACCCGCCCGACATTGGCGAACGGGTCGTTGGCGCGTGCATACTCATTGAGCGCGAGCGCGCCGCGATCGGTCGTGAAGTCGTAAGCCCTGAGCCAGTTCTGACGGACGATGACCGGGTCGGCCGGGATCGCACGGACCTGCTCGATGAAGCGGGCGAGATGGAACGCGACTTGCGGATCGGTCGGGCGGTAGCCGGCCTCGGCGGGCGCAACCGCCTGCGCTTCGCCCAGCCGATCGACCTGCACGACCCACGGAACGATATGGCCGCGCGTCGATTGCCAGACGAGGCCGCCAGCCAGACCGCCCGAAAGCGCCAGCGTGCCGAAGAAGGCGAGCCGCCAGTTCTTCGCCTGCACGCGCGCGGAACCGATGCGGTCATCCCATGCCTGCGCCGCGCGCTGATAGGGTGTGGCCGGCTCGGGCGTCTGGCCGTAGCGGATGGTCGGTCGCTTGAACATGGATCAATCCTTCTGGCTGATATCGACGGAAGCGCCGCTGCCGCCGCCGTCGCCGGAGCGCAGCGTGTGGGCGGCGATGGTCGCGCCGTGGGTCATGGTCTGGCGGTTCTTCATCGCGAACGCCCAGGCGGGCGCGCCGGTCGGTGCGTCCGGCGACAGCGTGGAGCTGCCGCCCGAAATGGTCCCGCCGGTCGCGGTGACGGCGGCACGTCCGCCGGAACGGTAGCTGTCCTTGAGCGAGGCTGCCGCCTTGCGGAGCGGCGACATGGCGGCGCCGACGGCGGCCTGGCCGACGCCGCCTGCGCCGCCAGCGACTGCGGCCGCGCCAGACTTGCCGGCCGAACCGAGCGCATAGGCGCTGTTGGCCGCTCCCGATGTGAAGGCGGCGCCGCGCGCCG
>NZ_LDES01000111.1 GCF_001015195.1 Sphingomonas sp. Y57 | reverse complement strand
CCCGCTGTCGGTCAGTGCGGTTACGTCTACCACAATCGAGCGCGCCGGCGTCACCAGCGGGCGGTCACCGAGATCCAGGAACTGAAAGGCACCGAGGCCGGCCACGTCCATGTCGGAGCAGGCCCGACCTTCGCCGCCTCCCTGGTTCCCCGCGCGGTCGCAGCGTTGCTTGGCGACCGGCCCAACCTGCGGATCTCGGTGTTGGAAGGCTATAGCGACGTCCTGATCCCCATGGTCCTGCGCGGGGAACTGGATTTCGCCGTGGTGACGCTCGATGCGTCATCTGTCGATCCGGATATCGGCCAGGAATATCTCACCAAGGACGAGGCCGTCGTCGTGGCGCGCGCTTCGCATCCTATCATCGCCCGGGGCGAGCTTAGCCTCGATCAACTGACGGATATCAGCTGGATGTTGCCGAAGCAGCCCGATCTGCTGAGGCGGCATGTCGACGAGATGTTTCTGTCGGCCGGTCTGCATCCTCCCCGAGCCATTATCGAATATGTCTCGGCGGGCTTCGCGAGGTCGATGCTGCTGGAATATGATATTCTCGGCTTCCTGCCGGAAAGCCTGATCAAGGCCGAGCTGGACAGCGGTCGGCTCGTGCGTGTTCCCCTGTCGACGGGCGCCTGGACACGCCAGGTCGGCGTGATTTTCCGCAAGCGGGGTTCGCAATCGCCTGCGGCGCGCGCGCTGCTCAGGGAGATCAGGAATCTATTGTCGTAGCGTCCCGGCCGAAGGCGGGAAGCGACCGCCTATCTCGCGCGGGACGCGATAGGAAGTTCCCCCTCTTTCGTTCCGCCGGGCTGTCTGCGCCGGAGCCAGATCGAGAGCGGTCATGGCGGGGGGAGAGCCGTAGCGACGCTTGGCTAGTGGAAACGGACGTTGGGTAGTGGAGCCGCTGAATGCCGTGATGGATAGATGAGGTCACAAAGAAGCGGAGGGGCTGAAGGCCACCTTGGGGTGGAGAAGTGAATGCGATCGCGGGCATCGGCGCGCGGCCACGCACGTCCCGGAGCCGCCGGGCCGCCACATTATCGATCGGGGCTCTGGGGTCGTGCGCCGCATGCGTACGACGAGGAGCCGGTGATCACGGACCCGTCCAAAGGCGGGCCGTTACCGCAGCTAGGCATTCTGGACGACGCCCAGGGACAGGAGAGACATCATGGCGAGAAGCGATCCGCGCAAGCCGTTGCCGGTTAAGTTGCACATCGGCGCGGAGGCCCGCGACAGCGGGTCGGGTGGGGTCTTTCGTCATGTGAATCCCCATGATGGCGAGGTGCAGGCCGAGATTCCGCTGGCCGGCGCTTCGGAAACCGCCGAGGCGGTCGAGGCCGCCTCGCGCGCGTTCGACGACTGGCGCCGCCGAAAGCCTTCGGAACGGCGCGACATGCTGTTGAGGCTTGGTGACCTCATCCTCGCCCGCGCCGACGAATTCGGGGCGCTGGTCGCGCTCGAAAACGGCACCCCTATCTCTGTCGCAACCCAGATGGCGAACGGCGCGCGCGCGTGGCTGTCCTATTATGCCGGTTGGGCGGACAAGCTCGAAGGCGGCGTGACGGGCACCTTCCTGCAGGGCCGCGACTTCAGCTATACCCTGCCCGAGCCATTCGGGGTGATCGGTGCGATCATCCCCTGGAACGGGCCGATGAACTCGCTGGCGATGAAAGCGGGTCCCGCGCTGGCGGCGGGCAACACCGTTGTGCTGAAGCCTTCGGAACTGACGCCCTTCTCGGCGGAGCTGTTCGCGCAATGCGTGCGCGAGGCGGGCATTCCCGACGGGGTCTGCAATATCCTGCCGGGTGCCATCGAAGCCGGCGAGGCGCTGGTCCGCCATCCCAAGGTGGAGAAGATCAGCTTCACGGGCGGTCCGACCGCAGCGCGCGCGATCCTGCATAGCTGTGCCGAAGTCCTGAAACCCGCCCTGCTCGAACTGGGCGGCAAGTCCGCCAACATCGTCTTTCCCGATGCCGACCTCGACGCGGCGGCGACCCATGCGACCACCCTGGGCCTCGCGATCCTCAGCGGGCAGGGTTGCGCCTGGCCGACCCGGTTGCTCGTTCATGCGGATGTTTACGACGACATGGTCGGGCGTTGCGTGGAGAAGGCGCGCGGGATCGCGATGGGCGATCCGTTCGATCCCGCCATGGTGATGGGTCCGGTGATCAATGTCGCCGCCGCCGACCGGATTCTCGGCGTCGTCGAACGGGCGGCTCGCGACGGCGACGGGCGGCTGGTGACCGGTGGTCAGCGCGCCGGCGGCGACCTCGCCCGCGGCGCCTATGTCGAGCCGACGATATTCGCCGATGTCGAGCCGGGCAGCCAACTCGCCCAGCGCGAGGTGTTCGGGCCGGTGCTGTCGATCCTGAAGTTCAACGATGAGGCGGAGGCGATCCATATCGCCAACGCGACCGAATATGGCCTGGCGGCCTATGTGCACAGCCATGATCTCGACCGCGTCCACCGTGTCGCCGAGGAGCTGCGCGCGGGCGGCGTGTTCGTCAACGGCGCCGCACTGGTCGAACCGGATACTCCGTTCGGGGGGCTTGGCCTCAGCGGCTATGGCCGCGAGGGCGGCAAGGTCGGCATCGAGGAATATATCCGACCCAAGACTGTCGCGATCGCGCGCAGCGCGCACGGTTGACGACGATAATCGCAAGATAGGAGAGCAATATGGCAAGGGAATTGAGGGCGATCGACTCCGATGGCCACCTGACCGAGCCGGGGGATTTGTGGGAAAACTACATCGACCCCAAATATCGTGACACCTGCCCGAAGATCACCGTGCGTCCCGATGGCGGCGCCGACTTCCGTGTCGACGACCGGATCATGATCAAGGATTTCGCGCGGCCGCTGAAGCCCGGGGTCAACACCTCGGTCACGTTCGGCGCGCGCACCGGCGAGGTCGCCTCCGACCTGTCCTATCACGCCGGCGAGCAAGGCGGCTTCGATCCACACGAGCGGATCAAGTGGCTGGACCGCGAGGGTTTCGATGCGACCGTGCTGTTCCCGACCATGGCGCTCGGCGCGATCCACGGCATCATCGATCCCGACCGGCAGGAAGCGGTGGCAAATGCCTATAACCGCTATGTCGCCGATTTCTGCAAGCCTTATCCCGATCGGCTGTTCGGCGCGGCGCTTATGCCCACCTTGTCGCTGGAGGGCAGCCTGCGCGAAATGCGGAACGCCAAGGAACTCAGCCTCAACGCCGCGACCGTGCGGCCCAATCCGGTGCTCGGCCGCGGCCTGCACGATCCCTATTTCTATCCGCTGTGGGAGCTGGCCCAGGATCTCGATCTGCCGATCGCCGTCCATGGCCTTGCCGGTTCGGACAATCTGGGCATGGACCGGTTCGACGCGCAGACCGTCAACTTCACCGGCGGCGCCGGCAAGCCGGCCAAGTGTCACAGCTTCTCGGTCGAACATTGCTATGTCCACACCGCGGAGATGATGGCGGCGGCGACCAGCTTCGTGATGGCGGGCATCTGTGACAAGTTCCCGAAGCTCCGGGTGGCCTTCGTCGAGAGCGGCGCGACCTGGATGCCGGGCTATATCGACCGGATGGATCGCCATTTCGACGATGTCGGCATGAACGACACCGGCCTCACCACCAGACCCAGCGAGATATTCCAGCGGCAGTGCTACATGTCGTTCGAGCCGGTCGAACGGTCGATCTCGGTGCTTGCCGAATATCTGGGCCCCAACAAGCTGATGATCGCGTCGGACTATCCGCATGGCGACGGCTTCCCCAACGCGATTCAGTCGCTCAAGGACCTGAAGCTCAAGCCCGAGGTCGAGGCGGCGCTGCTCTCGCAGGGCTTCAAGGAATGGTACGGCCTCCACTGAACCGTTCGTCTCCATTTCAGCTTTCGCAAGGCCGCGGCAGATGATGCCGCGGCCTTATTTTTTCCCGGATTTCTCAGGAAAGATCGCGGTATGCGACGGTCGGCTAGTGGAAACGGACGTTGGGTAGTGGAGTGGTCGGGTGCTGTGATGGATAGTTAGCGTCACAGAGAAGTGGAGGAGGCCAAGGCCTCCCGGAGTGGAGAGAGCATGAACGCGATCACGGACATTAGTGCGATAGCCCGGTTGAAGCCGATTTCGGCGGACTCGCATGTGACGGAACCGCCGGGCTGCTACATCGACCGTATCGATCCGAAGTTCCGGGACCGTGCGCCGCATGTGGTGCACGACAAGGAACGCGGCGATCTCTATATCATCGACGGCCTGCCGGACATCGTGCCGATGGCGCTGATCGCGGCGGCGGGCCAGGACCCGACGACGATGCGGATGGACGGCGCGCGGTTCGAGGATCTGCACCGCGGCGGCTGGAACGCCAAGGAACGCCTGATGGACCAGGACCGCGACGGGGTCGCGGCGGAGATCGTCTATCCGACGGTGGGCATGATGATCTGCAACCATCCGGACGCAGACTATAAGCATGCCTGTTTCCAGGCCTACAACCAGTGGCTGCAGGAATATGTGTCGGGCGCGCCGGATCGGATCTTCGGCATCGGCCAGACGGCGGCGCGGTCGCCGGCGGAGCTGATCGAGGATTTCCGCAGGATCAAGGAAGCCGGCTTCGTCGGCGTGATGATGCCGGGCGTGCCCGCGCAGGAAGATTATGACAGCCCGATCTACGAGCCGGTGTGGCGGGCCGCGGTGGAACTGGATCTGCCGCTGAGCTTCCACGTGCTGACGTCGAAGACGGACAGCAATCAGGCGCTGAATCGCGGCGCATCACGAGGGCCGAAGATCAACGGCTTCCAGGCGATCATCCGGGCGTGCCAGGATATTATCGGCATGTTCATCTATGCGGGTGTCTTCGAGCGCAACCCGGAGCTGAAGGTGGTGACGGTGGAAGCCGACGCCGGGTGGGCGCCGCACTACATGTATCGGATGGATCATGCCTATAACCGGCATCGCCACTGGATGAAGGGCAAGGAGCTCTCCAAGCTGCCGAGCGAATATTTCCGCGAGAATGTCTATATGACATTTCAGGACGACTGGGTTGCTTTCCGGCTGACCGACCAGGTGAATACCAAGCGGCTGCTGTGGGCGAACGACTTCCCCCATTCGGACTCGACCTGGCCGATGAGCCAGGAGCTGCTCTGGGACAAGACGCGGGACATGGACTTCGATATCCTGAAGGACATCCTCCACGACAACACGGCCGAGCTCTACAAGCTCAAGGTCTGACTTAGGGCGCCGGGCTGTATCCCGCAGCCCGGCGCCACGATATCCATTCCATGTTCTGTCACGGACCGTCGGAAGGCGGGCCGAACAGGGGAGGACGTGCATGCTCGACATCAAGATCATTGGCGGTGACATCATCGATGGCACCGGCAGCGAGCGTTACCGCGGCGATGTCGCGATCAAGGACGGCAGGGTCGTGGCGCTGGGCAAGGTCGACGAGCCCGCCCGTCAGACGATCGATGCTTCCGGCAAGGTGGTCGCGCCGGGCTTCGTCGACGTCCACACCCATTATGACGCGCAGGTCTTCTGGGACCGGCTGCTATCGGTTTCGCCGTGGCACGGTGTCACCACCGTGGTGATGGGCAATTGCGGCTTCGGTATCGCCCCGACCCGCCCCGCGGATCGCGAGATCATCGTCCAGTCGCTGGAGCGGGTCGAAGGCATGGACCCCGACTGCCTGCGCCAGGGTATCGGCGAATGGCCGTTCGAGAGCTTTCCCGAATATCTCGACGCGATCGAGAAGCGCGGTCTCGGCATCAACGCCGGCGTGCTGGTGGGCCATCTCGCCACCCGCTTCTACGTGATGGGCGAGGAAGCGATCCAGCGCCACGCCACCGACGACGAGATCGTCCGCATGCAGGATATCATCCGCAGCGCTATGCGTGCCGGCGCGGTGGGCTTCTCGACATCCTATGGCGGAGCCCATTTCGGCTATAAGGGCCTGCCGGTCGCCAGCCGCTTTGCCGCCTACGAGGAGACCCGGGCGCTGGCGGACGTGCTGGCGGATTTCCCCGGTGCGATCTTCTCGCCGAACATCGGCGAGGGCATCACCCTGGTCGATCTGGAAGAGATCGGCTCGCGGACCAACGCGACGATCTCCTGGGCGCCGCTGATCACGAGCGAGGTGCTGTTCCAGTCCGATCATGAGGAGCAGCTTGCCCAGACCGCGCACCTCGCGTCGCGGGGGTTGAGCATCGCGGCGCAATTCTCGCCCAAGCCGATGGTCTTCGCCTATCAGTTCAGTGCGCCGATGCTGTTCACCGGGATGAAGGCGTTCAGCGAAGTCCGCGTCGCCGACGATGCGCGCAAGTTGGAGATTTACGCCGACCCGGCCTTCCGTGAGGTCTTCCGCGCCGAGATCGACGGCGGCACCGAAAATTTCGTCCGCGCGATCGCCAAGACCGAGATCGGCGATGGCGGCAACGATCCCGCCCTGGAGAACCGCACCCTCGGCGAGGTTGCCCAGGAACGCGGTGTTCACCCGATCGACGTGGCGCTGGACCTCGCCATCGCGAGCAATCTCGAAATTCGCTTCCGCATGCCGCTGGGCAACCATCTCGAGGATCGGGTCGAGCCGCTGCTGCACAGCCCGCACACGCTGATCAGCCTCGGCGACGGGGGCGCCCATGCCAGCCAGCTGTGCGACGCCTGCATTCCTACCTTCGTGCTGCGTCGCTGGGTGCGCGAAAAGCGGGTCCTGAGCCTGGAGGAGGCGGTCCGCCTGCTGACCTCGCGTCCTGCCGATCTCTACAATCTGGCGGATCGCGGCCGGCTGATGGTCGATCGCCCGGCCGACGTGGTCGTGTTCGACCCGGAGACGGTCGGCGATGGTCCTCTCCGCCGTATCTTCGATCTGCCGGGCGGCGGCGAGCGGCTTGTTTCGGATGGCCTCGGCGTCGAGGCAGTGATCGTCAACGGCACGCTGATCCGCCAGAATGGCGAGGATGTGGTCGATCCGGAGGGACGGCTGCCGGGCCAGCTGCTTCGCTCGAAGTTCGAGCCTGCACCCGCGCCCGCGCTCCAGACCTCGTCGAGCCTCCACTGAGCGCGCGCGCCATGGCCCGCCCCAAGGTCCATATGTTCACCTCGGCTCCGGGCGAGATGGACACCAACAGCTTCCTGATCGAGACGGACCGCTCGATCGTCGCGGTGGACACCCAGTTTCTCGCCACGCCGGCGCGGCAGGTGCGCGAGATGATCGACGCGATCGGCAAGCCGCTGGTCGGGGTGATCATCTCGCATTCGCATCCGGATCATTTCAACGGCACGCAGATACTGACCGAGGGCTTCAATGATGTGCCGATCATGGCGACCCAGGCGGTGGCCGACGGCATGCGCGGGTGTGCCGATCGGATTCGCGAAAAATGGTTGCCGATGTACGGATCGGATTATCCGGCAGAGACGATCTATCCGAACCGGATCGTTGAGGGTGGCCATGTTCTCTCGGTCGATGGCGCCGACATCGTCATAGACTCGCTGGGCCCGGGGGAGGCGCCCGATCTGTGCGTGGTCTGGGTGCCGGGCAGCGGCGACATGATCGCCGGCGACCTCATATATGACGGGGTGCACGCCTGGGTCGTCGAACAGCGCTCCCAGGAATGGATCGACCAGCTCGAGGACGTGAAACGGCGCTACGTCGATGCCCGGTGTTTCTACTCCGGCCATGGCGGCACCGGCTCGACCAGGCTGCTCGACGATCAGGTCGCCTATATCGAACGCTTCCGCGACTTCGTGCACGAGGGCGCTCGGGACGGGACGATCGATCAAAAGCAGAAGTCGGCGATCATCGTTCGCGTCAAGCAGCACTTTGCGGGCTTCAAGCAAGATTGGTGGGTTCCGATCAATGTCGACGCCATGGCGAACGAACTAGGCCTTCTGGTTCTCCCGGAATAGCGAATATTCCGGTGAAAAGGCGACGAGTGGATAGTCGATCCAGACTGTTGGTTGTGGATATGTGCGAAATTATCCCTTAGCCTATGTTGAAAATAAGAATGAGTCCGTCCGAAATCGCGGAAAGTCGGAGATTTATTTTACGACTATGTAAGTAATCGTATTTGTTACTTTAAAAAATATTCGAGGCTGATCATATTTTCAGCCGGTTAGGAGAAGGCGGCTTTCCAGGCCGTCCGTTGGGGAGGATAGATGATGAACAGCAGTCGTCTTGCTATGTCCGTGGTGCTCGCGCTGGCCGTGAGTGGCCCCGCTTATGCCCAGACCGCCACCGCGCCCGAGGAAGAGGCCGTCGCTATCACCTCGGGCGGTTTCGAGGACATCGTCGTCACCGCTCGGAAAAAGGCTCGAGCGGAAGCGCTGCAGTCCGTGCCGCTGACGATATCCGCGATCTCCGGCGCCCGTATCGAGGATGCGCAGATCAAGAATCTGGCGCAGATGACCGGCTCGATCCCGAACGCGTCGCTCGACGAGGTTGGCGCAGCCAAGGGCACCGCCGCTTTCACCATTCGCGGCGTGTCGATGGGGTCGACGCTGCCGACCCTGGAAAGCCCCGTCGGCGTGTTCATCGACGGCATGTATATGCCGAGCGTCCTCGGCGTGATCACCGACTTCTTCGACGTCGATGGCGTGGAGGTGCTGCGCGGTCCGCAGGGCACGCTGTTCGGCAAGAACGTGACAGCCGGCGCGGTGCTGGTCCGCAGCCGCCGCCCCTCCGACAAGTTCGAAGGGTTCGCCCAGGCGTCGGTGGAGACCGGTCTGGAGTACAAGATCGGCGGCGCCATTTCGGGCCCGCTGACCGATACGCTCAAGGTGCGCCTGGCCGGCTATTACAATCACGACAATGGCTGGTTCAAAAATGATTTCGACGGGGCGGATTACGGCCGTGGCACAACCTGGCTGATCCGCCCGACGATTGAATGGGATCCCACGCCCGACATCAACGTCATCGTGCGCTACGAGCACGGCAAGTCGACCACGAAGGGCCTGCCTCTTCAGAACTATGCCTTCAATGACCGGCACACCTTCAACTTCGCGCAGGATCACGCGGGCGGCACCCGTCTGCAATGGGATCAGATCACGGCCGAGGTGAACTGGCAGGTCGGCGCGGGCACGATCACCACGGTGACGGGCTATCGCGACAACAAGATCAAGACCGACTACGACACGGCCGGTACGCCGATTCAGGACTATCAGATCAACTATACCAATCCGACCAAGTCGTTCAGCCATGAAGGGCGCTATGCCATCCGCCTGTTCGACTCGCTCGATCTGACCGCCGGCATCTATTATTTCGAGTCCGACATCGAGTTGCTCGAGACCCGGCGCCTGCGCACCGTCGCCAATTTCGCGCCGCGCAGCTATGGCGCGCGCCAGAAGGCGAAGACCTATGCCGCCTTCGTCCAGGGCGACTGGGACGTTACCGACAAGCTCCAGGTCACGGCGGGCCTGCGCTACACCTATGACAAGAAGCATGCCGATGTCGGTCTGTTCACGGCGGCGGCGGACACGTGCGATCCGTTGACCGGCCAGTGCGTCTACGCCTTCCCCAACCTGCGCGGCAAATGGGATAGCTGGTCGCCGAAGATCGGCATCAAATATGAAATCGCCGAGGCGGCGCAGGTCTATGCTTCGTGGAGCCGCGGCTATCGCGCGGGCGGCTTCACCAGCCGCCAGACCGCGCCCGCCCAGGCCCTGCGCTGGGATCAGGAAGCGACCACGGCCTACGAACTCGGCTTCAAGGGCGACCTGTTCAACCGCCGCATGCGCGTCAACCTGGCCGGCTTCATCAACAAGGTCGATGACATGATCCGTGTCACGACCACCCCCGGCGCGGCCGGCGTGGTCAACGACACCCGCAACATCGGCGATGCCACCATCAAGGGCGTCGAATTCGAGGGCCAGTTCATCGTGACCGATCGTCTGCGCCTGAATGGCTATTTCGGCTATCAGAAGGGCCAGTACGACACGATCCGCTTCAGCCCTTACGACGCGCCTGGCGAGCCGGTCGGCACGATCAACCAGACCGACTATAATCTGAAGCTCGTCCGACTGTCTCCTTGGACCTATGGTATGGGTGCGCAGTATAATCTGCCGATCGGCAGCATGACCCTGCGCAACCGCGTCGACTTCGCCTTCCGCGATGCCTCGTACACGACCGACGACAACCTCTCGCGCCAGAACAGCTTCCAGAGCCTGGACGCGAGCATCGCGCTGGACGTGAATGAGCGGCTGACGCTCACCGCCTATGGCCGCAACCTCACCAACCATGCCTTTTCGGGGCTGGTCGTGCTGATCCCGAATGCACTGCTGCCACCGGTGCCGCCGGGGCGGCGTGGCAATGTGGGCTGGCTCTCGGAAGGCCGCGTGATCGGCGCCGAAGCCCGTATCAAGTTCTGACCTGATGGGAGGTCCGCGGCGGATCGTCGCGGACCTCCCTTTTTGAATGCCGAAGGAGAGACACATGCGCGACTATGTCCAGTTCTATATCGACGGCGCCTGGGTCGCTCCGGCCGGCGACCGCCGGCTCGATGTGATCAATCCGGCGACCGAGGCGGTCGCCGGCCGTATCGCGCTGGGCGATGAAACCGACGTGGATCGCGCGGTGAAGGCCGCGCAACGTGCCTTTGAAAGCTTCGGTCAGACGAGCCGCGAGGATCGGTTGAAGCTCCTCGATGCAGTCATTGCCGAATATAAGAAGCGCATGCCCGATCTCGCCGCGGCGATCACCGAGGAGATGGGGGCACCCACCTGGCTTGCCGAGCAGATGCAGGTTCCGCTCGGCCTGGTACACCTGGAGAACGCCCGCAAGGTGCTGGAGACTTTCGAGTTCGACCATTCGATCGGGTCGAGCCATGTGGTGAAGGAGCCGGTCGGCGTCTGCGCGTTCATCACGCCATGGAACTGGCCGATCAACCAGATCTCCTGCAAGGTCGCGCCCGCGCTCGCCACGGGCTGCACGATGGTCCTGAAGCCCTCCGAGGTCGCGCCCTTCTCGGGCCAGATCTATGCGGAGGTAATGCATGCCGCGGGCGTGCCGGCGGGTGTATTCAACCTCGTCCATGGCGACGGGCCGGGCGTCGGTGCTGCGCTGAGCGCGCATCCCGGCGTCGACATGGTCTCGTTCACCGGATCGACCCGCGCAGGTATCGAGGTGGCCCGTGCCGCGGCACCGACGATCAAGCGCGTCCATCAGGAACTGGGCGGCAAGTCCCCCAATATCCTGCTCGACGGAATTGACATTGGCGCGGCCGTCACGGCGGGCGTCGAGAATATGATGCTCAATGCGGGCCAGTCGTGCAACGCGCCGACCCGCATGCTCGTCCCGGCCAAGCGGATGGACGAGGCGAAGAACGCCGCGAAGGCGGCGGCGGAAGCCTATTCGGTCGGCGCGCCCGACAGCAACGCCCGGATGGGGCCGGTCGTGTCACAGGTCCAGTGGACAAAGATCCAGGACCTGATTCAGGCTGGCATCGATGAGGGGGCTACCCTTGTCGCCGGCGGCACCGGTCGGCCCGAGGGGCTCGACAAAGGCTATTATGTCCGCCCGACGGTCTTCGCCGACGTCACCAACGACATGCGTATCGCCCGCGAGGAGATTTTCGGGCCGGTCCTCGCCATCCTCGGCTATGAGGACGAGGAGGATGCGATCTCGATCGCCAATGACACGCCCTATGGGCTGGCGGCCTATCTGTCCGGTCCCGAACCGGCGCAGCTGCGCCGCGTGATGCAACGGCTCCGGGCCGGGCAGGTATTTCTCAACGGTGCGGGTCTCGATTTCGCGGCACCGTTCGGTGGCTACAAACAGTCGGGTAACGGGCGTGAGTGGGGCGCATATGCCTTCCACGACTTCCTCGAGACCAAGGCCGTGATGGGCTTCGAAGCCGCCGCCGAGTGATCGGACGGCGCTGAACGATCCGCAGCATAGCGATGCCCAGCCGGCCGGCTGAACCTTTCCCGTCCGGCATCGCCCCAAGGAGATGTCGATGAGAGGCAACCCGTTGAAGCAGCGTCTCGCAACCGGCGAGACGGCCTACGGCACCATGGTATGCGAGTTCACGGCCCCCGGTATGCCCGCCGCGCTCCACGCGGCCGGCGCCGAGTTCGCGATCTACGACATGGAGCATACCGGGCTCGATTTCGCCGATCTCAAGCAGCAGGTTTCCTATGGCCGGTCGCTGGGCCTGGTCCCCTTCGCCCGGCCGATCGAGAAGAGCTATTCGGCCGTCACCCGGCTGCTCGACATCGGCGTACTCGGCGTGATGCTGCAAATGGTGGAGAGCGCCGAGGAGGCCGCCAGGATCGTCTCCTGGACGCGCTATCCGCCGCATGGCGTGCGCGGCTGCTCGTTCGGCCAGTCGCACGACGACTACGCACCCGGCGACTTTCGGGAGAAGATCCGTGTCTCCAACGAACGGGTGATCGTCATGCCGATGATCGAGACCAGACGCGGGCTGGAAGCGATCGACGAGATTCTGGCGGTCGATGGCGTCGACGGCGTCCATCTTGGTCAGTTCGATCTGTCGCTGTCGCTGGGGCTCCCGGGCCAGGTCGACCATCCCGTCCTCCAGGACGCGATCGACAAGATCGCGCAGACCGCCGAACGGCACGGCAAGTTCGCCGCTTGCCTGGCGACCGACCCGATCACCGCGCGCGACTGGCGCAAGCGCGGCTTCCGCATGATCTCCTGCAATTACGACGTCGGGCTGATGCAGTCGGCGCTGGTCGACTTTATCGTCGCCACGCGAGCCGACTGACCGGGGTGCCGGGGCGGGGACTTTTCCCCGCCCTGGCGACCGGCGGCTAGTGGTGGCTGGTGGGCCCGTCGAACACGAAGGCCGGATGAGCGAGCGGGAAGTTGGCGATCTTGCGGGGCTCGTTCTCGCTCTGGTGGTTGCGGAACTCGGTCGGTGTCACCCCGAAGAAGCGCTTGAAGGTACGGATCAGCGAAATGTCGCTGGAATAGCCGACCTGATGGGCGATCTCGATCAAAGGCGCACTCTGGTTGCGCAGCATCTGGGCGGCGATCGCCATGCGGACCCTGGTGAGGTAGCGGATCGGAGCCTCGCCGATCGACTTGTCGAACGCCTCGGAAAAGACCGACCGCGACATGCCGACCTTGCGAGCCAGGCTCTCGACCGTCCAGTTGGTCGCCGGCTTGGCATTGATCAGCTGCACGGCCTCGGTGATCCGCGGATCGATGGCCGCGCCTTCCACCTGGCGGACATTGGACCGGCCGGTCATCTCATGGGTGCGTATCACCTGGATCACGCAGACCTCTGCCAGGCGGCGGCTGAGCGCGGCCGACCCGTCGCCGCTGAGCGCCAGCTGCAGCGGGCGCACGCCGCCGAGCGGACCGGCCCAATAAGGTGGTTCGCCGGTGCCGCTATGGGTGATCACGACATCGGGTACGGCCCGCTTGATCGGGCCCCAGCGAACCGGTTCGATCTCGAACCGGCCGACGATCATCAGCGCGCGGGGCTCCTGCTTGCCGATCTGGAACCACGGCAGCTGGTCATGGCTGGGCCCGTCCGGCAGGGTTTCCGTAATACGCATCGAATTGGGATTCTCGGCGATGGTGATGTTGGCGCCGCCCAGCGACAGCACGATGTCGCCGGCCGACAGCCTCACCGCCGATGCCTTCCCCGATGACCCGCCGATATGAAGATAGGCGGTACCATCGACCATGAGAAAGCATTGCACCTGTTTGCTCGCCGGGCACTGGAAGCCGGCGTCCACCGCCAGCCGCGCCACCGCCCAGCGTGCTTCCTGCACCGCCACAAGCGACAGGAGGTTCGAAAGATTATCCGTCATTGTCGAGCCTCTTGTCCTCTCCACCACGCGGCTTCCGCGCACTGTCCTGGGATCACTATCCGGACAGGATGCCACCTTAGCAACGGAATATCCGTGCTTTGTTTGCTGGCTCATGTCGGAACGTCACGACAAAACTCTCCGGAATGCTGGAAAAGAGGCAAATTATGCCGGTCTGACCCGATTTCTTCTGTCGGAAGATACTTTCGGTGCTGCAAATCAATGCCGGTCATCGGCCCGCGATATCGGTGATGCGCGGGAACCGGCACCTGTCCCCCGGCCGCACGGCCTGCGGCGCGCCGCCGCCTGACGACGGGATAGCTGAATAGGACGCGCTGTTCTGGCGCCGTCCCGCCCGCAGCGCATAGTGATCCCGACAAGAGGAAGGGAGAGACGATGCGCGGAAATCCGCTGAAGGCGCGGCTGGCGGCTGGCGAGCATATCTACGGCACCATGATGTTCGAGCTGCTGTCGGCGGGTCTGCCCGCGGCGATGGCGGCGGCGGGTGCCGAGTTCATCATCTACGACATGGAGCATTCGGGCTTCGATTACATGCAGATGAAGGACCAGTTCGCGTTGACCCGTGGGCTCGACCTCGTCGCAATGGTCCGTCCGCCCGAGAAGAGTTATTCGGCGGTTTCCCGGCTGCTCGACCTCGGCGCGATGGGCTTCCTGCTGCAGATGAGCGAGAGCGCCGCGGAGATACGGGAGATCATTTCCTGGACCCGCTATCCGCCGGAAGGGCGGCGTGGCGCCGTGTTCGGAGGCGCACATGACGATTATGCGGCCGGGCCGATCCCTGAGAAGATGCGGATCGCGCGTGAACGCACCATCATCATGCCCCTGATCGAAACCGCCAGGGGACTTGCCGCGGTTGACGAGATCGCGGCGGTTGACGGGGTCGACGGACTCCATCTCGGCCAGTTCGACCTGACCCTGTCGATGGGTATTCCCGGCCAGTTCGATCATCCCGACTTTCTGGCGGCGGTGGACAATATCCTCGCCGCCTGCCGCCGCCACGGGAAATTCGCCGCCTGCATGGCGATGGATGTCCCGACGATCGTCGATTGGAATGCCAAGGGCTTCCAGCTGACCTCCTGCAACTACGACGTCGGGCTGATCCAGGGTGCGCTGCGCTCGATGATCGCCGGCGCCAAGGCCGGGCTGGCCGGTTGAACGCCATCCAAAGGGGAGCGCACATATGAAGTTCGTACGATTCGGGCCGCCCGGCCGCGAGCGCCCCGGTTGCATCGATGCCGAGGGGAGGCTCCGGTCGCTGGCGTCCTATCTGCCCGACATCAGCCGCGAATATCTCGATCCGGACCGGCTCGCCCGGCTGAAGTCGATCGATCCGCGCGAATTGCCGATCGTGACGTCCTCCGAGCGGCTGGGGCCGTGCCTCGCCGATGTCGGCAAGCTCGTCTGCGTCGGGCTCAACTATGCGGACCATGCGGCGGAAGCGGGCATGACGGCGCCGGCCGAACCGATATTGTTCATGAAGCCGACGTCGTCGATCGCCGGGCCTGACGACGATGTCCTGCTGCCCCGCGGCGCAACCAAGGGAGACTGGGAAGTCGAGCTGGGTGTGGTGATCGGCCTCGGCGGCAAATATATAGAGGAAGCCGAGGCGATGGCGCACGTCGCAGGCTACTGCGTGGTCAACGATATCTCCGAGCGCTGTTACCAGCTCGAGGGCACCGGCCAGTGGCTGAAAGGCAAGAGCGCCGATGGTTTCGGTCCCATCGGCCCCTGGCTGGTCACCGCCGACGAGATCGCAGATCCCCATGCGCTGACGATGAGGCTCGACGTCAACGGGTGGCGCGCGCAGGACGGGACGAGCGGATCGATGATATTCCGTATCCCTTTTCTCATCAGCTACATCAGTCGCTTCATGAGCCTGGCGCCTGGGGATATCATCGCCACCGGTACACCGGCCGGGGTCGGCATGGGCCAGAAGCCGCCGGTCTATCTGAAGCCCGGTGACGTGATGGAACTGGAGATCGAGGGCCTCGGCCGCCAGCGACAGCGTGTCCTGGCCTGGGACGGGGCGGGCGCGGGCGCGTGAGCCTGGCCGGCACGGTCTCGGCGGACGATTATCGGCGCGCGGCGGGTCGGCGGCTGCCCCGGCTCCTGTTCGATTATATCGACGGCGGCGCCTTCGATGAGGTGACGCTGGCCGCCAATATCGCAGATCTTCGGGCGGTGCGGCTGCGACAGCGGGTGATGACGGGGCTCGGCGAACCGCGGCTCGAAACCGCGCTGCTCGGCGAAACGCTGTCGATGCCGCTGCTGCTCGGTCCGGTCGGCTTTGCCGGCATGGCCGCGCGGCGGGGCGAGGTCCAGGCCGCGCGGGCCGCCTCCAGGGCCGGGCTGCCCTTCACGCTGTCGACTGTCGGCATCTGTCCGGCCCGCGAGGTTGCGGCCGCTGCCGCGCCGCCCTGGTTCCAGCTCTACATGGTGCGTGACCGGGCTTTCATGGAGCGGTTGCTGGCGCAGGCGTGGGAGGCGGGTTGCCGCAAGCTGGTGCTGACCGTCGATCTGCCCGCGCCGGCGCCGCGCTACCGGGACATGCGGTCGGGCATGTCGTCGCCGCTGGGCTTTGCTGGGCGGATCGGCCGCGCGCTGGATGGGCTGACTCATCCGCGCTGGATGGCGGGCGTCTATCTCGGCGGCCGGCCGCATACTTTCGGCAATCTGGCCGACCTCTTTGTCGGGAACGCCGATTTCGCGCGTAGCTGGGACTGGATCCGACACAATTTCGACCCCACGGTCTGCTGGCGCGACATGGCCTTCACGCGGAAGAACTGGGCCGGCGAGATCGTCGTCAAGGGCATTCTCGATCCCGATGACGCTCGGGCCGCCGTCGACGCGGGCGCCGACGCGATCATCGTCTCCAACCATGGCGGCCGCCAGCTCGATGGCGTGGTCTCGACCGCCCGTTGCCTGCCGCGCATCGCCGAGGCGATCGGCGATCGGCTGCCGATCCTGGTCGACGGCGGCATCCGTTCCGGCCTCGACATATTGCGGATGCTGGCGCTTGGCGCACGCGCCTGCCTGATCGGCCGCGCCTGGGCGTTCGCGCTGGCGGCGGGCGGCGAGGCGGGGGTGTCGCGCATGCTGGCTCAGATGCGGTCCGAGTTGAGCGCCGCGATGGTGTTGAGTGGTTGCGACGACGTCTCGTCGGCGGGGCCGCAACTGCTCGATCGGCTGGACTAGGGAAGGTGGGGATGCAGGAGAGGGGCACGGCCAGGGCGGCGCAGATCTGGACGCTGGGGCTCGTCACTATCGTTTACACGCTGAACATCGCCGATCGCTTCGTGCTGTCGGCGCTGATCGAACCGATCAAGGCCGAATTCAATCTTTCGGACGGTGGGGTCGCCTTCCTGACCGGCACTTCCCTGGCCCTGTTCTACGTCGCGGCCGGTCTGCCGCTTGGCGTGCTCGCCGATCGCACCAACCGGCGCAACATGCTCGCATGGGCGGCGGGGCTATGGTCATTGTTCACGCTCTTCTGTGGGCTGAGCCACAATTTCATATCGCTGCTGATCGCCCGCATCGGGGTGGGAATAGGCGAAGCGGGCGGGTCGCCGCCTTCGCAGTCGCTGCTGGCCGACATGTTTCCGGCACGGGAGCGGCCGATTGCCATGTCGATCTTCGCGTTGGGCACTTCGCTCGGCGCGGCGATCGGCACCGGGGTGGCTGGGTGGCTCGCGGCGATCCATGGCTGGCGCGGCCCGCTGATCCTGTTCGGGCTGATCGGCTTGCCGCTTGCCCTGCTCGTGCGCTTCACCCTGCGCGAGCCGCCGCGGGGCGAGACGGCGGCGGTCGCCAGCCTTTCGGGCAAGGTCGGGCTGCGCGAGACGATGCGCTTCATCGCCGGCCAGAAATCGCTGGTGCATCTCCTGATCGGCCACACCATCATCGTTTTCGCCGGCGGCGGACTGGTGTTCTGGACCCCGGCCTTTCTGATGCGCTCGCACGGGTTGAGCGTTGCCGAGGCCGGCGGACTGGTCGGTGTGATGAACGGGGTCGGTGGGCTGGTGATACTGCTCCTCACCATCTGGGCGATGACGGTGATCGCCCGCCGCGACGTGCGGTGGCAGCTATGGTACATCGCGATCGCCACGGTGATTACGTCGGCGGCGGCGGTTACCGGCTATGCGACAGGGTCGTCCACGCTGATGACGGCGATGCTGTGGCTGTTCATACCCTGCACCTACATCAGCACGGGGCCGACCCTGGCCTTGTGCCAGAGCCTCGTGCCCGCCGCCATGCGCGGCCAGACAATAGCGATCATGCTGTTCACCTCGAACGTCGCGCTGCTGGTGCTGGCGCCACAGTTGATCGGCTCGCTGTCCGATGTGGTGGCGCCCGAACTGGATGATCCCCGGCAGTCGCTTCGATGGTTGCTCGTGTTCGGAGCCGCGACCGGCTTCTGGGGCGCATGGCATCACCACGCGGCATGCCGCACGGTCAAGGCCGATCTGGCCCGCGCCGGGGGTTAGGCGGCGACGGGCTTGCGTCTGGGAAGAAGCTCGACATCGGCCGTGTCGCCGCGCTCGAAGACGATTACCACCTGACAGCCCTCCTGGCCGACCTTGAGAGGGCCATAGCCTCCACCGGCCTTCACCTGCCGCACGTCGCCGGGGCCATAGCTTATCTTGCCGACGGTGATCTGTCCGGCAACGACATATTCCAGATAATTGCATCCATGGGTATGCGCGGAATAGGAGAAGCCCGGCGGAAAATGGGCAAGCACCATTTGCGGCGCGGTGGGATTATCCTCGTCGGTAGACAAGGTGAAGGTGCGCGCACCGGCCTCGGTCAGGAGCCAGTCGATCTCGCTGGCGAAGATGTCGCGGTGGGTCCTGCTGGTCATGATGGCATCCTCTCGCCACGAAATTGTGGATTGGGCCGGGCATCGTCAACGGCTCCGACGATCGGATAGCCGAAAGCGACGCTCGGTCGCGGGGCACTCGCCGACGGAACAGCACGGCCTCCCGGGGCCAACGACGATCGGATAGCTGAAAGCGACGCACGGTCGTTGCCGCCGCCGATCCCCCCTTCCTAGGGTCAGGGCGCGGACAGGGACGGCCTCCATCCGCAAGAAAAGACAAGGCCATGGAGAGCGTTGCATGCCCAATGGCACACCGATCGGAGCATCGTCATGACCGCGGGAACCGCGACGATCGATGGCGCGACTCCCGCGGTGCAGCCGGATGATCATGATCGGCGGATCGAGGCTTCCATCACGGCGAAATTCGGCCGCAGGGTCATGCCGATCCTGGCTATCATGTGCATGGTCGCCTGGCTCGACAGGCAGAATATCGCCTTTGCCAAGCTGCAAATGGTGTCCGATCTGGGTCTGTCCGAATATGCCTATGGGCTGGGCGCCTCGCTCTTCTTCCTCAGCTACACCCTATTCCAGCTGCCCAATTCGCTGCTGATCGCACGCTATGGGCCGGTGCGCTTCTTCATACCGGCGACACTGGGCTGGGGCGTGATCACGATCGGCATGGCCGCTTCGGACAGCCCGACCATCTTCTACCTGCTGCGCTTCCTGCTCGGGGTGGTGGAGGGCGGCTTCTATACCGGGTCGATCTATCTGCTCACCCTATGGCTGCCTTATGAACGCCGCGCTCAGGCGAATGGCATTCTGCTGGGGGCCAGCCTTGCCGCCAACATCATCGTCGGCCCGCTGTGCGGGGCGATGCTCGATCTCGACATGGTGATGGGCCTGAGAGGCTGGCAGTGGGTGTTCATCGCCACCGGCCTGCCCTCGCTCCTGCTGGCGGTGGCCTTCCCGCTGCTGATGCCGCCGGGCCCCGACAAGGCCCGTTTCTTCACCGAGGAGGAGCGTGTCTGGCTGCGTGAGCGCCTGGACCGCGAGAAGGCGGCCCAGCCCGGTACCAACCCTGGCGTGATGGATGGCCTGGCGCACCCGCTGGTCCTGTTCATGGCCGCGCCCGTGTTGGCGATCGGCATCGCCTCGATCGGCACGATCTACTGGCTGCCGACCATCATCGCCGACTTCGGCGTGTCGAACAGCGTCAACGGCTGGCTCAACTGCATTCCCTGGATAGCGGTCGTCGCCGGTCTCGTCTGGTGGCCTCGTCGCGCCGAACGGCGGCAGGAGCGCTTCTGGCACGCCATGATCCCGCTGTTCGTCTCGGCGGTATCGGCGGTGCTGGTGCCGTTCACCTCCTGGCCGCCGTTGCAGCTGGCGCTGCTTACCCTCTGCACGATGGGGATCTTCGTCGCTCAGCCGATCATCTGGAGTTTTCCCGGCCGCATGCTGCGTGGCGGGGCGGTGGCGGCGATGCTGGCGGCGTGCGGCATGTTCGCCAATGTCGGCGCCTTCATCGGCCAGAACCTGATCCCCTGGATCGCACAGGAAAGCGGCAGCACCCGCGCACCGATGTTTTCCGTGGCTGTCATGGCCCTGCTGGCGGCGCTTTCCGCCGGTTATCTCGTCCGTCGTGCCGAACGGCGCGGCCCCCTATCTGAAAGTGGATCTGTGCAATGAGCGAAGTCGATCTGGTCATCCGTGGCGGTACCATCGTCGACGGCAATGGGGGCGAGCCGTTCGTCGCGGACCTCGCGGTCCGGGATGGCCGCATCGTCGCGTTGGGCGAAGTCGCGGCGCGCGGGTGCGAGGAGATCGACGCGACGGGGCTGCTCGTCACCCCCGGCTTCGTCGATGTCCACACCCATTACGACGGTCAGATGACCTGGGAAAACCGTACGCTGCCTTCGGCCGCCCATGGTGTCACCACCGTGCTGATGGGCAATTGCGGGGTCGGCTTCGCGCCGTGCCGCCCGGAGGATCGCGACACGCTGATCCACCTCATGGAAGGGATCGAGGACATCCCCGAGCTGGTGATGGCCGAGGGCCTGCCGTGGAACTGGCAGACCTTTCCCGAATATCTCGACGTCGTTGCCTCGCGTCCGCGTGACATCGATGTGGCGGCACAGCTGCCACACAGCTGCCTGCGCGTCTTCGTGATGGGCGAACGGGGCGCGCGAGGGGAGGCGGCCACTGCCGATGATCTTGCCCAGATGACCCGGCTGACCGAGGAGGCGGTGCGCGCCGGCGCGCTCGGCTTCGGTACCTCCCGGACCCTCTTTCATCGCAGCAGCGACGGCATGGCCGTGCCCACCAAGGATGCGGCCGAAGTCGAACTGGATGCGATCGCCCAGGGCCTGGCCCGCGCGGGGGCAGGGATCATCCAGGTCGCGCTCGACTTCCTGGATGCCGACACGCTGGAGTCCGACATCCGCATGATCGGCCGCGTTGCAAAGGGCTCGGGCCGCCCGGCGAGCTTCAACCTGGTTCAGCTGCCGCAGGCGCCCGAGGCCTGGCGGCGCGCGTTGTCCACCGCCGACGAGATCGTGCGTAGCGGCGTGCCGATGAAGGCGCAGGTGCTGGGGCGGCCGACCGGGCTGCTGCTCGGGCTGGAGCTGAGCTACAATCCCTTCTCGCTCTACCCGAGCTACCGCAAGATCGCGGACCTGCCGCTCGAGCAGCGGGTCGCCGAGATGCGGAAGCCGGAGGTCCGCGCCCGTATCCTCAGCGAGAGCCGCACGGGTGAGGCGATCCCGACGCTCGATTATCTCACCCATTTCGACCGGATGTTCCCGCTCGGCGATCCGCCCAACTATGAGCCGCCACTGGAAAGCAGCATCGTCGCCCGCGCCGCGCGCGAAGGCCGCAAGCCGGAGGAGGTCGTCTATGACGCGCTTTTGGAACAGGACGGGCACGCGATCATGATGCTCGCCTTCGCCAATTATTCGGATGGCGATCTGGAGGTCGTCCGCCATATGCTGCGCGACGACAACACGATCTTCGGTCTGGGCGACGGTGGTGCCCATTATGGCATGATCTGCGACGCGGGCATTCCGACCTATATGCTCACCCACTGGACCCGGGATCGCACTCGCGGCCCCAGGCTGGGCCTCGCCGAGGTGGTGCGCGGCCTCACCCGCGACCCGGCCGAACTGATCGGCCTGCTCGATCGGGGCGTGGTCGCGCCGGGTTACAAGGCCGACCTAAACCTGATCGACTATGATCGGTTGCGGCTGAACAGCCCCAGCGTGATCCGCGATCTGCCCGCGGGCGGCAAGCGCATCATCCAGCGTGCCGAGGGCTATGTCGCGACCATCGTCAACGGCGTCGTCACGCAGCGCGACGGTGAGCCGACCGACCACCTGCCCGGCCGGCTCGTGCGCGGCCCGCGCGTGGCTCCGGTGCAGTGATCGGTTGATCTGACCGGCGCAGGCCGCCTTGCTGGCGGTCAATCGCCGCCATGGTCCGCGCTGGTCAGGCCATATCGCGGCAGGAGCATGGCGAGCTCGCTCTGACGTCGGGTGTTGGTCTTCTCGAAGACCGCCTTCAGATGCGACCTTACCGTTTCCCGCGACAGCCCCGCTGCCGCGGCCACGGCCGTGATGCCGCTCCCTTGCGCGATCTCGCGGGCAATCCGCGCCTCGCTGGGGGTGAGGTCGAAAAGGGCTTGCAGCAAGTCCTGCTGCGGCAGTCTGCCGTCTGCCGCGTCGGAGAAAATGAGCAGGCCTGTCGCCGAAGAGAAGATATCTCTGGCGTGGCCGCGCACGGGCAACAGGTGCATGGCTGCCCGCCGCGACCCCAGATCGATCGCGATCGAACTCCCTTCCTGCTTCGCGAGCAACCGGGCGAGAGCCTCGCTGAACCCTTTGTCCGATCGGGCGTCGAGGAGCTTCAGGCGCGATCGCAGGTCGAGCACCGACTTGCCGATCGCCGGTTCGAATAGCGCATTCGCGATCAATAGCCGGCCCTGGGTGTCCAGCATCGCCGCCGGTGTCCCGATCATGGCCAGCGCTTCGACGGCGGCACGCGCACGTTCCATCGCCAGCCGGCCGCTCAAGGTCGCGGCGCGGGCCAGATGCGGCCGCAGGGCGTCGAGCATAGGTACCGCCGCGCGGGAGCCGGCATGGTCGGCAAATCCCTCCATGGTGATGGCGAGCGCGTCGTCCATGGCGCCCCGGACCAGCGTTGCCGCCCCGGCGGCGGCCCCACGGGGGACCAGAAACTCGGCATAGACCGGAAGCGTGCGTAGCTCTTCCTCGCTGTGCAGGTCGCTGTCCGTGAGGAAACCGGCGTGCGGGGGACGAGCGAGGTAGCGGTCGAGACGTGAATTGCGGGCCCCCCAGCCCCGAGCTTCGAATTCGCGAGCGACTTGCTCGATGCGGGGAGAGCTGGCCCGGATCTGCTGTCCGCCGGGTCTTGCACATATGATGTTGCCGCCGCGGGCTCCCACCAGGTCCGCGAGTTTGTCCAGCACGCTCGGCCATAATTCGGGTATGGCTCCCGCCTCGTAGATCGCGTCAACGAGAGTATCGTCGAACAAGGCCCCCCCCTTTTTTATTTACATGGTGACGCTAACTCGCCGTTCGGCATTTACTCCAATGATCAGTTGTCAACCGCGGCAACGAGATTAGGCAAATATCGCGCGGTCGGGCAATGTTTTTATAGGCAATATAAGGCCCTCATCATCGGAGCATATGCCGGAGCGAAACCGGCACTGCGTCCCCAGGCACGAGCTTTCGCTCCGCCTCCCCCGAACGGGTGATGCGGAATCGCCGCGGCTTTTAGCATGTCGTCCGGCGGGTGCATTCCGGATCACATCGCGGCCAGCGTTCGAGGGGCTCCTCGATCGGCGTCGTTGCTGGGACCGCATAGCTTCAAAAGACGCAAAGGGGGGTGTGTCACGTGGCCGATTTCGCTGGAACCTCAGGTCCCGACAATCTCGTCGGAAATGACACCTCCGACCTGCTTCAGGGCGGTGAAGGGGA
>NZ_LDES01000110.1 GCF_001015195.1 Sphingomonas sp. Y57 | reverse complement strand
CGGCCTCCGGCGGGGTGACGAGGAGGTTTCAGGCCGCGCTCGACTCCGCCGCCGGTAGAAACGGTGCGATCACGCCCAGCGCGCGATCGATCCACGCCTGTTTTTCGCCGACCGGTGCGACATAGTGTAGCGCCGCCTCGGCATACTCGGTCGATCCTCCGCGCGCGATCATCCAGGCGGCGAGATAGTGGGACGCCATGCAGCCGCCCGCCGTCGCGACATTGCCGTGCGCGACGAAGGGCGCGTCGATCACCTCGACCCCGGCCTCGATCACCCAGGGCTTGGTGGTGAGGTCGGTGCAGGCGGGCAGCGCGCCGACCAGCCCGAGCTTCGCGAGCAACAGCGTGCCCGAGCATTGCGCGGCGATGAGCTGGCGCGCTGGATCGAGCCGGATGCGGGCGAGCATCGCCGGATCGGCTGCGATCTCGCGCGTCCTGATCCCGCTGCCGATTACCACCGCGTCGGCCTCGGCCGCGAATTCGAGCGGCTTCTGCCGTGCGATCGTCACCCCGTTCATCGACGTGACCGTCTCCGACGGCGATGCGATGTGCGCCATCCATCCCTTCGCTCGCATCCGGTTGAGGATGGACGAGGCGATGAAGGAATCGAGCTCGTTGAAGCCGTCGAAGGTGAGGACCGCGATCTGCATGGATGGTTCACATCACCCGTGCGGGGCGAACGCAAGCGGAACATTGTCTTGGCGGATTGTCATCCCTCCCGCCGTCATCCCGGCGGAGGCCGGGATCTCGGGAAGCTCCTGCCTCGACCTTATCTCCTCTCTCCCGAGATGCCGGCCTCCGCCGGCATGACGCGTTCCCTCCCTACACCGCGTCGCGCCGGAAGCAGGTGTCGGCATGGTCGTTGACCATGCCCACCGCCTGCATCCAGGCATAAACGATTGTCGGCCCCACGAACTTGAACCCCCGCTTCTTGAGATCCTTCGATATCCGCTCGGACAATTCGGTCTTCGCCGGCACGTGGGCGCCGTCACCACGCAACGGCTGGCCGCCGATGAAGGACCAGACATAATCCGCGAAATCCTCGCCCGCGTCGTGCATCGCCAGATAGATGCGCGCGCCCGCGATCGTCGCCTCGATCTTGGCGCGGGCGCGGACGATACCGGGATCGGCCATCAGGCGCGCGATATCCGCTTCGGCGAAACGCGCCACCTTCTCCGGGTCGAAGCCAGCGAAGGCCGCCCGAAAACCCTCGCGCTTGCGCAGGATGATGGTCCAGGACAGGCCCGCCTGAAAGCCTTCCAGCATCAGCGTTTCCCAGAGCATGCGCGGATCGCGCTCCGGCACGCCCCATTCGGTGTCGTGATAGACGGATTCGAGAGGATCGCGATCGGCCCAGCGGCAGCGCGTCGGCGCGCTCATGCCTCCGTCCGGCCCAGCAGGCGCAGGGTAGCCGCGTCACGGCGACCGTCGAACCAGCGCTCGATCGCGGCGGCGAACAGCCGCTCGCCGCTCGCCTGCTCGAACAGCGTCAGCGAGGAACGCAGCTTCATCGCATCGATATCGCCGAACACAGCCCCTGCGCTGCCATGGTCGAGGTCCTGCAGAGCCTCGACGCAAGCGCGCAGACGCGCACCCAACAGCGGGTGGGCGAGATAGGCGCGCGCCTCGTCGAGCGAGGCTATCGCATAATGCCGGGCAGTCGTACTCCGGCCGAGTCCCGCCATCTGCGGGAAGACGAACCACATCCAATGGCCGCGCTTGCAGCCGCGGCGGATTTCCGCCAGCGCCGCTTCATAGCTCCCCTCCTGAGCCGACACGAACCGGTCCAGATCGAAGCGTTGCGCCATGATCTTCTCCGCTCTCTGGCCGCTGCCAAGCATCCGACGATACCTCATTTCCATGACAGATACTCAATAGAACAAATCATGAACTTCTTCAAGTGTCCGCGGAACGGTCATCTCGCCAATGCGTTGCGAAAAAGTGGGAGACGGACATGACGCAACAGCTCGACACATGGACGAGCGGAGAGATCGAGATATTGAGGAGTCTCGCGGCGGCCGGACGCTCGGCGGCCGAGATCGCGCCGCGGCTGGGCCGAACCGAAAGCTCGGTGGTCGCGCAGCTCAGCCGGGAAATGGTGCTGCCGCCCTCGGCGCCCGAATGGAACGGCCCCGACGAGGAAGGCGACGTCGTGCCGCCCATCGGCCGTGCCGACGACGATCCCGCCGCATGGGTTCATAGTGATCGACATGGAGGAAATCCCGCCCGCGATCGGCCGGGCGAGCCGTGAAACCGCCAGCCGCGTCAATCGGCGTCAGGCAGTAGCCGCAAGGGGCCCGTGGCCTTTTACCGCTGGCCTTTTATCCGTTCCGCTCACCCGAACCGCCGCCGGGCGGCACGGTCCGCCGTTCCGATGCAGTCTTGCAGGCGACGACATAACGGCTCAGGTCATGCCAGGCTTCATATGTCAGTTGCGCTGTACGGGCTCGCAATTGCCGCGGCGCACGAATGATCTCGTGCATATTGCTTCCCTCCTGTTACGCGTTCTGCGCTCGCTCCGTCATATGCCATCGACTCGGATATTGCACCCAAAATCGCGCCTCTTTTGAATGGCTTTGCACAGGCCGCCGATTATTTGCGACGAGCTGCGCGCATCTTCCCATATTTAGTGGTGCGTGTACCGGGCTTACCACTGATACTGTGGCTCTTGACCGGAGCGTGGTGTTGCTCGACCGGCAGCCCCAGTTCCTCCTGCTCCAGCTTGCGAATTTCGTCGCGCAGCCGGGCCGCTTCCTCGAATTCCAGATCGGCCGCCGCGGTCCGCATCCGCCCCTCCAACTCCTCGATGTAGGCGCGAAGATTGTGACCGACCATGTGCGGCCGATCCTCGATCCCGGTGTCGACCGTGACCTGGTCTTTCGAGGCCAGGTGCCCGACGATATCGGTGATGTTGCGCCGGATCGTCTCCGGCGTGATGCCATGTTCCTCATTATAGGCCCGCTGCTTCTCCCGGCGGCGCGCCGTCTCGGCCATCGCGCGCTCCATCGACCCGGTGATGCTGTCGGCATAGAGGATCACCCGCCCGTCAACGTTGCGCGCGGCGCGGCCGATCGTCTGGATCAGCGAAGTCTCCGACCGGAGGAAGCCTTCCTTGTCGGCGTCGAGGATCGCGACGAGCCCGCATTCGGGGATGTCGAGCCCTTCGCGCAGCAGGTTGATGCCGACCAGCACGTCATATACGCCGAGCCGCAGATCGCGGATCAGCTCGATACGTTCGAGCGTCTCGACGTCGGAATGCATGTAGCGGACCTTGAGCCCCGCCTCGTGCAGATATTCGGTCAGGTCCTCCGCCATCCGCTTGGTCAGCGTGGTGACGAGAGTGCGATAGCCTTTCTTCGCCGTCTCGCGCGCTTCATGGACGAGGTCGTCGACCTGGCTCTCGATCGGCCGCACGTCGATGGGGGGATCGATCAGTCCGGTCGGGCGGATCACCTGCTCGGTGAAGACACCACCGGTCTGCTCCATCTCCCACCCGCCCGGCGTCGCCGAAACATAGACGGTCTGCGGGCGCATCACCTCCCACTCGTTGAAGCGCAGCGGGCGGTTGTCGATGCAAGACGGCAGGCGGAAACCATATTCGGCGAGGGTGATCTTCCGCCGGTGGTCGCCCCGCGCCATGCCGTTGATCTGGCCGATCGTCTGGTGGCTCTCGTCGACGAACAGCAGCGCGTTCTCGGGCAGATATTCGAACAGGGTGGGCGGCGGCTCGCCCGGCAGGCGGCCGGTCAGGAAGCGCGAATAGTTCTCGATGCCCGCGCAGCTTCCCGTCGCCGCGATCATCTCCAGGTCGAAATTGGTGCGCTGTTCCAGCCGCTGCGCCTCCAGCAGCCGCCCTTCAGCTTGAAGCTCCTTGAGCCGCTCGGCCAGTTCGAAGCGGATCGCCTCCATCGCCTGCTTCATGGTCGGGCCAGGCGTCACATAGTGCGAGTTGGCAAAGACGCGGACATGATCGAGGCTGGCCGCCTTCTTGCCCGTGAGCGGATCGAACTCGACGATCTCCTCAACCTCGTCACCGAAGAAGGCAATCCGCCAGGCGCTGTCTTCATAATGCGACGGGAATATCTCCAGATTATCGCCGCGCACCCGGAAATTGCCGCGCGAGAACGCCGCATCATTGCGTTTATACTGAAGCGCCACAAGCTTGCGGATGATCTCGCGCTGGTCGACCGTCTGGCCCTTCTTCAGGTCGAAAATCATCGCCGAATAGGTTTCGACCGAGCCGATACCGTAAAGGCAGGAGACCGATGCGACGATCAGCACGTCGTCGCGTTCGAGCAACGACCGGGTGGCCGAGTGGCGCATCCGGTCGATCGCCTCGTTCACCGAGCTTTCCTTCTCGATATAGGTATCCGACCGGGGCACATAGGCCTCGGGCTGGTAGTAATCATAATAGCTGACGAAGAATTCGACGGCGTTTTCCGGGAAGAATTGCTTGAACTCTCCATAGAGCTGCGCCGCGAGGATCTTGTTCGGCGCCAGCACCAGCGCAGGACGCTGCAGCTGCTCGACCACCTTTGCCATGGTGAAGGTCTTGCCCGAGCCGGTGACCCCCAACAGCACCTGGTCGCGTTCACCCGCCGCGGCCTGCGCCGCCAGCTCGGCGATCGCGGTCGGCTGGTCGCCTGAGGGTTCATAGTCGGACACCAGCTTGAACAGCTTGCCGCCCTCGGTTTTCTCCGGCCGCTCGGGCCGATGCGGAACGAAGGCCTGGCCGAGGTCGACGTCGTCGAGACTGGTGCGGATCTGGATGGTCATGACCTTGCCTATGTAGGGTAGAGCAACGCGATGTTCACCTTTTATCTTCGCACACCGCCTGTCGGCGGGCGGCTAGAACCTTGAACCCTGATCGCCAGGCGTTAAGGATCGCCCGCGACAGGAGAAAAGCCGGAATGAAGGATAAGTTTCGCAGGGGTACCAACATCGTCGGGCGGAAGCCGGCCATCCTCGCCTTCCTGCTGCTCACCGGCGCGGCCCCCGCGTTTGCCGACACATTCTCGGCCGGCCAGTGGGACCACAGGACGGTGACGATCAGCGCCGAGGTGCCCGGCGTCCCGCAATGGGTGATCAAGATGTTCGCCGGCAACCGCACCCGCAGGAGCTGCCACAGCGCGGCCGAGCTCGCCACCCGGCCCGAGGCGCTGCTGACGCAGGACGACGCCGCGGTCTGCAAATTGCGGCGCTTCTCGATGACCGGCGGCAAGCTGATCTACGACACCTTCTGCACCAACAAGCGCTTCCCGGAAGGACTGCTGGTCGCCTCGAAGGGCAGCTACACCGCTGACAGCTATGCGATCTCGACGCTGTCGACCGGCACCAAGGAGGGCAAGCCGGTCCGGATCGAGACGACCGGCACCGGACGACGGATCGGAACCTGCAAGAAATGACTGTCTCCTTCGACCTCGACGCCTATCTCGCACGTATCGCGACGAAGGCGCCGCCCGCTGCCGACGCCGACGGGCTTGCCGCGATCCAGCGCGCGCAGCGGCTGACCATCCCATTCGAGAATCTCGACGTGACGCTGGGCCGTGGGATCAGCCTCGATCCCACCCATGTCTTCGACAAGCTCGTCCACCGCCGGCGCGGCGGCTATTGCTTCGAGCAGAACAGCCTGTTCCTGCGCGCGCTCCATGCCCTCGGTTTCGAGGCGCGGCCGCTGCTCGCGCGCGTCTGGCTGATGGCGACCGACGAGACGCCGCCGCTCACCCATACGCTCAACCTCGTCCGTATCGACGGCGAGGACTGGATCGCCGACGCGGGCTTCGGCGGCAGCTACACCCCGCCGATGCGGCTTGCCGACGGCGCCACGGCGACCGCGCCCGACGGGGCGACCTTCCGGCTTTCCCGGCACGAACGTCATGGCTGGATGCTCGACCGGCAAGGCGAGCCAGGTGCGGAGTGGCACCCGCAATACAGCTTCACGCTGAATGAAGTCGCCCCGCTTGACCTGGAACTGGGCAACCACTGGACGGCAACCCGGCCCGACACGCGCTTCACCACCCTGACGGTGGTCAGCCTCTGCCTGCCGACCGGCTTCGCTGCGCTCACCGATCGCCACTATAGCCGCCGCGCCGGCGACCAGGCGGTCGAAGCCGAGATCGAAAGCGCCAAGGCCTACCGCCTGCGTCTCAACTTCGTTTTCGGTATCGTCCTCGACGAGGTCGAGGTGAACGGCCTGGGGTTGTATTGAACGCCGCGGCCCGTCCCCGCAACGCCGTCCGCTCGGTGATCGGCGGGTCGCTCGGCAACCTCGTCGAATGGTACGACTGGTACATCTATTCGGCCTTCTCGCTCTATTTCGCGAAGAGCTTCTTCCCCGAGGCGGATCCCACAGCCCAGCTCCTGTCAACGAGCATCGTCTTCGCGATCGGCTTCCTGATGCGCCCGCTCGGCGGCTGGCTGCTCGGAATCCTGGCGGACAGATACGGGCGCAAGACCGCATTGACATGGTCGATCACGCTGATGTGCGCGGGATCGCTGATCATCACCTGCGCGCCGACCTATGCCTCGATCGGCATCTGGGCGCCGCTGCTGCTCACCTTCGCGCGGATGGCGCAGGGCCTCAGCCTCGGCGGCGAGTTCGGCGCCGCGGCCACTTACCTGACCGAGATCGCGCCGCCCGACCGGCGCGGCTTCTGGTCGAGCTTCCAATATGTGACGCTGATCGCGGGCCAGCTCTTGGCCCTCGGCCTGCTGGTCATGCTGCAATTCCTGTTCCTGACCGAGGCGCAGCTCGAAGCCTGGGGTTGGCGGCTCGCCTTCGCCACAGGAGCCGTGCTGGCGGTCAGCGTCTTCTGGCTGCGGCGCGGGATGGACGAGACTCCGGACTTCATCGAGGAGACGGCGGGCGAGCGGCGCAAGGGTGGCCTCATGACGCTGCTGCGCGAGCAACCGAGGCAGGTGGCACTGGTGTTCGGACTGTCGATCGGCAGCAATGTCAGCTTCTACGCCTTCACCACCTATATGCAGAAATATCTCGTCGCGAGCGCGGGTTTCGCCAAGGACCTGACGTCGCTGATCTGCTCGGGTGCGCTGATCTTCTACATCCTCATCCAGCCGATGCTCGGCGCGCTGTCCGACCGGATCGGACGCAAGCCGCTTCTCTACTGGTGCTGGATCGGCGGGATCGTCGCGACCGTACCGCTGTTCACGGCGCTGGGCGCCGCGACGAGCGGGCTGGAAGCTTTCCTCCTGCTCTGCATCGCCTATCTGATCATCTCCGGATCGAGCGCCACCAGCGCGGTGGTGAAGGCGGAGCTGTTCCCCCCGCACGTCCGCGCGCTTGGCGTCGGCCTGCCTTATGCGGTCAGCCAGGCGATCTTCGGCGGCACCGCGGAATCGGTCGCGCTCGGCTTCAAGGCGGCGGGCGTCGAATCCGCCTTCTTCTGGTACGTCACCGGCTGCATGGCGGTGGCGCTGGTGACGACCTTCTTCCTACCCGAGACACGCTGGCCGGGCGGGCGGCGGGCGAAGCGAGACGCCTGACCATGTGCGTCGTCGCCCTCGCCTGGAATGCCCATCCGCGCTGGCAGCTCGTTCTGGCGGGCAACCGCGACGAATATCATGCCCGCCCGGCCGCGCCCCTCGCCCGCTGGGAGGACCGGCCCGCCCTGATCGCCGGGCGGGACCTGCAATCGGGCGGCACCTGGCTCGGCGTCTCCGATCTGGGCCGCTGCGTCGTCGTCACCAACCTGCGCGGCTTCGGCCTGCCCGAACCCGGCCGCCCTTCGCGCGGGGCGCTGGTCACCGGCCTGCTCGACGGCGACGATCCGGAAAGCGTCGCGATCGATACCTATAACCCGGTCAACCTGATCGCGCTCGATCGCGACCGGGCGCATTTCCTGAGCAACCGGCCGGAGCCGCTGCGCACCGCGCTCGCCCCCGGCCTCTACGGCCTGTCCAACGGCCGGCTCGACGAGCCCTGGCCCAAGACAATGCGGCTCAAGTCGGCGCTGCTCGACTGGCTGACGGGTCCGGCCGAGGAAACAGGCCGGCTGTTCGGGCCGCTGCGCGAGGAACGCCTGCCCGACATCGGCCTCGACCCCGCGACGCCCTCGGACGTGCCGGGCGAGCCGAACCACAGCCCAATCTTCATCCTCGACCCGGTCTACGGCACGCGCTGCAGCTCGATCGTCGCGATCGACCGCGAGGGCCAGGGCCTGTTCCTCGAACGCCGCTTCGACGCGGACGGCGCGGCGACGGGCGAGACCCGCCTCACATTCGCCTGGCCCGCCTAAAAAGCGTCGCCCCGGCGGAAGCCGGGGCCTCAGGAGAGTCACACCACCTCCACACCGTCCCAGCCTCCCGAGGTCCCGGCCTCCGCCGGGGCGACGTTCATTTGTTGAAGTGGTCGAAAAGATCGTCCCAGGCGGGATTGGCTTCGGCGATCAGCCGCAACTTCCAGTCCCGCCGCCAGATCTTAAGCGCCTTTTCCCGCGCGATCGCCTCCTCGATCGTCGCATGCGGCTCGACGAGGACGAGGCGCCGGCAGTTGAAGCGCTTCAGAAATCAGAGCCGCGTCCTTCGCGATGGGCGGTCAGGCGCGCGGCGAGATCGGCGGTGACCCCGACATAGAGCACCTCGAACGGCTTGTTGGCGAGGATATATGTCCAGCCGCCCTTCACACCCCGTCATCCCGGCGGAGGC
>NZ_LDES01000011.1 GCF_001015195.1 Sphingomonas sp. Y57 | reverse complement strand
TTGCCGAGGCGACACCGTGGGGTGCCGGGCAGCATCTTATGGCGAGCGCATCGCGGCCGAGCTGGGAGGCGATTGTCGCGGCCGACAGGTTGCTGCGCGACAATCGAGAAAAGATCGAAGGATGCCGGCAGACCGCAAGGAAGGCGGATCAGCCGGTGCGATGCACGATCCAAGTAGGAGCAGAGAAATAATGGTGCTTCCCTACTGCTCGACGCCCATATTCGATGAGGTGACATTGCCCGCTGCCCTGCGCTCCGAGCATCACACCAAGGCCGGTGTGTGGGGCGTGATCCGGGTCATCGAAGGGAGATTGAAGCTCACCTATCTCGACCCTGCCTCTGAGGTGATCCTTACACCTGAGCGGTCAGGGCTTGTTCTACCGGAACAGCCGCATTTCGTCGAACCGCTCGGAGCCATGCGGATGCAGGTCGATTTCTACGATCAGCAGCCAAGCCTCTAGGGAGCAGCCATGCCTAAAACAGCCCTGTCATTCCCGCTTCTTGCGATCCTCGCGCTTGGTGGTTGTGCGACGCCCGAACCGGCGTCCAATTTCGGCCCGCCTCCCGCCGGGCAGTCGGAGCGAAGCGGCGAGATCATGCCTTGGGAGCTGACTTATGGCGCGGCCTTGATGACCGCCAAGGTCTACCCGCACCTGGCAGCGACGGGCGATGCAAACGCCAATCTGTTCATCTCCCCGGTCAGCCTGTCGCAGGGCCTGGGGCTCGCCTATCTTGGCGCGCGGGGCGGCACGCGGGAGGAGATCGGCCGCGTGCTTGGCTGGGATTCGGCCCGCAACGTCCCTGCGCTCATCAAGTCCTACAATGCCCAGCTCAACGACACCGGCGATGCCGATACCGCGCTCGGCATCGCGAACGCGCTGTGGCTGGCGAAGGGATTGCCGGTCCGGGACGAGTATGTCGCCGAGGCGCATGCCNACGAGTATGTCGCCGAGGCGCATGCCGGCTTCGAAGCGGCTCCGGAAATAGTCGATTATGCCGGTGATCCCACCGGAGCGGCC
>NZ_LDES01000109.1:22514-146187 GCF_001015195.1 Sphingomonas sp. Y57 | reverse complement strand
TCGTTTGCAAACTCACGGGATATCCGGAGAGTCGCGCCACCTCCACTCCGTCCCGGCCTGCCGAGACCCCGGCCTCCGCCGGGGTGACGGCTTGCTAATCCTCCAGCTTCGCGCCGTCGATCAGCCTGTCGGCGCGCGCCTTCTCGATCCCGTCGCGCTCCTTCTCCGCCCTTGTGCGGCCGAATTTCGCGCGATTGGCCTCGGCCGTCGCCTTTGCGTCGGACCGCGCCCTGGCCTTGCGCGCCTTGTTGAGATTGACCACGTCACCCATTCCATCACCCTGCCGCGCGGGCGGAGGTGACGCAATCCCCGCGATCGGCTAAGGCGCGCGCGATGAACGAAACCGCCCTTCGCGCCTGGATCGCCGATACGCTCGGCCACGAACCGCGCGACCTCGCCCTGTTCGATCGTGCGCTGACCCATGGCAGCTACGGCCCGAACCATTATGAACGGCTGGAATTTCTCGGCGATCGGGTGCTCGGCCTGGTGGCCGGCGCCTGGCTGTTCGAACTGTTCCCGGACGAACCCGAAGGCAAGCTGTCACGCCGCCTCAACGCGATCGTCAGCCGCGAGACCTGCGCCGACGTCGGCCGCGCGATCGGCGTCGCCACCCATATGAAGCTCGGCAAGCAGGCGCGCGACGACGGCGCGGTGCATAGCGACAATGTGCTCGGCGACGTGGTCGAGGCGCTGATCGGCGCGCTGTACCTCGAAGGCGGGCTCGACGCCGCGCAGGCATTCGTCCGCCGCGCCTGGGGAGACCGCGCCACCGGCCAGGCGCAGGCGCCGAAGCACCCCAAGTCGGCGTTGCAGGAATGGGCCGCGGCCCATCGCTGCAAGCCGCCCGTCTACACCATGGGCAACCGCAGCGGCCCGCACCATGCGCCGCGCTTCACCGTCACCGTCGCCATCCCCGGCCGCGCCGAAGCGAGCGCCGAGGGCAGCTCGAAGCAGGAAGCCGAAACCGCCGCCGCCAAGGCGCTTCTGGAGAAATTGTCATGACCGAACGCTGCGGCTTCGTCGCCGTCGTCGGTGCCCCCAATGCGGGCAAGTCCACCCTCGTCAATGCGCTGGTCGGACAGAAGGTCGCGATCGTCAGTCCCAAGGCGCAGACCACGCGCACCCGGCTAATCGGCGTCGCGATCGCGGGCGAGAGCCAGATATTGCTCGTCGACACCCCGGGTATCTTCGCGCCGCGCCGCCGGCTCGACCGGGCGATGGTCGCCGCCGCCTGGGGCGGCGCGCAGGATGCGGACCTGATCGCCTTCGTGATCGACGCCAAGACCGGCATCACCCACCGTATCGGCGAGCTGCTCGACACGCTCGCCCAGCGGCGAGAGCCCAAGCTGGTGGTGCTCAACAAGGTCGACATCTGCTCGAAGGAGAGCCTGCTCGAACTGGCGGTGCGCCTTCAGGAGAAGCTCAGCCCCGAAGCGATCTTCATGGTCTCCGCCGCGACCGGCGACGGCGTCGCCGACCTACGCCAGACGCTGGCCGATCGGGTGCCCGAAGGCCCATGGCACTTCCCCGAGGAGCAGGTCTCCGACGCCACCGACCGGATGCTCGCCGCCGAGGTGACCCGCGAACAGCTCTACCTCCAGCTCCACGCCGAGCTCCCCTATGATTCGGCGATCGAGACCGAGAAATATGAGGAGCGGCGCGACGGATCGGTCGCTATCCACCAGCAGATACTGGTCGCGCGCGACACCCAGAAGGCGATCGTGCTGGGCAAGCGGGGCGTCCGCCTGAAGGAGATCGGCACGCGCGCCCGCGCCGAGCTGGAGACCCTGCTCGAACGCAAGGTCCACCTCTTCCTTCACGTCAAGGTCGCCGAGAAGTGGGGCGAGGACCGCGGCCTCTACCGCGAGATCGGCCTCGACTGGGTGGATTGAGCCATCCCGCACGTCGTTCCGGCGGAGGCCGGAACCTCAGGAGGCAAGGACGGCACCCCATCTCCCGAGATCCCGGCCGCCGCCGGGACGACGCTTCTATTGATGGTTCACCAGCATCTCCTCCACCCAGGCCGGCACCAGATGCCCTGCCGGGCCCAGCCGCGTCTCGTGGAAGAAATAGCTCCCCCCCGACGGCTCCAGGTTGAGTTCGAGTGTCTCGATCCCGGCGCGACGCGCCTGCTGGACATAGCCCGCCGCAGGATAGACCGCGCCCGAGGTGCCGATCGACACGAACAGGTCGGCCTCGCTGAGCGCCGCGTCGATCCGGTCCATCTCATATGGCATCTCGCCGAAGAAGACGATGTCCGGTCGCAGCGTGTCTGCCGCGCCGCAACCGCCGCATTGGGTACCATCGAGCATTGACCCGCCGAACCGCTGGCGATGGCCGCAATGCTCGCAGAAGGCCGACATCAGCTCGCCATGCATGTGCAGCATCCGCCGCGCGCCGGCCCTCTCGTGCAGGTCGTCGACATTCTGGGTGACGATCAGCAGCCCGCCCCGCCATTCGCGATCGAGCCGCGCGAGCGCGAGGTGCCCGGCATTGGGCTCGACCGTCGACAGCGCCTTCCGCCGCTGGTCGTAGAAGTCCAGCACCAGCGCCCGATTGCGCGCCAGCGCCTCGGGCGTGCAGATATCCTCGACCCGATGCCCCTCCCACAGGCCGCCCGGCCCGCGAAAGGTGTTGAGGCCGCTCTCCGCCGAGATACCGGCGCCGGTCAGGACGACGATGTTGCGGATGTCGGTCATCGCGCCTCCTCCGGCGATGGAATCTGCGTCAGCCCATGCCGCGTTCGACGATCATAATCCTCCTGGATTTCCTCGATCCGCTCCTGCGTGCGCTTAGCCACCTCCTTGATGGACCCGCAGCTCGCCTTCGCCGCCGCTTTCACGAAATCGTTGCGATGGTCGATCGCTATCCGCGCATGGCCCGCCTCGTGGACCTCCAGCCCATGCATCGTACGCTCCCAGAAGGCACGCCCTTCCGGAGTCACCCCCTCGGTGGTGGCAAGCCGTGGCAGGACGACGGTGATCGAGAGGCTGGTGGTAGGATCGGCGACCGCGCAGGTCCGGCCGCGCCGCATCTGGCGCCATCCTGCCCGTATGTGCCAGGCGGTATGCGCGACGCCGTCGCCCTTCTGCGGCGCCCGCGCACGCATCGAGGCATAGATCTCGGCGGGGGTGCGGCCTTCCACCGCATAATAGCGGAATGTGAGGTTGGGCATGCCGGCGAAGGGCGACGATGCGGGAACCTCGGCGCTCGTCGCCGCGGTGAGGGCCAGCCCGAGCGACAGGATCATTCGCCGCCCTTCGGCCCCCAGAAGATCACCCAGGTCGCGAAATCGTCGCTGAAATCCTCGAACCGGTGCAGCGCATGCGCCTCGACGAAGATCGCGTCTCCCGGCTTGAACGGCCGCCGCTCGCCATTCTTGGTGAAGGTGCCGGTGCCCGAGGCGATGATGTAGAGCTCGTCCTGCTCGTGCGGGGCCTGCTCGTCGATATCGAGGGGGGCATAGACGCCGATCCGCATCGAACCGTGCCGGATCGGGTAAGTGAAGCGACCGCCGGGCCCTTCGGGCAGCGTGGCGAGTGCGGATTCAAGCGAGAACATCCAGTCCGACGGAACCATGCGAGCCTCCTTTCCCCCGGCGCTTCCGTTTGAGCATGACGGCCGCCGCAACGCCAGCGACTATCGCATGCTTGCGTCGCGCACCGCCGCCCGCCATGAAGCGCGCGACGAAGACGAGGGGCACGACATGACGGTGATCGGGATATTGGGCGCGAACGGACGGATGGGCCGCGCGATCGCCGCCGTGGCCCCGGAACTCGGCGCCGCCCTCTCCGGCGGAATCGATCAGGATGGCGCGGTGTTCGGATCGCACGGCGACGCCGCCGCGCTTGCGGCAGCCAGCGACGTACTGGTCGACTTCTCGGCGCCGTCCGCGCTTGCCGGGCATCTCGAGGCGGCGCTGGCGGCCAAGGTCGCGCTGGTGGTCGGCACCACCGGCCTCCAGCCCGAGCACCACAGCCTGATCGATGACGCCGCTGCGCGCGGCCTGGCGGTGCTCCAGTCGGCGAACACCTCGCTGGGCGTCAACATCCTCGCCCATCTGGTGCGCGAGACGGCGGCCCGGCTCGGCTCCGACTGGGACATCGAGATCGTCGAGATGCACCACCGGCACAAGGTCGATGCTCCGTCGGGCACCGCGCTGCTGCTGGGGGCGGCCGCGGCGCAGGGCCGCGCGGCGACCCCGGAAGAGCTCAACCGCTTCGACCGGATCGGCCATGGCAATGATCGCCCGCGCGAGGAAGGCACGATCGGCTATGCCTCCTTGCGCGGCGGATCGGTCGCCGGCGACCATATGGTCGTGTTCGCGACCGACAATGAGCGGATCGAGCTCGGCCACCGCGCCGAGAACCGCGCCATTTTCGCGCGCGGTGCGGTCAAGGCCTGCCAGTGGGTGGCGGGCCGCCCCGCTGGTCGCTACGCTATGGGCGACGTGCTCGGCCTATGAAGAAGGCGGACATCTTCGAATTCTACCGGCGGCTCGCGGAAGACGATCCCGCACCGGAAACCGAGCTCAACTATGTGAACCCCTATACCCTGCTCGTCGCGGTGGCGCTGTCGGCGCAGGCGACCGACGTGGGGGTGAACAAGGCGACCGGCCCGCTGTTCGCCAGGGTCACCACGCCACAGCAGATGCTCGAACTGGGCGAGGAAGGGCTCAAGCAGCACATCAAGACGATCGGCCTGTTCAACACCAAGGCGAAGAACGTCATCGCCGCGGCCCGCATCCTGGTGGACAAATATGGCGGGGAGGTGCCTCGCGACCGCGAGGCGCTGGAGGAGCTGCCCGGCGTCGGCCGCAAGACCGCCAATGTGGTGATGAACACCGCCTTCGGCGCGGAGACGATCGCGGTCGATACCCATATCTTCCGCGTCGCCAACCGCACCGGGCTGGCCCCCGGCAAGAACGTCCTCCAGGTTGAGCTGAAGCTGGAGAAGGTGACGCCCAAGCCCTTTCTGCAAGGTGCGCACCACTGGCTGATCCTCCACGGCCGCTACATCTGCAAGGCGCGCAAGCCCGAATGCTGGCGCTGTCCGGTCGCGGACCTGTGCACGTTCAAGCCCAAGACGCCTCCGCCGCCCGCGGCCAGGACGGCCTGACCAGTTTTTTTCCGTAACCTCCTCGCGATTCGAGCGTATAGTCGCGCGGACAGCGGGCCGAAGCACCCGGAGGCGACAGGAGACGGCGATGAGCAGGATGATCGCGGGCGCGGCGGCGCTGATGCTGGCCGCCGCCGGCATGACCGCCGATGCGCGGCCGCTGAAGCCGGAGCAGGAAGCCAAGATCAAACCGGCGGGCCCGGCGGAGAACTGCATCCAGCTGCGTTCGATCCGCAACACGCGCGTCCGCGACGATCGGACGATCGACTTCTACATGACCGGCGGCAAGGTCTATCGCAACGTCCTGCCGCAGAGCTGTCCCGGCCTCGGCTTCGAGGAACGCTTCGGTTATGCGACGTCGCTGTCGCAGCTTTGCTCCGTCGACATCATTACCGTCCTCAACGCCTCCCCGGTCCCACGCGGCGCGAGCTGCGGCCTCGGCAAATTCCAGCCGATCACGGGCGCGCCGAAATAGCTGGGCCGCGATCCGAAATTGCGCTGGCGGTTCGCGGATCGCTTTGCTAAGCGCCCCTCAACGCACCCGTAGCTCAGCTGGATAGAGCGCTGCCCTCCGAAGGCAGAGGCCAGGGGTTCGAATCCCTTCGGGTGCGCCACTCTCCTCAAATCGCCGTCTCATCCCGGAAAGGACGGCCCGTGCCTCTCGGCCATATGGCGTTTCCAGCGCAGGCGCAGCTCGCCGGGACGGGCGCCGTGGCGTTCGTCCAGAAAGTCCGCCGAGACCACGCGATCCGTACGGAAATGGCGGAAATCCTGGCGTAGCTCGCACCAGGCGGCGAGCATCCTCGCGCTGTCGAAGAAACCGATGACGACCGGCCAGATCACGCGGCTCGTCGCCCGCCCCTGCTCGTCGCGATAGTCGATCCTGATCTTGCGCCCCTCATGGATCGACGAACGCGCCCGGGCGATGTCGATGCCGTCGCGCGGCGCACAGGCGGGCCGAGCCGCGATCGCAGGCAACGCCACATAGGATCGCAGCCGTTCGGGGACGACCGAGGTGATCTTGGCGATCAGGTCGCGCGCCGCCCCGGCGAGCACCGGATCACCCCGCCCCGCCACCCATTGCGCGCCGAGCACCGCCGCCTCGATCTCGTCGGGCGTCAGCATCAGCGGCGGCATGTCGAACGCATCGTCGAGGATATAGCCGAAGCCCGCCTCGCCACGGATCGGCACCTGCTGCCCGATCAGGTCGGCGATGTCGCGGTAGACGGTGCGCGGCGATACCTCCAGTTCCCCCGCTATGTCAGCAGCGGTGATCGCGCGGTTCGAACGCCGCAGGATCTGGATGATCTGAAACAGCCTGTCGGCACGGCGCATGCCCGTCTCCCTACTGACAATATGCTGTCAGCAGGGGAGGTTTAATACGGCATCGTCGCGCCGGGCAAGCCGTCCGGCACCGGCGATAAGGAAGGAACATCCGCCATGATCACGCTCTACCACGCGCCCCAGTCCCGCTCGTCCCGGATGATCTGGCTGCTGGAGGAGATCGGCGCCCCCTATGAGATCAGGCCCGTGTCGATCTTTCGCCCGATGACCGGCGAGGGTAGCCCCGATCCCGGCAACCCGCACCCCGACCAGCGCGTCCCCGCGATCGCCCATGACGGCAACCTCGCCGCCGAATCGGTGGCTATCGTCCTCTATCTGACCGAGGCTTTTCCCCGGGCCGGGCTCGGGCCGCTTCCCGGCGATCCGCAGCGCGGCGCCTATCTGACCTGGCTTGCCTGGTATGCGGCGGAGATGGAACCGGCGATGGTCGCTGCGATGACCGGCGAACTCGAACGCGCGCCGATGCGCCAGCGTTATCATGCGCAGGTCGTCCGGCGGATCGAGCAGGCGCTGGCGCAAGGCCCCTATATGATGGGTGATCGCTTCACCGGAGCCGACCTGCTGATCGCGAGCGCACTGGCCTTCGGACGCCAGGTCTTTCCCGAAAGCCCCACCATCGACGCCTATATGACCCGCTGCCGCGAACGCCCCGCTGCGATCCGGGCGCTGGCCCTCGACAATGCGTCGGGGTTGCAGCAGGCGGCCTGACATGCCGGAGCCGCCGGGCATCGTCCGAGGCTCCGGCGGCGTCCAAACGGCTTGTGCTCGCCCGCGCTTCCGCCCTAATCCGGTGCGGGCGGCGGCAGGGGGGCGGCGGGCGTGCAGAAGGTCGAAACCGGATCGGCGATGATCCATCGCTTCGACGGCGCGTTGAACCCGGCGATCTGCGAACGGCTCTGCGCGCTCGCCCGCAACCGTACCGACAAGCCCTTCGGCGCGGCCGACGCGGCCAAGCTACCCTGGCATGATGGCGACACCTTCGCCTTCGACCATTGGGAGGATGGGGAGCTGCGCCACCTGATCGGCGGCTACCGGCTCATGGTCGGCCAGCTCATCTGCCTCGCGATGCGCGAGATCGTCTTCCCGCATTTCACCGATCTCGTCCGCTGGAGACCGGGGAAGAGCATGGACGAGCATAAGGACGATCGGTATCCGGGCGATGACGATATTATGAGCTGCCGTCATTATTCGGCCGTAACCTATTGTAACGACGATTATTCTGGTGGCGAGACCTTCATCCGCAACGAACATGACGGCTATTATCTCAGTACGCCGCGAACCGGGACGCTGGTTTTCTATCCGAGCGACGAGCGCGCCACCCATGGGGTGAGGCAAGTGGCCGGCGGCGACCGCGTGACGCTCAGCACATGGTTCACCCGCGACGTCCGCCATTATCGCCCTTGATCGGACGTCGGCGCGCTGCGCCATCTTCACGAAGCGAATGATGGGCTGTAGCGTCGCCGACGCACCCTTGGGGAAGGATGACGGCTTTTGAGTATGAGCGGCAGCGCGATGGCGCGGATCGTCGGCATCCAGACCGCGATCCAGTTCGTCATCGACTTTTCCGCCAGCCTGATCGTCGCCCGCCTGCTCTCCCCGCACGAACTGGGCGCCTTCTCGATCGCCCTGGCGGCCGTGATGATCGCGCAGACGCTGCGCAGCGCCGGCATCAACATGTTCCTCGTCTCGGCGCCCGAGCTCGATCAGGGTCGCATCCGCACCGCGCTCGGGCTGGCGATGATCGCCAGCTTCGGCTTCGCGCTGCTGATCTTCCTCGCCGCCCCCCTGATCGCTGCCTTCTATCGGGAAGCGGTCATCGCCGACGTCCTGCGGATCGTCGCCTTCACCTATCTGCTCGCGCCCTTCCAGGTGCTCGCCCATGGCCTGCTCAACCGCACGCTGCGGTTCAAGGCGATCATGGTCGCGATGCTGGCCGGGGCGGCGTCCAGCGCGGCGACCGCTGTCTGCCTTGCCTTCCTCGGCTGGGGGACGCTGTCGATGGCCTATGCGACGCTGGCCAGCGGAGTCGTCAGCCTGGGCGTGATGCTGGCCAGCCGCCCCGCCGGCTTCGTCTTCCGCCCTGCCCTCGTCCACTGGCGGTCGATCTCCTCCTTCACCGGCTGGGTGCTCGGCAGCACGCTGCTCAACCAGATCGGCCCGCGCCTCAACGAGCTGTTCGTCGGCCGCTCGCTCGGCATCGCTTCGGCCGCCTTCCTCGACCGGGCGGAAATGCTGCCGCGCATGCTGTGGAACTATGCCGCACCGCCCGTGCTGAGCATCCTCGCGCCGCTGGTCGCGCACGAGATGCGCCGCGGCGTCGACGCGCGCACCACGCTGTTGCTCCGGATGCGGCTGTTCGGCTGCATCTTCTCGCCCATCATGATCGGCATCGGAACCCAGTCCGCGCCGATCCTGATCGGGCTATACGGCTGGCAGTGGCAGGCCTCGATCGCCCCTGCGCCGTGGGTATGCGTGGCGGCGGCGATCACCGGCCAGTTCGTCGTTCTCGGCGCGTCGCTGTCGGGGCTCGGTCATGCCCGCCCGCTGTTCCTGCTCAGCCTGTGCGACCAGGGCGCGCGCGTCGTCATGCTGGTGCTGCTGAGCCAGACCAATATCGTCCTGGTTGCGGCCGGAACGGTGGGCGTTTCGCTGGTCTACGCGGCGATGGCGATCCGTCTGGGCGCGCGACTGGGGCTGTTCACGGTCCGCGAGGCTCTGACGAGCCTGCTGCCGTCGATCGCGATCTGCGCGGTCGTTGCCGCGACCGGGATAGGTATCGATATGGCCCGCGGGGGCGGCATCCCGGCACACCCGATCCCGGCCGTGATCCAGGCGGCAGCGATCCTGGGGGTTGCGTGGATCGCCGCGCTGTTGCTGTTCCAGCGGTCGGTAATCACCGCGCTATGGAAGCTGGTGCGGCATTGAGCGGTGCATGCCGGAACGGGGTCAGGGGACGATCCGGCCGCCCTTCGTCCGCATGCGCTGGAGCGCCTCTGTTATCTCCGCCTGCCCGTAAGGTTTGGCGATGACTTCCTGATCGGCGAATTCGGCCGGCAACTGCGCCTGTTCGCCATAGCCGCTCGCGAACAGGAACGGAATATCCGCCTCGCGGAGTTGCTCGGCTATCGACAGGCTCGAATCCGTGCCCAGGTTGATGTCCAGGATCGCGAAGTCGATCGCCCCCTCGGCGATCGCATCGCGTGCCTGGCGAACCGAGGAAGCGGTCAGGACCCGCCGGGCGCCCAGCGATTTCAACGCATCCTCGACATCGAGTGCGATCAGCATGCTGTCTTCGACCAACAGGACGACGCGAGGAAAATTCGCGGCTTGCACGGCCACGTCGGCAACGGATTCATCGGGATCGGCATCGCCGACGACACCGCTGCCCATCGTGACGAACCGGCCGGGGATCGAGAACTCCGCCTCCAGCCCCGTCAATCGGAAGCTGGTTCGCGCCCGCCCGCCGAGATCGTAAGGGATCGACCGCTCGATAATCGTCGTGCCGAACCCCCGGCGTTCCGGCGCGCGGACCGGCGGGCCCCCGGTCTCGCGCCAGCTGATCAGCAATGACCCGTCGCCGTCGATGCTCCAGCTCAGATCGACATGGCCGCTATCGCTGAGGGCACCATATTTCGCGCAATTGGTGATCAGTTCGTGGAGCACCAGCGACAGCGTGTTGAAGGCCGCCGGGTCAAGCAGGACGCGCGGCCCCGACACACGGACGCGATCGCCATTGTCGGCAAGATAGGCGCTGGCCTCCGCCCGTACCAGCGGCTCGATCTCGGCCGGCCCCCAATGCTTCATCGTCAGCTGGTCATGCGCGCGCGCCAGCGACTGGACCCGGCCCTCAAGGGTCTCGGCGAACTCCTGATAGCTTTGCGCGCTGCCACGCGTCCGCGAGATCAGGCTGCGGACCAGGCTGAGCACGTTGCGGACGCGGTGATTGAGTTCGGCGATCAGCAGGTCCTGCCGCTCATGCGCCTTGGCCTGGTCGCTCTCCCGCTCTTCGGACAAGAGCAGCACCACCTCGAGCAGGGAGGTACGGACGGCCTCCGCTACGCGCCGCTCGGCGGCCGTAAATGGCTCGCTGACCCCCTGGACGAGTTGGCGCCAGGCCTCGAAGCTCTTGCGCGGCGACAGGCGCACGCCATGGGCATCGTCCTCCATCGCCTTCTGCGGATCGCCGGCCCAGCGGACTGAACGGATCTTCTCGGTCCGGAACAGCACGACATAGTCTCGCGGGCTGCGCGAGATCGGAATGGCGAGCATGCCCGCTGCGCGCTCGGCATAGGCAGCAGCAGGCGAATGGAGCTGCGACAGGTGATCGGTGATCACGATCTGCGAAGCCGCTCCCATGCTCAGTTGACGGATCAGCGCCCGGAACTGGCTTTCGTCGGGCGCCATTCCCGACAGCGCGATCCGGCCGTCGAGATAGACACCGATGCCGTCGTTCGGGATCGCCGCACCGATCGTCTCACCAATCCATTCGGGATCGTGGAGCAGCGTGGCGTCCTGCGCGACCACCGCCATCAGCCGATCTGCGATCGCCCGCGACCGTTGTTCATAACCGGCCGTCTCCTCGCGCTCGCGCGACTCGAGCATCATCGAGAACATCCGCCCGAACAGTTCCGCCGCGGTGCGCTGTTCCAGCGATGGGCGCAGCGGCGAGTGGTGATGGCAGGCGATCAATCCCCACAACCGCCCCTCGCACACCACCGAGATCGACAGAGACGCCCGTACGCCCATGTTCGAGAGATATTCGATGTGGACGGACGACACCGACCGGAGCACCGACATCGACAGGTCGATCGGCTGCCCCTGCAGGTCGCGAACGGGAAGTATCCGGGCGCCGGGATCCTGAAGGTCGGCGATCACGCGCAGCACGTTGCGCAGATAGAGCGCGCGCGCCTGGCGCGGGATATCGGTCGCGGGATAGCGCAGGCCCAGGAAGGACTCATGCTTGGACGCCACGGACTCGGCCACCACCTCGCCCGCGCCGTCCTGGTCGAAGCGATACAGCATCACGCGATCGAACCCGGTGATCGCACGGATCTGCCGCACCGCGTTGAGCTGGAAATTCTGGATCGAGCCGGCCTGGCTCTGCCGCATCAGCATCGAGCGCACGGTAATGCCGATATCCTCGTGCCCCGCCGGCCCGCTCGGCTCGCCCTCGATGACGATAGAGCCATGGCTGAAGTGGATCGCCACGTCATATTCGGGCAGGTCCGGCTTCAGGCGGACGCGCAACAGCCGCTCCACCGAATCCTCGCCCTGGAGATAGGCGATCCGGTTGCGGATATCGTGGACGGCCTCGGGCGACACCACCGCGTGGAGCGGTTGGCCTAGAGCTACGTCCCACGCCGTTCCGATATGATCGGCGAGATTTTCCGAGGCACGGCTGACCAGCCAGTCCGACGACACGGCGAGCAGGAATCCAAAGCTCTGGACGGCACCGAGAAGATGGATCGGCTCGCGGTCACATGCGGTAAGATCGGGCTGGTCGGTTTGTGGGGCCGTCAATGTCTCAGCTTATGTTGGCGGGGCTCAGGTCCACCGCATGCCATGATCGTTCGAAAAGGTCGAAAACGAACAGGGCATCCTCGACGATTTTGTCATTTCTATCATGGACGCCTCCCTCATTCTGTAACCTAGTCGACAGATGTTTCCATCCGGCCGTGTCGCCAGACTCCAGAAGATAGGCTCCGGCCCTTTCGGCAAGCGCCGGCGACGCGGCCCGCAGCTGCCGGAGCAGGACCGCCGAGCCGAGGCGCGAGCCTTCGAGCACATAGTCATGGCCCGCCGTCGCGGTCTCGGGGAGGTCGACGTCGCCAAGCGGCGGCGGCACAGCCAGGCCCAGCGCATCCAGATCGCGCCGGAGCGCATCGGCACGCGCAAGCGATCCATCGCCAAGCAGCGGACGCAGGGTTTCCCATGCGACCGCCTGGGCCCGCAGGAAGGTGCCGTATCCTCGCTCGGTCCCGAGATCGCAGGCGCCGAACAAGCCATCGACACGCCCGTGCGCCGCTCCGGTTTCCCGCCGCAATCTGTCCCTCAGGGAAATGCCATTCTCCGCGTTCAAGATAGTGTCCCAGATGGTCGTGGACTGGCACCGGCTCCAATGGCACGAAACGAGCGGCGGCGCGTTAGGGTCCATGGAAAATGTTACGGGGCCAAAATCAGGGGCCTATATTCGGTGTCGGACGAGTGATGTCGAGCGGGATATTCGTACAGGGCGAGAATTGCTGGCGGATCGAACAGGCGTCGCGGACGGCTGTGATTATCGACGCCGCCGATTATTTCCGGGCCGCGCGCGACGCGATGCTGCAGGCGCGCGAGCAGATATTGCTGGTCGGCTGGGACGTCGATCCCCGCATCCTCCTCGATCCCGACCTCGCCGAGGAGGCGGGTGGCGACGAGCCGCCCAACTGCCTGGCGCAATTCATTCCATGGCTCGTCCGGCGCCGGCCGGACCTGCGGATCAACCTGCTGATCTGGAACATGGGCTTCCTGAAGATGCTGACGCGCGGGCTGTCGATCTTCACCATCCTGCATTGGCGGATGACACGGAACGTATCGATCCGCTTTGACAGCAGCCATCCGATCGGCGCGACCCATCACCAGAAGATCCTCGTGATCGACGACTCGGTCGCGCTGTGTGGCGGCATCGACATGACCGAGGACCGCTGGGACACCCCCGAGCATCTCGACGGCGATCCACGCCGCCGCCGGCCGAATGGCAACCCCTATATGCCCTGGCACGACACCGCCGGGATGATCGAGGGACCGGCAGCCGCCGCCCTGGGCGACCTGGCGCGTGATCGCTGGAAGCGCGCGACGGGTCAGCACCTCCCTGTGCCGACACCGCACGGCGGAATATGGCCTGATCGAGTCGAACCCCTGTTCCGGGACCGGCCGATCGCCATCGCCCGCACCCATCCGAAGAGCGAGAATGCCGCCGAGGTCCGCGAGATCGAGCAACTCTATGTCGACCTGATCGCCGCGGCCAAGCGTTTCATCTATGCCGACAACCAATATTTCGCGTCGCGCCGCGTCGCCGAGGCGATCGCCCGGCGACTGACCGAGCGCCATCCGCCCGAGATCGTCATCGTCAACCCGATCAGCGCCGACGGCTGGCTGCAGGAAGCGGCGATGGGCAGCGCACGCGCCGAACTGTTCTTCGCGCTGGCGGAGATCGACCGCGACGATCATTTCCAGATCTATACCCCCGTCACCGCCGGCCGGAAGCCGATCTACGTCCATTCGAAGCTGATGATCGTCGACGACCGCATCCTCCGCGTGGGATCGTCCAACATGAACAACCGGTCGATGGGGCTGGACAGCGAATGCGACATCGCGCTGGAAGGGACCGACGCCGAAGCGCCGGACCCGGTGATCCGCGGCCTGCGCGAGACGCTGATGGCGGAACATCTCGGCGTCTCCCCCGAAGCGGTTCGCGATGCCTTCGACCGGACGGGATCGCTGATCGCCACGGTCGAGTGCCTGACCGGTACGGCCAAGTCGCTCGTTCCCTTCGAACCGGACCAGTGGAGCGACGCGACGCTGGCCCTTGGCGCAAGCGGCCTGCTCGATCCCGAATCGGTCGACGAGCGGTTCGAGCCCCTGTCGAGCCGCGGCCTGTTCCGCGGCTTCCTGAGGCGCGGCACCCGGCAGCTGTTCGATACGATCCGCGAGAAACGCCGCGCCCGGCGCGAACGCAACCGCGGCCGCTGGCGGCGCAAGTTCCGCAAGCTGTGGGACGCGGCCCGCATGCACGGCGATTGACGGCCGACCGGCGCCCCGCCAATCTCCGGTTTTCACCCCTGTAAGGACGCATCGATGCGCCGTGCCCGAACCCTGCTGACCGCCCTCCTCGCGGGCGCCATCCTGCCCTTCGCCGTTCAGCCCGCGCACGCCGCGCCGACACCGGTCGATCCGGCGCAACATCGCCAGATGCTCGAAATCTGGAAGAAGATGATCTCCATCCCGACGGTCCATGGCCGCGGCCAGACCCGGGCAATGGCGACCTATATCGCCGACCTGCTCAAGCAGGGCGGCTTCGCGGCCGAGGACATCGTGATCGAAGGCGATGGCGACGATATCTCGCTTGCGGCCCGCTATCGCGGCACCGGCAAGGGCAAGCCGCTCCTCCTGTCGGGCCATATGGACGTGGTGGAGGCGCGGCCTTCCGATTGGACCCGCGACCCCTTCGTTCCCGTCGAGGAGAATGGCTTCGTCTACGGGCGCGGGTCGCTCGACATGAAATTCGGCGACGCGGTGCTGGTCTCGACATTGCTCAAGCTCAAGGCCGAGGGTTTCAGGCCGTCGCGCGACATCCTGCTGCTGCTGTCGGGAGACGAGGAGACGGCGATGGCGACGACCGCGCGCCTGGCAGAGCGCTACGGCGGCAATGCGGAGCTCCTGCTCAATGCCGATGGCGGCGGCGGCATGCTCGACGAGCAGGGCAAGCCGGTCGCCTTCTACGTCCAGGGCGGCGAAAAGACCTATGCCGACATCGAGATCAGCGTGACCGACCCTGGCGGCCATTCGAGCCGGCCGGGTGCGACCAACGCGATCGCCACCCTCGCGCAGGCGATCGACCGGATCGCCGCCTATAAGTTCCCCGCCCAGCTCAACGAGATCACCCGGGCCTATTTCAAGGCGACCGGCAAGCAGGTCGGCGGCACGATCGGCGCGGCGATGCTGCGCTTCGCCGATGATCCCAACGACGCGACGGCAGTGGCGACCCTGCGCGCCGAACCCGAATATGTCGGCATCACCGGCACCACCTGCGTCCCTACCATGCTGTCCGGGGGGCATGCGCTCAACGCATTGCCTCAGAAGGCAACGGTGTCCGTCAACTGCCGGATTTTCCCCGGCGTCCCGATCGAAAGCGTACGCGACACGCTGGCGAAGGTGATCGACAACCCCAGGGCGACCGTCACCATCCTCGATCATCCGCTGGGCAGCGACGCATCGCCGCTCCGTCCCGATCTGATGAAGGCGGTTCGCAAGGGGATCGACCAGAGCTTTCCCGGCTTGCCGATCGTCCCGCAAATGGCGGCAGGCGCCACCGACAGCCTCTATTTCCGTGCGAAGGGCGTACCGAGCTACGGCGTGCTCGGCCTGTTTCTCAACCCGGCCGACGATTTCGCCCACGGCCTGAACGAACGCGCGCCGGTGGCGAGCATCGACCCGGCGCTGAGATTGATGCGGACGCTGATCGTCGACCTGTCGAAATAGCGATGAATTCAAACCGTTCGTGTCGAGCGAAGTCGAGACACGTTGCGAGAGCGGACGTCCCTCGACTTCGCTCGGGACGAACGGCCCTGAAGCATCCAGCCCTGTTATCTGACCCGCTCATCCTGAGGAGTGACTGAGCCTTGGCGAAGGCCCATCCCGAAAGCGATCAGGCCGTCATCTCCCCCGGACATGACTGAAGACTGCCGGGGGCAGTCTTCACCTGATCACTCCTTCGAGATGTCATTTCGCCTTCAATGGCTGCTCAGGATGAGGGGAAGCGGGCGCGTCGGATTAAAAAAAGCCGCTCGCTCTAGACTTACCGATGCGCAGGAGCGGTTCAGCCCAGGCTGACGCTCAGGAAGCCCGGCACCGGGCCGTTCCAGCCGTCGTCGGGTTCGTCGTCGATCGGATCGCGGCGGCGGTCGTCACGGCGCGGACGGCGGTCGCGATCGTCGCGCCTCGCCTCGCGCGGTGCCGGCACCTCGGCCTTCTTCTCGCGGCGTCCGCCTCGCTCACGCTTCTCCCGCCGCGGTTCGGCCGCTTCGGCGGCCGGCTCGTCGGTCGCACCAGCCGGCTTGCCGCGGCGGGCGATCTTGTTGCCGGTCAGCTTCTCGATCGCCTCGATCGCCTCGGCATCCTCCGGAGTCACCAGGGTGATCGCAGTGCCGGTCGCGCCGCCACGACCGGTGCGGCCGACGCGATGGACATAGTCGTCAGGGTGCCAGGGCACGTCGAAGTTGAAGACGTGGCTGACCCCCTTGATGTCGAGCCCCCGCGCGGCGACGTCGGAGGCGACGAGGATATTGATTTCCCCGCCCTTGAAGCGATCGAGCTCGCGCAGCCGCTCCGGCTGCTCCATGTCGCCATGAATCTGGCCGGCCCGGAAACCATGACGCCCCAGGCTTTGGGCCAGGTCACGCACCGTCGTCTTGCGGTTGGAGAAGATGATCGCGGTCGAGACCTCCTCGCCGCGGAGCAGGCCGCGCAGCGTCTCGCGCTTTGCCCGGCTCGACGTCTCGACCAGCGACTGCTCGATGGCGAGGTTGGTACTCGCCGGCCGCGACACCTCGATCTGCTTCGGATTCGACAGGAACTTGTCGGCCAGCTTCTTGATCGGCGCCGGCATCGTTGCCGAGAAGAGCAGCGTCTGCCGCTGGGCAGGCAGCTTGGTGCAGATTTCCTCGATATCCGGGATGAAGCCCATGTCGAGCATCCGGTCCGCCTCGTCGATGACCAGCAGGCCGCACCCGGTCAGCAGGATCTTGCCGCGCTGGAACAGGTCCATCAGGCGACCCGGAGTAGCGATCAGCACGTCGACGCCCTTCTCGAGCGCGGCGATCTGATCGCCCATGTTCACACCGCCAATCAGGAGAGCCATGGTAAGTTTATGGTATTTACCATATTTCTCGAAATTCTCGGCGACCTGGGCGGCCAATTCCCGGGTTGGTTCCAGGATCAGCGAGCGCGGCATGCGGGCGCGGCTGCGGCCATGCGCGAGGATGTCGATCATCGGCAGCACGAAGCTGGCAGTCTTGCCCGTACCCGTCTGCGCTATGCCGATCAGGTCCTTCATCATCAGCACAGGCGGAATCGCCTGGGCCTGGATCGGCGTCGGCTCGCTATAGCCGGCCTCCGAGACCGCACGGAGGAGTTCGTCAGAAAGGCCGAGATCGGCAAAGGACATGAAGCTATCCGGAAAAGACGACAATGAGCGCCGCACAGTGCGCGCGATTGAGCGTCCGACCGTGTTTTGTCAAGGAAATTAGGGGCCGGACGGGGCTCAATCGTCGAGAATGAGTTTGCGGAATCGTTCGATCTCGCACTGCCCGCCGGAGCGGGTGCGAATGACGTCGCGATCGGCGCAGATTCTCCCGTCCTCGGTCGGCAGGATATAAAAGCCCGAATAATAGTCGAGCGCCGGGCAGCGCGACGAGAATTTCGCGCGCAGCCTTTGCCCGCCCTTGAGCGCCAGATCGATCGCGTCGTCGGCGACGACGGCGGCCCCTGCGATCGCGCTCATGGCGACGCATTTGGGGCCCTTCTTCTCCTTCCAGCGCAGCGGCCGGGCCGGCACACGCCGCGGTACCCGCACGATCAGCGACTGTTCGACAGTTACCTGGGCGACGCGGGCGGGTCGCGGATCGGCCGAGGCCGGGATCGCGAATACCAGCCCGGTTCCAAGAGCGGCCAAGACCATGGGACGTCCCCCGGCACACAGCAATCGCGGCAAGCGGCCAGGCATCACGATCGAGAATCCACCCTTTGTCGAAAATTCACGCTTTACAACGCGATCCTACCCGGTTCGATCCTCGACGCAATCGCTTGAACCGCGGATGAACTGACGGGCCATCCACCGGGCTGGCAAATCGCGCGGCGCCTGCATTATGCTCCGGCGATGTCCCGCCTCCATGCACCCGACCCGCTGCTGCTCGACCGCCTCCACGCCCTGCTGGGTCCGCACGGGTTCGTTACCGATCCGGATCTGGTGACGCCGTGGCTTACCGACTGGCGCGACCGCTATCATGGCGAGACCCCTGCCCTGCTCGCTCCCTCGTCGACCGCCCAGGTGGCGGAGATTGTCCGTCTGGCGGCCGAGGCGCGTGTGGCGCTGGTGCCGCAGGGCGGCAATACCGGCACGGTCGGCGGGGCCACTCCGCCGCCGGACGGATCGGCTCTGCTGCTGTCGCTGCGGCGGATGAACCGAATTCGATCGATATCGGCCGAGGATAATGCGGTGATCGCGGAGGCCGGCGTGATCCTGTCCGACCTGCACGAGGCGGCCGCCCTGGTCGGCCGACGCTTCCCGCTATCGCTCGCCGCCAAGGGGTCGGCGACGGTCGGCGGGCTCGTCTCGACCAACGCCGGCGGCACGCAGGTGCTCCGGTTCGGCCCGATGCGCGCCCTGGTGCTGGGCCTCGAGGCGGTGCTGCCCGACGGATCGTCGTTCGACGGCCTCGCGACGCTGCGCAAGGACAATCGCGGCTACGACCTGCGTCAGTTGCTGACCGGCGCCGAGGGGACGCTGGGCATCGTCACCGCCGCCGCGCTGCGGCTGGTACCGGCCATCGCCGCACGCGCGGTCGCCTGGGTCGGGGTCCCGCACCCCCGGGCAGCGCTGGCGCTGCTCCGCCGGCTGGAGGAGCGGACCGGCGAAGCGGTCGAGAGCTTCGAGCTGGTTCCGGCGGATGCGCTGGCGCTGGTCCTTCGCAACATCGGCGGCACGCGCGCGCCGCTGGCTGCGCCCTGCCCGTGGAACGTGCTGGTCGAGGCGGTCGGGACCGGAGCCGGCCCCGAGCCGCGCGACGCGCTCGAACAGGCGCTCGCCGCCGGCATCGAGGACGGCCTGGTCGTCGACGCCACCATCGCGGCGAACGAGACGCAGGCGGAGGCGCTATGGGCGCTGCGCGAGTCGATCTCCGAAGCCGAGAAGATCGACGGCCCCTCGCTCAAGCACGACATCTCGGTGCCGGTGTCGGAGATGCCCGCCTTCCTGGAGCGGGAGCGCGAACGGATGGAGGCGTGCTATCCGGGATCGCGGATCATCGCCTTCGGCCATCTTGGCGACGGCAACATCCATTTCAACCTGCTTCCGCCAGAAAATGCACCCCGCCACGCCTGGATCGCCGAGCATGGCGCGGCGGCAACGGCGCTGGTCCACGACCTGGTGGCCGCGGCCGGGGGATCGCTGTCGGCCGAGCATGGCATCGGCCAGGCCAAGCTTGACGAGTTCACGCGGTTGACCGATCCGGTCCGCCTGCGCGCGCTCCGCGCGATCAAGCAGGCCATCGATCCGCTGGGAATCATGAACCCAGGAAAACTCGTTCCGCTTGCTTCCGGCCGCGAGGACCAATAGACGGCGGCGGCATCCTTCGGGCCCGTCGTCCGAACAAGAGACCGATATTCTTCAGGAGATTTTCGATGGCGAGCGCCCCGCCCAACGCCCTGCCCCTCTTCTATAACGACCTCCAGCCGCTATCGAGCCAGCTCCACGCATCGTGGAAGGCGAAGACGATGGAAAGCGCCGAGTTCTTCGGCAAAGCGCACGCGGTGCCGTTGACCGTCGAGGAGTTCATCCCGGCGCAGCGCCATTACCCCATCGTCTTCTCGGTCGGCGCCGATCCGGTGCCGCTCGCGCTGTTCGGCCTCAACGAGGGCGTCAACGTCTTCACCGACGAGATGGGCCAGCCCAACCGCGACCTCTATGTCCCGGCCTATGTGCGCCGCTATCCGTTCATGCTCGCGCGCCTGCGGCCCGATAGCGACGATCTTTCGCTGTGCTTCGACAGCACCGCCGGCCTGCTGGGCGAGTTCGACGAGGGCGCTCCGCTGTTCGAGGGCGAGGAGCCTTCGGAGGCGATCAAGAACACCCTCGCCTTCTGCGAGCAGTTCGAACAGGCGGGCATGCGCACCGGCATGTTCATGCAGGAGCTGATCCAGAACAAGCTGCTGATCGATGGCGAAGTGACGATCGAGCCCGAGGGCGGCGGCCAGCCCTTCGTCTATCGCGGCTTCCAGATCGTGTCGGAGGACAAGCTCAAGGAGCTGCGTGGCGATGTCCTGCGCAAGATGGTCCAAAGCGGCCTGCTGCCGCTGATCTATGCCCACCTCTTCTCGCTGTCGCTGATTCGCGATGTATTCTCGCTGCAGATGCAGCAGGGCAAGGCCCCGGCCATGCCCGCCCCGGCGGTGCCGGCCTGATCCGTTTCCGGGCCGGAGACGCTTCCGGCCCGGCAACGCGCTCCGGCCCAAAGCCACGACAAAGATAAGGAATTTTCCCGAGGAGGACGAACTGTCCTTGAAACCGCAGGGGAAGCGCCCTATCTTGTTGATGTGCGGTGGTCGTGCCCCCCTTTCGCGGCCCCGTACGACGCATCCTTCGGGATGCGTTCCTCCCTGAACCTTGGCCACCTCGTGCGTAAGCACGGGGTGGTTCTTTTTTGTCCGGGAGATCGAGAGCCCCGTTTTTAGGGCTCTTCCTGGTTCTGAACGGCGCCGGCGCTATTCGGCCGCGATCGGCAGGTCCGGGCTGAACAAGGTCCCCAGCTCGGCGACGATAGAGGCGAGCAACCGCCCGCAATCCTCGATCTGTCCGGTGGGTGCGTCGAGCGCGGCGTCGAGATAGAGCGACCGATCATATTCGATCTGGATCGCATGGACCTGCCGACGCGGCCGGCCATGACGATCTATCGTGTAGCCGCCCGCATAAGGATGGTTGCGCGCCGCCCGCAGTCCCGCCCCGTCGATCACCGCCAGGACGAGGTCGACCACCGCGCCCGCGGCGCCCGCGCCGAACCGGTCGCCGATCACGATCCGGACCGGACCGCCCGCCTGCCGGACCGGCAGCGGGGGCATCGAATGGCAATCGATCAGCACCGCCGCGCCGAACAACGCGCGCGTCGCCTCGATCCGCTCGGCAATCGCGCGGTGATAGGGTTCGTGGATCTCGGCGATTCGCCGTGCGGCGACCTCGGCGGGCATCCGCGCGCGCCATAGTTCGCCGCAGGAGGGCAAACGGCGCGGGAACAAGCCGAGCCCGGCGCGAACCTTGCCCGTCGTCAGCAATCCGTCGCTGTCCAGATTCCCCTCGATCATCGCCGGATCGATCTCGCGCGGGTCCCGGTTAAGGTCGATCGCGGCGCGCGCGACATGCGCGACGATCGCGGTTGCGCCCGCCTCGACCGCCCGTGAGACCAGCCGCTCGGCATGACGGTCCTCCAGAGCCCGCAGCCGCTCCATTGGAACGCGTGCGCGCGCCACCACCTCGGGTGGATAGGAGCGCCCGGCATGCGGCACCGCCAGCACGACCGGCGAGCGCGGCGTCGCGGGACCCAGGATCGAGAAGGCCAGTTCGGAAGCCATTGCCGCCAGTGCTAGGGAGGTCGGGCACGGCGTGCAACCGCCGCCTTTCCGCCACCATTCCCCGAAAGTCGAATTTCGCGCCGCTGGAATTTGTTAAGCGATTGGCGCATAAGGAAGGCGCGGGTCCGGCATGTAGCCGGCTGCGGGGTACGATCGGGTCATGATCCGTATATTGCTGGCCGAAGACGATGATTCGATGCGCGAATATCTGGCGCGCGCGCTCGAGCGTTCGGGCTACGCCGTCACCAGTGTCGACCGCGGCACCGCCGCCCTGCCGCTGATTGAAGAAAGCAGCTTCGATCTGCTGCTGACCGACATCGTCATGCCTGAAATGGACGGGATAGAGCTGGCCCAGCGCGCCAACGTCATCGCCCCGAACATGCGCGTCATGTTCATCACCGGCTTCGCCGCGGTCACGCTGAAGTCGGGCGCGACGCCGCCCGACGCAAAGATATTGTCCAAGCCCTTCCACCTGCGCGAGCTGGTCCTCGAGGTCGATCGCATGTTCCAGGTAGGCAGCGCTTCGGGCCTTTGAAGAAAAAGCTGTGACACGGGGTTGCGCACCCCGAACGCCTCGGCTAGGGAGCCCCGCATTGGGCGTGTAGCTCAGTGGTAGAGCACTGTGTTGACATCGCAGGGGTCGCAAGTTCAATCCTTGCCACGCCCACCACAAACCCCGGCAAGTCTCTGACTTGCCGGGGTTTTTGATTCCCGGAAGAATATGTCTGGCCTCGCCCGCGACAGGCTATGGGACATCGCTCGTTCCTTCCCCTATACGCGCCGGTAACGGGGAGCGGGGACGAGGCATGGCATGAAGGGTCCGGGGATCGACTTCCTCACTGTCTTCGCGCTGCCGCCCGTGGCGTTCGTCGAGCTGGCGGCCGATCTCGGCGCGCCGTCGGTCTCACTGATCCTCGAGCCGCTCGACTATAATCCCGAAGGCTATCCGCCCTGGTCGTTGCGCACCGACCCCGCCCTCCGGCGCGATCTGGTCGCGGCGGCGCGCGATCGCGGGGTGACGCTCGCCCTCGGCGAGGGCGTGGTCGTCCGGCCCGGCCTCGACGTGCGCGACATCTATGCGGGCGACATCGCGATCATGGCCGAGCTGGGCGTTCGCTGCATCAACATATTGAGCTTCGACCCAGACATGGGGCGAACCTTCGACCAATATGCCTTGCTGGCCGAGATGGCGGGCGCGGTCGGCATCGACAGCGCCATCGAATTCTCCCGCGGACGCCCCAGCACCCCCGATCTGCAGACCGCGCTTGCGGCGTGGCGGCATGTCGGCCGGCCTGATTGCAGGATCGTTCTCGACACGATGCACCTCGTCCGCTCGGGCGGAACGCCTGCCGACATCGCTGCGCTGGCGCCCGGAACGATCGGCTATGTGCAGCTCTGCGACGTGCCGCTCGCGCCGGGTCATCCCATCTATTTCGAAGAGGCTGCCTTCTCGCGCCTCCCGCCGGGCGAAGGCGAACTGCCCCTGTTCGACATCCTGATGGCGCTTCGTGATAGCCCGACGGTGAGCATCGAGGTGCCGATGCGCGCGGCGGCCGAGTCCGGCATTGGGCCGCGCGAGCGCGCCGAACGGGCGCTGGCCCCTGCCCGCGTCCTGCTCGACCGCGTCGCGGCGGCCCGCGCCACGGCCTGAGTTCCCGCTTCAGTCCCCCGCGCCGCCCCCATGATAGGCGGAGCGGAAGTCGGCGGCGAAGGTCGACAGCGTGCCCGCCGCGATCGCTGCGCGGAGGTCGGCCATCAGCGCCTGGTAGAAGCTGAGATTATGCTCGGTCATCAGCATCGCCCCGAGGATCTCACCGGCCCGGATCAGATGGTGGATATAGGCGCGGCTGAACTGGCCGCACACCGGACAGGCGCAGCTTTCGTCGAGCGGGCGCTCATCCTCGCCGAACCGGGCGTTGCGCAGGTTGATCGGGCCCCGGCGGGTGAAGGCCTGGCCGTTGCGGCCCGATCGGGTGGGCAGCACGCAATCGAACATGTCGATGCCGCGCTCGACCGCGCCGACGATATCATCGGGCTTGCCGACGCCCATCAGGTAGCGGGGCTTCGCGGGGTCGAGCTGGCCCGGCGCGAAGTCGAGCGTGGCGAACATCGCCTCCTGCCCCTCGCCCACCGCCAGGCCGCCGACCGCATAGCCGTCGAAGCCGATCGCGAGCAGCGCGTCGGCCGAGGCCTTGCGCAACCTCTCGTCGAGCGCGCCCTGCTGGATGCCGAACAGCGCCGCCCGTCCGGCATGCTCGCCGCCCGCGTCGAATGCGTCGCGCGAGCGCTTCGCCCAGCGCATCGATCGCTCCATCGCCTCGGCCTGCTGCTGCACGGTCGTCGTCGTCGGCACCAGCTCGTCGAACGCCATCACGATATCGGAACCGAGCAGCCGCTGGATCTCGATCGAGCGCTCGGGGCTCAGCATATGCGCGGAGCCGTCGAGATGGCTCTTGAACGACACGCCCTCCTCGCTCCGCCGGGTCAGCGCCGACAGGCTCATCACCTGATAGCCGCCGCTGTCGGTCAGGATCGGCCGGTCCCAGCGCATGAAGCGGTGCAGGCCGCCGAGCCGGGCGACGCGCTCGGCGCCCGGGCGCAGCATCAGGTGATAGGTGTTGCCGAGGATGATGTCGGCGCCGGTCGCGCGGACGTCGACGGGCTTCATCGCCTTGACCGTCGCAGCGGTCCCGACCGGCATGAAGGCGGGAGTGCGGATGTCGCCGCGCTGCATGCGGATCGTGCCGGTACGGGCCTTGCCGTCGGTCGCGGCGATCGAGAAGTGGAAGCGGGGTGCCGTCATGGCCGCAGGCCATAGAGGCGCGGCCACCTACTGCCAAGGTCCCGACAAGGCTCCTCCCGGCAAGGCTTGCACTCCGCCGCGCCCTGCGGCACGGGCGATCCATGCATCTCGCCACCGAAACCTATGCGCTGCTGACGGTCGTCGCCTTCATCGCCGGTTTCATCGATGCGATCGCCGGCGGCGGCGGGCTGCTGACCGTCCCGGCGATGCTGTCGGCCGGAGTCCCGCCGATCGCGACGCTGGCGACCAACAAGCTCCAGTCGAGCTTCAGCTCGGCCACCGCGACCTTCAACTTCAGCCGGAAAGGCCTGATCGACTGGCGGACCTACTGGCCGCAGGTGGTGGTGATCCTGCTCCTCTCGGGGCTCGGCGCGTGGATCGTCCAGTCGATCAAGACCGACATACTCAAGCTGATCGTGCCGGTGCTGCTCGTCGCGGTCGCCGCCTATGTGCTGCTCAGCCCGCGCATGTCGGACGAGGAGGTCCATCATCGGCTTGGCACTCGCGGCTATCTGCCGGTCGGGGGCGCGATCGGTTTCTATGATGGCTTCTTCGGTCCGGGCACAGGCAGCTTCTTCGCGACAAGCCTCGTGTCGCTGCGCGGCATGGGCCTGATCCGCGCGACCGCACATACCAAGGCATTTAATTTCGCCAGCAATTTCGGTAGCTTGATTGTGTTTCTTTCGACCGGACATGCGATGATCCTGCTTGGCCTGTGCATGGCGGTCGGCGCAGCGTCAGGCGCCTGGACCGGCTCGCACACCGCGATCCGCTTCGGGGCGAAGGTGATCCGCCCGGTGCTGGTGACGATCTGCCTCGCCCTCACCGCCAAGCTGCTCTGGGACGCGCTGGGCTGAGCCCGCTTCGGGAGGGCCCAGCCGGTTTCGGGGTTCCCCCTCGCCCTCCCGATGGCCTATGAAGGTAACCGCACGGGCTATTCGCCACGGCGCCCGAACGACTCACCGAGGAATCGCTTGCCTTCCCGAGCCGTCGGCGCCCAGCAGGGGCCCGTACAGGCAGGAGAGAGTGACGTTGAGCGACGAGAACAGCACGCCGGACAGCCCGCCAGCCGCGGGGAAACCCACCGCGAAGAAGCCGGCGGGGAAGAAGAAGGACACCCCCGCGCCCAAGATCACCAAGAAGACCGCCGTGGTCGGCGCCGCGATCGGCATCGGGTCGGCGGCCATCGTCGCCGCGCTGCTCTACGCCAACCGCAACAACGGCGGCAGCAAGAGCTGACGCGCGGTACCCGTGCGGATCTTCACGATCGGCTATGAAGGCGCAACCCAGGCGGAGCTGATCGATCGGCTTCGCACGGCGGGGGTGGCCCTGCTTGCCGATGTTCGCGCGGTACCGCTGTCGCGCCGGCCGGGCTTCTCCAAGAACATCCTCGCCGCCGGGCTGCGCGAGGCCGGGATCGACTATGTCGGCCTGAAGGCGCTCGGCACCCCGCCTGAGGGCCGCACCGCAGCGCGCCGCCACGATATGGAGACGCTGCGCCGCGTCTATGAGGGCCAGCTCGCCCTGCCAGAGGCGATGGCGCAGGCCGCGATGCTGGCCGACATGGCCCGCGAGCGGCCGACCGCCCTGCTCTGCTTCGAGCGTGAACCGGGCTGCTGTCACCGTTCGCTGATCGTCGAGGCGGTATTTCCCGGAGCAGAGGTGGTCGACCTCTTCACCTGAGGGGAGCGGGATGCCCGCTGGCGCGTTTCCGGGACATGCCTTCCTCGGTCATCCGCAGCTTCGACTATGACGCCGCGGCGCGGCGGCTCGACATCGAGTTCGTGACCGGCCGGCGCTACAGCTATCATGACGTGCCGGCGCGGATCGTCGCGGCGATGCGCGCCGCGCGGTCGAAGGGGCGCTTCTTCAACGCCCGCATCCGCGACCATTTCGCGTTCACCCGCCGCTGATGCGCGTGCGGATCGGCACCGCCGGCTGGTCGATCCCGTCGATCCATGCCGCCGCCTTCCCCAACGAGGGAACGCATCTCGAACGCTATTCGGCCCGTTTCGACGCGGTCGAGATCAACAGCAGCTTCCATCGCCCGCATCGCGTCGACACCTACCGGCGCTGGGCGGCAAGTGTCGGTGGAGACTTCCGGTTCGCGGTGAAGATCCCACGGCGGATCAGCCATGAGCTCCGCCTCGCCGCCTGTGACGAGGCCCTGGATCTTTTCCTCGGGGGAATCGGCGGACTGGGCGGGAAGCTGGGCGTATTGCTGCTCCAATTGCCACCGTCCCTGGCCTTCGAAGCAGGTCTGCTGTCCGCGTTCCTGGAGCTGTACCACGCGGCGACCGACGTTCCGATCGCGTGCGAGCCGCGTCACCCGAGTTGGTTCACCGGCGCGGCAGACCGGCTGCTGGCCGATCATCGCGTCGCCCGCGTCGCCGCCGATCCCGCCCCGGTGCAGGGCGCGGGGGAACCTGGCGGCTGGCCGGGCCTGGTCTATTTCCGGCTGCACGGCTCGCCGGTGATGTACCGCTCGGCCTATGCCGGAGCCGATTTGAACCGCTACGCCGCGCAACTGCGGAAGCGCGGCGGCTGGTGCATCTTCGACAATACCGCGTCGATGGCCGCGATCGGCAATGCCCTCGAGCTTCAGGCGAAACCCGCTTCTCCGGAACGCCCCGCAAGCCCAGTCGTTTACAGCCCGCCACGTAGGAGGACGGATAATGTATAGACATTTTTTGATCGCATCGACGGCCGCGCTCGCCCTGAGCCTTGCCGGATGCGACAAGAAGGCCGAGCAAACGGCCGACAGCGTCGCCAATAGCGCGGCGAGCACCGCCGATACGGCCGGTGCGATGGCGTCGAATGCCATGGTCGACGTGCAGCAGGCGATGACACCGACCCCCACCGCCAAGGACTTTGTCGACAAGGCGGCGAGGTCCGACGCGTTCGAGATCGCTGCGGCCAAGATCGCGCAGACCAACGCATCGTCTCAGGCCGTCAAGGACTTCGCTGCCGAGATGATCAAGGCGCACACCGAGTCGACCGCAAAGATCAAGGCGGCAGCCGCCGCTGCGACCCCCGCCATCACTCCCAATGCCACGCTAACCGAGGACCAGAATGAGGATCTTGCCGAGCTGCGCACCAAGAAGGGCGCCGCGTTCGACGAGGCCTATATCGACGATCAGGTCGATGCCCATGAGGACGCGCTGGTGCTGATGCGCGACTATGCCGAGCATGGCGACACTGCGTCGCTCAAGACTGCGGCCGGCGAGATCGCGCCCGTGGTTCAGAAGCACCTCGAACACGCCAAGAGCCTGGACAAGTAAATAGGCTGAAGCGGTTACCCTCGCCTTCCGTCATTTCCTCGATAGCGGGAGTCCTGGTTTCGGGGGAATGGCGAGAAGGTTTTGGCGTCAGATGACCAGCACGACCTTCCCGACATGATCCTCGTCCAGGCGCCGATGCGCGTCAGCCGCCTGGACGAGCGGGAAGGTCGCGTCGATCACCGGCTTCAGGCGCCCTTCCTCGACATGGGGCCAGACGACGGAGGAAATCTCCTCGGCTACCGCCGTCTTGAAGGCGACGCTACGCGGCCGCAGCGTGGATCCGGTGAGCGTCAGCCGCTTCTGCATGATCTTCCAGATCGGGATTTCGGCCTTCGCGCCGCCCAGTACCGCGATCGATACATGGCGGCCGTCTTCGGCCAGGCAATCGATATTGCGCGGCACATAGCCGCCGCCCACCATGTCGAGGACGATGTTCACGCCCTTTCCGCCGGTGATGCGCTCGATCTCCGCGACATAGTCCTGGCTGCGGTAGTTGATTGCATGGGCGGCGCCCAGCCTGATCGCGGCCGCACATTTCTCGTCCGAGCCCGCGGTGACGATCGTCTCGACCTGGAAAATGCGACCGAGCAGGATCGCCATCGTACCGATCCCGCTGGTGCCGCCATGGACGAGCAGCCGGTCGCCCTCGGCGGCGTAGGCGCGCTCGTAGACGTTGCTCCACACGGTGAAGAGCGTCTCCGGAATGGCCGCGGCCTCGACCATCGACAATGTGTTAGGAACCGGCAGGCACAGCCCGGCCTCGGCCACCACATAATCAGCATAGCCGCCGCCGGCGACGAGCGCGCAGACCGGCTGTCCCAACAGCTCTGGCAGCGCCCCTTCCCCCAGCGCGACAATCTCGCCTGCCACCTCAAGGCCAAGGATCGACGGCGCGCCCGGCGGCGGCGGGTAGGCGCCGTTGCGCTGGGCGACATCGGGGCGATTGACCCCCGCCGCCGCGACTCGGATCAGCACCTGTCCCGGCCCCGGCCGGGGAACGGGGCGGCGCACCGGCTGCAGTATCTCGGGACCACCCTTGCCTTCGGGGTCTATCGCGGTCATCCAGTCGGGAATCTCGACCATTGGTCTCCCTTTTCGGCCTTGCCGAGGCGTGCATCTCGCACGGTTTATTGACATGCGGCCCGCCACGGTCAACGTTATGCGCATGGAGCCCGACGATCTTTTCGCGAAGCGCCCCGACGATCCGGTGACGCAACTCATCCGGCAGGACATCGATCATCTGTCCGTGGACGAGCTGGAAGCCCGCATCGCTGCGCTGCATGGCGAGATCGAGCGGTGCAGGAGCAAGATCAAGAACGCCCTTAACCATCGCGCAACGGCCGAAAGCCTATTCAAGCGATGAGGACGCGTCTGCCGGAAAGCGGTGCCCGCTTGCTCCGGCAGGAGGTCTTGATGAACGGCCTCAGGCATCCGACATATGGTGCAGCGGCATGGCTCGGCCCATGCCGAATGGAGTAGAACGACCATGCCATCCTTCGCCCGCGAACTCGAACAGACGCTGCACAACGCGCTGAGCGCCGCCAGCAGCCGCCGCCACGAATATGCGACGCTGGAGCACTTGCTCCTCGCGCTGATCGCGGACGAGCATGCGTCGAAGGTGATGACCGCCTGTGGCGTCGACCTGAGCGAGCTTCGCAACGCTGTCACCAACTATCTCGACACCGAGCTCGACGCGCTCAAGGTCGAGGGCGAGACCGATCCCTCCCCCACCAGCGGCTTCCAGCGGGTGGTGCAGCGCGCGATCCTGCACGTCCAGTCGTCGGGTCGCGAGGAGGTGACCGGCGCCAACGTCCTCGTCGCGCTGTTCAGCGAGCGCGAGAGCTATGCGGTCTTCTTCCTGCAGCAGCAGGACATGAGCCGCCTCGACGCGGTCAGCTATATCAGCCACGGCGTCGGCAAGGCCGGCCAGCCCACCGAGCAGCGCGAGGTCAAGGGCGCCGAGGAGGAGAAGGCGCAAGCCAAGGCCGACGGCAAGAAGGGCGAGAGCGCGCTCAAGCAGTTCTGCGTCAACCTCAACGAGAAGGCCAAGAACGGCAAGGTCGATCCGCTGATCGGCCGCGGGCCCGAAGTCGACCGCACCGTCCAGATCCTGTGCCGCCGGTCGAAGAACAATCCGCTCTATGTGGGCGATCCCGGCGTCGGCAAGACCGCGATCGCCGAAGGGCTGGCCCGCAAGATCGTCGAGGGCGATGTTCCCGAGGTCCTGTTGCCGGCGGTGATCTATTCGCTCGACATGGGCGCGCTGCTCGCCGGCACCCGCTATCGCGGCGATTTCGAGGAGCGGCTGAAGCAGGTCGTGACCGAACTGGAAAAGCTGCCCCACGCGGTGCTGTTCATCGACGAGATCCACACCGTGATCGGCGCGGGCGCCACGTCGGGCGGCGCGATGGATGCGTCGAACCTGCTCAAGCCGGCGCTGTCAGGCGGCACGATCCGCTGCATCGGATCGACCACCTACAAGGAATTCCGCAACCATTTCGAGAAGGACCGCGCCCTGCTGCGCCGGTTCCAGAAGATCGACGTCAACGAGCCGACGATCGAGGACACGATCAAGATCATCACCGGCCTGCGCTCGGCGTTCGAGGAGCATCACAACGTCAAGTACACGCCCGACGCGATCAAGGCCGCGGTCGAGCTGTCGTCGCGCTACATCAGCGACCGCAAGCAGCCCGACAAGGCGATCGACGTGATCGACGAGGTCGGCGCCTCGCAGATGCTGGTGCCGCCGAGCAAGCGCAAGAAGGTGATCACGCCCAAGGAGATCGAGGCCGTGATCGCGACGATGGCGCGCATCCCGCCGAAATCGGTGTCGACCGACGACAAGAAGGTCCTCGGCACGCTCGAGACCGACCTGAAGCGGGTGGTGTTCGGCCAGGACAAGGCGATCGAGGTGCTGAGCTCGGCGATCAAGCTGAGCCGCGCGGGCCTGCGCGATCCCGACAAGCCGATCGGCAACTACCTGTTCTCGGGCCCCACCGGCGTCGGCAAGACCGAGGTCGCGCGCCAGCTCGCCTCGATCCTGGGCATCCCGCTGCAGCGGTTCGACATGTCCGAATATATGGAGCGCCATTCGGTCAGCCGGCTGATCGGCGCCCCTCCGGGCTATGTCGGCTATGATCAGGGCGGCCTGCTGACCGACGCGGTCGACCAGCATCCGCACAGCGTGCTGCTGCTCGACGAGATCGAGAAGGCGCATCCGGACCTGTTCAACATCCTCCTGCAGGTGATGGACAACGGCAAGCTGACCGACCACCACGGCAAGACGGTCGACTTCCGCAACACCATCCTGATCATGACCACCAACGCCGGCGCGTCCGACATGGCGCGCGAGACGCTGGGCTTCGGCAACCTCACCCGCGAGGGCGAGGATGAGGAAGCGGTCAAGAAGATGTTCACGCCGGAATTCCGCAACCGCCTCGATGCGATCGTCCCCTTCGGCTACCTGCCGACCGAGGTCGTCGCGCGGGTGGTCGAGAAGTTCATCCTCCAGCTTGAGCTGCAGCTGGCCGACCGCGACGTGCATATCAGCCTCGACGAGGAGGCCCGCAACTGGCTGACCGCCAAAGGCTATGACAAGCTCTACGGTGCTCGCCCGATGGGTCGCCTGATCCAGGAGAAGATCAAGCAGCCGCTGGCCGAGGAGCTGCTGTTCGGCAAGCTCGTCCATGGCGGCGAGGTCAAGGTCAAGCTCAAGGATGACGCGCTGTCCTTCGAGATCGTCCCCGCCGCGCCCAAGCGCCCCAAGAAGGGCGGCGGCGCCAAGCCCAAGGTCAAGGCCTGAACCTTCGGAACGAGAAAGGCCCGTCTCGAAAGAGGCGGGCTTTTTTTGATTACCGTCATGCCGGCGGAGCCCGCATCTCCTGCGTCGGCCTCTTCTCCTCTCTCCCGTCATGCCGGCCTCCGCCGGCATGACGGGTGGGAGAGCTTTTTCATCCGCCCCCATTGATCGGCGCGCGCCCAATCCTCATGTTCCACTGCGGCAACAACCGAGGACTCCGGCCCCCCGCATGACAGAATCCATCATCGACGCCCGCGCCGTTCGTCTCGCGCTGGGCAAGGGATCGGCACGGGTCGATATTCTCAAGGGCATCGACCTCGCGATCCGGGCGGGCGAGACGGTGGCGCTGCTCGGGCCCTCGGGATCGGGCAAGTCGTCGCTGATGGCGGTGCTGTCGGGGCTCGAACGCGCGGATGGCGGCCAGATCGACATCGCTGGCCTCGACTTCGGCCGGCTCGACGAGGATGCGCTCGCTGCCGCGCGGCGTGGGCGCATCGGCATCATCCTCCAGGCCTTCCACCTGCTGCCGACGATGACCGCGCTCGAAAATGTCGCGGTACCGCTCGAGCTGGCCGGCGAGGCCGATGCCTTCGCCCGCGCCGCCGCGGAGCTGGAGGCGGTCGGCCTTGGCCATCGGCTCGACCATTATCCGTCGCAGCTTTCGGGCGGCGAGCAGCAACGGGTGGCGATCGCCCGCGCCACCGCGGCACGCCCCGCCATCCTGTTCGCCGACGAGCCGACCGGCAATCTCGACGGCGCGACCGGCGAGACGATCATGGACCTGCTGTTCGACCGCCAGCGCGAGACCGGCGCGACCCTGCTCGTCATCACGCATGATCCGGCACTGGCGGCGCGCTGCGCCCGGATCGTCGAGATGCGCGACGGCGCGATCATTTCCGACCGGGCGGCCGCGTGAAGGCCGCCTGGGCCCTGGCGCTGCGCGACATGCGTGGCGGGCTCAAGGGGCTTCGCCTGCTGATCATCTGCCTGTTCCTCGGCGTCGCCGGGCTGGCCGGGGTCGGCAGCCTGTCGCGCGCGATCACCGCCGAGCTCGACAGCCGCGGCCGCGAGATACTGGGCGGCGACATCGAGATGCGCGTCGCCCAGCGCGAGGCCGCGCCCGACGAGCGCGCCGCCTTTGCCCGGCAGGGCACGGTGTCCGAGACGATCCGGCTGCGCGCCATGGCATCGCGCGTCGACGCGACCGCCGCGGTGCTCGCCGAGTTCAAGAGCGTTGATGACCGCTGGCCGCTCTACGGCGCCCTCCGGCTGGAGCCCGGTGCACTCTCCCCCCGTCCCGCCGGGCTCGACGCGATGATCGCCCCTGCCTTGGCCGAACGACTGTCGCTCCGGATCGGCGACCCGCTGCGCGTCGGCGAGACGAGCTTCCGCGTCGCGGGGATGATTGCGGAGGAACCCGACCGGGTCGGCGAGGGATTTACCCTAGGACCGAGCATCCTCGTCTCGCGCGAGGGACTGGCGGCGACCAGGCTCGTCCAGCCCGGCAGCTTGTTCACTGCACGCTACCGCATCCGCCTGCCCGCCGACCGCGACGCCCATGCGATCGCCGAACGGCTCGGCGAACGCTTCCACGACGCCAATTGGGAGGTCACCGACCGCACCAATGCCGCGCGCGGGCTGCGCCGGCTGGTCGACCAGCTCGGCCAGTTCCTGACCCTGGTCGGGCTGACCGCCCTCGTCGTCGCCGGGATCGGCGTCGGCAACGGCGTCGCCTCCTGGCTCGACCAGCGGCGGCCCGGGATCGCCACGCTCAAGATTCTGGGGGCCTCCTCCGCCACCATCTTCCGCATCTATCTGATCCAGGTCGCGATCGTCTCGGCGGGGGCGATCGCCGCCGGCCTGGCCGTCGGCGCGGCGGTGCCCGCGATCGTCGGCTGGCTGGCTGGGGACGCGCTGCCGGTCGCGCCGAAGTTCGCGATATTCCCGCTGCCGCTGCTGATCAGCGCCATCTACGGCCTGCTCGCGGCGCTGCTGTTCAGCCTCTCGCCGCTGGCGCGGGCGGGACAGGTGAGCCCGGCGGCAATCTTCCGCGCGCGGGTCGAGCCGCTGGGCTGGCCGCGCTGGCGGGTGCTGCTGCCGATGCTTGGCGCGGGGCTGGGGATCGCCCTGCTCGCCGTGGCAACCGCGCGGCAGCCGATGCTGAGCGCCGGTTTTCTCGCCGCCACCGCCGGCATTTTCGCGCTGCTCGGCGCGATCGGCTGGCTGGTCCGGCGCGGCGCCCGCTCCCTGCCCCGCCCGCGCCGGCCGCTGCTGCGCCTCGCCATCGCCAATCTCCACCGCCCGGCGGCGCAGACCGACCGGCTGATCGTCGCGCTCGGCCTCGGCCTCACCCTGTTCGTGGTGCTCGCCGTGGTGCAGACCAGCCTGACCCATCAGATCGAGAAGACCGTCCCCGCGGTCGCGCCCAGCTTCTTCGCCCTCGACGTGCCGACCGAGGACATCGACCGGTTCCGCTCGACCGTGCTCGCCCGCGCGCCCGAGGCGAAGATCGACAGCGTGCCCTCGCTGCGCGGCTCGGTGGTCGCGGTGCGCGGCATCCGCGTAACCGACATGAAGCCTGTTCCCAAGGGCGCCTGGATCCTCAACGGCGACCGCGGGCTGACCTATTCGGCCAGGCTTGCCGAGGGCAATGAGATCGTCGCCGGACGATGGTGGCCCGCCGACTATGCCGGACCGCCGCTGATCTCGGTCGAGGAGCAGGCGGCAAAGGCGCTCGACCTCAAGCCTGGCGACCGGATGACGCTGTCGGTGCTCGGGGTCGAGATCGAGACGACCATAGCCTCGATCCGGCGGGTCAATTGGGAGACGATGGGGTTCAACTTCGGCATCATCTTCGCGCCGGGGGCGCTCGAAGGCGCGCCGCACAGCTATATGGCGACGATCGCCATCCCCGATGCGCGGGAGGCGGCGGTGAACCGCGCGGTGATCGCGGGCTTCCCCTCGGTTTCGCTGATCCGGGTCAAGGACGTGGTCGAACAGGTCTCGTCGATCTTCGGCCAGCTTGCCACCGCGATCCGCGCGGCGGCGTCGGTCGCGCTGGCGGCTGGCGTCGCGGTGCTGGTCGGTGCGGTCGCCGCCTCGCGCCGCGCGCGGCTCTACGACGCGGTGCTGCTCAAGCTGCTCGGCGCGAGCCGCCGGCAGATCCTGGCGGCTCAGGCCATCGAATATGCCCTGCTGGCGACCGTCATCGCCTTGCTGGCCCTGGCGGCGGGAACGGCGGCGGGCTGGTACGTCGTCACGCGGATCTTCGAGCTGGCCTGGGCACCCGACTGGCCGATCATATTGGCGACGCTCGCGGCCGGGGCGCTCGGCACGCTCGGCATCGGCCTGCTCGGTTCGCTGCCGGTACTGGCGGCGCGTCCGGCAGCGGCGCTGCGATCATTGTAGCGCCCGCTATAAAAGTTTCGCCCGCGCCGCAGCGAGCGCATCGGGCGTGTCGATGTCGATCGTCACACCCGGATCGTCGCAGACCAGCGGCGTCGGCGGATGGCGGGCGAGGATGTCCCGGCCGCCCTTGTCGCCACGCAGGCGCGCCAGAGCCGGGAAATGATCGCGGCCCCACGCCACCGGATTGCCGTAGATCCCAGAGAAGACCGGGCGAACGATGCCATCAGGCGCGGAGGCGGCGGCGAGCGCGCGCAGGGTTTCGGGGCGGACGAAGGGCATGTCGGCGAGGCCGATGATCGCCGCGCTCCAGTCGCCCGGTGCCGCCGCGATCGCCGCCGCGAGCGAGTGTCCCATGCCGAGAGCATGATCCTCGACCATGACGAGGCGAGCACGACCGGCGAACAGCGCGGCGAGGGCGCTGCCGGGGGCGACAGCGACAATCGGCCGATCGATGCCGGCGGCGAGGATCGCCTCGAACGCGTGGAGGGCCAGCGGTCGGCCGCCCAGATCGGCCGCCAGCTTGTCGGAACCCATACGGCGCGCGCTGCCCGCCGCCAGCAGGATCGCGCCGACGCTCACGCGCCGCGCAACGCCGCCGTCGCGCCGGCCAGAATCGATAGCGCGATCTCCGCAGGGGTGGCGGCGGCGATCGGCAGGCCGGCCGGGCCGTCGATTCGGGCTATCGCCTCGGCCGTGCAGCCTGCGGCCGTCAGCCGTTCGATCCGCTTCGCATGGGTTCGGCGCGATCCGAGCGCGGCGATGTAGAAGGCATCGCTGCCGAGCGCCGCGATCAGCGCCGGATCGTCGATCTTGGGATCGTGGGTCAGCGTGACCACTGCGGTGCCGCCGTCGGGGCGCCACTCGGCCATCGCCTCGTCGGGCCATCGCGTGTCGACGTCGATCCCGGCGAAACGGTCGGCAGCCGCGAAGCTGTCGCGCGGATCGACGAGCTGGACGCGATAGCCGAGCTGACGCGCGAGCGGGACGAGATGCTGGCTGACATGGACCGCGCCGACAATCATCATCCTGAGCGGCGGCGGATAGACGTTCACGAAGCGCCCCTCCCCATCGCCCGCGTCGCGTGCCGCTTCGGTGGCCGCGCCGGTGGCCAGATCGCTGGCGACGGCGATCGCCCGCCCCGCCCGGCGCTCGGCAGCGATGCGAGCGAGCAGCGCGGGCGGGACATGGGCGTCGTCGATCGTCTGGATCAGGACGGCGATGCTGCCGCCGCAGGCCAGGCCGAAGCTCCAGGCCTCGTCATCCTGGACGCCATAGTCGCGCCGCTCGAAGCCGCCGCCCGCCGCGAGCAGCGCCTGCGCCGCGACCAGCACGTCGCCCTCGACGCAACCGCCGCTGACCGATCCTTCGAACAGCCCGTCGTCGCGGATGATCGCATGTGACCCGCGCCGGCGTGGAGCCGAGCCCCAGGTCTGCATCACGGTCGCCAGCGCGACGCCATGGCCGGCCGCAAGCCAGAGGCCTGCCTTGGCGAAAAGATCGTCGAGTTCGTCGAGCATGAGGATGGTCGTGGCTCCGGTTCCGCGATGCGTGGGGCTTGCCCGCGCCCGATGCGCGAGGCATGGGTTGGCCTTCCATTTCACGGGCGGACCGCCCAGCGCAAGGACCATCAATGACCGAAGCGACCCTCGACGTCGTCGGAATCGGCAATGCGATCATCGACCTGCTCGCCCATGCCGAAGACTCGTTCCTGACCGAGCACAAGCTGAACAAGGGCTCCATGACGCTGATCGACGAGCCGACCGCCGAACGGCTCTATGCCGCGATGGGCCCGGCGACCCGCGCCTCGGGCGGATCGGCGGGCAACACCATCGCCGGCCTGGGATCGCTGGGCGCCTCGTGCGGCTATATCGGCAAGCTCCGCGACGACGAGTTGGGCGCCGCCTATCGCCACGACCTGCTCGCCTCGGGCGTGCGCTTCACCACGCCGATGGCGAGCGACGGACCGTCGACCGCGCGGTGCATCATCTTCGTCACCTCGGACGCCGAGCGGACGATGAACACCTACCTCGGTGCCTGCGTGAACCTCACCCCGGACGATATCGACGAGGCTCTCGTCGCGTCGGCCAAGATCACCTATCTTGAAGGTTATCTCTACGACGAGCCGCATGCCAAGGCGGCGTTCCATCGCGCTGCCGACATCGCGCATGGCGCCGGCCGCAAGGTGGCCCTGACCCTGTCCGACGCCTTCTGCGTCGTGCGGCACCGCGCCGACTTCCTCGACCTGATCCGCGACCGGATCGACATATTGTTCGCCAACAAGGCCGAATTGCTTGCCCTGTTTGAAACCGAGGACCTCGACGCCGCGCTGGACCGGGTCGCCGACATGGTAGAACTGGCAGCGGTGACGCTGAGCGCCGAGGGGTCCGTGGTCGTGCGCGGCGCCGAGCGGGTGCGCAGTCCCGCCGCCCATATCGAGCGGGTGGTCGACACCACCGGCGCGGGGGATCTCTATGCGGCCGGTTTTCTCCATGGGCTGACCCGCGGGCTGCCCCTTGCCGAATGCGCGCGCATCGCCGGGCTCGCAGCGGCCGAGATCATCTCGCATTTCGGTGCACGCCCCGAGGTGCCCCTGCGCGAGTTCGCCGGGCTCGATTGAGTCGCTTCCGCCAATCCCTTCACGGTCATCCCGGCGAAAGCCCGGACCTCACCTCGCCTGGATCTCACCTTGCTTCGCCTTTCGAGCCGACAGGGTTCTCCCGGCTTTTGCCGGGATGACGGGCGGGACTTCCAAACAAAAAAAGGGCGGCCCGAGGGCCGCCCTTTTCATATCGAGTGTCCGTCGCCTCAGAAGGCGCCGGCGTACTTCTCGTTGCCGACGAAGCCCATCTTCTCGACCTGGGCGCGCTTCGTCACCGCGAGGACGCGGTCAACGAGATCGTAGCGGGCCTGGCCATCCGGCTCCAGGTGGAGCTCGGGGATCGGGTTCATGGTCTGGGTGATGTCGAGATACTGGCGCAGACGCACCAGATCGATCGGCGACCCATTCCACAGGACCTGGTTGTCGGGCGTGATCACCACCTTGTTCTTCACCGGGTCGACCGGCGGCGGGGTGTTCTGGCCCGTGTCAACCGGCAGATCGAGCTTCACCGCGTGGGTCTGGATCGGAATGGTGATGATGAACATGATAAGGAGCACCAGCATCACGTCGATCAACGGCGTGGTGTTGATGTCCATCATGGGCTCGCCTTCGGTCGTACTTGCGGCCATTGCCATGACTAAAACTCCTCGAAAGCGAAATCAGAGACGCGAGCTGGTGTAACCAGCCGGCGGTTCCGAAATGAAGCCGACGCGGGTGAAGCCAGCACGCTGCATCGTATAGACGGCACCACCGATGCAACGATACGGGGTGTTGACGTCGCCACGAATGTGGACTTCCGGAAGCTCGAGGCCGGGGGCGTCAGGACCACCCTGGCGGTCGATTTCCTTGCGCAGCTTGACGACGGCACGATCGATCAGCTCCTGGGCGGTCACCGGGGTCTGGCCCCAATAGACCTCGCAGACGCCCGCGGGCGAAGCGCGCACGGTGAGCGCGACATTCTCAGGCTTGGTCGTCGTCGCCTCGAACACCACGTTCGGAAGCTTGACCGGAACGGTCTGGATCACGACCGGCACGGTGATGAGGAAGATGATCAGAAGCACCAGCATGACGTCCACGAGCGGCGTCGTGTTGATGTCCGACATAGGGCTGTCGTCTTCGGCGGGGCCGGCACTCATGGCCATCGGCAGAAATCCTATCTACTTGTCGGCTCTACGGATGACCGGCTCTGAGCCGGTTCCTGGCCTTTCTGTTTCTGGCGAGAGGAGCGGACGCGCGGACGCGCCCACCCCCGTTCGTCAGCCACTTACTTCTTGACGGCCGGAGCCGGAGCAGCCTTGGTCAGGACCGCGGGCTTCACTGCGCCGGCCGAGACCATGTAGCCGTGCAGGTCGGTCGAGAAGGCCGAGAGCTGCTCGGCGACGACCTTGTTGCGACGGATCAGCCAGTTGTAGCCGAGCACCGCGGGAACGGCCACGGCCAGACCCAGGGCGGTCATGATGAGCGCTTCACCGACCGGGCCGGCGACGGCGTCGATCGAAGCCTGACCGGCGGCGCCGATCTTGATCAGAGCGCGGTAGATGCCGATGACGGTGCCGAACAGACCGATGAACGGCGAGGTCGAACCGACGGTGGCGAGCACCGCGAGGCCGTTGCCGAGCTTCGAGTTGATCAGCGCCTGGCTGCGCGAGAGCGAGCCGGTCAGCCACTCATGCTGGTCGACCGGATCGGTCAGCTTGGTGTGCTGGTCCTGGGCGAGCAGGCCGTCGTCGACGATCTGGCGATAGGCCGAGTTCTTCTCGAGCTTGGCCTGCCCGTCCTTCAGGCTCGGAGCCTGCCAGAAGGTGGCGCGGGCGCGCTTGCCCTGGTTCAGGATCTTCTGCTGCTCGATCAGCTTGGTGAACATGATGTACCAGGAAGCGGCCGACATCACGACGAGGATGAGGAACACGGCCCAGGCAATCGTGCCGCCCTGCTCAAGGGCGGCCATCAGGCCATAGGGGTTGGAACCGGCGGCTGCGGGACTAGCCATAAACTTCTTATCCTTCTCTGAAACTGTCTATGTTCTTCGGTCAGTGAAAAGCCGGGCGGGCAAGGGGTGCCGACCCGGCCAAAGCTCAATCCTTCGGGATCTGCCAGCGGACGCGATTGCGATAGGTGAACGGCATCGGCTGTCCATTGCCATCCAGCTGGGGCTTGAAACGCGCCCGGCGGATGAGCATCTGGCAGGCCTTGCTGTCGAGCGACGGGAAACCGCTCGAATTGGTCACCTTGCAGTCGGTTGCCTTGCCGTCGGGACCGACGGCCAGTTCGAAGCTGGTCGTGCCCTGGTTCTCGGCACGAAGGTCGGCCGAGGGATAGTCCTCGGGGGTGACCCACTCACCCGGAGTACCGCGCGGTTCGCCGCGACGCGAAACCGCGGGCGGAGGGGGCGCGGGCGGCGCGGCGGGCGTAATGACCACCGGCGGCGCAACGGGTACCGAGACGATCGGAGGAGCCACAGTCGGCGCGACCTGGACGATCGGCGGGGGCGCCACGACGGGCGGCGGCTCGATCTTCGTCTCAGGCGGAGGCGGCGGCGGCTGATCCGGGGGCGGAGGAGCCTCTTCAGCAACGTCGAACGTCTTCAGGTCGCGCGCGACCTTCTTCACGACGTTGTACGCAAGGCCGGTGACGAAGGCGTAACCGATGACGGCGTGAAGCACGATCACCAACGCAATCGACACCACCTTGCGGGTGCTCAGCGTTTGATCACCATAAGCCATTAAGGAACGACACTCCCTCCAATCCAGAAGCCAGCAAAAAAGTCCGGCATGCGTCAACGGCTGTGCCATTGGCGCCCGGCCCTACCCCGCCAGACATGTTCTAATATTTAGCGGAAGTGTGTCCTTATCGCGACAGTTCGATCGACGCAATAACCGAAAAGCCAGTTTGGAGGAGGCTTTCCGGCATGACACCGGTGGCAGTTCAACGCTAAGGAAAGATCAAAAGTAGCGTAGACAAGGATGGAGCCTATGCCCGCACCGGCCAAAAACCGTCAGATGCTTCGTTTTGGCACATTTCTTGCTTTTTCCATTGCGGCGGCGGCGGCTTCCGCGCCGTCCTTCGCCCAGCCCGCCCCTCCCGCCGCTGCGCCGACGCAAGAAATCCGGGGCTTTTCCTACGCAGACCTGGCCGACCTCGCCCTGACCGCACAGGTGGTGGCGGGGGTAACGGTGGTCAAGGCCGAGCGCCTCAAAGGTGAGCTCGCGCCTAATTTAGCGGCAGGAAAGGCCCGTTTTCTAATCGAGGCTCAGACGGGCATGCTGCTGCGCGGAGCCGACGGGCTGGCCGGGACCATATCCTATATAGCCGACGTCCCACTCGACGCCCGTGGCAGGGCTCCGAAGCTGAAGAAAGCGCGCTTCATCCTGTTCGCGAACCGGGTCCCGAACCGTCCCCAGGAGATTCGCCTCACTTCGCCTTATTCTCAGCTCGACTGGACGCAAACGACCGAATCGGCCCTCCGGGCGATTCTCACCGAGGCCACCGCGCCTTCCGCGCCGCCGCTGGTTACGGGAATCGGCAATGCCTTCCATGTGCCGGGCGCGATCCCCGGCGAGAGCGAGTCCCAGATATTCCTGGCCACCGCCGATAACCGGCCGATCTCACTGTCGATTCTCCGCCGGCCTGGCGAACAGCCGCAATGGGCCGTCGCCCTGGGCGAGATGGTCGACGACAGCGCGCACGCGCCCGCGAAGGACACGCTGCTCTGGTATCGACTCGCCTGCTTCCTGCCGCGACGCCTGCCGGAGAAGGCGGTGGAGGCATTGTCGGCCACCAACGCCGAAGCTGTCCGTGCCGATTATCGGCACGTGCTGACCCAGCTCGGCCCATGCGGCCGAACGATTCAGCGCTGACCGAGTCCCGACTCGGGCGGCGCCCTGTCAGAAGGAGCTGAGCTCCACGCCAACCTCGGCGCAGTCGGGATAGACATCGGGCTTGCTCGTCGCGACGCGCAGCCCCTTGACCCCGGCCCGGGCGGCGACCAGCGTATATATCTCGCGCGCGAGGGTCTCCTGCAGATTGTAGCGGCGGCCTTCGACCAGCAGCAGTATCTCGCTGCGCAGGAAGTCATAGTCCCAGGCCGCGGCGACCTCGTCGACGGCGGCGAAGCTGCCCTCCTCGAGCCAGACTTCGACCGTCACGAACACGCGCTGGGGATTGCCCACCTCGAAGTCGTGGAAGCCGATGTCGACCGGCACCGCCAGGTCGCGCAGGACGATCCGCCGGGTGCGCGGACCGAGATGATCGGGGACGAGGCCGTCGAGCCGAACGGGGTCCATCAGGTCTCCATGAGCTGCCATCAGATTTCCATGAACTGGACGTCGCGCGGCAGGCCGAGGAAGCGCTGCCCGCCGTCGAGGGTGATCGTCTGCCCGGTGATGGTCGGCACCGCGATCAGAAAGCGCAGAGCGACGACGATCTCGCTCACCTGGACGCCGCGTTCAAGCGGATTGAGGCCATGGACCTTGTCGAAATTCTCGCGGCTCTGCGGTCCCGAGACAAGTGTGACCGACGGCGCGATCGCGTTGACGCGAATCCCCCGCCCCGCGAGGCAGCGGGCAAGCAGTTCGTTGACCCCGGCGAAGGCGATCTTCGAAACGGTATAGGTGAAGAAGTCCGGGTTGAGCTGCGACAGCTTGGCGTCGAGCATGTTGACGATCAGCCCGCCCGCCCCCTCCGGCACCGCCGCCGCGAAGGCGCGGGCGAGCAGCGCCGGACCGCGCGCATTGGCGGCCATGTGCATGTCCCATGCGTCGACCGTGAAGTCGTCGAGCGAATCATAGACGAAGGACGAGGCGCTGTTCACCAGCAGGGCCGGTGGCGGCATGCCGTCCAACGCGGCGATCACGCGGTCGGCGCCATCTGGTTCGGCCAGATCGGCCGCAACCGTCCGCGCGCGCGGCAGGCGCGCCGCAAGCGCCTGCGCCTCCGCTTCCGACGAGCGATAATGGATCAGTACGTCCCAGCCGTCGGCAGCCAGCGCGGCCGCGACCTCCGCGCCGATGCGCTTGGCGCCGCCCGTGACGATGGCGGTTCTGCTCGGTCCGAATTCGGGTGTCATCGCCTCCTGCGATAGGCAATGCCCGAAAATCAGGCAAGCCGGGCGAGCACCCGGCCGATACGGGGCCCCAACGTCCTTATCCCCATCTTATCCACAGCCTGTCCCCAGCGGCTGGGGAAATCTCAGGCCGATGCGGACGGGCGGGCAGCGATCGCCGCGTGCCAGCGCGCCAGCGCCTCGCGTCCATCGCGCGGATCGGGCAGCCGCGTCGCGATGCCGAAGTCGGCCGCGACAAAGGCGGCAATGTCGGCCATGGAGAAGGCCTCGCCTGCGACATGCGACTGCCCCGCCAGGTGCCGATCGAGGACATCGGCGAAGGCATTCCACATGCACAGCCCCCGCTCCACCAGCGCCGGAATCTGTGGAATCGGAGGCCATTCGCCACTGACCGCGCGATCGGCAAAGGCCGGCACCCGGTTGCGGAAATTCAGCGCCACCGCCTGGAACCAGTCATGCTCGATGCGGCGGAGCCAGGCTTCGATCAGGCCAATCTCCTTCGGGGTCGCGCCGAACAGCGGCGGATCGGGATGCAGGGCTTCGAAATAGCGGCATATCCCCATCGAGTCGTCGATAGCGGTGCCGTCGTCGAGCACCAGCACCGGCAATTGCCGTTGCGGGTTGGTACGAACGAAATCGGGGCGCAGATGCTCCCCCGTCCTGAGGTCGACCGTCACCCGCTCGACCGCGATGCCCTTCTCGGCGAGGAAGATGCGGACCCGCCGGGGACTCGGCGCCCAGGCAGCGTCGTAGAGCTTCATCGAACCATCATCCGAATTTGCTTCACATTCATCTTCAAGACGCTAAAGGCGCGCATCCATTCGGGCAAGGACCTCCCCACCCGGCAAGGACAGGACCCGACACAGAATTGATCACGCTCGCCCCAATCGCCGCCGTCGCTGCATCGCATGTCGAACATCTGCTCGATCTCGCCTTCGGCTCCGACCGGCACCAGCGAACCGCCTATCGGCTGCGCGAAGGGGTGGAAGCGCTGCCGGAGCTGAGCCTCGCGGCGCTGGACGATGGCGAGCTGATCGGGTCGATCCAGTGCTGGCCGATCCAGCTGACTGGTGAGAATGGCGAAAATACGCCGTTGATTCTCGTCGGCCCCGTCGCGGTGGCGCCCGGCCGGCAGCGCGCCGGCGTTGGCCGCATGCTGACGGAGGCAGCGCTGGCCAAGGCCGACACCGAGGGCCGCGAGCCGATGATGCTGATCGGCGACGCCAGCTATTATGAGCGCTTCTTCGGCTTCTCGTCGCGGCATACCGGCGGCTGGACCGTTCCCGGCCCGGTCGAGCGGGATCGGTTGCTGGCCCGGTTGCGCCCCGGCCAGACAGTTCCGGAGCATGGCCGCCTCGGCCCCCGCGTCGCGGCCCTTGTCCCCGGCGACGATTGACGGCACATCGCCGTCATGCCTGAAAGCACGCCGCCGCCCGATTTCGCCGGACTGTCGCTGAGCGACATCGCCGCCTATGCGGCGGACAACCGCCTGCCGCCCGTCGAGAAATGGAATCCCGCGCATTGCGGCGACAGCTTCATGCGCATCGCCAGCGACGGTACCTGGTTCCACGAGGGGTCGCCGATCGGGCGCGCGGCGATGGTACGGCTGTTCTCGACGATCCTGCGGCGCGAGCCCGATGGCAGCTATGTCCTCGTCACCCCCGCGGAGAAGCTCTCGATCACGGTCGACGACGCCCCCTTCGTCGCGGTCGAGATGAAGGTTGAGGGGGACGGTCGAGCGCGGCGGATCGCCTTCCGGCTCAACACCGGCGACCTGGTCGTCGCCGATGCGGAGCACCCGCTGCGGATCATCGAACGCGACGACGGCCCGCATCCCTATGTTACGGTGCGCAAGGGCCTCGACGCGCTTATCGCCCGGCCCGTCTATTATGAGATCGTCAACATTGCCCTGGACGAGGGCGCGGACCCGCCCGGCTTGTGGAGCCAAGGCTGCTTCTTCGCGCTCGAGGCTCAATGACCGCGCTCGCTGATCGGCTGCGCGGCAGCTTCGCCGACGTGGACAACAGCCCGCCGCTGGTCGACGAGATCGGAATGGTCGGCGACATTGCGGCCCTCACCCGCGCCGCAGTGCTCGTACCGATCATCGAAGCCCCCCGCCCCCGCGTCCTGCTGACCGTGCGGCACGAGGCACTCCGCGCGCATGCCGGGCAGGTCGCCTTTCCCGGGGGCCGGCTCGACCCCGAGGACGTGGGGCCCGTCGACGCGGCGCTGCGCGAGGCCTGGGAAGAGGTCCGTCTGCCCAGCGAGCGGGTCGATGTGGTCGGGACCTCCCGCCCCTATGCGACACGGTCGGGCTATCTGATCACGCCCGTCGTCGGTGTCATCCCCGAAGGGATCGAGCTCCACCCGCAGGAAGACGAGGTCTCGGGCCTGTTCGAGGTACCCCTCGACGTGCTGCTGGCCGAGGCCAACCATCTGCGCCGCTCGGTCGTCTTCGAGGGCAACCCCCGGCAATATTATGAGATCGACTGGCCCGACCAACGCATATGGGGCGTCACCGCCGGTCTGATCGTCGAACTGGCCCCACGACTGCGCGGCGCATTGGAGCGGGCGGCGTGACGCTGCTGCCCGACGCCGCCTGGCGGCACTTGCCGGGGCTCGACCGCCTGCTCGATGCGCTGGGCGCGGCCGAGGGAGACATCCGCTTCGTCGGCGGGGCGGTGCGCGACACGCTGCTGGGCCTGGCGGTGAAGGACATCGACTGCGCAACCAGGCTGCTGCCCGAGGAGAGCAGCCACCGGATCGCAGCCGCTGGCTTCAAGGCGATCCCGACGGGCATCGCCCATGGCACCGTCACCGCACTTCTCCCCTCGGGCCCGGTCGAGGTGACGACGCTGCGCCGCGACGTCGCCACCGACGGCCGCCGTGCCGTCGTCGCCTTCACCGACGAATGGCGAGAAGACGCCGCGCGCCGCGACTTCACGATCAATGCGCTGTCGGCTGACCCGTCGACCGGCGCCATCCACGATTATTTCGGTGGCCGGGCCGACCTCGACGCCGGACTGGTGCGCTTCATCGGGGATCCGCTGCGCCGCATCGCGGAGGATCATCTCCGCATCCTGCGCCTGTTCCGTTTCCACGCCCGGTTCGGCCGGGGCGCCCCCGATCCGGCTGCGCTCGACGCGTGCATCGCCCGCGCCAACGATCTCATGGCCCTGTCACGCGAACGGATCGCCGACGAACTGATCAAGCTGCTCGGCGTCACCGATCCCGCGCCGACCGTCCGGCTGATGCACGACAGCGGCATCTTCCGGCCGATCATCCCCGAGATCACGGCCGACGGCGTTGCCCGGCTTGAACGACTGATCGCGCGCGAGACGATCGCTAAGGTGGCATCCGATCCGCTGCGACGACTGGGTGCGCTGCTCCCGGCGGACCCGGCGACCGCCGCCGCGATCGCGCAGCGGCTCAAGCTCTCCAAGGCGGCGACCCGGCGGCTCGAACAGGCCGCCGCGGCAATCGACGACGAACCGCGCGCCCTCGCCTATCGCTTCGGCGCCCAGGTCGCGGCGGACCTGCTGCTGCGCGGCGAGCGTCCGGCCGAAGCCCTTGGCCTCGACACGCTGGACGGCTGGGAACGGCCGCGCCTTCCGATCGGGGGCGGAAACCTTATCGCCATGGGACTGAAGCCCGGGCCGGTGGTCGCGGCGACGCTACAGGCGATCGAGCAGCGCTGGATCGCCGAGGGCTTTCCCGACGGCGAGCGCGTAGCGCAACTCGCCGCCGAGGCGACGACTCAGGCCAAGCGCCCGCGCAAATAGGCGAAAGCCTCGTCCGACGGCAGGGGCCGGGCAAAATAATAGCCTTGGGCGATGTCGCAGCCGAGCCCGATCAGCGTCTCGATCAACGCCTCCGATTCGACGCCCTCGGCTGTCGTCGCCATGCCCAGCGCCGAGGCGAGACCGAGGATGGCGCGGACGATCGCGACCGAATCGCGATCGTGAAGCATGGGCGCGACGAAGCTGCGATCGATCTTCAGCACGTCGATCGGCAGCCGCTGCAGATAGGCGAGGCTCGAATAGCCCGTGCCGAAATCATCCATCGCGATGGTGACGTCGAGGTCGTGGATCGCGCGGAGCACCCGGGCAATGCCATCCGGATCGCTGACGATGCAGCTTTCGGTCAGCTCGATCTTGAGGCGGCTGCCGGCTATGCCGCTCTCGGTCAGCGCCGCCTTGACCGCCGAGACGACGTCGTCACGCTGGAACTGCACCGCCGATACGTTGACGGCCATGTGCACGGGCAGCGGCGCGCCCGCCCTGCGGTCCCATTCGGCGAGGGTGCGCGTGGCGGCGCGCAGGGCCCAGCGGCCGAGCGGCACGATCAGCCCCGACTCCTCGGCGACGGGAATGAATTCGACGGGAGAGATCGCGCCCTTTTCAGGATGGTCCCAACGGGCCAGCGCTTCGAAGCCGATGACCCGGCCGGTCGACAGCTCGATCAGCGGCTGGAAGGCGAGATGAAGCTGGTCCCGCTCGATCGCGCGGCGCAACTCGGTTTCCAGGCTGAAGCGCTGACGGGCGCTGGCACCGTCGCCGGCCTGATAGAGCTCGGCATGACCGGATTGCTTGGCGCGCTTCATCGCGAACTGGGCATTGCGGATCAGGTCCTCGGCATCGTCGATCGTCGACGCCATCATCGCCACGCCGACCGCGCAGTCGATCTTGATCTCAAGGTCGCCAAGCCGGATCGGTGTGGCGAGGCAGGCCTGCATGCGGCGCGCGGCCGACATCGCTTCCGACGGGTCGTCGGCAACCCCCAGCAGCACCGCGAACTCGTCTCCGGCCAGGCGCGCCAGTACGTCGCCCGCGCGGAGAGCCGAGACGAGGCGGCGCGCGACGGTGATGATCAGTTCGTCACCGGCCAGCGAACCGACACCCTCATTGACCCGGCTGAACCGGGTGAGATCGATCAGCAGCACGGCGAACTGGCGGTCCTCCGTCGTGAAGTTGAGCATCGCCTGCTCGACCTGTTCGGCGAAGGCGGCACGGTTCGGCAGGCCGGTCAGGCTGTCGCGCAGCATCTGGGTGCGCAGGGACCGCTCCCCCTCGACCTGCTGGGTCCGGTCGATCAGCGACACGATGCAGCGCGGCACGGGTGATTCGCCACCCGACAGGCGCGACAGGCGGACCGCGAAATGACGTCCGCTGATGCCGTCTCCCTCCTGCATGTCAAACGATCGGTCGCGTTCGTCGCCGTTCAGGAAGTCCTCGATCTCGGGCAGCAGCGGCAGGGCGATGCCGACGCACAGGTCGCGCCTCGGATCGATCTCACGGCGACGGCTATGGCGATTGACGAGATGCAGGAAAGCGCGGTTTCTCGCGAGAATCGTCGGTTGCCTGTCGACCAGGCAGACCAGCGCGATCGCGATGGGAAGCGTATCGATGAACTCCTGCTGGGCGGCCGACCGCGGCGTATCGAGGAGTTCCTGGAGCGCGGCCGGCAGCTTGTGCACGGGCAATGCGGGATCGCTGCCGACCTTGTCGGATGTGGACATGATATGGGTTTTCGCCGCCCGCATGGTCGAGCGGGATTAGCAGCACAGGGTTAATGCTCTGTTTCTACGGCAGGACCGCGCGGATCGATGCGCCGCGCTTCATTCGCGGAAACGATTGTCGCGCGGGAAGCCGACCGGTGGCATCCGCCCGGCCGCGCCGCGCGCCGCGCGCCACGGCGTCAGGTCGGTCTCGGTCCGGGTCCGTCCGGTCTCGCCGCCCATCGTCCAGCTCAGACCCTCGTCGAGCCTGAAGCTGATCGCGTCGGACAGGCCACCGTCCTTGTAGCGCTGAATGGTGACGCCCTGCCCGCGCGCCATGCGCGGCAGCTCGCCGAGCGGGAAGACCACCATCTTCCGGTTGTCCCCGATCGCGGCGACATAGTCGTCGCCGGACGCGACAGGATAGACGACCTTGAGCCGCCCGCCCTCGCGCAGGTTGACGACCTGCTTGCCCTTGCGCGTCTCGGCGGTGACATCGGCCATGTCGACGACGAACCCCTTGCCCTCCGCCGAGGCGAGCAGCAACTCGGCGCCAGGCTTCGCCACCAGCAGCGCCGCCACCCGCGCGTCGGCATCGATATCGGCGAACAGCCGCACCGGCTCGCCGAAACCACGCCCGCCAGGGAGCTTGTCGGCAGGGAGCGTGTAGAAGCGGCCCTGGTCGGTCGCCAACAGGATGCGGTCGATGGTCTGGGCGCGGATCGCAAAGGCCGGGCCGTCGCCCTCCTTGAACTTGACGGCCGCCTGCGCCGCATCGTCGAGATGCCCCTTCATCGCGCGGATCCAGCCGCGCTGCGACAGGATCACCGTCACCGGCTCGCGCTCGACCATCGCCTCGAGCGGAATCTCGCGCGCCGGTGCAGCCTCCGAGAGTAGCGTGCGGCGCGCGCCGAGCGCGGTCTCCGGGCCGTAGCGCTCGCGCAAGGCTGCCAGATCGCGCTTCATCCGGGTGCGCTGCCGCGCCGGGCTTGCGATCAGCGCTTCCAGCTCTTTGCCTTCCGCGTCGAGCGTAGCGCGCTCCTTCCTGATCTCCATCTCCTCGAGCCGGCGCAGGCTGCGCAGGCGCATGTTGAGGATTGCCTCGGCCTGGCGGTCGGTCAGCCCGAACTCCGCCATCATCACCGGCTTGGGCTCGTCCTCCTCGCGGATGATCTGGATCACCCGGTCGAGGTTCAGATAGACGATGAGATAGCCGTCGAGCAGCTCGATCCGGTCGGCGATCTTGGCCAGCCGGTGCTGCGAACGGCGGACGAGCACCTCGAACTGATGCTTGAGCCAGGCGGCGAGCGCCTGCTTGAGGCTCATCACCAGCGGCGTGCGCGTGTCGTCGAGAACGTTGAGGTTGAGCGAGACGCGAACCTCCAGGTCGGTCAACCGGAACAGGCTCTCCATCAGCATGTCGGGGTCGACGGTCCGGCTGCGCGGTTCGAGGACGATGCGGACATCCTCGTCGCTCTCGTCGCGGACGTCCGCGAGGATCGGCAGCTTCTTGTCGTTGATCAGCTCGGCGATCTGCTCGATCAGCTTCGACTTCTGCACCTGGAAGGGGATTTCGCCGACGACGAGGTGCCAGGCACCGCCCTTCTCGTCGACCTTCTCGATCTTCGCGCGCACGCGGAAGGCGCCGCGTCCACTGGCATAGGCCTCGGCGATCACCGCCGGGCTGTCGACCAGCACGCCCCCGGTCGGGAAATCGGGTCCCTTCACATATTCGAGCAGTTCGGCGGTCTCAGCCTCGGGCTTGTCGATCAGCAATACTGCGGCGTCGATCAGCTCGGCGACATTGTGTGGCGGAATCGAAGTCGCCATGCCGACCGCGATGCCGCTCGCGCCATTGGCAAGGAGGTTCGGGAACAGGCCGGGGAAGATCTCCGGCTCTTCCTCCTCGCCATTGTAGGTCGGGCGAAATTCGACGGTGCCCTCGTCGAGGCCGGCCATCAGTTCGCCTGCCGCCGCCGTGAGCCGCGCCTCGGTATAACGCATCGCCGCGGCGTTATCGCCGTCGATGTTTCCGAAATTGCCCTGCCCGTCCACCAGCGGATAACGCAAGGAGAAGGTCTGGGCGAGGCGGACCATCGCGTCGTAGACCGACTGGTCGCCATGCGGATGATATTTGCCGATCACGTCGCCGACGACGCGGGCGCACTTCTTGTAGCCCGACGCCGGATCGAGCCGCAGCAGCCGCATCGCCCAGAGCAGCCGGCGATGCACCGGCTTCAACCCGTCCCGCACGTCGGGCAGCGAACGCGCCGTGATCGTCGACAGGGCGTAGACGAGGTAACGGTCGGACAGGGCGCTGTCGAAGGGGGTGTTGCGAACGCTGTCTTCAGGCAGCTCGGCGGTCTCGGTCATGGACAAGCTCTAGCGGGAAAAGGCGGTGGCGGGGAAGCCTCTTGATCCTCCCCATCTGCGATATGGGGAGGATTTGGGATGTCAGCCCGCACGCACTTCGGCCATCAGCCATTCGCGGAACGCCTTCACCTTGGGTGAGGCGTGCTTGTGCTCGGGATAGACAAGCCAGAAGCTGCCGCCGTCGCCGACATGCGGGAATATCTGGACAAGCCGTCCGGTCGCGAGCTCGAACGGCCAGAAGCGCGGAGTCAGCATCGCGACCCCCTCCCCTGCCACCGCCGCCATTCCCTCGATTACCTGCGAGTCGACATGGATCGACTTACGGTCGAGATCGTCGGGAACGGCGACGCCGACCTGGGCGAACCATGCCCGCCACCAGACGTCGTCAGAGTTCATGCGCAACGTATCGAGAAGCTGGGCGGGGTCGGTGAACGGCCCCATCCGATCGATATAGGTCTGGCTGCACATCGGCGTGAAGTCGGCGCGGAACATCTCGATCGCGCGCAACCCCGGCCAGTCGCCCTGACCGATGCGGATGCCGACGTCGACCTCGTCGCGGGCGAAATCGACCAGTTCGTGGCTGGCGAGCAGCCGCACCGCGATGTCGGGCTTGGCGAGCTGGAAGCGGGCGAGGCGCGGGCCCAGCCAGCCGGCGGCGATACCGGGCGCGGCGCTGATCGTCAGCACCCCGCTTTCGGTGAGGCGGACCTTGGCGAAGGCTTCGTCGAGCCGGTCGAACGCGGCCGTGACGGCCGGGGCCAGCCGCTGCCCGGCCGGACTCAGCGAAACCCGCCGTCCGCTGCGCAGGAACAGCGGCGTGCCCAGCCGGTCCTCGATCATCCTTATCTGGTAGCTGACCGCCGCCTGGGTCATCGCCAGTTCCTCTGCGGCGCGGGTGAAGTTGAGGTGCCGGGCGGCCGCCTCGAATACGCGGACAGCACTGAGCGGCGGGATCTGCCGGGCCATGATGATAAATCCTCCTTATCTAGGAGGACCGATAACCGATTGGCGCCGGACAAGGAACAGGCATATTTGAAAGGCCGTCACCAAGGAGGACATCGTGATGGCACAGATAAGGAAGAAGCAGGCAACCTCTCGCCCCCTGGGGTTGCGCGAACGGATCAGCGGCGCGATCCGATGGTGGGCGGAGCACCAGGCCTGGCCGGCGACCGAGGACGCCCGCATCGAATGGCGTCGGCCGGCCTGCAACGGAACCACGCAGAGGAAGGGGTGACGAACGCGCGGCAAGGCGGCATGCTGGATCGATAACCAGAATGGATGCCGCCTGCCGATGCACCGTTTCCCTTCGCTTCCACGTTTGGCCCTGGCCCTGATCCTGGCCGCCCCCGCTCCCGCCACCGCGATCGAGCTCAGCCTGCCCCAGCCGTTGCCGATCGAGCGCCAGGTCCCCGCCGCCCGCGATATCGCCTATCCCGGCACGATCGAACTGACCGTCGACGCAACCGACGTGGCGCGGGGCGTCTTTCGCGTCCGCGAACAAATTCCCGTCTCGGGCGCCGGCAAGCTCTACCTCCTCTACCCGCAATGGTTGCCGGGCAATCACGCTCCGCGCGGCCCGATCGACGACATCGCCAACCTCGTGATCACCGCCAACGGCCGGCCGCTCGCGTGGAAGCGCGACCCGGTCGACGTCTATGCCATCCAGGTCGACGTGCCCGAAGGAGCCCGATCGATCGCACTGTCTTTCGACTATGTCTCCCCCACCGCCAGTTCGCAGGGCCGGGTGGTGATGACCGGCGACATGCTGAGCCTGCAATGGAACCTCACCGCCTTCTATCCGGCCGGCTATTACACCCGACGGATCATGGTTGCCCCCAGCGCAATCCTGCCCGCCGGCTGGGGCTACGGCACCGCCCTGGAATCCGCTGCGTCCAGGGTAGCGGGAACGGTCGCCTTCCAGCCCGTCAATTTCGAGACGCTGGTCGACAGCCCGTTGCTGGCGGGACGCCATTTCCGGCAGATCCAGCTCAGCCCGAAGGTCCGGCTGAACGTCGCAGCCGACCATCCTGACGAGCTGCAGGCCAGCGCCGCGCAGATCGATGCCCACCGCCGTCTGGTCGAGCAGGCGGTGAAGCTGTTCGGAGCCGAGCATTACGACCATTATGATTTCCTGCTGTCGATCAGCGACCGTCTCGGAGGCATCGGCCTCGAACATCAGCGGTCGAGCGAGAACGGGGTGGCTACGGGCTATTTCACCCGCTGGGAGGAGCAGACCGCGCGCCACAACCTGCTGCCGCACGAATATGTCCATAGCTGGAACGGCAAGTACCGGCGCGGGGCCGATCTCTACACGCCCGATTACAGCGTGCCGATGCGCAACTCGTTGCTGTGGGTCTATGAAGGGCAGACCCAATATTGGGGCTATGTGCTACAGGCGCGATCGGGCCTCGTCTCGCCCGACGACACGCTCGCCTATCTGGCGATGGCGGCGGCGCAGCTCGACGGACGGCCGGGCCGCCAATGGCGCCCGCTGATCGACACGACCAACGACCCGATCATCGCCGCGCGCCGTCCCCAGCCCTGGACGAGCCTCCAGCGCTCGGAGGATTATTACAACGAAGGCATGCTCGTCTGGCTGGACGTCGACATGCAGATCCGCGCTCTGACCGGCGGACGACGCTCGCTCGACGATTTTGCCCGCGCCTTCTTCGGCATGCGCGACGGCGACTGGGGGACGCTGACCTACACGTTCGACGATGTCGTCGCGACGCTCAATGGCATCGCCCTTCACGACTGGTCGGGTTTCCTGCGCGCCCGGGTCGAACAGGCCCGTCCGCGCGCACCGCTCGACTGGATTGCCCGCGGCGGATACCAGCTCGTCTATTCCAGCAAACCGACCAATTTCTGGCGGATCGAGGAGCGCCGGCGCAAGGTGGCCGACTTCAGCTATTCGCTGGGCCTGGTGATCGACAGCGGCGATCGCCGGATCGAGCAGGTGATCTGGGACAGCCCGGCCTTCGCCGCCGGCCTCACCAACAGCGATAATATCGTCGCGCTCGACGGCGAGAGCTTCGACGGGGGCAAGCTCGCCGAACGGATCGACGACGCGGCCACGACCCGCAAGCCGATCGAGCTGCTGGTCCGGCGCGGCGACCAGTACCGGACCGTCGCCATCCCCTATTATGGCGGCAACCGCTACCCGCGCCTGGATCGGACGGGGAGCGGCCCGGCATGGCTGGACGTGCTGCTCAAGCCGAGGGGGTGATCACGCGCTCATCATCCGGCGAAAGCCGGAATCTCCCTGCCTTTCCCCCGCTACCCTATCGAAGGACGAAGAAAAGTGAGATCCTGGCTTTCGCCGGGATGACGTAGCTCGCCTAGCCGACGAACGCCTTCTCGATGACGAAATCGGCGGGCTTGGCGTTCGAGCCTTCCTCGAAACCGAGCCGTTCGAGGATCGCCGAGCAATCCCGGATCATGTCCATGCTGCCGCACATCATCACGCGATCGTGCGCGGGGTCGAGCCGGGGTTCGCCGTCGATGCCCTCGAACAGCCCGCCATTCTCCATCAGCGTGGTGATCCGCTGCTGCCGGGGGAAGGGTTCGCGCGTCACGATCGGCAGGTAGCGGAACTTGGCGGCCGCCTCCTCCTCGACCAGCGGATCGCCGGCAAGCCGGCTCTCCAGCACGTCCCGGAAGGCGAGATCGCTGAGATGCCGGACGCTGTGGACGATGACCACCTGCTCATAGCGCTCGTAGATGTCCGGATCGCGCATGATCGACAGGAAGGGAGCGAGCCCGGTGCCCGTCGCCAGCAGGAACAGCCGCTTGCCCGGTGTCAGCGCGTCGGCAACCAGCGTCCCGGTGGTCTTGCGGGCGAGGTAGATCTCGTCGCCCGCGATGATGTGGCGCAGGCGCGATGTCAGCGGACCGTCGGGCACAGCGATAGAAAGGAACTCCAGTTCGTCCGAATAGGACGGACTGGCGATCGAATAGGCCCGCAGCAGAGGGCGCGCCTCGGTCGGCAGGCCGATCATCACGAATTCGCCCGAGCGGAACCGCAGCGACGCCGGGCGATCCACCGCGAAGCTGAACAGATGCTCGTTCCAGTGCTTCACCCAGAGGACCGTCTGGATGTTGAAGGCGTCGTTCGGGGCGATCTTCACCGCTTCCGTACGGCTGCTCATGAAAAACTTCCTTTCAAAACCGTCTCTCGGCCATGCCGGGGCCCCCATAGAGCGCGGGCGGCCGCTATGCCACATCGGAATAGTTTGGCGGCGCGACAGTTCAGCTTCATCGCACCGGTCCCCGCGAGATGGAGGCCGACGAAAGGAAGCAACCCCGCCCGCCCCCCGGAGTTGGGACGGACGGGGCGCTCAAGCCGCCCTGGGGGCGGAACCAAGCCGTCCTAGGGACGGAACAGCGGGGACGAACCGCGATCGCGCGGCGGCAGCCCCTGGGCGAGTTGGTCGAGCCCGCCCCGAGTCTGACCCGGCGCTCGGCCCGGCTCGACCAGATCGATGAAGCGATCGAGAAGCTCCTCCCCTTCCGGCCACCAGCCGAGGCCGTCGGCCGGCGAGAAATGGCCGCAGGCGCCGAAGCGGGCAAAGCCTGCCCCCCATTGGCGCGCGAGGCTGAAGGCTCGGTCCGGCGACAGCGAGGGATCGTCGTCGCTGGCGACAACCAGCGCGGGAAAGGAGAAGACGGTCGACGGAAGCGGCGCGAAATCGCTCAGGCGGGGATCGGCACCGGCGGCTGCAGGGTCCCCGGGCGCGACGAGCAGCGCGCCGGCGACCGCCGCCTCGCTCTCGCTGCTGATCAGGCCGGCCCAGGCAGCGATGGTCAGCGCCCCGACCCCATGGCCGACGAGGATGACGGGCGCGTCGATACCGCGCAGCGCGTGATCGAGGCGGGTGACGAGGCTGTTGCGATCGGGACAGCGCGCCTGACCGAGGTCGACGAGACGACAATCGATGCGGCTGTCGATCCAGTGCCGCAGCCAATAGCCCGGCTCGCCGCCGTCAAGATCGGGTAGCAGCAGCGTCAGGGGCGCTGCGGAGGGATGTTCGAAACGGGTAGCCGCCATGATCCGACTCTCCTCGACTCGGCGGCGCCTGGGCCGCGTGATCGTGGCGTCAGATTATGTCTATTCTTAAGGTTGTAAATAGCCGCTGCGACCAAATGCGGCGAGAATGCGGCAGGCCGGGACGCCCCTGCGGCGTTCCCGGAACGACCCGGCCCAACCCCTTGAAATTACTTGCCGCGATTCTTGCGATGGCTTTCAAGGTCGAGGATCATATTCTCGCCCTCGGGCATCAGGCCGAGCCGGCGAGCGATCTCCTGATAGGCCTCGACCTCGCCGCCCAGGTCCTGACGGAAACGGTCCTTGTCGAGCTTCTCGCCGGTTGCCATGTCCCACAGGCGACAGCCGTCCGGGCTGATCTCGTCGGCCAGGATGATGCGGCTATAGTCATTGTCCCAGAAGCGACCGAATTCGAGCTTGAAGTCGACCAGTCGAATGCCGATGCCGGCGAACAGGCCGCACATGAAATCGTTCACGCGGATCGCCATGTCGGCGATGTCGTGCATCTCCTCCTGGCTTGCCCAGCCGAAGCAGGCGATATGCTCATCGGCGACCATCGGATCGCCGAGCGCATCGTCCTTGTAATAATATTCGATGATCGTGCGGGGAAGCTGGGTTCCCTCCTCGATCCCCAGCCGCTTGGTCAGCGAACCGGCCGCGACGTTGCGCACGACCACCTCGATCGGGACGATCTCGACCTGGCGGATGAGCTGCTCGCGCATGTTGAGGCGGCGGATGAAATGGGTGGGCACGCCGATCGTGCCGAGCATCGTGAAGATATGCTCGGAAATGCGGTTGTTGAGTACACCCTTCCCGTTGATCGTGCCCTTCTTCTGGGCATTGAACGCGGTGGCGTCGTCCTTGAAATACTGGATCAGGGTGCCGGGCTCGGGGCCCTCGTACAGGATCTTGGCCTTGCCTTCGTATATCTGGCGGCGGCGGGTCATCTATCGGGCCTCCGGGGGCGCGGGAAACAGAGAAGCCCCGGCGGCAACGTCGATTCGGACGTGCCGCCGAGGCAGTTCGAGCCCGCCTTTACCGCGATTGCCCCTCCCACGCAAACAATGCCGCACCGCCGCGAGATTCTGCGTGCATTCCCGTGTAGAGAGGCCTAATCGGCGCGCCGGCTTCGCCGCTTGAGGGCGTATTTGATGCGAAACGACATGGCCGACCCAGAAGGGCCGCCGCAGAAGGGTCGTCTCCGCGAGGAGGGCATGGCAGCGCTGACGCTGGGCGCGCTCGGCGTCGTGTTCGGCGACATCGGCACCAGCCCGATCTACGCCTTTCGCGAGGCGCTGGGCCAGGCGGCCGAGGACGGTATCGTCGCCGGCGAGATATTGGGCGTGCTCAGTCTCGCGCTCTGGGCACTGATCCTCGTCGTCACCTGCAAATATGTTCTCTTCCTGATGCGCGCCGACAATAATGGCGAAGGCGGCGTGCTGGCGCTGATGACGCTGGCCCAGCGCTCGACCCGCCGGCGCCGGACGCTGGTGATGGCGCTCGGCGCGGTCGGCGCGGCGCTGTTCTACGGCGACGGGGTGATCACCCCTGCCCTGTCCGTGCTGTCGGCGGTGGAGGGCCTCAAGACCATACCGGGCCTCGAACATGCGGTGTCGCGGGGCGAAATATTGCTGATCACCTCGGCGATCCTGATCGGGCTCTTCCTGATGCAGGCGCGCGGCACCCGGATCGTCGGGCGGCTGTTCGGGCCGGTCTGCCTGCTGTGGTTCGTGACGATCGGCGGCATCGGCCTGATCCACATTGCCGACGAGCCCGCCATCCTCGCCGCACTGCTGCCGCACAACGGCGTGCTGTTCATGGCCAACCACGGCATCGCCGGCATGTTCGTGATGGGAGCGGTGTTCCTGACCGTCACCGGCGCCGAGGCGCTGACCGCCGACATGGGCCATTTCGGGGCGAAGCCTATCCGCACCGGCTGGCTGGCGATCGTCTTCCCGGCACTGGCGCTCAATTATCTGGGCCAGGGCGCGTTCGCGCTCCACCGGCTCGAGGCCGCCGCGGCGCGAGGCGTCGAGTTCGTCAACCAGGACTGGTTCTTCCTGATGGCGCCCGGCCTCGCCCGCATCCCGCTGGTCATCCTCGCGACTTGCGCCACCGTCATCGCCAGCCAGGCCGTGATCACCGGAGCCTATTCGCTGACCCGCCAGGCGATCCAGCTCGGCCTGCTGCCGCGTCTCAAGATCCGCCAGACGTCCAAACATGCCGCCGGACAGATCTACCTGCCGACGATCACCATGCTGCTGTTCGTCGGGGTGATGGTGCTGGTGCTGGGCTTCGGCTCCTCCTCGGCGATGGCCGCGGCCTATGGCGTGTCGGTGTCGGGAACGATGGTGGTGACGACCTGCCTCGCTTTCCTGGTGGTCCGGCGGAGCTGGGGCTGGGGCTGGCCGCTGACGGTCGCCGTCATCCTGCCGCTGCTGCTGCTCGACCTGTTCTTCTTCGGCGCGAACATCCTGCGCATCTACGAAGGCGGCTGGGTGCCGCTGATCGTCGCGGGCGGGGTCGGGCTGCTGATCGTGACCTGGGTGCGTGGACGCAAGCTGCTGCTGGCGATTGACCAGAGCCAGGCGATCGCGCTCGAGGAGCTGGCCCGCATGCTCCGTGCCCGCCCGCCAGAGCGGGTACCCGGCATGGCGATCTTCCTGTCCTCGGGAATGGAGGCCGCGCCAAGCGCGCTGCTCCACAACCTCAAGCACAACAAGATCCTGCACGAGCGCAATCTGGCGCTGACCATCAATACGGTGAACCAGCCGGTGGTGCCCGCCGCCAAGCGGCTCGACATGACCAATATCGACGAGAATTTCACCCGCGCGGTGCTCAACTACGGGTTCATGGAGAGCCCTGACATCCCCCGCGACCTGGCCTTCGCGCTGCGGCATGGCGACAACAAGCTCGAACCGATGCAGACCAGCTATTTCATCGGCCGATCAACGCTGCGGCCGTCGAAGCATAGCGGCATGCCCTTCTGGCAGGACCTGCTGTTCATCTTCCTCTATCGCAACGCATCCGACCCGACCGACTTCTTCCGCATTCCGCCCAACCGGGTGGTGGAACTCGGATCACAAACCACGATCTAGGTCGGGTGCCCTACCCCGGGGCTTGCGCCGAAGCTTCAAGCGCCTATGCCGGAACGACGATGACCGACCCGTTCGATTCCTCCTCCCTGAAACGACTGATGGAGGGCCATGCCGGAGAGATCGGCCTGCGCCGCGTCGACCATGGCGACGACTGGGCGGAACTGGCCTTCGACTATGATCCGCGGCTGGCCATGAACGCCGCCAACGGGGTGCTCGCGTCGGGGCCGATCATCTCATTGATCGACAGCGCATCAGGCTTCGCCATCACTGCCAAGATCAAGGCGGTCCGGCCGATGGCGACGCTCGACCTGAGGATCGACTATGTTCGCGCCGCGCCGCCGGGCCGGGCGATCACCGCGCGCGCGACCTGTTACAAGGTGACCCGCAGCGTCGCCTTCGTCCGTTGTGTCGCGCATGACGGCGACCCCGCCGACCCGATTGCCCATTCGCTTGCCACCTTCTTCTTCACGGGGGACTGATGGACTTCGATTCGCCTTATGCCGAGGTGATCGGCGCACATCCGAACCGAGCGACCGGCGAACCAATCTTGAGCGTGAGCTGGCGCCCCGCGATCGAGGGACGTCCGGGCTTCATCCATGGCGGCGTGATCGCAGGCCTGCTCGAAATGTCCTGCTACGAGGCTCTGGCCCACGAATTCCGCGCAACCGGCCTTCCCAAGGTGAAGCCGATCAACATCGCGGTCGATTATCTCCGCGGCGGGCTGATGACCGAGACCCATGCGCTGGCCCAGATCGTCCGGATCGGCAAGCGCGTCGCCAATGCCAGCGCGGTCTGCTGGCAGGACGACCGGTCGAAGCCCATCGCCACCGCCCGGATGCACATCCTGATCGATCGCCAGGGGTGACCATGACCGATTTCGCGAGCCTCCTTCACCCCGATCGCGGCGAACCCGCCCACCGTCTCGCGCCAGTCGCGGCCGACGGTTTCGACGCCTGGCTGAAAGACCAGCCCGCCCAGGTCCGCGCGCTCGCGGAGGCCGGCCGCTTCAGGGCCAAGCCGGGCGAGCTGCTGATCCTGCCCGGCCGCAAGGACGGCGAATGGTCGGCGGCATTCGGCAGGGCCAAGGCGCCCGGCCCCTGGGATATCGCAGCCATCGCCCAGAAGCTTCCGGCCGGGACCTATCGGATCGACGCCGAAGATAGCGGCCAGGGCGGCGACGATCATCTGTCGGGGGCGCTGGGCTGGCTGCTCGCCCACCACCGCTTCGACCGCTACCTCGCCAAGCCCGATCCGATCCCGGCCCGTGTGCTGCTGACCAGGGACGCCGCGGCGATCGCGCCCACCGTGGCGCTGGCCGAGGCGGTGGCGCTGGTCCGCGACCTCGTCGACACCCCCGCCGCCGACATGGGCCCCGCCGAGCTTGCCGACGCGGCCGAGGCGGTCGCGAAGGCGCATGGTGCCGAGTTCCGCGTCACCCGCGGCGACGCGCTCGATCAGGGCTATCCGATGATCGCGGCAGTCGGACGCGCCGCTATACGCGAGCGCGCGCCCCGGCTGATCGAGATCGAATGGGGCGATCCCGCCCATCCCCGCGTCGCGATCGTTGGCAAGGGCGTGTGCTTCGACTCGGGCGGGCTCGACATCAAGCCATCCTCAGCGATGCTGCTGATGAAGAAGGATATGGGCGGCGCGGCACATGCGCTGGCGCTCGCCGGGCTGGTGATGGGCGCGCGGCTCCCGGTCCGCCTCCACCTGCTGATCCCGGCGGTGGAGAATGCGGTAGCGGGCGACGCTTTCCGCCCCGGCGACATCCTTCGCAGCCGCAAGGGGCTGTCGGTCGAGATCGGCAACACCGACGCCGAGGGACGGCTGGTGCTGGGCGACGCGCTGGCCCGCGCCGGCGAGGACAAGCCGGCGCTGATCCTCGATTTCGCAACGCTGACCGGCGCCGCGCGTGTGGCGCTGGGGCCCGACCTGCCCGCGATGTTCGCCAATGACGACGCACTGGCCGCCGATCTGCTCGCGGCAGCGGCAGCTGTGTCGGACCCGGTCTGGCGGATGCCGCTCTGGGCCGATTATGCCGAGATGATCAAATCGACCACCGCCGACATCAACAATGCGGGTGAAGGCGGCATGGCCGGCGCGGTCACCGCCGCGCTGTTCCTTCAGCGCTTCGTACCCGACTCCACGCCCTGGGCGCACTTCGATACTTTCGCCTGGCGCCCCTCGGCCCGGCCGGGCCGCCCCAAGGGTGGAGACGCCCTCGGCCTTCGCGCAGCTTTCGCCATGCTGAAGGCCAAATTCGTTACGCCCTGAGGCTGGACGCCAGTTTTCAGCGACAAATCGCAAACATTGCCGTCGCCCGGTGAAACGAAACCGGGCCGCCGGCGTTGTCCGGCCGAGGATTAAGCGGTCTGCACCTGCTCCTCGACAGGATCTTATGCGAAGGGCGCGTACCATGTCCGAAAACCAGCTGTCCCAGTGGATGCGAGCTTTGGTCTCCTACGTCCGCTCCGGACAACCTGACCTGACGAACCGGCAGATGGCCCTGCTGCTGATCAGTTACATCACCCCCGGCCCCCACACGGTGCGGGGCCTGGCCCAGCAACTGGGCGTCTCCAAGCCAGTGATAACGCGCGCCTTGAATACATTGGGGTCGCTCGGCTATCTGCGCCGCGAACGTGACGACAATGATCGCCGCAACATCTTCGTTGCCAAGACTGAAAAAGGGGCCGCCTTCCTCGATGCTTTCGGAAAATCCATCGATCTCGAGAGGGCCCGCAGCTGACGACCTGACCGGCGGCGGCCTGCCCGCCGCCGCCTTTCACCTCGATGGACCGACCCGAAAGCTGGATCCGAGGGTCAACGCCTACCGACCCGACATCGCCGATGTCGCGCTCGCCGGGACCTTGTTCGCTCCGCATTATGCCGCACCGATGCCGGCCATGGCCGGCGGACGGGCGGCGATGATGCGTAAGGCCGCCAGTGCCGATGCCGAAGCGGTTTCACAGCTCCTGCCCGGAGAGGGTTTCGCGATCCTCGACGTGACCGGCGACTGGGCCTGGGGCTTCTCCGTCCACGACCATTATGTCGGCTATATCGAAGCGCGGCTTCTGGCGCCCGCGGTTCCGGCCACCCACCGCGTTCACGCGCGTGAAGCGCTGCGCTTCGCCGCTCCGTTGATCAAGTCCCCGATGCTGGGCACGCTGCCCTTCGGCGCGCGGCTGGCCGGCGAGATGCGCGACGACGGTTTCCTCGCAACGGACGACGGGTTCGTCCATGCCCGCCATGTCGTCCCGGCCGACACGCTGTCGGATGACCCGGTGACGGTCGCCGAAGGACTGATCGGCGCAGCTTATCTCTGGGGCGGCCGCGGCGCCGATGGAATCGACTGCTCCGGGCTGGTCCAGACGGCGCTCGCCGCCTGCGGCATCGCCGCCCCGCGCGACACCGACATGCAACGCGAAACGCTGGGCACGTCGCTGCCCGAGGAGGCCCGCCTCCGACGCGGGGACATCGTGAGTTTCCCCGGCCATGTCGGCCTGATGGTGGACGAGGACCGGCTGATCCATGCCAATGCGCACTGGATGAGCGTGGTGATCGAGCCGCTCGCCGACGTCGTCGCCCGCCTGCAACCCCATCATGACCGGCCGATCCTGGGCCGGCGGAGACTGAACCCATGACCGCCAAGGTCTTCATCGACGGTGCCGCCGGCACCACCGGCCTCGAAATCCGCGACCGGCTCGCGGGCCGGGCCGACATCGAACTGATCGCCGTCGCCGAGGAGCGGCGCAAGGACCCGGCCGCGCGCGCCGAAGCGCTCAACGCCGCCGACGCGGTGGTGCTGTGCCTGCCCGACGACGCGGCGCGCGAGGCGGTGTCGCTGATCGCCAATCCGGCGGTCCGCGTGATCGACGCATCGACCGCGCATCGCACCGCCGCCGACTGGGCCTATGGCTTCGCCGAACTCGATCCGGGCCAGCGCGAGACGCTGGCGGGCGCGACCCGTATCTCCAACCCCGGCTGCTATCCGACCGGCTTCCTGGCACTCGTCCGCCCGCTGGTCCGCGCCGGGCTGCTGCCCGCCGACACGCCGCTCTCGGTCAACGCCGTCTCGGGCTATTCGGGCGGCGGCAAGTCGATGATCGCGATGTTCGAGGACCCCGCCTCGCCCGACGCGACCGACACCGCGTTCCGCGCCTATGCGCTCAACCTCGGCCACAAGCATGTGCCCGAGATGCAGAAGCGCGCGGGCCTCGCCCATCCGCCGATCTTCCTGCCCTCGGTGGCGAAGACCTATCGCGGCATGCTGGTCGAGGTGCCGCTGCATCTCCACCTGCTGCCCGGCTGCCCGACCGGCGCGACGATCCGCGAGCTGCTCGCCACCGCCTATGACGGCAGCCGCATCGTCCGGGTCGCCACCGACGATCGGCCCCTGCTGACGATCGAACAGGCGGCCGGCACCGACCGGCTGGAGCTGTTCGTCCACACCGACGAGAAGGCCGGCCAGGCACGGCTGATCGCGGCGCTCGACAATCTCGGCAAGGGTGCGGCCGGGGCTGCGGTCCAGAACCTCAACATCGCGCTCGGTCTGAACGAGACCGAGGGGCTGCGCCTCTAGGATCCCGCCGACGGCGGTGCTTCGGACGGCTTCGCGAACAGCATCGTCCCGATCGACGCCGTGACGACCAGCATCACCGCTAGCCATTGCAGCGCGGTCAGCTGCTCGCCAAGCAGCGCGACGCCGGCCAGCGCGCCAGCGGCGGGCTCGAGGCTGAGAAAGACGCCGAAGCTGTTGTGCGACAGCCGCTTGAGCGCGACCATCTCGAGCGAATAGGGGATCGCGCTGGACAGGATCGCCGCGCCGAGGCCGAGCGCCATCAGCCGCGGATCGAGCAGCGCGAGCCCGCCCTGATGGATGCCGATCGGTACGACGATCAGCGCAGCCGTGGCCATGCCGATCGACACCGATTGCCCGCCGGGAAGATGGCCGAGCCGCTTGCCGAACAGGATGTAGAGCGCCCAGCATAGGCCCGCGCCCAGCGCGAACATGATCCCGGCAGGGTCGAGGCCGTGATCGCCGGGGTGGATCGGCAGCAGCAAAGCGAGCCCCGCGACGGCCAGCCCGACCATCGCGAAATGGGCCGGGCGGCGCGCATGGAGCAGCGACACCGCGAGCGGCCCGCTGAACTCGATGGCGATGGCAAGGCCGAGCGGAATGGTCCGCAGCGCCATGTAGAAGCACAGGTTCATCATCCCCATCGCCGCGCCGTAGCGCATCGTCGCGAGCAGGTCGGCGCGGCTGATCCGCCCGCGCCACGGCCGCCAGACGGTCAGCAGGATCAGCGCCGCGAAGCCGACGCGATAGGCGCTGGTCGCCTCGGCGCCGACGAGCGGGAAGAGCCGCTTGGCGAAGGAGGTGCCGACGCAGAAGGCGGTGATCGAACCGATCAGCGCGGCATAGGCGGCGGCGAGCTGGACGTCGAAGCGCGGACGGGCGGAGAGGCTGCTGCTCATGCCGCCGATCTAGCCCAGGGCTGCTGGCGGTGTGCGGCGATTTCTGTCATCTGACGATGGAATCAGGCAAAGATAGAAACTAAATGACGGATTCCTTCGAACTCGACGAATTCGACCAGCGAATCATCGCTATCGTCCGCCGCGACAATCAGCAGCCCGCGCGTGCCGTTGCCGACCAGGTGGGCCTATCGGAAAGCGCAGTGCTCCGACGGCTACGGCGGTTGCGCGGCGGCGGCGTCATCGTCGCCGACGTCGCGCTGATCGATCCGTCGCGGCTGGCGCCCGCGATCACCATCCATGTGCTGGTTGAGCTGGCCCGGAGCGGCCTCAAGGTCGAGCAGGTCTTCGCCCAGGCGCTGGAGAAGCGGCCCGAGGTGATCGGGGCCTGGAACGTCACCGGGCGAACCGACTTCCTAGTGACGGTCAGCGTGCCGTCGATCGAGGCCTATCAGCGCTTCGCCGACGAGGTGCTCGCCTCCGACGACAATATCCGCGGCTTCGAGACGCTGGTCAGTCTGCGCGAGATCGTCCGCTTCGATCCGCTGCGGGCCGGCGATCCCCTTCCCATTGTCATGACGCCCAAAGAGGGGCATCCTCGCGCGCGCTGAGCGATAGGGGAGGATCGCGATGGTGCCTGTCTGGTATTGGGTGGTATCGGCGATCCTGCTGGTCTGGAACGCGATCGGCTGCTTCGCCTGCTTCAGCGAAATGCGAACGACGCCAGACAAGCTCGCCAATATGCCCGTGGCGCAGCGGGAGGCCTGGATGGCGATGCCCGCAACGGCGAAGGCCGCCTATGTCGTCGCGGTCGGCGCCGGCCTGCTCGGCGCGATAGCGCTGTTGTGCCGCTGCGCCGCCGCCGGCCCGCTGTTCGTCGCCTCGCTGGTCGGCGTCATCATCCAGTTCGGCTGGTTCTTCGGCGTCTACAAGGGCGCGTCGAAGCTGGGCGCCGGCTCGCTCGCCTTTCCCGCGGTGATCGCATTGGTCGCTGTCGCCCAGATCGCGTTCGCCTGCTGGGCCAAGACGCAGGGCTTGCTGGGCTGATTTTCCACCGCGCCCTGTCGGATCGGGGCCTGCCCGTCCGTCGTCAGGACAATGGGTCGATCATTGCAGGGGAGAAGGATGATGAACGAGACTGCGGAAACAAAGGGCGTTCCCACCTGGTACTGGGTTCTCGGCGCCGCGTTGCTGCTCTGGGGCGTGGCAGGTATCTTCGCCTTCTACAGCCAGCTCACCACGCCCTATGAGAAGATGGTCGCCGAGATGGGCAAGCTCGCGGCCGACTGCATCAAGGGCATGCCCGGTTGGCTATGGTGGGTCTACGGGATCGCCGTCTGGAGCGGGACGCTCGGCTCGGCCGCGTTGCTGGCGCGGCGCAACTGGGCGCAGCCGCTCTACCTGATCTCGGTGATCGCGGTATTCGTCCAATTCGGGCACAGCTTTCTGGTCGCGAAAATTCAGGAGCTGATGGGCTGGGGCGCGGCGGTCTTTCCGGCCGTCATCATCCTGATCGCAATCTTCGAGCTCTGGTTCGCCGGCTGGGCCAAGAAGCGCGGCTGGCTGCGCTGAGGCTGAGAGCCCCTTAACCGTCATCCCAGCCTTCGCTGGGGTGACGTCAGTCGTTACATCTCGCCCCTGGCGCGGCGGATGGCGTAGAAGCGCTGGACGTTGGCGTTATGCTCGGCGAGCGTGTTGGCGAAGACATGGCCGCCCTTCCCGTCCGCGACGAAGTAGAGCGCCGGGCTCTTCGCCGGATCGAGCACCGCCTCGATCGCAGCCTTGCTTGGGTTGGCGATCGGCCCTTCGGGCAGGCCGGCCGATGCATAGGTGTTGTAGCCGTTGACCGCGCGAAGCTCCGACAGGCGGATGCGGCGGCCGAGCGGCTTGCCCTTGGTGATGGGGTAGATCACCGTCGGATCGGCCTGCAATTTCATCCCTTCACGGATACGGTTCGAATAGACCGCCGCGACCATCGGCCGTTCGGAAGCGACCGCGGTCTCCTTCTCGACGATCGATGCCAGGATCAGCGCCTCACGCTTGCTGGTGACCACCGTGGTGGGCTTGCGGGCCGCCCAGGCGTCGTCGAGCGCCTTGCGCATCGCCGCCTGCATCCGCGCGAGCACCGCCGCGCGCGGCTCGCCCGCCTCGAAGCTGTAGCTGTCCGGCAGGACGGATCCCTCGGCCGGCACGTCGATCGTCCCTGTGAGCTGTGGTTCGGCCATCAGCCGCTCCTGGACCAGAATCGACGGCATCCCCTCGGGGATGGTGACGAGGTGCTGGACCGGCTTTCCGTGCTGGAGCAGGTCGAGAATCTCGGCGCCGCTCGCACGCGCCGGAATCTCGAACTCGCCCGCGCGCACCGGGTCCTTCGAACCGAAGCGGCGGGCGAAGCGCAGGAAGTTGGTGGTCGAGCGGATCGCCCCCGCCTTCTCCAGAGTGCGCGCCGCGGAGGCGAGCGTATCGCCTTTCCTCACCTGGATGCTGGCCGGCTTCTGGAGCGGACCTTCGCCCCACCAGTCGCGCGATATCCATAGAGCCGCCCCGCCACCGACCAGTGCGAGGATGAGAATCAACGCGATCAGGCGGCGGAACATCGACGGCCTCCTACGGCGGCGGCTCAATCCTCGAGCTTGCGCATGATGACGCTGGCGTTGGTGCCACCGAAGCCGAAGCTGTTGTTGAGCACCGCACGGACCGAACGCTTCTTCGCCTTCAGCGGAACCAGATCGAAATCCTCCAGTCCGTCGCTCGGATTATCGAGGTTCAGGGTCGGCGGGACGATCTGGTCGCGCATCGCGAGGATGCAGAAGATCGATTCGACGGCGCCGGCGCCGCCGAGCAGATGCCCGATCGCCGACTTGGTCGAACTCATCGACACGGTCTTGAGAGCGTCGCCGAACAGGCGGCGGACGGCGCCCGCCTCCAGCTCGTCGCCGAGCGGGGTCGAGGTGCCGTGGGCGTTGATATAGTCGATGTCCGACGGCTGCAGCCCGGACTTCTTGAGCGCCATCGCCATCGAGCGATAGGCGCCCGAGCCCTCGGGGTGCGGCGCGGTGACGTGATAGGCGTCGCCCGAAAGGCCATAGCCGATCACCTCGGCATAGATTTTCGCGCCGCGCGCCTTGGCATGCTCATATTCCTCGAGCACGACGATACCCGCGCCCTCGCCCATCACGAAGCCGTCGCGGCCCTTGTCATAGGGGCGTGACGCCTTTTCGGGCGTATCGTTGTAGCCGGTCGACAGCGCCCGGGCCTGGGCGAAGCCGGCGATGCCGAGCGGGCAGATCGCACCCTCGGCGCCGCCCGCGACCATGATGTCGGCATCGTCCATCGCGATCATCCGCGCGGCGTCGCCGATCGCATGTGCGCCGGTCGAGCAGGCGGTGACGACCGCGTGATTCGGACCGCGCAGGCCATATTTGATCGAGACCTGGCCAGAGATCAGGTTGATGAGCCGGCCGTGGACGAAGTGCGGGCTGACCCGGCGGGGCCCCTTTTCGTGCAGCACGATCGATTCGCTCTCTATGCCCGGCAGGCCGCCGATGCCCGAGCCGATCGACAGGCCCGCGCGGTAGCTCTGCTCCTCGCTCATCTCGGTCAGGCCGGCATCCTCGAGCGCCTGGCCGGCGGCATCGATGCCGTAGATGATGAACGGATCGACCTGCCGCTGGACCTTGTGGTCGACGCGCTTGCCGGGATCGAAGCCATAGGGATGATCGGCGGGCTTGACCTCGCACGCGATCGTGCAGGCCTGGTCGCTCGGATCGAAGCGGGTGATACGTCCCGCGCCCGACTTGCCGGCGATGATGTTGGCCCAGGCGGTCTCGACGTCTGCGCCGAGCGGCGTGACAAGGCCCAATCCAGTTACGACCACGCGACGCATGGCATTCTCCTGAAATTCTTCTTGAACGGCAAAACGGCCCCCCGTCCCATCGGATTGCCCGGGGTCGGGGAGCCGCTGATAAGCCTCGGCTCGGTCACCTGCCCCGGTCGATCAACGGCCGGCGGGTGGAGCGATCAGCCCTTGTGGCTCTCGATATAGCTGATGGCGTCCTTGACGGTCGCGATCTTCTCGGCCGCATCGTCGGGGATCTCGACGCCGAATTCTTCTTCGAAGGCCATCACCAGCTCGACGATGTCGAGGCTGTCCGCGCCCAGATCGTCGATGAAGCTGGCTTCTTCGGTGACCTTCTCGGCCTCGACGCCCAGATGCTCGACAACGATCTTCTTAACGCGCTCGGCGGTCTCGCTCATGTTCTAAACCTTCCTTAGGGTTTCTGTCGCCTGCCCTAACGAGGGCGAGGATTGCTTGCAAGCATGCTTTGATGACGTGGGAAGCGCCAGGCGCAACCGCAATATCATCAGATCATCGCCATGCCGCCATTCACGTGCAGCGTCTGGCCGGTGACATAGGATGCCTCCTGGCTGGCCAGATAGACGACGGCCGCGGCGATGTCGCCACCCTCGCCCAGCTTGCCGGCCGGAATCTTGCCCAACAGGGCTTCCTTCTGCGCATCCGCCAGCACGTCGGTCATCGCCGATGCGATGAAGCCGGGGGCGACGCAGTTGACGGTGATGTTGCGGCTGGCGAGTTCCTGCGCCAGCGCCTTCGACATGCCAACCAGGCCGGCCTTCGACGCGGCATAGTTGGCCTGGCCCGGATTGCCGGTGGTGCCGACGATCGAGGTGATCGTGATGACGCGGCCGAAGCGCGCCTTCATCATCGGCTTGGCGGCGGCGCGGATCAGGCGGAAGGCCGCCTCGAGGTTGACCGAGATCACCTGATCCCACTCCTCGTCCTTCATCCGCATGATCAGATTGTCGCGGGTGACGCCGGCATTGTTGACGAGGATGTCGAGCTTCCCGCCAAGCGCCTCGACCGCGCGCGGGATCAGGCCGTCGACCGCCTCCGCGTCGCCCAGGTTGCACGGCAGGATCACGGTCTCGCCGCCGATCTGCGCCGCCACCGCCTTCAGCGCATCCTCGCGCGTGCCCGACAGCGCGACCTTCGCGCCCTGCCGGACCAGCGCCGTGGCGATCGCCGAGCCGATTCCGCCCGAGGCGCCCGTCACCAGCGCGGTCATCCCTGAAAGATCGAACATTCGCATTCTCCTCCCAGCGTCATCCGCCGGCATGACGTCAATGCTATAGCGAAGCCGCCAGCGCCTCGATATCGGCCATGGTGACGACGCTGGTGGCGGTCGCCTTGTCGGTGATGTCCTTGACCATGGGGCCGACGACCTTGCCGCCCAGTTCGACGAACTGTTCGACACCGGCGGCGGCCATGGCGGCGACACTCTCACGCCAGCGGACCGTGCCGGTCACCTGCTCGACCAGGAGACGGACGATCTCCGCCGGATCGGCCACCGGCGCGGCCAGGACATTGGCGTAGACCGGCACCAGCGGCGCCTGCACCGCCGTCTTGCCCAGCGCCTCGGCCATCGCATCGGCGGCGGGCTGCATCAGCGAACAGTGGAACGGCGCGGAGACGGGCAGCAACATTGCGCGCCGCGCGCCCTTCGCCTTGGCGATCTCGATCGCGCGCTCGACCGCATCCTTGTGGCCCGAGACGACGACCTGGCGATTGCTGTTATCATTCGCCGCCTGACAGACTTCGCCCTGCGCCGCTTCCTCGGCGACGGCCTTGGCGCCCTCGAAGTCCAGGCCGAGGAATACCGCCATCGCCCCGACTCCGACCGGAACCGCGGCCTGCATCGACCGGCCGCGCAGCTTGAGCAGCCGGGCGGTGGTGGCGAGGTCGATCGCCTCGGCGGCGCACAGCGCGGTATATTCGCCCAGGCTGTGCCCGGCGACGAAAGCGGCCTTGTCGGCCAGGCTGATCCCGCCTTCCTTCTGCAGCACGCGAAGGGTGGCAACGGCGTTGGCCATGATCGCAGGCTGGGCGTTCTCGGTCAGGGTCAGCTCGTCCGCCGGCCCTTCGATCATCAGCTTGAACAGGTTCTGGCTGAGCGCGTCGTCCACCTCCTGGAACACTTCGCGCGCGACCGCGCTCGCGTCGGCCAGTGCCTGGCCCATCCCGACAGCCTGGCTGCCCTGTCCCGGAAAGATGAATGCGCGCATTGACGGTTCCCCTCGGTCTCCGGCGAGCGGCCCTAGGAAAATGAGGCCGCTTAGGCAAGCCCGATGGCGGCGGGGGTTGCTTTCGCAGGCCGATTGGGCCATAGGCCGCGCCAGCCGGGGTGGGAGCCTGTCTCTCCACCCCTGCTTGCTTTTGGAAGACAGCCGGAGGGGCGTCGTGATGGGCACGGCGTCAGCGATCGGCAAGAGAAGGAAGACGCGAACATGGCTCTTTACGAGCATGTGTTTCTCGCGCGCCAGGATCTGGCCCAGGCCCAGGTCGACGCGCTGGCGGAAGCCGCCACCAAGATCGTCGAAGAGAATCAGGGCAAGGTCACCAAGACCGAGACCTGGGGCCTGCGCAGCCTGGCCTATCGCATCGCGAAGAACCGCAAGGCGCATTACGTCATGCTCCACATCGACGCCCCCGCCGGCGTCGTGGCCGAGCTGGAGCGCCAGACCGCCATCAACGAAGACGTCATCCGCTACATGACGATCCGCGTCGACGAGCACGAGCAGGGCCCGTCCGCGATGATGCGTCGTGGCGAGCGTGACCGCGACGGCCGTCGTGACGGCCGTGGCGATCGGGGTGACCGCGGGGATCGTGGTGATCGGGGCGACCGTCCCCGTCGCGAAGACCGCGAAGTCGCGTAAGGAAGGGATAGAACATCATGGCACGCGCATTTTTCCGCCGCCGCAAGAGCTGCCCCTTCTCCGCGAAGGATGCTCCCAAGATCGATTATAAGGACGTCCGTCTGCTCCAGGGCTTCGTGTCCGAGCGTGGCAAGATCGTCCCGAGCCGCATCACCGCGGTGTCCGCCAAGAAGCAGCGTGAACTCGCCCAGGCGATCAAGCGCGCCCGTCACATCGGGCTGCTTCCCTACATCGTCAAGTAAGAAGGGAGGACCGCCACCATGGACGTGATCCTGCTCGAACGCGTTGAGAAGCTGGGCCAGATCGGCGACGTCGTCACCGTCAAGGCCGGCTTTGCACGCAACTATCTGCTGCCGCGCAAGAAGGCGCTGCGCGCCAACGAGGCCAACAAGAAGGTCTTCGAGGCGAACCGCGCCCAGATCGAGGCCGATAACGCCAAGCGCCGCGACAATGCGGAGACCGAGGCCAAGGCGCTCGACGACAAGTCGGTGACGCTGATCCGCCAGGCGTCGAACACCGGCCAGCTCTATGGCTCGGTTTCGGCCCGCGACATCGTCGAGGCGCTCGCCGAGGACGGCATCAAGGTCGCCAAGTCGGGCGTCGTGCTCGGCCGCCCGATCAAGACGATCGGCCTGCACGAGGTGAAGATCTCGCTGCACGCCGAGGTCAGCCGCACCGTCAAGGTCAACGTCGCCCGCTCGCCTGAAGAGGCCGAGCTGCAGTCGCAGGGCGTCGACGTCATGGCGCAGCTCTTCGAGCGCGACGAGGCCGGCTTCACCGAGGACTATGATCCCAACGCCGAGCCGGGTGAAATCCCGACCGAGCTGCAGGACGAAGCTCCCGCCGCGGAAGCGACCGACGAAGCCTGATCGCTTCGCCATCGTATCAGAAAGAGGCCGTTCGGAGCGATCCGGGCGGCCTTTTTCTTTATCCACCGGGTGACTTGTCGCTACGTGATGGGATTCTCAATCGATCGACCGGTGCCCCATCGGCCCATGGCCCCGGCCGAGCCCCGGCGCCGCCAGCAGCGCTGCGCGGACGAACGCGCGGGCGCGGGTGATCGCGTGGGCCAGCGAGAGTCCCTGCCCCAGCCCGGTCGCGATCGCGCTCGCCAGGGTGCAGCCGGTGCCGTGATCGTGGATCGTGTCGATCCAGCCGGCGGTCCAGCGCTGCTCCTCCACACCGCTCGCGGCCGTGAACAACAGATCGGTCAGCTCGCCGGCAACGAAGCCGCCGCCGGTCGCCAGGATCGGGCCGCTGCCCCGCGCGATCAGCCCGCTCGCTGCCGCCGCCACCGCCGGCTCGTCGCCCAGGACATGATCACTCAGCGCGCCGAGTTCGTCGAGATTGGGGGTGGAGACCGCCGCGCGCCGCATCAGCCGGCCGAACGCCGCGATCGTCGCCGCGTCGGCGAGGCGGCTACCGCTCGTCGCGATCATCACCGGATCGAACACCAGCGGCACATCCGCGAGGTCGGGCCGATCGAGCCGGTCAGCAACCTGCTCGGCGATCGCGGCATTGCCGATCATGCCGATCTTGACCGCGTCGACGCCGATGTCGTCCGCCACCGCGTCGATCTGGGCGATCACCATCTCCGCAGGGACCGGATGGACCGCCGCGACGCCGAGCGTGTTCTGCGCGGTCAGCGCGGTGATCGCGGTCATCGCGTGACCGCCGAGCAGCGTCACCGTCTTGATGTCGGCCTGGATGCCGGCGCCGCCGCCCGAATCCGAGCCGGCGATGATGAGAATGCGCGCGGTCGACACGGCCGGCTGATCAGGCCGCCTTGCGCACCGCGTCGCAGATCTGGTCGACCATCGCCTCGACGAGGCGGCTGTCCTCGCCCTCGGCCATGACCCGGATCAGCGGTTCGGTGCCCGACTTGCGGATGACCAGGCGGCCGGTGCCGGTCAGCTTCTCCTCCGCATCGGCGATGGCGGCGATCACCTTCTCATCCTTGAGCGGCTCGCCTCCCACAAAGCGGACATTCTTGAGAAGCTGTGGCAGCGGATCGAACTGGTGAAGCAGTTCGCTTGCGGGCCTGCCATGCTCGACGAGCTGGGCCAGCACCTGCAGCGCTGCCACCAGTCCGTCGCCGGTCGTCGCATGGTCGGTCATGACGATATGGCCCGATTGCTCGCCACCGATGTTGAAGCCCTCGGCGCGCATCGCCTCCACGACATAGCGGTCGCCGACCTTGGTGCGGTGGAGCGACAGCCCTTGCCCGGCCAGGAAGCGTTCGAGGCCCAGGTTCGACATCACGGTCGCGACGATACCGCCGCCGCGCAACTCGCCGCGACGATGGGCGCCGGCCGCGACCAGCGCCATCAACTGGTCGCCATCGACCACCCGCCCTTCATTGTCGACGATGATCAGCCGATCGGCGTCGCCGTCGAGGGCGATGCCGATGTCGGCGCGGGTCTCGCGGACCTTGTCCTGCAGCGCGCGGGTATCGGTCGATCCGCACTGGTCGTTAATGTTGACGCCGTTGGGATTGACCCCGATCGAAATCAACTCCGCACCGAGCTCCCACAAGGCCAGCGGCGCCACTTCATAGGCGGCGCCATGCGCGCAATCGATCACGACGCGCAGCCCGTCGAGGCGGAGATGCTCGGGAAAGCTCGACTTGACTGCATGGACATAGCGCCCCCGGGCGGACTCGACGCGGTGAGCGCGCCCGATATCGGCCGAAGCGGCGAGCTTCACCGGCTTCTCGAGGCGTGCCTCGATCGCGGTCTCATCGTCATCGGACAGCTTGTAGCCGTCGGGGCCGAACAGCTTGATGCCGTTGTCAGCGAACATATTGTGGCTGGCGGAGATCATCACGCCCAGGTCGGCACGCATCGACCGGGTCAGCATGGCCACGGCCGGGGTCGGCATCGGCCCGAGCAGAACACAGTCCATGCCGACGCTGGTGAAGCCCGCGACCAGCGCGGATTCCATCATATAGCCCGACAGCCGGGTGTCCTTGCCGATCACCACCCGGTGGCGGTGCTCGCCGCGCACGAAATGCGCGCCGGCCGCCTGGCCCACCTTCATCGCGATCTCGGCGGTCATCGGGCTTTCGTTGGTCCGGCCCCGGATACCATCGGTCCCGAAATATCTACGCCCCATACAAGCCATCCCCCATCGGAATTCGACCGCTCAATGCGCCGATTTGCCGTGTGCCTCAAGCCCTCTCCCCATCGGGGAGAGGGTTGGGGAGGGAGTTATCGCTCGTAGGCCTTGGGGAGGCCCTTCTCGACAGGATCGAGATAGCGGTCGCGCAGCCGGGTCTGGCGGCTGGTCGTCGGCTGGGCGACGCCGTCGATGAAGATCGCCGTCGGCGCCGAGGATAGCTCGAGCGGATCGCCGTCCCAGACCACGACATCGGCGCGGCGGCCTGGACGAAGGGAACCGAGCTCGCCGTCCATGCCGATCGCCGCCGCCGGTTTCGAAGTGATCGTCGCGAAGGCAGCGCCCCAGTCGAGCCCCTGGGCGCCTTGTATCTTCGTCAGCGCGACGAGATTTCCGGCATATTGGGCGAGATAGGACTCATAGGGGCCCTCGGAAATATCGGCGTTGGAGATGGCGACGGTGACACCCGCCTTCGCCAGCCGGCCGACATTGGACTGGGTCGCTGCGATCGACTCGAACTTCTCGGGCAGGTCGAGCAGCGCCGCCGCGATGACGGGGACACCGGCCGCCGCGATCTGATCCGCCACCATCCAGCCTTCGGTCGCGCCCACCAGCACCAGCCTGATCGCCGGATATTGCTTCTTGAGCGCGAGCACCGAACGGATGTCGGCCGCCCGCTCGACATGGACGAGCAGCGGCTGGGTGCCGCGCACCACCGGCGCGAGCGCCTCGGCATCCTGACGGGTGATCAGCGCATCCTTGCTGGCGAAGTCGGCGGAGGCGGGGTTGGACGCCGCGCCGAGCGCGACCTTGAGCAGCGCATAGGCGGCCGGGCGGCTGCCGCCCGCAGGCCCCATTCCGTCCTCGCCCAGCTCGACATATTGAAAGGCGCGCGGACGCGTCACCGGGTCCATGTCGGCGCCGAGGTCGATCACCGCCCCCTGCCCGCCGAACATGGTGTTGCCAGCCGACGGGATGACGAAGGCGCGGGTGATGCCGGCCGCGCGCTCGACCCCGATCCGCTGGCCGGTCGGGTTGATCGCGGTCGACATGTCGAGCGCCGCCGAGAAGGGCGACTTGTCGGCGCTGAGGTCGTTGGTCTCCGACATGCCATAGCCTTCCATCAGGCCAAGCGTGCTGACCCCGGCGATGATGCCGGGCGAGACCCATTTGCCGGTCGCGTCGACGACGCGCGCGCCGGCCGGTACCGCGACTCCCGCTCCGGCGGCTACAACCCGACCGTTGGCGATGACGACGGTGCCGCCCTTGATCGGCTGCGACCCGTCGCCGATCGCTACGGTGCCGCCGGTGATGGCGATGGTCTCGGCGGACAGGGGGGCCGCCAGCACTGCAAAAGCCAGCCCGATGACCGTTCGTGTCGAGCGCACTCGAGACCCCTTCCAAGAGCCAACGTCCCTCGACTTCGCTCGGGACGAACGGAGGATGTGGAACTTGTTCATTTCACATCTCCCTCGCCCGGCTGGCCCAGCTCGAAGTCGCTCACCGGGCGCAGCTTCGGATTGTTCGCGTCGTAGAGCATCGCGCCGTCGATCCAGACCTTTTCGGGCCGGGTGTAGACGCTCAGCGGATTGCCGTTCCACAGCACCACGTCACCCATCTTGCCGGGCTTGAGGCTGCCCGTCCGGTCGGCGATGCCGAGCGCGCGGGCCGGGGCGATCGCGAGCCAGGTCCAGGCCTGCTCGTCGCTGATCGTGAAGCCTGCGCCGCGGCCTGCGGCGAGCGCCTTGGCGACCTCCTGGTTCAGACGCTGGATGCCGTTCTGATCGTCCGAATGGATCATCACGCAGGCGCCGGCATTGTGGAGGATCGCCAGATTCTCGCGGATGCCGTCATAGCTTTCCATCTTGAAGCCGTACCAATCGGCCCAGACGGCGGCACAGGTACCGTTCGCCTTCAGCAGGTCGGCGATCTTGTAGGCCTCGACGGCGTGGTGAAAGGCGGTGACCTTGTAGCCGAACTCCTTCGCCATATCGAGGACGATGCCCATCTCGTCGGCGCGGTAGCAGTGATTGTGGACCAGGATTTCGCCGTTGAGAACGCCCATCAGCGTGTCCATCGCGACATCGCGGGCAGGTATCTCGCCGCCCTTCTCCTCATATTTGTCCCATTTGCGCTTATACTCGACCGCCTTCATCCAGGTCTGCCGGTCGACCGCGACATTGCCCATCCGGGTCGAAGGTTCGCGGTTCTTGCCACCATAGACGCGCTTGGGATTCTCGCCGCACGCCATCTTCAGGCCATAGGGTGCGCCCGGGAACTTCATCCCCTGCACGGTGCGCGCATAGACGTTCTTGAGCGTGACCGACCGGCCCCCGAAAAGATTGGCCGAGCCCGGCAGTATCTGCAGCGTCGTCACCCCGCCATTGGCAAGCGCGCGACTGAAACCGGGGTCCTGCGGCCAGACGCTGTGCTCAGCCCAGACCTGCGCGGTCACCGGCGCAGTCGCCTCATTGCCGTCGGACAACGCCTTGACGGCTGGCGACGGATAGTCGCCGAGATGGCTGTGGACGTCGATGATGCCCGGCGTCACCCATTTCCCGGTACCGTCGACGATGGTGGCCCCGGCCGGCACGGCGAGGTCAGGCCCCCCGACCGCCGTCACCTTGCCGTCGGCAAGGAGAACGGTGCCATCCTCGATCCGGCCTCCTTCGCCGTCATAGACGGTGGCGTGCACGATCGCGGTCGGAACGCCCGGATAGGCGCGATAGGTCGACGGGAAGGGGTCATGGTCGAAACCCTTGCCCTTGCCCGGAGCGGGCGCATCGGACGAGGCCGACTTGGGCGCCGCACCGCCGGTGCAGGCGGTCAGCGCGAGCGCCACCGCCACGGAGAATCTCAATTTGTTATTGAACACCGTGCATCCACTTCTTGATGACAGGCGAAAGGACGAGAAGAACCGCGCCGATCGCGACCGAAACCAGGCCAATCGTCTGAAACACGCCGGCATAGGTCTCCAGGCTGACCTTGAGGTTGGTGACCTGGCCGCCGACCGTCTCGACGCTGGCGACCTGGGCGACGATGCCGGCCACATATTGCGCGCAGCTGATCGACAGGAACCATAGCCCCATCATCAGCCCGACGACGCGAGCGATCGAGAGCTTGGTGATCATCGACAGGCCTACGGGCGATATGCAGAGCTCGGCCATCGAGTGGATCAGGTAGAGCAGCGCAAGCCACCAGACCGACACCTTGAAATCTGGCCCCGCATATTGGGTGCCCCACACCAGCGCGAGAAAGCCGAGACCGACGCCCGCCAGAGCGATAGCGAACTTGACCGGGATCGACGGTTCCAGCCCCCGGCGGCCGAGCGCTCCCCACAGGATCGAGGTCAACGGCGCCAGCACGACGATGAAGAAGGCGTTGAAGAACTGGGTCTGTCCCGCCGACATCGTGAACAGGCCGAACACGGACAGGTCGGTGTTGCGATCCGCGAACAGGGTGAGCGAGGAGCCGGCCTGTTCGAACAATGTCCAGAACACGACGTTGAAGACGATCATCACGATGGCCGCGATCATCATCTGGAACTCGACCCGGTTGCCGGCCTTGAGCGCCCAGAGCGGGATCAGGACCACCGAGGCCAGGAAGGTCGCGAACAGCACCTTGCCCATGATCGGCAGGCCGAGCAGATAGCCGACGATGCCCGCTCCGGCCTCCGGCGCGGGGCTCGCCATCAGGTTGATGAACAGGAACCAGCCGACCGGCACAACCGCCAGGGCGCCGATATAGATCAGCAGGCTGCGATCCTTCTCCTGGCCCTCGGGCGGCTCGCCATAGCCTTCCAGCTTATCGCCCGCGAACTGGATCAGCGCCCAGCTGATCATCATGCCGATCGCGGCAAGACCGAAGCCGGCCCACCAGCCGAGCGCCACCGCCAGGAAGGGACAGAGTATCTGCGAGAAGAGCGAGCCGAGGTTGATGCCCATGTAGAAGATGGTGAAGCCGGCATCGCGGCGCCTGTCGCCCTTCTCGTAGAGCGCGCCGACGATGGTGGAGATGTTGGGCTTGAAGAAGCCGTTGCCGACGGTGAGCAGGCTCAGCGCGACGAGCATCAGCCCGGTGTAGAAGGGATCGCGATCGGCGTCGGCCTTGAAGCCGCCCTTCACGACGGTGCGGGCGACCGAGCCGTCCGGGGCGATGAGCGCGACGGAGCCGTCCTCCTGCCCCTTGATCGCGAGCTTCTGCGCACCGTCGACGACATATTGCTGCTTGGCTTCGTCGATGACCACCTCGTAGCGGGCGCCATCGATCATCGCATAGGGCCTGGCGGTCTGGCCGCCGAAGCAGAGGGTGAAATAGGCGATCGACATCAGGATCGCGCCGAACTTCACCGACTTCTTCGAACCGAGATAGCGGTCGGCGAGGAGGCCGCCGATGAGCGGGGTCAGATAGACCAGTGCCGTGAAGCCTCCATAGAGTCCGTTGGTCGTCTGATCGCTGAACAGGAAGTGCTGGGTAAGGTAGAGGGTAAGGAGTGCCCTCATTCCATAATAGCCGAAGCGTTCCATCGCCTCGGTCGAGAAGAGCCTGGCAAGCTGCCTTGGGTGGCCGAACCAGGTGTCGCCGTCGGATCGGCTCACATGCGGCGATGCAGGCTCGGTGGTCGCGTCAGCGTCGGGATTGACCATGAAGTTCTTTCTGTTCTGCGTGGCCGGCGCGCGTCCCTACCCCCGGGGACGGCGCGACCTTCATGGACGGCGACGATAGCAACGATTCACGCGCTGTGAAGCGGTTATTGTTTCGCTTGAAACGACATTTCCCACGGGAGCCGCTTCGACGACACAGAATTACCCCGCGAGGTGATTTACCCTCCGAACCACGGAATTTCTGTCCGGCCTGGCGCGCCCCTCCCTGACCGTTGTTCCGCGACGGGCCAGCATCTAGATGATGATCATGTTCAACGATCTGTCCTCCACCGCCGCCCTTCTCGCCACACGCCGCTCCGGCAAGGCCCGCGACATGATCGAGCCGGGTCCGGATCCGGCCGAGCTTCGCCGGATATTGGAGGCGGCGATGCGGGTGCCCGACCATGGCAAGCTCGCGCCCTGGCGCTTCGTGATCATCGAGCGCGATCGGCGGGAGGCTTTCGCCGACCTGCTCAGGGATGCCTATCGGACCGAGAAGCCCGACGCGGGGCGGATCGAGCTGGAGGCGATGGATCAGTTCGCGCACCAGGCGCCCATGATGGTCGCGGTGCTGTCGACGCCGACGCAGAACAGCAAGATCCCGCGATGGGAGCAGGAGTTGTCGGCCGGCGCTGCCTGCATGAATCTGCTGACCGCGACCCATGCAGCGGGCTTCGTCGGGTGCTGGCTGACCGGCTGGCCCGCCTATAACGGTCAAGTACTTGAATCGCTTGGTGGATCTCCGCAGGACCGGATTGCCGGCTTCCTGTTCCTCGGTTCGCCCGGCCGCGCGCTGGAGGAAAGACCCCGCCCGACCTATGAAGCTGTCGTTTCGACGTGGAAAGGCTGATTGCCATTGACGCGCCATGCTGTGTTAGCACAGTGTGACGCCATGAGCAGCCAGGACCGCCCCGTCTATCTCCGCCTTCGCGACATCATCGCCGAGTCGATCCTCGACGGCACTTATGGCGACGGCGACGGCCTCCCCTCGGTTCGCGCCTTTGCGGCACAGCATGGCGCCAATCCGCTTACCGCGGCAAAGGCCTATCAGGGCTTTCAGGACGAGGGCTATGTGACGGTCAAGCGCGGCGTCGGCATGTTCGTCGCCGAGGGTGCGACCGATCGTCTTCGCCGCGAAGCGCGCGATACGTTCCTGCGCGACGAATGGCCGCGCGTGGTGGCGAGCATGCGCCGGCTGCGGATCGATCCGGCCGACCTGCTCGAGCGGGTCGAGGGCTGACGCTTTTTTCCTCCATCATTCCGGTGAAGGCCGGAACCTCCCTCCTCCTCCTCGCGCTGCCGATCCCATGACAGTGAGATTCCGGCATTCGCCAGGATGACGGGAGAGGAGCAGGGCTTGCTCCTTCCGCCGCTGCGGGATAGCCGCGCAGCGTGACCGAGACCCGAATCCTCCCGGCCGACGAGACCGGCATCGCCGAAGCGGCCGCGCTGATCGCGCGCGGGCTGCCGGTCGCCGTACCCACCGAGACGGTCTATGGCCTGGCCGGCGACGCGACCTCGGGTGATGCGGTGGCCGCGATCTACGCCGCCAAGGGCCGTCCGAGCTTCAACCCGCTCATCGTCCATGTCACCGATCTCGCCATGGCGAGCCGGGTCGCCGTGCTTTCGCCGCTGGCCCACCGTCTCGCCGAGCGCTTCTGGCCGGGGCCTCTGACCATGGTGCTGCCCGCGGCCGCGGGGTCGCCGATCGCCCGTCTGACCACCGCCGGCCTGCCCAGCGTCGCAGTACGGATGCCCGCGCATCCCGCGATGCGCGCGCTGATCCGGGCGAGCGGCCGTCCCCTCGCCGCCCCTTCCGCCAACGCCAGCGGCTCGATCAGCGCGACCCGCGCCGGGCATGTCGCGCGGTCGCTGGCCGGCCGGATTCCGCTCGTCCTCGACGACGGCCCGACCTCCGTCGGGATCGAGTCGACCATCGTCGCGGTCGAGGACAGCAGGCTGCGCCTGCTCCGCCCGGGTGCGATCACGGTCGAGATGCTGGCCGATGCCTCGGGCGTCGCCGTCGAGCAGGGCGGCGGCGGATCCATCGAGGCACCGGGCCAGATGGCGAGCCACTATGCGCCGTCGAAGCCGCTACGGTTGAACGCCGTGGCAGCAAAGGCGGGTGAGTTCCTGATCGGCTTCGGGCCGGTCGCGGGCGACGTCAGCCTGTCAACATCGGGGCGCCTAGACGAGGCCGCGGCGCGGCTGTTCGACCTGCTCCACGCCGCAGACCAGTCGGACGCCGCGGCGATCGCGGTGGCCCCGGTTCCCACGAATGGCCTCGGCCTCGCTATAAACGACCGGCTGGCGCGGGCGGCCGCCCCAAGATGAAACCCTCCCGCGTCGCGCGCGGGGGAGCCGATCAGCCCTTGAGCCGCGCTGCGTAGCTTTTGCGGAACTTGGCGAGCTTGGGAGCGACGACCATCACGCAATAGCCGTTGCTGGCCCCCTCCCGCGCGAAATATTCCTGGTGATAGTCCTCGGCCGGATACCAGGGCGCCTCTGGTTCGATCCGGGTAACGATGGGGTCGGGCCACGCGGCGCGAGCGCGCTCGATCGCGGCCTTCGCCTCATCCTCCTGGGCGGGCGAGTTGGGGAAGATCGCGGAACGATATTGCGGACCGATATCGTTGCCCTGCCGATTGAGCTGGGTCGGGTCGTGGACGTGGAAGAAGATGTCGAGCAGCTCGCCATAGCTGATGACTTCGGGATCGAAGACGATGCGGATCGCTTCCGCATGGCCCGTGTCGCCGTTGCAGACCTGCCTGTAGGTCGGGTCGGGAACATGCCCCCCGGTATAGCCGCTCTCGACCGACTCCACGCCGATAACGTCGTCGAACACCGCTTCGACACACCAGAAGCAACCACCCGCCAACGTCGCGACTTCCCGGGCCATATCAATCTCCTTTGATGCCAGCGAAAATAGGCCGTCGCCGTCGGGATGCAATGCCGCGCCGGTGGACGACGTCGATGGCGGCCCGGTTCGTCCCATGCCCCCCTGGTCCGTCGGAACCGCCCCCTTAACGCGACGTTGCGGGGCGATGCGCCGCTTTCCGACAGAAATGCCGCTGCCGCCGGCCGTTGCCAGCGCCGCCGTCGCCAGCGCCGAAGCCGCCGCCATGATCGCCGCCGCGATCGTCGTGGCACTGCTGGTTCACCGGTTGGCGATCGCATTGCTGCTGCGCTTGTCGCGGCGCACCCGCAGCCGCGCCGACGACATGGTGCTCGAACGAGTCCGGAGGCCGCTACGGTGGATTCTCGTCGCGGTCGCACTGAGCATCGTCCAGCGCGGCCTGCCGCTCCTCCCCTGGGCGAAGACATTGTGGCAGCAGGCCGCGGGATTTGTCGTTCCCGGCCTTGTCGGCTGGCTGGCGATCGCTCTGATCGGGGCGCTCGGCGACGTCATGGCGATCCGCCACGACATCAGCGTCGCCGACAATCTGCGCGCGCGGCGACGGCGGACCCGGGCCGCGATCCTGTCGCGGATCGCAACCTTCGTCGTGATCTTCCTGACGATCTGCATGATGCTCCTCAGCATCCCTGGCATCCGAAGCGTCGGCATCACCCTGATCGCCTCCGCAGGCGTCGCCGGCCTGGCGGTGGGCGCTGCCGCGCAGCCCGCGCTCAAGAACCTGATCGCCGGCATCCAGCTCGCCTTCACCGAGCCGATCCGCATCGACGACGTGCTGATCATCGATGGCGAGTGGGGCCGGGTCGAGGAAATCCGCCTGACCTATGCGGTCGTCAGGATCTGGGACGATCGACGGCTGATCGTGCCGGTCGCGAAATTCCTCGAGCAGAGCTTCCAGAACTGGACCCGGACGACGTCGGAGCTGATGGGATCGGTATTCCTGCGCGTCGACCACGCGGCCGACGTGCCGCGCATCCGGGCCCATGCCGGCGAATTGATCGGAGCCAACAAGCGCTGGGATCGCCGTTTCTGGAATCTCCAGGTCACCGATGCCGGCGAAGAGACGATCGAACTGCGCGTCCTGGTGACCGCGCGTGACGCCAGCCTCGCCTTTGACCTGCGCTGCGACATCCGGGAGGGTCTGCTCGCCTTCATAGCCGCCGAGATGCCCGAAGCCTTGCCGCGTCGCCGCCAGATGCCGGTCACCGGCCAGTTCAGCGCCGGCGGATAAGGCGTCTCCCATTTCCGGATCTGTCACCCGGCTCGCTCCAATTTCCGCTCGAACTATCTAATTTATATAATAAATTTAGAAAAATGGCGTTTCTCTTCTACGTAGAGTCCGTATATGGACTTCTTCCACCGATAAGAGAAATTCGACTCCCAGAATCCATCAAAATTTTACTAGATGAATTCCCGAAATATTCCTTTTATGTAACAATAGTTTACAATTCTAATTAGATTTAACCACGCACCGCAAGCGAAGAACTGAGAAAGATCATCGGAAATCGTCTCGAGATCAACCCCAGTGATTGCAGCTTGCAGCATTCGCGAACCTGATGATCATCATGAAGAAGCCATTGCCCGCCCTGACAGCATGGTCGCCGCAGCGGCCGAGGCCTGCGATCCTCATCGTCGAGGACCAGATCATCATCGCCACGGCCATGCGCGACTCACTGATCGAGCTGGGCGCCGACGTCGTCGGTCCCTGCCTGACGCTGCAGATCGCGCTGGATGTCGCCGCATCGGCCAAGATCGACGCAGCCGTACTTGATGTCTGGCTCAACGGCGAGCTTTCCTATCCGGTGGCCGAGATTCTGGTACGACGGAACATCCCCTTCCTGTTCACGAGCGGCGTGAACGTCGATCGGGAGCCCCCGCAGTTCCATCGCTTCCCCAGGTTGCTCAAACCATTTTCCGATGCGGAGCTTCTTTCGGCGCTGTCGACGCTGTGGGCGGCGCCCCGCGCCGTCCCGCCGACGCCCCCTTTCGCCGCATGAACTGATCCAGGTTACGGCCTCGCGCCCGAAGGCGGGCTATACTCTCCTCTTCCCAGTGACGATTGGGATAGAAGCGATGCGGCTGGACATGCGCCGCTGCCGCACCGTCGGCGCAAACCGGCCCGATCGGACGTTCGGCGCTTCCTCCCGCGACACTGCGACCAGGAGTCCTCATCGATGAGCCAGGAAGACATCGTCTACTTCGAGCAAAGGGCCACACAAGAAAAGCAGGCTGCGGCGAAGGCGGGCTGCACCGAGGCGAGACAAGCCCATCTAATGCTCGCCAGCGTCCATGGGCAGGCAGCCGAGCGCGAGCGTCTGCTGATGCACGAGCGGCAGCCCGGCAGCAACCAACCCAAGGAATGACACCGGGGAGCGATGCGATGAAGGTATCCGAATGCATGGCCGACGATGTCCGTATCATCGGGCCCGACCGCAGCCTGCAGGAAGCCGCCCAGGCGATGGCCGAGATCGACGCCGGCGTGCTGCCGGTCGCGGAAGGCGATCGGCTTGTCGGCGTTATCACCGATCGCGACATAGCGATCCGCGCCGTTGCACGGGGGCTTCCCCCTGCCACCGAGATCGGCAAGGTGATGAGCGCCGAAGTCCGTTATTGCTACAGTGACGACGACAGCGAGGACGTGCTCGAAAATATGGGTGACATCCAGCTGCGACGCCTGCCGGTCCTCAACCGCGAAAAGCGCCTGGTGGGAATCGTCTCCCTGACCGACCTCGCGGCTAGCGGCGAGGCGATGCTCGCTGGAGAGGCCCTCGGCGCGATCGGACAGCCAAGTGCTCTTCACTCCCAGACATTGTGAGCAGGCTGCCCTACACCCGCCCGCCCACGGCATCCGGTCCGGCCCGGCCGAGGCGACACCGTCCGCTGGCCCGACTCGTGCTGGCTATCCTGCTGGTCACGCTGCTGATCGGTTCGCTCGGCTGGGGCCTGTCGACCCTCGGCTGACTGTGACCAATCAGGCAGCGGCGTTCTTGCGCCGAGTCACCCAACCCTTGCGCGCCGCGGCCGAACGTTGCTCGGCCGAACCCGATTTGTGAGCCCGCCCGCCGCGCGACGAGGAGACATGGGAATCCGGCTTGCCCCGGCCCGAGCCCGACTTGTTACCTCCGCCAGACTCCTTGTTTACCGTCGCCCAGGCGCGGCGCTCGGCCTCTTTCGGGGGCACGCCCCGATCTTCATAACCTTCCTCGATATGTTCGGCCTTGCGCTTCTGCTTATCGGTGTAGCTGCTTTTGTCTCCACGGGGCATGATCTCTCTCCTGTCCGGAAGAGCCATCAACGCGTAGCCTCGACCCATTCCCCGCAAGCTGCGGCAAGCCGCTCTGAAAGCGCGACTATTTCCCCAGCAATGCTCTGTAACGCGCATCCATTTCGCATCTGCGGAATTATGGTGGAGGCAGGCAGGGACGCGCATGGATCAAGATAGCGACTATTATCTGCAACGCGCCGAGGTCGAGCTCACGGCGGCCCGGTCCGCCCGCCATCCTGCGGCGATGCGGGCGCATTATTTCCTCGCGGGTTTCTACCTCGACAAGGCGCACGGCCCGGTGGCGGCTCCCGCGCCGATCCGGCATGCGATGCAGCGCAGCAAGGAACCAGAGGGCCTGTAAGCCGGGTTCTGTCCACCAGCCGAAGCCGGATGGGCGATCATTCCTCTAGGACCGGGCTCGCGTCCGGCCTCCAGCAATCAACCCGGACGACCGGGCGGAGTGGCCCATGTGCCGTCCCTATTCGATCTTGCTCCCGGTGGGGTTTACCATGCCGTTCCCGTTGCCGGGACCGCGGTGCGCTCTTGCCGCACCCTTTCGGCCTTACCCGGAACGCACCAAGCGAGCTTGGCCGTCCGCCGGGCGGTCTGCTTTCTGTGGCACTATCCCTGGGGTCACCCCCGCCGGGCGTTACCCGGCACCGTCACTCCTTGGAGCCCGGACTTTCCTCCCCGCATCGCTGCGCGGCGACCGCCCGGCCCTCTGGTGGAGCTGCCGTTAGGAGCTTTTGACCGGAGACTCAAGCAGTCCGTCACCCTCGCGATGGAGCAGCAGGCGGAGCAGGATCGCGCGGCATTCGCCATCGGCGATGCCGTCGATCTTCTCAGGACGGAAACGGCGCTGGAAGGCGGTGACCGCCGCCGGCCCATCGGCGACGTCGTAGCCGAAGCGCTCAAGCGCGAGCAGAAAGCCGCCGGGCGTCCAGTGCGGATCGGCGAGGCCGTGGCGCGGCCGGCGCAGCGCAAGGCCGAGCTTGCCCAGCAGCTCCCAGTCGAAAAGCTCGCCAGGGTCCTGCTTGCGCCGGGGGGCGACGTCCGAATGACCGACGACGTTGGCAGGCTCGATCGGGTGGCGGCCGGTGATGTCGGCGATCAGCGGGATCAGCGCATCCATCTGTGGCTTGGGAAAGGGACGATAGCCGAGCTCATGGCCGGGATTGACGATCTCGATGCCGATGCTGGCCGAATTGACATCGGCGATGCCGCGCCAGCTCGACTGTCCGGCGTGCCAGGCACGGCGCATTTCGGGTACCATGCGCATGACCTGGCCATCCTCGGCAACCAGATAATGGCACGACACCTTCGCCTCGGCATCGGTCAGCCGGGCGATTGCCGACGCCGCATCGGCCATGCCGGTATAATGCAGCACCAGCATGGTGATCGGCAGCGCGCGCTCGTCATGGTTGGGCGACGGGCAATCGATGATCTCGTCCATTATGGACGCTTAAACCCGGATCATTCGGTGGGGAAGCGCCAAGCGAATGCTCAAAGTCGTCCGGGAGCGCTCCTCCGATCATTTCAGACGGCGCCCCGGCGCGCTGCCTCACCCCACCTCCCAGATATATTCAGGCGGCGTGCGGCACGGTGCGCGAGCCGGCCGGCCGATAGACCATCGGCGTTTCGGGGTCGGCGACGAAGCGGGCCGAGCCCTGCACCGTCTCTCCTGCGCCGAGCAGCAGCCCGCCGTCAGGGGCGATCGCCAGCGCCAGCCCCTCCAGCATCTGGTGCCTCCGCTCGGGCGAGAAATAGAGCAAGGCATTTCGGCACAGGATCAGGTCGAAACGGCCGCCGGCGGGCGGCGGACCGAGCAGATTGTGGCGCTGGAAGGACACATGGGCGGCGAGCTGTGGCTTCACCCGCCAGCCCTGGTCGAGCACCGGATCGAACCAGGCGATGAGCTGGCGGATCGGCAGGCCGCGCTGAACCTCGAACTGGGTATAGAGTCCGCTGCGCGCCTGCTCGACCGCCGAGCGGGAGATGTCGCTGCCGACGATGTCGATCCGCCAGCCGGCCCAGCGCTCGCCCTGCTCGGCGAACAGCATCGCCAGCGAATAGGCTTCCTGTCCCGTGGAGCACGCCGCCGACCAGATGCGCAGGCGCCGCTCTCTCTGCCGCGCCGCCGCCAGCCGCGGCAGCACTGCCTGGCCGATCTGGGTGAAGACCCCCGCGTCGCGGAAGAAGCTCGTCTCGTTGTTGAGCAACGCATCGATCATGTCGAGCGACAGCTCACGGTCCGCGCTTCTTTCGAGAGCCAGGGCGAGCTGATCGAAGCTCTCGATCCCGCGCGCGCGACAGAAGGGCATCAGCGTCGTACCGATCCGCCAGAAGCGATCCCGCGACAACGTCTGCCCGGTCGCCTGCTCGAACAGGCGAGCGATCACCACAGCCGCGCGCGGGCCTACCTCCATGCCCCACCGGCATCACGATTGCAGACGTGACGGGCAAGATCCTCGGGCGGCATCACCAGCGAGGCCAGCCCCGCCTGGGCCACCGACCCCGGCATGCCCCATACCACCGAACTGGCCGAATCCTGCGCCAGTATCTCCGCTCCCGCAGCGACCATGGCCCCGGCTCCGATGGTTCCGTCGCGTCCCATGCCGGTCAGCACGACACCGACCCCTTCGGGCCCGAACAGTTCCGCCATCGCCGCGAACATCGGATCGACCGAAGGCATGCAGCGGCTCGGCGCGGGTGCCGGGTCAATCGACACCAGCACACGCGCGCCGCTGCGAACGAGACGAATATGCCCCTCGCCCGGCGCGACAAGCATCTCCCCGGGGACCAGCGGCGTCCCTTCCGCCGCGACCGCGGCGGGCCGGCCGGCGATGTCGCGCAGCTGCGCCGCGAAATAAGGCATGAAAGGCGGCGGCAGATGCTGGGTGATCAGGATCGGCGCCCGGAAATCCGGGGACAAGCCGCGCAGGAAGGCCGACAGCGCGTGAAGTCCCCCGGTCGACGCGCCGATCGCCAGGCACGCTACCCGACCGCTCCGGGTCGGCCGCAGCGCGACGATCGGCACCGGCGCGGGGCGCGGCGCGGCATCCGTGGTCTTGCGGTCGGGTCGCTGGACCCGATGGTTTACATGACCGATACGCAACAGCGCGTCGATGAACTTGTGCGAGAATTCTCCCGCAAAATTGCCCGCGGTAGGCTTGAGCAGCGTATCCGCCGCGCCCAGGGTCAGTGCCCGCACCGTGGCCGCCGCCCCGGCCGCCGCCGCGGAGGAAACGATCAGGACACGCGCGCCGTGGCTCGCCTCCAATATCTCGGGCAACGCGGTCAGCCCGTCCTTGCCCGGCATCTCGACATCGAGCACGACGATGTCGATGTCGTGGCTGCTGAGGAACTGGATCGCCTGATCGGCGGTCGGCGCGGCCCCCGCGATCTCGAATTCGGGGCGGCCTTCCAGCAGCCGCGCCAGGACAGTCCTGGCTACCAGCGAATCGTCGACGAGCAGGACGCGGATGGGGCGAGGTCGCCCGCGCCCGACGTCGTCGACGCCCACCATGACGCTGCCTCCAAGTCCCCCCCGAGACATGTCAGGCGACGCCCACCAGCTGCAGCTTGCTTTCGAGCGTCTCGCGATCGAACGGTTTCATCATATATTCGTCCGCCCCGGCCTCGATCGCGGCGCGAATGTGCGCGACATCGTTCTCGGTGGTGCAGAACACGACCTTGGGCCGCTGGACGAAATCCGATGAGCCGAGCGAACGGAGGAATTCCATGCCGCTCATCACCGGCATGTTCCAGTCGAGCAGGATCACGTCCGGCAGCTCGCCCGTCTGGCAGCGGTCGAGCGCTTCGCGCCCGTCGCCAGCTTCCTCGACGTTGAAGTTGAGCGCCTCCAATATGTGACGGGCGACCTTCCTGATCACCTTTGAATCGTCGACAACCAGGCAGGTCTTCATCACGCTCTTCCGTCTTGAATGGCCAGTTCGACCATATCTAGCCCCGACCGGTAAGCGCCCCGTTAACGCCCTTTCAGGCCGCGATGTCGAGCAGCGGTCCGGCGATCAGCGCAGCGACGTCGACCAGCAGCAGCGGCTCGCCCCCATGATCGAGCACGCCGGTCGCATAGCGCGCCCAGCCGGCCGACAGTGGTGCGCGGAACTGGCTGGGGGCACCGTCGATCGCGACGACATCGTCCACGTCATCGACCAGGACACCGTAGAGATGGCCGTCGACATGGACGATGACCGCCTGCTTCTCCTCCCGCGCGCTGCCTTCGCCACCGAGCGCGGCAATCGGATCGATCACCGTCAGTACCCGGCTGCGCAGCGCGAACAGGCCCAGAACATGCGGTGGCGCGCACGGCACCGGGGCAATGTCTTCGATCTCGACGACCGATTCGACGAAGGCGGCAGGCAACAGCGCCCGCTGGCCGGCAATGGCGACGATCAGATAGAGGTCGTTCATGGTCAAGCGCTCCGCTTGTTCCAATGACGGCGCAGCTCGGCGGTCAGGCCGATCCGGTCATAGCGCCACAGGCTGTCGGGTGAGGCACCGCGCTCCTCGGCATGCCGGCGCAGACGCAGCACCGCCGCCGCCTCGACCGGCCGCTCGTCCTCGGTCGCGCCGTCGGCCATGATGACCAGATCGGCATTCGGCCCTTCTTCGGGCGCATAGATGATCCGGTAGCCGGCGCCCTCGACCAGCGGGGCGAGCACCTGCCGCGTCCAGGGATCGTCGTCCGACAAGAGACAGACCGGTCTCTGCCCTTCGAGCGGCTCGCTGCCGAGCCCTTGCGCAAACAGCCAGAAGGCGTCGAGAAACTCGACCGGCCGCTCCTCGACCAGCATCACGCCTGCGACCGGGCCGGGAACGGCGCTGCGCTGCAGCTCGATCGCGACCGGCACGATGTCGATGACGCTATCGATAGCATAAGCGAGCTCCTCAGCACCGTCGCGCATCCGCAGTACGCGGACCTTGGCCTCGACGATCGGCGCGCCGCACGAGACCAGCGGCACCAGCCGCCCGTCGATGTTCAGTCGCAGCCGGCCCGCGCTGTCGCTGACCGACGCCGCGAAACAATCCTCGATCCGCTCGACCAGTGCCAGCGGCACCCCGCGCTCGACCCCGTCCAGGTCCCGGAACAACAGCACCGGCACCGCTCCCGCCCCGTGCAGATCCTCCTCGCCTTCCTCGGCGACAGCCTCCGCCGCCGCCTGGTCGTCGCGACGGACGCCTGCCTTCTCGGCCACGCCCGCCACGTCGAGCAGCAGCATCGGCCGGCTGTTGTCTGGCAAGGTCGTGCCACCATAGATGCCGCATGCCATCACCACGGGCGCGGCGGGCTTGACCACCAGTTCCTCATGGTCGTGGACCGCCTCGACCGCGAGCGCGTAACGTGCGCCGCCGGACAGCTTGAGCACGACGAGATTGGCCTGCTGCCTTCGCTCGAGGCCGAGCACCGCGCCGAGCGAGACGACGGGCACGCGCACGCCGCGGATGAAGACGATATCGGCGCCGCCCAGCGTTCCCATCCGCACCGCATCACCGCCGATCCGGACGATCTCGTCAATCGCCGACCGGGGGATAGCGAAATGCTGGCCGCCGACGCTGATCGTCAGCGCCGGGATGATCGTCAGGGTCAGCGGCACGCGCAGCGTGAGGCGCAGCCCCTGCCCCGGCCGGCTGTCGATATCGACAAGGCCGCCGATCCGCTCGACATTGGCGCGAACGACGTCCATGCCGACGCCGCGCCCGGAAATGGCGGTCACCTCCTGCGCTGTCGACAGACCCGGCTCGAAGATCAGCTCGAGCTTGCGCTCCCAGCTCAACGTCGCGGCCCGCTCCCGGCCAAGGATACCGGCGGCAATCGCCTTGCCGACAAGCTGGTCGGCGTCGATCCCGCGGCCATCATCGATAACCTCGATCAGTATCTGGTTGCCGACCTGGCGGGCGCTGACGTGGAGACGCCCCGCCGCCGGCTTGCCTGACACCACGCGCGCTTCGGGCGGTTCGATGCCGTGGTCGATCGCATTGCGGACGATATGCGTCAGCGGGTCGCGGATCATCTCGATCATCTCGCGATCGAGCTCGACGTCGCCGCCGTCGATCTCCAGCTGGACCAGCTTCCCCAGTTCGGCGGAGATATCGCGGACCATGCGCGGCAGCGCGGTGAAGAGATGTTCGACCCTTGCCATGCGGGTACGCGTGATCGCATCGCGCATCTCGGCGATGCAATGCGACAGCCGCTCGAAGGCGACCTCGGTGTTCGATTCGGCTCCGCTCTCGCGCAGCCGGCGAGCCAGTTCGTTGCGCGCCAGCACCATGTCCGACACGCCCGCCATCATCCGGTCGAGCAGGTCGACCGGCAAGCGGATGGTGCGCGAGACGGCGCGCGGGCCCGCGGGCGCCGCCGGCGCGGCAGGGCGATCCGCGCGCGCCTCGGCTGTGATGGCAGACGCCGCCTCATCCTCGCCTTCCTCGACGATCCGGATCGCGTCCAGGGCCTCCGCGAGCGCAACATCCTCGGCGTCGAGGCCGGGTGCCGCAGGGCGGAGCGCCGCGATCAGGCGAGCATCGTCCTCGTCGGCCACGATCCGGCCGCTCTCGATAGCGTCGGCCAACTCGGAAATCCGGTCGATCACGGCGAGGACAGCGCTGACCAGCGCGGAATCGGGACGCCGACGGTCGGCGCGGACATCGGCGAGCACGTCCTCCGCCGCGTGGCTGAGTTTCTCGAGGCGCGGCAGGTCCAGGAAGCCGCAGCTTCCCTTCACGGTGTGGACGAAGCGGAAGATCGCATCGAGCCGCGAGCGATCGTCGGGCGCGAGTTCCCAAGCGACGATCTCGCCCGACAGCGCTTCGAGGGTCTCGCGTGTCTCCGCGACGAAATCGCCGAGCAGGTCGTCCATGGCATCGTTCCCGAACCGGTTGTTCGGCCCGGGTCATGCCCCAACATGGTTAAGGCCCGGTTTACGCCGGTCAGCGGCTCGCGATCGAACGATCGGCCCAGACACCTCCAGGCGCCACGCGATCGAGCTCGCGCCGGCAGAATGCCTCGTTGAGTCCGAGCAGCAACAGTGCCAGCTCGCGCCGGAAGGCCGGCGGCAACCGGTTCTCCGCGACCAGCGCGCGCAGACAGGCGGCGAGATGCCGCTCCTCACGCTCGAACAGACGGCGCACGGAGCGTTCGTTCCGCAGTCCGATGCCGGCCAGCCGGGCGCATAGCCGCTCGAACCAGCCGCGCAGCGTACCCCGCCCGCGTGGATCTCCACCAAGACGTGCGACCTTGTGCGTCAACCGTCGGACGGCATCACGCCGCAGAGCCACTTCATGCTCATATTGGGCGTAGAGAACGAAGCGGCGTGCATCGCGCGCGATCGCCTCACATGCCGCAATCGTGTCGTTCAGGGCCGCGATCAGGCGGTTGAGGGATGCTGTCAGGGCGAAATCGCTGTCCATGGCGCCGGACGATCGACGATCGACGTCGCCGCGAACAATAAGTAGATGGCACAGGGTCGCCCCCCCGCCACCCCTTTCCCGGTCAGGCGGGCAAGGTCGCGCCGATCATCAGCAGGCCGTCCTCGGGCTGCGACACCTGGACCGTGCCGCGCTGTTCGCTGACCAGGATATGGACCAGCCAGGCCGCGGCCGCACGGGGCGAGACCAGATCGGGATCGGCATGGCCCAGCAGTGCGTTGCGCAGCTCGGGATCGAGCACGACGCGGGGTCCCTCGGCCCGGATCACCACTTCGCCGCCCTCTGCCGCGATGTCGAGCTGGCCACCGCGCACCAGAGCGTCGCCCGCGATCAGCGCGAGGTTGAGCAGCGTCTTGATGGCCGGCTTGGACAGGGTCGCCGCATCGACCATCCAGCCCACCCGCACCTTGCCATTGCCGTGCAGACCCTCGATCGCCTCGCGCGCCTCGCGGGTGTCGACGCGCTCGCCGAAGCCTCCCGCCGCCCCAAAGGCAAGACGAAAAAATTTCAGCCGGTTCGCCGTGGTCTGGGCGCTTTCGGCCAATAGCTCCATGCAGCGTTCCCGCATGTCCGGGTCGGTCTCATCGGCAAGCAATTCGATCCCGTTGTTGAGTGCTCCCACCGGCGACAACAGGTCGTGGCACAACCGCGAACAGAGCAGGCTCGCGAAATCGGCCGAACGATTGACCATGGACACATCCTCAGTGGGCTGACAGGTCGGGTCTTTTGGCAAGCGGGGAACGGTTGCGCAATCAGCGATTGTCGGCTTCCACGATCGTCACGGCGCGGAAACGCCCCTGTCCATCGGCCTGGCCGCCATCCGCATACCAGGCGCGCAGCATGCCACTGCCCGCGATGATCCAGTAACTGCCCGGTTCGGCTGCCGCGGCGTCGCGGGCCGATGGTTCGGGACATCCGCCGGGGTGCGAATGATAGTGGCCGATGAGCGCCGCGTCGCCGGCGCGCGCGGCGCGATGCACGGCGATCAGCGCGGCGGGATCGACCTCGAAGCTGTCACGCGGATCGGCGGCGACGTTCGCGCAGGGCCGCAGCCGCTCCACGACGGGGCCCCGGGCCGATGCCGCGCCGAGCAGCAACCCGCAAATCTCGGCATCGGGGCTCGCCGCCGCAGCTGAGAGGATTTCGTCGATCGCCGCCCTTGATATCCGCAGTTCCATCGCCACATCGCTACAGGATGACCGGGGGGAAATCGACATTGCATGCCGTGGTGCCGCAGGAAGCCGAAGGCTGGCGGCTCGACCGGGCGCTCGCCGCCGCATTGCCGACGCTGTCGCGCGAGCGACTGAAGGCCCTCATTTCTTCCGGACAGGTCAGCCAGGCCGATGGCACGCTCGCCCGCGATCCGGCGATGAAGGTCGCGCCCGGCGCGCGCTTCGCGGTGATCGTCCCCGATCCCGCCCCCGCGCACAACGAAGCGCAGGATATCCCCCTGGTCGTCGTCCATGAGGACGAGCACCTGATCGTCGTCGACAAGCCCGCCGGACTGGTCGTGCATCCGGCCGCCGGCAATCCGGACGGCACCCTGGTCAATGCGCTGCTCCATCATTGCCGGGGCAGCCTGTCAGGAATCGGCGGGGTCGAGCGGCCGGGCATCGTCCACCGCATCGACAAGGACACGTCGGGGCTGATGGTCGCCGCCAAGACCGATCCGGCGCATGTGGGGCTGGCGGCGCAGTTCGCCCGACACAGCATCGACCGGCGCTACCGGGCGATCGTCGCCGGAACGCCGCGGCTCGCCGCCGGAACGGTGGACGCACCACTTGCCCGCTCGGCCGCCAACCGGAAGAAGATCGCGATCGTCGCCGATGGGCGCGGCAAACGCGCCGTCACCCATTACAGCGTGATCGAGCCGCTGCGCGGCGCGGCGCTGGTCGAATGCCGGCTGGAAACGGGACGGACCCATCAGGTGCGCGTCCACATGGCCTCGCTCGGCCATCCGCTGCTGGGCGACCCTGTCTACGGACGCAGCCGGCCGGAACATCGCGAGCTGCTCAACCGTTTGAATTTCCATCGCCAGGCGCTTCATGCGGCGCGGCTGGGCTTCGTTCACCCGGTGACAAGCGAGACTTTATCTTTCGATAGCGAAATTCCGCGGGACATGCAGGATTTGTTCAGCGAACTGCGTGTAAAGATGCTATAGATGTTACAGAACGGTACGGGAGTGATTCTCCCCTATCGACATACACAAGGTAGCGGCGCACCATACCGGGCGCCGACGAGGGAGTAAGTTGATCATGGCAAGCGGAAAGAACGTGCCCGCCACGATCCCCGCACTGGGCGGGGAGCAGAGCCTCAACCGCTATCTGGCCGAGATCCGGAAGTTTCCGCTGCTCACGGCGGAAGAGGAATATATGCTCGCCAAGCGCTTCCAGGAGCATGGCGATCCCGAGGCGGCGACCCGCCTCGTCACCTCGCATCTGCGTCTCGTCGCCAAGATCGCGATGGGCTATCGCGGCTATGGCCTGCCGGCGAGCGAGTTGATCTCGGAAGGCAATATCGGCCTGATGCAGGGCGTGAAGAAATTCGAGCCCGACCGGGGCTTCCGCCTCGCCACCTATGCGATGTGGTGGATCAAGGCGTCGATCCAGGAATATATCCTGCGGTCGTGGAGCCTCGTGAAGATGGGTACCACCGCGGCGCAGAAGAAGCTGTTCTTCAACCTGCGGCGGATGAAGTCGCAGCTCGAAGCATTCGAAGACGGCGACCTCAAGCCCGAGGATCTCAAGAAGATCGCCACCGACCTCGGCGTGTCCGAGGAAGAGGTGACGAGCATGAACCGTCGTATGTCGATGGGCGGCGACGCGTCGCTCAACGTCTCGATGAACGAGGACGGCGAAGGCGAGTGGCAGGACATGCTGGTCGACCAGGGCCCGCTCCAGGACGAGCGGCTGGCCGAGGTCGAGGAGAAGTCGGTCCGCCACAATATGCTCAACGAGGCGCTGGCGGCGCTCAACGACCGCGAGAAGCATATCCTGGTCGAACGGCGACTGGTCGATGAGCCCAAGACGCTCGAGGAACTGAGTCAGGTCTATGGCGTCAGCCGCGAGCGTGTCCGGCAGATCGAGGTCCGTGCCTTCGACAAGCTGCAGAAGGCGATGATGCGGATCGCCGGTGAAAAGCGGCTTCTGCCGGCAATGTGATGCGAGGGGGAGCGTCGAGTGGCGCTCCCCTTTCTCCCGATATGCCGGCCTCCGCCGGGCCGATGGAAAACTGAGCCCTGCTCAAAATCTCCGCGACAGGCCGACATAAAGCTCGACATCCGGCGCATCGTGGTCGAGTCCGCCATTGGCTCCGACGTCGAACTGGAGATCGTCGCGCGGCTGCCAGGCCAGCGTGATGCCTCCAAGGTGGAGGCTTTCGTGGACTGAAGGATCGCGGTCGCGGGTAAGCTGATATTCCAGCGTCGTCGTCAGCGTCGGGCCTAACTTCGCCGACAAGCCGGCGACCGCGCCATAGGCGAGGTGCCTCCCCTTCCCGTCCGAATCGACGGCCGCATCCGCCTCCGGCACGAATTCGAGCGTAAAGGCGTCATCGACCTCATAGGACATGGGCAGACGGAACCCCGCGCCCCAGTCCCCAGCGCCGATCGGCTGACGGCCGACGGGCAGTGTCACGAACGGCATCAGGGCGATCGAAAGACCCGAGCCATCCGGATGGAGCAGGTTGCGGCGGACCGCGAGCATCGCGTCGCCGACTCCGCTCTCGCGCAGCCGCAGGCCGGTCGAATCCCGTTCATGTTCCCGTCCAAAGCTCGTCCAGCCGAGCTGAAGCTCGGCATGGTCGCCGATTCCGTAGCGGACGAGCAGGTCGCCGAGCAGCAGCGTGTCGTCCCGCTGGCCGGCGTGGCGATCGAGCGTCCAGTCGGCCAGCCCGATCTCGACCGAGGCCCGCCCCGCATCAACGGTGCAGGCCGGGGTCCCCATCCCGGGTCGGTCCGGACAATAGTCGCGAATGCCCGCCGCGCCGGCGGCCGGCAGCACCATCGCAAGCAATCCCAGGACCCGCGCGAGCATGACGAAACCCTAACCTGTGACGTGCGCCACTGACAGCGTTGTTTTTCGTGCTAGGATGGCGCCATGATGGGGGACATGAAGGCAGGCGGGGGGCGCCATGCCAGCGATACGGCGATGGCCGTGGCGCTGGCTATCATCGTCACGGCCCTGGCAGCGGCGGCGCTGCTCGGAGGGCCGACGCTGGACGATTTCTGGACAGTCTACTTGTCCGATCCGGCCCGCGGACTGGACAAGATGGTCGGGCAGCGATGGGTACTCGATATCCGGCCGCCCGTGTTCGATGCCTGGGCTACGATGCTGCATATGATCGGGATCGACTCGATCCCCGTCGCGCGGCTCATTTCTGCGCTGCCGGCGGTCGTCCTGCTGGTGCTCGCCGTCCGTGCCTTCTCCAAGCGGCTGCCCGAAGAAGCCCCGTTCTTCGCCATCTTCCTGTTGCTGGTGGTGTCGACGCCGGCGGCAGTGCGGGCTTTCAGCGTCTATCGCGGCGATTTCTGGCAGCTCGCGGCCTTCGCGATCCAGATCCTCCTCGTCCGCCATGTCCTGTTCGCCCAGAAGGACTATCGCCGCAACAGCGACGCCGCGCTGGCGCTGTTCGCTCTTCCCGCCACCTTCGCCGCGATCACCATGGACTATGGCGGGGCGCTGTTTGGCGGCGTGGTCGCAATGGCGACGATCCTCGCCGCGATCGCACGCGGCCTGCGCCGCTGGGCGCGATCGCTGCTGATCACCCTGGTGCTGGCGGTCATGGTCATCATCGCCATGATCTCCTGGCAAGCCAGCTCGTGGGCTGCCAATTTCGACCTGTACCAGAACTGGATCGAGATGGGCTATGTGTCGGCTGGCTCGATCCTGGCCGCGCTGTTGTTCGGTACCGTCCTGCACAATCCCGTGGCGCTGGCGGGGGGCTATCTTGGCCGCGAACGATGGAACCGGACCGACACAGCCTTCGTGATCATCATCGGCGGGGCGCTCGTCGCGGCGCTGGTCGCCATCATGCAGATCGACGCGCAACGCCGGCTGGTCACCTTCAGCAACAGCAGCGACGTTGCGGTGCTGGTCGCCGCGCTGATGGCGGCGGCGGGCGCCAAGATCGCCGATCGGCGGATGTGGATGAACGCACTGGCCGGCGTGGCTATATTATCGGTGGCGGTGTCGGCGACGGTCAACGGGATCGGCAGCGGCTGGCAATCCGGCGCCAAGCGCGTCTCGCGGATCGTCGCGGCCTGCCCGCAGACCCAGGTTTTCGCGGCATCGGGCTGGCGGCTCGACGACGGCACCGCATCGCGTGCGGCCCGTCGGGAGGAGCCGGTCTTCACGCTCGGCTACAAGCGGCTGGCGCGAAGCTACGGATTTACGGCGACCGTCATTACGCGCGACCGACCGGCGACCGCGACACCCGGCCCCTGCCCGGTTTTGCTCTGGATCGAGCGGGTGCCGCACAACAAGCGGGTCAAGCCCGAACAGGTTTTGAAGGCGGCCGGCCTGCGCGGCCTGGAAAAAGCGCGCCTCAGCCTGATCCGCAGTGAAAACGGCCTTATCGTCCGCGCAGACCGCTGATAAGCGCCGGTCATGGCCAAAGAGACCTTCGCCCGTCGTGCCCTTCGGTGGATCATTCGCACGCTGGTCGTCTTTGTCATTGGTTCGCTGGTCTGGGTCGGCATCTATCGCTTCGTGCCGCCGCCCGTGACGGCGACGATGATCGCCAACGCCGTCGATGGACGCGGCATCACCAAGGACTGGATGTCGATCGACAGGATGTCCCCCAACATGGCGCTCGCCGCGATCGCCGCCGAGGACGGCAATTTCTGTTCGCACCACGGCTTCGACTTCAAGGCGATCCAGAAGGCGATGGAGAGCAACTTCCAGGGCGACCGACGGATCAGGGGTGGATCGACGATCAGCCAGCAGACCGCGAAGAACGCCTTCCTGTGGCAGAATGGCGGCTACGTTCGCAAGGCGTTCGAGGCATGGTTCACCGTGTTGATCGAACTGCTCTGGCCGAAGAAGCGGATCATGGAAGTCTATCTCAACATCGCAGAGACCGGGATCGGCACCTATGGCGCCAATGCCGGGGCGATGCGCTACTTCCACCATGATGCGTCGCGCCTCAGCCGCGCCGAAGCAGCCCGCATCGCCGCCGTCCTGCCGCTGCCGAAGAAGCGCGAGGCGATCTCGCCGACCGGGTTCACCCGGCGCTATGGCGACCGGATCGCCCGGCGCATGGGCCAGATCGATCGCTACGGCTATGCGAGATGCGTGAAATAGACCTGAGAAATCGTCATTCCGGCGGAGGCCGGAATCTCAGGCGATAAGCGATGCCTGCCTCTCCCGAGACTCCGGCCTCCGCCGGAGTGACGGTAGGACGATCAGCTGAACGGCATCTTGAAGCCGGGCGGGATCGGCAGGCCCTGGGTCAGCTTCGCCATCTCGGCATTGGAGGCGGCATCGGCCTTCGTCCGGCAATCATTGATCGCCGCCGTGATCAGGTCCTCGAGCATCTGCTTCTCGGACAGTTCCATCAGCGAATCGTCGATCGCCACGCCGAGGATGCGCCCCTTGGCGGTGGCGCGGATCTTGACGAGGCCGCCGCCGGCCGCACCTTCGACCTCGATCGTGTCGAGCACGGTCTGGGCCTGTTCCATCTGCGTCTGGATCGTTTGCGCGGCGCTCTGCGCGGCAGCGATCATTTCCTCGAGACTTTTCATGATGCGAGACTCCGTTTTTCAGGGGCGCTGTAGTCGATCAACTCGGCTTCCGGAAAGGCCTCCAGAGCGGCTTTGACCAGCGGGGATTCGAGAATGGCATTGCGCGCCGCGTCCTCTTCGGCGCGAATCCGGGCGAGCAGCGAGGGCGCCCCCGCCTCATCGACCAGCCCGACCGACCAGGTCCGGCCGGTGCAGCGCTTGAGGATATTGGCAACGTCGCCGGCGAAATTCTGCGGCAAGCGTTGGTGGCGCGCGATCAGCAACTCCTCGCCCTCCAGCCGGACGATCGCCGCATAATCGTGGAAGAGCTGCGCGAGCAGCGCGTTTTCCGGCAGCAGCAGCGCATGAATCGCCTCGCCGGTCGCAGGCAGCGACGGCGGCGCGGGCTCCGGCTCCGGCTCCGGCTCCGGCTCCGGCATAACGGCCGGGGCGGGAGCGACAACCGGAGCAGTCGCCGGTACGACGGCCAGCGGCGGCGTCTCGACCGGGGCGAGGACAGAAGCGGCAGCCGGAGCCAATGTCGGTGCCGGGGCGGGCGCAGCCATCAGCGCTCCCTGCGGCTCGGCCGCCGGCGGCGGCGCGGGAGCGGGCGCGACGGGCAGGTTGAGGTCGCCGGAGGCGAGCCGGCGCGCCAGTTCGCCGGGATCGGGAAGCTGGCTGGCATGGACGACGCGGAGCAGCGCCATCTCGGCTGCCTCGATCGGCATCGCCGCGGTCTGGACCTCGCCATGCCCCTTGAGCAGGAGCTGCCACAGCCGGTGGAGCGTCGCGAAGCCGAGCTTGCCGGCCCAGTCGCCATAGGCCTCGCGCTCCTCGGCCGACAGCGCAGGGTCGTCAGTCCCGGCCACCTTTGCCCGGGTGATCGCGTGACAGGTTTCGAGCAACCCATGCAGCGTCGCCACCGGCTCGACACCGAGGTCATATTGCCCGCGGATACTCGCCAGCACTGCCGCCGCATCGCCCTTCAGCATCTCGCCGAACAGGCGGCGAACGGCGCCGCGATCGGACAGGCCCAGCATGTCGCGCACCTGCTGCGCCTCGACCCGGCCCGATCCATGTGCAATCGCCTGGTCGAGTATCGACAGGCCATCGCGGGCGGATCCTTCCGCCGCGCGCGCGATCAGCGCCAGCGCCTCCGGATCGGCCTCGACGCCCTCCGCTGCGATGACGTTGGCGAAGTGCGCGGCCAGCTTGTCGGCGGTGATACGCCGCAGGTCGAAGCGCTGGCAGCGCGACAGGACGGTGATCGGCACCTTGTTCACCTCGGTCGTGGCGAACAGGAATTTCACATGCGCCGGCGGCTCCTCCAGCGTCTTGAGCAGGCCATTGAAGGCCGACTTCGACAGCATGTGGACTTCGTCGATGATGTAGATCTTGTAGCGTGCCGAGACCGATGCGTAACGCACGGCCTCGATGATCTCGCGGACGTCGTCGATGCTCGTGTGGCTCGCGGCGTCCATCTCGACCACGTCGATATGGCGCCCCTCGGCGATCGCGACGCACGGTTCGCAGGTGCCGCAAGGGTCGATCGTCGGCCCGCCCTGCCCGTCCGGCCCGATACAATTGAGCGCCTTGGCAATGAGCCGCGCAGTCGATGTCTTGCCGACGCCGCGCACACCGGTCAGCAGGAAGGCATGGGCCAAACGGCCACGGCGGATCGCATTGGCGAGGGTCGTCACCATCGCGTCCTGGCCGATCAGCTCACTGAAATTCTGCGGCCGATATTTGCGCGCGAGGACGCGATAGGGTGTCGAGGATTCGGACATGATATGAGCTTACCGAGGCGGGCCTCGATTGTCGTCGGCGATTTTCCAGCCCGAACGGCTGAGGGTGGGAGCCGGAACGACCCGATACGAAATCGTTGCGGCTGCTTCCTTCCGGACCTGACCGGGTTGGCGACGGCATCGTCCGCCCGACTCCCGCGGCGCATATGGGGGATCGGCGGCGGGGATGCAAGCGGCAGCCGTTATCGGGAGAACCCGCCGCCGGCACGGGCAGGATGCCCCGCCCGTTGCGGAAGCGCCAGGATCAGCAGGACGATCGCGCCGGCCAGAACGGCGGACGCCAGCGGCCGGCTGAAATCCAGGCCACCATGGTCCAGGGGCTTGTCGAGAAAGTCCCCCACTGTCGCGCCGAGTGGCCGCGTGAGGATGAAGGCCGCCCAGAACAGCGCCACCCGGCTGACCGGCGTGAGCAGGTAAAGGAACGCCAGGCCAGCGAGCAGCGCGCCGAATATCGTCCCGGCGCCGACATATCCGAGCCCGCCGGTATCGGCGAGCCAGTCGCCGAGCGCCGTTCCCAGCGTCTGGGAGAAGGTGATCGTAATCCAGTAGAACAGCTCCGTCCGGGCATCCCGGACCTGATCGACCGCAACCGAGCCGAGCAAGCGATACCATATCAGCAGCGATCCCAGCACACAGAGCAGCAGCAGCGCCGACCCTCCGGCATAGCCGATCCCCATGGAACGGGTGGCGAAATCCGCCATCGTGGTACCCGCCATGGTCGAGGCGATGATCGTCAGCCAGTAGAGCGAAGGGACGAACCGCCTGGCTGCGATCTGCACGCCGACCAGGGCGAGCAGGAGGGTCAGGAATATCCCGGTCCCGGTCAGATAGCCGAGATTCATCGTCATCGAGACCGTATCGCCGCCGGTCTCCCCCAAGGTCGTCGCCAGGATCTTGATGATCCAGAAACCCAGGGTGACGGCGGGGAGCTTGCTGTCCGCCGGGAAGTCCTGATGTCGCATCGGGCGCCTCATGCTGCCGGCCAGACGGGTTTGCTGGCTCGATCGAGACGCCGCGAAGGGCCCGTTTCCGCAGTCCGTCCGGCGTTACCGCCCCTGCATGTTCCTCGCGCCCGCCGGCATCCGCACGGTCAGGCCGTCCAGCCCATCGGTCAGGACGATCTGGCAGGCGAGACGCGAGGTCCGCGTCACATGGCTGGCGAGATCGAGCAGGTCCTCTTCCATCTCCGACGCGCGCGGCAACAAGGCGAAATCGGCGGGATCGATGATGACGTGACAGGTCGAACAGGCCATCTGCCCCTCGCAGGTGCCTTCGAGCGGCTGGCCGTCTGCCTGGGCGACCTCCAGCAGGTGCTGGCCCGGCGACGCCTCTACCTCGCTGCGATGCTCGCCGTCGGCGGAGATGAACACGATCCTGGTCATGCCGCCCACATACGCTGTCTGGCGGCGGCGTCGAGGATCATCGTCGCGGCGCGGTCGATCTCCTCCTCGCTTGTCGTGCGGCCGAAGCCGAGACGGATGCTCGACCGCGCCTGTGAGTCGGTGAGACCGAGGGCCTTGAGGACGTGGCTTGGCCGTCCCGATCCGCTGGCGCACGCGGATCCGGCCGAGAAGGCCAGTTCACGCAGGTCGGAGATCAGCCGCGCGCTGTCGACACCCTCGCGGCGAACGTTGAGATTGCCGTGCCAGCGCGTCTCGACCGATCCGTTGATCCGCCAGTCGGGGCCGAGCCGGCGGGTCGCGATCCACCAGAGCCGCTCGACATGGGCGGCGTCCCGCTCCCGCCGCGCCGCGAGCAGCGCCGCCGCCGCGCCAAAGCCGGCGCAGAGCATCGGCGCCTGCGTACCGGATCGGCCCAACGCCTCCTGGCCCCCGCCGTGAAGCAGTGGTTCGAGCGTCACGCCCTCCCGCACCCACAGAGCGCCGACCCCCTTGGGGCCATGGATCTTGTGCGCCGAGATCGCTACAAGATCGCAGTTTTCCGGGATGGGCACCCGGCCATAACCCTGCACCGCGTCGCACAGGAACAGCGCGCCCGCCTGATGCGCGAGCGTGGCCAGCGCCTCGACGGGCTGGATCACCCCGATCTCGTTGTTGACCAGCATGACCGCGACCAGGCCCGTGCCCGGCGTGATCGCCGCGCGAGCCTGTTCCGGATCGACCAGCCCCTCGGCGTCGACCGGCAGGATACGGAGCTCGCGCCCCGCCTGGCCGACGGCCCGGGCGCTGTCGAGCACCGCGGCATGTTCGGTCGCGACGGTGACGATCGGCCCGCGCGTGCCCTTGATCGCCCAGTTGAGCGCCTCGGTCGCGCCGCTGGTGAAAGCGACCCGCCCGCCCGCCGGCAGCAGTGAGGCGACCTGTCCGCGCGCGACCTCGACCGCCGCCGCCGCCTCGCGGCCCATGCGGTGCGGCGAATGCGGATTGCCGAACTTCTCGTCGAGGAAGGGCAGCATCGCGGCGCGCGCCTCGGGCGCCAGCGGGGTGGTCGCCTGATAGTCGAGGTAGATCATGCCGCACGCGCCCGTGCCGCTGTCGCGATCGTCCGCCATTCGGCGGCGACCCGGTCGATGTCGGCCTCGCTCGTGTCGCGGCCGAAGCTGATCCGCACAACCTCGCGCGCGCTCGCCTCGTTCCACCCCATCGCCGCCAGCACGTGGCTGGGCTTGAGGCTGCCCGAGGAACAGGCGCTGCCCGCCGACACCGCGATCCCCGCCATGTCGAAGCGGATCAGCTGAGTGGTCGCGGCCACCCCCGGCATGCGATAGCTGGCGATGGTCGGCAACCGCTCGCGCTCGGCCGCGACGACGATGCCGCCGGCCGCCGTAATGGCCGCGTCCAGCCGGGCGCGAAGATCTGCAGCCCTGGCGATCCAGTCGAAACCCGCCTCGATCGCCGCAGCAAAACCCAGCGCCGCAGGCAGGTTCTCCGTCCCACCTCGATAGCCCTGCTCCTGCCCTCCGCTGGGAGCCAGCGTCGCCAGGTCGCGGACCAGCAGTGCGCCGATGCCCGGCGGGCCTCCCAGCTTGTGCGCCGACAGCGCAATGAAGTCGGCATCCGGCAGTGCCAGCTTGGCTCCGCTCTGCGCGCAGTCGGCCAGCAACAGTCCGCCGCCCGCGCGCACTTCCGCGCCGATCCGGCCGAGCGGCTGAATGACGCCGCTCTCGTTGTTGACCGCCTGGACAGCGACCAGCGCGCCCCGCGTGGCATCGGGCAAGGGCCCGACCAGCCCGTCGCCGTCGACCGCCAACAGGCCCGCTTCCGGGGCGGCGCGCCGCACAGCGTCATGTTCGACCGCCGATATGAAACGCCCGCCCGCTTTGGCGCGGCGCAGGACGATCTCGATCGCCTCGGTCGCGCCGCTGGTGAAGATGATCGCGCCGTCGAAGCCGAGCGCCCGGCCGATCCGGACGCGCGCATCCTCCAGCGCTGCCCGGGCGGCGCGCCCTTCCGCATGGGGCGAGGACGGGTTGGCCCAACGCTCCAGCGCTTGCGCCATCGCCGCGCACGCCGCTGGATGCAGCGGCGTGGTCGCGGCGTGATCGAGATAGAGTCGCTGGGTAGCCAAGCGGCGATATGCTCCATTTGATTGCACCCGATGGGGCCGAGCCTATATAGGCTCTCGATCGGCGGCGCGCCATCCGGCGCGCCCGGCCCCATGCCTGTCCCGAAGGATATCGATGCCCGAAGTCATTTTCCCTGGTCCCGAAGGTCGCCTCGAAGGCCGCTTCAACCCCGGGCCGCGCCCGCGGGCGCCCGTCGCGATGATCCTTCATCCGCACCCGCAGGGTGGCGGTACGATGAACAACCGTATCGTCCAGGCGCTCTACCAGACCTTCGTCCGCCGTGGCTTCGCCACGCTGCGCTTCAACTTCCGCGGCGTCGGCAAGAGCCAGGGCACCTTCGACAACGGCATCGGCGAATTGAGCGACGCCGCCTCGGCGCTCGACTGGGTCCAGTCGATCCATCCCGAGGCGCAGACCACCTGGATCGCCGGCTTCAGCTTCGGCGCCTGGATCGGCATGCAGCTGCTGATGCGCCGGCCGGAGATCAAGGGCTTCATCTCGATCGCACCGCCGGCCAATATGTACGACTTCACCTTCCTGGCGCCCTGCCCGTCCTCGGGCATCATCATCCAGGGCGACAGCGACGAGGTGGTGACGCCCGGCGCGGTGCAGAAGCTGGTCGATAAGCTGCGGACCCAGCGCCACATCACCATCCATCATGACACCATCCCGGGCGCGAACCACTTCTTCGCGGACGAGATGCCCGAATTGATGAAATCGGTGGACGACTATCTCGACATGCGTCTGTCCGGCGATCGCTGATTTCGCAACGGGGGCTTCGGCCCCCGTGCCTTCCGTCAGCGGAGTGGGGCCGTCCAGATCGCGACGTTGGCGAACATCACCATCGCGGCGATGATCATCAGCCAGCCGCGTTTCGGATCGCCCTTGCGGACGATCATCCACAGACCGCCGACGCCAAGCACCAATCCGCCAAGCATCAGCAGCGACAAGGTGAGGGCGGCCGGTCCGTTCATCGTCGGTCCATCTCCATGGCGTCAGGATTTTTCCCGATGGACGGGGGACGGACGGCTGTCAACGCGGCGGGCAGGATATGTTGCAAGCCCATGAAGATTCGCCCTATCGGTCCATCCAAGGGCGAAATGCGATGATCAGATTTAAGCTCCAGACGCTGATCGGCAGCGGCGGCAGCGCGGATGTCTTCCGCCTGGCGGGCGGCCGGGTGCTGAAGCTCTATCGCGAGGGACTCGACCCCGGCGTCGTCGCGCGGGAGCATGATGGCGTTCGCCATGCCGTCGACCAGGGTCTCCACGTCGCCCGCGCGTTCGGCACCAGCGACCATGGCGACCGCAACGGTATCATCTTCGAGGAACTGGTCGGCAAGCCGCTGCTTCACCTCCCTCTCCTGCGCCCTTTCCGCACCCGCGCGCTGCTGCGTCGCTTCGCCGACTATCACGCGCGCATCCACCTTTGCGGCGCGGCCGGCCTGCCGCATCATCAGCACGACATCATCCATGTCCGTATCGAGCAGGCCGAGGTAAGCGAGCCGCTCCGCGCCGCCGCGCTCGAACGGCTCCACGCGATCCCGCGCGGTGACCGCTTCTGTCATGGCGACTATCATCCGGGCAACGTCATCCTGACCCGGGCCGGAATCGCGGCCATCGACTGGTCGAATGCCTCAGCGGGCGATCCGGCCGGCGACGTTGCACGCACCGAACTGCTGTTCCGCTATGCCGGCTACGGTCCCAGCCTGCGCAGCGTCCCGGCGCTGCGCCGCATCCGCGCGATGACCGCCGGCTTCTACCTGCGCCAGTATCGCGAGAGCACCAACCTCAGCGACGCCGCGATCGATGCCTGGCGCCTGCCGATGGCGGTCGCCTCGCTGGTCCCCGGCAGCCGGGTCCACCGCCCTACCCTGATCGCCGCGCTGGAACGCCAGGGATTCAGCGTCTGACCGCAGGGCGGCGGCAGAAACAAAGTCCGACTATTCAGGGGAGCAGAGTGGTGGGCGCAGCAGGGTTTGAACCTGCGACCCCTGCGGTGTGAACACAGTGCTCTACCACTGAGCTATGCGCCCACTCTGCAACGTCGCACGGGGCGTGCCCGGCGAACGGCTGTGCGGATAGGGCGGGACGTTCCTCCTGTCCAGCCCAAAAGCGACCCGTAGGCGATGGACGCGAGCGACTGCCCCGAAGCATGCGCCGGGCAGGCGAAGGCCGCACGCGCCCGCTGGGACGCGGCGGCCTTGCCCCCCTCGCCCGGGTCGACACCGGGCGATAACCGGATTTAGTTGACGGCGTCCTTGAGGCCCTTGCCCGGCTTGAACTTGGGCTGGCTCGACGCGCTGATCTTCATGGGTTCGCCGGTGCGCGGGTTGCGGCCGGTGGAGGCCTTGCGCTTCGTCACCGAAAAGGTACCGAAACCGACGAGGCGCACCTCGTCGCCCTTCTTGAGCTGGGTGGTAATCGAATCGAACACAGCTTCGACCGCCTTCGAAGCATCATTCTTGGTCATGCCGGTGGCCTCGGCGACGGTGCCGATAAGCTCCTGTTTATTCATGCCTTCATCCCCTACCAATTTTTATGTAGCTGCGGCACGCGGCGCTCCGGCCGCACGGCCCGTTTTTCGACCGCGATACGATGCTGCAACAAAGGCGTCACATCCGCAAGGGGCGAGAAGCGGCGCATTGCCGCCGCTTCACCGCTTTTCCGGAAGGCCGAGCTGGACGCGCGCATAGCGCTCGAAATCGGGATCGAGCGCGGGCGGTTCGAGCGGCACGATCCGTTCCAGCGAATCGGCGATATGGGTCAGCGCGGCAATGCGCGCGGCCTTCTTGTCGTTGCCGTCGATCACCGTCCAGGGCGCCCAGCGCGTGTCGGTCTCGCGGAACATGTCCTTCATCGCGGCGAGATAATCGGTGCGGCGCGCGCGATTGCGGAAATCCTCGGGCGTAACCTTCCAGCGCTTCCACGGGTGGTCGAGCCGGTCGGCCAGTCGCTTGTCCTGCTCCGCCTGCGTCACGTGCAGGAACAGCTTGACGATGGTGACCCCGTCGGCCTGCTGCTGCGCCTCGAACTCGTTGATCTCGTCATAGGCGCGCCGCCATTCGCGCTCGCTGGCATAGGCCTCGACCCGCTCGACCAATACCCGGCCGTACCAGGTGCGGTCGAAGATCGCGATGCGCCCCCGTCCGGGCAGCTTCTGCCAGAAGCGCCAGAGGAAGTGACGCCCTCGCTCCTCCTCGGTCGGTGCGGAAATCGGCCAGACATGGAAGTGGCGCGGGTCCCAGCCCGTCGTCAGCCGCTGGATCGCGCCACCCTTGCCCGCGGCGTCCCAGCCCTCGAACAGGATCATGCTGCGCAGGTTGCAGACGACATGCGCCACCTGCAGGCGGGACAGGCGCTTCTGCACCTCCGCCAGCGCGGCATCATAGTCGCCGTCGAAGGGTGTCCCCTTCTCATAGTCCGCGAGATCGATCGCCAAGCGGCAACACTCCCAGCTCGAGTCGCTCCCCATAGTCCGCCGGGGAGAGTCCTATAAAGCGCGGGAGTTGGTAAATGGTTTCGGCACCGTCCTGCTATGGGACAGGTCACAGGGCAGCCTGCCCCGTCATGCCGGCGGAGGCCGGCATCTCCGGAGAGATGCGCGGCGCTCGACCTCCCGAGATTCCGGCCTCCGCCGGAATGACGGGGAGGGCTGGACGTTACTGCTTCTGCTGCTCGACGATCCGGATATTCAGCTCGCGGAGCTGCTTCAGGCTGACCTGCGAGGGCGCGCCCATCATCAGATCCTCGGCCTTCTGGTTCATCGGGAACAGCACGACCTCGCGAATGTTCGGTTCGTCGGCCAGCAGCATGACGATGCGGTCGATACCGGGAGCGGAACCGCCGTGCGGCGGCGCGCCGAACTTGAAGGCATTGAGCATGCCCGAGAAATTCTCCTCGACCTGCTCCTGGGTATAACCCGCGATCTCGAACGCCTTGTACATGATTTCGGGCCGGTGGTTCCGGATCGCGCCGGACGACAGCTCCACGCCGTTGCAGACGATGTCATACTGGTAGGCAAGGATATCGAGCGGATCCATCGTCTCCAGCGCTTCCATCTCGCCCTGCGGCATCGAGAAGGGGTTGTGGCTGAAGTCGATCTTCTTCGCTTCCTCGTCATATTCGAACATCGGGAAGTCGACGACCCAGCAGAATTTGAACACGCCCTGCTCGATCAGCGCCAGCTCCTCGCCGACGCGGGTGCGCGCGGCGCCCGCCAGCTTGGCCGCGGCCAGTTCCTTGCCCGCCGCGAAGAACACGCCGTCATCGGGGCCGAGGCCCAGCGCCGCGATCAGCTTTGCGGTCGCTTCCTCGCCATGATTCTTGGCGATCGGGCCGCCGGCCTCGCCGCCCTTGATGTTGATGTAGCCGAGGCCGGCATGACCCTGGGAACGTGCCCAGTCGTTCATGTCATCGAAGAATTTGCGGCTCTTCGCGCCGGCGCCGGGCGCCGGGATCGCACGGACGACGCCGCCGCCCTCGACAATCCGCGCGAACAGGCCGAAGCCCGACCCCTTGAAATGCTCGGTGACGTCGGTGATCTCCAGCGGGTTGCGCAGATCGGGCTTGTCCGAACCGTAGCGCAGCATAGCGTCGCGATAGGCGATACGCGGAAACGGCGCCGGGGTGACCGCGCGGCCATTGGCGAATTCCTCGAATACGCCGTGCAGCACCGGCTCGATCGCGGCGAACACGTCCTCCTGGGTGACGAAGCTCATCTCGAAATCAAGCTGGTAGAACTCACCGGGCGACCGATCGGCGCGGGCGTCCTCATCGCGGAAGCAGGGGGCGATCTGGAAATAGCGGTCGAAGCCCGCGACCATCAGCAGCTGCTTGAACATCTGCGGCGCTTGCGGAAGCGCGTAGAATTTGCCCGGATGGATGCGGCTCGGCACCAGGAAGTCGCGCGCGCCCTCAGGCGATGAAGCGGTCAGGATCGGCGTCTGATATTCGGTGAAGCCCTGGTCGATCATGCGGCGGCGGATCGAGGCGATCACGTTGGAACGCAGCACGATGTTCGCATGGATGCGATCGCGGCGCAGGTCGAGGAAACGATAGCGCAGGCGGATATCCTCGGGATAGTCGGCCTCGCCCGCCACCGGCAGAGGCAGTTCCTGCGCAGTCGACTGGACCGAGACCTCGCGGGCGCGTATCTCGATCTCGCCGGTCGCCAGATTAGGGTTCACCGCCTCGCCCGCGCGGGCGACGACGTCGCCGGTGATCGTGACGACCGACTCCACGCGCAGCCGCTCCAGCTGCCGGAACGCCTCCGACTCGATGTCGGTGACGATCTGGGTCAGGCCGTAATGATCGCGCAGGTCGACGAACAGCAGGTTGCCATGGTCGCGCTTGCGATGCACCCAGCCCGACAGGCGAACCTGGGACCCTACGTCCTGGGCCCGAAGCTGGCCGCAATTGTGCGTGCGATAGGCGTGCATCATGGTGACGTTTCAACTTTCCGGTGAATTTGCGAGCGGAGCGCTTCGCGCGCGGGGCCAGCGCTTGTCAAGCGTTGTAACCGGGCAGGCGCCGATCATCCCGGACCAAAAAGGGTCTGAAACGTGAATCCGGGGCTTTTCGCGACGCGTGCACAATTCCGTCGCCGCTGATGCGCGAAGCGCTTCCACCGCTTACGATCAGGCTCTATGCACGAACCCATGCACATTCACCCCCTGATTACCGACAGCGCGACGCTCGCCAATCTCTGCACCCGCCTTGCCGCCTCGCCCTATGTCGTGGTCGACACCGAATTCATGCGCGAGAGCACCTATTGGCCTGACCTGTGCCTGATCCAGATCGCCAATAGCGAGGAAGCCGCGGCAATCGACCCGAAGGCCAAGGAGATCGACCTCACGCCGCTGCTCGATCTGCTGGTCGAGAATGACGAGGTGCTCAAGGTCTTTCATGCCGGTGGCCAGGATCTGGAAATCGTCCACAACCTGACCGGCAAGACCCCCTATCCGCTGTTCGACACGCAGGTGGCGGCGATGGCGATGGGGCTGGGAGAGCAGATCGGCTATTCGAACCTTGTCGAGACGATGCTGGGCATCAAGCTCGACAAGGGCGCACGCTTCACCGACTGGGCACGCCGCCCGCTCGACAAGCGGCAGATCGACTACGCGATCGGTGACGTCACCCATCTCTCGGCGATCTTTCCGCGGATGCTGGAGAAGCTGCGCAAGTCGGGACGCGGCGGTTGGCTGGACAATGAGATGGAGCGGCTCGGCGATCCCGCCAGCTACGCCAACCTGCCCGAGCTGGCGTGGACGCGCATCCGCCTGCCGAGCCGCAAGCCTGAAGTGCTGGGCCGGCTAAAGGCGATCGCCGCCTGGCGCGAGCGTGAGGCGCGGTCGAAGAACCTGCCGCGCGGCCGCATCGCCAAGGACGAGACGCTGGCCGACCTCGCCTCGCACCCGCCCAAGGTGCAGGCCGATCTGTCGCGCGTGCGCGGCCTTTCCCCAAGCTGGGCGCAGAACGACATCGGCGCCCGCCTGATGACGGCGATCGCCGAAGCCGAGCCGCTGCCCGACGCCGAGATGCCGCCGCGCGAGGATCGCAAGCCAGGCCTCGGCAAGGAGGGTGCGCTGATCGCGGATCTGCTCAAGCTGCTGCTCAAGGTCCGTTCGCGCGACGCCGACGTTGCGCCGCGCCTGATCGCCCGCGCCGACGACCTGGAATTGCTCGCGGCGGGCGTTCGCGACCTGCCGATGCTCGACGGATGGCGGTTCGACGTGTTCGGCAAGGACGCGCTGGCGCTGGTCGAGGGACGGCTGGCGTTCAGCGTGCGCCAGGGCAAGATGGTGATGTCGGCTCTCGAGGGCGATCAGGGTTAAGGCCGGCCGGCTCAGCGCTCCTGCGCGCCCTTGCCGGCCATGATCTTGTCGCGGAAGCCGGCGATGCGCTTCACCCGGGTTTCGCTCTGCTTGGCCGAATTGAGATTGATTATGTAGCTCTTGCGGCGCCCGGGGGTCAGGGCGTGGAACGCTTCGGCCAGCTCGGGATCGGCGTCCAGCGCCTCGGATAATTCGGGGGGCGTGTCGGGCTCGCTATCGTCCCTGGGCGGCTTCACCCCCTTCGCGGCATAGTCCATCGCTTCGCTCAGATAGGCGCGAATGATGGGCTCCAGCCCATCGACAGCGTCGTTGGAAGTGAAGCGGATCATATCCGCGTGCCGTGTGTTCGGCCCCTGCCGCTCGAGTAGGCCTTCGGGGTCCTTCAGCAGCGCCGCTTTCATGAAGCTCAGCCGGAAGTCGCCTCGAAACGCACCCATGATCGCGATGTTGCGACCCGCGTGCATATAGCAGGGATGGCCCCACTTCACCGTCTCGTCGAGACCGGCGCTCCGGCAGATCTCCCGGAGTCTGGTGAGCCCCCTGTCCCAGTGACGCGCTGAGCAGTCAGGCGTATCGAACCGCTCGCACCGTCCGCAGCCCCGGGTAAAGAAGTCTTCGATCTCGGTGATCATCATAACTCGATCGAGTCCTGTCGTTTCCTCGTCCTTTCGTCATTCCCGCGATAGCCGGAATCGACGGTCACGGACATTCTGCCTCTTGCCGGCCGTCGTCCATGGATTCCCGCCTTTGCGGGGATGACGATGGAAGCGGAGGCGATGCCTCAGACGTGGACGCGCGCCAGCAGATAGCGTGCACCCGCGATACTGAGATGCGCATGGTCGAAGTAGAGCACGCCTGCCCCGGGCATATAAGCCGGGCAGAGTTGGTTGCCGCAGAGCCGTTGCGCGGGAACGATCCGATCAGCCCCCGTCTCGCGGACGATGCGGTCAAGCCGGGCCGAGACGATCGCATCGCGCCGGTCGAAGTCTGCTCGCCGCTGGCCGAAGCCCGCCGGGTCGCCACCGCGCAGCGTCTCCATGGCCAGCGCGGTCGGCGCCACGAACGGCATGCGGGGGATCGAATAGACCAGGCTCAGCGTCTTGCCATGGCGATGGAGCGCCTGCGCGGTCCGTTCGACCCCATCGAGCAGTGCCATCTGCTGGTCGGGCGTATCGGCCATGAAACCCAGATAGTTGACGACCAGCACCACCTCTCGAATGCGCGGATCGGCGGCGAGTTCGGCAAGGCGTTCGGCATTATAGGCCGCGCAGCCGGGCCGCCGCCGGGGATTATAACCGAGCGCGGGCGGGCAGCCCGACGCGGTGATCTGCAGCACCGACCGCCGGTCGTGCGCCATTTTCTCACCCAGCGCGACGACCAGTTCGGCACCGAAACTGTCGCCCCACACCGCCGTGCTCGGCGCGGCGTGCGGATCGCCGAACGCGCAGAGCTGGCGATAGGGGATAATCTCATCTTCGCCGCTATGGCAGGTGGCGCGGAAATCGCTGCTGTCGCCGGCGGCCGCGATCAGTGTCCGCCCCATGGGATCGAGCCGCTGGGGAAGCCCGCGGCCGATCACCACCGCCACCGCGAGGGCGGCCGTCATCGCCATCGTCGCGCCGCCGGCGGCCAGCACACGCCGATGCGGCATTCGCCATTTCAGCACCGGGCTTTCGACATAGCGCCACGAAGCCCAGGCCAGCGCGAAAGCGACCGCGACCGCCGCGATCGCCTCGACGGCCATCAGCGGGCGAAGTGCTAGATAGCGGCCGAAGACGAGCGCTGGCCAGTGCCAGAGATAAAGCGAGTAGGAGAGCGATCCGACCAGCACGAGCGGGGTCAGGCTGAGCATGCGACCCCCGAGGGACTCGCCCTCCTCCCCCGCCGCCAGGACCAGCGCCGTGCCGACGCAAGGCAGCAGCGCGGCGAAACCGGGAAAGGGCCGCTCCTCCGACAGCAGCAGCAACGCGGCGACGATCAGCGCGATGCCGAGCAGCGAGAGCCCGTCCCGGACGGCCTGCCGACGGGCCCGCGGAATCGCCCCCACCGCGACGATCGCGCCGATCAGCAGCTCGAATGCGCGCGGCCAGGGATAATAGAAAGCGCGCGAGGCGTCCTGCCCAAGCTCGCGGACGCTCCAGGCCAGCGACAGCGCCGCCGCCGCCCATAAGATCGCGGGCAGCCAGCGCGGCCGCAGCCGCCAGACCGCAGCCAGCGCAAGCGGAAAGATCAGGTAGAATTGCTCCTCGACCGCGAGCGACCAGGTATGGAGCAGCGGCTTGAGCTCGGCCTGCCCGTCGAAATAGCCCGACAGGTCGTAGAACAGGAAATTGGCGACGAAGCCGACCGTCGCCGCAACGGTTTTGGCCAGCTCGCGCAGTTCCTGCGGCGGCAACAGGATCAGCCCAAGCAGCATCGTGGCGAACAGCATCAGGTAGAGCGCGGGGAACAGCCGCCGAACCCGGCGGACGTAGAAGCCGGCGATGCTGAACCGCCCCTCGCGCAACTCCTGATGCAGGATGCGGGTGATCAGATAGCCCGAGATGACGAAGAAGATGTCGACCCCGACGAAGCCGCCGGGCAGCAGGTCGGGGAAGGCATGGAAGACCACGACGGGCAACACGGCCAATGCGCGCAGCCCCTGGATATCGGGCCGGAACCTGTGCGCCGACATGTGCGCCTTACCCATAGCCACTCCCGGCAGCGGCCCCCGCCGCCGGCCAAGCAGTCACAATGTCGCACCGTCCTCAAGCCGCTGTCGGCCAGCCGCCGGATAATCGCGGGGAAATGCCCGCTCCCCGTCATGCCTACGGAGGCCGGCATCTCAGGAGAGGGGAAGACGAGGCCTCCGCAGGAGCCCGCCGAGATCCCGGCCTCCGCCGGGATGACGCAATATTATCCGAGGATCAGCCGCGCAGGCAGGCCGAACGATGCGGCAAGCGCCTTGTGGCGGCGTTCGACGGCCTCGCCGTAGAGGATCGCGTCGTCCCGTTCGACGTGGAGCTCGACCGCGCCGCCGCCGATCGACAACCGGCTGCCCGCCAACGCATCGGCCACCCCGCCCGAGAAGCGCTGGCCGAGGCGGAGCGCCAGCCCCCAGCGCTCGGCGGCGACGATCTCCGATGGCGAGCAGATGCCGTTGATCACCGGCACCACGCCCTGCCCACCGAAACTGGTCCACAGCGCATGCGCCATCATCCCGCGCCCGCGCGAATCGATGCCGACCCAGTTGCCGTGCAACGCCGTCTCGATGCCGCGTTCGGCACGGAATTCGGGATGGGCGCGCCAACCGACGTCGGCGAGCAGACAGGTCGCATGGCGAATGCGCGTATCGGCCGGGCTCTCGTTCGCGAACAGCGGCGCGAGCCAGCGATCGAGCAGATCGCCATGTTCGGGGAAACGCCCCTGGCGCGCGCCCTCCTCGCGGGTCGACGCGATCAGCGGATCCTGCGCGCGCTGGTGGGCGTCGAGGTCGTCGAACAGCAGGCCCTCGCGCAGGCCGTAAGCCGAAACGATCAGTTCGCTCGAGCCCAGCCGGCGGACGACATGGCTGAGCAGCAGCGCGGCGTGCGACAGCGTCGGGATACGGGCGCCTGACAGGCCCACCACGTCGCGCAAACGCTTGCGATCGAGATGCGCGAGGACGCGCACCAGATGCTGGGCATTTTCCGGCGGCATCCAGTAATGGTGGACGATCGGCAGTGGATAGCCGGTCAGGTGCATGTCGAGCCGTGCGAGCGAACGCCACGATCCGCCGACCATGTAGAAGGGCAGGCCCGCCCCCTTCCCTGCCCAGCCATTGTCCCCGAGCGTCCGGGCGACGAGGTCGCGCAGTGCACGCGGCCCCTTCGCCTTGACCGCGTCGATGCGCAGGACGCCGAGCGGGAAGGAACTGGTTTCGCGTACCTCGCCGTCAATCACGCGCGCAAGCTCCAGGCTGCCGCCGCCCAGGTCGCCGACGATGCCGTTGGCCTGCGGGATCGAGGCAATCACGCCCATTCCCGCCATCCGCGCCTCATCGTCGCCCGCCAGGACCTCGACCGGCAGGCCGAGATCGAGCACCCGATCGATGAACTGCTGGCCGTTGCTGGCCTCCCGCACGGCAGCGGTGGCGACGGTACGGGGCTGGGGCACCCCCATCTGCCCGGCCAGACGCCGGAACCGCGCCAGTGCGGAGAGCGCCCGTTCGACCGCCTCGGCGTCGAGCATGCCGTCGCGCGACACGCCCTTGCCCAGCCCTGCCATCACCTTCTCGTTGAACAGGGCCGCCGGAATGCGGGCTGGCCCGTCATAGATGACGAGCCGGATCGAGTTGGAACCGATATCGATGATTCCCACACGGGCGTGGCCGGGTGCCGGGGTGCTCGCGCGGCGGAACATCGGAATGGACGACATAAGGGGGCCGATGTAACCGAAATCAGCCCCCGCGCAAACGGCGAGCACTGGCGATTTCCGTCCCTACGACGCCATTGTCGGGTTAAGAGTGCGTCATGTCCAACGGATTCCGGCCATCACCGCTGATACTTTCGGGGCTGATCCTGATGATCGCCGGGCTCGTTCTGTGGCGACTGGCGCCGGGACTCGATCGCGCCCTGCTCTTCGCCTTCCGGCTCGATCCATCCTCCGTCGCGGTCGCCGCAATCCGGAGCCTGACGATGCTCGGCGGCTTGTCGTTGCTGGCTCCCTTCGTGCTGGTCGTCGCCGCCGGGCTCGCCCTGCATGGCGATCGACGCCGCGCGCTGTGGCTCGTCCTGACGGTGGCGACCGGCCGGTTAGCGGTCGAGGCCGCAAAGCTGATCTGCGCGCGCAGCCGTCCGCCGCTGGGCGGGCGACTCGACGAGGTGAGTTCAGCCAGCTTCCCCAGCGCGCACGCGGCCGGAACGCTTCTCGTCTGGCTGGCACTGACGATGCTGTTCGACCGCCAGCGCCGCTTCCTGTTGCCCGGCACGATCGCGATGGCTGCCGCGATCGGCTGGACCAGGCTCGCGCTGGGCGTTCACTGGCCGGGCGACGTGCTGGCGGGCTTCGGGGTGGCGCTGTTCTGGGCGGGGCTGGCGGGGCAGTGGATGCCGCCGCCCCGCCTCAGTCGCGCCTGAGGGTCAGCTTCGGCACCTGGCCGGACTGGCGGAGCGCAGCGCCGCGCCCCGATAGCGACGGATTGGTCATGAAGTAGCGGTGCAGGTTGAACGGCCGCTTTCCCGGAACGATGCGCTCGTAATTGCCGTCGGGCAACAGCCGCCAGCTCTGTTCGTCGTCGATCAGGTTCGCGACCATCACCTGGTCGAGGATCTGGGCATGCACGGTCGGGTTCTCGATCGGCAGCAGATATTCGACGCGGCGGTCGAAGTTGCGCGGCATCCAGTCCGCCGAGCTGATCAGCACCTTCGCCTTACGGTTTGGCAAGGCCGCGCCGTTGCCGAAGCAGATGATCCGGCTATGTTCGAGGAAGCGGCCGACCACCGATTTCACCCGGATATTCTCGGACAGGCCTGGCACGCCGGGTCGCAGGCAGCACATGCCGCGGATGACGAGGTCTATCTGAACCCCTGCCGCGCTCGCGCGGTACAGCTTCTCGATGATCGCGGGATCGACCAGCGAGTTCATCTTCGCCCAGATCGCCGCATCGCGCCCCTCGCGGGCATGGTCGATCTCCGCGTCGATCAGCCGCGCCAGTTCGTCGCGCATGCCGTGCGGGGAGATGGTGACCAGGTTCAGGTCGGTCGGCTCCACATAGCCGGTGATGTAATTGAAGATTTGCGCGACGTCGCGGCCCAGCCGGGGATCGGCGGTGAAGAAGCTGAGGTCGGTGTAGATCCGCGCCGTGATCGGGTGGTAATTGCCCGTGCCGAAGTGGCAGTAGGTGCGATGCCCGTCCCCTTCGCGGCGAACCACCATCGAGACCTTGGCATGGGTCTTCCAGTCGATGAAGCCATAGACCACCTGCACCCCGGCGCGTTCGAGCTGCGAGGCCCAGAGCAGGTTCTGTTCCTCGTCGAACCTCGCCTTCAGCTCGACGACCGCGGTCACCGACTTGCCCGCCTCGGCCGCGTCGACCAGCGCGCGGATCACGGCCGATTGCTTGCCGGCGCGGTAGAGCGTCTGCTTGATCGCGACGACGTCGGGGTCCGCCGCCGCCTGCCGCAGGAAAGCGAGCACGACGTCGAACGTCTCATAGGGATGGTGGACGACGATGTCCTTCGCGCGGATCGCGGCGAAGCAGTCGCCGCCATGCTCGCGAATCCGCTCGGGGAAACGCGGGCTGAACGGCGTGAACTTCAGGTCGGGGCGATCCTCCTCGACCAGCCGGGCCAGGTCGGCGATGCCGAGGAAGCTGCCCGATTCGGTGACGAAGCTGTCGGCCCCGCCGATCTGGTCCTTCCACAGGGGTTCGAGCGAGGTCGACATGCCGCCTTCCAGCTCGATCCGGATCACCCGGCCGCGCCGCCGCCGCTTTATGGCGGTCCGGAAATAGAGGACGAGGTCCTCGGCCTCCTCTTCCACCTCGATGTCGCTGTCGCGGATGATGCGCAGCGCGCCATGGCCCCGCACCTCATAGCCAGGGAAGAGGACCGAGGTGAACCGCCGCACCATCGTCTCGATCGCGACATAGCGCGCGCCGTCGCCCGGCAGGCGGATGAAGCGCGGCAGGGTCGCCGGCACCATCAGCAGCTCGAACACCTGTTCGCCGTCCGACAGGCGGGTCAGGTCGAACAGCAGGCTGAAGCCCTTGTTGGGGATGAACGGGAAGGGATGCGCTGGGTCGAGTGCCTGTGGCGTCAACACCGAGAAGATATGGTCGCGGAAATAGGCTTCGAGCCAGACCGCGTCCTGCCCCTCTATCTCCTCCAGCACGACGATGCCCGACGCGGCGAGTTCGTCGCGCAGCCGGTCCCAGACGAGCTGCTGCTCGGCCATGAGCTGGTCGGCGCGGTCGGACGCACCTTCGATCTGCTGCGCGACGGTCAGCCCGTCGGGCGAGAGCGTGTCGACCTCCTCGATCTGCTGCGCGCGCAGGCCGGCGAAGCGGACCATGAAGAACTCGTCGAGATTGTTGCCCGAGATCGACAGGAAGCGGAGCCGTTCGAGCAGCGGATGCGCCGAATTGGATGCCTCCTCCAGCACGCGCTCGTTGAACGCCAGCCAGCTCAGCTCCCGGTTGAAGTAGCGGTCGCGCAGGGCAATCGGCTCGATCGGCGCCAGCGCGCCAACCAATTCCTCGTCATGTTCAGTCTGTTCGATCGAATCCATAGCCGCTCATCATAGCAGCCTATATGTATCCTCCGTGACACCGATCGCCGCAAGGGCCTCACGGGCCACCGCCATGGTGATCGGCCGCCGCCGCGCCAGCGCTGCCTCGTCGAGCGCATCGACGATCCGGCCGATGCCGACATAGCTGCGCTCGATCCGCGACGCGACATAGCGCACCACCTCGGGCCGGACGGCGAGCCCGCGGACATGGAGGAGCTTTTCCACCAGACCCAGCATCAGCGGAAAATCGGGCTCGTCGATCGCGACATGCGGACTGGCGAGCAGGCGCGAGCGCAGGTCGGGCAGCTTGATCCGCCACTTGGCCGAAGGCAGGTCCGCCGCCAGCAGCAACGGCTTGTGATCGGCCTGGGCCGCATTCCAGGCGTGGAACAGCTTCTCCTCATCCTGCGTGTCGGCATTGTCGACGAACCGTCCGCCGGTCTTGGCGGCGAAGATGCGGCCGAGAAGGCTCCGCCCCGATTTTCGCGGGCCGGTCAGCACGGTCGCCATCACCGGCCAGAGCGACCAATGTTCGAGATGGCGGACGGCGGTGCTGTTCGCCTCGCTGACGATGAAGTCGCGCTCGTCCTCATCCGCCGGCCAGACGAAGGGCAGCGCGATCTGGTCCGTCATTGGGCGGGCTGGCTCCCGCCGCGGCGAATGCGGTAACCGCCGCCCACGTCCTCGACCTGCCAGCCACGAGCGACCAGCGCCTCGCGGAAAGCGGCCGTCGGGCCCGAGAAGCTCACCCGGAAGATCGAGATGCCGCCGAGCGCCAGGCTGGAGGTCTGAACCCCGGTCACCCCGGTCATCCCTCGCAGCGCCGTCTCCGATCCGCGCAGCGCCCCGGCGTCGGGCGTATCGACCTGGACGGTGATGTTGCTGGTCGCCGCCGATGCCATCTCCGCGAGCACGTCGTCGATGGGCACCTCGGCCGCCGGGGTTTCCACCACCAGCGACTTGTCCGCCCGCAACGTGCCTTCCTGCAAGGCCTGGCTATAGGCGCGGTCGATCCGTTCGATGCCGCGATCGAGCATCGCCGGCAGTGCATCGCCATTCTCGGCAGTCAGGGTGAAACTGTCGATCACGGCCGCATCGGGTCCGTGGCGGGCGACGAACCTGCCGATCACCGGGCCGCCCGGCCATTGCCGGAACAGCGTCACCTCCGGCACGACGATGTCGGCCGCGCCATATTGGTCGAGCAGCATCCGCCACCATCCACGGCCGGGCCGGCGCGTCTGGGCGGCGTTGAGCAGTACAGGATCGGCGCCGGTGCCCGACACGCGAACATAGTCGATCGGGCTGTTGCCGGCGCGGAAGCGGGCCCAGGCCTTCTGCCATTCGCTGCGCCGCTCGAAGCTGACCGGCGTCGCTCCGCTCCATTCGACAGGGATGACCAGCATTGGCGCCGATCGACGGATCGCGCCCTTGACGCCCAGCAGCTCGCCGGCGCGGGCGCGGTCGAACAGCACGCCCAGCGTCGCGATGTAGCGGTTGGGACCGATATGCTCCTCTTCGACGACGATGCCGCCGCTGATCGAGTCGAGCGTCGAGTCGGGCAGGCCCGGCGCATTCTCGACCGGCTTGCCGTTGACCCGCGCCCACAGCATCTTCCAGCCCTTGCGCTGCGCCTCCCTCCAGCCGGCCGTGCGGGCCTGATCGGCGCTGCGCGCGGCGATATCGACCTTTATTCCGTCGACTTCGAAGCTGCCCGACCCGTCGATCGGCGGCACGCCGCGTTCGTCGGCGCGCTCAAGCTGTGCGAAGGCCAGCGCCGCCGCGAACAGTGCCACGCACAGGATCGACAGCGGGAGCGGACGGAAAAGACGGTCGGCGAAGGTCACGAAACGCCTTTTGGCGACTTGGCCGTGGAAATCCAAGAGCGATGTGTCTAGGGCGACGTCATGAGCAGCAACGACCAAGAATCCTATACCTATGCCAAGGCCGGCGTGTCGATCGCGGCGGGCAATGCGCTGGTCAAGGCGATCGGCCCGCTCGCCAAGGCGACGCGGCGGCCGGGCGCCGATGCCGACCTGGGCGGCTTCGGCGGCTTCTTCGACCTGAAGGCCGCCGGCTACAACGATCCGCTGCTGGTCGCCGCCAATGACGGGGTCGGCACCAAGCTGAAGCTGGCGATCGACAGCGGCAAGCATGACGGCGTCGGCATCGACCTGGTCGCGATGTGCGCCAACGACCTGATCGTCCAGGGCGCGGAGCCGCTCTTCTTCCTCGATTATTTCGCGACAGGGCGGCTCGACAACGGCGTCGCCGAGGCAGTGATCGCGGGCATCGCCGAGGGCTGCAAGCTTGCCGGCTGCGCGCTGATCGGCGGCGAGACCGCGGAGATGCCGGGCATGTACGCCGACGGCGACTATGACCTGGCCGGCTTCTGCGTCGGCGCGGTGGAGCGCGACCAGGCCCTGACCGGCAATCGCGTCGCCGCAGGTCAGGCGATCCTCGGCCTCGCCTCCTCGGGCGTCCATTCGAACGGCTTCTCGCTGGTCCGCCGACTCGCGGCCGACAAAGGCTGGAAGCTGAACCGCCCCGCCCTGTTCGACCAGGACGTGCTGCTGATCGACGCGTTGCTCGCGCCGACCCGGATCTATGTGAAGGCGTTGCTGCCGCTGGTCCGCTCGGGCGCGGTCAAGGCGATGGCGCACATCACCGGCGGCGGCCTGCTGGAGAATATTCCGCGCGTCCTGCCGCAGGGGCTCCACGCCCATGTCGACGCCGACCTGTGGCCGCAGCCGCGGCTGATGGCCTTCCTTCAGGCGCAGGGCAATATCGAGCCGGGCGAAATGGCGCGCACCTTCAACTGCGGCGTCGGCATGGCGGTGATCGTCGACGAGGCCGATGTCGCGGCCGTCACCGCCGCGCTGGAAGCGGCCGGCGAGACGGTATTGCGGATCGGTCACATCGCCGCGGGCGACAAGGGCTGCACCGTTCGGGGCGGCGACGAGACCTGGAGCGCGCGGGCTGCCTGGTCGGCCACGCATCTGGGCTAGGCATGCCTCCTCTTCCGCGGGAACAGCGCGTGAGCGGCAAGACCCCCATCGCCATCCTGATCTCCGGACGCGGCAGCAACATGGGCGTGCTGATCGAGGCGTCGCGGGCGTCGGACTGCCCCTATGAGGTGGTGCTGGTCGCGTCGAACAATCCCGACGCGCCCGGCCTCGCCATCGCCCGCGAGGCCGGGATCACGACCTTCGCACACAGCCACAAGGGGCTCAGCCGCGACGCGTTCGACGCGATCATCGACAGGGCGCTGCGCGACGCGGGGGTCCGCTATGTGGCGCTGGCCGGCTATATGCGCATCCTGAGCGAAGGCTTCGTCGCCGGCTGGGCGGGTCGGATGCTCAACATCCACCCCTCGCTGCTGCCCAAGTACAAGGGGCTCGACACCCACGCCCGCGCGATCGCGGCGGGCGATGCCGAAGGCGGCTGCTCGGTCCATGTCGTCACGGCCACGCTCGACGACGGCGAGGTGGTCGGGCAGGCGCGCGTCCCGATCCTGCCGGGCGACACGCCGGAGACGCTCGCCGATCGCGTCCTGATCGAGGAACATCGGCTTTATCCCGCGGCGCTGGCCGACTATATCCGGACCCATGGCTGACGACAGTTCGGAGGCCGCCGCCGCCCGGCGGCGCAGGTTGCGATGGCTCACCCTGGCCGAGGTCCTCGGCGTGTCGGCGCTCGTCATCTCGGCGCTGACCCTTTGGAACAGCTATAGCGAGCGCCGGCACAGCGAGGAGATGCGCACCGCCGAGAGCCGCGCGGCGAGCAGCAAGGCGCGCATCCTCGTCCTGCGCGCCGAGGTGCAGGGCGACGGCGACCGGCTCGAGCTCCATGCCGCCGGCGACCAGGTGATCCAGGGCCAGACCATCACCTTCCCCAAGGCGCTCGGAATCGACCCGGTCGACAGCACCGATCCTCGCATCGAAGCCTCCTGGTTCGCGAGCGGCCTCAAGAAGGCGCGCCGCGAGGCCGGCGAGGCCGAACGCCCGCGCGGCGACGCACGCCTGCCGGTCGCGATCACGACCCGCTTCACCGTGGACGGCGACCTGGCCGAGGACGTGACGCTGTACGACGTCGGCTACGTCACCGACGGCAGCTTCCTGGGCGGCACCTCGATCCGCCTGCGCGGTCTGTCGTTGATCGGCCGGAGCAACGCCAAGGCGGCGCAGGCCCGGCTCGACACGCTGTGGAAGGCCCGCCACAAGGGAGCGAAGTGATGGCGTCGGACGATCCGAAGGCTGTCCATGCGCGGGTCGCCGCGCTGGCCGTGGCGCTGCCGCAGGTCGAGGAGAAGGTCTCGCACGGATCGCCCTGCTGGCGCGTCGCCGACAAGCGGATGTTCGCCTATTTCTGGCACAACCACCACAGCGACGGCCGCACCGCGCTGCTGGTCAGGACAAGCGGGGTCGAGGAGCAGGAGATGCTGATCGACCTCGATCCGGACGTCTATTTCAAGCCGCCCTATCTGGGCCCGTCGGGCTGGGTCGGCGTCCGGCTCGACCAGCCCGATACCGACTGGGAGCAGGTGGACCATCGCCTGCGCGAAAGCTGGCGTCTGGCCGCGCCGCCGAAGCTGGCGGCGATGATGGAATTCTAGAGAGCAGCAGCGTCATCCCGGCGAAAGCCGGGATCTCCCTTTTCTTTCCGCATTGGCCGCGAGAGCGGCGGAAGGCAGGGAGATCCCAGCTTTCGCTGGGATGACGGAAGCCATCGTCAGCCGACGATCTCTTCCGGCTTGAAGAAGAAGTCGATCTCGATCTCCGCGTTCTCGGCGCTGTCCGAGCCGTGGACCGAGTTGGCTTCGATCGATTCCGCGAAGGTCTTGCGGATCGTGCCCTCGTCGGCATTGGCCGGGTTGGTCGCGCCCATGACCTCGCGGTTGCGCGCGACGGCGTTCTCGCCCTCGAGCACCTGGACCACGACCGGGCCCGAGATCATGAAGCTGACGAGGTCGCCGAAGAACGGACGCTCGCGGTGCACGCCGTAGAAACCCTCGGCCTGCTCCTTGGTCATGTGGATGCGCTTCGAAGCGACGACGCGCAGGCCGGCCTCTTCGAGCTTGGCGGTGATCGCGCCCGTCAGGTTGCGACGCGTCGCGTCGGGCTTGATGATCGAGAAAGTGCGTTCGGTCGCCATCGGCGAGCGGCTCCATGTCTTGGGTGTGGAAGGATGGCGCGCCTTTAGTGGCTGCACCGCCATATGGCAAGGCGCTGCGCGGAAGCGTCGAGGCTTAATGTATAGACAAAAATGGCTGGCGGCGAGGATTGAAAAGCGCTTAGGTGCACCACCGCCCGTCCGGGTCACAACCTTCCGACAGGAGCCCCCATGCGCAAGATCGCAGCCCTGCTCGCAGCCCCGCTGCTGCTCGCCCCCGCCCTCTGCCTCGCCGCCCCCCCCCCCCCC
>NZ_LDES01000109.1:0-22506 GCF_001015195.1 Sphingomonas sp. Y57 | reverse complement strand
CCCCCCCCCGCCCTTCGACGTCCAGCGCTTCAGCCAGGACGTGAAGACAATGTCGGACGACAGCTTCGAGGGGCGCGCGCCCGCGACCGAGGGCGAGAAGAAGACGATCGCCTATATTATCCAGCAGATGAAGGCGGCCGGCCTGAAGCCGGGCATGCCGAACGGAGACTGGACGCAGAGCGTGCCGCTGCTCAAGTCGGACATCGTCGGCGCGCCGAAGCTGTCGCTCAAGCTGGCCGACGGCGCCGCGCGCACGCTGACCCAGGGCGAGGAGATCGCCGTCCGCGCCGCGCTGACCGGACAGGACAAGGTCGACATCGCCTCCGCCCCGCTCGTCTTCGTCGGTTATGGCGTCAAGGCGCCGGAACGGAACTGGGACGATTTCAAGGGTGCGGACCTGAAGGGCAAGATCCTCGTCGTACTCGTCAACGACCCCGATTTCGAGGGCGGCGCCGGAGAAGCCGGAGGCGATTTCGGCGGCAAGACGATGACCTATTATGGCCGCTGGACCTATAAATATGAGGAGGGAGCACGCCAGGGCGCGGCCGGCGTGCTGGTGATCCACGAATATGCGCCGGCATCCTATGGCTGGCCGACGGTCAAGAATTCCAACACCAACACGATGTTCGACATCGTCCGCGCCGATCCGAAGGCCGAACACGTCGCGATGGAGGGCTGGATCCAGCGCGATCTGGCCATCGACCTGTTCAAGGCGGCAGGGCTCGATGTCGAGGCGATGAAAAAGGCCGCGCAGAGGAAGGACTTCAAGCCCGTCGCACTCAACGCGACGCTCGACGCTGCCTATGCGGTGAAGGCGGATACGATCACTTCCTACAACGTCCTCGGCCGCCTCGCTGGGACGAAGCATCCCGACGAGACGGTGATATATTCGGGCCACTGGGACCATCTCGGCGTCGGCCAGCCCGATGCGAAGGGCGACCGCATCTACAACGGCGCGCGCGACAACGCCTCGGGAATCGCCGCGATGCTGGAACTCGGCCGCGCCTTCGCAAAGGCACCGCGCACCGAACGCTCGATCCTGTTCCTCGCGGTTACCGCCGAGGAGAAGGGCCTGCTCGGCTCCGAATATTATGCGGCCAACCCGGTCTATCCGCTCGCAACCACCGCCGGGGTGATCAACATGGACAGCATCATCGGCGAGGGCGCCGCAAAGGACTTCTCCATCTCTGGCGTCGCCAGGCTCGGCCTGCTCGACATGCTCGTCGAACAGGGCAGGAAGCTCGGCCGGGTCTATGTGCCCGATCCCAAGACCGAGACAGGGGGCTTCTACCGATCCGACCACTTCCCGATGGCGAAGGTCGGGGTGCCCGCTCTCTCGTTCAGGAGCGGAATCGACCTGGTCGACGGCGGTGTTGCTCGCGGTACGGAACTGGGCGCGATCTATACGCGCGACCGCTATCACCAGCCGGCCGACGAGTGGAGCGCCGACATGGACCTGTCCAACATCGGACCGGACCTGACGCTGCTCTACAACACCGGCCGCGCGCTTGCCGACAGCCGCGCCTGGCCCGACTGGGCGGCCGACGCCGAATTCAAGGCGAAGCGCGACGAGACGGCCGCACAGCGCAAATGAGCGACTGACCGCGCGACAAACCCGCAGGAGGACGTTGTACTTGCCGGCCCGAAACGACGGGGTGTAGCCTCGCCCCGTCGTCGTATGATTACGAACAAGGAAAGCGGCGGCGCTAACAGGAGAGGCATATGACAAGGAAGCTTGCAGCAGAATTGTTCGGAACCTTCTGGCTGGTGTTCGGCGGGTGCGGTTCGGCCGTGCTCGCCGCGGCGTTCCCCGAACTCGGCATCGGGTTCGCGGGCGTGGCCCTCGCCTTCGGACTGACCGTACTGACCATGGCCTATGCAGTCGGCGGCATCTCGGGCGGGCACTTCAACCCGGCCGTCTCGCTCGGCGTCGCCGCCGCCGGCCGCCTCCCGTGGAAGGACCTGATCCCCTATTGGGTCGCGCAGGTCGTGGGCGCGATCGCCGCCGGCGCGGTGCTCTACGCGATCGCATCAGGCAAGCCGGGCTTCGAGGCCGGCGGCTTCGCTTCAAACGGCTATGACGCGCTGTCGCCGGGAGGCTACAGCCTGCAGGCGGCACTGCTGATCGAGATCGTGCTGACGGCGGGCTTCATCATCGTCATCCTCGGATCGACCTGCTCGCTCGTCCCGGCGGGCTTCGCGCCGATTTCGATCGGCCTCGCGCTCACCTTGATCCACCTGATCTCGATCCCTGTGACCAACACCTCGGTCAATCCGGCGCGTTCGACCGGCGTCGCGCTGTTCGCCACCACCGACGCACTCGGCCAGCTCTGGCTGTTCTGGACGGCTCCGTTGATCGGGGCGGTAATCGGCGCGCTTATCTGGCGCTTCCTGCTCGCTTCGCCCGACGAAGCCTAAGGCCTGGCTTTCCTCAGCGTTCGGCGAGCTCGGTGAGCTTGCCGAACTGCTGCCGCCAGAAATCGCCTTGCCCGGCCGCCAGCGTGCGGATGTCGGCAAAGCCGAAGCCGCCAAGGTGGGCGTCGCCGCGCAGCTTCTGCCCGAACGCCGCGACGGCGGTGACGAACGCCATGTCCCCGCGCGGTTCGGTCGCCGTCGTGAGCGCCGCCGCCGGCACCGCGCGGCTGATCTCGCGCGACGCTCCTCCATCGGGCAGCTTGTAGCGCAGCTTGACGAAGGCCGCCTCCTGCCCCTTCGACGGTGCGCTCCTGGGACGATTGGCCTCATAGCGGCGCTCGGCCGTCCAGTCGGACGCGCCGGCGGGAACGACCTCGTAGAGCGCGGTTACCTGATGCCCGGCACCCATGTCGCCCGCATCGACCGCATCGTTGGCGAAATCCTCCTCTGCCAGCGCCCGGTTCTCATAGCCGATCAGACGGTACTGGCTGATCGCGGCCGGGTTGAACTCGACCTGGACCTTCACGTCCTTGGCGATGGTGACGAGGGTCGCCGACAGTTCCTCGCTCAGCACCTTCTTCGCCTCCATAGCGCTGTCGACATAGGCATAGTTGCCGTTGCCCACATCGGCGATCCGCTCCATCATCGCTTCGTTGTAATTGCCGGTGCCGAAGCCGAGCGCGGTCAGGGTGATGCCGTCGTCACGGTTGCGCTTGACCAGCGCCTCCAGCGCCTTGTTGTCGCTGATGCCGACGTTGAAATCGCCGTCGGTCGCCAGGAAGATGCGGTTGACGCCGTCCTTGCGGAAATTGGCCCGGGCGATCGCATAGGCAAGCTCGATGCCCTGCCCGCCCGCGGTCGAGCCGCCGGCCTGGAGGCAGTCGAGCGCCGCGTCGATATAGCCGAAGCGGTTGGTCGATTCGAGGACGACGCCCGCACTCCCCGCATAGGCGACGATCGACACCCGATCGTCGGGACGAAGCTGCCCGGCCAGCCCCTTCAGCGCGGTCTTGACCAGCGGCAGCTTGTCGGGACTGAACATCGATCCCGACGTGTCCACGAGGAAGACGAGGTTCGCGGGCGGCCGGTCCGCCGTCGCCAGGTCATAGCCACGCAACCCTATGCGGATCAGCCGGGTCGCCGGGTTCCAGGGCGTGGTGCTGACGTCCGTGGTGACGCTGAACGGCGTCGATCGGTCGACCGGGCGCGGATAATCATAGCGGAAATAGTTGATCATCTCCTCGGTCCGCACCGCCTCGGCGGGAACGGGCTGCCCGTCCTCCAGGAAACGGCGGACATTGGCGTAGGAGCCGGTGTCGACGTCGATCGAGAAGGTCGAAACCGGCGATGTCGCGACATCGCGGATGCTGGCGACCTCCCTGCCATCATAGCGCTCGCGATTGGCAGCCGAGCCATAGGGGGCTTCAAAACGGCGTTGCGCGGTCGCGGCGATGGCCGGGCTGGCGAGCGGTGCACTGACCATCGACGGCGGCGGGGGCGCGGGGGGCCCCGGGTGGCGCAGTATCCGCTTGCCTCCGGTCCCGATCGCATCAGACGCGGGCGCCTCCATCCGGCAGCGCACCGGTGTCTCCGACGGTCGGACGGCCGGCCCATGCGCGGGTGGCACCGGCGGGGGCGGAGCCGCCGAAACGAGCAACGCGGCGGAAGCGAGCAAGGCGGTGAACGAACCCGGTGACATGATGCAACCCTCCCCTGACCTGTCTGGCGGTTGTCGCGCGCCGCGGCTGTCGGGAAGCTGAACTTCGGCCGGCGCCCGCGGGCTATTTCGCCACCGGCTCGAACAGGCGGCGCAGGAACACCGTCTCCACCTCGCGCCGCAGATCGTTGTTCGGCTTCTTGAGGAAGCCATGGCCTTCGTCGGCGAACAGCACGTACCACGCCTCGTTGCCGGCGGCGCGGAGCTTCGCGACCACCTGGTCGGACTCCGACTGCGGCACGCGCGGGTCGTTGGCCCCCTGCATCACCAGCATCGGCTTTTTGATCCGACCGACATTGTTCATGGGCGAAATCGCCTCGAGGACCCTGCGCATCTTCGGATCGCGCTCGTCGCCATATTCGGCACGGCGATTGTCGCGGCGATAGGCTTCGGTGTTCTCGAGGAAGGTCGTCCAGTTGCTGATGCCATAGCGCTCGACGCCGCCGACCAGCCGGTCCGAATAATGGGTCATCGCCGCGAGGCTCATATAGCCGCCATAGGACTGGCCGTAGACCGCGACCCGCTTCGCATCGAGGCCGGGCTGTCTGGCGATCCAATCCAGCAGCGCGCCGATGTCGCGGACCGAATCCTCACGCTTTTCCGCGTTGTCCAGGTTCAGATAACGCTTGCCATAGCCGTCGCTGCCGCGGACGTTGGGCAGGATCACGGTCGCCTGCAGCACATCGGCGAAATATTGCGCGCCATAGTTCCAGACCGGCCGGGTTGCGCCTCCGGCCCGCCATGGATATCGATGATCACCGGCGTCGGCCGGTCGGCCGGCACGCCCTTCGGCCGATAGACGAAGGCCGGCACCGACAGGCCGTCAAAGGATGTGAAGCGTATCAGCTCGGGCTCGGCGAGCCGGGCGGGATCGAGCTCGCCGAGCTCCGAGGTCGTCCAGCGCGTGAGGGTGGCGCCATCGACGTCCCAGCTCCACACGTCGCCCACCGAGGTGGCCGAGGTCAGTCCGATCGCCAACCGGCGGCCATCGGGCGTGAACTTCAACGCGGTCAGCACACTCTTCGGCAGCACCGGTTGCGGCAGCGTCCGGCGCGTCACCCGGTCCTGCACCACGACGCGGGAGAAGCCGTCCTCGTTGATCGAATAGGCGAGGAGGCGGCCGTCGTCCGACAGGTCGTAATCCTCGACGTCCCAGCCCAGGCCGGGCGTCAACACCGTCTGCCGCCCGGTGGCGATGTCGATCTCGACGAGCTGGCGGGTGTCGTTGCCGCTGTCGGATATGGCGACCAGGCTCCGCTCCCCGGGAAGATAGCGAGGCTTCTGATAGATGGCGGGCGCGGCCTTGGGCGCGATGCGGATCGCCTTGCCGGTCGCCAGTTGAAGCTCGAACAAACGGTCCTCGCGGTTCGAAAGGCCGCGGACGAAGATCAGGCGGCCCTTGTCCGTGGCAACGTCGGCCGGCTCGATCGCGCCATCGGCCCGATAAAGCTCCCTGGGCGGCCCTTCCGCCTTCGGGTTTAGGGCGAGCAGGCTGTAGGCGGCACTGCCCTTGGTCGCTCGCGCCCAGACGAGCAAGGAGCCGTCCTTGCTGAACACCGGCGACTGGTTGCGCGTCCCAGGCTCGGTCAGCCGGCTCGCTGTACCGGCGAGGCCACGCAGGTCCAGCTGGAACCACTCGTCGCCACCAGTGTCACCGACCGTCACGAAGCGGTCGCTCCCCGGAATGACGTGAGCCTCGGCGATCGGCTCGCTGCCGAAGCTGATCTGGGTGCGGGCTCGGCCGGGGGCCGCGACATGATGGATCTGCTGCGTCGCGCCGAAGCGGGTCGCGATCAGCATCGATCCATCGGGTAGCCAGCCCTCGAACAAGGCTGCGCGGCTGTTCTGGTAGCGCTGGACCGCATCGCGAACATCGGCCGGAATCTCCGGGACATTCTGCAGCGTCGCGGACCCGACCTGGCGGGTTTGAACGGTCTGGGCGGTAAGAGGCGCGGCAAGCGCGGCGAGCGCCGTGGTGGCGACGAGCATCCTGAACATCCCGAGATATTCGGCCGCGGCCTTGCCCGTCGTCAAGCCGCCCACCGTCCGACCGGCTCGAGGCCCGCCATGCCGCAGCGAAGCGGCATCAAAATTGACATAGCAAATCAATAGGATGTCAACCGCCCTTGCAAGCCGGAGGGAGCCCCCCCCATGACCGACGGACTGGCACGACAGCTCATCTGGGCCGCAGCGATGACAGCCTTGGCGGCGTCGACCGCTCCGGCGCTGGCACAGGATAACGACGACGACAGGCTCGCGATCGAGTTCGATCTGCCAGGTCCGTCCAGGCATCGGCTCGCCATCGCTCCGCCCGCAGCGGCAGCGGAACCGGGATATGGCCCGCCGCCCCCTTCCTTGCCGGCCATCGAAGAGACGAGCGGCCATCGGCTGTCGTTCGGAAAGCAGATCGACTCGATCAAATGGGAATTGGGGGCCGCACTGGTCTGGGTCACCGCCACCAACACCGCCAAGGTCGGCCGCGACGGCGGCCGCCGCTTCCACTTCCAGGACGAAGGCTGGTTCGGGAAGGACACGATCAACCTGGGCATGGACAAGCTGACCCACGCCTGGAACACCTATTGGATCACCGACATGATCGAGGCGCGCATCCGCCGGAAGACGGGCGCGACCAACGCCGGACTGACCGCCGCCTCGCTGTCGATGGGGGTCATGCTCTATGCCGAGTTGTGGGACGCCCACAAGAAATCGAGCGGCTTCTCCTTCCAGGACATCGCGATGAATGCGAGCGGTGCGGGCTTCTCGCTGTTGCGCAATGCAGTGCCGGGCCTCGACCGCAAGCTCGACTTCCGACTGCTACTGATCCCCAACAAGGACATCTACACACCCTCGGGCACGCGCCATTACCGGCAGATGCGCTATCTGTTCGCGCTCAAGCTGGCCGGGTTCGAGGGGTTGGAGAACAGCCCGCTGCGCTTCGTCGAGCTGCACGCCGGCTACCGCGCGACCGGATTCACGGCGAAGGAGGAGGCGCGCGGCGACCCGCGCCGGCGGCGGCCCTTCATCGGAATCGGCCTGAATCTCAACCAGCTGTTCTTCCCCGACCGTCCCTCGGGCTGGGCCGGCCGCGCGGCGAGCGAGGCGCTGCAATATGTGCAGGTCCCCTACACCGCCTATCACGCCGATTGAAGGAGGCGCCGTCAGCCGGGCAGCAGCAGGCTCGAATCCCCATAGCTGTAAAAGCGATAGCCCTGCGCGATCGCATGGGCATAGGCCGCCTGCATCCGCTCGCGCCCCATCAGCGCGCTGACCAGCATGAACAGCGTCGACTTGGGCAAATGGAAATTGGTCATCAGCCCGTCAATCGCGCGGAAGCGGTAGCCGGGGGTGATGAAGATCGCGGTGTCGCCATCGAAGGGACGGATCACGCCGTCCTCGCCGGTCGCGCTCTCGAGCAGGCGCAGGCTGGTCGTGCCGACCGCGATCACCCGGCCGCCGGCGGCCCGGACCGCGTTGAGGCGGTCGGCCGTCGCTGCATCGATGCGGCCCCATTCGGCGTGCATCCGGTGGTCGTCGGTATCGTCGGCCTTGACCGGCAGGAAAGTGCCGGCCCCGACATGAAGAGTCAGCGTCTCGCTGGCGATCCCCGCCGCCGCCAGCGCCTCCATCAGGCGTGGCGTGAAATGGAGCGCGGCGGTGGGTGCGGCGACGGCCCCCTTCTCGCGCGCGAACATGGTCTGGTAATCGTCGCGATCGCGCTCGTCGGTCGGGCGCTTCCCGGCGATGTAGGGAGGCAGCGGCATGGTGCCGGCGCGCTCGAGCAGCAGTTCGACCGGCTCGTCGCCCTCGAAGTCGAGCAGGATCGATCCGTCCTCGCCACGCCCGGTCGCGATGGCCGACACGCCCGCGCCGAAATCGATCCGGTCGCCGGTCCGCACGCGCTTCGCGTTGCGGACGAAGGCGCGCCACTGGCGCAGCCCCTCGCGCTTGTGGAGGGTCGCGCCGACCCGCGCCTCGCCGCGCCGTCCCTCGAGCTGGGCCGGGATCACCCGCGTATCATTGAACACCAGGCAATCGCCCGCGCGCAGCAGCCCCGGCAGGTCCGACACATGCCGGTCGGCGAACATGCCCTCGCCCCCCTCGACCAGCAGCATCCGCGCGCTGTCGCGCGGGCTGGCGGGCCTGAGGGCGATATTCTCGGGCGGGAGATCGAAATCGAAGAGGTCGACGCGCATCGCTGGCGTTATTGCGGCTGGGCGACCGCCTCTTGGTCTGTGACCGCGCGGACGGCATCCTCAGTCGGCTGCGCGTCGGCCACCGCCTCGACGGCGGCATCGGTGCCCTGCACGGCCGGAGCCGGCGATGCCGCCGCCTCGCCGCCACCGACGGCATCGGCAGGGTTGGCCAGGTCGCCGGGCTGAGATTGCTCCTTGCGGCGCTTCTTCTCTTCCTTGGCGGCCTTCTCGGCAGCTTCCTTTTCTTCCTTCGCGGCCTTCTCGCGCGCTTTCCGATCCTGCTTGCTCTCGACCGCCGGCGTGGCGGGGGCAGCTGCGGCCGGCGGGACGAAAGCGGCCGGCGGCTGGCCCAGATCGTCGGATTCGATCGAGGCATGAACGATCTTTGACGGGTTCGCCGGCGGCTCGCCCTTCTCGATCGCATCGACATATTGCATGCCGGAGAAGACGCGGCCGATCGGCGTATAATTGCCGTCGAGCGTCAGGTTGGGCTGCAGCATGATGAAGAACTGGCTGTTCGCCGAATTGGGGTCCTGCGCCCGCGCCATCGACATCACGCCGCGCACATGCGGCATGTCGTTGAACTCGGCCTTCAGGTCGGGAAGGTCGGAACCGCCCTCACCCGTTCCCTTGGGGTCGCCGCCCTGGGCCATGAAGCCGTCGATCACGCGATGGAAGATCAGGCCGTCATAGAAATGGCGGCGTACCAGCGTCTTGATCCGTTCGACCGAATAGGGCGCCTTGTCCGGCCGCAGCAGGATCTTCACCCGCCCGCCGGTCGACAGGTCCAGGTTGAGGATGTTCTGCGGGTCCTGCACGGGTGCATCGACGGGTGCGGGGGCAGGCTGGGCCAAAGCGGCGCCGGCCATGAACAGTCCCGCAAAGGCCGCAACAACGAACTTCGATCGCATCAGATCACTTCTCCACACCGCGCTCCGGAGGCACGGCCTCGAATAGGCATGTCCGGGTTGCCCGCGGCTGAACCGCCGGCATCCGTCCTCAGCTTCCCTTCTTACCGATCTTTTCGACGCGCGCGACGACTTCCTGCACCACCTGCCTGGGCACAAAGCGGTCGATCGCCCCGCCATAGAGCGCGATTTCCTTGACGAGGCGCGACGCGATCGGCTGCAACGCCACGTCGGCCATCAGGAAGACGGTCTCGACCCGGTTGTTGAGCTGCTGGTTCATCCCCGCCATCTGATATTCATATTCGAAGTCGGCGACGGCGCGCAGGCCGCGCACGATGATCGACGCGCCCATGCTCTCCGCGAAGTCCATCAGCAGCGAATCGAACGATACGACCTCAACGCCGGGAAGGTCGGCGGTCTCGCGACGGACCATCGCCAGCCGCTCCTCCACCGTGAACATCGGCGACTTCGACGCATTGGTGGTGACACCGATGACGAGCTTGTCGACCAGCTTCGCGCCGCGCCGGATGATGTCCATATGACCCAGCGTGATCGGATCGAAGGTGCCGGGATAGACGCCGGTCCGCATAGATGCTCCCCCTTTACCTGGCGTTAGCGGTCGCGGTCGACCGCATAAGCCGCGATGTCGCGTAGCAGATCGGCCTCGCGTCCGAAATTGCCAAGATGGTCGATCGCCTGCTGCGACAGCAGCCGTGCCTGCGCCCGCGCCCGATCGACGCCCAACAGGCCGACGAACGTAGCCTTGCCGGCGACGCCGTCCTTGCCCGCCGCCTTGCCCATTGCCGCCGGATCGCCCTCGGCATCGAGCAGGTCGTCGGCGATCTGGAAGGCGAGGCCCAGGTCATGTGCATAGGCGCGCAGCCTGACCCGTCCTTCGGGCGGCACCCGGCCGAGGATCGCGCCGGCCTCTACCGAAACGCCGATAAGCGCGCCGGTCTTAAGCTGCTGGAGCCGCGAGATGGCGTCGAGATCATGCTCCCCGCCGGCTTCCGCCGCCATGTCCATCGCCTGCCCGCCGACCATGCCCGCCGGGCCCGCCGCGGCAGCCAGCGCTCCGATCAACTCGCTGCGGACGAAGGGATCGGGATGGGTCGCCTCCGATGCCGCGATCTCGAAGGCGAGCGCCTGAAAACCGTCGCCCGCGAGGATCGCGGTCGCCTCGTCATAGGCACGGTGGACCGTGGGGCGGCCGCGCCGCACATCGTCGTCGTCCATCGCGGGCAGGTCGTCATGGATCAGGCTGTAGACATGAATCGCCTCGATCGCGAGGCCAGCGCGCAGCGCACATTCGGGTTCGACCGCGAACAGCCGCGCCGATCCGCAGGCCAGCAACGGCCGCAGCCGCTTTCCGCCGCCGATCGCGGCATGCCGCATCGCCTCGAACAGGCGTCGCCGGCTGTCGTCGGGCGGGGTCAGCAGCGCATCGAAGCGATCGTCGATCTCCTGCGCGATGTGCGCAAGTTCGGATGCAAGAAGCGCAGACATCCCCGGATCAGCCCGCGTTGAAGGGCTCGGTCCCCCGCGGCGCGCCATCGGCGCCCAGGCTGATCTTCTCGATCCGTGCCTTGGCCGCGTTCAGGCGCTCCTCGCACAGCCGCTTCAGCGCATCCCCCTTGGCATAGAGCGAGATCGACTCGTCGAGGGGAACTTCACCCGATTCGAGCTGGCGGACGATCGTTTCGAGCTGCTTCAGGGCATCCTCGAAGGAAAGGTCGGCAAGGGCGGCGCTGTCGGTCATGGCAAGGCTTTTGGGCTCGGGCGGCGGCACGGTCAAGGATGGTCGACGCGGTCCGCCCGAGGGCTCCCCTTACTTCTTGAACGGATCGTGGAAGGTCGCGCCGCCATAGGTCGACTCTTCGGCGTGGACCGTGTCGGCATTGCGGACGGCGGCCTCGCGCTCGGCGCGGAGCTGCTCGATCAGCGCCTCGCGATCGCCTTCGAGGCGGGTGTCGGTCGGCGCCTCGAGGCCAGCCGCCTTGGCCGCCTTGGCGACAACGGCGTCCAGCTCGCGCTGCGAGCAGAGGCCCAGCGTCACCGGGTCCTTCGGCACGATGTTGGCGATGTTCCAGTGGGTCCGGTCGCGGATCGCGGCGATGGTGGTGCGGGTGGTGCCGATCAGCTTGGAGATCTGGCCGTCCGACACCTCCGGATGGTTGCGGATGATCCAGGCGATGCCGTCGGGCTTGTCCTGGCGCTTCGACACCGGGGTGTAGCGCGGGCCCTTGGTACGGCGGAGCTGGTCCGGTCCCTTCTGCATGACGAGGCGATAGTTCGGGTCCTGCTGGCCCTTCTCGATCTCCGCCATGGTCAGTTCGCCCGCGCGGACCGGATCACGGCCGGTCAGCTTGGTTGCCGCCATGTCGTCGGCGATCGCCTGGACCTCAAGAATGTGCAGGCCGCAGAACTCGGCGATCTGCTGGAAGCTGAGCGCGGTGTTGTCGACCAGCCACGATGCGGTGGCGTGGGGCATGAGCGGCTGGGCCATAGCGGTCCTCCAAAATAAAAGGGCCGCCCCGTCACGGAGCGGCCGAAGCGTGGGGGATGATGTACTGAAGCCCGCGCTCCAGCACAAGACTGACGTGCGCAGCGCCTTCCAAGCCGCCCCGAGCCCCACGCGCACGCGGGACAGATTAGTGCGTCAGGCAGCCAGTCGCCGCCGGCCCTCGCCCTGAGGAACGAGCGCGCCAAGGAATTGCTCGGCGCTCCTCCGCCAGCCGAAGGTCGCGCCATAAGCCGCCGCCGCGCCGCGATCGCATCGGAGCGCCCGGTCGATGGCGGCCGCCAGGTCATCATCCATCGCCGCGCTCGCCGGGTCCAGGACATCGATCGGCCCCGTCACCGGATAGGCGGCGACCGGCACGCCGCAGGCGAGCGCCTCGATCATCACCAGCCCGAAAGTGTCGGTGCGGCTCGGGAAGACGAGGACGTCCGCCCCGGCATAGGCCGAGGCCAGCCTCTCGCCGTGCAGGGCTCCGAGGAAACGGACCTCAGGATAATCGCGGGCCAGGGCGGTACGCGCCGGGCCGTCTCCGACCACGACCTTGGTGCCCGGCGTGTCGCAGCCGAGGAACGCCTCGACATTCTTCTCCACCGCGACCCGGCCGACATAGAGCTGGATCGGACGCGGCAACCCCGCGAAGGCGGGGTGCGCCGCCCGATCCGGACGGAATAGCGACAGGTCCACTCCCCTGCCCCAACGCTGCACCGGGCCGATGCCGCGCCGATCGAGGATCGCCTCGACCGAGGGTGTCGAGGCCAGCACCGCCGCCGACGGCGCATGGAACCAGCGGATATAGCGCCAGAACCAATCGGCCGGCATGCCGGTGCGCTCGGCCACATAATCGGGGAACTGGGTGTGATAGGCGGTGGTGAAGGCCAGTCGCCGGCCCAGGCAGTGGCGCCGGGCGGCGAGGCCGATCGGTCCCTCGGTGGCGATGTGGATCGCCTCCGCGCCGAAATCGGCGATGCGGCGGCCGACTCCGGCCCGGGTGGTCAGCGCCAGCCTTATCTCGGGATAGCTGGGACAGGGCACGCTCGGGAACTGGTCCGGCGCGATCACGCAGACCTCGTGCCCCATCGCGCCGAGCTCGGCGGTCACCGCCTGGAGGGTGCGGACGACGCCGTTCACCTGCGGCGCCCAGGCGTCGGTAGCGATCGCGATCCGCACGTCAGGCCGCCATCGCGGCGGACGCCGCGGCGACCTGACGGCGGGAGGCGATCTCATCGGCCCAATGCAGCACCTCCATCCGCCCGTCGAAATGCTCGACCAGCGCGGTGCAGCCCTCCACCCAATCGCCGTCATTATAATAGACGATGTTGCCGAACTGCCGGATTTCGGCGGTATGGATATGACCACAGACGACACCGTCGACGCCGCGCTCGCCCGCCTCGTGCGCGACCGCCTCCTCGAAGCGCGAGATGAACTCGACCGCGTTCTTGACCTTGTGCTTGGCGTGCTTGGAGAGCGACCAGTAAGGCAGGTCGAACCACTGGCGGACCGTGTTGATCACCACGTTCAGCCGCATCAGCGTCTCATAGGCGAAGTCCCCGGCGAAGGCGAGCCAGCGGTGGCACATCACCACCGTATCGAACTCGTCGCCATGGGTGACCATCAGCCGGCGGCCATCCGCGGTCTCATGGACGGCGCTGCGGCGGATCTCGATCCCGCCGAAGGTCATGCCCGAATATTGACGGAACATCTCGTCATGGTTGCCCGGGATGAAGACGACGCGGGTGCCGCGCTTGGCGCGCTTCATCACCCGCCAGACGATGTCGTTGTGCGCCGACGGCCAGTACCAGCTCCGCTTGAGCCGCCAGCCGTCGATGATGTCCCCGACCAGATACATCGTCTCGCTGTCGGTCGAATCGAGGAAGTCGATCAGCATCTGCGCATTGCAGCCGCGCGTGCCGAGATGGATGTCCGACACCCAGATGGTGCGATAGCGGCGGCGCTGGCGGCGGGCCTCGGGAATGTCGGGGCGGCTACCCTGGGCAGCGGCGATCCGGGTGATGGCGTTCATCGCTCGTCTCCTGTCTGGATGACGTGCGGAGCCTATGATTCAACAATGTTACAGCCGCCTCGACGATAGTTTACGGCTTTGTGACAGAGACTTGACCCCGGTTCGCAGATGCGGCGGAAAGGTCGTTTGATCGCAGGTTGATAAGGCAGCTTTATGATAATGCGCACCAGCTTTGTTTCCGGACGATAATGGCGCGGTGCTAGGGGGATTTCGACGCTTTTCGGGGGATGGTTCGATGCAGGTCTATGGCGATTCGATTTCCGGCAACTGCCTGAAGGTCAAATGGACGGCCGACCTGCTTGGGATTCGCCATGAGTGGATCGAGACGAGCGTGCTCGAAGGGACCACCCGGACGGCCGACTTCCTGGCCATGAACCCGGCAGGGCAGGTGCCGCTGGTCCGCTATGAGGATGGCCGCACCCTGGCCCAGTCAAACGCGATCATCCTCAGCCTGGCCGAAGGATCGGCGCTGATCCCTGCCGACGCCTATCAGCGGGCGAAGATGCTCGAATGGCTGTTCTGGGAACAATATAGCCACGAACCCTATGTCGCGGTCGCGCGCTTCCAGGTCCACTATCTGGGCAAGGCGGTGGCCGATCTCGAGCCCCGCATCGTCGAGCGTGGCAAGGGTGCGCTCACTCTGCTCGACGAGCAACTTGCGGATCGCACCTTCCTGGTCGGCGACGCGCTCAGCCTCGCCGACATCGCGCTGGTCGCCTATACGCGGGTGGCACATCAGGGCGGGTTCGATCTGGGCGACTATCCGGCGGTGCAGCGCTGGATCGCGCGAACGGAACGGGCCCTGGGAATCTGGGCCTCCCTGCATCGCCCCAGCCTCCGCTGGGGCGATGCAGAAAAGATCAGGCGCCAGCCGGTTCGCGCAGCGGATTTTCGTGCAACCACGCCAGCACCTTGTCGGGCGCGCTCTCGCCATAGGGGTCGTCGTCAGCGCCGACATCGTTGATGCCCGGCTCCTCGAACCAGCCGACGATCCGGCCGTTGTCCACGACCATGGCATAGCGCCACGAACGGTCGCCGAAACCGAGATGATCCTTGTTGATCAGCATGCCCATGCGGCGGGTGAAATCGCCCGATCCGTCGGGGAGCATCCTGGTCTTCTCGATACCCAGATGCTTCGCCCACTGGTACATGACGAAGGCGTCGTTGACCGACAGGCAATAGACCTCGTCGGCGCCCTGCGCCCGGAGCTCGTCATAGCTGCGCTCATAAGCCGGGCACTGCTCGGTCGAGCAGGTCGGGGTGAAAGCGCCAGGCAGCGCGAACACGACGACCCGCCGACCCTTGAACAGGTCTCCGGTGTGGACATCTTCCCAGCGGAAGGGATTGGGGCCGCCCACGCTCTCGTCGCGCACGCGGGTTTTCAAGGTCACGTCGGGGACCATGCGTCCGATCATCGATCGTCCTTTCTCTGAATGGGGTGGCCGCCTTCTGCCGAAGCAGGACTGATCGATCCAATCAGAAAGAACGCTCTCAGTTATCGAAAACGTCGAGCAATAATTATTGGATCGGCCCTTCGGCACGCCCCTGAACGAACTGATCCACATAAGGGTTGCCGCTATCGTACAGGCGGTCGCGCGGGCCGCTCCAGACGATCCGTCCCTGATAGAGCATGGCGACACGGTGGGCGATCTTGCGGGCCGATGCCATGTCGTGGGTGATGGTCAGAGCGGTAACGCCCAGTTCCTCGACCAGCTCGACGATCAGATCGTTGATCACGTCGGAACGGATCGGGTCGAGGCCGGTGGTCGGCTCATCGAAGAAGATGATCTCCGGCCGCGGCGCGATGGCACGGGCGAGCGCGACGCGCTTCTGCATGCCGCCCGACAGCTCGCTCGGGCGAAGATCGAGCACCTCGGAGCCGAGACCGACCCGCTCGAGATTCTCGGCGGCGATCTTCCGCATCCTGGCGGCGTCACGCATCCGCCCCTGGGTCAGCGCGAAGGTGACGTTGCGCCAGATCGGCAGCGAGTCGAACAGTGCCGACCCCTGGAACAGCATGCCGAACTTGGCCCGGGCGGTTTCCAGTTCCCGCGCGGACATCGCCATCAGGTCCTCGCCGTCGACACGGATCGCGCCGCGATCGGGCCGGATCAGGCCGAGGATGGATTTGAGCATGACCGACTTGCCGCTGCCCGACTGGCCGATGATGACCATCGATTCGCCACGCTCGATCGCGAGGTCGACGCCATCGAGCACGGTGTTCCTGCCAAACGCCTTGTGGACGCCTTCCAGGCGGATCTTCGCATTGTCCGCCATCAGCCGAACGCCATCAGGGTGATAATCATGTTCGACAACAGGATCAGGATGAAGGCGGAGACGACCGCATCGGTGGTGGCGCGGCCGACACCCGCGGCGCCGCCCTGCGCGCGGAAGCCATGATAGCAACCCATCAGCGCAATGAAGAAGCCGAAGAAGGCCGACTTCACCAGGGCCATCTGGAGGTCGGTCGCGGTCAGATACTGTCGGGTAGTGTCGAGATAGCCGACCGCATTGAAGCCGAGCTTGTAGACCGCAACGAAATAGCCGCCGAAGATGCCGATCGCATTGGCGACGAGCACCATCAACGGGATGGCAATCAGCGCCGCGAACAGGCGCGGCGCGATCAGGTAGCGATAGGGATCGGTGCGCAGCGTGGTCAGCGCGTCGAGCTGCTCGGTCACGCGCATCGTGCCGAGCTCGGCGGCCATCGCCGAAGATACCCGACCCGCGACCATCAGGCCGACCAGCACGGGGCCCAGTTCGCGGACGATCCCCAGCACGACGATCGCCGGAACGGTCGAGGTGGCGTTGAAACGCGAGCCCGCGGTGAAGGTCTGCTGCGCCAGCGCCGCACCCGAGAAGATCGCCGTCATGCCGACGACGGGCAGCGAGAACCAGCCGATCTGCATCAGCTGCTCGAACAGCCGCGCGGGATAATAAGGCGGACGGACCGCGCGCGAGATCGTGGTCGAGGCAAAGACCGTCACCCGGCCGATGGCGGCAAGGGCCGCGATGAAAAGCCGGCCGATCGAGCCGAAAAATCCGATAACAGGCTGCAAAGTCGCGGACACCCTACTCTTTCCACCGCCGCTGATAGCGACTGCCGAGCCCGGTCAGCAACTCATATTGCGAAAGACCCGTCCGATCGGCCGCGCTTTCCAACGCATAGTCGATCTCCAGCCAGTCGCCCTCGGCGACATCTGCCCCGCTTATATCGACCGCGATCAGGTCCATCGACACGCGCCCCACCAGCGGGCAGCGCCGCCCGTCGACGAACGCCGCCCCATTGCCGGCAAAGGCGCGAAGGTAGCCGTCCGCATAGCCGAGATTGAGGATGGCGACCCGCAGGAGCCGTTCGGCCGTGAAGGTCGCGCCATAACCGACCGTGTCGCCGGCGGGTACGTCGCGAACCTGGAGCACCTGTGCTTCCATCCGGACGACGCGCACGATATGCGCCCGCGCCTCGGCCCGCGGAATGCCTCCGTACAGCGCGATGCCGGGACGAATCAGGTCGAAGCCGTAATCCGGGCCGAGACAGGCGCCCGCCGAATTGGCCAGGCTGTAGCGCTTCGCCGCGATCCGCCCGCGCAACTCGACGAAGCGCGCTCGCTGGCGCTCGTTCATCGGGCTATCGGGCTCGTCGGCACAGGCGAGGTGGCTCAGCAGCAGGTCGACTTCCAGGCCGTCGAGCAGGCTGGAGCAGGCCTCCTCGACGGTGAGGCCAAGCCGGTTCATGCCGGTATCGACCATTACATCGCACGGACGGCCAGGCGCCGCCGCCTTCCAGCGGGCGACCATGGCCGGGCTGTTGAGAACCGGTCGGGCGCGTGAGGCAAGCGCCGCCGCGAGGTCCTCCTCGCGCAGGCCGTGCAGCACGGACAGGCCGGCGCCGAACGGCAAGGATCCGAGCGCGTCGGCCTCCGCCCAGGTCGCCACGAAGAAGTCGCGACACCCGGCGTCGGCAAGCCGCCGCGATACCTCGACAGCACCGAGGCCATAGGCGTCGGCCTTGATCGCCGCCCCGGCAGGTGCCGCCGCGCGCTCGCCGAGCCAGCGCCAGTTGGCGACGAGGGCTTGCGGATCGAGATCGAGGCGGAGGGGTAGGAGCTCGTGCGTCACATCCGGGCGATACCTGTCCCGGCCGCGCTATTCCAGTTCCTTTCCGGCCGTCTCGGGCAGCCAGATCAGCGCGATCAGAAAGGCCACGCCCGCGACGATGAACGTGTACCAGAAACCGGCGAAGGGATCGCCCGTGCGCGCCACGATATATTGGCTGATGAAAGGCAGGAAGCCGCCGAAATAGCCGGTGCCGATATGGTAGGGCACCGATAGCGAGGTGTAGCGCACCCGCGCCGGGAACAGTTCCACCATCACCGCCGCCGAAGGCCCGTAGGTCATCCCGGAGAAGAAGCCGAGAATGAGCAGACAGAAGAAGATTTTCGCCGAATCGCCGAGCGAGGGGGTGACCTTTGCGAGGTCGTAGCCGGCAGCGGCGAGCCCGGCCTCGAGGCCTGCGGCATCGCTCGCGTCGACAGGGGCCCCGCCGATCGTGACGGCCGGCGGCGTGCCGGGCGCACCATCGACCTTGGTGTAGGCGACGCCCTTCTTCGACAATGCGTCCAGCACCTTGCCGCAGGCGGTCTCCTGCTCCGACGCGAAGGGATCATAGCGGCAATCGCTGCCCGTCACCACGACCGGCGCCCGCTCCATCGCGGCGGCGAGGCCGGGATTGGCCGCATCCGCGATCCAATGGAACAGTGGGAAGAGGAAGACGAGCGTCAGCACATAGCCGGTCAGGATCAGCCGCCGGCGGCCGATCCGGTCCGATAGCCAACCGAACAGGATGAAACCGAAGACGGCGCCGAACGCCGCCGCCCCGACGAGCACGCGCGCCGTGGTATCCTCGACTCGCAGACTGTTCTGCAGGAAATAGAGCGACTGGAACTGGCCGACATACCAGATGACCGTCAAGCCGGCGGACAGTCCGAACAGCGCAAGCAGGATGCGGCGGACCTTGGCCCAGCTATCGAAGCTTTCGCGCAAGGGATTGCTGGCGACCTCCCCCTTCTCCTTCATCGCCTTGAAGACCGGACTTTCGCTCAGCTTCAGCCGCACCCAGAGCGAAATGCCCAGCAGCACCAGCGAAAAGAGGAAGGGAATACGCCATCCCCAGGCCGCGAACGCCTCCGCATCGACGAAATGGTTCGATACCAGCACCACCGACAGGCTGAGCATGAAGCCGGCACTGACCCCCGACTGGATGAAGCTGGTGTAGAAGCCGCGCCGATTGCGCGGCGCATGCTCGGCCACATAGACGGCCGCTCCGCCATATTCACCGCCAAGCGCCAGACCCTGCAGGATACGACAGACGACGAGCAGGATCGGCGCCGCCACGCCGATCGTTGCATAGGTCGGCAACAGCCCGACCGCGGCGGTCGCCACACCCATCAGGGTGATGGTGACGAGGAAAGTGTATTTGCGCCCCAGCCGGTCGCCGAGGACCCCAAACAGGATCGCGCCGAGCGGCCGCATGCCGAAGCCGACGCCGAAGCTGCCCAGGAAGATCAGGAAGCTGACGGCAGGATTGTCCGACGGAAAGAAATGGCCCGCGACGATGGTGGCGAGAGTACCGTAGACGAAGAAGTCGTACCATTCGAACGCGGTACCCAGCGTGGAGGCGAATATGACCAGCCTGTCGCGCCGCACATCTATCCCGCCGTCCGCCGCCATTCCCGCCCTCGCCCCATTGTCATCGTGACAATCGACCTATGGCAGCGAATCGCGTGGGACAAGGGGCAACGGCGGTGGATCAGTCGCCGTCCATCTTCAATATCTCGAAACTGCCGGCGGCAATCTGTACGTCGTAGGTCTTGCCATTGAGCTTGCGGGCATCGTCGACTTTCCATTTGGGACCGTCGGGATCGAATTCGACGCGGTTCCAGCTCTTGAAACCCGCGGCGGTCAGTGTCGCGGCGATCCGCGCGGCTTCGGACTGGGTGGGTCCGCGATCGGCGTGCGCCGGAACGCTCAGGGCCAGCGCGGCAAGCATCGCCGCGTCCAAGGACAATCTGTTCATGATCCTCTCCTTCCGGGGACGATCAACCGTCCTGGCCCGGCCCGGGTTCCGGCGCCGGTCCCCGCCGGCGCCGCGCCGCGTCCATAAGCGGGTGGCGCGCGTTGACCAGCTCGACCAGATGGGCGCTGTTGACGTGGGTGTAGATCTGGGTGGTGCCGATATCGGCATGACCGAGCATGGTCTGGAGCGCGCGAAGGTCGGCGCCGCCCTCGAGCAGATGGGTGGCAAAGGCGTGACGAAGCACATGTGGGCTGATCCGCTGCGGTGGAATGCCGGCCTCAGCCGCCAGTTCGCGGACGAGCTGGAACAGCCGGACCCTGCTGAGGTGGCCGTGCCCCGACGGGAACAACCAGGGCTGGTCGGCGGGGACATTGCCCCTCTCCGCCCATTCGGCGACCGCCACGCGCGCCCGGTCGGAGATCGGCACCAGCCGCTCACGCCCGCCCTTGCCGCGCAGGATCAGGAAGGGCCGGTCGCCGCGCAACGCATGGCGGGGCAGCGAAACCAGTTCGGTCGCGCGCAGCCCGGATCCGTAGAGAAGCTCGACCAGCGCGATCAGCCGCAAGGTCAGCGGATCGGCATGGCGATCGCGACGCCGCTCTTCCAGCGTGTCGAACAACCGCTCGATATCCCGGTGCGACAGGGTGCGAGGAAGGGCGCGCTGCACCGCCGGGCGCGGCAGCGCGTCCGACAGGTCGTCGCGTCGGATACCCTCCTCCTCCAAGAAGGCGAAGAAGCGACGCAGCACCGATGCCTTGCGAGCGACGCTGGTCCGGCTGAGCGCCATCCATTCGGCGCCCAGCGTCTGGAGCTTCGCCGCGTCGGCGGCGACAAGGCGGCCGCCGAGCAGTTCGGACGCGCCGCGAAGGTCGGACCCGTAAGCGAGCAACGTGTTTCGCGCGGCGCCGCCTTCGGCCGCGAGCATCTCGAGGAATTGAGAGATCGCCTCCGAATCCTTCACTTCGGCGCGATTCCTTCTACAGTCGCGTCATCGCCTCGGCCGCGATCATCCGCGCTTCACCGTCGAGGCCGACGTCGTGCAGTGCCCGGACCATCGTCGCGAACATCGCCGAGGACATGCCGCTCCATCCGGTCTTCTGCATCCCCACCGCAACCAGCAGCGCCACCGTCGCCGGTTCCTTGCGATCCGCCGCCTGCAGAAGGAGCCGGCCCCAATTGCTGCGATTGTCGAACCCGACCTGATATTCCTGCAGCAGGCGCATCTGATCCTCGCTCTGCAATCGATCAAGTCCGGCCAGCGCTGCGAGCAACAGCCGCAGCTTCTGGGGATTCTCCTCACTCCAATGATCGGCAACCGCCGACAGGCGGCCGGCCGACAGGTCCACGACGGTCCGCGGCGTGCCGACCGCGAGGATCGCCCAGGCGTCATCGCCCTTGCCCGCCGACATGCCCGATACGACCGGCGCCCAGGCCGCAGCCTTGCGATCAAGTCCGGCGGACATCATCGAACCGACCAGGTTCGCCACGTCCGAGACGTGATCGCCGTCCGGCACGATCCGGGCCGCGGCACGGGCCGTGAGGACCAGTCCTGCGTAGCGATCGACCCGCTTGGCGTCGCTCTGCCCCTCCCCGCTCCAGAAACCGCGCATTGCCGAAAGCCGGGCACCGATGTCATCGCCCGCATAGCAGAGCCGCAACCGGCCCGCCGGAGCGTCACTGCTGAAGTCGCCGCTCTCGTCCGCAGCCTGCGCATAGAGGTCGACCAGCGCCGAATTGGAGAAGACACCGAGCCGCGCGGCCGTCATCGCCGCATCGAGCCGCTCGGCCGGCGGTATCATCGGCGCCCGCGCGCTCCAGGCGATCACCTGCGGACCGACCGTGCCATAGAGATCGGCGGGAATTGTCAGGCCCAGCGCGCTGGCCATGCCGAAGCGCCAGGCGGTGAGCTGGTTGACGCCGGTCCATTCGACGCTGTCGCTGCGGCGACCCGCGCCGTTGACGCCCATCATCCGCTCGGCCAGCTGGACGTCGATGCCCTGCGGATCGCGGGTCCGGCGGCGTGCCCGGTCCATCAGCACGTCGGCGATCGCGGTGTCGCCCGACAGCGCGGCGCAGATCGCCCGGGCCATTGGCCAGATCGCTTCGCGGCTGCGGATCGCGCCGCCGTCCGCCAGTGCACAGAGCCCCGCCGCATCGGCGCCGGCGAGCGCACTCTGCCCGGCGACGGCATAGAGCTTGGCGTTGAAGCGGTCGACGTCGACGCCCTGGACCAGCATCCGCGCACCGTCCGCCTCCCCCATGCGCAGCAGCAGCCAGGCCCGCTCGGCGATCCAGTCGGGCGCAGACACATTGTCGGGCGTGCCGACCCGGCTCAGCAGCGCGCGGCGCAGCGTTATCGAGGCCCAGCGCGACGCGATCGGAACGTCCAGGCGGCGCATCAGCGTCGAGAGGAAGCGGCCGTCCGCGGCCCCCCAGGCATCAGGCCCAAAGCCCGGGATCGGGCCCACCGCATCGATCGAACGGCGCGCTGAAGGCGGCAGCTCCTCTGCGGGGGCAATCGGCGCATCGGGCTCGGCCGACGCGAAGATGGCGGGATCGAGCGTCAAGGTCGGTGGCGACGCCGCCGATGCGACCGGAGCAGCCGGGGCGGCCGGCGTCGCGCCGGGGGCCGGCTGAGCCGGCGCGGGGGACGCCG
>NZ_LDES01000108.1 GCF_001015195.1 Sphingomonas sp. Y57 | reverse complement strand
GGCGCTTCGCCTGAAGGACGCATCTGGCCGGGGGGAATCAGTGTCGGCAGGCCCCACAGCTAGGCAACGCAGCTACAAATCGCTTTGTAGACGCGTCCGCTCGACACGGGTTCTCGTACGGGCTTGGCACGCCATCCGGCACAACGCCGAGACGTCTCGGCAGGAAGCTACCAAGAACAAAGCCAAGCTGTTCGGCGAAGACCTGCCGAAGAATCTCAGGACGCTCCAGACTCGGTTAAAGGCAGGCTATTGCTTTGCCCCGGCTTATGGCGCCACCCCGCCTAAAGGGAATGGCAAGGCTGGTAAGCGGCCGATTGTCGTCGCTCCCCTGGAGGACAGGATCGTCCAGCGGGCAATCCTCGATGTGCTGCAGGAGGCGACTGAGATCGCCGGAGTACAGCGGGTTCTGCGAACCCCGACTTCGATCGGCGGCATAAAGGGGCGCGGGGTTGACCATGCAATCACGATTTTCGACGATCGGGTGAAGGCTGGCGACCGTTACGTGGCAGGGTCTGACATTTCAGGCTTCTTCACGAAGATCCCGCGCGAAAGGGTCCTGGCCTTCCTGGAAGCGGAGGGTGTCGAGGCGGACTTCCTCAAGCTCGTACGCGATGGGCTGTCAGTCGAACTGTCGAACGCCGACAAGCTGAGCGACGACGACCTGAAGATGTTTCCGACCGGAGCCGATGGCGTCGCGCAGGGTTGTCCCCTGTCGGCGCTCGCAGGCAATATCGTCCTCGAGGCCTTCGATATTGCGATGAACGCTCGTGGCATCACCTGCATCCGCTACATCGATGATTTCCTTGTGATGGGACAGACTCGCCACGCAGTCGACGCCGCAATGCGCGCCGCCGAAGCGCTACTCGGCAAGCTCGATATGAAGATCTATGATCCTATCGCCTCGCCCAACAAGGCGTTCGCGGGGACTGTTGACGAAGGCCATGCGTTTCTCGGCTATGAACTGCGGCCGGGCAGCTATCCGCCCGCGCTTGGCGCGCGTGCGCGGCTGGAAGAGCAGATCGCCGCGCTGATCGCGAGTGGACAGAAGACGATCATCAAGGCGGTCTCGGGTCGCGCGCTGACCAGCCAAGACCGGTGTTATGCGCAGACCCTTGTCCAGCTCGATCATACAATCCGAGGTTGGCGCAATTCTTTCAAAAGTTCGAATTGTCCCGAAATATTCAATCAGCTGGACAGCGAGATAGATCGCCGGTTGCACGATTTCCGGTCCTTCTACCTCGACAAGATCAAGAACCGGACGGCGGCACAGAAGCGCTTGGCGGCGCGGGTCGCGCTACTGGCCGATCAGGTTGAGGCTGCGTAGATGGCAACGCGCAACCGCCAGGTCGGCAGCGATCCTCGAAGCACACCGCCATCATCGGCGATTTCGCGACAACACCGCGAAACATGCCCGGCTGAAAGACGGTCTCTGGTCTGACAGAGAAGTCAGGATCGATTATTGCCAGAAAAGGGGGATCTGAAATTCTGGAGTTCGCCCCACCAGTTGCGTTGAAGGACGCCAAATCAGGCATCATCAGGAAAGGAAGCCTCAGAGCTTGCTCGCCGACTCCCGGCGAGTTCCATCGATGATCTCGATCGGTGACACCTTTTGCCCGGCAAGCACGGCATCGTTGCGGGCCGCAATCAGCCTTTCGTGCTTGCGGCCCATCTGACCAACGTCGAGCACGACATAATAGCCGGCGGCGGCTTCCTCGGCCTCTCGATAGCGTTCGAGCTGCCTTGTATAGCCGGCTACCAGTTTGGTGTTGGTCGAGAGCTTGATCTCGACGAGGACCCGTCCGGTAAACCCGGTCGATAGCTTGAAATCTTCGCCAGCTCGAACATGCGGACCTGCGCGATGCTCACCAGAGCCGAGATTTCGGCATCGCGAGACGGGATTTCGTTGCGGCGCGCCATTATGCAGCGCTCCCATGAAGCCGGCCCATCTCCATCGCATAGGCGCGCCAGTCGTCGACCGGCCGGGCCACGATCATGTCGGGCTGGAAATCGTAGACGGGCACGAAGCGCAGCGGTTCGGCCATAACGAAGGCGTCGTCGCCGTCGTCGATCAGTTCCTGCCGGTGCGGGCCGTGCATGATCTCGGTGAGCGAGGTGGGGGCGGGCATCTACTCGCCCTTCACTCGATGAAGTGCTTCTTCGATCGTGTCGCAGATCGCGGCCGCTGCCATCAAAACGGTGCCGGCAGTGATGAAGCCCATCGCCATCTCGACGAACCCGAATATGCCAAGAACGATCACTCGGAACATCTACTCCCCCTCCTGACGAAAGCGCTGCATCTCGATCAGTTCGGTATCCGAGAAACCGGCCGGATCGTCCGACGGCAGGGTCTCGGCGCGGGTCAGCAGCCAGTAGAAGAACAGGCCCAGGCCGACGGCGTAGAGCGCGACGGCGAGGACGAACCAGTGAAGCGGGGTCATTGGCCCAGCCCTCCGCCGGGAGCGCTTGTGACGCCCCCGGCTTCGGCTACCCTGCGGAGCGGGAACGCAGGAGAGGCATATGTCCGACGAGGACGAAGACTATCTGTTCGTGAAGGCCGAAGCGCTCGCAGGACGAGCGCAGCTCCGGCTATCAAAGCTGCTGCTCGCAGCGCTCGTCCGCCGTGGCCTATTTTCGCAGGCCGATGTCCTGATGCTGTTCGACCAGGCCACGAAGGATCTTCCGCCAGAGGATCAATATGGCCTGCCGGGCTCGTTTCTCCACGATGCATGGAAAGCAACGCGAGACGATCTGGAGCGCCTGACTGCGTCGCCGTCCGGTCGCGGACCTGGATAAAGGTTTCGCCGGGCATATCAGCGCGCCCCCGGAGAGATCGCGACCACGACTTCGCGCAGCCGTTCGTCCACGATCTCGCGAAGGCGCGCCTCCGGAGATGGCACCGTGCTGGCGACCATGTCGGCCTCGATTTCCTCGACGAAGGCCAGAATGCCGTTCGTCGGATCCAGCCGGCGCAGCTCGAGCTTCAAGAGCTTGTAAGCGTATGTGTCGGGCGTGCTCATGCCGCGGCGCCCTGGGCGGGGGCTTCGCGCGCAGCGGCGATTATCTTGGAGATCGAGGACGCATTGATGGCTCCCGAAGTGGCGCTTTCGACCTTCAAGGCGAGGTCAGGAGGCCAATCGATCGAGTGCCGCAATTGCGAGAGCCGACCTTTCGAAATCGCTATCTCTGCGGCGAGGGCGGTCAGCGATTTGGCGCCATCAGACGCCAGATATGTATCGAGGGTCATCATAGCGTGGGTTTAGATATACTAAACCAAGAATGCAACCCGAAACGTTTAGAATCGCGAAACGACGGGTTTGCCGGTTTAAGGTATCATTCCGGCATGGCGAAACCCGGGCACGATTGGTATTTCAACCAGTGGTTGGCACATTTTGAAAAGTCCCAGGCTGACGTTGTTCAGGCGCTGGAATGGAACAAATCGAAAGTCAGCCTCTTCGCCTCGGGCAAGCAGCGCTATCACCGCGACGATGTAAATCAGCTCGCGGCCTATCTTAATCTCGAGCCCTTCGAACTGTTGTTGCCACCCGACCGGGCAATGGCGATCAGGCGGTTGCGCGAGAATGCGATCCGCATAGCGTCGGACACCGCCTCGCAAACGTCGGCGCCGCCCACGCAAGCGAACGGTTCAAAACGTACGGGGACTGGCGGATAGTATTAGATTGAGGGGGCTAATATGTTGGCAGTTCTCGCGCTTCTGGTCCAGGTCGTCGCCGCGCCCGATGGCATGGACGCAGCTATGGTGCCGGAAGCGCCCGTAGAAGGGCCGGCGGCGCCTGCCCCTTCGTACACGGGTAAGATCATCATCTACCGCCCGTCGTCGATCATGGGCGCCGCCATCGCCTGCCCCGTCCGCTATAAGGGGCGCGAGCTCGTCGAGCTGGGCCGCGGTAAATATGCGGAATGGGAAGTGCCGCCGGGCCAATACATCCTCACCAACAAGACGGCGAGCGTGCAGGCGATCGTACAGCCGGGCGAGACAGCCTATGTACGGTGCCAGATCAAGACGGGCTTCATGACCGGACGCGCCGATCTCCAGATCGTCGATCGCGAGAGCTTCGCCGAGCATCAGGCGGATTTCGAGCGGAAGGAAGTCGTGGTCGGGTTGTTGGAAAAGTGAATTTCGAAAGGTGGTTGGCGCGCCTGGCCGTACACTTGGCGGTACGAGATCGGCCGCTCCTCAGATGGCTGTTATGGGCCACCGGGCCGTTGGCGGCTGCGTCGATCATTGCCTTGTATTTGAGAATATCAACCGACCCACAAATCAGCTTTACGCGATTGGCATCGCATGGTCTGCTGGCTCTGGCGTTGACCGCGACCTTCTATTTTCTGGCACTTGCAGCATCGATAGAATTCGCGCTCGTTCATGAGCCGGAAGAAGAAAGACGGCGGGCAAAGGTCGGCAATGAACGCCTGAAATTATTTGCGAATCTACTGAACTCTGCAGCGGTGGCGGTTCTCGTGTCAGTGGTATTGATACCGTTTCTCAAGGATGGCGCGCGCCCCGATTGGGCCACTATCGGGTTAGGTATCCTATCGGCCAGCGGAATCCATTTCATCGCTCATTGTTCTCTGTCTTTCCTCCGCTCGGAGGGCTGACGATCACGGATCGTCTCCGACGACGAGCCACAGGACCAGAACGGCCATGATAGCGGCCCAAGCCACAATGATAAGCAGGGCCTGCACATAAGGGTCGTCGAAAGCGGCGTCCATCCGCGCATTTAGGCACGCCGCGCGCCCTGCTGAGCATGCCGATCCTAAGGCATCCACACTCATCCTGTGATTCTCCGCATTCCGCGCGCCCGAGAGGGGCACGATGGGAGGGGTGTAGCAGTGAGTTTCGAATAACTAAACTTTTTGCTTGCATGCGGCGTTTAGCCTATCTAAACAGTCCTCACCGCTGATCGATCTGCCCCCCTGATCGACCGGCGCCCCAGGCCCGGCGCTCTCCATACTCCCCCCGGATGAGCGTCGGGCCGCTTCGAGGATGGATAGATGAAGACTGCAATGAACATCGGAACTGTCGTCGATAAGGACAGCCTCGACCCGCTTACGGATGCGATCATCCGCATCCTTCAGCAGCCGGTTGATCAGGAAACGAAGCGCCACGCGATTGATGCGCTTGCACGCATGACCCGGATCGAAGGCGTGACGATCTCGCATTGCGTCATCAACGGCGATCGCTCGGTGTCGATCGACATGCAGAACGCAACCGTCGAGGACACCGCCTCCGACGATCTCTCCATCAACGCCTGACCATCCTCCGCCCGCCGCCGGTGCGATCGGCGGCCCGCATGAAGATGGTTTCCCGATGGGAGATAGCGATGAACGCTCCAATCAAGATCGTCGCAGCAGATGGATGGATCGCCCACGACGGCGGCGAATGCCCGCTGCCCTATGAGACGCTGATCCACGTCCGCTTTCGCAACGGCATCGAGGATCGCAAGGCGCATTTCGCCGGCTTCTGGGCCACTGGCCTGCGCGACGCGTGGCGCCATCAGGGCCCGCGCGACTGGCATATCGTTGCGTATCGGCTCGTGCCGGTTGCTCCGGTCGTCAATCTGCCGGCGCGGCTCGATCGCGTCGCTGAGGCGCGGAGGGCTGCGGCGTGATGGTCGTCCACGTCCGCATCCTTTGGAAGGACGGCCGCGTCTCCCGCTATCGGTGGGGCGGCGGATCGATGCTCCAGCGTGCCGAACTGTTCACGCGCAATGGGCATGACGTCGTGGTCGAGAAGGTCGTCATATGACCCTCACCCACATCCTCTGCACCGGCGCCATGATCGCCGCAGGCATCGTCGCGCTCATTGCGATCGTCATCAGCTTCCGCGAGAGCTGGCACGAGTTCCTCGACGCGCTTGATGGGCAGGATCGGTGACGCGCCCCGACCTCATCTACGCCGCGCCGGGCGCCTCGCCTGTGACAGCGACGGGCTTCGACCCCGACGCCCCGATCCCTGGCTACTACCGGATGCGCCTGCGCAGCGGTGGCGTGTTCGTCGCGATCCGCATCTGGTTCGGTCAGCCCCGCGACCCGCTGACCGGCGACCTGATGGACCGTTCGCTGCGCTGGCAGGCGACGGCCAATGGCAATCCGATCGATCTCGACCGGGTCTGGCCGCAGTGCGCCGCCGACCCGATCGACGAACGCGAGGCCCGGCACCTGGTGTCGCTCCAACGCTGGGGCCGCGAGACCGGCCACGCCGCGCTCGCCGACCCGACGCGCAAGCTCAACCCGCTTTCTACCCCGTTGCAATTCTAGGAGACCGCCGTGACCCGCATTGCTGCCGCCGTCGCCAATGACACCGTGGAGAACCCGCGCGCCGTCATCGGCTCCAACCGTCCCCCGATCGATGAGCAGGTCGTCATCGACCTGGCCGAGGCGCTTGTCGCCGAAGGGCTGACCAAGCGTATCGAGGATCTGCTCGCCAGCTTCGGCCGCGCGCCGGAGATCACCTCTCCCGAGATCGCCGGCCGCTACGCCGAGATCATCAAGCAGATGGTTGCGGCCCAGAAGGCGGTCGAGGCCGAGCGCGAGAAGCTGAACCGGCCACTGCTGACCGCGCAGCGCGCGTTGAAGGGCAGGGCGGACGCTGTCGTCGCTTCGCTGAAAGAGGCCGAGACCGTCGCCCGCGCCCGGCTCAAGAAGTTCGACGACCATATCGCCGAGCTGGAACGCCAGCGCCAGGTCGAGGCCCAGCGCATCGCGGAAGCCGAGCGGCAGAGATTGCAGGCGATCGCCGATCAGGAGGCGCAGAAGGAGCGCGATCGCCTGCAAGCCATCGAGAACGAGCGCGCCGCCGCCGAGGCGCGCGAGGCTGCGGTCGTCGAGGTCCAGGCCGAGACCGTCGAGGTCGCGGTCGAGGTGACCACCAACGCCGGCCCGATCGCGCAGGGCGATTTCGGCGCCAAGGTCTCGCGCACCACGAACTGGAAGCACGAGATCATCAGCGTCCGCCAGTTGCCTGACAGCATCCTCAAGCATGCCAAGGTCGTCGAGGCGATCGACAAGGTGATCGCGGCGCAGGTCCGCAGCGGCACACGCGAGATGAAGGGCTGCCGCATCTTCCCCGAGACCGGGATTGCGATCCGATGATCGCCCGGTGCTTTCCGGTGGTTAAACGCCGCAGATCGGATGGCATGATCATGATGATCCTTGCCGTATTCGATGAACGCGAAAAGGCGGACGCCTTCGCAGCCAACGCCAACGAATGGTATGGCGAAGATCACCCGATGACGCCGCTGACGGTGGATACAGGCGATGTTCTGCGGAGCCCGCCATTGTTTCCCGTCGAAGCGATCCGGTGATCCCGATGGCGCGCCCCTTCAAGCCCCGCCCATACGATCCCGATCGCGAGGACACGCGCTCCGATGCGCAGCGCGCGGCGACAGATCGGAACTTCATGATCTTCAAGCTGCGTGGCCTCTGGTCGCAGGCCGGAATGCTCATGGAGCCGACGCGGACGGCGGTTCGCGCTCTGATTGACGTCGATCTCCGCGAGCGGGGTGCGCTGCCGCAGGCCGAACATGAGCGCGAGGAGCGCCGCAAGCGGGATGCTCGGCGCGCCAAACTGGCCGCCCAACCCGACGATGAGTTCGATGACATCCCCTTCTGAGGAGACCCTGACCATGACCGTTTACGTCGCCTGCAAGTTCCGCCCGACCGACACCCGGACCTACACTTATTCCTACGACGGCGACGAGACCTTCGCCCCCGGCGATATCGTCAAGGTGCCCGACAACCGCGACCCGACCGCGTGGAAGCGCGTCGAGGTCGTGTCGGTGAGCGACCAGGCCCCGCCGTTCGCCTGCAAGCCGATCCTGGGCCGCGTCGAGCCGGAGCCGGCCGAGCCTCAGCCCGAGGCCGAGCGCCCCGGCGCCTATCACGCCGGCATGCTCGACGACGACCTCGACGGCGACGTCGTCCAGTTCTGACCCCCATCCCCCGGAGACCCTGATCCATGAACCAGATGACCACCCGTCCCGCGCGTGCCGCCGCCATGCAGCGGCAGGAGAACGCGATCCAGCAGAATGTCCAGCGGATCGAGGCCACTAAACGCATGTCGGCCCTCGACGTTATGGCCGCGCGGCTCAACATCACGTCCACCGGTCTCAAGAGCACGCTGATGAACACCGTCTTCCGAATCAAGGAGAACGGGAAATATCGCTCGCCGACCGACGATGAGTTCGCCGCGCTCGTCATTGTCGCCAACGAATATCGGCTGAACCCGCTCACCAAGGAAATCTATGCCTATCCCGCCAAGGGCGGAGGCATCGTTCCGGTCGTCTCGATCGACGGGTGGCTGCGGATCATCAACGAGCACCCGCAGTTCGACGGGATGGAGCACAAGGATATCCCCGACGAGAACGGGAAGCTGCTGGCCATCGAAACGACGATCTGGCGGAAAGACCGGTCGCGGCCGATCCGCATCCCGGAATATCTGAGCGAGTGCAAGCAGAACACCGACCCCTGGCGCAACATGCCGGCGCGGATGCTGCGGCACAAATCGACGATCCAGTGCGGGCGATATGCGTTCGGGTTCGCTGGCATCTACGCCGAAGGCGACGCTGAGATCGGCACGGTATCGCTGGGCGGTGATCTCGGCCCCATGCCGATGCGTGACGTGACGCCGCGCCAAGACGAGCAACCGCGGCAGCTCGTTCGCCCCGACGTTGAGCGCCGGACGGCCTACGATCAGGAAACGGGCGAAATCCTCGACGACGAGAGCGACGAGGAGACGGCCGCCCGCCTCGACCGTGAGGGTTATGCCGCGATGGAAGGCCGCGATCAGTCGCAGATGGGCGAGGCCCAGACCACCGTCGATGCGGCCGAAGCCATGATCGCCGAGATCGTCGCCCTGACCGAGGTGGCCGAGGTCAACGCCTACGTCCGCGACGCCGATTTCTCGCTGCTCGACGACGATCAGGCGTCGGCGGTGCGCGAGGCGGCGGCGGAGCATAGCGAGCTGATCATGCGGTCGAAAGCGGCGGCGAAGAAATGACCGTGGTAACGCGCCGCCGCCACACGATTGTGGATGTCGAACCGAACGCCAACGGGTCGGTCAGCGTTTCGCAGGTTGAGCAGGACGGTGAGGAGTTGATCGAGATCCAGCAGGGCGATGATGTCGTCTGGATGAGCTACGATCATGCGCGGGCCGTCGCTGGCGCCCTGTGCGACCTCGCCGCAGCGCCGACGTCCGATGCGTAACCGCGCCCCCATTCCCCCCGCCTTCCGCGCCGCGCCGTTCGGCCCGATCGACCTGTACGCGGTCCAGCTCCGCATCTGGGCGGCGATGCTGATCGTCGCGGCCGCCCGCTATCGTCATATGGAGTTTGCTCGTGGTTGAGAATCGCCTTGTTGAGATCACCCGCATATATGACGGCTCCAACGGTGACGCGACCAAGGCGTTGTACGCCGAGCTGACCGCGCTCGGCCCCGTCGGAATCGTCGCCACCAACCTTTTTCGCGCCTGCAAGAACAGCCACCGTGCCAAGCAGTATCGCGGTGGGGTGCGCGGGCAAGGCTCCTATAAGTCTATGGCTTACGACCGAAAGGCGTGGTCGATCGACAATCTCGCCTCCTGCCTGATCCAGCACAGCTACGTGATCGGAATACGGTGGGGGTGGGGTGTTGATGGCAAGGAGGCCGTCCACAACGCCGTCCTCTATGTGGACCTGCCGACAGGACAGGTCAGCTTTCATACCGCGCCGCGCGGCAAGGGGCCAGATTATCCGGGTGAGTGGGACGGTGTTCGCGGCGCAAGCCCCGGACGAATCTGCGCCTTCGCTGCGATGCTGCTTGAGCAGGTGCCGGCATGACCGATCGTCCCATCATCTTCTCGGGCCCGATGGTCCGCGCCCTGCTCGACGGTCGGAAGACCCAGACCCGGCGGCTCGCGTCTTCGCCGTTGCGGCGCTGTCAGGTCGGTGATCGGCTCTATGTTCGCGAGCACTGGAAGGTGCCGACTGCCTACGACGATCTGGCACCAAGCGATCTCGGAGGTGAGGAGGCGGTTCGCTATCTCGCCGACGGCGCAATCGCCAACCTGTGGGGAGGAGATCGCACGACGCTGTTCGGAAAGCATCGGCAGGGCATGCACATGCCGCGCTGGGCCTCGCGCCTGATGCTGATCGTCGAGGACGTGCGCTTCCAGCGGTTGCAGGAGATCAGCGAGGCCGACGCGATCGCCGAGGGCCTTTTCTGGCAAGAGCCCGCCGACGAAGACCGTCAATGGGTCATCGACCGGATGGAAGACGGCGAGGGCGATGGCACGATCCGAGGCGTGTGGATTGTGCCCGGGACGGACTGCGGCTTCGGACCAAAGCCCCGCTGCCCGCTGTGGGGGCCAACGCCAGCGTCTTGCTATCGCGGGCTCTGGCAATCTCTCCACACCGCCGACGGCGAGCGCTGGGAATCCAATCCCGAGATCGTCGCGCTGACCTTCCGCGTCATCCACCAGAACATCGATCGGATCGCAGCATGACCGACGAACCCCTCGTCTCCACCAAGGACCGTCCCGGCGAATACGACGCGTTCGAAACCGCCAAGCCCGGCGAGCCGATATTCACCTTGCAGGGCGGCGACCCGCTGGCACCGCCGACCATCCTTCATTGGGCCGACCTCGCCCGTGGCGTTGCGCGCCAGGAAACGAAGCAGGAGCGCGCCGACGCCCTGTTCAAGAAGGCGGCCAACGCCGAGCTCGTCGCCTGGGCGATGGCGGAATATCAGCGCGGCGACGACTACGAGGCGCAGCAGCAAGCGCGGGCGGCCGACGAGGCCGCGATGACCGTTGAAGCGAACGTCGTGCTCGCGCGCGGCGTCGACCGGCTGCACAACGCGATCGCCGAGGCGCTCGAGCTCGCGGATAACCCAGCGATGGATCGCTTCGTCAAGGAGCGCGGACGGCTGCGCTCGGCCGCCGAGATGCTCCGCGGCGTAGCGAGGGTGATCGAGCCCCGGCGGCATATGCGGGAGCAATCGGCATGACCACCGACCCCACCCGCGCGGCGGAGATCGTCGTTGCTTCGAAAGAAGCTCGTTCGGCAGCGGCAGACTTGTATCTCGCACAACAAGGCGAACCACATAGCCCGCACGATCTCGCCACCGCTGAGGCAATACGCTCCGGCCTGAACGATCATTGGGAGGTGGTCCAAGCCTTCGCTCGCTTCGAACGCGACCACATGCAGCGCCCCACCGATACCGCGAGGGCGGGGGAAGCGTGGCCCCCGTCAGAGCGCGAAGGGCGGCGAGTGATGGGCTGCAAATGCCATCGCTGCGTCAGCGAGTATACGATTGCCAATCCGCTGCCGAAAAGCAAAATGTGGTTGCGCGGGCTGATCGATCCACGCCTTCATCGCATGTTTCTCTGTGAGATCTGCGGCAACAAGCGTTGCCCACATGCGACCGATCATCGGTTCGCGTGCACCAATAGTAACGAGCCTGGTCAAGCGGGAAGCCGATACGCCCATCCTCCCACCACCGGAGCCGACCAATGAGCGAAGATAAT
>NZ_LDES01000107.1 GCF_001015195.1 Sphingomonas sp. Y57 | reverse complement strand
AATGTTCTGACGACGGACAGTGTTCATGCCGCCTTTGGTGCGGCCGATCAGACGCCCGAGGTCCCCCTTTTTACCGCCAGGCTCGATGCCGTGCGGTGCGCCTTCAGATAAGTCGCGTCGATCATCACCGTTCGGCGCTCGGCGCCCGCAGAAGACAGCCCCTCCATCATCCGCATGAAAACGCCCATCTCACCCCACCGCTTCCAGCGGTTGTATAGCGTCTTGTGTGGCCCGTAATCCTTCGGCGCGTCCCGCCAGCGCAGCCTGTTGCGGTTCATGAAGATGATCCCGCTCAGCACCCGCCGATCATCCACCCGCGGCCTGCCGTGGCTCTTCGGAAAATACGGCGCGAGCCGCGCCAAATGTTCTGACGACGGACAGCAGCAGCGCTCGACGAGGGGGGCGTCGAGCCGTTTTTGCTCCGTGTGCCTCTCTATCCTCGATTAACGCGACTAGCGCATGATCTGGCGCGATCGCACTTCACCTCGACCCGGCGGTTGGTCGAAGCGGAGGGGTATGTTCTGATCCTCGTTGCGGAGATACTTGCGATCCTCGAGGCAGCCCAAGACGACAGCGCGGTCGTGCCGCGGCTGTCCGACCGCGACTTCGACAAGATCCATTTGGTGCGTGAACGGCTGATCCGCGGGACGATACCGCCACCATCACTGAAGGAGCTGGCGCGGGACGTCGGTTTGGGCCCGACCAAGTTGAAGGACGGTTTCAAAGCACTGTTCGGCCAGAGCATCTTCGCCTTCTCGCACGATATCAGGATGCGTCATGCGCGGGATCTGCTTCGGCGCAACGACATGTCGATCGCCCGCGTGGCCGAAGCGGTCGGCTATGATTATCAGCAGAGCTTCACCGTGGCCTTCCAGCGCTATTTTGGCGTGCTGCCGCGCAACTACCGGCGCAATCCCGTAACGCTGGATCAGAACGAGCAGGAAGCACGCTGGAGCGCAATGGACAGCGGGAATGATCTCGATCGCATGTTCGGTGCAGGCGGCATCGGCAAGTGTGTAGGGCGGTGACAAAGTCGGCCACGGGAGCGCCGGCATAGGAGCGGGTGCGGCGGAGAGAAAATCTGCCAGGTGGTAAGCTGCCCGCTTTGGGGCGGCGGGGATGTTTGGCTTGGAGAGCTACGCGGCCGTACGGCGTTTCGTGTTCGTGGAAGGTCACAGCCGACGGGAGGCGGCGAAGGTGTTCGCGCTGAAGGGTTTCACCGTCGCCTTCACGACCGCCGCCTCGCTGGTCAACCAGCTGATGGAAGCGCGCGACGAGCGACGCCTGCTCAAGCTCCAGCGGGAAGCCCTGCCGCTCGCCGTCGTCACCGACGCGGTGACGCAGGCGGTGCAACTCGGCGCCATCGGCTTCGACGCGGTGAAGCTCATCGCGCTGGCGCGCATCGGCAGGACATCACATTTGCTGCACAAAGTCATTCATTCGCATCGGGCTCTTCGGCGGTGCCGCCAATCGGCCGGCCGGATCATTCCGTTGCGGAAGGACGCGCCGTCATTTCCCTGTAGCGCTTCGGTGAAACACCAAACTTTTGCCGGAAGACACGCGAGAAATGGGAGCTGTCCGCAAAGCCCGAATCATAGCCAATGGTGCTGACGCGATCCCGCTTCGCAGCCATGACCAGCGCTTGGGCCGCAGCCTTTAGTCGCGTGTTTATCAACAGCCGGCCGAAGGTCGTTCCGTGGCTGTTGCACGTCTTATGAACGTAACGCACCGAACAACCGAGGGCCGATGCAACCGAAGCGGGAGAGACAGCTTCGTCTCGAAAATTCTCGCTGATGAATTGGCGCAGTCGCGCGAAAAATGCCTGCTCCATCGGCGGCGGCGGCCGATAATGATCCGCTTGCGCCGTGATCCGCAATATCCGGGCCATCGCATCACCGAACAATTCGACCAGCTCCGGGGCGGACCCGTTGTCGTTCAACGGCAGATTGATGATCGCTTCGAGCGCCGCGCGCAGCACGGTTCCGCCCTCGCGCTGCAGGCTGATCGGTACACCCATGACACGTTCGGGCGCCATCCGCAGCCGCTCGCGCAACCACCAGTCGGGCAATTGAATGCAGAGCTGCCGAAAGCGTGATTCGAAGTCCAGGACATAGGACTGGTTAGGATCAATCAGGACACAATCGCCAATCGCCAGGCGAACCTCGCCCCGTTCGCTGTCGACCGCGCCGGCGCCTTCCAGTTGGACGTTGAGGAAGAAGCGTTCCAGCGGTCGGGCGTCATCCTCATCATGACGCACGCGCTGAGCATCCGCCGCGATATGTGAGACCAAAAGATCACCCCTGCGGATCGTCTCGATCCTGCCCCCGAAGGTTGTGGGCTCTACCGCTTCGAACTTCAGGTCGGTGAACAGCTCGGAGATGCCGCGGCCCCACTCATCAACACGATGGTCCGCCTCTGCGGGCGAAAGAGCCAGGAGCGTTCCGGGATGCTGGGGCGCTACGACCGGTGCACTGTGAGTCCAGGATTCGTGCACTGGCAACCACGAGCCGAGCGCCTGTTCCCTATATGCTGGATACCCAACGGTCATTGCGACGGATCCCAAGCTTGCGCCACGGATCACCGCAGCATCGACCCAATATGATGAACTGAATAGTGTCGGGGTTTCCAGCAAAAATTCAGCAAAATTTCAGGACTCGCATCTGCCCAGCTGATCACGATCGGCCGGGGGATGCCCAAGGAGATCAGCGAGAAGCCGATGCGTGATTCCAGTCCAGCGATCAAGCAAGTGTTCACCGCCGCGGCCGTACAGGCGGCGCCCGAATATCTCAATCTGGAAAGGGGCGTCGAGAAGACGATTGCCCTGATCGAGGAGGCTGCGCGCAAGGGGGTGCAACTCATCGGCTTTCCCGAATGCTGGATACCCGGATATCCCTTCTGGGCCTGGCTCGATGCCCCAGCGGCGACGATGCGCTACGTTGGCGTTCATGCCGCGAACTGCATGACCATCGACGGCCCGGAGGTCCAGCGGATTGCAACAGCGGCGAAGGCCAACAAGATCTGGGTCGTGCTTGGTTTCAGCGAGCGCAGCGGCGGGTCGCTTTACATCGCGCAGCTTATCATCGCAGACGATGGCACCATCGTCGCGGCGCGCCGGAAACTGAAAGCCACTCTGATCGAGCGCACCATCTTCGGCGAGGGCGACGGCAGCGATATCAAGGTCCATGACACCGCACTCGGCAGGCTTGGCGCCCTGTGTTGCTGGGAACATGTAAACCCCCTCACCAAATATGCGATGTTCGCGCAGAGCGAGGCGGTTCACGTCGGCGCGTGGCCCAGCTTCTCTCTCTATCCCAACCAGGCCTATGCATTGGGCCCAGAGGTCAACAACGCCCTCAGCCAGGTTTATGCCGTCGAGGGCCAATGCTTCGTCGTAGCCCCCTGCGCCGTGATTTCGCCGGCGATGATCGAGCAGCTCTGCGACACGCCAGCCAAGGCCGAACTGCTCAGCGCGGGTGGTGGACACGCCATGATCTGGGGTCCAGACGGCCGGCCGCTCGCGCAGCCGCTTGCGCCCGACGAAGAAGGACTGGTGATGGCGGAAATCGACCTCGGCATGATCCCGTTCGCCAAGGCCGGTGGAGATCCCGTCGGGCATTACGCACGACCCGATGTCATGCGGCTGCTGTTCAACCCTGCTCAGACATCCTGCGTCGAATGGGCCGAAGCACCGAACCGCTCGGGGCGATATGCGAACGGCATGACCGACGCCGGCCGCGCCAGTCTATCGGAATTCCCCGTGCCCGAACCGCTGGAAGGGAGCGAATAGCGCGATGAAATCCGCGATTCCCTTTGAGCTGCAAAAGCCTCGCTCCTGCCCGCGCAGCTGCCCCGATGGGTTCAAGCCCCCCTATCCCGCGTGGATGGTACAGGGGCAGCCCGGCCGGCCACAGGTCGTGATGGCCTACTTCGGCGTCCAATATGCCGACGCCGACCTGCGTTCGCGCGCCGAAGCGGGCTTCAGCGGCATATGTGCCATGCTGGAAGGGGATCACGCTGCGGGCCATGTCGATCAGGCGAGCTTCAAGGACATCGCAGATTATGAAACGCTCGTGGCGGTCGCCTATTGGAGCGATCCGGCAGCGTTCGGCCTGTGGCGCGCGCGCAATGATGTCGCCGGCTGGTGGGAGAGCGGCGACCGCCTAGGCGATGGCCCCGGTTATTTCCGCGAGATCTTCTTCCCGACCAATGATCGCTTCGAGACCCTTTTTTCGAACCCGAGCCATCCAGAAGGGGTGGCTATCGCCATGGGCGGGCTCGATCTGGAAGAGATTCAGGAGCATTCCTACTGGGGTTCGATGCGGGACAGGATTCCGGCGGCCCAGGTCGATCCGCTCGATGGTGCCGCCACGCGGTCCGAGCCGCCCGCCGAAACCGTCGGCCGGCGCATCCGCGTGGATGGGCTCCGCAACCTTGCGGTGATCCGCTCGGGACAGGATTGGGAAGCGACCCGCGATGCCGAGCGCGAGATCTATCTAAGCGAAATCGAACCCGTGCTCGATGCCGGCATGCGGTTCCTGACGACCGACGGGGGCAGTATCGGTTGTTGGAGCAACCGCTATATGCGGCACCGCGATCAGCAGAAAAGCTTTGGCCTGAGTTACTGGCGGTCCCTGCGCGACATGGAAACCTGGGCCGAAAGCCACAAGACGCATGTCGCGATCTTCGAAGCTTTTCTTCAGATGGCCGGCAAACTAAATTTTCAGATGGATTTAAGACTTTACCATGAAGTCTCGGTATTGGCGCCGGATCAGCAGTTCCTAGAGTATATAAATTGTCATCATTTAACCGGACTTATTCGAAATAATTAGATGGTTGATAGTAATCATCACGATAAAATACATATGATAATATATCTTACTAATAATAATTGCTACAAGAGGGAAAAATGGCAAGCCATCTCAACATCCTGAAATCGTCCGCCGCTCTCGCTGCGATATGGATTACGGCGCCTGCAAACGCTCAAATCAATGATACGTCCCGCGCGCCGCAGAGCGTCGAAACAGCCGAAGCGGATGAGGAAAGCGCCATCGTCGTCACGGCGACGCGCACGAACCGCACCGGCTATACCGCGCCGACACCAACGACGATCCTTTCGCTCGAGCATATGAACCAAGCGCAGCCGGCCAGCCTGGCAGATTTCGTCAACCAGTTGCCGGCCCTGTCAGGTTCGGTCAGCCCTCGCAACAACAACGGTACCACCAATGGCGGCACCGCTGGTGCCAACCTGCTCAATCTTCGTAATCTGGGCGTCAACCGCACCCTCGCCTTGCTGGATGGTCGTCGCGTCGTCGCATCAACGCTCACGGGGGCGGTCGACGTCAACCTGCTGCCCACCGCTCTGATCAAGCGTGTCGACGTCGTCACCGGCGGCGCTTCCGCCGCCTGGGGTTCGGATGCTGTCGCGGGTGTCGTCAACTTCGTCCTCGACGATCGCTATCAAGGGCTAAAGGGGAAGATTTCCAAGGGTATCACGCAAGAAGGCGACGGATCGACCTTCCAGGCCGAACTGAGCGGTGGCATGGCATTCGCCGACGGCCGCGGCCACATCGTCGTCTCGGGCCAGTATAGCGATTCCGGCCGCGCTCGCGCGCAGGATCGCGGCTGGTACAGCGGGTCGAAACTCATCCTGAACCCCGGCTACACTCCAGCCAACGGTGCGCCACAATATATGGTGGCACGCAATGTCGGCCTCGCCAGCGCGACCGACAACGGCCTGATCACCGCCGGGCCGCTCCGCGGCACGCAGTTCGGGCCCGATGGCCTAGCCCTGCCGACATTGTTCGACTTCGGTTATGTCGCCGGTTTACAATCGCTGGGAGGATCGGGCGAGGATCAAGGCGGCCGCATCGAAATTTCGATCCCGACAAAGAATTACAGCGCCTTTGGTCATGTGTCTTATGAGCTGACCGATGCCGTCGAGATTTTCGGTGAAGTCGGTTATGGCCGCTCGGAAGCCGACTATCTATCGGTGTCCTACAATCGCTTCGGCAACCTCGCTCTTTCCGCGGACAACGCCTATCTCGATCCGGCCGTGCGCAACGCGTTGGTCGCCGCAGGCGAAACAGGCTTCCGCTACGGAAGCAGCAATATCAAGTTCGGTCAGCTGGCCGCACGCAACACCCGCGAAATGGAACGCTATCTTGCGGGCTTCAAGGCAGATGTCGGCGGCTGGAATTTCAACGGTTACTACCAGCACGGGGTGTCGCGCATCGTCTCCGAGGTCGGCAATAACCCGATTGCCGCACGCTACGAAAAGGCGGCCAATGGCGTGAAACTGGCGAACGGCGCGATCGTCTGCGCGGTCAACGCCGATGCCGTCGCGTCGAACGACGACCCCGCCTGTTCGCCGCTCAACCCGTTTGGCGCGGTTCCGGCGTCAGATCAGGCGCGCGCCTATGTGTTCGGAACGGCGCGGCAGGCGATCGACATCAAGCAGGATGTCGTCGCAGGGACCGTCGCGGGTGAACCCGTTTCGACCTGGGCAGGGCCGATCTCGATCGTCATCGGCGCGGAGTATCGGCGCGAGACGTTCAAGGCGACAGCCGACGCCGTGTCGATTGCAAACGGCTTCTTCACCGGCAACTTCAAGCCGTCATCGGGCAGGATCTCGGTCAAGGAAATGTTCGGCGAGGTCGTCGTGCCATTGCTGAAGGATGTGCCGTTCGCCCAGGACGTCAGCTTCAATGGCGCCTTGCGTTATACCGACTACAGCATGAGCGGCAGCGTCACGACTTGGAAGGCCGGCCTGACCTGGGAGGCGAGCCGCGAGTGGCGCCTGCGTGGCGTCCTGTCGCGTGATATTCGCGCGCCCAATCTGAACGACCTGTTCCAGGGCGGTCAGGCCTTCCCGCTCGCGGTTGCCGATCCGGTGGCCAACTCCTCCTACGCCACCTTCGTCACGGTGGTGGGCAACCGCAACCTACGTCCCGAGCGCGCGGACACGCTGTCGGTCGGGATCGGCTACAAGCCGGACTGGCTACCCGGCCTCGCCCTCTCGGCGGATTATTACGACATCAAGATCAAACAGGCGATCGTCAGCCTTGCAGCACAGAACCTGATCGATGGCTGCTACGGCACCAGTCCGTCGCTGTGCCAGTACATCAGCCGTTCGACGACCACGAACCTAATTACCGAAGTGCTGACTCCGGGGATTAACTTCAGCCGCGAACGCACGACCGGGCTGGATTTCGAGGTCAATTATCGGACCAGCCTCGGCGCGGGCACTTTCGACATCTCCGCGCTCGCTAACCATGTGCGCCGCCGCACGATCGACACCGGCTTCAGGGTTTACGAATATGCCGGAACCATGTCGGAAAACACGGCCGTGCCGAAGTGGCGCGGCTTAGTCAACGCCAGCTATCGCCAGGGTGGAACGACCCTGAACCTTCGCGAGCGCTTCATCGGTGCCGGCAAATATACGAAGGAAATCACGGTCAAGGACAACCATGTGAAGGCGGCCTATTACACCGATGTGACGCTGTCCCATGAGTTCCAGGACGTCGCCGGCAAGCCTTCCCTGTTCCTGGCGATCGACAATGTCTTCAATCAGTCGCCGCGGGTCAGTCCGCTGATCCTAGGGCCGGTTCACATCAACGTCGGCACCAATGGCTCGCTGTACGATGTGCTGGGCCGCGCCTTCCGGGTGGGTTTCCGCTTCGACCTCTGAAGCTATCCCGCGCCGCTGCACCCCGCTTGCCTGACCGGCAGGCGGGGGAACGACGGCCGGATCGCGTATCAAACACGACGGAGGCATGGAAACGGCCGATCTGACGCAATCAGATCGGCCATACTTGAATGCCTTGAAGAACCGACTGATTGCAGCGAAGCTGTGATAAGGCCGAGGAACCGCTGGCACGAGAGGCGATCCTTGATCTGGAACTTGGTCGCGTCATCCGACAGCGGGTAGAGCGCCCGCAGAACCAGGATCTTGAACATGAACACCGGGTCGAACGGCGATCACCCGCCTTTGCCGCGAGCGTTGCGCCGCAACGCTGCCTCCAAAGTCTGCGGAAAACCTCGAAGTCGACGACAGCAGCCAGTCGCTCAAGCGGATTACGAGCCGTGCTCAGCGCCTCGTACCGGTCTGAAAACTTGGCTGTCCCCATCACCGCCTCCGCTACCACACCCAGACAGCGAATCAGCTCAAGCCTTTACGTGCCAGTAGTTTTTCGAGGCGTCTATTTTCGTCTGCCCACGCTGTCCAACGGTCGGTATCCGCCGGATCGCCGTCGGCGTTATCGCCCCCAGTCTCGGATGATGCATCGAAACCCGATGTGCGAGGTCGACGTCTCGATCATCTGCGGATGCCGAGCGGCGGGTCGATATCGCTGGCAATAATTGTCAGCACAAAGGTGCGAGCCACCCTTGATGACCTTTCGTCCAAATCGAACGAGCGGCAGCGCCGGATCCAAGCTGCCGCGCTGCGTTCCACCACGCGGGTCGGGCAGCGCGCAACATGAGCCGCGCTTCTTCTTGCCCTGCCCCGACCGGGTCTTGGGAAGTGACCACCAGTCGTCGGTCCATTCCCAGACATTACCGATCATGTCGAACAAGCCATAGGCGTTGGCCGGGTAGATTCCCACGGGAGACGTTCCCTCCCAGCCGTCCTCACATGTATTCGCGAAAGGGAATAAGCCCTGCCAGTAGTTGGCGAGCACCGCTCCGTCAGGTCGCGGACTGTCGCCCCAGGCATAAGCCCGTCCGTCCAGTCCGCCACGCGCGGCAAATTCCCATTCAGCCTCAGACGGCAGCGCCTTACAACGCCAACGGGCATAAGCAGCGGCATCCAGATAGGAGACATGGACGACCGGATGATCCCACATGTCCGTCAGGCCGCTTCCAGGACCGAACGGATGTCGCCAGTCGGCGCCAAAGCAAAGCTCCCACCATTCCGCGGGGTTGCTCAGATCCACCGGCCCCCGCGCCTTGCGAAAGACCAGCGATCCCGGCTGGAGCAGAGCCGGGTCAACGCCCGGGTAATCCTGGACATCCGACACCTGCTCAGCCGTCGTACGATAGCCCGTTGCCTCGACGAAACTGGCGAACTCGCGATTGGTGACGGGGTTGACGTCGATCCAGAACGACCCAACGCGCACCCGGCGGGCGGGCGCTTCTTCGGGATAGAAGCGGTCGTCGCCCATCACAAAGACACCGCCCTCGACCCGCACCATGCCGCGCAGGTCCGTGCCGGGGAATGCAGAAGACCCAGACAGGCTCGTCACCGCCGCGCCTGCCGAACGACAAGCGTATCGACGATGCGATTGATCTCTCGGATCAGAGAGCCTTCTTCCCGGTCCGAGAGCGAGAAGGTCTCTCGCAATCGCGTCGTCACGATATCAATCGCTTCCGACAGCTTCGCCAGGCCCTTCTCCGTGATCAGGACATCGAGATGGCGCCGATCGCCCTCGAGACGATCGATCGAGACGAGGCCAAACTGGCCGAGTTTCGCCACAGACCGGCTGAGCGTAGACTGTTGAAGCACGGTGAACGCCGCAATGGAATTGAGGTCGCTTGGCCCTAGCTGAGCCAAGCAGTGCAGGACCCGCCAATGGGCGACGGTCAGCCCCAGTTCGCTTAACGCCCCAGCGAGCACAGTCTGAGTCAGATCGTGCAGACACGCGATTCGATGCGGCAGAAACATTTCGAGATTGAACTGCGACGGGTCCGGGGATGCACGCGTCATGATGACTTCTTAGCCCCAGTCTACATTGCAAAGCATGTGAAAAATCGCGCGCCGCCACGTGGGGTGGCGGCGCGCCTTCCGATATGTGTGCTATTCACCCGAGCGCATGGTGCGCGCAGCCTTCGCCTTGGGCGCGGGATACTGATTCATGTCGGCCCAAGCTGGCGGCGGCAGGGTGTTGTTCCAACTCACGTAACGCGCATGCAAATCGGCTTTCACCTGCGGGAAGCTGTCGCTGAGATCCCGCGTTTCCGATGCATCCGCTTCAAGGTCATACAGCGCACTTTCGCCCGTCGCATTGTTAAGCCACAGCTTCCACTTGCCCAACCGGACTGCGGATTCGCCGACCAGCTTCCAGAACAGCACCTCATGCGGCGTGCCTGGATTCTGCGTCTCGATATAGGGAAGGAGATTCACACCATCGAGCGGCTGCGCGGTCTTCGTGGAAACGCCGGCAGCGGCAGCGACGGTGGGCAGAATATCGAGACTGATTACCGGCTTGTCATAAACCGAACCAGCAGGAATGCGGCCCGGCCAGCGCATCATGAAGGGAACCCGGATACCGCCTTCATAAGTAGAGTTCTTGCCTCCCGCATAGGGTGCATTGCTCGCGGGGCGGCTCATCGCACCGCCATTGTCGCTCAAGAAGACGACGATCGTGTTCTTGTCGAGGCCGGTTGCCTTAAGCTTCTCCAGTACCGCTCCTACTGCCTGGTCCTGTGCCAGGAGCAGGGCATTGTACGCCCGAGCATTAATATTCGGGACCGTCTTCCGCAACGCCTCGAAATAGCCGATCGGCACCTGCAGCGGCGGTACCGGGGCATTCATCGGAAGGTACAGCATGAACGGCCGATCCTTGTTTCGCTCGATGAAATCGACAGCACGATCGCGGAAATACTCGAGTAGATACTGTTCGACATGGATCAGGCGACCATTCTCACGGACGCCGTTGAGGCCCTCGCGCGTCCACGCGGTCAACGGCGATTCATCATGAAAATCGACCTTCTGGCTGATATAGTCAGGGTTAGATAGATCTCCATATTGGATGCTGGTGTTCCCGTAGAAAATGTTCGAGTAATCGAACCCACGGTTCTGCGGCAGGAACTGCTGCCCGTGACCAAGGTGCCATTTACCGATAACGCCGGTTTGGTAACCGGCAGCCTTGAATAGTTCACCAATATTCCGTTCTGTGGTCGGGACACCACGGCGCGCAAATTCCGCTTCACCCTGCAATGCGGCTAGGCTGCCGTCGGGCATACGGGCTTCGCTCAGTTCCGGGAACGCGCCGGTCGAGACCTGATATTCGAACCCAAAGCGCTGCTGATAACGCCCGGTCACCAGACCCGCGCGCGACGGACTGCACAACGGAGCGCTGACATAGCCGCTCGTGAACTTCGCGCCATCACGTCCGATGCTATCAATATTCCGCGTCTCGATCCAGGGATTGCCGTTCGCGGAAATATCGCGATAGCCCATGTCATCTGCCAGGATGACGATGACATTGGGTCGAGCATTGGCTTTGGTCCGCGCAGGTGGGGCAAGCTCGGACACAGCCGACTTCGCGAACGTCGGCAGCGGCGCCGTAAAAGCCAGGACGGACGTTACCAAGAGGGCCGATCGGCGCAGAAACGTTCTCATTATATCTCCCCAGACGAACAGCTTGACGATCCGAGCGAACGGGTGGCGCACACCGCTTCCGTCGGACGACCTCCCTCTACGGTTGGTCATCACGATTTATATGCACACACATATGCTAGTGCAATTGATATTTTGTACCTGTCAACGGCAACGACGCAAACGGCCGTTTCCCTTCCACGAGGCGCTTGGGCAGATGGATCGCCAGCTCAAGGAAAGCACCGATGCTTCTCCGGCCTGCCAAGCCTTTGACAATGCGAGCCAGTTCAAGTGATCCAGGACGACGGGGGCCTACTTCGGCCTCGTCCCGCGTCGACACCAGTCGGGCGAACTCGACTGGACGGGAGGCATCACCAACCAGGGCAACAGGACGGTCCGCAAGCTGCTCTACGAGGCGGCCGACTCGATCCAGAACCTTGTGACCAACCGGATCAACAAGGCAAAGACCGCTTGGCGCTATGCTGCTGCTTGGTCGGCGACAGCCGGTCCTCGCGCAGGATGGCGTCGATGACCGGCAACAGCGGTCCCAGCTTCGGCTTCTCCGGCGGCTTCGTGCGCCGGTAGCCCGGCGGCGGTGAAAACGCGCACATCTTCGTCACCGTGTCCCAGCTCAGACCGAACACCTTCACCGCCTCCCGCCGGCTATGACCTTCCACGAACACGAAACGCCGTACGGCCGCGTAGCTCTCCAAGCCAAACATCCCCGCCGCCCCAAAGCGGGCAGCTTACCACCTGGCAGATTTTCTCTCCGCCGCACCCGCTCCTATGCCGGCGCTCCCGTGGCCGACTTTGTCACCGCCCTACACAAATCCTCGTCGCGCCTGTTTTCCCAGCTGGGCTATGAAAATACGTCGATGAAGGCGATTGCGGGCGATGCCGACATAACGCCCGCCACGCTATATTATCATTTCGAGAACAAGCAGCACATCGTCTTCGAAACGCTGAGGCTGGCGGTCGCGGGTCTGATCGAGGCGACCGAGGCCTCGGTCGACCCCAAAGCGGATGCGGTGACCAGGCTGAGCCAGTTCACGTCGCAGCACATCGTCCACCAGCTGATCAATTATGAATCGATCGCGCTCATGTACATGGCGCTCGTATACGGGATGCGTCGGCGCAACGACATATTGACGGCCGAGCAGGGCGCGACGCTTCGGGAACTCGAGAAGAAGCATTTCGACATGCTCAAGACCATCCTGCGCGACGGCGCGGCGCAAGGGGCGTTCCAGATCGTCGACCCGATGCTGACCGCCTTCGCCATCATCGGCATGTGCGAACATGTCTCCAATTGGGTGAACCCGGCCGGGCGGATGTCCCCGGTCGAGATCGGCGCCCTTTTTCGCCGATCAGGCGCTGTTGCTGGCGGGCGCCACGCAAGCCGGCTGATAGACGCGGCAGATCACACGCATATGCCGGGCGCCCCGCCCTTCCGCTCCTGCTCGATGAACCAGTCGAGATGCCGGTCGAGCACCGGGAAGGGAGCGCCGCCCGTCATCAGGATCGCATCGTAGAAGCGCGGCTCGCTGAAACGATCGTCCAGTTCGCCCCGAACCCGTTCCCTCAGCCGCAGAATCGTCTGCGATCCGAAGCTGTAGGGCAGGATCTGCGCCTGCCAGTCGGTGGTGTCGCGGATCAGCGAAGCGCGGTTCTGCAAATCGGATTCGAAGGTGTAGCGACGCAGGACGGCCAGGCCCCAGTCGAAGCTCTTGCCATGATAGTTGACGCCGATATCGGCGAGCGCCCGCGCGTGAAACATCGCCTTGAACAGCAGGCGACCATATTTCTCCTGCGGCGTGCGGAACACGCCCTGCTCATAGGCCAGCTGCTGCCCGAAATCGCCCCAGGATTCGTCGAAGGCCATGTTCCGCCGCGGATAGTCCGTCATCGACTTGCTCAGGAAGCGCATCGCGTCGTGCCAATAATGGCCGGGCGCGAGCTCATGATAGATCAGCCCCTGGGCAGGCAGCAGCGAGCGCTGATCCAGTTGCGAGCCGTTATAATAATACATGCCGCGCCGCTCGGGATGGATCTGGATATCGGCATATCCGAAGGTGAGCGCCGCTTCCTGTGCAGGTGACGCGCGGGCGACGCCATAGCCATAGGGCGGCGGCCGGCAGAACAGGATCGGCATAAACGGATCCATCCGATGCAGATAATCGAGATAGGTCGCCTCGACCTCGGCGGTCGTCTTCGCGGTGAAGCGCGTATCCTGCCGAAGGCGATCCTCGAAGGCCCGACGCGAGCCCGACCAGCCCATTTCGCCGCGCAACGCCTTGAGCTCGGACTCGATCATGTCGAGGGCATGCTGGCTGGCCTTGAACAGTTCCTCGGGGGAGTCCTCGAGGGTCAACTCACGCCGGATCAAGGCCCGATAATAGGCCTTGCCGCCGGGATATTGCGCGAGACCAAAGCGCGTCGGGGCATTGGCTTGATACTGTGGGCCGAAGCGGGCCGCGAGGGCCTCGAGCGCGGGATTGACCGAGTGGGCGATCGCCTCGCGCAAGACATCGCGCAACCGCATCCTGGCCGGTGCCGACAATGGCGCCAGGCGCATGTCATCGGGCCATGCAAAGCTTTGCTCGGGCTTCTGCACCTGGCCGAGCAATACGGTACGCACGCGCCCGGCCGCTTCGCGCGGCAGGCGGACGCCGGCCTTTTCCTGAGCGTCGAGCTGCGTCTGGACGGTCGCCAACACGGCGGGATAGCGGCGCACCAGGGCGAGATAGCGATCGACATCCCCGTCACCCGAAAAGGCGAAGCGCCTGAGTGTAAGGTTGATGCTCTAGCGGGACATCGATTGCATGAGACTATAGGCGCTCCCTGAGCGCTTCATAGGGTGTTTTACCGTTGAAGGCACCGTGCGGCCGATTGAAGTTATAGAAGTTTTCCCACTCGCTGAGCTTGGCCTCGAGATCGACGTCGCCCTTGTAGGAGAGGAGCTGGTAAAACTCCTGCTGATCTGATCGATGGGAGCGCTCGACCTTGCCGTTCAGCTGCGGGGTTCCACGCCTGATGTAAGCATGACGGATGCCCTGATCTTCGACGTGCCAATGGAACTTGGCCTGGAACTCATGCCCATTGTCGGTCCTGATTTCCTTGATGCGGAACGGGAACTTTTCGATGATGTGATCGACGAAGTCGATCGCGTTAGCTTGTGTGTGTTTGTCGTAGACCTTGAGCGCCCGGACGCGGGTTGCGTCATCGATGGCGGTATATTGGAATCGCCGGATTTTCTCGCCGCGCTTTCCGGTGAAGGTGAGGAACTTGACGTCCATCTGGATGTGATGGCCGGGAACCTGCTTGTTGTAGCGTTTGGTGTGGACTTTGCGCATGCGCGTTCCGCGCGGCAGCCGGCCGACACCATTGCGCCGCAGGATGCGCGTCACGCCCGCATCGGAGATCGCGATGCCGTGATAGCGCGCGAGGTACCAGACGATTCTGATAGATCCGAGGTGGTATTTGCTGCGCAGGTAGAGGACCTTGTCGACGACCTCGGGCGGCGTCTGGTTGGCGGGGTTCTTCGGAATGGGCTTGGCGTTGATCAGTCCGGCTTCGCCACGTTGCGCGTAGGCGGCCTTCCAACGGTAGAAGCTTGACCGTCCCACGCCGAAATACCGGCAGGTCCTGGCCACATGGCCGCTCTTCTCGGCATGGCGCAGCACCTTGAGCTTGCGCTGAATGTCGCGTTCTTCCTTGGTCATCGGATCCATCCTCCCGGCTGCCAGTCAGCAGCATGAAAGATGTCCCGCGAGTCCGTACAGTCCTACAGTCTGCCACCACAGACAGGCTTTCGTTCAAGGAATTGCTAGAGCTGGTCTCACCATGCGCGAAGGCGATGCCGTCGCTGAGCATGGAACTACCGATGAAGATGGTGCAGCGGGAGACCGCCTGACCCGCACGATAAATCGATGCGGTGAAGCGGTTCGCATCGACGCGTCGGAAACTGCCCTCGATCCCGGGGTTACGGGCCTCGAGTTCACCGAGCGACGTTTCGAAAAAGCGGGCAATATACTCGAAGCTCTCGACCTTGAAGCGATCCCGGTCTCGCTCGGAGAAAGTCTTGGCGAGCCTCAGATTGCTCGACCGTGGCGCGAAGTTTTCCGTTGGAGTAGAGCCGAATGACTGAGGCGCGGCGGCGCGCATCTGCGCGACCGCCGGCGGGGAAGGAGTCGGCTTGGGAGCGAGGCGCGCTGCTGCCTTGCGGATCGCCCCTGCCACTTCGACAAAGGCCTGATCGCGATCTGGGGCCAGCGTGATCGGCTTGCCGTCGGCCGGGACCGCATTCAATTTTCCGAAGGGCGCTCCCGTCCAGCCCTCCGAGGGGCGCAAGATCACGGGGATGACGATTGCCTCGCCCGCATCATGGCGTTCCATGGCTCGCAGCATTTCCTGATCATAGCAGTAATCGGAAGCGAGGAAGTCCGGGCTGACAAGCAGCAGGATGATGTCGTCATTTTCAACATGATCGCTGATCTGGGTGTGCAACTCTTGGCCGGCCCCGATGCGGCGATCGTGCCACGTTTCGATAACACCCTGACGCTTGAGCATTGCCAGCTGGGTCTCGAGCTGGTCGCGAAGCGCTTCGTCTTGGTGGGAGTACGAAAAAAATAGGGTAGCCAAATCCTGCTCCTGCGGTCAGCACACATCTTTCTTCACGTCGCGCTTTACCATCAAGCGGATGGCGATTACGTATTTGACAAACCCAACGGAACACGGTAGGAACAGAGGCATAAGGAGCCTACCGAATGTCCGTTCTCTCTCAGCCCCGCTTTCACGATGAAGCCGCTGCCTTCGAATATCTCGAAAGCGTGATTTGGGCGGACGGCATCGTATGCCCGCACTGCGGCGTTGTCGGTGGCCGGGTCTACAAGCTGGAAGGCGTCCGCTCGAAGCCCAGCAAGAAGAACCCCGAGGGCGTTGTCCGCCATGGCCTCAAGAAGTGCGGTGAGTGCCGGAAGCAATTTACGGCCAAGGTCGGCACCGTGTTTGAGGATGCCAAGCTTCCCCTGCACAAGATGCTCCAGGCTGTTCACCTGATCGTGTCGAGCAAGAAGGGCATCAGCTCGCACCAGCTTAGTCGCATCCTTGAGGTCCAGTACAACAGCGCGTGGTTCCTCTCGCATCGCATCCGCGAAGCTCTGCGCTCCGGCGAGCTTGCCGTTCCGTTCGGTTCGGGCGGTGGCGCGGTCGAGGTCGACGAGACCTATATCGGCGTCCTCAAAGGTCAGCCCGTCCGCCAGTCCGGCGCGCACAAAATGAAGGTCATCAGCCTCGTCGATCGCGACAGCGGCCAGATACGCTCGTTCAACTTCGACCAGATGATCTCCTGCTATGTGGAGCCGATCGTGAAGGCCAACATCGCCAAGGAGGCCCGACTGATCACTGATCAGGCCCGGCTCTACAAGATGCTCGGTAAGGACTTCGCGAGCCACGAAACCGTCAATCACTCGATCGGCGAGTATGGCCGGGGCGACGTTTACACGAACACGGTCGAAGGCTCGTTCTCGATCTTCAAGCGCGGCATGAAGGGCGTCTATCAGCATTGCGGCGAGCAGCATCTGCACCGCTACCTCGCTGAGTTCGACTTCCGGTATTGCAACCGTGCGAAGCTGGGCATCGACGACAAGGCTCGCGCGGATAACGCAGTGAGGGGCATTGTCGGCAAGCGGCTGACCTACCGTGCTACTGGTAGCTGGTTCGGCCGGTAAGAAGGCGGAGAGAAAGGGCCCCTCTCCCAAAAGGCGTAGTCGGTGGCGTACCAAACCGCACAGAGGCTGGGAGACGTTTGACTCTCGGTAGTGGGCCCCGTTACGTCTGCGAACCGAAGGGAACAAGAGAGACCGGGGGCGTTGAAGAAGGACTACGAACCGCTGCTGTCGGCTGGCCGTCACGAAATGACGATCGGCGATTTTGAAACTCAGTTCGTGGTGGGGCTGGGTGGTAGCTCGCGTTCAACAATTTGGCAGGAATTTAAAACGTCAGTCCTCCAACCATTGAAACAATATCAAATACCGTGCGAACTGTGGTTAGATGGCAGCTTTATAACCAAATGCCCTGAGCCTGATGACATCGACGGCTCTCTTATGGTTTTAAGTGAAGTTATTGACAACCTAGATGAAGATGCATTTTCTTATTTAAAAAAGTTCGACGACTACAATCCCGGATTTGATAAATGCCTTGATCTTTTTCTCTGCCAACTTTATCCTAAGGCGCACCCCTGCATGGCGGGGATAACGATCCAGATGGCTGGGCATGGCAGTGGTCGAGGGAGCGTAACTCAAGCTGGTTAAAGGGTTTTGTCGTGATCCCCTTCAGGTAAGTATGGACTTTTCGGAGGCGCTATCTCAGGTTCGAGAGCACACGTCGATTGTGCAGAGGATGGAGTTTGCCCTCAGGTCCGACCCCGCTAATGAGCGACTTGCCTTGGGCCTTGGCTCCGCCCAGCGCCGAGCGGCCCGGAGCCAAGAGCTTTTAGAGAGGTTCGCGGCCACCGGTTCTATAGACCTGATACGATACCGCTTGATCAGTGGCTCTGACATTTATGCCGTCGAGGCGGTTGCCGATAGCGTGCATGCCTTTCAGCGATCCTTTACGGGCGCGGCCGATTTTCTAAAGGCAGGACCAAAGGCAAAAGCAAAATACTCGCGCGAAATCGAAGCAAAGACGCGGCTCAATTTTGCTTATACGTACCCAGGCTCTTTGGGGATTGTACTCGCCGTTGAAAACGAGCGCGATCTCCTGAAGGGAGAGCTTGACGAAGTAATCGATGTATTTTCGGAGTTCCTCGACGTTTCCGATAGCGACGCCGCTGTCGATGCCTCTAGGCATTTGGGTCCTGCTCTCGTCACTCAACTCTGCCGGTGGGTCGATGTTAATGCTAAATGGGAAACGGCTGTCGATCTGGTGATCAAGCGGCCAGATGGTGTTCAGCGCGGCCAGTTTATCGAAAAGAACCGCTTCTTTGATCTAAGCACGATCTTCCATAATGCAAAGGACGAAGAACCTAATACGTTCGATGCAAAAGGTATTCTTGTTGGTCTCGATATTGAGATCGGAAAATTTCATTTGGTCGTGCCCGGCGGGGAGAGTTTCCAAGGCGGCTTGGCTGATGATTTCGTGAAGGAAAAAACGACGGTCGGTGCGCCCTACCTGGCGACTATCAATGAGAAGGTTTCTCGGGTCGTGGCGACGGGCAATGAAACGCGCTCGCTCAAACTTCAGAAATTGGTGCCTGTCAGCACGAAGGAAGGTTCTCCATGACCGACGAGCCCAAATCCCAGCTCGACAAATTCAAGGAAGCCGCGCGCGAGCTAGAGTGCGACGACGACGAGGACCGCTTCAAGAAGCGATTAAGGGCATTGGCAAGCCAGAAGCCCGCTGAGAAGCGAAAGGATTGAACATGGTTGAGTTTGTGATGCCGACTTGTGAAGAGCTTGTCGCCCAGCTTCACGCCCAGCGCCGGGAGATGGTGTCCTACTTCGATCGCGATGGTTGGACGCCCGGTGCACGCCAATTGCTTGATCGGTTGGACCGGCTCATTGCCCGCTATGAAGGATGAAGGGTTCAATGGGCGGATGAGGAGGCTGGTCGAGAAGTGCCCGGCTAGGGATAAAGCCGGATTAGGGCTTTTTCTTCCGGCGGAAGATATTACGCTGGTGAGTGTTGTTAGCCCCCCCTATGTCGACAATGGGGTTGTCGAATCCCTCAATGATGTTTCCCTCCGTGACAGAGTTTGTGCATCCCTCCATGTAGATGCCTACTGGCCCTTTGGGGCGACTAGGCGGCGTAGGCCCACTTCCGTTACCACTCGACATCCCATCTTCCTTCGGCGTTTTGAACATAAGGAAGATGCCAAGCGCGGCAAGGATCGCGAGGATACTCCACGCGATCCCAAGCTCTAAAGCGGATGGCTGTGGCCACGTCATCGGAAGCAACGCCGCAGCGAAGCCCGATACGAGCGCCAGTAAACCACCCCCGATCTGCGTTCTTCCCATCCCTCACTCATAGCGGAACGCCTCCGCAACGAGAAGATGGTTTGTGAAATACGTAATCGCCAAGCGGATTTCAGAACATAGAGGAAACGAGATGGTGACATTTCCCGTCGGGGGCAACCTCGATGATATCTGCTTTCGCGACCAATCTACCAAGAGGTGCAGGTCCGCCAGCGACCCATTTGCCGTTCCTGGCGAGTGCCTGAACGGAGCACAGCTTTCGACGGCCTATTCCGAAGCGGAGAATGACGGGTATGTCGGCGGCTGCTGACCGGCGTGTCGGTTCAAACGAACGGCAGCTTCACCCATTTTCGCGCCTAGAACCGGACAGGCCGGACCCGGCCCCGTTCCAGTCATTAAATCTACAATGGAGCAAAGGGCATTGCCATTCGCCACGGCCACAATTCGCTCGACTTCCGTCGCCGGCAGAGCGTTGGTGTCGTCACTGAATCGCGGCCCTGGATATTGGCCGCCGCCCTGATCGGTCTGACCGGCGGGGCTGTGGGTGGTGGGAACGACATGACGTCGCTCCCTAAAGGAGACCATCCATGGCCAAGTTCAAGCTTACTGACATCCACAAGCTCATCCTGTCCGCCGCCGCAACGCGACCTGACGGTAATTTGCTGCCGCCACCGGAAGGACTTGGCGAGCTGAGTGAGATGCTCCGCACCTCCTATGGCGAGTTGCTCCAACACAAGTTCGCGATGGAGGTCGAAACCGGCGATCAGACTCAGGTCTGGCGAATCGGAGAAGGCAAGACCTTCGGTCTCATCATTACCGACAAAGGCAAAGCAGCCGCAGGCGAGGTGCAGCCTCCGACCGCAAAACCGGTGAAGAAAATCGATATGGTGCTGGACATGCTCCGCCGGGAGCAGGGAGCGACGCTGGCTGAACTCATCGATGCGACGGGTTGGTTGCCGCACACGACACGCGCGGCTCTGACCGGCCTGCGCAAGAAAGGCCATATCCTCGAAAAGGCGACCCGTGACGGCGCGACCTGTTACGCCACCATGGCTGTCGCCTGACCATGTCGAAAACCGACAAGCAGCTGACTGCGCTGACGACCATGTCGTCGGCGCAGCTCCGCGAGGAATGGCTGAGGGCGGGCGCAGCCGAACCGCCCTCGGTGTCCGATGCTCTGCTGAAACGCCTGCTCGCCCATCGCCTGCAGGAACGGCGCCATGGCGGCTTGCCGGCAGCGGTTCTGCGCGAGCTACAACGCGCGTCATCAAAGGAGGCCGAGACCATCAAACCAACCGCGGAAGTTCGGCCCGGCACTCGCTTCGTACGTGAGTGGAACAGCCAGACCATTTCGGTCGAGGCCCTTGAGAAAGGCTTTCTCTGGAACGACCGGCACTATCCCTCCCTCTCCGCCATCGCGCGAGAAGTCACAGGCGCGCACTGGTCCGGCCCTCGCTTCTTCGGAGTAGCTAGCCGTGGCTGACGATCGACGCGGCACTAAGCTTCGCTGCGCGGTCTACACCCGCAAATCGACCGAGGACGGCCTCGAACAGGAATATAACAGCCTCGACGCCCAGTTTGACGCCTGCTCCGCTTATATCCTGAGCCAGCGCCATGAGGGCTGGACGCTGGCGCCGGATCGCTATGACGATGGCGGCTTTTCAGGCGGCAATATGGAGCGGCCAGGTCTCAAGCGGCTGCTGGCCGATGTCGCCGGCGGCAAGGTCGATGTCATCGTTCTCTACAAGATCGACCGGCTGACCCGCAGTCTCGCCGACTTCGCCAAGATCGTCGAGATTCTCGATGCGGCAGGCGCCAGCTTCGTTTCAGTCACCCAGGCGTTCAACACCACGACGAGCATGGGCCGGCTCATGCTCAACGTGCTGCTGTCCTTTGCCCAGTTCGAACGCGAGGTCACCGGCGAGCGCATCCGCGACAAGATCGCCGCTTCGAAGAAGAAAGGCCTCTGGATGGGAGGCCCTGTGCCGCTCGGCTATATCGTCCAGGATCGCAAGCTCGTCGTTCACGAGGAAGAGGCCGAGACGGTCCGTCACATCATGCGACGCTATCTCGATCTCGGCTCGGTCAGGGAACTGGTCGAAGAGCTGGATCGGGACGGCTATCGTACCAAGGTCCAGCGGCAAACCAGCGGCCCCCATAGAGGGGGCTGTGTCTTCCGGCGAGGAACGCTCTACCACCTTCTGTCCAACCGCATCTATCTCGGGGAGATCGTTCACAAGGGCGTCGCCTATCCGGGCGACCATAACCCCATCGTCCCGGTCGAGCTCTGGCAGCAGGTTCAGGACAAGATCGCGGCAGGAGCCAATGGCGGCGCCCGCCGACTCCGCGCCCAGCATTCGAGTTTGCTGATCGGTCTTCTTCACGATGGGGCTGACCGGCCAATGAGTCCCAGCCATGCGAACAAGGGCTCGCAGCGCTATCGCTATTACATCACGCGGGCAGACGCTCTCGATGGCGGACCGGCATGGCGCGTGTCCGCGCATGACATCGAGGCATTGGTTTGCCGCCGTCTCGCCGAGTTTCTGAAGGACAGCTCCGGGCTGAGCGCCCTGCTGGCTCCAGAGCATGACGCGAGCACACTTCACCGAAGCTTGAGCAAGGCCGACATAGCCGCCGCCTATCTGCTTGGCCCATCATCCTCGGAGAAGGGCAGACTGATCGATGCCCTCGTTCGGCGGATCACATTGCAACCGGATCGAATCGAGATCGAGCTGGATCGGAATGGCCTCGCAGCGCAGCTGGCCACCAGCCTCGCTGATGGAGAAGCCATTCTCATTTCCACTGAAGCAGTGCGCGTCCGTCGCGGCCATCAGATCCGATTGATTATTCCCGCGCCCGCCACAGCCACAATGCAGGAGCGCAGACGCGATCCGAAGCTGCTCGCATTGATGGGCGAGGCCATTGCGGCGCGTGAACTGTTGCTCGCATCGGGAACCAAATCGCTGCTTCAGATCGCAACCGAAGCCGGCCGCTGCCGCAAGCGGCTGGGACGATTGCTGGCGATCAGCTGCCTGGCCCCCGATATCGTCACCGCCATCGTCGAGGGACGCCAGCCATCCAGCCTCACGGCAAAGTCCCTGCTGGCGACCGATCTTCCACTCGCCTGGCACAGCCAGCGCGGTCTGCTCGGCATCGCCTGAACCACCGCTGAGGTCAGAATTTAGGCCGCCTGAGACGCGGCCCTTTTCTTTCGCCATGATGCCGCAGCTCAGCGCGTCTCTCGACCTCAACGCTATCCACCGCGTCCCCAAAATCCCGCGGAACTGCGCGCGAGTGGAGAGCTCCGCCGAAGCGGAAACTCTTTGACTCAGCGATTTCAGACTGGGTGGTGCGGTCGAGAAGACTCGAACTTCCACGGCCTTTCGGCCACAACGACCTCAACGTTGCGCGTCTACCAGTTCCGCCACGACCGCACACCGAGGAGAATCCCGGATGGCCGGGATGCTGGCAGGCCCGCGCCACTAGCAAAGGGTTCGGCGGGGCGCAATGGGCTATCGTGATAAATCTTCCCGGCCGCCCCGCGCGCTCAATAAAGGAACATCGGCATGCCCTCGACATGGGTCAGCTTCGGCCGGTAGCGCGCCTGGTCATAGAGCCTTTCGACGTCGACCGTCTTGGTGCCGCCCAGCAGCGTATCGATCGGCACATGGCAGTAATTGCCGTCGCGCAGCGCGAGCATCCGCCCCGTCTCGCCGGCCTCGATCTTCTGGATGGCGAGGCCGCCGAAGGCGAAGCCGACCATCCGGTCGAGCGCATCCGGATCGCCCGACCGCATCAGATAGGCGAGCTGCTGGACGATCGTGCCCTCCTTCGCGCGCTCCTCGACCAGCAACGCCAGCCGCCGGCTGATCGCCGTCTCGCTGCGCTTGGTCGCCGACAGGCCACGGTCGCCATCCTCGCTCTCGTCCCCCGCCAGCCTGGCCCCTTCGGAGATCACGCACATCGCATAGGCGCCGGGCCGGCTGCGCCGATCGGCGGCGAGCAGCGGGAGCAGCACGTCCGGGTCGGCAGGCACCTCAGCGATCACGGTACGGTCGACCTGCGCCAGGAAACCGGCGAGCAGGGCTGTCTCCCCGCTGCGCCGGCCGAACAGCTCGACGATCGCGATCCGCTCATGGCTCTCGGCGGTCGTGCGCAGCGCGTTGATCGCGTCGACCGATCGCGTGATCGCGGTCGAGAAGCCGATGCAATAGTCGGTTCCGAACACGTCGTTATCCATCGTCTTGGGGATCGAGACGACCGGGAAGCCCTGCGCCGACAGGTGCGCCGAGAAGCGCAGCGTCCCGTCACCGCCGAGCGTGATCAGCGCATCGACGCCGAGCGCGTCGAGCACCTTCAGCACATGGCCGGTACGGTCTCCGCCCGCGACGGTGCGCGGGTCCGTGCGCGAGGTGTGGAGCATGGTGCCACCGACCCGGTCGATCCCGCGCACCGCCTCGCGGTCGAGCGTGATGCTGTGAGCGGCGACGCTCTCCTTCTCGGCGGGGTCGATCTCGAGGAAACCCTGCCAGCCACGCCTGAAGCCGATCACCTCCCAGCCACGATCGATCGCCGACAGCGCGATCGACCTTATGCAGGGATTGAGCCCCGGAACGTCGCCGCCGCCGGTCAGCACGCCGATGCGCATGTCGTCTCCTTTCCCTGTCCGCTTCGTCATCCAGCGAAAGCCGGAATCTCCCTGGCTTGTTCCCGGCAGAGCAAAGAAAGGGAAGAGAGATCCTGGCTTTCGCCAGGATGACCCATCCGGGACGCGCCCCGCCTCAGTTCCCGGTCGGGCCGATGAAGCTCAGATGCAGATTCTTCGCCCCACGCGGGATATCGACCGCGGCGCTGTCGAACTCGGCCGATCCGCCCGGGACGAGCATCGGCACCGGGCGGGTGATCGTCCAGCTGTAGACGGTGCGGCCCTGCATGTCGCGCAACTCGGCACGGATGTCGCGGACCGGCTGGGGCTGGTCGGTCGGATTGACGATCTTGCCGGTTACCGCCAGCAGCTCGTTGCCGCTCGCCGTTTCGCGCCGCTCGGGCTTGCCGGTCATCTCGATCAGCAGCGGCACCGGGGCGGGGACGAGGCCCAGCCGCTCGGCCAGCTTGTCGGGCCCGACCGCTACGACCGCGCCGATCGCGGCCACCAGCACCAGCGCGATGATCACCGATGCGATCGTCAGCAGCTTCGCGGTGTTGCGGCGCGGACGGCCGGCCAGCGCGGGCACCTGGTCGTAGAGCGAGCGATCATGGATCGACCGATCGTGAACGGGATGATCGTGGATCGGGGCGACCTCGCGCGGGCTGTCGTAGCGCGCCTGGACGTCGGCCTCGGGCTGCTCGCTGTCGGCGGTCGCGGGCGGCGGCACCGGCTCGACGATGGTCGACTGGGGCGATGGCGCGGCTGGCACCCGGGCCGGCGCTGCCTCGGGCGCGGCGGGCTCGGACGGTCCCTGGAACCAGCTGTGGCGACAGCTGGCGCAGCGCACCTGCCGGCCGGTCGCGCCGATCGAGGCGTCGGGAACGAGATAGCGGGTCTGGCAGGCGGGGCAGATGAGTATCACGCTCACCTCCCTAACCCCGACATGACTCCGGCTGCAAGCATTTGCGGGAGGGCCGTTGCTGTGCCATGGCTCGCTGCATGTGCGAGGTGTCGATCCGGTGAGGCAGGACGGATGAGGCCGGGGGCCGCCAACATCGTCCAGTTCGAGAATGTCGGCCTGCGCTACGGGTCCGGCGCCGAGACGCTGAGCGACCTCAGCTTCGGGCTGGCGGCGGGCGCCTTTTATTTCCTGACCGGCCCGTCGGGGGCGGGCAAGAGCTCGCTGCTGCAGCTGATCTACCTGGCGCAGCGGCCGAGCCGGGGGCTGATCCGCATGTTCGGGGAGGACGTGGTCACCCTGCCGCGCGCCCGCATGCCCGGCTTCCGCCGCCGCATCGGCACGGTGTTCCAGGACTTCCGCCTGATCCCGCATTTGTCCGCCTATGAGAATATCGCCCTGCCGCTGCGCGTGAACGGCGTCGCCGAGGCGGATATCGACACGCCGGTGCGCGAGATGCTCGAATGGGTCGGGCTGTCGGGCCGCGCCCATGCTCGCCCCGCCACCCTGTCGGGCGGCGAGCAGCAGCGCGTCGCGATCGCCCGCGCCGTGATCGGCCGGCCGGAAATCCTCGTCGCCGACGAGCCGACAGGCAATGTCGACCCCGACATGGCGGGGCGGCTGCTCTACCTGTTCGAGGCGCTCAACAAGCTCGGCACGACGATCCTGGTCGCGACCCACGATCTCCACCTGATCCCCCGCGTCCACCACGCCCAGACGATCAGTCTCGACAAGGGCAGGCTGGACAAGGGGAGACTCGAAGCCTCCGGAGCGCCCCGCTGATGGCGCTGTTCGGGAGAGGATCGGGCAACTGGCTGACCAGCGCGGCGGGGCGCCGCCTGCTGCCCGAAGGCTGGCTGTCCGGCCCGATGCCCTGGGTCATCGCGATCATGATGTTCCTGATGGTGCTCGCTGCGGCCGCCGGGCTCGCGCTGGGCTTCGCCGCGCGCGGGCTCGATTCGCATCTGTCGGGGCAGATCACCGTCCAGATCGTCGATGCCGACCAGGCGCGGCGCGACGCCACCGCCGACCGTATCGTCGCGACGCTGGGCCGGCAGCCGGGCGTCGCCGCCGTGCGCCGGATCAGCGACGGCGAGATCACCGAGTTGCTGCGTCCCTGGCTGGGCGCGGGCCTCGCCGACAACGACCTGCCGGTGCCGGCGATGATCGACGTGGCCTTCGTTCCCGGCGCCGCCGGCGCCCAGCAGGCGGCCGAGGCGGCGGTGCTCGCCCTCGGCCCGCGCGCCCGGATCGACGACCATGCCCAATGGCTGGCGCCGCTCGCCGGGTTGATCGCCTCGCTGCGCTGGCTGGCGGCGGTGCTCGTCCTGCTGATGGCGGCGGCGGCAGCGTTCACGGTCGTGCTGGCCGCGCGATCGGCGCTCAACACGCACCAGGCGACGATCGATGTGATGCACCATCTTGGATCGACCGACGCGCAGATCGCCCAGCTCTTTCAGCGGCGTATCGCCACCGACGCGCTGTTCGGCGGGATGGTCGGGCTGCTGCTCGCCACGCTGGTGATCTTCGCGGTCGGCGATCGCATCGCCCGGGTCGGATCGGACCTGATCGGGTCGGTCGAGCTGCCGCTCGTCGCCTGGGGCGTGCTCGCCCTGCTACCGCTCGCCGGCACGCTGCTCGCCACCCTGGCCGCGCGTGCGACGATCATCCTGGCGCTGAGGCGGCGGCTGTGATCGTCCGCGCGGCGGCGGCCGCCCTCCTTCTGTGGATCGCGGGCTTCATGGCCTTCGCGCTGTTCCTGCCGCAGCCCGCGCCGGAAGGGGTCGTCACCGACGGCATCGTCGTCATGACCGGCGGGCGCGGCCGGGTCGAGCGCGGGCTCCGCCTGCTCGAGGCCAGGCAAGCGAAGCGGCTGCTCATTTCCGGCGCCGACCGGCGGGTCCGACCGCACGAGCTGGCCGTGCAGTTCAAGGCGCCGATGGCGCTGGTCGAGTGCTGCGTGGACCTCGGCCATGAGTCGGTCGACACGCGCTCCAACGCGGCGGAGGCGGCGGACTGGATCGCGCGGCGGCGCTACAAGTCGATCCGGCTGGTCACTTCCGACTGGCACATGGTGCGTGCCCGCTTCGACCTGCGCAACGCGACCGGCGACGAGCTGGAGATCGTCACCGACGCGGTGCGGACCGAGCCCGGTCTCGTCGACCTGGTGCGCGAGTACAACAAATATCTGTTGCGGCGGATCGCCGCCCTGATCGGGATCTGATGATCGTCCTGCGCTCGACCCTGTTCGCCATCCTCTTCTACACCGGCACCGTCATCGCCGTGCTGACGGCCTTCCTGATCGTGCCGTTCGGTGATGCGCCGCTGCGGCGGCACGCCCTGCGCTGGGCGTGTTTCCATCGCTGGTGCGCGCGGTGGATCCTCGGCATCCGCTCGTCGGTGGAAGGCCGGGTGCCGCCGGGCCCCCATCTCTATGCCGCCAAGCACCAGTCGATGTTCGAGACGCTCGAGCTGCTGCTGGTGATCGGCGACCCGGCCGCCGTGCTCAAGCGCGAGCTGGCCGACATTCCCCTGTTCGGACAGATCGCACGGCGCGAGGGCGTCATCCCGGTCGACCGCGCGGGATCGGCCAAGGCGCTTCGCCGGATGATGCGCGCCGCCATCGCCGCGCGCGACAGCGGCCGATCGATCCTGATCTTTCCCGAGGGCACCCGCGTCGCGCCGGGCGAGCAACCACCGCTCCAGCCCGGGTTCGCCGGCCTCTACAAGGCGCTCGACCTGCCGGTGGTGCCGATCGCGCTAGACAGCGGCCGGCTGTGGCCGCGCAACAGCTTTCTCAAGCGTCCGGGCGTCGTCACCATCCGGCTCGGCGACCCGGTCCCCTCGGGCCTCCCCCGCGCGGAGGTCGAGGCACGGGTCCATGCCGCAATGAACGTGCTCGATCGCTGACCCTTTTCGGACGCGCCTGCCGGCCCCTGGCCCACCTCTTCGATGCGCCGTCCCGCGCACTTCCCGGCGAAGCTTTCAGGAAGATATCGAGCTCGAGAAGAGATTGAGCACCGCGACGCCGGCGACGATCAGCGCCATGCCGACCAGTGCCGCCATATCGAGCTTCTGGCCCTGGAACAGCCAGGCGACGGTGGTGATCAGCACCAGGCCCACGCCGGACCAGATCGCATAGGCGAGCCCGGTCGGCATCGTCCGCAGGGTGAGGGAGAGGCAGAAGAAGGCGACGCCATAGCCGAAAGCGGTGACGGTCGAGGCGAGCGGACGGGTGAAGCCGTCGGACAGCTTGAGCGCCGTGGTGCCGATCACCTCGGCGACGATCGCGATGGCGAGGTAGAGATAGGCCATCCGCCCTTCCTATAGCGGCCGGCGGATGGCGCCTAGTGGCATGATGGAAGAGGGCGCCGGTCCCGCCCGGCGCCCTCCCCGTTTCGATCAGAAACCGAACACGATGCCCAGGGTGCCCTGGTTGTTGATGATGTCCGATTCACAATTCCGATGGCCGGGTAAATTTACCACAGTGGCGGCAGGGGCGCCGCCGGGTGGGATCAGTGCGCGCGGCCGAAATCGGGTGCCGCGTCGTCCTGGCCTTGCTCGATGATCGAACGGCGGATCGCGCGGGTGCGGGTGAACAGCTCGAACAGCGTGTCGCCGTCCCCCCAGCGGATCGCGCGCTGGAGCGCGGTCAGGTCCTCGCTGAAGCGCTGGAGCATCTCCAGCACCGCTTCCTTGTTGTTGAGGAAAACGTCGCGCCACATCGTCGGGTCGGACGCGGCGATGCGGGTGAAGTCGCGGAAGCCGCCCGCCGAGAATTTGATCACCTCGCTCTGCGTCACCTCCTCCATGTCGGAGGCGGTGCCGACGATGGTATAGGCGATCAGGTGCGGCAGGTGGCTGGTGACGGCGAGCACCCGGTCATGGTGGCGCGGGTCCATCGTCTCGACATCGGCGCCCAGCCGGCGCCAGAACTCGGCGACCCGTTCCGTCGCGGTCGGGTCGGCGCCCTCGGGCGGGGTGACGATGCACCAGCGGCCCTGGAACAGCGTCGCGAAACCTGCGTCGGGGCCGCTGTTCTCGGTACCCGCGACGGGATGGGCGGGAATGATCGTGGCATTGGGCAGCGCGCCGCGCAGCGCCGTGAGCACGCTTTCCTTGGACGACCCGACATCGCTGACGATCGCGTCCGCGGGCAGGTCGTCGGCGACCTCCGCCGCCGCCGCCGCCATCGCGCCGACCGGCACGCAGAAGATGACGAAGTCGGCGTCGACCACCGCCGCCCCCGCCGTATCGGTGACGTCGTCGCAGAAGCCGATCGCCCGCGCGCGTTCGCGCACCTCGGCGCTGGCGTCGTGGCCGGTCAGGCGCACGGTCGGCATCTGCGCCTGCACCGCGCGCGCCACCGACGAGCCGATCAGGCCCAGCCCGATGATCGTGACCCGGGCGAAGGGCAGCATCAGCCCGCCGCCTCGACCATGCGGCGGATCACGGCGGCGAGACCGGTTATCTCCTCCTCGGTGCCGATGGTGATGCGCAGCCCATGCGGCAGGCCCTGCCCCGGAAGCCAGCGGACGATATAGCCCGCGTCCATCAGCCCCTGATAGGCCTGCTCGGCGGTCAGCCTGCCCTCGAACAGCACCAGCGAGAAATTGGCCTTGCTGGGAACGGCCCGCAGGCCCTGGTTGCCGAGGCTGGCGATCTCTCCCTCGAACCAGGCGCGCCAGCGGGCATTGTGCTCGCGGCTGCGCTCGACGAAGCCGGTGTCGCCCAGCGCGGCGATGGCCGCCATCTGCCCGGCGGTCGTCACGTTGAACGGCGCGCGGATGCGATGCAGCGCGTCGATCACTCCCGCGCTCGCATAGCCCCAGCCGATCCGCTCTGCGGCAAGTCCGTAGATCTTGGAGAAGGTGCGCGTCACCAGTAGGTTGGGCGCCGACTGCGCCAGCGCGAAGGCACCGTCATCCTCGTCCGGCTCGAGATATTCGGCATAGGCCTGGTCGATCACCAGCAGGCAGTCGGCCGGGGTCGCGGCATGGAGGCGCGCGATCTCGGCCCCGCTCGTATAGGTGCCGGTCGGGTTGTTCGGATTGGCGAGGAAGATCACCCGCGTCCTGGGCGTGATGTGCGCGATCAGCGCGTCGACGTCGGTCGCATAGTCGGCATCCGGCGCCTCGACCGGAGTCGCGCCGACCCGCCGCGCCGCGATCGGATAGACCGAGAAGCCGTAGCGGACGAACAGCACCTCGTCGCCCTGCCCCGCATAGGCGCCGGCGGCGAGGTGAAGGATCTCGTCGGACCCGGTACCATAGACGATCCGCGCCGGGTCGAGCCCGCCATGCGCGGCGGCGATCGCCTCCCGCAGCGCCGCCGCCGAAGCGTCGGGATAGCGATCGAGCGATGCCGCGCCGGCCATGAAACCCGCGCGCGCCGCCTCGCTGGTGCCGAGCGGATTCTCGTTCGAGGAGAGCTTGGCGACCTTGCGGCCGTCGTCGGTGGTGGACCGCCCCGGCACATAGGGGGAGATCGCATCGATCCAGGGCTTGGGCGCGAGGGTCTGTGTCATGGGCGCGCTTTACGGGGGAAGGCGAAGGGCTGCAATGCTCCTGACCTTTCCGGCCTCGTTACGGCCCTTTCATCGTCATCCTGGCGGAAGCCAGGATCTCCCTTCTCTTCGTCCCGGCTCCGGAGGGCAGAAGGCAGGGAGATCCCGGCTTTCGCCGGGATGACGGGAGCAGAGGGTCGCGCCCCCTCATTGACAGCCCCCCGCCCCCGTCCTAGCCGGGAGGTCGCCCATGACCGACGACAGCCGCTTCGGCCTCGCCCGTACCGTCACCCTGGCCGGCCCGCTGCGGCTCGATGGCGGGGCGAAGCTGGCGCCGGTCGCGATCGCCTACGAAACCTATGGCAGCCTCGATGCCGATGGGGGCAACGCGATCCTGATCTGCCATGCACTGACCGGCGACCAGCATGTCGCCTCGACCCACCCGATCACCGGCAAGCCGGGCTGGTGGAGCCGGATGGTCGGCGCCGGCAAGCCGATCGACCCGGCCCGGCACTTCATCATCTGCGCCAATGTGCTGGGCAGCTGCCTCGGCAGTTCGGGACCCGCCACGGTCGATCCGGCGACGGGAGCGCCTTATGCGATGCGCTTCCCGGTCATCACGATCCGCGACATGGTGCGTGCACAGGCGATGCTGCTCGACCATCTCGGCGTCGGCACGCTGGCAGCGGCGGTCGGCGGATCGATGGGCGGGATGCAGGTGCTGCAATGGGCCGCGACCTGCCCCGACCGGCTCCGCTCCGCCGTGGTGATCGCCAGCACCGCCCGCCACTCGGCGCAGAACATCGCCTTCCACGAGGTCGGCCGCCAGGCGATCATGGCCGATCCCAAATGGAACGGCGGCGACTATTACGCCGCGGGCGATCCGCCCGCCGCCGGCCTCGCCGTCGCCCGCATGGCCGCGCACATCACCTATCTGTCCGAAGCCGGGCTGACCGAGAAATTCGGCCGCCGGCTGCAGGCCAGAGACGCCAAGAGCTTCGGCTTCGACGCCGATTTCCAGATCGAATCCTATCTGCGTCACCAGGGGATCAGCTTCGTCGACCGGTTCGACGCCAACTCCTATCTCTACATCACCCGGGCGATGGACTATTTCGACCTGGCCGAGGAGCATGGCGGACTGCTCGCCACCGCCTTCCGCGCGGCGAAGGCAACCCGCTTCTGCCTGGTCAGCTTCGACACCGACTGGCTCTACCCGACCGCCGAATCGCGCGCGATCGTCCATGCGCTGAACGCCGCGGGGGCGCCGGTGAGCTTCGTCGAGCTGAGCTCGCCCTTCGGCCACGATGCCTTCCTGCTCGACGTGCCCGGGCTCAACCGCGTGGTCGACGGCTTCCTGCGCGCGGGCGAAGGCCGGTGAGCGCGCTGCGCCCCGATCTCGCGATCATCGCCGACCATGTAGCACCCGCTTCAAGGGTCCTCGACGTCGGGTGCGGCGATGGCGAACTGATGGACGTGCTGCGCGCCAAGGGCTGCGACGCGCGCGGGATAGAGATCGACCCGGCCAATGTCAGCCTCGCCGTCGGGCGCGGCCTGTCGGTGGTGCAGGGTGACGCCGACACCGATCTGGTCAACTATCCCGACAACGCCTTCGACTATGCGATCCTCAGCCAGACGCTGCAGACCGCCCGCGCGCCCGACCGGGTGCTGGCGGAGTTGATGCGGATCGGCCGGCGTGCCTTCGTCTCCTTTCCGAATTTCGCCTATTGGCGGGTGCGGCTGGGCCTTGCCTGGGGCGGGCGGATGCCGGTGACGCCGGCATTGCCGGTAAGCTGGTACGAGACCCAGAACATCCACCAGCTGACCATCGACGACTTCCGCACCTTCGTGAAGGAGCGCGGCATCACCGTCGAGGATGCCTGGTTCCTGACGGGCAGCCGCCGCCGCAGCGCCGCCGCCGCCAACCTGCGGGCCGAGCATGCCGTGTTCCTGCTGCGGCGCTGACGTCCTTCCCCCGCTTCTCGACGCTGGACAAGCGCCCGGCCGCTGATAGGGTCACCGTAATTGTATAGACAAAAGAGACGCCCACCCGTGAAACCAGCCTCCGTCGCCGGCGCCTTCGCCGCCTTCGCTCTGCTTGCATCGCCGTTCGCCACCGTCGCGGAAACACCGGCCGCCCCGGCCTTCGCGCCCGAGAGCTTCCGCGCCACCGTCTCCTTCCTCGCCGACGACCTGCTCGAGGGCCGCGACACCGGCAGCCGCGGCCACGAGATCGCGGCCCGCTACGTCGCCAGCCGGTTCGAGGCGCTGGGACTGAGGCCGGGTGGCGACGATGGCGGCTGGTTCCAGCGCATCACCTTCCAGCAGACCGATCCCGGCACGACGCCGGGCAGCGTCGCGATCACCGCGCCGAACGGCAGGACGCAGAGCTGGACGCACGGCAGCGACGTCCTGGTCGGCCTCAACCCGAACGAACCAGCGCTCGACATCACCGCGCGGCTGGTATTCGTCGGCTACGGCATCGAGAATGCGAAGCTCGGCATCAACGACTATGCCGGGCTCGACGTGAAGGGGAAGATCGTCGTCGCGCTGCGCGGCTTCCCGCAAGGGTTGCCGAGCGAGGAGGCCGCGCACGCCTCCGCCACCAAGGCGCAGGCGGCCGAGAAGCACGGTGCGATCGGCATGGTCAGCATCGGGACGCTGCTGTCGATGAAGACACGGCCTTGGGCGCAGAGCGTCAATTTCGCCGACGAGCCCAGCTTCGCCTGGGTCGGCGCCGACGGCAAGGCGTTCGACGAGGCACCCGGCATCCGCATCACCGCCTCGCTCAACGAACCCGCCGCGCAGGCGCTGTTCGAGGGCGCGTCGCAGGGCCTCGCCACGATCCGCACGATCGCCGACCAGGCCGGCGGGCGGCCGAAGGGCTTCACGCTCAAGACGCGTATCCGCATCCAGAGCCAGAGCGTCACCAAGCGCGTGACGAGCCCCAACGTCGTCGCGATCCTGCCGGGCAGCGATCCGACGCTGAAGGCCGAATATGTGGTGCTGTCGGCGCATCTCGACCATATCGGCATCACCCCGGCGCGACCCGGCGACAAGCCGGATGCGGACCGGATCAACAACGGCGCGCTCGACAATGCCGCCGGCATCGCGACCATGCTGGAGGTGGCGCGCGCGGCCGCCGAGGCGCCGGTCGCCCCGCGCCGTTCGCTCATCTTCCTCGCTACGACAGCGGAGGAGAAGGGGCTGCTCGGCGCCGACTATTTCGCGCGCCATCCGGGCGTGCCGATCAAGGCGATCGTCGGCAATGTCGACCTGGACATGCCACTGCTGCTCTATCGCTTCACCGACGTCACCGCCTTCGGCGCGGACCATTCGACGCTAGGTCCGATCGTCGCCAGGGCGGTCGCGCCGATGGGCGTGACCCTGTCGCCCGACCCGATGCCCGCCCAGACCATCTTCGTCCGCTCCGACCATTATATGTTCGTCAAGCAGGGCGTGCCGGCGGTCTTCCTTGCGACCGGTTTCGCCAATGGCGGCGAGAAGCACTGGGAGAAATTCCTGGGCGGCGCCTATCACCATCCCGACGACGACATGGCGCAGAAGATCGACTGGGAGGCCGGCGCCCGCTTCGCCGACGCCAATTACCGGATCATGCGCGCCATGGCCGACGCCGACACGCCGCCGCTCTGGTATGCGAAGGACTTCTTCGGCGATACCTTCGCCCCCGATGCGAAGAAGGCGAGGCGGCCGTAAAACCCGAATCCTCCCCTGCTCGCGCAGGGGAGGATCTTATGCGTCGCGGAAGCGCGTCAGGTCGAAGAAGTCGGCGGTGATCCAGCCGTTGACATAGTTGACGTAGAACATTCCGAAGACCGCGATCGACACGATCGTCGTCCACAGCACCGTCCGCCACACCGAGAAGCGCGGCGGCGCGCTTTCGGCCTGGCCGGGGACCAGCGTGTCGGGCTCGGCGCTGCTGCGCAGCCGGAAGGGCAGCACCAGGAACAGGCAGCCCCACCAGAAAAGCAGGTAGATCGCTACGATCGAGCTGAGTTTCATCGGCTGGCCCTTTCCTCAGATCCGAATGATCGCGACGTCGACCACCGGCTTCTTGCCGGTCCATGAGGTCGCGCGACGGCGCACCGCGAGGCGCACCGCCTCCTTGAGCTTGGCCTCATCCCTGCCGCCCTTGGCGACCGCGTCCGCCGCGGCGGCGCAGGCATCGGCGATGAAGTCGTCGCGGTCCTCCTCGACCGGCAGGCCCTGCAGGTGGAGCGCGGGCTCACCCTTCAGCCGGCCATCCTTGCCGATCACGACGGTGACGCCGACGAATCCGTAAAGCCCGGCACGGCGGCGCTCGTTCATCGTCGCACCGTCGGCGGGCAGGATCACGTCGCCGTCGAGGACGAGCCGTCCGACGCGCTCATGGCCGATCGCCTTGGGACCGTCGGGTGCGAGCCGCACCACCGTGCCGTTCGACTGGACGATGCCGTGCGGCACCCCAAGGCTCTTCGCGAAGCGTGCCTGCTCGGCCATGTGGCGCAACTCGCCATGGACCGGCAGGATGATCTCCGGCCGGATCCATTCGTACATCGCCTTGAGCTCGGGCCGTCCGGGATGGCCCGAGACATGGACCTCGGCCTGGCGGTCGGTGATCATCTCGACGCCCTTCGCGGCAAGCGCGTTCTGGATGCGGCCGATCGCGATCTCGTTGCCCGGGATCTGCTTCGACGAGAACACCACCGTGTCGCCCGCCGACAGCTTGATCGGGTGGCTGTCGAACGCGATCCGCGACAGCGCGGCGCGCGCCTCGCCCTGGCCGCCGGTGGCGATGATCATCACCTCCTTGGGCGGCAGGCGCATCGCCTCGTCGACGTCGATCACCGGCGGGAAATGCTGCAGATAGCCGCTCGCCTTGGCGACCCGGATGATCCGGTCGAGCGAGCGCCCGGCGACGCACAGCTTGCGGCCAGTGTCCTGCGCGACCTCGCCCAGCGTCTGAAGCCGCGCCGCGTTCGATGCGAAGGTCGTCACCAGCACGCGCGCCTTGCAGGCGCCGATCGCCTCATCGAGGCCCTTGCGGACGTCAGCCTCGGAACCCGACGCCTCCTCGTTGAAGACATTGGTCGAATCGCACACCAGCGCGAGCACGCCCTGATCGCCGATCGCGGTCAGTTCCTCGGCGGTGGAGGGCTGGCCGAGCAGCGGCGCCTCGTCGATCTTCCAGTCCCCGGTGTGGAAGATGCGGCCGTGCGGCGTCTCGATCAGCAGCGCATTGCCCTCGGGGATCGAGTGGGCCAGCGGGACATAGGTGAAGCCGAACGGGCCGAGCTGGAAGCTGCCCTCATTCTCGATCACCCGGAGGTCGACCTTGCCGATCAGCCCCTCCTCGTCGAGCTTGCCCTTGATCAGCTCGGCCGTGAAACGGGTCGCGTAGAGGGGCACGCCGAGATCGGCGGCGAGATAGGGAATCGCGCCGATATGGTCCTCATGCCCATGGGTCAGCACGACGCCGAGCAGGTCGTCGGCGCGCTCCTCGATGAAGGCGAGGTCGGGCAGGATCAGCTCGACGCCGGGATAACCGGGATCGGCGAAGGTGAGGCCGAGGTCGACCATCACCCATTTGCCCTGGGTGCCGTAGAGATTGACGTTCATGCCGATCTCCCCGGAGCCGCCAAGCGCCAGGAAGAGCAGTTCGTTACCGGGAGTCGTCACTGTAAGCTTGTGTCCAATCTATTATGAGCCGGCCTTGAGGCGATCATACATGATGCCGAGGCCCTGGATCGTCAGATCCGGTTCGATGCTGTCGAACAGCTTCACATGCCGTTCGAACAGCGAGGCGAGGCCGCCGGTGGCGACCACCGCGGCCGGGCGGCCGATCTCCGCCTTCATCCGCGCGACCAGCCCCTCGATCATCGCGATATAGCCGAAATAGATGCCGATCAGCATCTGGTCCTGCGTCGTCCGGCCGATCACGGCCGGCTTCTCGGGAGCTTCGATCGCGATGCGCGGCAGCTTCGCGGCCGCCGCGACCAAAGCGTCGAGCGACAGGTTGATGCCCGGCGCGATGATCCCGCCCTTGTAGGCGCCGCTATAGTCGACCACGTCGAAGGTCGTCGCGGTGCCGAAGTCGATCACGATCAGGTCACCCGGATGCCGCGCATGCGCCGCGATCACGTTGACCGCGCGATCCGCGCCGACATTCTGCGGCTCGTCGACATCGAGGGTGATTCCCCATTCGACCGGCGGGCGCCCGGCGACAAGCGCCTCGACCCCGAAATATTTCGATGCGAGCACCTCCAGATTATGGAGCGCGCGCGGCACCACGGTGGCGATGATCACCGCCTCCACGACCGAACGGTCATGACCTTCGAGCTGCAGGAGCTGGTGCAGCCAGACCGCATATTCGTCCGCGGTACGGCGCGCGTCAGTGGCGATCCGCCAGCGCGCGACGATCGCGCCCTGATCGACCAGCGCGAAGACGATATTGGTATTCCCAGCGTCGATCGCAAGCAGCATGCTTCGTCCGAGTCCTTCCGTTGCGGGGCGCTATAGCAGGAAAACGTCGCCTGCGTGCACCAGATGGATGCACCCGTCGGTCGTCCGGAGACGCAGCGCTCCATCGGCGGCGAGCCCCTCGTACAGCCCTTCGATCTCGCCCTCGGGCGCGCGGACGCGCAATGCCGTACCCGGCGGATGCGCGCGCGCCTGCCAGCGGGCGAGCACCGCCCCGAGCCCGTCCATGCGCCAGCGCGCGATCCAGGCGGCGAACGCGGCCGCCAGTTCGGCGACGAAGTCGCCCGGATCGGGCGGCGACAGGCCGAGCGCGGCGAGGCTGGTCGCCGGGCGGTCGAGCCCTTCGGGATGATGCGCCAGGTTGACGCCGATCCCGACGACCACCGCGTCGCCGGCACCTTCCAGCAATATCCCGGAGATCTTGGCACCGTCGGCGAGAAGATCGTTGGGCCATTTGATCGCCAGCCGATCCGGCCCTAGCCACGCCTGCAATAGCTCGTCGAGCGCGACCGCCGCGACCATCGCGAGGCTCGGCGCCGGCGGATCGCCGCCAAGGCGACGGACCAGCGTGCTGGCATAGAGGTTACCGGACGGCGACGCCCAGGCCCGCCCCTGACGCCCGCGTCCGCCTTCCTGCCGGTCGGCCCGCAGCCACGTCCCCTCGGCCGCGCCATCGCGGGCGAGTGTCGTCATGTCGTCATTGGTCGAGCCGGTGACGGCGACATGGCGGATGAGCGGGTTCGTCACAGCGATCCGTTCGTCCCGGGCCCCTCGGCTGCCTGCAAGGCAGGCGCTCGGGATGAACTTCGGCCATCGGCCGAAGTCGAGGGACGTTGGCTCTCGCAACGTGTCTCGACTTCGCTCGACACGAACGGGAGCAGAACGTCTATCCTCAGAACAGCGCGCGCGCCGCCGCCATGCTCGTCGAGTCGAGCAGCGGGATGGCGAGGTAGCCGAGCGGCGAGACGGCAAGCGCCGCCAGCACGATGAGTCCACCCTCGAGCTTCGACGCGGCCGGCGCAAACCGGGCCGGGGCCGGATCGTCGAAATAGATCGTCTTGACGATCTTCAGATAATAGAAGGCGCCGATTACCGAGGTCGCGATGCCGACCATCGCCAACGGCCAGAAACCGGCGCGGACGAGCGCGTCGAACACCAGGAACTTCGGCCAGAAGCCAAACAGCGGCGGGATGCCGGCCAGGCTGAACATGAAGATCGCAAAGGCGGCGGCAAGGCCGGGGCGGCTGCGCGAAAGGCCCGACAGGCTGGCGATCGTCTCGACCGGTCGTCCATCCTCGTCCCGCATCTGCAGCACGCAGATGAAGCTGCCCAGCGTCATCGCGACATAAACCGCCATATAGGTCATCGTCGCGGCGACGCCCTCCGCCGACCCGGCGGCGAGGCCGAACAGGGCGAAGCCGACATTGTTGATCGACGAATAGGCGAGCAGCCGCTTCATGCTGGTCTGCCCGATCGCGGCGACCGCACCGAGGATGGTCGAGGCGAGCGCGGCGAAGACGACGATCTGGCGCCAGGCGTCGGTGCCCGATCCCATCGCCTCGATCGCGACGCGCAGCAGCAGCGCCATGCCAGCCACCTTCGGCGCCGAGGCGAAGAAGGCGGTGACCGGTGTCGGTGCGCCTTCATAGACGTCGGGCGTCCACATGTGGAACGGCACGGCGGAAATCTTGAAGGCGAGCCCGGCGAAGACGAACACCATGCCGAACATCTGGCCGATGCCCATGCCCTTGGCGAGCGAATCGGAGATGCCCGCGAACAGGGTGGTGCCGGTGAAGCCGTAGAGCAGCGAGATGCCGTAGAGCAGGATGCCCGAGGCAAGCGCACCGAGCACGAAATATTTGAGCCCCGCCTCGGCCGAACGGGTGTCGCGGCGCAGGAAGCTGGCGAGCACATAGGCCGACAGCGACTGCAGCTCGAGCCCGACATAGAGGGTCAGCAGGTCGCCCGCCGACACCATCATCCCCATGCCGACGCCGGAGAGCAGGATCAGCACCGGATATTCGGCACGATAGCCCCCGCCCGTCCGGGCGAAGAAGCCGGGCGCCACCGCCACCGAAACGGCGGCGGCGATATAGATCAGCAGCTTGGCGAAGGCCGCGAAGCTGTCGGCGATGTAGAGGCCGTCGAAGCCGGGGCCGCCATTACCGGCCGGGCCGGTCAACGCGAAGCCGGCGGCGGCGAACAGCGCGATCGCGCCCCAGCCGATCGCGCGGGCAAAGCCGTCACCGCCAAAGGCCGCGACCAGCAGCAGCAGCAGCGCGCCGATCGAGAGGATCAGCTCGGGAACGGTGAGAGCGAGGGAGGCGGTCATCGACATCAGTGGTGCGCCTCCGCATGCGCCTCGACAGCAGGTTTGGGATGGCCGATCACGACCTTGGCGTCGCTCTCCGGCGCGGTGGGCGCGAGCCGGGCGAGAACCGCGCCGACATCGTTGCGCATCGGCGCCAGGAAGCTTTCGGGATAGACGCCCATCCACAGCACGGCGATCGCGATCGGCGCGAGGATGGCGAGCTCGCGCGCCGACAGGTCGGGCATCGCCGCCGCTTCGGGCGTGCGCGCCGAGCCATAGGCGATGCGGGCGTAGAGATAGAGCATATAGGCGGCACCGGTGATGATGCCCGTGGTCGCGACGAAGGCGACCCAGGACGAGATCTGGTAGGCGCCGACCAGCGAGAGGAACTCGCCGATGAAGTTGCTGGTGCCCGGCAGGCCGACCGAGGCCATGGTGAACAGCAGGAACAGCATCGCATATTTCGGCATGTTGTTCGACAGGCCGCCATAACGGGCGATCTCGCGCGTGTGCATCCGGTCGTAGATCACGCCGACGCACAGGAACAGCGCGCCCGAGACGAGGCCATGGCCGAGCATGACCATCAGCGCGCCCTCGATGCCCTGCCGGTTGAAGGCGAACAGGCCGATCGTGACGAAGGCCATGTGGGCGACCGACGAATAGGCGATCAGCTTCTTCATGTCCTCCTGGACCAGCGCGATCAGGCTGGTGACGACGATGGCGACCATCGACAGGCCCATGACGAGCCACATCAGATCGGCGCTGGCGACCGGGAACATCGGCAGCGAGAAGCGGATGAAGCCGTAGCCGCCCATCTTCAGCAGCACGCCCGCCAGGATCACCGAGCCGGCGGTCGGCGCCTGGACGTGCGCGTCGGGCAGCCAGGTGTGGACCGGCCACATCGGCATCTTCACCGCGAAGGAGGCGAAGAAGGCGAGGAACAGCCAGGTCTGCGCTTCCGGCGGGAAGTCATAGGCCATCAACGCCGGGATGAAGGTGGTGCCCGCCTCGCTCACCATCCACAGCATCGCGATCAGCATCAGCACCGATCCGAGCAACGTGTAGAGGAAGAATTTGTAGCTGGCGTAGATGCGGTCGGCACCGCCCCAGATGCCGATGATCAGGTACATCGGGATCAGGCCGGCTTCGAAGAAGATGTAGAAGAGGAACAGGTCCTGCGCCGCGAAGACGCCGACCATCAGCGTCTCCATCAGCAGGAAGGCGGCCATATATTCGGGCACGCGCTTCTCGATCGCCTCCCAGGAGGCGGCGATGCAGATCGGCATCAGGAACACCGACAGGACGATCAGCAGCAGCGCGATGCCGTCGATGCCGAGCGCCCAGGCGAAGCGGCCAAACAGCGCGACATGCTCGGTGAACTGCCACTGCGCGCCGCCGACCTCATAGCCGTACCACAACAGGATACCGAGGCCGAGATTGGCGAGCGTTGCGACGAGCGCGATCCAGCGCGCGCCTTTCGCCCCCGCGAACAGGCTGGCCAGCGCTGCCACCAGCGGCAGCGCGATCATCACGGAAAGGATAGGAAAGCCCATCGCGTCAGCCCACCATCGCCCAGGTCGCCGCCGCCGCAAGGCCCAGCAGCATCACCAGCGCATAAGTATAGAGATAGCCCGACTGCGCGGCTCGCGCCGCCGATCCGGCGCGCACCGCCACGGCGGCGACGCCGTTCGGACCGAAGCGGTCGATCGTGCCCTGGTCGCCCTTCTTCCAGAAGAAGCGGCCGAGCCAGAAGGCCGGGACGACGAACAGATAATGATAGAGTTCGTCGAAATACCATTTGTGCAGCAGGAAGTCGTACAACACCCGGAACTGCGCGGTGAAGCGCGCCGGGATCGTGCGGTCGAGCACATAGGCCCACAGCGCGATCAGGAAGCCGACGATCATCACCACGGTCGCCGACAGCTTCACCCACAGCGGCACTCCGTGCATCGCGTGCATCAGATGCTCGTCGAACGCCAGGCTGCCTGCCCAGAAGGCCCCGCCATGGTGCGAGTCGATGAAATAGGGCGCCCAGACCCAACCCGCGAAGATGGCGCCGAGCGTCAGCACGACCAGCGGGATCAGCATCGGCAAGGGGCTCTCATGCGGATGATAGCCCGCATCGCCCTCAACCTCGCGATGGCCATGACCGTGGTCATGCGCGTGGCCGTGATCATGCGCATGCGCCTCATGGCCGGCATCCTCTTCCGAAGGCGCGTCATGATGGTCGCCATGGCCATGGGCGTCATGGACGGCATGCTGGATATGCTCCGAACCGGCCCAGCGCGGCTTGCCGAAGAAGGTGAGGAACACCAGGCGCCACGAATAGAAGCTGGTCAGCAGCGCCGCGAACACCGCGATCGCGAAGGCGATGCCGCCCGACGCCGATCCGCTGGCGAAGGCCGCCTCGATGATCGCGTCCTTCGAATAGAAGCCCGCGAAGCCGAAGACCCCGGCGATGCCGACGCCGGTGATCGCGAGCGTGCCCGCCATCATCGCCCAATAAGTGATCGGGATGTGCTTCCTGAGGCCACCATAATAGCGCATGTCCTGTTCGTGGTGCATCGCGTGGATCACGGAGCCCGCGCCGAGGAACAGCAGCGCCTTGAAGAAGGCGTGGGTGAACAGGTGGAACATCGCCGCGCCATAGGCGCCGACGCCCGCCGCCATGAACATATAGCCAAGCTGCGAGCAGGTCGAATAGGCGATGACGCGCTTGATGTCGGTCTGGGTCGTGCCGACCGTCGCCGCGAAGAAGGCGGTGGCGGCGCCGACATAGGTGACGACGTGCATCGCGGTCTCGCTGACCTCGAACATCGGCGACAGGCGGCAGACCATGAACACACCCGCGGTGACCATCGTCGCGGCGTGGATCAGCGCCGACACCGGGGTCGGGCCTTCCATCGCGTCGGGAAGCCAGGTGTGGAGGCCGAGCTGGGCCGACTTGCCCATCGCGCCGACGAACAGCAGCAGGCAGAGCAGGGTCATCAGGTCGACCCGTGCCCCCAGGAAGCCGATCGAAGCGTCGGCATAGCCGGGCGCCGCTGCCAGGATCTCGGGGATCGAAACGGTGCCGAACACCAGGAAGGTGCCGAAGATGCCGAGCGAGAAACCGAAGTCGCCGACGCGGTTGACGACGAACGCCTTGATCGCCGCCGCGTTCGCCGACGGCTTGTGGTACCAGAACCCGATCAGCAGATAGGAGGCGAGGCCGACGCCTTCCCAGCCGAAGAACATCTGCACCAGGCTGTCGGAGGTCACGAGCATCAGCATCGCGAAGGTGAACAGCGACAGATAGGCGAAGAAGCGGGGCTGGCTCGGGTCTTCCGCCATATAGCCCCAGCTGTAGAGGTGGACGAGGCTCGACACCGAGGTCACCACCACCAGCATCACCGCGGTCAGCGTGTCGACGCGCAGCGCCCAGTCGACGGCGAGATCGCCCGACTGGATGAAGGTGAGGACCGGCACGACATGCGCGGTCGCGGCGCCCGTCATGAAATCGATGAACACCGGCCAGCTCAGCGCGCAGGACGCGAACAGGGCGCCGGTCGTGACGATCTTGGCCGCCACGTTGCCGATCAGGCGGTTGCCCAGCCCGGCGACGATCGCCGCGAGCAGCGGGAGGAAGACGATTGCGGTAATCACCGAACGATCACCCCTTCATCCGGTTGATGTCGTCGACCGCGATGGTGCCGCGGTCACGGAAATAGATGACGAGGATCGCCAGGCCGATCGCGGCCTCGCCGGCGGCGACGGTCAGCACGAACATCGCGAAGACCTGCCCGACCAGGTCGCCCAGATAGGCGGAGAAGGCGACGAGGTTGATGTTCACCGACAGCAGGATCAGCTCGATCGCCATCAGGATGATGATGACGTTCTTCCGGTTGAGGAAGATGCCGAACACCCCCATCACGAACAGGATCGCCGAGACGACCAGATAATGTTGCAGGCCGATCACAGCTCCACCCCCTGGCCGACGGCCGGCTTGACGTTGCGGATCGCGTCTTCGGGCCGGCGCATGTTCTGCGCGGTGACGTTCTGCGCCTTGACGCCGCCCCGGGTGCGATGGGTGAGGACGATCGCGCCGACCAGCGCGACGAGCAGGATCAGGCCCGCGCCCTCGAAGATATAGAGGTAGCGCGTGTAGATCAGCATGCCGATCGCTTCGATGTTCGGAACCTCCGACGGCGTCGGCGCGATGCGCGATCCCATGTCGATGCCGCCCGCGCTCCACGCGCCGATGGCGAAGATCATCTCAGCGGCCAGCACCAGCACGAGCAATATGCCGAACGGCAGATATCGCGCGAAGCCGGCGCGAAGCTCGGCAAAGTCGATGTCGAGCATCATCACGACGAACAGGAACAGCACCGCGACCGCACCGACATAGACGATGACGAGCAGCATCGCGATGAATTCGGCACCGACCAGGATCATCAGGCCCGCCGCATTGAAGAAGGCGAGGATGAGCCACAGCACGCTGTGCACCGGATTGCGCGCCAGGATGGTGAGCGTGCCCGAGGCAACCACCAATGCGGCGAACAGATAGAAGGCTATGGTCTGGATCACGGCTTTCTCAGTGCCCCTTCGCGAACGGCTGGCGCTTACCGGTAGGGCGCATCGGCGGCAAGGTTCGCGGCGATCGCCGGCTCCCAGCGGTCGCCATTGGCGAGCAGCTTGGCCTTGTCGTAGATGAGCTCTTCGCGGGTTTCGGTCGAATATTCGAAATTGGGTCCCTCGACGATCGCGTCGACCGGGCACGCTTCCTGGCAGAAGCCGCAGAAGATGCACTTGGTCATGTCGATGTCGTAGCGGGTGGTGCGGCGCGAGCCGTCGTCGCGCGGCTCGGCCTCGATGGTGATCGCCTGCGCCGGACACACCGCCTCGCACAGCTTGCACGCGATGCAGCGTTCCTCGCCGTTGGGATAGCGGCGCAGCGCATGCTCGCCGCGGAAACGCGGCGACAGCGGGTTCTTCTCGAACGGGTAGTTGATCGTCGCCTTGGCCCTGAAAAAATATTTCAGGGTCAGCCAGTGCGCCTTCACGAACTCCCAGAGGGTGAACGACTTGATGATGTGCCCGAGGCTCATCTCAGACTCCATAGCGGGTGAGCATCAGCCACCCCGAAACGAGGAACACCCAGAACAGCGACAGCGGCAGGAACACCTTCCACCCCAGCCGCATGAGCTGGTCGTAGCGGTAGCGCGGGACCGTCGCCTTCACCCAGGAGAAGACGAAGAAGAAGAACAGCAGCTTGGCGAAGAACCAGATGATGCCCGGCACCATGTAGAGCGGCGCCCAGTCGACCGGGGGCAGCCAGCCGCCCCAGAACAGGATCGCGTTGAGCCCGCACATCAGGATGACGTTGGCATATTCGCCGAGCCAGTAGAGCGCGAACGACATCGACGAATATTCGGTCTGGTAACCGGCGACGAGCTCCGATTCGGCCTCGGTCAGGTCGAACGGGGTGCGCGCGGTTTCCGCCATGGCCGAGATCAGGAACACCACCGCCATCGGGAAGAGCAGCGGGTTGAAGCCATAGCCATTGATGAAGCCGAGCACATGGGCGCGCTGCCCCTCGATGATCGCCGACATGTTGAAGCTGCCGGTCCACAGCACGACCGCGATCAGCACGAAGCCGATCGAGACCTCGTAGCTGACCATCTGCGCCGCCGCGCGAAGCGCCGAGTAGAAGGGATATTTGGAGTTGGACGCCCAGCCCGCGATGATCACGCCATAGACGCCGATCGACGAGGCGGCGAGCACGTAGAGCAGGCCGATGTTGATGTCGGCGAGCACCACGCCCGGCGCGAACGGAATCACCGCCCAGACGATCAGCGCCACCGTGAAGGTGATGATCGGCGCGAGCAGGAACAGGCCCTTGTTCGCGGCGGCCGGGATGATGGTCTCCTGGAGGAACACCTTGGCGCCGTCGGCGAAGCTCTGCAGCAGGCCCCAGGGCCCGACGACGTTCGGGCCGCGGCGCAGCGCCATCGCCGCCCAGATCTTGCGATCGGCGTAGATGATCATCGCCACGGCGAGCATCAGCGGCAGTGCGATCACGAGGATGCCGATGATGGTGGAAACGAACCAGGCCCAGTCGTAGGGCAGGCCCCAGCTCTGGAACAGCGCGGTCATTCGGCGGCCTCCGCGAAGCTCTGCCCATGGAGGAGTTCGGCCGAGCAGCGCTGCATCGTGTCGCTGGCGCGGGCGATCGGGTTGGTGAGATAGAAGTCCTTGACCGGATAGCCGACCGGGCCCGACGCCATGGCCGGCAGCTTCGGCGCGGACCAGGCGTAGCCGGCGAGGCCGCCGACGCCGAGCGCGGGCACCTCGGCCGTCATCGCGGCACGAAGCTGGTCGAGGCTGTCGAACGGAAGCTTGTGGCCGAGCACCTCGCTCAGCGCGCGCAGGATCGCCCAGTCCTCGCGGGCATCGCCCGGCGGGAAGACGGCACGGTCGCTGAACTGGACGCGGCCCTCGGTGTTCACATAGGTGCCGGGCTTCTCGGTATAGGCGGCGCCGGGCAGGACCACGTCCGCGCCGGCAGCACCGGCATCGCCATGATGGCCGATATAGACCTTCAGGCTCTTGCCGAACGCCGTCAGGTCGACATCGTCGGCGCCGAGCAGGAAGAGCAGCTTCGGTGCGGCCGCGACGATGTCGGCGATCCCGCCCTTTTGCGCATAGCCGAGCATCAGCCCGCCCATCCGCGCGGCGGCGAGATGGACGACGTTGTAGCCGTTCCAGTCCTGTCCCGAGCCTGTCGAGGCGGCGTCCTTGATCAGCCCGAGCGGCTTGACCAGCGCCAGCGTCGCGCCCTGCGCGCCCGCCTTGAGCGCACCGCCGCCGACGATCAGCGCCGGGCGCTGAGCCCCGGCAAAGGCCTCGGTCACCGCCTCGGGTAGCTTGCCGAGCAGGCCGAGATCATTGCCGAGCCACTGCACCGGATAGGTGAGGTTCACCTCCTCGCCGATGGCGAAGACCCTGGCACCGCGCTTCACCGCCTTGCGGACGCGGGTGTTGATCAGCGGCGCCTCCCAGCGGAGGTTGGTGCCCACCAGCAGGATCGCGTCGGCCGTCTCGATACCGGCGATCGTGCTGTTGAAATTGACCGCGGCGAGGTTCGACGCGTCATAGTCCATGCCGGTCTGGCGGCCTTCGAGCAGCGTCGAGCCCATCGCCGCGAGCAGTGCCTTGCCGGCGTACATCGTCTCGCAGTCGAGCTGGTCGCCCGCGATCGCGGCGACCGAGCTGCCCGCCTTGGCCGCCTTGATCGCGGCGAAGGCTTCCTGCCAGCTCGCCTCGACCAGCTTGCCCTTGCGGCGGACGAACGGCTTGTCGAGCCGGCGGCGGACCAGGCCGTCGACGGCGTGGCGCGTCTTGTCCGACGCCCATTCCTCGTTCACGTCCTCGTTGATGCGCGGCAGCACGCGCAGCACCTGACGGCCGCGGCTGTCGAAGCGGACGTTGGTGCCGACGGCGTCCATCACGTCGATGCCGGGGGTCTTCTTGAGCTCCCAGGGCCGCGCCTCGAACGCATAGGGCTTGCTGGTCAGCGCGCCGACCGGGCAGAGGTCGACGACGTTGCCGGACAGCTCGCTGGTCACCGCCTGTTCGAGATAGGAGGTGATCTGCATGTTCTCGCCGCGATAGATCGCGCCGATCTCCTCGATCCCCGACACCTCCTCGGCGAAGCGGACGCAGCGGGTGCACTGGATGCAGCGGGTCATCGTCGTCTTGACGATCGGGCCCATATATTTGTCGGTGACGGCGCGCTTGTTCTCGATGAAGCGGCTCTGCCCCTTGCCATAGGCAACCGACTGGTCCTGCAGGTCGCACTCGCCGCCCTGGTCGCAGATCGGGCAGTCGAGCGGGTGGTTGATGAGCAGGAACTCCATCACCCCCTCGCGCGCCTTCTTGACCATCGGCGACTGGGTGAAAACCTCCTGCTTGTCGGCGGCGGGCAGCGCGCACGACGCCTGCGGCTTGGGCGGCCCCGGCTTCACCTCGACAAGGCACATGCGGCAGTTGCCGGCAATCGACAGCCGCTCATGGTAGCAGAAGCGCGGAATCTCCTTGCCCGCGGCTTCGCAGGCCTGGAGCACCGTGGCGCCGGCGGGGACTTCGACTTCGATCCCGTCTACGGTGAGTTTAGGCATGCACGTCCTCGAAAATCATCCCTTGGTCACGGCGAGCGGCGGCTCGACCGACCGATGGAAAAGCGCTTCGGCCAGCGCCGCGCGGAGCGACTGGCGGTTGGCCTTGAGCGTCGCGCCCTGCGGCAGACACGGGCCCAGCGTCGCGCCCACCGCCTTGACGGCGGCCAGCTCTTCGGCGCTCTCGGGCCGGGTCGCCAGCAGGTCGCGGATACCGGCCGGGTTCTGCTCAGCGGTGCAGACCGCCATCTCGTCGACCGTTCGGTCGCGCCCGGTGATCGCGAACCAGTCGCGCTGATAGGCGCCGCCGGTGGCGGCGGGGAGCGGCTGCAGAGCCTCGTCCTTGGTGGTCTTCTCGAGCACCGCTTCCGCCATCATCCCGCGCAGCACGTCGGCCGGCGCCTGAATCGCGACGCCTTCGAGGCGCGGCGAATCGACCAGCGTCGCGTTGCGGCACTCGACGCTCTGGCTCAGGTTGCGCTGATAGCGCTTCTGCTCCGCCTCGGACAACGCGGTCAGCGCGCCGATCACGTCCGATCCGCGCTTGAAATAGAGACATTCGGCAAGCCGGTGGGCCGAGCGCAGCGCGTCGTAATTGTCGCGGCTCTCGCCCCGCTTGAGGCGCTCGCCGAGACGCGAGCCGAGCGGCGGATCATTGGCAATCGCCGGCGACGCTACGGCGACGGCGAGCAGGGCGGTCAGGATGCGCATCCTCATTCGGCTGCCTCCATCATCGCGCCGTCGTTGCCGCGCTCCCGGATCCGGCGCTCTACCTCGGGACGGAAATGACGCAACAGGCCCTGGATCGGCCAGGCGGCCGCATCGCCCAAGGCGCAGATGGTGTGACCCTCGACCTGCTTGGTGACGTCGAGCAGCGTGTCGATCTCGTCGACGCGCGCCTCGCCGGTGCGCAGCCGCTCCATCACGCGCCACATCCAGCCGGTGCCCTCGCGGCACGGCGTGCACTGGCCGCAGCTCTCATGCTTGTAGAAATAGCTGAGCCGGCTGATCGCGCGGACGATGTCGGTCGACTTGTCCATGACGATCACGGCGGCGGTGCCGAGGCCCGATCCGAGCGCCTTGAGACCGTCGAAGTCCATCGGCGCGTCCATGATCTGCGCCGCCGGGACCAGCGGCACCGACGAGCCGCCGGGGATCACGGCGAGCAGATTGTCCCAGCCGCCGCGGATGCCGCCGGCGTGGCGATCGATCAGCTCGCGGAACGGGATGCCCATCGCCTCCTCGACGACGCACGGCTTGTTCACATGGCCGGAGATCTGGAAGAGCTTGGTGCCCTTGTTGCCCTCGCGGCCGATGCCGGCGAACCAGGCCGCGCCGCGCCGCAGGATGGTCGGCGCCACCGCGATCGATTCGACGTTGTTGACCGTGGTCGGGCAGCCGTAGAGGCCCGCCCCCGCCGGGAAAGGCGGCTTCAGGCGCGGCTGGCCCTTCTTGCCCTCGAGGCTTTCGATCTGCGCGGTTTCCTCGCCGCAGATATAGGCGCCGGCGCCGCGATGGACGAAGACGTCGAAGTCATAGCCCGAGCCGGCGGCATTCTTGCCGAGCAGGCCGGCCGCATAGGCTTCCTCGACGGCGGCGAACAGCACCTTCGCCTCGTAGATGAACTCGCCGCGGATATAGATATAGGCCGCCCGCGCGCGCATCGCGAAGCCCGCCACCAACGCGCCCTCGATCAGCTTGTGCGGATCGTGGCGGATGATCTCGCGGTCCTTGCACGATCCGGGCTCGGACTCGTCGGCGTTGATCACAAGGAAGCTCGGCTTGCCGGGCTTGGGCTCCTTGGGCATGAAGCTCCACTTCATGCCGGTCGGGAAGCCTGCGCCGCCGCGGCCGCGTAGGCCAGAGGCCTTGATATCCTCGATGATCTGGTCCGGCCCGCGCGCGAGCAGCGCCTTGGTATCGTCCCAGTCGCCACGCTTGCGCGCCGCCTCCAGGTTCCAGGGCTGGAACCCGTAGACATTGGTGAAGATGCGGTCCTTGTCGTCAAGCATGACGATACGCCCCGAAAATCTGCGTCGCGCGGTGGAGGGAAAGGAGGTGCGGCATCATGCGCGCTTCCCGAACAGCTTCTCGGCCACGAAATAGGCGAGCACGCCCAGCCCGATCGCAATGGCGATGCCGAGCAGCTTGAAGGTCACCTTGATCAGGATGACCGCCAGCACGATCGTGACGACGATGGCGATCAGCGCGCTCATGCCGGAGCATTGCCCGTGGCCTCCCACCGGCCGCGATAATCGTGGTTCTCGGAGACCATTTCCCGGAGCGTGGTCGGACCGCCCTCGGGACAGCTCGTCTGGCGCTCGATCTGCGGGCCGATCTTCGGCTGGCCGCCGCCCGCGAGCGTGTCGAGCACCGCGGTCATGCTGTCGAAGGTCAGGTCCTCGTAATTGTCGTCGTTGATCTGGACCATCGGCGCATTGGCGCAGGCGCCCAGGCATTCGACCTCGGTCAGGGTGAACAGGCCGTCGGCGGTCGTCGCGCCTTTCTTCAGGCCCTTCTTGTAGCAGGCCTCCAGCACGTCGTCGGAGCCGCGCAGCATGCACGGCGTCGTGCCGCACACCTGGACATGGTAGCGGCCGACCGGCGCGAGGTTGTACATGGTGTAGAAGGTCGCGACCTCGTAGACCCGGATATAGGCCATGCCGAGCTGCGCGCCGATATACTCCATCACTGGCACCGGCAGCCAGCCCTGGGTGTTGGTCTCCGCCCCGACCTGGCGCTGGGCAAGGTCTAGCAGAGGCATCACGGCGGACTGCTGGCGGCCCGGCGGATAGCGGGCGATGATCTTCCTCGCCTGCTCCGCATTTTCCGGGGTCCAGGCGAAACCGCCCCAGCGCGCGCGGGTCTCGGCCTCGTCGGGGATATGGGCTGCGTCGGACATTAGCGGTCACACTCCCCGAACACGACGTCGATCGCCGAGAGGATGGCGGTGGTGTCGGCCAGCATGTGGCCTTTCATCATGAAGTCCATCGCCTGGAGATGGCTGAACGCGGTCGGCCGGATCTTGCAGCGGTACGGCTTGTTGCTGCCGTCCGAGACGAGATAGACGCCGAACTCGCCCTTCGGGCTCTCGGTCGCGACATAGACGTCGCCCGCGGGCACGTGGAATCCTTCGGTATAGAGCTTGAAGTGGTGGATCAGCGCCTCCATCGAGCGCTTCATCTCACCGCGCTTGGGCGGCACCACCTTGCGATCGAGGCTGGCGACCGGCCCCTCGGGCATCTCGTTCAGGCACTGCCTCATGATCCGGGCCGACTGCCGCACCTCTTCGATGCGGACCATGACGCGGTCGTAGCAGTCGCCCCGCGTGCCGATCGGAACCTCGAAGTCCATGCGGTCATAGACGTCGTAGGGCTGCGCCTTGCGGATGTCCCAGGGGATGCCCGCCGCACGGATCATCGGACCCGAGAAGCCCCAGGCCAGCGCGTCTTCCTTCGACACCACGCCGATGTCGACGTTGCGCTGCTTGAAGATGCGATTGTCCGCGAACAGCGAGACCGCGTCCTCGAACAGACGCGGCATGCGATCGTCCAGCCAGTCGCCGATATCGGTCAGCAGCTTGAGCGGCACGTCCTGATGGACGCCGCCCGGCCGGAAATAGGCCGAGTGCATGCGGGCGCCCGAGGCGCGCTCGAAGAAATTGAGGCAATCCTCGCGGATTTCGAACAGCCACAGGTTCGGGGTCATCGCGCCGACGTCCATGACGTGCGCGCCGATGTTGAGCATGTGGTTGCAGATGCGGGTCAGCTCGGCGAAGAACACGCGCAGATACTGGGCGCGCAGCGGCACTTCGAGCTGGAGGAGCTTCTCGATCGCCAGGACGTAGCTGTGCTCCATGCCGAGCGGCGAGCAATAGTCGAGCCGGTCGAAATAAGGCAGCGCCTGGAGATAGGTCTTGTACTCGATCAGCTTCTCGGTGCCGCGATGGAGCAGGCCGACATGCGGGTCGACGCGTTCGACGATCTCACCGTCGAGCTCCATCACCATGCGCAGCACGCCATGCGCGGCCGGATGCTGCGGGCCGAAGTTGATCGTGTAGTTCTGGATCAGCACGTCGGGCGAGGCCGGCGTGTCGGTCACGCCCTGGCCGGGGGGGACGTCGGTTCCCGCTTCGGGATAGGCGCGGATATCGCTCATTTCTTGCCCCCCGTATCCTTGGAGGTGGCGGCCTTGGGCCGGGCCGCGGCGCGGGGCTTGGCCGCGGCCGCGTTCGCCGCGGCGCCGGCACCGGTCTCGGCCGGGGTGTCGGTGGTCTTGGGGGTCGGCGGCGGTGCCTTGGCCTCGACCGGCTCCGCATCCTTCTTGGCGGGGGCCGGGCTCGGCGCGCCGGGCTCGGTCGGCGAGACCTTCTCGTCGCCCGGCAGGATATAGTCGGCGCCTTCCCACGGGCTCATGAACTCGAAGCTGCGGAAGTCCTGCGCCAGCTTGACCGGCTCATAGACGACGCGCTTGTGGGTCTCCGAATAGCGCAGCTCGACATAGCCGGTCAGCGGGAAGTCCTTGCGCTGCGGATGGCCGCGGAAGCCATAATCGGTGAGGATGCGGCGCAGGTCGGCATTGCCCTCGAACAGCACGCCGTACATGTCGAACACCTCGCGCTCGAGCCAGCCGGCGACCGGCCACAGCCCGGTCACCGACGGCACCGGCTGGACCTCGTCGGTGCCGATATGGACGCGGATGCGGTGGTTCTTCGTGACGCTCAGCAGGCAGTAGACCACCTCGAACCGCTCGGCGCGGTCTGGATAGTCGACCCCGGCGATCTCCATCAGCTGCTGGTAGGCGAGTTCGTCGCGCAGGATGCGCATCGTCTCGACCAGACTCGCCCGCTCGACGTGCAGGGCGATCTCGCCGACGCAGGTGCGCGCCTCGATCAGCCGGGCGCCCAGCGCCGCGGTCGCCGCCTCGATCACGCCGTCGTTCGACGCGAAACGGGGGAAGGTGAAGCTGGTGTCGCTCATCGCTCGAGCGTCCCGATCCGGCGAATCTTACGCTGGAGCTGCATGATCCCGTAGAGCAGCGCCTCGGCGGTCGGCGGGCAGCCGGGGACGTAAATGTCGACCGGCACGATCCGGTCGCAGCCGCGCACCACCGAATAGCTGTAATGATAATAGCCGCCGCCATTGGCGCAGCTGCCCATCGAGATGACATATTTGGGCTCGGACATCTGGTCGTAGACGCGACGCAGGGCCGGGGCCATCTTGTTGCACAGCGTGCCGGCGACGATCATCACGTCCGACTGGCGCGGGGAGGCGCGCGGCGCGGCCCCGAAGCGCTCGAGGTCGTAGCGCGGCATGTTGACGTGGATCATCTCGACCGCACAGCAGGCGAGACCGAAGGTCATCCACCAGAGCGAGCCGGTTCGCGCCCATTGGAACAGCTCCTCGGCGGAGGTGACCAGGAAACCCTTGTCGTTCACCTCGGCCTGAAGCGCCTTGAAAAAATCAGGATCGGGCGCGACGACCTCGCCAAAGCCTTCCGGCTTGTACGGGTTGCGCGCGCTATCGAGGGTCACTCCCATTCGAGCGCTCCCTTCTTCCATGCATAGATGTAACCAACGCCCAGCTCGACCAGGAAGATCATCATCGACAGCCAGCCGACGAACCCGATCCCCCCGAGCGAGACCGCCCAGGGATAGAGGAAGGCGGCTTCAAGGTCGAAGATGATGAACAGGATCGCGATCAGGTAGAACCGCACGTCGAACTGGGCGCGACTGTCCTCGAACGCCGGGAAGCCGCATTCATATTCGGCCAGCTTCTCGGGATTGGGCTGGTGCGTGCCGGTCAGCCGGCCGACCAGCATCGGCAGGAAGACGAAGGCGCTGGAAAGCACCAGGGCAACGCCCAGGAAGATCAGGATCGGCAGATATCCGGCGGCGACTGACGCCATGAACAGGCTCCGAGCTGGGGGCCGGGAATCCGGCCTTTGGCGGGGACGTTTAGGCGCGCCGCATTGGCGAAGCAACCCGTGGAAAAGTGAGAATGACTCGCAACAGGCCGATGGAAATCCGCCGGTTTTCGATCTTGCCTCCGCGCCCTTTCCCACCATCGGCCTCGCAGGCGGGCGGGGGGCCGGCGCGGCGGCTCCCGCGGGGCCTCAGAGGCCCTTCAGGCCCTGCGCGACCAGCTTGTGCAGACGAGTCGCGAGCCCGTCATTGGTGGCGAGATATTCGTTGCGCTCGTGCATGCGATCGCCGCCACGGAAATCGCTGACGAAGCCACCGGCCTCGCGCACCAGCAGGATGCCGGCCGCGACGTCCCAGACGTTGAGGTCGGCCTCCCAGAAGGCGTCGAACCGGCCAGCCGCCACCCAGGCAAGGTCGAGCGCCGCCGAGCCGTAGCGGCGGATGCCGGCTACCTCGGGCGCGATCGCCGCGAAGATCGCGGTCCATTCGCGGATGTCGCCATGGCCGAGGAAGGGGATACCCGTCGCGACCAGCGCCTCGGACAGCTCGCGCCGTGCCGAAACGCGCAGCCGCCGGTCGTGCAGCCAGGCGCCGCGGCCCTTCTCCGCCCAGAAGCTCTCATCGGTGAGCGGCTGATAGACCAGCCCCTGCGTTACCTCGCCGCGCTTCTGGCCCGCGCGCGGCTCCTCGACCGCGATCGAGATGGCGAAATGCGGCAGGCCGTGGAGGAAGTTGGAAGTGCCGTCGAGCGGATCGATGATCCAGCGCGGCTTGGCGGGATCGCCCTCGATCTCGCCGCCTTCCTCGAGGATGAAGCCCCAGTCGGGACGCGCGCGCTTCAGCTCCTCGACCAGCGTCTGCTCGGCGCGCTTGTCGGCCATCGAGACGAAGTCGGCGGGCCCCTTGCGGCTCACCTGGAGCTGCTGGACCTCGTTGAAGTCGCGCCGCAGCCGCGGCGCCGCCTTGCGCGCGGCGCGGTCCATGACGGTGATGAGGCCGGAATGGGCTACCATGTCTTCTTCTCCCCCTCCCTTTCAAGGGAGGGGCTAGGGGTGAGTGACGTGCCGGGGGCCGGATGCCCCTGGCATGGCTTTGATCAGTCCGCGCGGCGGACGTAGGTCTGCTCGTAGACGTCGACGACGATGCGGGTGCCGCTGGAGATGTGCGGCGGCACCATCACGCGGACGCCGTTGTCGAGCATCGCGGGCTTGTAGCTGGACGAGGCGGTCTGCCCCTTCACAACGGCGTCGGCCTCGACGATCGTCGCCTCGACCTGATCGGGAAGCTGGACGGAGATCGGGCGTTCCTCGTAAAGCTCCATCACCACGTCCATGCCGTCCTGCAGGAAGGCGGCGGCATCGCCCAGCAGGTCGCGCGGCAGGGTGATCTGCTCGTACGTGTCCTTGTCCATGAAGGTCAGATCCTCGCCTTCGGCGAACAGGAACTGGAAATCCTTGGTATCGAGGCGAACGCGCTCGACGGTCTCGGCCGACCGGAAACGGACGTTGTTCTTGCGCCCGTCGATCAGGTTCTTCATCTCGACCTGCATATAGGCGCCGCCCTTGCCGGGCTGGGTATGCTGGATCTTGACGGCGCGCCAGATGCCGCCTTCATATTCGATGATGTTGCCGGGACGGATGTCCACGCCGCTGATCTTCATGGGTTCACCTGAGCCTGTGAGGATTTGAAAGAGCCGGCGCGCGCCATAGCGGCAGCGCCGTCAAATGGCAATCGCGCTCCCTCTGCTGCCCGAGATTCCGGCCCTTCGGCAGTGGCCGTCCGGACATCAGGCCGACAATCGCGCCGCCGCCCGCCCGGTCCAGCGGTAGAGGAAGACCAGCAATGCCGCGACCAGCACCGTCCCCGCCGCCATCGCCACGCCCTCGTGCCCCGGACCGATCAGCGCCAGCGGCGCGCCACTGCCGGTCGCGACGATCAGGCCGGCAAGGAGGACGCCGAACAGGCTCTCCCCGACGATGAAGCCCGAAGCGAGCAGCACGCCCATGCGCTGCGCCGCCGGATCGGCCCGGCGCTTCTCGTAGCGCCAGCCGATCAGGGCCCCGATCACCACCGGCAGCGTCGCCGACATCGGCAGGTAGATGCCGATCCCGACCGCGAGCGGCGGCAGGCGCAGCCAGCCCTTGCGTCCCATCAGCCCGTCGAGCGCGACCAGCGCCAGGCCGAGCGCCGCGCCGATGAAGATCAGGTGCCAGTCGAGGCCTTCGCCCAATATGCCGCGCGCAAGGCCGGCGATCAGTGTCGCCTGCGGCGCGGGAAGGGGGTCGTTCGGTACCGGCAGGCCGGTGCCCGGCAAGGGCGCGAAGCCATAGGCGGCGTTGAGCAGGTCGAGGATCGGCGGGATCACCGCCGATCCGGCGAACACGCCGACGATCAGCGCCACCTGCTGCTTCCACGGCGTCGCCCCGATCAACTGGCCGGTCTTGAGATCCTGGAGATTGTCGTTGGCGATCACGGCGCAGGCGAGGACGAGGCCGGTGACGAACAGGGCGAAGGCGACGAGTTGCGGCCCCGCCTCGCGCCCCGCCAGCGGCTGGACGGCGATGGCGAGCAGCAGCGCCGACCCGAGCACCGCAAGGATGGCGACCCCCGACACCGGGCTGTTCGACGATCCGATCAGTCCTGCCATATAGCCGCAGACCGCCGCGACGAATGCGCCCATCAGCAGCACATAGAGATAGAAGCCGAGGCTGAGCGACAGCGCATGGCCGGCGAGCGGCCCCTGGTCCGCAAAATGCCAGAGCAACGCGATGATCGGCAGGGCCACCAGCGCGACGATGAGGGCAAGCCAGCCCACCGGCATGTCCTGTTCCTCGATCGGCAGCGCCTCACCCGATGCCTTGCGCGCCTTCGACGCGGCGATCGCGCCGGCCATGCCGCGCCACAGCGGCCGGGCGAGCTTGCCCAGCGTCCAGATCGCCGCGGCGCCGATGACCCCGGCACCGAGGAAGCGCACCTGCCCGCCGAACACCGCCAGCGCGGCCGTCTCGGCCGAGCCCGGCGTCGCGGCGATCGCCGACAGGATCGGTGTCGCGATGCCGAACGCGATGACGAGGCCGAGCCCCATTGCCAGCCCGACCGACAGCCCGACCAGATGCCCTGCCCCGAGCAGCGCGAAAGACAGCGAAGCTGAGATTCCCGTGGCGGCATGGCTGGCGCCGAGCCGGAACCAGGTCGACGCCTCGGTCGCGACCAGTTTCGTGGCCCCGATCACCGCGAAGCCCATCGATGCGATCGATCCGACGATGATCGTTCGCAGGCCGAACTGCGCTTCGACCGCGCCTTCGCGTGTCTGGGTGCCGACCTTGAGCACCTCCGCCGCGGCGACGCCCTCGGGATAGGGCAGGTCCGACCCGGTCACCAGCGCGCGGCGAAGCGGCACCGACAGGACGACCCCCATGAGCCCGCCCGAAGCGCAGAGCAGGAAGGTTTGCCAGAAGGGGAAGCCCTGCCACCAGCCGATCATCACCAGGCCGGGCAGAACGAAGATGATCGAGGCGATGCAGCCCGCCGCAGAGGCCACCGTCTGGACGATGTTGTTCTCGTAGATGGTCGCGCCACGGACCAGCCGCAGCACCGCCATCGAGATCACCGCCGCCGGGATCGAGGTGGCGAAGGTGAGCCCGACCCTGAGCCCGAGATAGACGTTCGCCGAGGTAAAGACGAAGGTGATCAGCGCGCCCAGCAGCAACCCCCGGACGGTCAGCTCACGCACCGTCCCCGCCCCGCCCGATCCATGCGCCATGCTCGCCCGCTCCCATCTTTTCGGACGGAGAATGGCGCGGAGGGGGACGTCTGACAATCCGCCGCCAGCCGTTTCGCATCTGCGAGCATGATTCGACGCAACCGCAACAGACTTACAAGGATGAATATAATAAATCGCTGTTTTTCAAAGCTTTGAAAAAATCTTTGGCGGCGCAGCATTTTTTTGCTTGCATTTTCATCTTCGCACCTGCACAAAGAGCGGGCCTTTCAGGCATCCTCTCCTAAAACTTTCAAGGCCGGTCCCTTCGGGATCGGCCCTTTTTTTGTTTGTTTTTGGCTTAGCCCTCAGGCCCAGGCGCAGGACATCCGCCCGCCCCGGCTTCCCTCGCATAAGCTTGGTCGAGCCTGCGGCTCCGTCCATCTCCAATGGGAGTACCCCAGTCCAGGCTGGGCCGATGCCTCTCTTCGGCCAGATGACCGATGGAGCGGGATTACCTCCCCGCGAGCTTCCGCTCCCATGCCAGCGCGTGGGCGACGATCGTGTCGAGGTCGTCAAGCCGGGGACGCCACGGCGTGGTCGCGAGGATGCGGGCATTGTCGGCAACCAGCGCGTCGGGATCGCCGGGGCGGCGGGGCTCCATCCGGCGCGTGATCGCGACGCCGGCAACGCGGTCGACCGAATCGAGCACTTCGAGCACCGAGAACCCCCGGCCATAACCGCAGTTCATCACATGGCTCTCGCCCGGCGACGCGATCAGCGCGTCGAGCGCATGGAGATGCGCGTCGGCGAGGTCGCTGACATGGATATAGTCGCGCACCCCGGTTCCGTCGGGGGTCGCATAGTCGGTGCCGAACACCGCGACTTCGCCCCGCTTGCCGAGCGCGGCCTCGACCGCGACCTTGATCAGGTGGGTGGCACCCGCGGTCGACTGGCCCGCGCGGCCCTGCGGATCGGCGCCCGCGACGTTGAAGTAGCGCAGCGCGCAATAGTTCATCGGATGCGCCACGGCGACGTCGCGCAGCATCGCCTCGGTCATCAGCTTCGACATGCCATAGGGATTGATCGGCACGGTCGGCATGTCCTCGCGCACCGGGATGCGATCGGGAATGCCGTAGGTCGCGGCGGTGGACGAGAAGATGAAGTGACGGACCCCGCCCTTCACCGCGCTTTCGATCAGCGAGCGGCTGTTGGCGGTGTTGTTGCGATAATATTTGAGCGGGTCCGCGACCGATTCGGGGACAACCACCGATCCGGCGAAGTGCAGGATCGCACCGATCCCGTCATCCGCCAGGATGCGCGCCACCAGCCCCTCGTCGGCGATGTCGCCTTCGTGGAAGCGCGCGCGGGGATCGACCGCCTCGCGGAAGCCGGTGACGAGATTGTCGATCACCGAGACCCGCCAGCCCGCATCGAGCAGGGCGAGGACGGCGTGGCTGCCGATATAGCCGGCGCCGCCGGTGACAAGGACAGCGAAAGGCCGGGACGCGTTGGAACTCATGCCCCTGCATATCCCCGCGTCTCATTACGGGTCAAACCGGCACGGGCCCCGGCTCACCCCGATTCCCCGTCATCCCGGCGAAAGCCGGGGTCTCCCTGCCTTCGTTCGGGGCAAAGGAGAAGGGAGATTCCGGCTTTCGCCGGCATGACGATTAACGGGACATCGGTCAGCGTGGGAAGACCGGCACCAGCCCCGCGGCGAAAGCGATACGGACCGCTTCGGCAACGCTGCGCACGCCGAGCTTGTCCATCAGGTTGGCGCGGTAGATCTCGACCGTGCGGGGGCTGATGTCGAGCTCATAGGCGATGATCTTGTTGGCCTTGCCGTCGATCAGGCCGAGCAGCACGTCGCGTTCGCGCGGGGTGAGCCGGTCGATCCCGTCGCGCGCCGACTGGATCGCGCTGGCCTCCTTCTCGCGGTCCTCGATCCGGGCGAAGCCGTTGTCGAGCGCGTTGAGCAGCATGCGGTTGTCATAGGGCTTCTCGATGAAGTCGATTGCCCCCGACTTCATCGCCTCGACCGCGACGCCGATGTCGCCCTGCCCCGTCAGCAGGATCGTCTCGAACCGGTTGTCGAGCTTCTGCAGGCGATGAAGCACCTCGAGCCCGTTGAGCCCGGGCATGTTGAGGTCGAGCAGGACGCAACCCGCCTCCATCTGCGGGACCCGTTCGAGGAAGGCCTCTCCCGAGGCGAAGGATCGGGTGACGAAGCCGCCTGCGACCTCCAACAGAACCTCCACCGACTGGCGGAGTGCGTCGTCGTCGTCGACGATATAGATGCGCCTGCTGTTCATCGCGCCCCTTCCTCCTCCATCACCGGCAGGGTGAAACGAAAGACCGCGCCGCCGTTCCGCGCCGGAGCCGCCGACATCTGGCCGCCATGCGCCTCGATGATCCGCCGCGAGATCGCCAGGCCGAATCCCAGTCCCTCGCGCTTGGTGGTCGCGAAGGGGCTGAACAGCTTCTCCAGTATCTCAGGCGCGATGCCCGGTCCGGAATCCTGCACCGCGATCTCGATCAAATTGTCCCTCGCCATCTTCGTAGAAATCAGCAGCTCGCGCCGGCCCTCACCCTGCGCGGTCATCGCGTCGGCCGCGTTGCGGATCAGGTTGACCAGCACCTGCTGGATCTGGATCCGGTCGCCGAGCACGACCCGGCCCTCATGCTCGAAATCATAGGCGAGGCGAATGCCGAAGCTGCTGCTGTTGAACAATGCCAGCGCCGCCGCCTCCCGCACCAGGCTGGTCAGCGGCTCGGCACGCATGTCGGCCTCGCCGCGCAGGATGAAGGCGCGCAGCCGGCGGATGATCTCGCCGGCGCGCGACGCCTGCTCGCTCGCTCGCTGGATCGCCTGGCGGAGCCGGGCGATGTCGACGCGGTCTTCGCCACCGTCGAGCATCAGGTCCACCGCGCCGAGGAAGTTGACGATCGCCGACAGCGGCTGGCTCAGCTCATGCGCCAGCGCGCCGGCCATCTCGCCCATCATGCCGAGGCGCGAAACCTGCGCCAGATCGTTGTTGAGGCGGTGGAAGCGTTCCTCGGTAGCGATGGTCGGACGCATGTCCCGGCCGAACACGACATACATGCGCGCGCCATCGACATAGGCTTCGCCGAGTACGAACGAGATCGGCACCGACGCGCCGTCGGCACGGCGGACGCTGATCGGCACCGGCCACTGATCGCCGGGGCCGAGCTGTCGCGCGCGGGCGAGGTCGCGGCGCACCGCCGTCGGGCCGCGCGGATCGTCGACCAGGTCGCTGAGCTGGCGGCCGATCAGTTCGCCCTCGCCATAACCGAGCAGCTGACGCGCGGTGGCGCTGCACGCGCGCACGTGGCCGCGCTCGTCGCAGACGAACATCGCGTCGGGCACGGTCGCCAGGATCGCCCGCCGCTCGGCCTCGCCGGCGCGCAGTTCCTGCTCGCGCTCACGCCGCTCGGTGACGTCGAGGTGGGTGCCGAGCAACCGTACCGGCCGGCCCTCCCGGTTGCGGATGATCCGCGCCCAGCCTTCGCCGCGCCGCACGGCGCCGCTGGGGTGGCGGAAGTCGAAATCGAAATGCGCGCGGTCCTGCCCGTTCGCCATCGCCGTTGCGACAACCTCGCGCACCTGGACGTCCAGCGCCTCGCTCCAGTAGCGCGAACCCGTCCCGGTTTCCTCGCCTGTGAGGCCGAAGAAGGTATCGCCGCTGGTCGTCCAGATCGGCTGGCCCGCGACCAGGTCATATTCGTAGATGAAGATGCCCTGCACCGCGACCGAGGTGGCGAGCCGCGCCTCGCTCAGCCGCAGCGCCTCTTCGGCCCGCCGCCATTCGGTGACGTCGGTGACCGCGACCACCGCCGAGTTACGGTCGCCGCTGTGGCGGATGAACTTGGCATGTTCGTGGACGATCAGCTCATGGCCGTCGCGATGACGCTCGATCAGCTCGACGCTGACCCGCCCGGCGGTGCGGAGCCGTTGCCACAGCGCCTCCACCGGTTCGGGCGTCTGGGTGTCGAGCAACTCGGCCCGCTTCCGTCCCACCGCCAGCGCGGCCGGCCAGCCATATAGCTCTTCGCATCCGCGCGACCAGTGGCGGATCGTGCCCTCCTCGTCGACCACCATCACCGCCGCCAGTTCGGCCGCATCGATCAGCTCGCGCCGCTCGATCCGGTCACTTTCCATCAGGTGCGATCGCCACGACCAGACCATCGCCGCCGCCGACAACAGGCCCGCGGCGATCAGCAGCGCGATCTCGATGGTACCGGCATGGTCGAACGGCGGGGTCAGAAGGGCCGCCTTGAGGATCGCCACGACGATGATGGCCGCGAACAGCACCGTGAAACCGATGGTCCGGCGATCCGTGGCCATGCGCGGCCAGCCACGCGGCATCAGGTTCTGGGCACGCGTCGGCGTAGTCCCCCCTCTTCATGTCTCTGGTCTCGTCCTGCGCAGAGTATCACCCGCGCAAAACAGCGGAAAGACGAACATTTACGGCCTTTACGCGGGGCGTACCGCCGCTTAGACGCTGATCCTTTCCGGCTGTTCGATCCGGAACCGATACTTCCGCCGCCGCGTCGCCCGGGACCGGATCAGCCGATCTCCGCCATCGCCAATATCGCCCGCGCCTGGTCGAGGTGGAGCCGCTCGACCATCTCGCCGCCCACCTTGATCGCGCCCTTGCCGGCATTTTCAGGCGCAGCGAAGCCCTCGACCGCCGCGCGCGCCCAGGCGATCTCCACCGCGTCGGGACTGAAAGCCCGGTTGGTCGGGTCGATCTGGCGCGGATGGATCAGGGTCTTGCCGTCGAAGCCATAGGCCTTGGCCTCGGCACATTGCCGGACGAGGCCGGCCTCGTCGTCAAACGCATTGTACACGCCGTCGAGGATGGCGAGGCCATGGCCCTTCGCCGCCGCGACCGCCATCGCCATCATGCCGAGGAACGGTGTCCGCTCGACGGTGAGGCGCGCACCCATCTCCTTGGCGAGATCGTTGGTGCCGAGCACGAACGCCGCTGGCCGCGCCGCCATCGCCTCGGCGATCGCGTCGAGCCGGAAGATGGCGCGGGTGGTTTCGACCATCGCCCAGAAGCCGGTCGCCGCCGGTGCGGCCGCGATCGCGGCATGGTAGCGGCGGACGCTCTCCGCATCGCTGACTTTGGGGGCAAGGATCGCGTCGGCGCCCGACGCCGCGGCGGCGGCGAGGTCGTCCTCGGCCCAGGGCGTGCCCAGGGCATTGACCCGAATCACCAGCTCGCGGTCGCCGAACCCGCCGTCGCGGACCGCCGCCACCGCATTGGCGCGCGCCTCGGCCTTGGCTTCGGGCGCGACCGCGTCCTCAAGATCGAAGATCACCACGTCGCAGGGCAGCGAGCGCGCCTTGTCGATCGCGCGCAGGTTCGAGGCGGGCATGTAGAGTGCGCTGCGGCGCGGTCGGATCGTCATATCGGGGCTCCACCTCTCATTCCTCCCCGGAACGGGGAGGGGGACCGCCAGGCGATGAAGGGGGGCGCAAGGCGCCGTCGGCGACGTCACCCCCTCCACCGCCCTTCGGGCGGTCCCCCTCCCCTGCATCGCAGGGGAGGAATTATCAATGGACGAAGCGCGCGACGACCTCGCGATAGGAGCGGCTGACCTTCACCTGCGCGCCCGAATCGAGCACCAGGAAGCATTCGCCGTTGGTGTGCGGCTTGACCTGCCGGACCAGGTCGAGATTGACGATCGTGGAACGATGCACGCGCTGGAAGCGGCGCGGATCGAGCCGCTTCTCCAGGTCCTTCATCGTCTCGCGCAGGATCAGCGTGTTGTCGCCGGTATAGATGCACATGTAATCGCCGGCTGCGTCGATCCGCTCGATCGTGTCGACGTCGACGCGGAAGATCTGGCCCCGATCCTTGATGTTGATCATCTTCTCGAAGCGGTTGGACGCGGGGGCGTCGTCGCTCTCGCCATAGCTGTCGGCCGCGTCCGGTGCGACTTCGGCGAGCACCTCCTTCAAGCGGCCGACCTCCTCGACGCCCTTCTTTTCGGCGAGGCGCTGGCGCACGCGGTCGAGCGTGTCGGCCAGCCGCTGCTCGTCCACGGGCTTGAGCAGATAGTCGAGCGCCTGCGCCTGGAAGGCGCGGATCGCGTGATCCTCATAGGCGGTGCAGAAGACGAACAGCGGCGGCTCGACCTCCATCAGCCCCTGGATCACGGAGAAACCGTCGAACCCGGGCATCTGGATATCGAGGAAGACGAGATCCGGCTTGTGGGTCTTGATCGCCCGGATCGCCTCGCGGCCGTTCAGGCAGGTTTCGATGATTTCGACATCCTCGTGTGCCGCCAGCCTCAACCTCAAGCCCTGAATGGCGAGAGGCTCGTCGTCGACGAGAATGGTTCGGATCGTCATGCACTATCCTTGCGCTGTTTCGCGGACTGGAAGGGGATGTCGATAACGACTCCGAAACCTTCCTGCCGGTCAGTCTGGACCTCAAATCGGTGGTCCGTGCCATAGGCCTGCGCCAGCCTGTCGCGAATATTCGCCAGACCGACGCCCGTAGAGTAGGTGGGACGCGTCAATCCATCGTTCAACCCCGGACCTGTATCCGTGACCGTAATGATCAGGCGACGATCCGGTTCCATCCCGGCCAGCCGCGCGGTGACGACGATGTCCGCCCCCTCTTCGAGCGGGGTGACCGCATATTTGATCGCGTTCTCGACCAGCGGCTGGAGCAGCAGCGAGGGCAGCCGCGCTTCCGACGCCGCCGGATCGATCTCGAAATCGGCGCGAAGCCGGTCCTCGAAGCGCATCTTCTCGATGTCGAGATAGAGCTTCAGCGTCTCGATCTCCTGGGCGAGGCTGACCGTGCCCTCGGGCTCGTTGGCCAGCGTGTAGCGCAGGAAGGAGGACAGGCGCGACAGCATCGCGTTGGCACGCTGCGTCTCCTTGAGCAGCACCAGCGTCGAGATCGAGTTGAGCGTGTTGAACAGGAAATGGGGGTTGAGCTGATAGCGCAGCATCGCGAGCTGGGCCGAGCTCGCCTGGCTCTCGAGCCGCTCAACCCGATCGGACTGCTCCTCGAGCAGCAGGTAGAAGTTGATCCCGTAGTAGAGCGAGGACCAGGCCGCGAGCAGCGCGAGATCGAGCAGGATCGCGCCGAAGAACTGGATGCCCTTGGGCATCTCCTGCGGCCGATAGAAGGTGGCGTGCGCCCAGGTCTCGATCGACGAGAAGACCGCCGCGGCGAGCACCAGGATCAGGATCGACACCGTCCAGGTGACGATCGGCTTGAGCTTGATCAACCGGCGGAAGGCCGACGCCATCAGCAGCGTCAGCGAATAGCCGGTCGCGGTGGTCAGCGCGGTCGGAACGATGAACAACAGGCCCATGTTGTTGGCCAGGCCACCGAGCGCGCGCAGCACGAAATAGCCGCTCCATCCCGCCGACTGGAGCACCCAGAAGGCATGGTTCTTGTCGTCGAAGAAGGGCTTTGAGCCGATTAGAGAGAGTACCATCGGGCGATGGTCTTACTGGAAAGCCGCGGCGGGATGAAGCCTGTCGCGCAGGGAACCCGATCTGCCCGCTGGCATGGCGGGCGCGGTCTGGCATAAGCGGGCGCCAATGACCGCCGCCAAGCTCCCCCGCCCCGCCCTGCTCCTCGCCGCCGCCCTGATCGCGGGGTTCGCCTTGTGGGCGCGGGCCTGGAACATCGGGGCCGAGCCGATGTGGCTCGACGAGGGCTACAGCGCCTATGCCGCCGCGCAGGGCTGGGACTTCCTGTGGAACATAGTCCCCCGCTACGAGACGCATCCGCCCTTCTATTATTCGCTGCTGCGCGCCTGGACGCTGGTCGCCGGCGACGGGCTGCTTGCGCACCGCATGCTAGGCCTGCTGTGCGGGCTGGCGACGCTGCCGGTCGCGGCGCTGGCGGGCGCCCGGCTGGCGCGGATCGTCGGGGCGAACCCCACGCGCGTGACGCTCGCCGCCGCGGCACTGGTCGCTGCCTCGCCGGTGCTGGTCTGGATGACGCGCGAGATCCGGCCCTATCCGCTGATGATCCTCACTTATGCCGGCGCGACCCTGGCGCTGCTGGCGATCGCCGAGCGGCGCGCGGCGGGACGGCCGCTGGCGGGGGTCGCCTTCGCCGGCTGGCTCGGCTGCGGGGCGCTGATGCTGTGGCTCCACAATCTCGGGCCGCTCTATGCCGGGGCGATGGGCCTCGCCCTGCTTTGCGTCGTGCGGGTGCGGACGATGGCGCGGGCCGACTGGCTGTGGTTCGTCGGCGGCCATGCGCTGGCGATCGCGCTGTGGCTGCCGGCGCTGTTCATCCTGCTCGACCAGGCGCCCGAATGGGTCAAGGCGACCTGGCTCAAATTCTCGACGGTCGACCTGTGGCGGCGCGCAACCTACATGTTCACCGGCCCGCGCGACGACATCCGCGTCGCGGCGGCGATCCTCGCCCTGTGCGGCGGCGCGGCGCTGTGGCGGGCGCGGCGGCGCGACGTGCTGGCCGCGATGCTGATCCTCGCGCTGCTGCCGGTCGGCGTCTCACTGGTCGTCTCGGCGCAGGTCACCCCGGTGTTCATCATCCGGACGATGACCGCGCTCGCCGTCCCGGCGCTACTGCTGATGGGGCTCGGCATCGGCTGGAGCTGGAAGCGGTTCGGCTGGCTGCTGCCGGTCGGCGCGCTCGCCTGGATGCTGGTCGGGCAGGTCGCCATCCACATCGAGTCGCGCGGCCATGTCCGGCGCGACTGGTATGACGCGGTCGCGTGGCTCGCCCCGCGCTTCCGGCCCGGCGACGTCGTCCTCGCCTATCCCAACGAGGGCGCGCTGCCGTTCGACCGGGCGGTGCGCGACCGCGGCCTGGCGATGCCGAGCCGCCCGATCCCGACCCCGGTCCCCAGCCTCGATCCGCCGCCGGGCAGCTGGTACGTCAGCGGATCGCGCGGCGTCCCCTCGCTCGACCGGGCGCATCTGCGCGCGATCGCCGAATCCCCGGAGACCCGCGCCATCCCCACCGTCTGGCTGCTCCGCCTCGGCCCCTGGGCCTATGACAAGGGCGACGTCTTCCTCGAGGAGCTGTCGAGGGACCGGGTCGAGGCCGGCCGCTTCAAGGACGGCGCGATCGATATCGTCGGGCTGCGGCAGAAAGAAAAATCCTCCCTGAGCGCAGCTCGGGGAGGACTTCAGGATTGACCGACCACCGCTAAGATAGAGCCCGTCATCCCGGCGAAAGCTGGAATGACGATGTCTGGTCTTACCGCCCGTCGCGGCGGCCGAGCAGGCGGAGGCGCAGCGCGTTGAGTTTGATGAAGCCCGCGGCGTCGCGCTGGTCATAGGCGCCGGCGTCGTCCTCGAAGGTGACGACCTTCTCCGAATAGAGCGTGTAGGGCGACTTGCGGCCGATGACATGGACCCCGCCCTTGTAGAGCTTGAGCCGGACGGTGCCGGTCACCTTCTCCTGGCTGTGGTCGATCGCGGCCTGGAGCATCTCGCGCTCCGGCGAGAACCAGAAGCCGTTGTAGATCAGCTCGGCATAGCGCGGCGCCAGCTCGTCCTTGAGGTGCGCGGCACCGCGGTCGAGGGTGATCTGCTCGATGCCGCGATGGGCCAGATGGTAGATGGTGCCGCCCGGCGTCTCGTACATGCCGCGCGACTTCATGCCGACGAATCGGTTCTCGACCAGGTCGAGCCGGCCGATGCCGTGCTTGCGGCCCAGCTCGTTGAGCGCGGTCAGCAACGTCGCCGGGCTCATCCCCTCGCCGTTCAGCGCGACGCCGTCGCCGCGCTCGAAGTCGATGGTGATGATCTCGGGCTGGTCGGGGGCGTCCTCCGGGTTGACGGTGCGCGAATAGACATAGTCGGGCACCTCCTCCCACGGGTCCTCGAGCACCTTGCCCTCGGACGAGGTGTGGAGAAGATTCGCGTCGGTCGAGAAGGGCGATTCGCCGCGCTTGTCCTTGGGGACCGGGATCTGGTGCTTCTCGGCGAAGTCGATCAGCGCGGTACGGCTGGTCAGGTCCCATTCGCGCCACGGCGCGATCACGCGGATGTCGGGGGCGAGGCCATAATAGCCGAGCTCGAAGCGGACCTGGTCGTTGCCCTTGCCGGTGGCGCCGTGGCTGACCGCGTCGGCGCCGACCGCCCTCGCGATCTCGATCTGGCGCTTGGCGATCAGCGGCCGGGCGATCGAGGTGCCGAGCAGGTAGAGCCCCTCATAGAGCGCGTTGGCGCGCATCATCGGGAAGACATAATCCTTGACGAATTCCTCGCGGAGATCGTCGATGAAGATGTGCTGGTCGGGCACGCCCATCAGCTTCGCCTTGGCGCGCGCGGGTTCCAGTTCCTCACCCTGGCCGAGGTCGGCGGTGAAGGTGACGACCTCGCACTGGTAGGTCTGCTGCAGCCATTTCAGGATCACGCTCGTGTCGAGCCCCCCCGAGAAGGCCAGCACCACCCGCTTCACATCGCTCATCTCTGTCTCCGTCAGCCCGTCGACCGGGCGCGGCGGCGCCTTGCCATGCGTTAGGCCGCCGTTCAAGCCGATAGCGGTAGGACAGGACGAAACCGTTGCATCCGGGAGAAGCCCATGCGCCTCGGCGCGATGATCGCGATGCTGTCGCTCGCCATGCCTGCGGCGGCACAGGAGCTGCCGATGACCCGCGAGGGGCTCGCCAGCGCGCTCGCCCAATATTTCGCGGGCGCCGACCGCAAAGGCGACCGGCGGATCGATCGCGGCGAGGCGGCCCTCGGCTATGCCCGCTCGCTGCTGCAGGAGCCGCGCGACATCGAGCCTTTCCTGATGGACATCGCCCCCGACGGCACCCCGCGCCTCTCGCTCAACGACAAGGGTCCGCTGAGCACCGCCGGAATGATCGACATCGCCTATCAGCTGGCGGATCGCGACGGCGACGGCCTGCTCTCGCTCGCCGAGGTCCAGGCCGCGGGCGCCGCCGCCTTCGATGCCGCCGACAAGGATCGCGACGGCATCCTCGACGAGCGCGAGAGGCAGGCGGCGACCGAGAAACTGGCGCTGTTCCGCAAGGCGCTGTCACGCGGCTAGACCGCCCAAAGTCCCCGCCATGCTGAACGCCCATTCAGCATCCGGCCCGTGAGATGGCCATATATTTCAGCCACGACACAACAATTTCAGCGCCGAACTATCGGTGCAAGATTCGATCCCTAGACCGGATCACAGGGCGGACCGGCACTTCCCTGTTGTTGCCGGTCCGTCCACCCCATCGTGTAACGCTTATGAAGGATATGCCATGAAGAAGACCTCTCTGATCGCCGGCGCCGCGCTCGCCACCCTGCTGGCCGGCGTCGCGGTCGCCCAGCCCGGCCCGCGCGGCGACGGTCCGCCCCGGCCCCAGACCCGCGCCGAGGTGCAGGCGAAGGTCGCCGAGCAGTTCAAGAAGGCCGACACCAATGGCGACGGCTTCGTCACCAAGGCGGAGGCTGACGCCGCCCGCGCCAAGATGCGCGCCGCCTTCGCGGAGAAGCGCCAGGAGCGGAAGGCCGAGCGCTTCGCGACGCTCGACAAGGACGGCAACGGTGCCCTGTCGAAGGACGAATTCCTTGCCCCCCGGTCGCGCGGCGAGGCGAGCGATGCCGGCCGCCCGGATCGAGACGGCAAGCATGGCCGCCACGGCTGGGGCGGGAGGCACCATCGGGGCGGCATGGCGATGATGGGCCAGTGGTTCGATCGCGCCGATGCCAACAAGGACGGCAAGGTCAGCCTCGCCGAGGCCCAGGCCGGCCCGCTGGCGATGTTCGACCGGGTCGACACCAATCGTGACGGCACCATCAGCCCGGAGGAACGCCAGGCAGCCCGCGACGCGATGCGCGCCAAATGGCAGGAGCGCCGCGACGCGGCCAAGACCAGGGGCTGAACCCTCGCAGAGACGGCGTCATCCCGGCATCGACCGGGGTGGCGTCATTTCTGCGTCATCGCCACGCGGAACCCCGCCGCCGCCGCGTCGGCGAAGGCTCGCAACTCGTCGGCATTCGCGCCGTCGCGCGCCGCCGCCGACAATCCCTTGAGCGCCGTCACCACGATCGACGCGAGCCGGTCAGCCCTCTCGGGCACTTCGGCGGCGATCCGCGCCGCGATCAGCGCCTGGCTCTCCTCCATCTTCCGCCGGGTCATCGCGACCGCTTCGGCATCGCTGCTGCTGCGCGCGCCATCGAGCACCAGGCAGCCGGCGATCCCGTCCCTGCGCGCATAGAGCCGTGCCGCGTCGCGCAGGACCCGCTCGATCGCCTCAGCGACGCCGCCCCCGCCATCGAGCGCGTCGGGCACGAAGCGGCCGAAGCTGCCCGCATAACGGTCCAGCACCTTGTCGAACAGCGCCGCCTTGCTGCCGAAGGCGTTGTAGAAGCTCGGCGGCGTGATGCCGAGCGCCTTGCCGATATCGGCGACGCCCACCCCGTCATAGCCCTTCTCCTGAAACAGCGCCTGTGCCGTCGCGACCGCCTGGTCCGGGTCGAATCCACGAGGCCTGCCACGCCCCGGCGATTTTTTTATAGCAGTCATTATAAAAATCCTTGCATCGGCTCCGATGTCATTTATATAGCGCTCGCTATAGAAATGCAAAGGAGCTTCCCGATGTCCGATCATGTTTCGCGCAAGGTCCTCGTCCTCGGCGGCAGCCGCGGGATCGGCGCCGCGCTGGTGCGCCGCTTCGCCGATGGCGGCGACAATGTCGTCTTCAGCTATGCCGGGTCGGCCGATGCCGCCGCTGCGCTCGCGACGGATACCGGCGCCAGGGCGATCCGGGTCGACAGCGCCGACCGTGACGCGCTTATCGCTGCGGTTGCGGCCGAGGGGCCGGTCGACGTGCTGCTGGTCAATGCCGGCACGCTCGCTCTCGGCGATCCGCTCACGATCGACGCCGACGCGGTCGATTATATGATCGACGTCAACGTCCGCGCGCCCTACCATGCCGCGGTCGCGGCCGCCCGGACGATGCCCGACGATGGCCGCATCCTCGTCATCGGTTCGACCAACGCGGACCGCATGCCCTTCGCCGGGGGGGCCGCCTATGCGATGACCAAGTCGGCGATCCAGGGCATGGTGCGCGGCCTCGCCCGCGACCTGGGCGGGCGCGGCATCACGGTCAATTCGATCCAGCCGGGGCCGACCGACACCGACATGAATCCCGCCAGCGGACCGATGGCGGAGACGATGCACGGCTTCATGGCGATCAAGCGCCACGTCCACGCGTCGGAGATCGCCGACTATGCGGCCTTCCTCGCCGGCCCCTCGGCGGCGATGATCACCGGATCGATGCAGACGATCGACGGCGGTTTCGGGGCCTGAGCGCCCCTCAGCCCTGCCGGAACAGTTCCGGGTCGTGGAGGTTCAACGGGAAGGCCCAGAGCGGCTTGGGACCCGCCTTCATCGCCGGATCGGCGACGCGCATATAGTCGGCGCAGAGCGCGTCCCATTCGGCGATGATCGCGCGGGTCTCGTCGGAGTCGGGGTCGAGCGGCAACGCCGCCTGCACCCGCTGGTTATAGTCGGCCCAGGCCGCGGCGTGGCCTTCATGGTCGAAGCCGGGACCCAGCCTTTCCTTCGCCGCCTTCCATTCGGCCAGTTCGTCCCCGACGAAGCATTCCGCCAGGACCCGTTTCCACGCACCGTCCGCCATCGCGCCTCTCCTCTTCGCGGGGAGGCGTAGCACGGCACGGCCGTCAGCGCGGGAGCTCCGCCTCCTTTTCCGCCATATAGGAACGGGTGATCGGCAACGCCCGGCGATCACGGACATACTGGATCTGATAATTGCACAGGTTGCCGTGGTAGAAGGCTGCCCGCGCACCGGCCAGGTAGAAGGTCCACATGCGGAAGAAGCGCTCGTCGTAAAGCGCGACGATGGCGTCCTTCGCCGCCACGGTGCGATCATACCAGCGGTCGAGGGTCATCCCGTAATGGAGCCGCAGCGGCTCGACATCGGCGACGATCATCCGCGCCGGCTCGCTGGCCGACACGATCTCCGACAGCGCCGGGTTGTAGCCGCCCGGGAAGATATATTTGAGGGTGAATGCGTCGGTCTTGCCCGGACCGCCGAGCCGGCCGATCGTGTGGAGCAGCATCACCCCGTCGTTGGCCAGCAGGTCGCGGCACTTCATGAAGAAGGTTTCGTACTGCGGCACGCCGACATGCTCGAACATGCCGACCGAGACGATCCGGTCGAACTTGCCCTCCAGCGCGCGATAGTCGATTAGCTCGAAGCGGACCCGGTCGGATACGCCCGCCGCCGCCGCCCGATCGCGCGCGACCTTGAGCTGCTCCTCCGACAGGGTGATGCCGAGCACCTCCACGTCGGCGACGCGGTTCAGGTACAGCGCCATGCCGCCCCAGCCACAACCGATGTCGAGCACCTTCTGCCCCGGCTTGAGGTGGAGCTTCGCCGCGATATGGGCCTTCTTGTCCGCCTGCGCCTGTTCGAGGCTGTTGTCGGGATCGGTGAAATAGGCACAGCTATACTGCCGGTCGGCGTCGAGGAAGAGATCGTAGAGCCGGTCGCTCAGGTCGTAATGGTGCGCGACATTGGCCTTGGAACGGCTCGCCCAGTTCACGCTCGTCAGCGCGGCGCGGAGCCGGTCCTTGACCAGGTGGGAGAAGGTTCCGCGCAGGGTGACGCGCCCCTCTTCCCACCGGCCATTGGCACGGACCAGATCGACCAGGTCGCGAATATCGCCCTGCTCGATCAGCAGCCGGCCGTCCATGAAGGCTTCGGCAGCATGAAGATGCGGATTGCGCGCGATGAAACCGGTAACGCCCTTGTCGGCGAAGCGGATCGTCACGGGCTTCAGCGCCGGATCGGGCGTGCCGTAGCGCCGCACCTCTCCGTTCGCCATGATGATGGTCATTTCGCCGCGTTTGAAGAGATGGCCGGCGAAGCGATCGAATAACGACATGAGTCAGGTCTCCGAGACCCATAAGACCGCCGCACGCGAAACGATGCAAGGGGGGAGACGGCTAAAATTTAACGGTTAAACGCCTGGAATATCTCAAGGGTGCCGAGATAGGCGCCCGGCCGCGTCCATTTCCGCGCTCAGCGCAGCTTGGCGATGCTGAGGCCATCGGCCTTGGCGCGGTCCTTGGTCGATTCCTCGCTGCGCTTGAGGGCCTTGGCGATCGCCTTGAGCGCCATGCCCTTCTTGGCCAGCGTGTGGAGCTTCTGGATCTCGTCGGGCGTCCAGGGCTGGCGATGCCGTTCGAAGCGGTCCCCCGACATCAGCCGAGCGCCGCCTGCTTCTCGGCCGCCATGCGGTCGAGCTCGGCGCGGCTCTTCTTCTCCGCCGCCGACTTGAGCTGGCCGCACGCCGCCATGATGTCGCGCCCGCGCGGCGTACGGACGGGGGCGGAGATGCCGGCCTTGAAGATCAGGTCGGAGAAACGCGCGACCCGGTCGGGATCGGAGCATTCGTAGAGCGCGCCAGGCCAGGGATTGAACGGGATGAGGTTGACCTTGGCGGGCAGGCGGTACTTGCGGATCAGCCGGACCAGTTCGAGCGCGTCCTCGTCCCGGTCGTTCTTGTCCTTGAGCATGACATATTCGAAGGTGATGCGCCGGGCGTTGTTGGCACCCGGATAGTCGGCGCAGGCCTGCAGCAGCTCCTCGATCCCATATTTGCGGTTGAGCGGCACGATCTCGTCGCGCACCTCCTTGGTGATCGCGTGCAGCGAGACGGCAAGGTTTACGCCGATCTCCTCGCCGGCGCGCGCCATCAAGGGCACGACTCCCGCGGTCGAGAGGGTGATGCGCCGCTTCGACAGCGCGAGGCCGTCGCCGTCCATCACCAGCTTGAGCGCGTCGCGGACATTGTCGAAATTATAGAGCGGCTCGCCCATCCCCATCATCACGATGTTGGTGAGCATCCGCCCCTCGGGCTGCGATGGCCATTCGCCGAGCGCGTCGCGTGCCAGCATGACCTGCCCGACGATCTCCCCGGGGGTCAGGTTGCGCACCAGCTTCATCGTCCCGGTGTGGCAGAAGCGGCAGTTGAGCGTGCAACCGACCTGGCTGGAGACGCAGAGGGTGCCCCGGTCCGCATCGGGGATGAACACCATTTCGTAATCCTGGCCGCCCTGTCCGTCATTGGCATCGGAACGAAGCAGCCATTTGCGGGTGCCGTCGGTCGACACCTGCGCCTCGACCACCTCCGGCCGCGAGACGACGAAGCGCTGGTCCAGCCAGCCGCGCATGTCCTTGGCGATGTCGGTCATCACCGCGAAGTCGGTGGCGCCGCGATTGTAGATCCAGTGCCAGAGCTGCTTGGCGCGCAGCTTCGCCTGCTTCGGTTCGAGCTGGGCCGTCTCCAGCGCCATCCGCAGGTCGTCGCGCGACAGGCCGAGCAGGTCGATCCGGCCATCCACCCGCGGCTTCAGCTCGCGCGGAACAGGCACAGGGTCGATGTGGCCGGGAATCGGCATGGTGATGGGCTGCGGGTGATTCATCGCCGTCCCATAGTCGATCGCGGCCCGATTTTCCACTGCGCCCCATTTCAAGCCCGTTAAACGATGGTGGCCGACTGGCGACGGCGCCACGTCTATCCCCGTCGCGACGCCCGCGCGATCATATTCGCTGCCCGGTGGGGGGCGGCGGCGGCGCATATTTCGCTTCCGCCCGCCCCGGCAGGCTGTATAGCGGCCGGGTCGTCGGAACCGCCGTCGATTCCGGAGGGAAGAAGTGACCAAATCCGCATCCGAGGTCATGCACGACGTGATCGTCGCGGCCGTGATCGACGGGCTCGGCGCGCTCCGTGCCGCATCGAAGGGCGTGCCCAACGCGCTGTTGCGCGATCTGGGCGCGATCCACCCCAACACCACCTTCCGGGACCTGCCCGCCGAGCTGCAGGCCTCGATCCAGACCAGCGTCCGCGCCGCCTTCACCCGGCTCCAGTCGGAAGGATATACCGTCCTCAACCCCAAGGTCGCCGGGGTCGCCCCGCGGCCGCAGACCCGCTCGCCGGGGGGGCCGGGACGCGGACCGGGCGGTGGCGGGGGACGCCCGGGCGCCCCCCGCGATCCGCGTCGGACGAGGCCGGATCGCCCGCCGTCGGGCAAGCGGCCGCCGCGGTCCTGACCGCCTCTTTTCAGGGGACGATCACAAAGTCGGGATTGGCGACCCCGAACACCGCGTCGCGATCGGGCGCGGGCGGGTAGATCCATACGCCGTTGATCTCCCGCTTGATCGCCTTGGCCTCCTCGCCGACGAAGCGGACCACGCGCTCCCAGCCCTCGGTATAGAGGGCGCCCCACGGGCCGAGGTCGAGGCAGGTGACATATTTTGGCTGGCTGTAGGGATGCAGCGGCAGGCCGACGAGTTCGGCCGCGGCATTGTGGCCGGCGACCCGGCCGAGGCTCAGCGCGTGCTGGCACGACATCACGCTGACATTGCCCTGGTCGTCGGTCGCGGCCCTGACCGTGTCGCCGGTGACGAACACCCCCGGTGCGGCCGGCGCGTGGAGGAAGGCATCGCCCACCACGCGACCGAGCGGATCATGCTCGCCCGGGATCGTCGCGGCCAGCGGGTGGGCGCGCATCCCCGCGCTCCACACCACCGTGTCGGTCTCGATCCGCTCGCCCGAGGAGAGGAGGACCGCGCCCGGCTCGATCGCGACGACGCGGACAGCGGCGCGCGATTCGACCCCAGCCTCGCCGAGCGCCTCGTGGATATGCGGAACGGCCCCGGCCCCCATCGCCGCGCCGATAGCCGGCGCGGTATCGACGATGACGACGCGGATCGCGACATCGGCGCCCAGCGCGGCGCGCAGCCGGGCCGGCATCTCGGTCGCGGTCTCGAGCCCGGTCAGACCGCCCCCCGCGACCACCACCGTATTGCGACCGGAGGTCTCCGGCCGCTCGGACAGCGCCTTGATATGACGATCGAGCGCCTGTGCGGAATCATGCTGATCGGCGTCGAACACCAGGTCGATGCCGGGGATGTCAGGGCGGAACAGCCGGCTTCCCGCGGCCAGGACGAAGCGATCATAGCCAAGCGTCCTCCAGCCGCCGTCATTGGTCCGGACCGTGACGGTGCGCGCCGCGCTGTCGACCGCGTCGACGAACCCGGCCAGGTGACGCACGCCAACCGCGTCGAGCAGCGCTGAGATGTCGGGATACATGTTGGCCAGATCGATCTCGTAGAGGCGCGGCCGGATCGCCAGATTGGGGGCGGGCGAGATGACGGTCACCTCGACGTCTTCCTCGCGGTCGGCGAGCGATACGGCGCGCGCGGCGGACAGGGCGGCCCACAGGCCGGCGAAACCGGAGCCGGCGATCAGGATCTTGCTGGTCATGACGATTTCCTTTCGATGGTCGCCGGACATGGGGGATCATTCCCTGCCGTCGTCCGTCACGGCGCACAGGGGGGCTTTCTCGGAACGTCCGGCGGATGCCGAGAAAGGGTTCTGGAAAGCGAGGATACGCCCCGCCGCGGGGCGATCAGATCAGCCCGGCGATTCGCGCGCGGGCCGGATGCGGCCGGTTCGTCCGCTCATGCGGTCGCCCACCCACGCCTCGACATCGCCGAAGAAATCGTCGGGCACCTTCCGCCCGAAGCGGTTCGCGACATCCTGGAGCGACTGGGCGGCAAGGGCGTCGCGCATGGCCTTCTCGGCCTGGAGCATCACGCCATGGACCGCGCAGACGCCGTCGGTCGCCCAGGCGGGCGCGCCGCCTGCGAAAAGGGCGCAGCGTTCGCGCACCTCCTGGCAATCGAACAGGGGCTTCTCCCCCTCGATGGCGTCGACGATGTCGAGGAAGCTGATCGAATCGGCCGGGCGCGCGAGCCGGTAGCCGCCGCGCACGCCCTCGCTCGCTGCGACGATCCCCGCCTTTTCCAGCTTGGGGAAAATCTTGGCGAGGAAGCTCGGCGAGATGCCCTGCAACTCGGCGAGGTCGCGGCTGCTCATCGCCCGGTCGCCCGATCCGACGAGCCACAGCAGGCAATGGATGCCATATTCGACACTGGTGGTGATGTGGGCCATAACACGGACTCATACACCCCGCGTTTTACGCGTCAAGCGTAAAACGCGGAGTGAGATTGTCTGTGTTTTCCAGGCGGACGTCACCCCGGCGGAGGCCGGGGGTCTCGGGAGAACGGAGAACAGGTTGAAGCAGGAGCCTCCCGAGATCCCGGCCTCCGCCGGGATGACGCCTGGGAAGCGGAGTGGATGCGCGTCAGGCGACGCTGAGCTTCACCTCGATATTGCCGCGCACGGCGTGGCTGTAGGGGCAGATGGTGTCGGCTTCGGCGACCAGCGCCTCGGCCGCGGCGCGATCGACGCCCGGCAGGCTGATCTCGAGCGCCACCGCCAGGCCGAAACCCTTGTCGGCGCGCGGCCCGATCCCGACCGTGGCGGTGACGGTGGCGTCGGCGGGCACCTTGACATGCTGGCCCTGCGACGCGGCGAACTTCATCGCGCCGAGGAAGCAGGCCGCATAGCCCGATGCGAAGAGCTGCTCCGGATTGTTGCCCTGTCCATTCCCGCCCAGTTCCTTGGGCGTGCCGAGCGTCACCTCGAAGCTGCCGTCGGCAGTGCGGGCCCGGCCATCGCGGCCGCCGGTCGCGGTGGAGCTGGTCGAATAGAGAATCTTCGTAGCCATGGTGCTGTTCCTCATCGTGGGGTTCAGGGGAGCATTTTTCAATCTTTCACGATTTGATCGTGTGCGATCTATCTAGGCGAGGCGCATCGCAATGTCAACCGCTTGCGATCATATCGTGCACGATCTATATCGCGGAGCATGACGAAGGATGCTTCCGGGGATCAGGGTCCCTTCCACAATCTGCTATGTTTCTCGGTCTATGCGGCCGGCCACGCGTTCAACCGTGTCTACAAGCCGCTGCTCGACCGGCTCGGACTGACCTATCCCCAGTATCTCGTGATTCTGGCGCTGCGCCACGCCGATGGTCAGACGGTCGGTGCGCTAGGCGAGCATCTGTTCCTTGAATCGAACACGCTGACCCCGCTGATCAAGCGGCTCGAGGCGGCCGGCTTCGTCCAGCGCCGCCGCGATGCCGTCGACGAGCGGGTGGTGCGCGTCCACCTGACCGACAGGGGCCGCGCCGCCGGCGAGGAGGCCGCCTGCCTTCCATCGGAGCTGTTCGAGTCGATCGGCCTGCCGGCCGGGGAGATCGCCGCTCTCCAGCAGGGCCTGGTCACGCTGGGCGACAATCTGCGCCGCAGCGCGGGGGAGCGCGACTGAGCCCTACCGCCCCGCCGTGAAGTCGGGGAAGCCGTAGCTCTGCGCCACGAGCATCGTGTGGGTGCCGGCGATATGCGCCACCACCTGCACGACCTCCCGCGTATAGCGCAGCAGGTTGTAGGGATTGCGGTACTGCGCGCTGATCAGGATATCGAAGGCGTTCGATCCGTGGATGATGCTGGCGTTGACCAGCAGGAGCGGCAGCTTGCCGTCGTCCATGTTCTGCTCGATCCAGACGCGGGAGCGTTCCACGATCTCGCTGACGATCCTCTCCTGGCTCGGCTCGGGCCCTTCGCGCCGCGCTTCCCAGACCAGCCGCTCCTCGCGCAGCGAGCCGAGGTTGACCGACACCGCGATCATCCCCTGTTCGGGAAGCTGGACCTTGTCGCTGTCGCCCGAAGGCCAGAGCGTCTCGGCCACCGTGCCGTCGCTGATCAGCCGGGTCAGCGCTCGGGCGGCCGCCTGGCGCTCATTGTCCGACAGGGCGGCACCGTCCTCCTTGTCATATCCGGCGCGCAACGCGGCGCTGTCCAGGAATGACTGGCGATCGTGCAGACGCGGAAATTCCGCCGCCAAAGCCCTCAAGATACGTTCGGCCGCGCCGATGGAGCGCCCTGCGCCCGATTCGTCTTTCCCCCGCATGCCGCCTAGAGATCAACTTTCGGCGGCGGGAACAATCGAAAAGCGGCCGAAACCCGGCAAAGACCGAGAACGGCCGGGTGTATGACATATATGCAACAGTAATACGGTTGGTGAAGCGAAACGTTTTGGATCGGTCCGGGCGACTTCTGAAACGGATATGGCGACGATGCTGCATTATGATGACAATCGCGCTTCCCAGGGGCGCCGGCTTCTGCTGGAGGACGGGCGAGCGAGGATGTGATGAGCCTGAACCTGCTGCTGGTCGAGGACGACGCCGCGCTGGTCGCGATGCTGGAGCGCGACCTGCGCGGCATGGGCCATCAGGTGTCGGTGGCCGCCGACGGCCGCGCGGCGATCGAGGCGGTGACGCGCGACCGGTTCGACGCGATGATCCTCGACCTGATGCTGCCCACGGTCGACGGCCTGTCGGTGCTGCAACGCATCCGCCAGGACGGCATGGGCCTGCCGGTGATCATCCTCAGCGCGCTCGGCCGGCCCGTCGAGAAGGTCGAGGGACTCGACGCCGGCGCCGACGACTATGTCGTAAAACCGGTGACCGCAGCGGAGCTCAACGCCCGGCTCAACGCGATCCTGCGCGGCCGCCGCCAGCCGGCGCAGGATGGCGGCACGCTGCGCGCCGGCGATATCGTCGTCAGCCCGGCCCGCTTCCGGGCGTGGCGCGACGGCAAGGCCGTCGATCTCAGCAAGATCGAGTTCAACCTGCTGCTCGAACTGGTCCGCAACGTCGATTCGATCGTCACCCGCGCGATGCTCCTCGAAAAGGTGTGGGGCTACGACTTCGAACCCGCGACCAACCTGGTCGACGTCCATATCCGCCGGCTGCGCGCGAAGCTGACCGCGAACGGCGGCGCCGATCCGATCAGCACGGTCCGCGGCGTCGGCTATCTCCTGCCCGGATGAAGGGGCTGCGATCGCTCCGCGCGCTGACCGCGGCGTTCCTCGTCGCCTTCATCACCGCGACCGGGCTGACCGGCCTCGCCGTCTATCGGGCGACCCACGACACGGTCGTCGCGCTGGTGGACCAGCGCATCGCCAGCGTCAGCGGCGAGCTGGCGGCGATGGGCACGCACAGCGGCACCGCCGAGCTGATCCGCCAGGTCGAGGCACTGACCGGGGAGCGCGACACCGGCGACCTCGGCCTGCTGCTGACCACCGCCAATAGCCGCTTCCTCGCCGGCAACATCCGGCTGCGGCATCCGCTGCCGGAGGGCTTTTCGACGGTCGATCGCGCCCTTGGGGTCAAGGGCCTGTCGACCGGCCGCGCCCTGGTCCGCCCCATCGGTGACAGCCTGATCCTGACGGTCGTCGGCGAGACCGAACCGTTCGACGACTATAATGCGGCACGGGCCCGGATCTACCTGTTCGGCTTCGGATCGATCATCCTCGTCGTCGTCGCCGGGATCGCGACCTTCGGGCTGGTGATCGGACGCCGGATCGTCGCCATGCGGCAAACCGTCGAGGCGATCGTCGACGGCGACATGCAGCGCCGCGTCCCGGTCGACGGGTCGGACAGCGCGTTCGACCAGCAGGCGCGCGCGTTCAACGCGATGCTCGACCGGATCGCCGGGCTGATGGCCGAGATCAGCAACGTCTCCAACGACATAGCCCACGACCTGCGCACCCCGCTCGCCCGGTTGCGCGGCCGGCTGCAGGCGCTGGCGCAGCGCGCCGAGAGGGGCGACGCCCCACCCGCAGAGATCGCAGCCGAGATCGAGGCGGCGATTGCCGACAGCGACACGCTGCTGGCGATGTTCGCGGCGATCCTGCGCATCGCCGAGATCGAGGGCGGGGCGCGGCGCGCCGGGTTCGAGCGGATCGACCTCGGCGCGATCGCCCATCATGTCGCCGCCACCATGCAGCCGGCCGCTGCCGATGCCGGCCGCAGCCTGGCCGATGACAGTCCGGTCCCTCTCCCCGTGCTGGGCGACCGCCAATTGCTCGCCCAGGCGCTGATCAACCTGGTCGAGAATGCGATCCGCCACACGCCGCCGGGCAGCCGTATCCGGATCGCCGCGACCCGGACCGGCGACCGGGCACTCGTCAGCGTCGAGGACGACGGCCCCGGCATCCCCGCCGCCGACCACAGCCGCGCGCTGCGCCGGTTCGGCCGACTCGATGACAGCCGTACCGGCAGCGGCCATGGCCACGGCCTCGGTCTGCCGCTGGTCGAAGCGATCGCGCGGCTCCATCGGGGAACGCTGTCGCTCGGCGATGCGCACCCGGGACTGCGGGCGACGATCGCCCTCCCGCTCGCGCCCTGACGGTTCCGGACCCGTAAAGCTCCCGGGGTTGAGCCCAGCCCCGAAAAGCGCGACGGTGCGGCATCCACAAGATCGAGGTCCTCCATGCCGAAACCGACCTTTTCCGCGCTGATGCTCGGCGCGGCGCTGCTCGCCATGCCCGCTTTCGCCCAGAGCGCCCCCGTCCCCACCCCCGCCGCCACCCTCTCCACGCGCTTCGAGGGCGGCGACATCTTCGCGCTGCAGGTAGCGTCCGATCCGCAGATCAGCCCGGACGGAAAAGCGGTCGCCTATGTCCGGCGTCAGGCCGACATCATGACCGACAAGATGAAGGGCGCAATCTGGCTCGTCGACGTCGCCAGCGGCGCGCAGCGCCCGCTCGTTGCGGACGCCAGCCAGCCGCGCTGGTCGCCCGACGGCAAGCGGCTCGCCTATGTCGCCGCCGATTCCAAGGGCAAGCCGCAGCTCTTCGTCCGCTGGCTCGCCGACGACGCGACGGTGCGCGTCACCCAGCTGCCCGATGGGCCGCAGGCGATCGCCTGGTCCCCCGACGGACACAGCATCGCCTATGTCATGCGCGTGCCGGGCGAGCCGGCCAAGCTGGGCAAGGCGCCGGACAAGCCCGAGGGCGCCGACTGGGCCAAGCCGCTCGAGGTGATCGACCGGGTCGATTATCGCGCCGACGGCGGCGGCTATGTCGAGCCCGGCTATGACCATATCTTCGTCGTCGCGGCCGACGGCGGGCCGCCCCGGCAGCTCAGCTTCGGCGACTATCAGGACGGAGGGCCCTTGAGCTGGACGCCGGACGGCCGCTCGATCCTGTTCAGCGCGGTGCGCAAGCCCGACTGGCAGCACAATGTCTTCGATCCGGAGATCTACGCGCTCGATGTCGCGACAGGCGCGATCCGAGCGCTCACCAGCCGCGAAGGGCGCGATGTCGCACCGGCGGTGTCACCCGACGGATCGAAGGTCGCCTATCTCGGTTATGACGACAGGCGGCTCTCCTGGCAGACCACCTTGCTCTACGTGATGAACCGCGACGGCAGCGGCGCACGCGCGATCACCGCCAATTTTGACCGCAGCATCGACAAGGCCGAATGGGCCGCCGACGGACGCTCGCTCTATGCCCAATATGACGATCGCGGCGTCAACCGCATCGCGCGCGTCACCCTCGACGGCAAGGTGACGGAAATCGTGGGCGGGCTCACCGGCACCGAACTCGACCGGCCGTACAGCGGCGGCGACTTCAGCGTCGCCAAGACCGGCGCGCTGGCCTTCACCAGCGGATCGGCGCTGCGCCCCGCCGACCTGTCGGTGGCGACCGGCGGCCGCATCCGGCAGCTCACCCGGCTCAACGAGGATTTCCTCGGCGCCAAGAGCCTGGGCCAGGTCCGCGAGCTCGGCGTCAAGGCGCCCGACGGCCGCGCCGTCCCCGCCTGGCTGGTGACTCCGCCCGGCTGGCGGGAGGGGCAGCGGGTACCTCTGGTGCTCGAAATCCATGGCGGGCCGCACAGCGCCTATGGCCCGCATTTCTCGACCGACGACCAGCTCTACGCCTCAGCGGGATATGCGGTGCTCTACACCAACCCGCGCGGCTCGACCTCCTACGGGCAGGAATTCGCCGAACTCATCCACCACAAATATCCCGGCGACGACTATGGCGACCTGATGGCGGCGGTCGATGCGGCGATCGCCGCCGGGGTGGCCGATCCCGACAATCTGTTCGTCACCGGCGGATCCGGCGGCGGCGTGCTGACGAGCTGGATCGTCGGCAAGACCGACCGGTTCCGGGGCGCCGCCACGCAGAAGCCGGTGATCAACTGGATCAGCGAGGCGCTGACCATGGATGCGACGCTGTTCACCTCGCGCTACTGGTTCGCCAAGCTGCCCTGGGAAGACCCGACCGGCTATTGGGCACGATCGCCGCTCAGCCTGGTCGGCAACGTCAAGACGCCCACCCTCGTCGTTGTCGGCAGCGAGGACTACCGCACGCCGGTCAGCGAGGCCGAGCAATATTATGCCGCGCTGCAGATCCGGGGCGTGCCGACCGCGCTGGTGAAGGTGCCGGGCGCCAGCCATGGCGGCATTGCCGCGCGGCCGTCACAGGCGGCGGCGAAAGCATCGGCGATCGTCGCCTGGTTCGACCGCTACCGGACCCGGCCGGGGACGACCGGGGCAGCGACGACGGCGCCGGCCGCGCGCTGAGCCCCGCGGCCCGGTTCGCGAAAAGGCGGCGGCCGGGCCCGCCCCGATGGCTCGGAGGCGGGCCGGCCGTCCGGGGTTCGATCGCAGCGATCAGAAGTGGACGGAAATCTCGCCGCCGAAGGTACGGGGCGGGTTGAGGTTGGCATAGTCGCCCAGCACGCCGCCATAGTTGGTGGAGACCAGCGTGCTGCCGTTATAGTTCTGCACCGGCGAGGAATTCGCCGCCGAGCGCCGATAATAATAGGTGGTGTTGAACAGGTTGCGCGACCAGATCGAGAAGGCGACCTTGCTGTTGCCGCCGACCGCGATGTCGCCGAGGGTGATGCGGCCGTTGACGACGAAGCTCGAGTCCGTCCGGGTCGGTTCGAGCTGGAAGCTGTACTGCCGGCCCGAATAATTGCCGTCGAGGTGGAAGCGGACATTCGCGTCGCTGGCGATGACGGGTACCGGCAGGACATAGTCGATCGCGCCCGACGCCGCGTTTCTCGGCGTGTAGACGATGTAGAGCTGCTGCGGCAGGCCGCCGGTGATCGGGTTCACCGCCGAGGGCGCCTTCCAGTAGGTATAGGCATAGGAGCCCGTCAGGGTCAGGTTGTCGATCGGCATGACCGTCAGGTCGACCTCGACGCCGCGGATCTTGGTCTTGCCCGCATTCTGCGTCTGCTCGATGTGGCTGCCCAGCGTCGGGCTTCCCGACGCTGTATCGTACAGATCGAAGTCGAACTGGGTGTTGGAACGATCCATGATGTAGCCGGCGACGTTGAGGCGCGCGCGATGCTGCCAGAAGTCCATCTTCGCGCCGACTTCGTACGACTTCACCGTCTCCGGGCCGAACGCGTTGAACTGCTGCGACCGGTCGTTGGCGCCGCCGGCGCGGAAGCCGGTCGCATATTTCGCATAGGCGTGGACGTTGCTCGACACGTCGACCGCGAGGTTCAGCATCGGATCGAAGCGGCTGATCCGGTTCTTGAAGGTGAAGGGCTGTGCCATGTTGTTGACGACGTAAAGCCGGCCGCGCCGCCGATCCTTCGTCCAGCGGCCGCCCGCGGTCAGGTGGACGATGTCGAGGCCCTTGGGCGTGTAGGTGATGTTGCCGAACAGCGAATAGCTATGGTCGTGCGCCTCGCTGGCGCGGGCGATGAACTGGCAGCTGTTCGCGAATTCCGGGACGGTTGCGGCCAGCGTGTTGATGCACGACGGATCGAACGGCTGATAGCCCGAGTTCGCGCTGGTGACCGTGCCCGACACGATCGGGCTGCGGACCGTGTAGCCGGTGCCGTCGGCGTTCCACAGGTTGCCCAGCGGGGTCGCCGCATGCTCGGTCGCATGCTCGGTATAATAATAGGCCCCGACCACATAATCGAACTGGTCGACGCTGCCGACGGCCTGGAATTCCTGGCTGAACTGGTTCTGGCGCAGGAAGGAGAGGCTGTAGCGGCTGAAGTTCGCGGACGGCGAGAAGGTCTGGCGCGCCGCACCGCCGCTATTGTCCCACTGGTCGGTCGAGACGCCACGCCATGCGGTGATCGAGCGCAGTTCGAGCCAGGGCGCCGCCTCATATTTGACGTTCGCAGAGAAGCCGTGGGTGATGTCGACGCTCGGCTGCTGCGGCACGCCGATGTCGGACGAGGACTGGCGGCCGGGGTGCGGCACGACGGCCGGCGCCAGCGGAGCGATGCAGGCCGGGCGGGGCGTCGCGGCCGCGATGGTTCCGCCGCAGGGGGTCGTCGTGCCCGGCAGGAACAGCGCCGTGCCCGAGGTCGCGCCGTTGTACGAGCCGACCGTGTAGCCGTTCGGGTTGTAATTGGTCAGCTGGCTGAAGTTCGGGGTGTTCTCGTCCTTCGCATAGTCATAGGCGAAGTCGGCGGTGAGGCCGCTGACCGGCGTCCAGCGCGCCGCGACGCGGCCACCCTTGCGGTCGTAATAGTTCCAGCCGGTGGCGCCGGCGAGCGGGTTCTTCACCGTCGGGTCCTGGTGCTGGTAGACGCCCTCGAACTTCAGGGCGAGGTTGGCGAAGGCCGGCAGGTCGACATGCGCGTCGGCGCTGCGGCTGCCGTAATTGCCGATCCCGGCGTCCATATGGCCGCCGAACTGGCCGGTGGGCGCCTTGGTGACGATCGACAGCGCGCCGCCCTCGGTGTTGCGGCCGAACAGGGTGCCCTGCGGTCCCTTCAGCACTTCCATGCGCTCGATGTCGAACAGCGCGGCGTTGAGACCCTGGGTCTTACCCAGCGCGACGCCGTCGATATAGATGCTGACGCCGCCGTCGCGGGCCGTCTGGTTCTGGTCGTAGGGGACGATGCCGCGAATGCCAATCGTCAAGGCCGACTGGCGCGCCTCGAAGGTGGTGACGCGCAGCGACGGGATCGAGCCGTCGGTCAGGTTGTACAAGCTTTGGATATGGCGGTCCTGGATGCCCTGGGCGCCGATCACCGAGATCGAGATCGGCGTCTTCTGCAGATCGGTCTCGCGCCGGGTGGCGGTGACGACGATCGCGCCAAGGCCGCCGTCGGCATCGTCGGCAGCGAGATCCTGGGCCGCCGCCGCGGCGGGAGCGGCCGCCTGCGCGAACACGGGCGCGGCGATCGCCAGCGAGGCCGAGGCCGAGAGCAGGCGGAGATGAAACCGGGTGCGGGACCGCATCGTATAAACCCCTTTGTTGAACTGGTTCGCCGGGGCCTATAGGTTTTCGTCACGACACTTATGTTACGGTGGTAGTAAAGCCTATGAAATCAGGGGTTCATTTTCGCTTCATTTTCAAATATATTAACAGATATCAGGCGATATAAGCGGTCGTTATTGCAGAATACTTCCAGTCGTACTTGCGAAACGATCCCATATTTCGATTTAAAATATTCGCCGACCACAGAATTTCACGCGGCATGATGTCGGATTTCAGCACGGATCCAAGACGAAACGTGGCGCCGCGCGGCATCCCGGCCGCCGGTCTTACAGTTCGACGAAGAATCCGTGTCGCGGGCATGGCAACGGCGCTACGGTTCCCCATCCCCCACGATTTCTCGTCATCCTGACGCAAGTCAGGATCTCGCTTCTCTTCATCCGCCACGCTTCAAAGGCGCGGAAAGGCAGGGAGATCCCGGCTTTCGCCGGGATGACCGAGAGTCGGGGACGTCCTTCGCCCTACCCCCCGTACAGCGCGTCCATCCGGTCGCCATAGACCGCGCGGATCGCGTGGCGGCGGTTCTTCATCGACGGCGTCATCTGCTCATTCTCGATCGAGAAGGGTTCGTCGGCGATCGCGACGCGGCGAACCTTCTCGATCACCGACAGGTCGGCGTTGACGCGGTCGACCGCCGCCATCAGCGCGCGGTGGAAATCGGCATTGCCCTTGAGCTCCGCCAGCACCGGCGGCAGACCACGCTCGCCAGCCCAGCCCGCCAGCCATTCCTGGTCGGGGACGACGAGGCCGACGAGATAGGGCCGCTTGTCGCCCGCCACCATCGCCTGGGCGATCTCCGGCTGCAGGGTCAGCATGCCCTCCACCTTCTGCGGCGCGATATTGTCGCCCTTGTCGTTGACGATCAGATCCTTCTTGCGGTCGGTGATCTTGAGCCGGCCCTTCTCGTCCAGATGGCCGACATCGCCCGAATGAAGCCAGCCCTCCTGCAGCACCCGCTCGCTTTCCGCTTCGTTGCGCCAATAGCCGGCCATCACCAGCTCGCCCCGGATCAATATCTCCCCGTCCTCGGCGATCTTGACCTCGACCCCCTTCATCGGCGGGCCGACCGTGTCGAGCTTGATCCCCGCCCTGGGCCGGTTGCACGAGACCACGGGCCCCGCTTCCGTCTGTCCATAGCCCTGAAGAAGGGTGAGGCCGAGCGAGGAGAAGAATTGCCCGACCTCCGGGTTGAGGGGCGCGCCGCCCGAAACGAGCGCCTTGATCCGCCCGCCGAAGCGCTTCTGCACCTTGGGCTTGAGCAGCATGTCGATCGCCAGCTTGTACGGATAGTCGGCTAGGCGCAGCTTCTCGCGCGTGCCCAGTTCGAGCGCCTTGTCGAGCAGCTTCTGGCCGATCCCACCCTGTTTCTCGACCGCCTTGATCAGGCGCGCGCGCAACAGCTCGAACAGCCGCGGAACGACGACCATGATCGTCGGCCGCGTCTCCTCGATATTGGCGGCGAGCTTCTCCAGCCCCTCGGCATAATAGATCTGCCCGCCCAGCGCGATCGGCAGGAACTGCCCGCCCGAATGCTCATAGGCGTGGCTCAGCGGCAGGAAGGACAGGAACACCTCGTCGTCCCAGCCGAAATCCTCGGCGATGATGTCGACGCAGCCCTCGACGTTGCACAGGATCGCGCCATGATGCTGGCGCACCCCGCGCGGCGCGCCGCCAGTCCCGCTGGTATAGATCAGGCAGGCGAGGTCATCGCGCCGCAGGTCGGCGACGGTGGCCTCGGCCGAGGCCACATCGGCGGTCGGATCTCCGGCGAGTGCCGCGAAGTCGAGCGTCCGGACCGCGGTTGCGGGTAGCGGTTCCATGCCGATCAGGAATTCGCAGGTCGAGGAACGGACGATCGCGGGGAGCAGCACCTGTGCCAGCTTCGCGGTCGATACAATCGCCGCGCGCGCGCCGCTATTCTCGAGGATATGGCTGTGATCGCGCTCGGTGTTGGTCGTGTAGGTCGGGACCGTCACGCAGCCCGCGGTCATGATCGCGAGGTCGGCAATGCAGAATTCGGGGCGGTTCTCCGACACCAGCACGACGCGGTCGCCCTCGCGCAGGCCCTGCGCACGAAGCGCGGCCGCGAGCGAGGCGACGCGGCGAGCGACTTCCGCCCAGCTGAGCGGTACCCAGGCACCGTCGCGTTTCGCCCACAGGAAAGGCGCATCACCCTTTTCGCGAGCGCGCGTGAAGAACATGGTGACGAGGTTCGGAAATCGCTCGAAGGTCCGCATCGTCTCTCCCGTTCTGGCGGCCACGCCGGCTCTCCCTCACGGCTATAACCCAGAAAGCCGCGGAATGTACCGCCCATGTTCCCGGCCGATGACGGCTCCGGCCACATCCGATTTCCGCCATGGCCCGTTCAGCCGTTCGGCGCTACAGGGGAAGGCTTATGGCCCGATCCTCTTCACGTTCGAACGACTGGGGTTTTCCCCGCTGGCGCGGCTATGGCAGCGAGCGCGGCGCGACCAAGGTGCGCATGTGCGACCGGCACGGTTGCGACCAGCCCGGCGATTGTCCCGCCCCCAAGGCGCCGAACAGCCGCGAGCGCTGGTATTTCTGCCCCCGCCACGCCGAGGAATATAACCGCAACTGGGACTATTTCGCCGGCCTGTCGGCCGAGGAGGCGGCGAAGCGAGCCGAGCAGGAACGCCAGGCCTCCTCCGGTTATGCCGAGCAGGCTCATTATGGCTGGGGCGGCCCGGGCGACGGCCGCTGGACGCGCGACGAGCTTCGCGCCTTCGAGACGCTCGAACTCGATTCCGATGCCGATTTCGAGGCGGTGAAGACGGCATGGCGCCGGCTGGCCAAGGCCAATCATCCCGATGTCCGCCCCGGCGACGCCGATGCGGCGGTGCGCTTCCAGGCGGTCCAGGCCGCCTTCGAGGTGCTCCGCCGCGCCGAGGAGCGCCGACCGCGCTAGATCGACGGCCATGGCGGCGGCGAAGTTTGCCGCAGTTCAATCCGAATTGCCTCGACGCACGCTTACCGATACGATGTCGAAACGGCGGGCCATGACGATCTCGTAACGATCTCTCCGCCGAGGGAGGTTGATGTTGCGTATCCTGTGCGTCGACGACGATGGGCTCGTCCTTGCGATAACGTCGGATTTGTTGCGGGCCCTCGGCCATGAGGTGGTCGAGGCGATCGGCGGCGTTCCCGCCACGCGGACGATCGAGGAGGACGGCGCATTCGACCTGCTGGTCACCGACATCCACATGCCCGGCGGCCCCGGCGGCCCCGACCTCGCCCGGCTCGCGCGCCGCACCCATCCCGACCTGCCGGTGATCTTCTTCAGCGGGGTCGACCAGTTCACCCCCGCCGAGGCCGGCGACCAGGTACTGCGCAAGCCCTGCACGCTCGGTGAGCTGCAGCTGGCGATCGAGGCTATCAGGCCACAGTCGCGCTACGCGGCGGTCTGATCTCCGCCGGGTCAGGCTCGGCCGGTCAGCACAGCCAGACTCGCACGTTCGTTCGCGCGCAGGCTTCGCGGCGTGGCAGGCACCGTCTCGATCCAGCGGCCCGCCTTGGCCATGTCGATGAATGCCGGCGCGACATAGGATTTGCGGCATACCGCCGGCGTATTGCCCAACTGGCGGGCCACCTCCGCGAGCAAGGTCTTGACCGAGGTCCGCCGGCCACGCGACAGCATGCCCGCGGCGACCGCACAGGCGCGCCAGGTCCGGAAGGTCTTGGCGGTACCGGTGCCCTCGGTCAGCTCGGCGATCCATTGGTTGACGTCGGCGGCGCGCACGCGGACCCCCGACCGCATAGCGAACAGGCCGCCCGGCCCCGCCTGCTTGAGCTCAGCCAGCGCGGCCGCCAGCGCCGCGTCGCGCGCCGAAAGTTCGGCGCGGATCCCATGCTTGCCGAAGAAACAGAGCCGGATCGCGTCCCCCTCTATCCGGGCGTGGCGATTGAGCAGGGTCGTGGCGCCAAAGCTGCCCCGCGCCGCCGAATCCTCCGACCCCACGCGGATCGCGAAGCCGTCGAGCAGCCGTACCGCCGCCGCCCGTGCACGTTCCCACGGATCGTCGCTGCACAGCGCGCGGCGGACGACCGCCCGCAGGCGGGGAAGATGCGCGGCGAAAGCGGGAAGGGCTGCGAATTTCTCCTCGTCGCGCGCCTCACGCCACGCGCTGTGGTAGCGATACTGCTTGCGTCCGGCGGCATCGATGCCGGTCGCCTGGACCGGTGCTTCGGGATCGGGATTGATCCATACCCGGCGCCAGGCAGGCGGGATGCCAAGCGCGAGGATGCGCATCCGCTCGTCGACGTCGCGGACCGTCGAGCCGTCGGGCGCGAGGAAGCGCCATCCGCCGCCGCGACGGATGCGGGTGATGCCGGGAGCGGAATCGATTGTTTCGGACGGGTCGACCGGGCGGTGCTGCATGACGGGAGAACGCGGCAAGCTGCATCGGGTGCCACGCCTCCCCGCCCGACCCGGCTCCACGGCCGATAACGGGAGACTCTATTCCGCGCCCAGGTCGTCGGGCAGCGGATCCCTGCCCGAAATCCGGCGGGCGAGCGCCTCACCCTCGGTCAGGTTCCAGCGACCCGGTATCTCGACCACGCCATCGACGAGCGGCTTGCGGATCAACTCGGCGGCGAGCGTCTTGCCGTCAAGCGCGACGAGCATCGGCTTGCCGACCAGCGAGCCGCTGATCGTCTCCAGCCGCCGGGCGCCCGCGGGCGTCAAGGTCAGCATGATGCCGACCTTGCCGTTGACGTCGGGCAGCGCCCGGGCATCAAGCACCTCGGACGGTGCGAAAACCTCGCCGGCAATGTCGAGCCGGCCGGTCTCGAACGGCATCGTCTGCCGATCCTGCGGCGGCTTCTCCGCCGCACAGGCCGGCATCGTCAGCGGCAGCGCCGCCAGCAGCGCCAGGGCAAGCCGGCGGCTCATGCGTAACGCTCGGCGGTCGAGCGGATCAGCGCGATCATGTTCGGTATCCCCTGGGTGCGGTTCGAGCTGAGCTGGTTCTTGAGATCGAAGGGTTCGAGCAGCGCGGCGATGTCGGTATCGCGGATCTCGGCGGCCTGCCGATCCTGCACGGTCAGGAGGACGAGCGCGATGATGCCCTTGGTGATCGCCGCGTTGCTGTCGGCGAGGAAGTGAAGCGTGCCGTCGCCGGCGACGGTCGGATAGACCCAGACCGACGCCGAGCAGCCGCGCACCAGCGTTGCGTCGGTCTTCAGCGCGTCCGGCATGGGCTCGAGGGCCCGGCCCAGGTCGATCAGCAGGCGATAGCGGTCGTCGCCGTCGAGGAATTCATATTCTTCACGAACATCGGCAAGACGGGCAGGCTCGGTCATGGCGAGCGGACTAGAGGATTTTCCCTTGTCCGTCACCCCGGCCGAAACCTGGGGCCGAAACCTGGGGCCGAAACGGGGAGCCGAAACAGGTGGACGGATCAGATCAGAGATCCACCCCGGCGGCGATCGCTTCCAGCTTGCGGATACGTTCCTTGAGATCGGCCAGCTCGATGCGGGCCGCGGGCGATGGGCCGCCAGCAGGCTCGGACGCGGGGACCGGACGGCGCTCCAGCTTCATTCGCTCGAGCTCCAGCCAGCCGCGCCAGCCGCTCAGGCCGGCCCAGGCGACGACGCACAGGCCGAACAGGCCGGCGCCGCTGATGGTCATCCAGATAATGGGATCGCTCATCGTTCTCGTTCCCTCAGGGCGATACCGATGCGGACGGCTTGGCCGCCGGCGCCGGCATCGCGGTCTCTTCCCGTCTTCAGTCCCGGTGCCGCAGCGCTTCGATCTCGCGATCGAGCGACAGCCCGCGATCATTCTCGGTGGCGATCCGCTCGAGCACCGCGACCCGCTCCTTGAGCGCGCGCAGTTCCTCCCGGAGCCGGTCATTCTCGCCCGTGTCGTGCCGGGCGAACTCTTCACCCTTGCCGCGGCGGACGACGCCATATTTCGCCCGCATCACGCTCGCGATCGCGGTGATTGCGACGATCAGCACCACCATTTCGAACGGGTTCATGGTCTCTCTCCGAATGTCGGATGGTCAGTTGAGCGGCCGATCGCGCAGCCGGTCGATCTCGTCGGCCAGAACGGTCGAGCGGTCGGTGAGGATGCGTTCGAGCACCGCGACCCGCTGTTCGAGCCGTTCCGTCTTGGCTGCATATTGGGCAGCCTTCTCGGCGGCTTCGGTGGAGATCGCCTGGATCTGCCTCTCCTTCAGGCGGAACCAGTCGGTGACGACCCAGGCGAGGATGCCGAGGATCGGGATGCTGAGCACGGTGAAGGCGAAGATGTTGGTCATGGAGTCCCTAAACCCCGAGTCGATCACTATTTACATTGATGTCTGTCGATTTTTTTTCGACGAACGGCATGGCGCGTCGACGAACGGCGCTACTTGTGTAATCCTGTTTCTTATTATGCCGGCCCGGTGAAATATCCGGTCGCGATTCAGCGCAGGGCGTCGATCTCGCGGGCCAGCGCCGAATTGTGGCTGGTCACGTGCATCTCGATGTCGGCAATGCGCCGGTCGATGTCTCGGAACTTGGCGCGGACGTCGCGGACCGAGGCTCCGGGCCGGGCGCGCACCGTCTGCCAGAACTTCTCATCCTCGCGGCTGGTGCCGTAGAACTCGCCCGGCTTGTCGTTGGCCAGCCAGTTCACCACCAGATAGGCGACCAGCGCCCACGGGAAGGTGACGAAGGTCAGGATCACCACGCCGACCCGGATCAGGGTGACGTCGATGCCGGTATAGTCGGCCAGTCCGGCGCAGACGCCCAGCCATTTGCGATTGCGCTTGTCGAGATAATATTTGGTGCGGCGAGCGGACATTTCGAACTTCCTTCCTGTTGCGGGGGCTGCCTGCGATCAATTGTCGCGGCGCCACTCCTCCTCACGGGCACGGTCGACGCTCTGGCGGGGCCGCCAGGCGGGATCCTGGCTGTCCAGGATCCGTTCCAGCGTGCCAAGCCGATCATCGAGCCGGCGGGCCATCTCATGCATGTCGTCGAGCAGCCTCTCGTCCTCGACCGTCAGGCCGCCATTCTTCTTCCACTGCGTGACGTAGTGGAAGATCAGCCAGGGCAGGCCCAGGAAGAGGATGCCGACGACGACGATCGGGACGAGGATGTCTTCCATGGTTCAGGCTCCCTTGCCCGATGCCTTGGCCTTCAACGCGGCGAGCTCGGCATCGACCTTGTCTGAAGAGCGCAGCTCGGCGATCTCCTCCTCAAGCGTCTTGGGCGCGGCGCCCATGCCGGCCGCTTCGGCGCGGCCCTCGGCATAGTCGACCCGGCGTTCGAGCAGTTCGAAGCGCGAGAAGGCCTCGTCGATCTTCGGACCGGCATACATTTCGCGCATGCGGGCGCGGTTGTTCGCCGATTCAAGCCGGGTGACGATGCTGTTCTGCCGGGCGCGCGCCTCGCGCAGCTTGCCCTGCAGCTTGGCAATGTCCGCCTCGGACGCCTTGAGCGACTCGTCGAGCAGCGCGATCTCCTCGTTGAGCTGCTCGGCCAGGTCGGCCGCCTTTTGCTTCTCGACCAGCGCCGCCTTGGCGAGGTCCTCCCGATCCTTCGACAGGGCCAGCTCCGCCTTCTCCAGCCAGTTGGCCTGGACGGCGTTGAGCTTGTCGATCTGGCGGCGCAGTTCCTTCTGATCGGCGATCGTGCGCGCCGCCGAGGCGCGGACCTCGACCAGTGTCTCCTCCATCTCGAGGATGATCATGCGGATCATCTTCGCCGGGTCTTCCGCCTTGTCGAGAAGGTCGGTGACGTTGGCGGCGATGATGTCGCGGGTTCGGGAGAAAATCCCCATCTCAAGGCTCCTTGGACTACGCTCTGTACTGCTGGTTCGAGGGAGGCGTCCGGCGGGCATCCTATACCCGTCGGAGCCGGACGCCATGGCTTAGTTGACGACCTGGACCACCGAGGCGGCGACCATGTCGGCGCGGGCCGGAGCCACGGCGCCGGTCACGCAGATCACGGACAGGATCGCGGCACCGATCGTCGAAACGGTGATGCGCTGGAGATCGATCTTGTCGAACTTGAGCATGGCTTTCATTCCTGGTCTGGCGTTTCATTCCCGGCCTGCGCCGGTGTTGCCGACAACTTTGCAGAGATCGTGCCAATTTGAGAAATGGCGAAAATCCTAACGTTTCGGCGCCGCCCTCTCGATAAAGATGATTTTCTGTTGCCAAGACTTGGCAAATCACGCCAACTATCGGCCATGGAACGCGAAGCCCAGTTCATCGGCCAGTCGCTGGCCTTCCTCGACTCGGTCGAGCGCGCCAGCCGCGCGGCGGCGCTCAACCGGCCAGTGCTGGTGATCGGCGAGCGCGGCACCGGCAAGGAGCTGGTCGCTGAACGCCTGCACCGCCTGTCGTCCCGCTGGGACGGACCGCTCGTGGTGATGAACTGCGCAGCCCTGCCCGAGACGCTGATCGAGGCGGAGCTGTTCGGCCATGAGGCGGGCGCCTTCACCGGTGCGACCAAGGCGCGCGCCGGCCGCTTCGAGGAGGCGGACGGCGGCACCCTGTTTCTCGACGAGCTGGCGACGCTGTCGACCGGCGCGCAGGAACGGCTGCTCCGCGCAGTCGAATATGGCGAGGTGACGCGGATCGGATCGTCGCGCCCGGTGCGGGTCGACGTCCGCATCGTCGCGGCGACCAACGAGCATCTGCCCGCGCTGGTCGACCAGGGCCGTTTCCGCGCCGACCTGCTCGACCGGCTGAGCTTCGAGGTGATCACCCTGCCTCCCCTGCGCGTCCGCGAAGGCGATGTGCCGGTGCTCGCCGATCATTTCGGGCGACGCATGGCGGCCGAGCTCGGCTGGCCCTACTGGCCGGGTTTCGGGCCCGCCGCCGCGGACGAGCTCGCCCGGCACGACTGGCCCGGCAATGTCCGCGAGCTACGCAATGTCGTCGAGCGCGCGGTCTATCGCTGGGAGGATCCCGAGCGGCCGATCGATGCGATCCAGTTCGATCCGTTCGACAGCCCGTGGCGCCCCGCCGGGACCAGGCCCGCCCAGGCCGCGCGCACCGTTGGTGACGGCGATGGCGTCGCCGCCCCGCCCTCCCCCGCCCCGGGCGCCGCACCAGCGGCCGCCGCTTCCGTCAGCTGCGACGATTTCCGCACCGCTGTGCTGCTCTATGAGAAGGCGCTGCTGGAGGATGCGCTCAAGCGCTGCCGGTTCAACCAGCGTGCCACCGCGGCTGCGCTCAAGCTCAGCTACGATCAGCTCCGCCACGCGCTGCGCCGACACGACCTGCTCGACCGCCAGGGCTGATCATGGCGGCAACGGCGACGACCGAGCGACTCTTCCGCAGTTTCGACCGCCTCTATATCGTCAACCTGGCCGATCGCGCCGACCGGCGGCGCGAAATGGCGGGGGAACTGGCTCGGCTCGGTACCGGCTTCGACGATCCGCGCGTGCAACTGTTCGAGGCGATCCGGCCCGCCGACGCCGGCCCTTTCCGCAGCACAGGCGCTCGCGGCGCCTTCCTCAGCCAGCTCGGCGTGCTGCGCGAGGCCCGCGAGCGCGGCCATCGCCGCATCCTGCTGCTCGAGGACGACTGCGATTTCATCCGCACGATCGGCCGGCGGCTACCGCCGCTGCTCGACCGGCTCGACGCCGAAGGCTTCGAGCTGTTCTATGGCGGCCACCTTCTGCCCGGGACCCGCGGCCCGATCGGCCCCGCGGCCGGCGGCCTGATTCGCGCCGATCCGGCCCTGACGATCCGGCTCGCCCATTGCCTGGGTTTCGGCCCCACCGCGATCGACAGGCTGCCCGCCTATCTCGACGCGATGCTGGCCCGCCCGCCGGGCAGCGCCGAGGGCGGACCGATGGACATCGACGGCGCCTATAACTGGTTCCGTCGCGCCCGGCCCGATCTCGCCACCTGGCTAGCGGTTCCTCCGATCGCCCATCAGCGTCCGTCGCGGACCGACATCTCCGCCCCCGGGCGGCTCGACCGGCTGCCATCCCCCCTTGTCCGCCTCGCACGCGGAACACGTCGTCGCCTCAACGCCTGGATACGGGGCTGATGCCATGACAAAGGGCCGGGGGATCGCTCCCCCGGCCCTTCATCTTTCATCGCTGCGACGATCAGCCGAGATTGGCGTTGGTCATCGCATAGAGCATCGGCAGCGACAGCAGCGTGTTGAGCCGCGAGAACATCATCGCGGTCTTCGCGGCACTGGCCTTGGTGTCGGCATCGGCCTCGACCAGGCCCAGGGCCTTCTTCTGCGCCGGCCAGATCACGAACCAGACGTTGAACGCCATGATCAGCGCCAGCCACATGCCGATACCGATCAGCCGATAATCGGCCGACAGCATCAGCGCCTGATGGACATAACCGGTGACATAGGCGACCGCGAGGCCGGTCAGTACCGTGAACGCCGCCCCCCAGCGGAAGAAGAACAGCGCCTTGGGAGCGATATACTTGCTGACGCCCGGCTTCAGCTCCGCCGGGACCGCCGGCATGGTCGGGATTTGCACGAAGTTGAAATAGTAGAGCAGGCCGATCCAGGTGATGCCGAAGAAGACGTGCAACCAACGCAACACATAGTTCACCAGCAACGTCTGGTCCGGATGGACATAAGCAATCAGGGCGATCGCGGCGACGAGGCCGACGACCAACACGAGATGCAGATTGGCGAAGAATTTATCCATGGCGTTCCCCTGCTTGTTGCGTCCGCCCCTTCACCCTGCGGATCGCTTCCGAAGACCAGTGTATGTATTCGCCGCGCCATTGTCACACATTATGATGTCGGCTGCGTAACGGCAGAAATCCGCCATAAAAGCGATTTTTCGCTGGACCTGCCCCCCCGGGGAATCGTTAAGGGGGCATCCCTCATCCACGTGGAGATTCCCCATGGCCTTTTCGCTCCCCCCGCTGCCGTTCGATCGCGCCGCGCTCGAACCGGTCCTGTCCGCCGAAAGCTTCGACTTCCACCATGGGAAGCATCACAAGGCCTATGTCGACAAGGTCAACAGCTGGATCGACGAGAAGGGCCTGCAGGGCAAGTCGCTGGTCGAGGTGATCCGCCTTGCCAAGGACCGCAACGACCGGGCCCTCGCCAACCAGGCCGGGCAGATCTGGAACCATGACTTCTTCTGGCAGGGCCTGGCGCCGGAAGGCTCCACCCGCCCGTCCGAAAAACTCGCCAAGCTGATCGAGGCCGGCTTCGGCAGCCAGGAAGGGCTGGTCGAGAAGATGGCCGAGGCGGCCGTCGGCCATTTCGGTAGCGGCTGGGCCTGGCTGGTGCTCGCCGGCGACGCCCTCAAGGTCACCTCGCTCCATGACGGCGACACCCCGCTCTCGCTGGAGAACGTCAAGCCGCTGCTGACGCTCGATGTGTGGGAGCACGCCTATTATATCGACTATCGCAACGAGCGCCCGCGCTTCGCCAAGACCGTACTCGGCAAGGTGGTGAACTGGGACTTCGTGTCGCAGAACATCGAGCAGGACTCGATCGCCAAGGCCGATCAGTTGGTCGACGCCTAAACCGACGTGAACCCTCTCCCGGTGGGGAGAGGGCAGGGTGAGGGGCGCAAGGGCATAGCCCGGGCGTCCCGCACTCTTTCCAAGGGCGAGGCCAGGGCTCCAGCGTGCCCTCTCCCGCCCACAGCCTTCGGCTACGGGGCCCCTCCCTCTCCCCAGGGGGCGAGTGATATCAAGCCCCCTCTATCTCCTCCAGGAAGCGGCCGAGCCGTTGCTGCAACCGGTCCGCGCCAACCGTGAGCGACCGGGCGATGTCCAGGACCGCGCCCGATCCGGCGGCGGCGGCGCTCGCGGTCGCGCTGATCTCGGCGGCCTGCTCGCGGATATGGGCGTTGGCGCCCGCCGCGTCGCGGACATTGGCGCTGATCATCGCACCCGCCGCCTGGTTGCGGGCAACCGTGTCGTCGATCGTCGAGGCAAGGCCGTCGAGCGCGACCATCGCCGCCTCGATCCCCGCCTGGCCGGCCGCGACCTCGCCCACCCCGCTGCGGACGCCCGTGATCCGCCCGGCGACGTGCCGCGCCGCCTCCCGGGTCTGCTGGGCGAGCAACTTGACCTCCGCCGCGACGACGGCGAAGCCCCGCCCCGCCTCGCCGGCATGTGCCGCCTCGATCGTCGCGTTGAGCGCGAGCAGGTTGATCCGCCGCGCGATCGTGTCGATCGTCTCGACCACCGCGCCGATCTCGCGCGCGGCGTCCTGAAGCTGGCGCGCCTTGATCCCGCCTTCCTCGACCAGCCCGCCGACCCGCGCGGTCGAGGCGCGCGCCTGGCCGACCTCGCGGCCGAGCGCCTCCAGCTGCTCGACCAGCGTGCGCCCCTGGTCGGCGATCGCGCCGACATTGTCGGCTGCCTGCGCCGCCGCCGCCATCACCGACAGTCCCTTGGCGCCCGCGTCGCCGGCGCGATCGTTCATTGTCCGGGCCGCGTCCTCCAACTGCTCCGAGGCGCCGGTCATCTCGCGCGATAGCAGCGCGGCCTCGCCGCGCATCGCCTCCGACGCCTGGCGAATCCGCCGCAGCCGCGCCGCGCGGCCGGCGGCCAGCGCCGCTTCGCGCTCGGCAGCCATGCGCAGCAGGGTGCGGCCGCTGACAACACCCCGAAAACAACCCTCATCGGTCAGAATCACCGCGTCATGCCCCTCCCCGCCGGAAATCAGGGCAAAGAGATGACCGAGCCCCATGCCGATGTCGGCGACAGGTACCTGGCTGACGAAGCCGTCGAGCCGGCGGTAGAGATTGTGGTTGCACAGCAGCGCATGGCCGAAGGGGTTGAGCAGCAGCCGGCGGATGTCGCGTTCGAGCACCGCCCCGACCGGCCGGTCGCCCTCCGCGACGACGGGCAGCACCTCCATCTCGGGCCGGTCGCGGAAGCGGGCGATCACCTCGCGCAGGTCCGCGGTGGCGGCGATCGTGTCGGTCGCCATGGCGGCCTCGACCGGATCGGGCGAAACCGCTCGGCTTGTCACGGAATGGCGGCTCATCATTGGGCTCCTTGCCCCCGCCGACTAGCCCCCACCTGGTAAATAGCGGGTAAGCAATCCGTGACAGAACGATGAAACTTTAGTGAAAATCAATGACTTATATCATTGATGGCGGCATTCACCCCTGCGGGGGCAACGCGGCGTCCTCGGCCTTCTCCGTGGTCAGGCCATGCTTCATCAGCATCGGGACGTTGGCAAGCGCGAACAGAATCGTCGCGGGCATCGCCCCCCACAGCTTGTAGCCGAGCCAGAACTCCATGCTGGTCGTGCGCCACACCGCCTCGTTGGCGACCGCCATGGCGACGAAGAACAGCGCCCAGTTGCGGGTCAGCTTGGTCCAGCCGAGGTCGGACAGCCCCGGATAGGCCTGCCCCAGCACCAACTTCAGCGTCGGGCGGTCGGTGAACAGGCCAAAGCCTAGGATCGCGGCGACCATCAGATAATAGACGGTCGGCTTCATCTTGATGAAGGTCGCATCGTGCAGCCACACGGTGAGGCCGCCGAACACCAGCACCATCGCCCCCGAGAAGAGCAGCATCGCCGACACCCGCCGGACGGTGAGCCAGGACCCGGCGATGGCCGCGAACGTCGCCGCCATGAAGATGCCGGTCGACAGCACGATGTTCTTGGTCGCCCAGTAGGCGACGAGATAGACGAGCAGCGGCCCGAGATCCATCGCCAGCTTCAGCCCGGCGGCGGGCTCGCGCTTTTCGGCGGCCGCCCCGCCTGCGCGATCGCCGCTCACTTGGCGATCCTTTCGACACCGGCGATGGCGCGCGCCACCTCGGCCGGGTCGAAGGGCTTGAGGTCGTCCACCCCTTCGCCCAGCCCGATCGCATGGACCGGCATGCCGTAGCGCTCGGCCGCGGCGACCAGCACGCCGCCCCGCGCGGTGCCGTCCAGCTTGGTCATGATCAGGCCGGTCACGCCCGCTGTCTCCTTGAATATCTCGATCTGGCTCAGCGCATTCTGCCCGGTGGTCGCGTCGAGGACGAGCAGGACGTCGTGCGGCGCGGCCGGGTTGAGGCGGCCGAGCACCCTCCTGATCTTCGCCAGCTCGTCCATCAGGCCAGCCTTGTTCTGCAGACGACCGGCGGTGTCGACGATCAGCACGTCGATGCCCTTCTCCGTGCCCTGCTTGACCCCTTCGAACACCAGCCCGGCGGCGTCGCCGCCTTCCTTGCCGCTGATGATCGGCACGCCGATCCGATCGGCCCAGACCTTGAGCTGGCCGATCGCGGCGGCACGGAAGGTATCGCCGGCGACCAGCATCACCGCATAATCCTGCTCCTGCAGCAGGTGCGCGAGCTTGGCGATGGTGGTGGTCTTGCCCGATCCGTTGACGCCGATGACGAGGATCACCTGCGGGCGCGGGAAAGCCTCGATCTCGAGCGGCTTGGCAACCGGCGCCAACACCTTCTCGATCTCCTGCGCGACGATTTCGCGCAGCGCGCGCTCGTCCAGCCCCTTCTCGAACATCTCGCCCTTCAGCCGGGCACGGATGCGCCCCGCCGTCGCCGGGCCCAGGTCGGAGGCGATCAGCGCCTCCTCGATCTCGTCGAGGGTCGCCTCGTCGAGCGCGGCCTTGCCGAACAGCCCGGTCAGATTCTCGCCGAGCCGGTCGGAAGTCTTGCGAAAACCCCCGAACAGCTTCTCGTGCCAGCGCGCTTCGCTCATGCCGTCTCGTCCGCCACTCTTCCCGTCAGGCCCTGTCCGGTCGAACCGTCGAGGCCGGTGATGATGATATCCGCGATCGCGCCCGGCGCGGGCGCGGTCCCTTCGAAACGCACCCGTGCGAAATTGGGCGCATGGCCCGCGCCGCCCCGCTCGGCCAGCACCGCCTGGCGGGTGCCGACCAGCGCCGCCAGCCAGCGGGCGCGCCGCGTCTCG
>NZ_LDES01000106.1 GCF_001015195.1 Sphingomonas sp. Y57 | reverse complement strand
CCATGGCCAGCTTGGAAGGCTGGAGCATTACCACTATGCTACGCCCGCTCACCGGTGCCCAGCGGCCGTGCGGCCCGTGGTGAGGAGCCTTTAGCTCCGCCCTCGAAAAGCGTCAAATGCTGTTCGCACGATGCGCCCCCTTCCGGCTCTTACGCGAAACTTATGCAACGGCGGCGCCATCCGTCTCGAAACTTCACGGTCGGGCGGGCGAAGGCGGCCACCTCCTCGCAACCGCTCCCTGTTCCTCCGGCCTGCGAGTCCCTCGGGTGGGCGGGGCGTTACGCCCCGCCCGCTCCCTTTGGGGTCAGAACCAGAAGCGGATGCCCGCGACGAAACCCTTCGAGGTGACATCCTCGCCGGCCAGCCGGGCATAGCGGGCCGTGTCCCCGAACCGCCTTTCCCAGTTGAAGCCGACATAGGGCGCGAACTCGCGGGCGATCTCATAGCGCAGGCGCAGCCCCGCCTCGATCGTCGAAAGTCCCGATCCGATACCGCTCTCCGGCACGTCCTGCGCCGACAGGTTCGCTTCCACGCGCGGCTGGAGAACCAGCCTCTGGGTGATGCGCTGGTCGTAATGGCCTTCGAGCCGGGCGAGGAGGTCGCCCTTGTTCGACAGGAACAGTCGTGCCTCCAGGTCGAACCAATAAGGTGCGAGCCCCTCGATCCCGACCGTCGCATAGCTGCGGTCGGGCCCGCGCTGGACGTCCTGCCGGACGCCCGCCTGCAGGTTCCAATAAGGATCGAGCGCGTGCGACCAGAGCGCCTGCACCTCGCCCGCCTCGACGCCCTCGCCCCTCGTCGCCTCGCCTTCGGTCATCAGCAGGAAGCGATCGATGTCGCCGCCGAACCAGGCCTGTCCGTCCCAGCGATAGCCGTCGCGTCCATTGCGAAACTGCCGCTCGAACAGGTTGAGGATGAGCTGTCGCTGGCTCATCGAGCCGTGCTCATGGAGCATGTGCGCCTCGGCGCGCGCCATCGGCTCCGCACCCCAGAAGCGATCGGCGAGGCGATCGCGCCGGACCGGCGGCGGCGGCGCGGTCCCGGCGGGCAGGTCGGTGCCCGTCGCATCGGCGGCGGCGGCGGGCGCCGGCGCCTGGCGATGATGCGCATGCGGGTCGGCCGGCGCCGGCTCCGGTGCCGGGGTCATGTCGTGGCCGGCGTGCGGATCGGCCTGTTCCGGCTGGGGCACCGGCGCCGCGGGTGCAGGCATCGCCATGCCGGGCTGGTGATGATGCTGATGCTGCGCAAAGGCCGGCACCGTCAGCGCGAGGCCCGGCAGGGCGAGGAGAAAAAGCGCCTTCATGCGGCATCTCCCTCGGCCCGCACCTGCACGACGCGCATCATCCCGGCATGCATGTGGTAGAGCATGTGGCAATGGAACGCCCAGTCGCCTTCGATCCCGGTGACGTCGAAGCTGACCAGGCCGCCCGGCGCGACGTTGACGGTGTGCTTGCGCGGCGCATGGTCGCCATGGCCGGTCACCAGTTCGAAGAAATGGCCGTGCAGGTGGATCGGGTGCGCCATCATGGTGTCGTTGATCAGGTTCACCCGCACCCGTTCTCCGGTGCGTATCGGAATCGGATCACGTGCCTGCGACAGCGTCTTGCCGTCGAACGACCACATGTAGCGTTCCATGTTGCCCGTCAGGTGGACGTCGATCGAGCGCGCCGGTGCCCGCGCATCGGGGTTGCGGTCGCGCGCGACGAGATCGCGATAGACCAGCACCCTGTGCCCTGCATCGGCGAGGCCCTGGCCCGGCTCGCCGGTGCGATCCTTCGGCATGGGCGAGATCGTCTGCACGCCCGGGCCCATCGTCACCGTGGGCGCATTGGCCGGGTTCCGCATCGACATGTCCATCGAGTGGCCCATCGCGCCATGATCCATGCCGCCCATGTCCATCCCCATGTCGGCCATGTCGGCGACCGGGCGACGGCGCAGCGGCGGCACCGCCGCCGCCATGCCGGGGCGGGGCGCGAGCGTCGCTCGGGCCATGCCCGAACGGTCGACGGCCTCACCGACGATCGTATAGGCGCGATCCTCGGCCGGCTCGACGATCAGGTCGTAGGTCTCGGCCACGGCGATCTGCAGCTCGTCGACCGTGACCGGGCGGACGTCCTGCCCGTCGGCCTGCACCACCGTGAGCTTCAGCCCCGGAATACGAACGTTGAAGATCGTCATCGCGGAGGCGTTGATCAGTCGCAACCTCACCCGCTCGCCCGGCCGGAACAGCGCGGTCCAGTTGTCACGGGGCCCGTGGCCGTTGACCAGATAGTCGTAGGTGCTGCCGGTGACGTCGGAGATGTCGGTCGGGTCCATCCGCATCGCCCCCCAGTCGAGCCGGTCCTTCAATCCCTGGTCCCGGCCGGCGAGGAGGCCGGCCAGCGTCTGCCGCTGCCTGTTGAAATAGCCGGGTTCCTGCTTGAGCTTGCGGAAGATCGCATGCGGCGAAAGCCGGCTGTGATCCGACAGCATCACGACATGCTGGCGGTCGCTGGCGATCGGATCCGTTCCGGCCGGATCGATCACGATCGGACCGTAGAGGCCAAGTTGCTCCTGCAGACCCGAATGGCTGTGATACCAATAGGTGCCTGCCTGGATGATCGGAAACTCGTAAACGAAGGTCGACCGCGGGGCGATGCCGGGGAAAGAGACGCCCGGCACGCCGTCCATCTGGAAGGGCAGGATCAGCCCGTGCCAGTGGAGCGACGTTTCCTCGTCCAGCATGTTGTCGACGCGGATACGGACGGGCCGCCCTTCGCGCAGCCGCAGGATCGGTGCGGGCGCCCCGCCGTTGATTCCGATCGCCGGCCGATCGCGGCCGTCGATGCGCATCGTCGCCGGGGCAATCCGCAGATGGATGTCACCGCCCGTTTCCTCGGGCAGGGGGTCGGTAATTCCCGGCGTGCCGGTTTGCGCCCAGGCGGGCCACTGCCCCAGGCCGGCCGCGGTTGCGCCCAATATGCCGGCGCGCAGCATGGCGCGCCGGTCCCATGATCGGTTCATGATCTATATCCCACTTCACCCTCCAGGAGGGCATCACGGATGGGAAGGGGGCGGCGAACCGTCCCCCACCCCGCACTCATCGACGGACTGTCAATGCGCGTGCGCGTCGGTTCCGGACGCAGGGGCGCCCCCGGCCTTGGTCTTGTCGCAACAGTCGCGGCCCTTGGCCTTGTCGCAGCATTCCCTGGCCTTGCCAGCCGCGGTCTTTTCACAGCAGTCCGGCGCCTTGGTAGCGGGCTTCCGGCCCGCATGTCCGCTATGATGGGCGTGGGGATCGGCGGCGGTCTACGCAGCCGCGGGGGCGGCGATCGACAGCGCGATCGCGGTCATGATAAACTTCATCGATAATCTCCTGAGATATGGGTTCAGATCTCGGGAGTGCTTCGTGGAGGGGGTGTTTCACGGGCGAGGTCGATGCCGTGGAGCTGGGCGACCCGCAGCATCGCCGGGGGCACGCCGCCGATCGACGGCACCCGCACGATAAAGGGCGTACTCGCGTGCAGCGCCGAACAGGCCGCCGCGCAATCGATCTTCAGGCTTTTCTTCTGGTCCGGCTTGCCGGGCAGCATGCCCGCGCAATGCGCGTCCATCGTCATCGCCGCCGGCTCGGCCGCAGGCATCGCCGCGGCCGCGCCAGCCATCAGGACCGGCGACAGTATCAGGGCCAGGGCCGCGAGCAGCAAGGCGATCGGACGGAACATCGCGGTCTCCTTACAGGATCAGCCGCGATGTTCCAATGGCAGTCAGGAAACCGGCTTGCCGTCCGCCTTCACCACCGCGCCGCCCTTCATCACGAAGTCGACCTGTTCGAGCGCGGAGACATCCTTCAACGGATCTCCGGCCACCGCGATCAGATCGGCGAAGCGTCCCGGCTGGACCAGACCGACATCCGTGCTCCCGAGCAGGTCGGCGGCGTTGCGGGTGGCGGCCTGGATCGCCTCCATCGGGGTCAGTCCGGCGGCGACGAGGAGCTTGAACTCCTGCGCGTTCTCGCCGTGCGCCGACATGCCGAAGGTGTCCGTCCCGAAGGCGATCTTAACCCCGGCGGCATGGGCATCGCGCAGGTTCTTCTGCAGCAGCGGCGCGATCGCCAGGGCCTTCTCGGCCGTCGACGGGTTCAGCCGTTCGGGATGCGCCTTGGCTGTTTCATAGACCCGCTGCCCGACCAGCAGGGTCGGGACCAGATAGGTGCCATGCTGCTTGAACAGCTTGTAGGTCTGCGCGTCGGAGAAGCTGGCATGCTCGATCGAATCGACGTTCAGCGCGATCGCCCGGTCGATTGCCTGCTTGCCATGGGCATGCGCGGCGACCTTCATGCCCAGCGAATGGGCCGTATCGATCACGGCCTTGATCTCATCGTCCATCATCAGCTGGTGGTTGGGATCGTCCCCGATCGACATGACGCCGCCCGACGGCATGATCTTGATGACATCGGCGCCTTCCCGCTTCAGCCGGCGGACGGCCTGCCGCGCTTCGTCGGGACCGTCGATCACCGCCTCACGGGCATGCGGCAGCTCCGCCATATCGGGGATCAGGCCATTGGCCGGATCGCTGTGGCCACCCGTCGGGCCGAGCGGCACCCCGCCGACCCACATGCGCGGGCCGGGGATGCTGCCATCGGCCACCGCGCGCTTGAGCGCGACGACGCCCGCCGTCGAGTCGCCGACGCTGCGGATCGAGGTGAAACCAGCCAGGAGGGTTGCACGCACGTCCTTCACGCCGTCGATCAGCTCGTCATAGGCGGAGCGAGTCACCGCCTTTCGGATCGGATCGCCGGGATGGAAGGCCCAGGTGATGTGGACATGCATGTCGATCAGGCCTGGCAAGACCGTGCGGTTCGACAGGTCGACCATCGTCTCGCCCGCGCGCGCCTCCACGAAGCCGGGCTCGACCGCGCGGATACGATCGTCGTCGATGACGATCGACACGCGCTCGCGCGGGGCGCCGCCGGTGCCGTCGATCAGCCGGCCGGCATGGACGATCGTCGTTGCGGCGATCGCCGAGGTCGCGGTGGACATCAGCAGGGTGGCGGCAAGGAAGGCGTTGCGCAGGATCACGTCGGTCTCCGCTGGTTCAGGGGCGTGGGAAAGGAAGGCTCGAACGCGGCGAGGCTGCCCCAGGCGAGGACGGGAAACCTGTGCGGGGCTCCGGCAATCTTATGGAGGCCCCCATTTTCGCCTCCGCTTTCCACCGATCAGTTCAGGCGAGCCCGGCCCGCCCGTGGCGAGAAGCCGAAAGTCCGCTTGAACGCGGTGGCGAAATTGCTCGGATGCTCATAGCCGGCGTCGAACGCTATCTCGGTGATCGACAGGTCGGTGGTGCGCAACTGGCGCAATGCCTGCTCCATGCGCTGGCGCTGCCGGTAGTTGGCGATCGTCGTCCCGGTGATCTGCTTGAAGCTCTCCATCATCTGCGTCTCGTTCCAGGCGAGTTCGCGGCAGAGCTGGGCGATGTTCATCGCGCCCCCCTCCTTGCTGTCGAGCAGCGCGCACAATTGCTGGACCTTGCGGCGATCGCGCTCGCGCGGCGTGGCCGCGCTGGTTCCCGACAATTGCCGGAGCGCGAGATAGAGCAGCTCGAGCGCCTTTGCCTCCAGCATCAGCTGGCCGAGCGAATCCCCCTGCAGGGCCATCATCTCCTCGACAAGCGCCCGGAGCTGCGGCGGCAAGGGCATATAGTCATGCGAGAAGCGCGCGGCAGGCCCCTTGAGATATTCGACGATCGGCGCCGGAAGGTCGCCATCGCCGGGCGACAGGAGCTGCGCGGCGAATTCGCGGCTGCACGCCATGGTGAGGCAGCGCAGCCGCGCGTCCTCGCGCACGATCTCGTGCTTCACCGTGCGCGGCGGCTGTACCAGGAAGGCCATCACGCCGGGCTCGACCGTCATGTTCTCGCGGCTGGCGCCGCTGATCGCGCTCGGTCCGTCGAGCTTGAAGTGCAGCTTCAGATGATCGTCGCTGAGGAAGGTGGCCTGCTTGCTCCGCGCCCGATAGATGTCGGTCATCACGAAAGAGAAACCCGGCCGGACGGTCATGCCCTGCAACCAGCCCGTTGCCTCCGCATCGGACGGCTTCATCCGCGGCAGGCGCCTGCTCCCCGAGAGTGGATCGGGTGGAAGGCCTGCAAGGAATTTCCGCGCATCGTCATCGAGCATCAACCCGAGCGTCGGATCGATGGTGCCATAATCGTGGATCGGACTGTCGGTCAAACCTGCTCCTCTGGAAAGGGTAGAGACTACACGCCGGCAGGCCGCCCTGTCCATAATTGCCGGGCCGTACCCGCGATCGCCCCGGGGGACGCGTGTCGTTTTGGCTTTCGCAAAGATATTTCGGGAAATCGGAAAGGACGGTCCGACCCGCCTTCCGCAGTCTAGGGTCGACCCGCGACATGGACGAAGATTCCTGCGCGACCTTCCAAAAGGGACCGAACAAATGCAGCCTACCCTCGCCAAGTCCATTTCCCTGCCTGCCCTGCTGGCGATCGGCGTCTCCGCCGTGGCTCTCGCTGCCCCTGCACGCGCGCAGGACGCAGTCGCGTCCGACGTCGCCGGCGAGGGCGGCGACATCGTCGTCACCGCGCGCAAGGCGCGTGAACGCCTCCAGGACGTTCCGATCTCGGTCAACGCGCTGTCGGGCGACCAGCTGCGCGACCGCGGTGCCGTCGACGTCAAGGACATCCTGCGCAGCGTGCCGGGCCTGTCCTTCTCGGGCACCGAGCGCGGCCTCGGCAACTACAACATCCGCGGCATCAGCACCGTCGCCTCGGCGCCGACGGTCGGCATCTATCTCGACGATATCTCGCTCGTGACCATCGCCACCAGCTTCAGCGGTGCATTCGATCCGGTCTTCTTCGACATGGAGCGGCTGGAGGTGCTGAAGGGTCCGCAGGGCACCCTCTACGGCGGCAGCTCGATGGGCGGTGCGATCAAATATGTCAGCGCCCGGCCGAAGCTGGACGAGGTCGGCGGCAGCGCCGCCGCCGGCGTGGCGACGACCGCGCACGGGTCGATGTCCTACAATGCCGAGGCGGTGGTGAACCTGCCCATCGTGCAGGACGTGCTTGCCGTGCGCGGCGGCATCTACTTCCGCCATGACGGCGGCTATATCGACAATGTCGCCGGCGGCTCGTTCACCAACTCGCGCTATTCGAGCACCGAGCCGGGCTTCACGCCCCAGCGCCAGAACGCGCTTTCCACGCGCGGCGCCTCCAACCAGAACGACGCCAACACCTATGTCGGCCGCCTGTCGCTGCTGTGGCAGCCCGACGATAGCTGGTCGATCCGGCCGGCCGCCTTCTATCAGCATTACAAGCTCGACAATCCGGGCCAGTTCTTCCTGGGTGAGAAGAAGCTGACCTCCTCCTACCGGATCGCGCAGCCCACCACCGACAAGGCCGGCATCTACAGCCTCGACATCAACAAGGAACTGGGCGGGGTCCAGGCAACCTCGCTGACCGCCTATTTCGACCGCAAGCTGGATTTCGTCCGCGACTACAGCTTCTTCATCGGCGGGCTCGTGCCGCCGCTGCTGGGGCAGACCAGCGACAACCTGTCGGCCAGCCGCACCAAGACGTTCAGCCAGGAATTCCGTCTCGCTTCGACGAACAGCGACGCGCCGCTGACCTGGATCGCAGGTCTCTATTATTCGCATCAGGACGACAATCTGTACCAGATCGCGACCACGCCGGGCGCGACGCCCGTGATCGGCACGGAGGTCGGCTATGTCGGCGACACCACCACCATCACCAAACAATACGCCGCCTTCGGCGAAGCGACCTACAAGCTGCTCGACAATCTGGACGTCACCGCGGGCGTGCGCCTGTTCCAGATCAAGCAGGTCGTCGACATCATGGGCGACGGTCCCTTCAACGGCGGCCTCACCCAGGTCATCGGCCGCAGGAGCAACGAGAAGGGCATCAATCCGAAATTCGGCATCTCCTACAAGGCGACACGCGACAACCTGATCTATGCTTCGGCGGCCAAGGGTTTCCGCCCCGGCGGCCCGAACCGCTTCCAGATCAACCCCGTGCTGTGCGCGGCCGACCTGAACCAGCTCGGGCTGAACAAGGCGCCGGACACGTTCGATTCGGACAATCTGTGGAGCTATGAGCTGGGCACCAAGAACCAGTTCGGCAACATCATGTTCAACGGCGCGCTGTTCTACACCGACTGGAAGAAGATCCAGCAGCAGATCAACCTGACGAGCTGCGGCTTCGCCTTTACCGGCAACGCCGGCGCCGCCCATGTGAAGGGCGCCGAGGCGGAAGCTCGGATCAACCTGACGCGTGCCTTCCAGGTCGGCGGCACCGCCACCTACAGCGACGCCAAGATCGTCGAGGCCGTGCCCGGCACCACCGCGGAGGACGGCGATCAGGTCCTGGCCGTGCCGAAATGGATGCTCAGCGGCTATGCCAGCTACAGCGCCGAGCTGATCGAGGGCTGGCGCGGCCAGATTCGCGGCGAGTACCAGTATCAGAGCCGTTCGCGCCGCCAGTTCAACCGGACCCTCGCGATCCTCTCTCCGAGCGGTGCGGCGGGAACGACCCCGAACAGGGCCGAATTCCGCGGCGCCTACCAGGTGGTCAACGCTTTCGCTTCGATGAGCGACGGCGAGACCGAGTTCCGGCTGTACGTCAACAATCTGTTCGACAACCGGCCGTTCCTCGATACCGACCTGACGGCCGGCGTGGATCGCTCGACGACGATCCGGCCGCGCACCATCGGCCTGGAAGTGCGCCGCCGCTTCTGACGCGGTAAGGGTGGATGATGATCCTCGGGAAGGCAGCGCCACGCCGCCTTCCCGACAGGGGAGCGTAAAGTGATGAAGTCGATCGAAGGGCGCCGTCGCCGCGCCATCATCCGCACCGCCCTCGCGGGCCTGGTAGCGCCCGCACTGGTCGCGACCAGCCTGGCCGGCGGCTCACAGCCCGGCGACTGGCGCGCCGAAACCGCCTATTCCTATCCGGGAATGCAGGTCTCGGCCGCCACCGCCGGCAAGCTGGGCGTGGCCTGGGAGTTCAACGACTTCGTCGTGCGCGGCAGCACGCATCGCGGGGTCGAGGCGACGCCGGTCGTGGTCGACGGCGTGATGTACGTCAGCGGCCCCTGGAGCGTCGTCTACGCGCTCGACGCGCGCACCGGCAAGCAGCTCTGGCAATATGATCCCGAGGTCGACGGCCAGTTCGCCCGCCGCACCTGCTGCGACGCGGTCAACCGCGGCGTCGCGGTCGCCGACGGGGTGGTCTATGTCGCAGCCCTCGACGGCTATCTGGCCGCGGTCGACGCGAAGACCGGCAAGGAGCTGTGGAAGGTCGACACGATCACCGACCGCAGGATGAGCTATGCGATCACCGGCGCCCCCCGCGTCGCGGGCAGGAACGTCGTGATCGGCAATGGCGGCGGCGAGATGGGCGCGCGCGGCTATGCCAGCGCCTATGACCGCAAGACCGGCAAGCTCGCCTGGCGCTTCTTCGTCGTGCCGGGCGATCCGGCGGCGGGCCCCGACGAGCATCCGGAGGTGACCGAGGCGCGCAAGACCTGGGACCCCAAGTCGCGCTGGGACCTGGGGGGCGGCGGCACCCCGTGGGATTCGATCGTCTACGATCCCGACACCAACATCGTCTATGTCGGCACCGGCAACGGGATGCCGCACCCGTCCTGGCTGCGCAGCCCTGCCGGCGGCGACAATCTCTACCTTTCATCGATCGTCGCGATCGACGCCGACACCGGCCGCAAGAAGTGGCATTACCAGACGACCCCGGGCGACAGCTGGGACTATACCGCCACCCAGAACATGATCCTCGCCGACATCGAGATCGGCGGCCGCCCGCGCAAGGTGATCATGCAGGCGCCGAAGAACGGCTTCTTCTATGTGCTCGACCGGGTGAGCGGGGAGCTGCTGTCGGCGGAGAAGTTCACGACCGTGACCTGGGCCGACCGCGTCGATCTCAAGACCGGCCGGCCGGTGGTCACCGATCAGAGCGATTATTCGAAGAAGACCAAGCTGGTCTGGCCGTCCGAAGCAGGCGGGCACAACTGGCAGCCCATGTCCTACAGCCGGGAAACCGGGCTGGTCTATATCCCGGTGCTCGAAGCCCCGATGACCTTCCAGATGCTGGAGCAACCGAAATATCGGCCGTACAGCAACCTGCAGGGATCGGCAGCCTCCTTCCCCAGCTTCGCCTTCGGGTCGAACAAGACCGGTGGCGCCGACGACATCCTCGCCGGCCAGCCCGCGCCGACCTTCCATCAGGTCGTCCGTGCCTGGGACCCGGTGCGCCAGAAGGAGGCATGGGCGACGAAGCCGATGCCCTTCTGGAGCGGCGGCACGATGGTGACGGGCGGGCTCGTCTTCCAGGGTACGGCGGACGGCTGGCTGACGGCCTATGACGCGAAGACCGGTACTGTCGTGCATCGGATCAATGTGGGCACCGGCATCATGGCCTCGCCGATGAGCTACACGATCGACGGCGTCCAATATGTCGCCGTGACCGCCGGTCTCGGCGGCGCACTCAACGTGTCCTATCCTCCCGGCGCCGTGGCGATCGAGCGGCAGAACAGCGAGCGGCTGATCGTGTTCCGGATCGGTGGACCGGCGCCGAAGCTGCCGCCGATGCGCGAAGACCGGCCATTCACGGCGGCGCCGGCCGAGTATCGCGGCACCGAAGCCCAGGTCCAGCGCGGCGCGGCTCTTTATGCGCAGAATTGCGGGCGCTGCCATGGCGGCCCGACCGGCGCCGGCGGCTATCCCAACCTGTGGAAGATGACGCCGGAGACGCACGCCGCCTTCGAGGCCATCGTTCTCGACGGCGCCTTCGCCTATGCGGGCATGGCCTCCTTCGCGGACGTGCTGAGCAAGCAGGACGTCAGGGACATCCATGCCTTCCTCGCCCGGCCGCATGATGAGAAGGCCCGGCCCGCCGAGAACCGGATGCACTGAAGCGGGACGGCGATCGCCGGTCCTCCCACGGAGAACGACATGAAGCTTTGGAAGATACCGGGCGGCGCGATCGCGCTGCTCGCGATGACGGCCGCCGCCCCGATCGCCGCGGCGCCGGCGCTGCAACTGCGCGACGCGATGGCGATGGCTCAGGGCGCGGTCGAGGCGGCGACGCGCGGCGGCCACGCCGTCTCGATCGTCATCGTCAACCGCGAGGGCCGGGTGATCCTGGCGCAGCGGATGGACGGCGCCTCCTACAAGAGCCTCGACGTCGCAGAAGGCAAGGCGGCCACTGCCGCCGCGCTCGGCATGCCGACCGGCCTGCTGCAGGAAGCCCTTGCCAAGGGCGACCAGTCGGTCCTGTCGGTTCCGGGCGCGATCGCGATCGCGGGTGGCGTGCCGGTAGCGATCGACGGCGCCACCATCGCCGCGATCGGCATCAGCGGCGGCGCGCCCCAGGACGACGAGGCGATCGCCGCCGCGGCACGCGACCGCTACCCGGCCGGCAAGCCGCGCTGACGGCGCCAGCGCTCAGGGGACGAGCGAGGCCCAGGCGGCGGCGCTGAGCGCCAGGCACCCGCCCGCCGCCGATGCCGCCATCAGGCCATGCCCCACCAGCGTCAGGACCGGCGCGTCCGGACGCGCCTCCCGGCGGTTGCGCGAGAGGCTGGTCAGGATGAAGGTCGTCAGAAAGCCGTAAACGAGCGTAAAGATCGAAAGCGCCATGTCAGTCCCCACCGCAATGTTGCAACGCAGCAAACATGCACGTCCGAGTCGGTCAACAGCCTTGGCTACGGCTGATTGACCCTTTCCCGACAGCTGCGCCGGACCGTGGTCGAAACAGGTTATTGCGACACCGAAAAGACAGCGGCAGAAAATGTCTTTTTTTAGCGATTTTGTTACGAAGTATTGCTAATTTCCCGGCTGTAACAAAAAGAACATGAAAGCGTCACATCGCCCCCGTGCGGGCGATCGCCGCCCGGGAGACGATTTCATGTTTCGCATTGCCCGCGTGGCGCTGGCCGCCACAGCCTCGCTGATCGCCATGCCGCTGGCCGCGGCTCCTCTGACGGCGGAAGAAAGCCAGGCGCTGCGCGACGAAGTACGCGCGCTGCAGGCCCGGCTTGCAGCGATCGAGGCGCGACTCGGCGAAGCCCCACCGGGCACCGCTCCGGCCGCGGCCTCCCCGGCATCGGCGCCGGCCGCGGCGTCGGCGGCCGCGTCCGTCGCCTCGCCCGATGCCACGGTTATCGGCTGGAAGGGGTCGCCGCAATTCACCAGTGGCGATCGCAGCTTCAAGGTGAAGGGCCGGATCCAGCTCGATGCGGGCTATGTCTCCAAACCGCGCGGCATCGTCGATCGCGGCCTTGGCTTCTCGAACGAGGTGCGCCGCATCCGGCTGGGCGGCGAGGGCAAGCTCGGCAGCGGCTTCGGCTACAAGCTCGAGCTCGAGCTGTCGGACAACAAGGTCGGGCTGGTCGATACCTTCGTCACCTACGATCGGGGCCCCTGGCAGATATCGATCGGCAATCAGAATCAGTTCCAGTCGCTCGATGAACTGACCGGCGACACCACCGGCTCGCTGATGGAACGCGCCGCGTTCACCGACGCGTTCAACTTCGAGCGGCGGCTGGGGATTGCGGTCCAGTATCACCGCAAGGACATCCTCCTCCAGGCGGGTGTCTTCTCAGACGACATCGACGCACTGGCCGACTCGAGCGACGGCCCGAACGGCGGCGACGAGAACAACAGCTTCAGCATCGACGGCCGCGCCGTCTATGCGCCGAAGCTGGGCGGGACGCAGGTCCATCTCGGCGGCTCGGCCCACCTGCGCATGCTCAACCGGCTGTCGGATGCGCCGACCCGATATCGGCAGCGCCCCTTCCTGCACAGCACCAACAGCCGCATCCTTGCGACGCCCAACATCTTCGTCGACCGCGAGCTCAACTATGGGCTCGAGGTCGCCGCCATTCACGGCCGCTGGCACACCGCTGGCGAGGCGAACTGGCTCGACGCGATCGGCCCCGGACCCAATTCCCGCTTCTTCGGCGGCTATGCGGAGATCGGCTATTTCCTGACCGACGATAGCCGCACCTATCGCAACGGCATCTTCGGCGGGGCCAAGCCCTCCTCGCCGTTCGGCAAGGGCGGCATCGGTGCGATCCAGCTCAACCTGCGCTACGACTATCTCGATCTCAATGACGGGGCGATCCGCGGCGGCACCCAGAATGGCTGGTTCGCCGGCATCATCTGGACCCCGGTGGAATATCTGCGCTTCAACCTCAACTACGGCTATCTCGCCTATACCGGCGCCGCGATCCGGGCGGGCGGCCGCACCGACTATGGAATGCATGTCGGCGGGGCGCGGGTCGAGCTCGACTTCTGACAGGTGAAGGGGCGCGCGGCACCGCGCGCCCCTCCCTCCCATCGCCTCAGAAGGCGGCGGTCAACGAGAAGACGACCTTGCCGCTCGCGATCGACGAACCATTCTTCGTCGATGTGAAGTTAGGCAGCAGATAGGCCGACTCGCGCTTGCTGATGTCGGTATCGACATAGGCGACGCCCGCCGTGACCGGCGTGCCGGGGATGGCGACGTCGACCCCGACCAGCCAGTCGAGATACTTGCCGGTCGGCGCGATGCTGGTGCCGTTGGGGCCAAGACCCTTGTTGCCGTTCGAATAGCCGAGATGCCCCTTCAGGGTGATCGGGGTTTCCGGGATGGTGCCGGAGATGTCGCCCCAGATGTAGAGATTGTCTTCCTTGTCGCCCGGATCATCGTAGATGCCGGTCGAGGCCGACGCGCCGGAAAAGTACCAGCGGCCGAGCGCTTCCTGCTTCGGCGCATAGGCGACACCCCCGAGCAGGGTGACCGGGCCCATCGTGCCGCTGAGCTTGGCATAGAGCTCGGCGAAGTCGGTCTTGTCAGCGCCGCCGGGATACATGAACCAGGTGAGGCCGGCATCGAGCGCGACGCCCTCGCCCAGCGCGATCTTGTAGCCGCCGAAGATGTCCAGCTCGGTGTTGGAACCGCCGAAGGTGCCCCAGCCGGCGAGATTGGATCCCCATGTACCGACGTAGAAGCCGCTTTCATGGCCGACGGTGATGCCGCCCTGGATCGCCATTTCCTTGTCGGTCTGGGAAACACCGCGGAATCGGTAATCGGTGGCGAGGCCGATGCTGCCGGATACGCTGAACGGCGAGCTTTCTTCCTGGGCCAGGGCCGGCGTCGCGACGAACAGCGCGAGGGCGGCAGCGGTGAGGTTCGGAAAACGCATAAGACAATCCCCTTTTTTGTAAGGTCTCGGATCGTCCCTCCTTTCGTCGGCCTGCGCTTCCTCTGATCGGGTCGCGTCATGATCGACGCAGCCATTATGGAAACGGGATTCTCAGCCCTCTGTTTCCCGCATGTTACAAATCATTGCCGGGGTCCGGCGCCACGCTTTAAGGGGTAGAAGCGTGACGCCGGTGCAACACCTGGCCAATGGGGTGGGTCAGGCTGCAATCTTCCGGAGCTGGTCGTCCTCGGCGTCGAGGTTGACCGCCGTGCCCCCGGACCGGCGCCGCTGGATCCATTCACCCAGCATCTCCGCCGAACTATGGTCGATCGCCGGCACCTTGCGGATGTCGAGGCTGACCGCACGCCCCCCCGGGATCGATTCGAGCGTCTTGAGGAGCTTCGGCAGCGTCACGAAGGTCGCCGCCCCCTCGAGCCGGATTTCGCTCCGTTCGTCGCCATGGTTCGCGTCCACCCGCAGCCGCAGGCGCCGCAGGTGCGGAACCAGTTCCAGCAGCGAGAGCGCCAGGCCGACGAGGACGCCGGTCAGCAGGTCGGTCGCAACGACCATCACGAACGTCGCCACCCAGATCACTACCGGGAGCACGCCATGATGATGGAACAGGTGCCGGACATGCGATACCGACACCAGGCGCCAGCCAGTGACAACCAGGATACCCGCGAGCGAGGCCATCGGGATCTCCCGCAGCAGCCAGGGCAGCAGCGCGACGAAGGCCAGCAGCCAGGCGCCGTGCAGCACCGCCGACCACCGCGTCACCGCGCCTGCCTGGACGTTGGCGGAGCTGCGCACGATCACGCCGGTCATCGGCAATGCGCCCGCGAAACCGCACAGCAGGTTGCCCACGCCCTGAGCGCGCAGTTCCTTGTCATAGTCGGTACGAACGCCATTGTGCATCCGGTCGACCGCCGCCGCCGAGAGCAGCGTCTCGGCGCTGGCGATGAACGCGATCGCGATCGCCGTCACGACGAGCGCGGGATCGAGCATACGGCCAAGGAAGCCCGCGTCGGGCGGCACGATCGCCGCGACGATCGAGGACGGCACCTCGACCCGGGTGATCGACAGGCCGAGGCCCCAGGCCACCAGCGTCCCGGCCAGCGCGCCCACCAGTGCGCCGGGCACCAGCTTCATCGTCGCCGGTCGGAGCTTCTCCCAGGCCAGCATGGCCACGATCGTGATCAACCCGATCGCAAAGGCCATTTCCGCCGCAGCCATGTTCGACGGCGACAGGCCAAGCAGCCGCGCCGGCATCGCGGCCAGATTCTCGAGCCCGTTGGGCAGCGGCTTGGCGTCGAACAGGACGTGGAACTGACCGACGACGATCAGCGCGCCGATACCCGCCAGCATGCCGTGGACGACCGCCGGAGAAATGGCGCGGAACCAGCCGCCCAGCTTCAGCACGCCGGCAACGAATTGGATCGCGCCCGCAAGCGCGAGGATGGGGCCGAGGGCCGAAAGTCCATGGTCGCGGACCAGCTCGAACACGATGACGGCCAGGCCGGCGGCCGGGCCGCTGACCTGCAGCGGAGAACCGGCGAGGGCACCGACGACGAGCCCGCCGATGATGCCCGTGATCAGCCCCTTTTCCGGCGGTACGCCCGAAGCGACCGCGATGCCCATGCAAAGCGGGAGCGCAACGAGGAAGACAACGATCGACGCCGTGAAGTCGCGCGAGAAGCTGACCGGGAAGATCGAGGCGAGGCGCGCCGAAATCATTCGGCGGCCTCCAGCACATCGGCGGCGCGGCGCGACGCGGCCTGGAGCGCGACCGGCAGCGGACGATCGGCGGCGAGCGGCAGGAAGCGCTCGGTTTCGCCATCGAGCGCGAGCACCTCGCCGGCATGGATGTCGACATACCAGCCGTGCAGCGCCATCTCGCCCCGTGCGATCGCCGAGGCGACCGACGGGTGGGTGCGGAGATGGGCGAGCTGGCCAACGACGTTCTCGAGCGCGAGGACGCGCACCCTGTCCGCGCCGGAGATATGCGGATAGGCATCCTCGGCGACCTTCTGCGCGGCATGCGAGTGGCGCAGCCAGGCGGCGACGTTGGGCATGCCGTCGAGCGAGCCGGGGCTGCACAGCGCCTTCATCGCGCCGCAGTCCGAATGGCCGCAGACGATGATGTCGCGGACACCCAGCACCATCACCGCATATTCGACCGTCGACGATACGCCGCCATTGGCCTGCGAGAAGGGCGGGACGATGTTGCCGGCGTTCCGGCAGACGAACAGGTCGCCGGGCGCTGCCTGCACGATATATTCGGGGACGACGCGCGAATCCGCGCAGGATATCATCAGCGCCTTGGGGCTCTGCCCGTCGCGGGCAAGCTTCCCGTACAGATCGCTGTTGCTGGTGAACACATGCTCCTGAAAGCTGAAAACGCGACCGATCAGCTCATTCATCGTAGGACTCCTAGGATATGGTCATGCGACCGGCATCATGGAGTCCGGAGATAGGGGAGCGTTTTTGCCGCAGCGCAGCGCCCCTGTAAAAAATCATTGCTATGCGGCGTCCGCCGTCACCCGATGGCTGAAGCCCGTCCGTCGATCGGCAGATCGATCTCCGCCATCAACCCGCCGGTCGGCCGGTTCGAGAGGCGCAGCGTGCCGGCATGAGCCCGCACGATCCGCTCGACGATGGCGAGGCCGAGGCCGAGGCCCTCTGTATTGCGGCGACGTGCGGTATCGAGCCGGACGAAGGGCTGGCGAACATCCTCGAGACGCGCCTCCGGGATGCCCGGCCCGTCGTCGAGCACGCGCAGGATCACCCGGTCGTCGTTCCTCTCGACCTGGACCACGACATCCTTGCCGTGGCGCAACGCATTGGTGACGAGATTGTCGAGCGCACGCTTGAGGTCGTAGAGGCGTACATAGGCGTCGAGATGCTCGGGTCCCTCGTAACGGATGCGATGCCCCTCGTCGGTTGCGTCGTCGACGCGGGTGGCCGCCATTACCGCCAGGTCGGTCCGGACCATCGGCTGGTCGCTCTCCTCGCCGCCCAGGAAAGCCAGCAGCGAACCGATCATGGTTTCCATCTCGATCGCGTCCCGCTGCATCGCGTCGCGCGCCGCGCCATCGCCGATCATGTCGATCCGCAGCCGTAGCCGCGCGATCGGGGTCCGCAGGTCATGGCCGACCGCCGCCAGCGCCTGGGTGCGGTCGGCGATCAGCCGCTGGATACGATCCTGCATCGCGTTGAACGCCCGGATCACCCGCAATACCTCACCGGTGCCGATCTCGGGCAGGATGACGCGATCCCCATAGCCATAGCGCTCGGCCGCCTGGGCGAGCATGCGCACCGGTTTGAGCGTGTTGCGTATCAGCAGGCTCCCGATCACCAGCAGACCGATCGCGGGGACCAGCGCCAGCATCACCCGCCCGATCGCGAGGTCCCAGCCGGAGGCGACGTCGCGCGTGCCGAAATGGATCCAACTCCCGTCGGGGAGGGTCATGCCGCCAACCACCATGGAGTTGAGCCCTGGCGACTTGAGCCGCAGCCGGACGTTGGAATCGGCCAGCGACGGCTCCCAGGTGACGATCTGCTCCCGCATCTCCCGCAACTCCGGCGCCATCGGCGGCGGCGGCGGCTCGGTCGCTCCCCAGCGGACGTCGTAGCGATCGGTGGTGAGCAGCGAGGCCATCATCGCCCGCTCATGGACCGGACGCTCGGCAATCAGCTTGCGGGTGATGACGAGATGCTCGGCCAGCCGGTGGGCCTCATCCTCGCGCAGCGAGAACTGGCTCGCGCGCTCGTAAAGCAATGTGCTGGTGCAGAATTCGACCGTGACCGTCAGCAGCAGGATGACCAGGATCCGCCCGACCAACCCCAGCGATGGGCGCACGAGATGGATCAAGTGCGGGTCACCTCGGCATTGAACATGTAGCCGACGCCCCGGACGGTGGTGATCGGCGCCTCGCGGCCCTCACCCTGAAGCTTGCGGCGCAACCGGCTGACCAGCACGTCGATACTGCGGTCGGAAGCATCCCCCAGCCGCGTCCGTGACAGCTCGATCAGCCGTTCGCGGGCGATCACCCGCTGAGCGTTGTGCAGGAAGCTCGACAGCAGGTCGAACTCGGCGCCGGTCAGGTCGACGACGGCGCCGCTGGGCGAGGTCAGCTCGCGGCGCGGGAAATTGACCTGCCAGCCGTCGAAGCGCGCCTCGTTGCGGCGGCTCTGTTCGTTCTGCCGGTCCATGCCGCCGCGGCGCAGCACGGCGCGCACCCGCGCCATCAGCTCGCGCGTGCCGAACGGTTTGGCGAGATAGTCGTCGGCGCCGATCTCGAGCCCGATGACACGATCGGTCTCGCTACCCTTGGCGCTGATGAAGATGATCGGAACGTCGCTCTTCTGCCGGAGCTGGCGGCACAGCTCGATGCCGTTGGTGCCGGGCAACATGATGTCCAGGATGATCAGGTCGATCGGCTCGGCGTTGAAGGCAATCCACATCTCGGGCCCGGTCGCGGCGGGGCGCACGACATAGCCGTTTTCCTGTAACGCACGCGCCGTCAGGACGCGGAGCGACGGATCATCCTCGACCAGCAATATGGTACTCGACGTCACGATAGGTAGCCTCGATACGGGGTGATCGTCTCCGCACCTATGTACGCGGGGGAAGAGCGTCAACGGTTGCAGCGCGCAAAAACCGACACGGCCTCGCCGCAGCAACAGTTTGAAATGCTCTCGCAACCGCCGCGAGAGACTGCCCCCGGCGCGCGGACATAATTCTTTACACGATCGCGATCCGTGAGCAACGCGACATGCCTAGCTGCTCGTCGATAATCGATATCGGAGATCGACGATGCGCCTGATCCTGTCCGCTGTCTCGCTGACGCTGCTCGCAGCGTCGCCGCTGGTCGCCGCCGACCTGCGCACCACGCATCGGGAGGTCGCTGTGCCGCCGGGCAAGCTCCACGCGCGCGCCTTCCGGCCGGTCGCGCCGCAGCCCTGCGCCGCCGTCCGCACCGATCCCTCGGGCAATCGTGTCGCCGCGACCCTCCCTGCCCGGCCGACGGAGGCCTGCCGTGCCGCCGAGTCCGCGAAGGCAACGCCCACAAGCTGAATTCCCCCCGCCGCCCTATGGTCCCAGGGCGGTACGGAAGCGGGCCCGGCTCCGCCTCGAGCGGGCTCGCTTCCCTCTTTTTCAGGCCTCTCCTCTCAGGACGCGCGCAAATGCCCGCGATACGCGGCCCGCAGCGCACGCTTGTCGATCTTGCCGGTAGCGCCCAACGGCATGGCCCCGACCCGGACGATCCCGTCGGGGACCCACCAGCGCGGCACCGCCCCGTCGAACGCCTCCAACAGCGACGCATCCGAACAATCCTCGCCTTCGCGAAGCTGGACGACGAGGAGGGGCCGCTCCCCCCAGCGATCGCAATCGGCGGCGATAACCGCGCAATGCGCGACAGCCGGATGCTCGGCGGCGATCGCCTCCAACCCCTGCGAACTGATCCATTCGCCGCCTGACTTGACGACGTCCTTGTCGCGGTCGGTAATGTGGAGGAAGCCGTGGTCGATCACCGCGACGTCGCCGGTTTCGAACCAGCCTTCCGCGTCGGTGGCGGGGGCATCCTTCCCGAAATAGCGGCCGACCGTGGCATAGCCCCTCGCGAACAGCCGTCCCGGCGCGTCCGGCCCGGCGGCCGGATCGTCGCTTATCACCCTGAGATCAACGCCGAGCGGCGGACGGCCCTGCGACTGGAGCAGCCGGCGCGCCTCCTCCGGCGGCAGCGCCGCCGAGGCCGCGCTGGGGGCCGCAACCGTGCCGAGCGGCGACAATTCGGTCATGCCCCAGGCATGGCGGACCTCGACGCCGTAATGGTCGGCCAGACGACGCTGCATCGACGGCGGGCAGGCCGATCCGCCGATCACGACGCGGCGCAGCGGCGCCAGGCCGCCCCCCGCATGATCGAGATGGTCGAGCAACCCCTGCCACACGGTCGGCACGGCCGCCGACATCGTCACCCCCTCCTCGGCAATGAGACGGTGGACGCTGGCGCCATCGAGCCGCGCGCCGGGCAGCACCAGCTTCGCGCCGACGGCGGGGGCGGCGAAGGTGATGCCCCAGGCATTGGCGTGAAACATCGGAACGATCGGCAACACGCTGTCGGCGGCGCCGATGCCGAACAGGTCGGGCTGGACGATCGCCAGCGTGTGGAGGAAGTTGGAGCGGTGGGTGTAGAGCACCCCCTTGGGATCGCCGGTGGTGCCCGATGTGTAGCAGAGCCCGGCGGGCTGATCCTCGCCGAAGCCTCCCCAGCGGGCCGGCTCATGCGCCGCGACCAGCGCGTCGGTGCCCGCGCCCAGCACGATGACCTCCTCGATCGCCGGGCAAAGGGCGCGCACCGCCTCCGCCACCGGCAGCAGCGCGGGGTCCACGAGCAACAGCCGGTCCCCCGCGTCACGCGCGATCCAGGCGAGCTGCGTCGCGTCCATCCGCAGGTTGAGCGTATGGCACACTGCGCCGATGCCCATGATCGCGTACCACGCCTCGAAATGCGGGAGCGTGTTCCAGCCGAGCGTGGCAACCCGGTCGCCGGGGCCGATGCCGTGCGCGAGCAGCGCCGCCGACAGCCGGCGCGCGCGATCCGCACATTCGGCATAGGTCCGCCGCTGCATGCCTCCGTCGGATGCCACGCCGACCACTGCCTGGTCCGGGTGCCACCGCTCCGCATGGACCAGAATCCGGTCGAGCGTCAGCGGCCAGTCGAGCATCGATCCGTTCATGCCATCCTCCCCCCTTCGATCAGGGTTTGGCGGCAAGCTGCCATCGATCAGGCCGATCCGACAAGCGCCTCCGTGGTCCCGACGCCCACAGCGGCCCGGACATTATCGAAATAATGGCCGATATTGCCGCGGGACAGTCCGCGCAGCTCCTCGCCGCGTGCGGGATCGAGCGGCAGGAAACGGGTCCGGACGACGAGGATGCAGGCGTCGGGGCCCGCCGGCGTCACGGTAATCCGCCCGCCATACTCGGCCCAGGGCAGCGGGCCATAATCGACCATGTCATAGCCGATCGCGCGCTCGGCATCGTCCAGCTCGACCAGCCGTTCGACCACCGCGCCGCCGCCGATGGACGGCTCGAGATGATAGGTGCGCCGCGCACCGATGCCTCGCCCCGCCACCTCGACCCGTGCGACATAGCCCCGCGTCAGGACATCGCCGCCGAAATCGCCGACCAGCGCCCAGACCTCGTCGGCCGGTGCCTCGATCCGCTGCGCGACCGCCACCGTCTCCATGCGCCCCTCCCTATCGAATGAAGTCCGCGCCGGGGTGAGCGCGCGGATAGGTCTTCAGATAATCGACGAAGCGCCCCAGCGCCCTGTCGCTGCGGGTGAACATGCCGCGCGTGAAGCGGATGCTGTTGAGGATCTCGACATCCTGGTCGACCACCGCGACCTCAAGTTTCTGGGCGAAGTCGAGCGTCTCCGCCACGCGCGCATCGTCTTCGGGCGTTCCGTCGGACTTGCGGGTCGCGATGACGAAATAGCTGCGCAGCGTGCCGGGGCGGTGGATGCCGCATGGATAGAGGAAGGCGAACCAGCGGCCGTTCAGGCTGCCCATCTGGTAGAAGATGTTCGAGCCGCGAATGCCCACCTTGTACTCGATCGCCGCACCGGTCTCCCGGAAGCGCCCCTTCAGGTCGTAGTCGTAGCCGAACTCGTGCCAGTTGATGTCGCTGGTCGCGTCGCCCTGGATGTCGATCCCGTGGACCACCTCGATATGATTGAAGTCGGACGTGTTGCACATGAACACCCAGGGATCCGCCAGCAGGTCGAGGCTGGGGATCTCGGCATGGAAGGCGAGCTCGTCATCCGGGAAGCCGAGTTCCGGCAGGTCGAACAGCGGCTCGGTTCCGTTGAACGCCCAGATCAGGCCGAAGCGCTCCTGCACCGGATAGCGGAAGACCTTCATCCCCTCGACGATCCGGTCCCCCGTGGGGGTGCGGCTGCACCGGCCGCTCCGGTCGAACTCCCAGTGGTGGAAGGCGCAGACCAGACGATCGCCCGTCACCTTCCCGATCGACAGGTCGGCGCCGTTGTGGGGGCAATAGGCGCTGACCACGTTGGCCGTGCCGTCCTCCGTCCGGTAGACCGCGACCCGGCCGTCGAGGAAGTTGCGGCCCAGGACCGCGCCCGGCGCCACGTCGCTGGACCGGCACAGCGGGAACCAGCTCTGGGTGAACAGGCCACCCTCCCCTTCATAGGTGACGTCCCGTCCATGGCGGCGGCGGTCGATCAGCTGGATCGCCGCGGTCCGGCCATGGAAGAAATCCTCAAGGTCGCGTGCTTGCTTGGACATGGATGACCCCGTCAGAAGTTCAGGGTTGCCGAGACGCCGTAGCGGCGCGGCTGGCCCGGGTAGCGGATGTCGGCGGCGCCGGCGGAGAATTCCTTGGCGAAGAATTCCTCGGTGTAGCGCTCCTTGAACAGGTTGGTGGCGTAGAGCGCGATCGAGTAACGCCTGGCGTCGTAGGTCAGCCGGGCGTTGACGAGGTGGACCGCGTCCTGCCGGTCGGCATTGTCGATATGCCAGTAGTTGCCCGTCCGGCCCGAATAGTCGACCCGCGCGACGACCGCGCGATCGTCGCCGACCGGCATCCGATACTGGCCGAACGCGGTATAGGACCAGCGATAGGTGAGCGGCACCCGGTTGCCGCGGAACCGGGCCGTGCCGTCGAAATCCTTGATCTTGGTGTCGATGAAGCCGAGCGACGCGCCGAGTTGGAGGTTGCGCACCGGCCGCAGCTGCGTCTCCAGTTCGAAACCGTATATGTCGGTCTTGCCGACATTGACGATGCCCTGGTCCGCGACGTTCAGGATGAAGACCTGCTGGTCCTTGTAGCGCATGTAGAAGGCGGCGGCGTTGAGCGTCAGCCGGCGGTCCAGCAGGCTGTTCTTGCTGCCGATCTCCAGCGTGTCGGCAACCTCGGGCTTGTAGATCGCCGGGAAGACGGCGTTGGGCGGGTTGAAGCCGCCGCTGCGGAAACCGCGCGCCGCGGTCGCGTAGATCATGGTGTCGGGGGTCGGCGAATATTTGACCGAGACCTTCGGCTGCCATTCGTCGAAATTGGCCTTGCGCTTCGGCCCCGGCACGAGCCGGTTGGTCTGCTCGCGACGGTCGTGGTCGTAACGCAGCGCGCCGGTCAGCTCGACCGCCTCGGTGACGCTGTAGTTGAGCTGGGCATAGGCGGCCTTGGTCAGGATATCCTCGGTCGCGCGGGCGGCCGGCAGCGGGATATAGGCCGAGGCCGGCAGCCCCGACGCGGTCGGATCGGGCGAGATCAGGACGACGGTATCGACCCGCCGCCGCGCGTCGAGCAGATAGGCGCCCGCCGTCCAGCGCAGCTTCTGGCTCGAGGGTGACGCCAGGCGGAATTCCTGGGTGAAGCTCTCGTAGCGGCGGAGCTGGGTCGCACCGAGGATCGACTGCGGGAACCAGTCGAGATCCTCGCTCAGGTCGATCCTGGTGGTGTTGAACGCGCTGATCGAACTCAGCGTGAAGGGATCGAACTCATAATCGACCTTGAGCGACCCGTCCTTGACCTTGCGCGGGCTGCGGCCGAGAAAATCGTTCTGGATCGGCACGCTGGTGTTGTTCGGCTGGCCGTCGGGCAGCGGGATATACCAGGAGGCGCCGGCCTTCAGATCGCCATAGGAACCGCGCAGGTCGATCGTCAGCCGCTCGGTCGGCGTGAAGATCAGCCGGCCACGCAGGTTGAGGTCCTCGACGAAGTCGACCTTCCGGTCGAGCGTGACGTTGTGGAAGACGCCGTCGAACTTGCGATAGTCGCCCGCGATGCGGAACAGCAGCCGGTCGGGTACCAGCGCACCGCTCAGCGTTCCCGACAACCGGCGATCGTCGCCATTGGCATAGTCCACCGAGACCCGGCCCTGCAGCTCGTTGGTCGGCCGCTTCGTGGTGATGTTGATCGCGCCGCCGATCGCGTTGCGGCCATAGAGCGCGCCCTGCGGCCCCTTGAGCACTTCGATCTGGTCGAGGTCGAGCAGGGCCTGCTTGATCATGTCGGTCGAGGTCATCTGGACCCCATCGACGACGAGAGCGACCGGGGCCTCGCCGTTGCGGACCTGCCCGATCCCGCGGATGTTGATCGCGACCGTGCCGGCGTCCTGCGAATCGACCAGCGAGATGTTCGGCATCAACGCGGTGACGTCGTCGATGCTGCGGATGCCGGCTTCCTCGATTGTCCGGGCAGAGAAGACGCTGATCGAATCCGGCACCTGCTGCAGGCTCTCCGAGCGCTGCCGCGCGGTGACGACGATGTCGTTGCCCTCGACGGAGTCGGCGCCGCCGGCGGCCTCCTGCGCAAAGGCGGCACTGCCCGCCGCGAAGAGGCAGGCCGTGCCGGCCAACGTTCCAAGCAAACAGGATTTCAGCTTCATCTCGCGCTTCCCCCTCTGGTGATGCCGCCGCCGGGCTCTGACCCGTGCGTCGTGTTCCCAAGGCTATGGCGAGAAAGGCGCCCGCGTATATCGGTAGAAAAGGTGGAGCAGCGGGTGGAGACAAGCCCCGATAAGGGCGATTGCGGTGCTGACGCCCGCGCCGCTGCTTGGTACATGGATGTCCGGGGATTTGGGGGGAAACCAACGATGCAGAAACTTGCCGTCTTCGCCGCTCTGGGCCTCGCGACGGGGCCGTGGAGCGCGCCTGCCATCGCGCAGACGAACGGTCCCGCCGCGAGCGGCCCGGCGGCCTATTCGGATGCGGTGCCGCTCGATGCTTCCACGGCCGGCTATTACCGCCTCGTCATCAAGGCGGAAAATCTCAGCGCGGCGAACCTTTGCCCGACCAGCAATCAGCAGCGCTCCGAATGGCTCAAGGCGACGGGCGACGTCTGGGCATGGGCGATCAAGCAGAAGCAGGAATGGAGCGCCGGCCTGCAGCTGAGCTACGGGAACATCCCCGCCACCGCCTTCTCGGCCGCCGACTATCGGTCCGACCTGTCGAAGAAGTTCGTCACGGTTCGCCAAGACGGGAAGGATCTCAACAAGTGCAAGATGGCGAGCGCGGACATGACCTATACGCGCAGCCCCCTTTTCCCCTTCGGAAGCGAGGCCGACAGCTATGCCACCGTCCAGTTCCTCTGGTGGTACAACAAGTCCGTCGATAGCCAGAATATCCAGAACATCTTTTCCTATGCGACCCTGCCGCTGCAACTCATCCCCGGCGTGACAGCCCCGCTGTCGCAGAAGATCGCCAGCGTCGGCGCTCAGGGCGTCGCCAAATATATCGCGCAGTCGGGGCCGCCGCTCGAAGCTGTCGTCAACATCAACCCGCTGCTGGCCGGGCAGAACGGCGCGGTGGCCTATCTGGCGCCCGACGGCGCCAAGAACGCGGCGACCGCGGCCAGGGTCGTGGTCAGCATCGAGACGGTCGGATCGATGTTCGTCGATGGGTCGGCCTACCGGGACATGTCAGGGTTCAAGCATGACAAGATCGTCGACAAGCCGATCAAGGCGCAGGACGGCGTCCAGCGGCCGCTCTCGGCCTATATCGCGACGGAAACCCCGGCACTGGGCCTCATGCAGAAGGCCAAGGCGACCGAGACGATCTCCGCGCATTGCGAAACCGTCGACAGCGAGCTCCAGGCGAAACTCAAGCTGTCGCCGGTCGATAGTGCCGTCTTCCTCTTCTACGTCGTCAAGGGGATGGGCGAGCTCAACTCCGCTCTGGTCGACCCCTTCAACGTCCCGTGCATCAAGGACCGGGCGAGCTTGCTGAAGCTGGTGTCAATCGAACGGGCGGCCGCTCCGGCGGCCGAACCAGCCGCGACGCCGCCGGCCAACCCGCCCGCCTAGGACATCCGCCGGCCGGATCCGCGAAGGGGCAGCAGGCTAGATCAGCCGCAGATTGCGCGCCGCCGAGATCGCGCGCGATCGGGTGGCGACGTTGAGCTTGCGGTATATGTTGATGCGGTGCGTCTTGATCGTGCTCTCGGCGACGCCCAGGCTGCGCGCCATTTCCTTGCTCGAAAGCCCGTCGGCCAGTCCGCGCAGCACGTCGATCTCGCGCGGGGTGACGATGACCTCGCTCGCCGCCGGCGGGATCACGGTGCCGCCCCGGCGCTCGGCGGGCATCGTCTGGCGCATCCGCGCGACGGTGCTGCGCTGGGCCGGCTCGAACAGGTGGAGCGCCTCCTCGCACGCCGCCAGCACCGGCCCCAGCAGGGCGCCGAACTGCGAGACGATACCGATAAGCCCCTCGCTCTCCGCAGCCTCCAGCGCCACGCGGAAGGCGTGCGCCGCATCGGTCGGCCGCCCCGCCGCGGCAGCTGCCGCCGCGCGCAGGATCGACAGCTCGATATCGAGCGCGACCGATCCCGCCTCCACGACATCGGCCTCCAGCGCGGCGACCAGCGCCTCAGCCTGCCTCCCGCGCTGCAAAGCGCAGGCGGCCAGGGCTACACGATAATCGCAGGACAACCGCCGGTCGCGGTCCCGGAACGCGGCGGGGGGTTCGCCCATCTCGGCCAGCGACGGTTCGGCAAGCTCGGCGCGGTCGAGGCAGAGCCATATCCGCGCGCGCAACAGGTCGAGCTGGTAGCGCAGGCGCGGCAGGCCCCGGCGCTCGGCCGTATCGCGCCCGCGCTGGATGGCCTGCTCGGCGGCAATGAGGTTGCCGGTTCGCGCCGCGACCCAGGCCTGGGTCGCATAGGCAGCGACGAACACCTCGTGCCAGCCCTCGCTCACCTCGATCACCGGCACCGCCGATTCGAGCAGTTCGGTGGCGCTCGACAGGTCGCCTGACAGATAGAGCGTGTAGGCGAGCAACGAGATCGCCACCGCGACCTGGGCGCTGCCCTCGCCGAAATGGCGGTTCGCCAGCTCGAAGCTGCGGCGGAAATAGAGCTCGGCCTCGCGTCGCCGGCCGGTGCGGATCTGCGACAGCCCCAGATATTGATAGGCGTAGACCTCCAGCAGCGGGAGCTGGTGCGACCGTGCGAGCTTGAGCGCCTTTTCACCATGGACCCGGCACCAGATGTCGTCGCCCCGGTCGAAGCTCGCGAGGCAGGACAGGTGGCGGAGCAACACGCGCAGCATCGGGTCGAGCCCTTCGTGCGCGAGTTGCCGTTCGAGGAAGCGGCCATAGGCGGCGGGGATCGCGCGGTCCTCGTAGATATGGGCGACGAGGTCGTTGCAGAGTATCTCACTGGCGAGACCGGGGTCGGTCGCCTCGACCCGGTCGAGTGGCAGCACGGCGAGCAGCCGGTCGAGCATCGCACGCGCCTCGGGCAGGCGGCCGCTCTGCGCGGCGAAATAGATCCGGCCCAGGGTGACGCGGGGAAAATCCGCCGGGGAGACCTGGTCGATCTCGTCGACGTGGCGGAGCAGCGCAAGGCCGCCGCGGATCGCCATCCGCCAGCCGCCAGCCGCCTCCATGATCGCAGTCGCCGCGGTCCGGTCGGATACGCGCGCGGCGTGCCCTAGCGCCTCGGGCAGCAGGTTCTCCCCGGCCAGCCAGGCGGCAGCGCGAAGGTGGAGCGCGTCGAGCCGGGCATGGCTGCCGCGCGCGAGCATGTCGTAGAGGAACTCGCGCAGCAGCGGGTGGAAGCGATACCACACCCCGTCGTCGTCGAGCGGCGTCACCAGCAGGTTGCGGCGGCGCATCTGGTCGAGCAGATCCGCCCCGTCGTCGCGCCCCGAGATCGCGTTGCCGAGCCCGGTGCAGATGCGCTCGGCGATGGACGTCTCGAGCAGGAACTGCTGGACGTCGGCGGGCAGGCCGGAAAAGACCTGTTCGGCCAGATAGTCGGCGAGGTCGCTCGACCGGCGGGTCAGGTGCTCGAGCGTGTCGACATGGTCGCGTCCGGCGAGCCAGAGGCGGAGCAGCTGCAGCGCGGCGGGCCAGCCCTGCGTCCGCTCGATCAGTTCGCCCCAGTCGACCTTGCTCGACTGGTCGCTCAGGAAGCGGAGCGCCTCGCTGTCGGAAAAGCCTATGTCATTCTGTTCGAGCAGCAGGAGCTGGCCGCGAACCCGGAGACTCGACAGCGCGATTTCCGGCATGCCGCGCATCGCCATGATGATCGCGGCATGGTTCGGCATCCGCTCGATCACATAGTCGAGGAAGCGATTGGTCGCGGGCGATGCGATGCGGTGATAGTCGTCGATGATCAGCCGGACCGGCTCCTCGCTGGCCTCCAGAGCGACGACGATCGCACGCGCCGCCGCCTCGGCGGCGAGGCCGGGCAGACCGGCGTCGATAGCTTCCTGCGAATAGGGCAGCGGCAGGCCCGCGCGGTGCAGCGCGGCCATCAGATAGGCGAAGAACTGGTCGCTTTCGAACTTGGAATCATCGACACTGTACCAGGCGACGGCGACGTCCTCGCGACGCCACTGGGCATGGCACTGGCTGAGCAGTGTGGTCTTGCCGTAGCCGGCCGGCGCGGAAAGGACGGCCAGCCGTTCGGCCGCGCCGGTGATCCGCCCGACCAGCGCCTCGCGCCACAACAGGTCTATCGCCCGGTTCGGCGGGGCCAATTTGGTACGGATCAGCATCGCCGGATAATGCCACAAGCGCCGCCCGCTCCTATCCACCTAATTGGTGGATTGTCGCCGCGGCCGCCGCGCGTCACGCCGGACGGGCAATTTCAGGGAACGCGTGACGATGAAGAAGACGATCCTGTTCGTGCTGACCGGCCAGACCGAGCTCGGCGACACCGGCGCCAGAACCGGGGTCTGGCTTGAGGAACTGGCGACCCCCTATCGCGCGCTCGACAGGGCGGGGCACGAGATCCTGTTCGCCACCCCCGGCGGCGTTCCCGCTCCTCTCGACCCGGCGAGCCTGGAGGAGCCGTGGCTGCTGCCTGCCGGCCATTGGCTGCTCGGCCAGCCGGCGGCGATGGCAAAGCTGGACACACCGCTCGACCTCGCCGCGATCGATCCGGCGCGGATCGACGCCATCTTCCTGGTGGGCGGCACCGGGACGCTGTGGGACTTTCCCGCCTGCCGCCCGCTCGGCGCGCTCGCGACCGCCCTCCACGCGCAGGGCAAGCCGGTCGCGGCCATCTGCCACGGCGTCGTCGGGCTGATGACGGCGACTGCGGCGGACGGAAGGCCGCTCGTCGCCGGCAAGGCGATCACCTGCTTCAGCAATGCGGAGGAGGCGATGCTCGAATATGACTCGCTCGTGCCACTGCTCGCCGAGACCGCCCTCGTCGCACAGGACGCCGACTATCGCTGCGCGGCGCCGTTCGAACCGCTGGTCGTCGAGGATGGCGGGCTGATCACCGGACAGAACCCCGCCAGCGCCGAGCCGCTGGCTGCCGCACTTCTCGTCCGGCTCGGATAAGGTATAGACATTATCGGGCCAGACGGATCAGCCCTTCCTGGGCTACCGACGCGACGAGCCGGCCGTCCCGCGCGAAGATCATGCCGCGCGCCAGCGTGCGGGCTCCGCCGACATAGGGGCTGTCCATCGTGTAGAGCAGCCATTCGTCGGCCCGGAACGGCTGGTGGAACCACAGGGCATGATCGAGGCTGGCGTCGTTCAGTCCGTGGTCCGACCAGCTGATCCCGAGCGGCAGCAACCCCGTGTGGAGGATGTAAAGGTCCGAAGCGAAGGCGAGAATCCGCTGATGCTCGCGGGGATCGTCGCCGAGCCGGTCGCGGGAACGGAACCAGAAGGAACGGCGCGGCGGGGCGCGCGACGGATCGACCGTGTGGAAGGGCTCGACCGCGCGGAAATCGATACCGATGTCGCGGTCCCAGAAGACGATCCGGTGCGGCGGCATGTCGGGCAGCGCGGCGGCAATCACCTCGTCCTGCGGCGGCAGATCGAGCGGGTCGGGAACGACGGGCATTTCCGCCTGCTGGACCGGCCCCTCCTCGGCGTCATGGAAGGAGGCGGACAGGGTCAGGATCAGATCGTTGCCCTGCCGCGCCTCGACCCGGCGGGCGGAGAAGCTGCGACCATCCGTGTCGCGGTGGACGGTGAAGTCGATCGGCTGATCGACCCGGCCGGCGCGCACGAAATAGGCGTGGCAACTATGCGCCAGCCGCCCGGCGGCGACGCTATGCTGTGCCGCCGCCAGCGCCTGCGCCAGCACCTGCCCCCCGAACAGCCGGAACAGCGGCCCGCCGGTCGGCCCGGCGCGCAGCACGCTGCCGTCGCGTTCCTCGAAATAAAACAGCGGGGCGAAACGATGATCGGTCTCGTCCACAAATGACTCCCGTTTCGACATATCCCTTGGCAAAGCGGAACCCGCAGGCTTCCCGGCAGGAGAGGAACGATGCCCGACCAACAAGTCCCCTTCGTCCCCGCCCGGCCGACCCGTTGCTTCGAGGACCTTGCCGTCGGCGAAGTGCGCCGGTCCGCCCCGCGCCTCGTCACCGAGGCGGAGATCCTGGCCTTCGCCCGGCAGTGGGATCCGCAATGGTTCCACAGCGACGCCGAGCTTGCCCGCCAGTCGGTGTTCGGGGAGGTCGTCGCCAGCGGCATCCATACCCTCGCCTTGTGGCGGCAGATGGATCATGAGATCAATTCCGATATTGATTTCGTCTGCGGCGTGGGCTGGGACGAGGTGCGGATGAAGAAGGCCGTCCGTGCCGGCGACAGCATCCACGTGACCTCGGAGATCGTCGAGCTGCGCCCATCCGCTTCGCGCGCCGATCGCGGCACGGCGATCACCCGCTATGCCGTCGTCAACCAGCGCGGCGAGGAGGCGGTGAGCTTCCTGAGCATCAACCTTGTCTATACCCGCGCGGGCAGGGAGAGGATGGGGAGCAGCGCATCGACCTCGGCATAGGCGCGCTCCATCGCCGCCGCCACGCTCGCCTCGTCGCCATAGGTCGGGCGGACGTGGATCACGTCGATATCGGTGACGCCGACGAAGCCGAGCCACGCTTTCAGATAGGCAAGCTGGAAATCATAGGCGGCCATCGGCCCGTCCGGACGGATATCGAGCGCGCCGGAGGTGACCAGGATGGCGCGGCGGCCCGCCGCCAGACCCTCGCCCTGCCCGTCGACCACGCGAAAGGTCAGCCCCGGCTGGGTGATCAGGTCGATATAATGCTTGAGCCGATACGGAATACCGAAATTCCACATCGGCACGGTCATGATCCAGCCGTCGAACGACATGAAATGATCGACCATCCGGCCGATCGCCGCCCAGTCGGTGCGCACCGCCTCGTCGACCGGATCGCCCGCGATCAGCGCGTAGCGCCCTTCGAGCGCGGCGCCGTCAAAGGCGGGCAGGTCGGCGTCGAACACTTCCAGCCGCTCGACCTCATGCCCGTCGAGCCCGGCGATCAGCCGGTCGGCCACCATGTTCGATCGCGATCGTATGCCACGCGGACTCGCATCGATATGGAGCAGCCTAGCCATCGGGCAGCTCCACCACGATCTCGTCATCCTCGATGCTGACCGGATAGACCGCGATCGGCTTCTTGGTCAGCGTTCCGTTCGGGGTGCCGGTGCGCATGTCGAAGCGGACGCCGTGCAGCGGACAGAAGATATGCGGTCCCTTGACCTTGCCGCCCTCAAGATGGGCAAGGGCGTGGCTGCACATATTCTCCACGGCGAAGACGCCCGCGGAAGTGCGGCACAGCAGCACCGACTTTCCGCAGGCGTCGAACGCCTTGTTGCCGCCTTCCGGGACGTCGGCGAGCGCGGCGATCCGCTGTTTCGCCATCAGCGCCTCTGGTCGAAGCGGCGGCCGAGCATCGCCGAGACGATGTTGACCTTCTGGATGTCGATCGCGCCGCCGGCGATGCCCCAGCCCCAGCTGTCGCGCAGCCGCCGCTCCATCGGGAATTCCTTGGAATAGCCATAGGCACCCATCAGCTGGACGGCGTCACCGGCCACCTCGCGCGCGATCGAGTTGGCGAAGCATTTTGCGGTCGAGCTGTCGAGGATCGACGGCAACCCGTCCTCGGCATTGGCCGCCGCGCGCCAGATCAGCAGGCGGGCGGCGTCAACCTTCATGTGCATCTCGGCGAGCTTGAGCTGGACCGCCTGGAACTCGACGATCGGCTTGCCGAACTGGCGGCGCTCCTGGACATATTCGGTGACGTCCTCCAGCGCGCCCGACGCCTGCCCCAGCGCCATGGTGGCGTTGCCGCAGCGTTCGAGGTCGAACGTCTCCATCAGCTTCTTGAAGCCGCCCGCCGGCACGACGATGTTGTCGAGCGGGACCTCGACATCGTCGAAGGTCAGGTCGGCCGACGGCACGCCGCGGAAGCCCATCAGCTGCTCGTTCGGGCCGAAGCCGAATCCCGGCGTCCCCTTCTCGACCAGCACCGCGCCGATCGCCTTGGGGCCGGGATCGTCCGACAGCCGGCAATAGACGAGATAGGCGTCGGCATGGCCGCCGCCCGAGCACCAGCGCTTGGTGCCGTTGATGACGAGCCGGTCGCCCTTCACCACGCCCTTGGTCTTGAGATCGGTCAGCGCCGATCCCGCGTCGGGCTCCGACATGCCGATCGCGACGACCATCTCGCCCTTGCAGACGGCAGGAACGATGCGGCGCTTGAGGCTGTCCGAACCGAAATGCTCGATCGCGCGGACCGGCCCGACGGAGGATTCGAAGATCGGAAAGGCGACCGCCGAGGAGATCTTGGCGAATTCCTCCAGCACGACCAGCGCCTCGAGATTGCCGAGGCCGAGGCCGCCCAGCTCCGCCGGCACGTTGATGCCGAGGAAGCCCATCTCCGCATAGCGGCGCACAAGCTCATGGCTGGGCGGCTTGTTGTCGCGTTCGCACTCCGCCGCGATCGCCGGCAGTTCGGCGCGGGCGAAGGCGCGGGCCGCCTCGCGCAGTTCCTCCTGCTCGGATGTGAGCCTGAAATCCATGCCTCTCCCCTATGATCCGATATTCGTCAGCGCACGACCCAGTCGTGCAGCACCTGCTCGACCCGCGCCTCCGGCGGCACCTGGTTGAGCCCGATGCGACGATCGAGCTCCTCGTGCCAGTGGTAGATGCGCCGCTCCTGATAGTTGAGCGGCATGCCGCGAAAGCCGTCGCTTTCGAGCGATTCCTGGATGTGCGGAGCAAACTGAAGATCCTCGTAGAGGATGCGTTCCCAGTTGGCGATCCGTTTCGCCCACATCGGATGCGGGTTCTCCGGGTCATGGTCCGGCCCGATCCAGCTGGACACGACCCGCGACGAACGGGGGCCGGTCGGCCAGAACTGGAGCAGCGGGATCCCGCTGTCGGACGGCGGCATCACGAAGTTGGGATAGATATGGTAGCTGACATTGTTGTTGGCCGGCAGGTCGGTGACCGTATCGATCGTCGGCATACCGATCGTGCCCGGGTCCTTCCAGTCGGGGCGGCTGTTCGGAGTGACCATCCGGCTGTGCCCGTTCGGCCATAGCGTCACGATCATGCCGCGATGATCGAGGAAGCGATCCACCGTATGCTGGTGGATCGACTTGATGTGATAGACCTCGAGGAAGGCGTCGAGCAGCACCTTGACGTTACAGCCGACCTCGTAGCTGCGGCTGTCGACGAGGCGAAGCCGGTCCAGCTGGAACTGATCGAGTTCCTTCGCCATCGGGCCGATATGCTCGACCAGCGGCTGTGCCTCGACGTCCTCGTTGATGAAGATCAGGCTGCCCAGCGTCTCGCAGCGGACCGGCACCAGCGACCGGCAGGCGAAGTCCAGATCGACGAAATCGCGCTTGTCCCGCACCGCGGTGAGCTTGCCGTCGAGCGTATAGCTCCAGCCGTGATAGCCGCAGACGAAGCCGCGCGCCTCGCCTTCCTCGCCCGTCACCAGCGGCGCACCGCGATGCTGGCAGGTGTTGAAGAAGGCGCGCACATCCCCCTGGAGGTCGCGCACGACGATGACCGGCGAACCGGTGTTGCGCGTCAGGAACCAGGAGCCGGGATTGGGCAGCTGGTCCGTGTGGCCGGCGTAGAGCCAGGCCCGCTTCCACATCCGCTCCTTCTCCAGCGCCAGGAAGTCGGGGTCGACATAGCGGCGACCCGGGATATCGGGCAGCTTGGGGAAGTCCTCCGGGGCGGCCTTGCGGCCCCGCTCATAGTCCATCCGGGCATAATCCGACCCGGCCCTGTCGTGGCTGATGGCGTCCATCGATCCTGTCCCGTAGCTTCCTTCGTCTCTTCGATTGACTCGCCCTACCACAGCCGCGCATAAAAACAATCATGAATGATTTTTTATTGGCCCCGGCGAAGCTCTCGCTCCACCATCTGACGGCGCTCGACACGTCGCCGGCGGAGCTCATCGCGATCGCCGGCCGGCTGGGCTGCGAGCATGTCTGCCTGTTCACCTATGTGCCGGACGCGATCGCGAAGCTGTTTCCCTGCGTCGGCGAGGGCGATGTGGCGGAACTGGCTGCATCACTGGAGCAGGCGGGGGTGACGCTGTGCAACCTGGAGGTCTTCCCGCTCGACGCCGACCCCGACTGGGCGGGGTTCGAACGATCGCTGGCGGTCGGCAGGGCGCTCGGGGCGAGCCGCGCGACAGTCCATATCCACGATCTCGACGATCGGGCGGGCGCGGCGGCGCTCGCGCGCTTCTGCGACATGGCGGCCGGCTTCGGTATCGCCGCGGGGCTGGAATTCAACGGCTTCTCGGCGGTGCGCACGCTGTCGCAGGCGGCGGCGATCGTCGAGGCGGCGGACCGGCCCGGCGCCTCGCTGGTGTGCGACATGCTGCATCTGGTGCGCAACGGCGGCGGACCCGACGACATCGCCGCCGCACGCGACCGGATCGGCTATCTCCAGATCTGCGACGGCCCGCGCGACCGCGCACGCGAGGAAGCCTGGCATGAGGCGATCCGCGAGCGCGGTCTCCCAGGCACCGGCGACTTCCCGCTCGCCGCGGCACTTGCCGCGCTGCGACCGGACACGATCATCGATGTCGAGGTGCCGCAGAATGCGGCGCGCAAGGCGGGGATCCCGCCATTCGAACGTGCCCGCCGCGCCGTCGAGGCCGCGCGCGGGCTGATCGCCAACTTCATGCCGCACGAGGCCGCCCGATGAGCTTCCAGCCCCAGATCATCCAATATGCCTGGGTCGTTCCCGACCTGGCCGAAGCCGCCCGCCGCTGGCATGCGACGACCGGCATCGGCCCGTTCCTGGTCAACCGCGATCTCAAGCTCGACGAACCGCGCTATCGCGGCGCGCCGAGCGCGACCCGCTTCTCGACCGCCGTCGCCCAGCATGGCGAGGTGCAGATCGAACTGGTCGAGCAACATGATGACGGCCCTTCCGCCTATCGCGACACGGTGCCGGCGGGGACGACGGGATTCCACCATGTCGCGTTCATCGCGGAGGACTTCGCCTCCGACCTGGCCCACTACACCGACCGGGGCTTCGCGGTCGCGGCGGACGGCATGTTCGGGCCGATGCGCTACGCCTATGTCGACACCTCGGCGGCCCTCGGCCACATGATCGAGATCGTCGAGGACAAGCCCGCCATCCGCGCCTTCTTCGCCGCCGTCCGCAAGGCCGCCGAACGCTGGGACCGCGACCCCGCCACCCTGCTGCGCGAACTGGGTTAGAGCGATTCACGATCCGATTGCATCGGATCGGCCGCTCTAGGTTCGGGCCGAGACCTTGTCGAAACCGAAGCCGCAGCCCTCGTCCACGATCTGCAGCAGTTCGACGACATTGCCATCGCAATCGCGGCCATAGGTGGCGCGGGTCGCGGCCGGGCCGCCCGGCGGACCGTTGAACTCCATGCCGAGCGCCTTCAGCCGCTCATATTCGGCGAAGACGTCGTCGCAATAGAGGCAGAGGTGGATGAGGCCATGGTCGCACATGCGGGGCCGCACGGCCTCCCCGCGCGGCGCGCTATATTCGAACGCCTCGACATAGAGGTTGCCGAGGCGGAGCATCTGGTAGCGGGCCGCGCTGTCGGCGAGGCCGACCATCGTGTCGACCCTTTCATTGCCCGGCTCCCATGCCCCGCCGCCGCAGACCTCGAACCCGAACCAGCGCCGATAATGATCGACGAAGCGGTCGAGGTCGGGCGTCGAGACGGCGAGATGGTGGACGCCCCGGATCATCGCCGCGTCATGCCTGGGGCGCCGCCGCGGCGCGAGCAGCCTGCACGGCGGCGACGATCTCCGCGTTGCGCGGATTGCGGCGCAGGGTGACTCCGCCGTTCACCTGCAGGGTCTGTCCGGTCATGAAGCAGGCATCGGAGACGAGCCACGCCACCGCCTCGGCGATGTCCTCGCTCGTTCCCACACGGCCGAGCGGATATTCCTTCGCGAAGGCGCCGATAACCGCGGAGTTGCGGCCGGCCTTGCCGGTCATCGGCGTGACGGTGAATCCCGGCGCTACCGAATTGGCGCGGATGCCGCGATGGCCGAATTCATTGGCAATGCAGCGGATGACGTGATCGGCGCCCGCCTTGGTGCCCATATAGGCGGCGTGGTCCTCGAGCATGATCGTCGCGGTCGCCGACGAGATCTGCACAAGCGAGCCGCCATCGCGCATCGCCCGCAGCATCGCCTGATAGAACAGGATCGCGCCGGTGAACTGGAGCGCGGTGATCTTCTCGATCTCTTCCTTGCTGGTATCGAGGAAGGGCTTGAGCAGGCCCCAGCCGGTGGCATTGACGGCGATGTCGATCCCGCCGAAGCGATCGACCGCCGCCGCCGCAAGCCGGGCCAGATCCTCCTCGCTGGTCAGGTCACACCGGGCTACCGCGAGACCGCCCAGTTCTTCGGCGAGCTCCTCGAGAGGTTCCGGATCGCGCCCCGCCACCACGAGTCGCGCGCCGTCGGCCGCGAGTCGCCGCGCAATCGCCTGCGCCATATTGCCCCGGCCCGCCGCGCCGATCACCACAGCGACCTTGCCTTCCAGTTCCGCCATCGCCAATCTCCTCTCCCGTTCATTAAAAACAGGCATGACTGCCTTTTTCAAGACCGGCATCATCGCCATGCCATTGCGAAGGGATGCTCAGGGCCACGGCGGTTCCGGGGAAAAGCCCATCCTGTAAAAAAGACATTTGTGATTGTTTTCTTATTCGGCGGTGCTAAGCCATGTCGGGAGGAGCCTGAACGATCGATGGATGCGAATTCCACCCAGTCCACCCCGGGCAGCCATGTCCGGCCGGACCCGAACGACCCGACCCGTCCGAAGCGCGGGCTGACCCCCGCCGACCTGGCGACGCACGATACCGTGTTCCGGCCCGACCTGCTGGCCGGGCACCGCATGCTGATCACCGGCGGCGGCAGCGGCATGGGCAAGGCAGCGGCGTTCCTCGCCATCCGTCTGGGCGCCGAAGTCGCGATCTGCGGCCGCAACCCGGACAAGCTGTCCGTCACCCGCGACCAGATCCAGGCCGCGACCGGCCGCGAGGTGATGACCGCGTCGATGACGATCCGCGATCCGGAGGCGTGCGAGGCGCTGATCGCATCGATCTATGAGCGGATGGGCGGGCTCGACACTGTCGTCAACAATGCGGGGGGGCAGTTCCCGCAGGACGCGATCGACTTCAGCCGCAAGGGCTGGCTCGCGGTGATCGACACCAACCTCAACGGCACATGGTGGATGATGCAGGAGGCGGCGAAGCGCTGGCGCGACAGCGGCACGCCGGGCCACATCATCAACATCGTCGCCAATGTCGAGCGCGGCATGCCGCAGGCGGCGCATACCTGCGCGGCACGGGCCGGGGTGATCTACCTGTCGAAGACGGTCGCCACCGAATGGGCACCGTTCAACATCAGGATCAACTGCATCGGCCCCGGCGTGATCGAGACCGAAGGTTTCGGCGTCTATCCGGAGGAGGCGCTGGTCCGCTTCCACAAGGCCAATCCGATGAAGACGCGCGGCAACGCATGGGACGTCGCCCAGGCGATCGCCTATCTTGCCTCCCCCGCCGGCCGATTCGTCAACGGCGACCTGCTGGTGATCGACGGCGGGCAGGCGCAATGGGGCGTCGTCTGGCCCGGCGGCATGCCCGACTATTTCAACGAGAGCGGTGCGGCCTGACCGTTCGAAGCATATACGGAGAGGATATGGCACAGGATCGCGGCAGCGGAACGGCCGGGCGTGTGGCCGGCAAGGTTGCGCTCGTCACCGGCGGCGGATCGGGCCTCGGCAAGGCCGATTGCGAAGCGCTGGCGCGCGAGGGCGCGACCGTGGTGGTGACCGACGTGAAGATCGAGCCCGCTCTGAAGGTCGCTGACGCGATCGGCAATGGCGCGCTCGCACTGGCGCTCGACGTCGCGTCGGAGGACCAGTGGATCGCGGTCATTCAAGCGATCGAGGAACGGTTCGGCCGCCTCGACATCCTCGTCAACAACGCCGGCGTAGTCCTGTCCGCCGATGTTGAGGAGACGACGCTGGAGCAGTTCCGCTTCGTCAACGCGGTGATGAACGAGGGCGTATTCCTCGGCTGCAAATATGCGATACCGCTGATGAACCGGAACGACGGTGGTTCGATCGTCAACATGTCGTCGACGGGCGCATTGCTCGGCTATCCTATCTTCCTCGCCTATTCGGCCGCCAAGGGCGCGGTGCGGTCGATGACCAAGTCGATCGCGGTGATGTGCCAGGAAAAGGGCTACAAGATCCGCTGCAACTCGATCCATCCCGGCGCGATCGAGACGCCGATGGTGCAGGAGGCAGAGGGGCGTATCGGCCAGGAGCAGGCCGTGCCGCAGGGCGTCCTGCCCGCGGGCGCCAAGGGCGCGCCCGAGGACGTGGCCGCGATGGTTGTGTTCCTCGCGTCCGACGAATCGCGCTTCGTGACGGGCGCGGAATTCGTGGTCGACAACGGCGTCACGATCCGGCCGTTCTGACCATCTCCGTCGCCCCTGCCGACGCAGGGGCGACCCGTTCATGACCTTATCGCTCCATCCAGCGGTCGAGTTCGACATGGAAGTGGCGGAGCCGCGCCTCCTGCTCGCCCCATAGCGGGCCGCGGAAGCCGCGCGAGCGGGCGCCGGCCTGGACGATCGGCAGCAGGTCCGAATCCTGGTCCAACACCTCGCCCATGCCCGGCGGCTCGCCGAGCCCG
>NZ_LDES01000105.1 GCF_001015195.1 Sphingomonas sp. Y57 | reverse complement strand
GACCAACGCCTCGTCGCGCTCGACTAGCGCGATTTCTAGGCAGATGGAAACATCTGCCGACTCGGAAATCGTGGTAAGACAATAAGCTAGCGCGGGGCTCCCATCTGTCAGCCCCTGGCTGCGCGCCGCGCGGCAGCCAGATCGAACGGCAGCCGGCGCAGGCCGATTCCGGTCGCGGCCCGCACCGCATTCGCAACGGCCGGCGCGATCGGCGGCACGCCCGGCTCGCCGACACCGCTCGGGGGATTCGCGGAGGGGACGATGTGCACCTCGATATCGGGACATTCCTCGATCCGCAGCGGCCGGTAATCATGATAGTTGCTCTGGTCGACCACCCCGCCGGTCAGCGAAATCTCGCCATGGAGCGCGGCCGACAGGCCGAAGACGATGCCGCTTTCCATCTGGGCGCGCACCATGTCGGGCATGACCGCGAGGCCGCATTCGACGGCGGTCACCACCTTGTCGACTTTGATCTCATCGCCGATCACGCTCACTTCGGCCACATGGCAGACGACCGAGCCCATGGCTTCATGCACGGCCACCCCCCGCCCCCGGCGCATGCCCGCCTTCTGCCTGACGGGGGTGCCCCAGCCCGCCTTTTCGGTAGCCAGCCTGAGCGTCGACAGGGTGCGGGGGCGCTTGGCCAACAGCCCCTCCCGGAACAGGACGGGGTCCTTTCCGGCGAGGAAGGCAAGCTCGTCGATCATCACCTCCAGCGAAAAGGCCATATGGCTGTGTTGAACCGATCGCCAGAACTGGACCGGTATCCCGTTGGTGGCTTCGGTCCAGCTGATGTCCACGGTCTCATGGTCATATTCTTCAGGGAAGTTCCCGCCGGTCGCCGTGAAATCATTGCCGTTCCGGATCATCCATTCGAGCGGCGTCCCTCTCAGCAGAGACTGGCCGACGATACGCTGCTGATAGGCCGCGAGGTTTCCGGCTTCATCGATGCCGGCCGTGATCCGATGAAAATTCATCGGCCGGTAATAGGCCGACTGGATGTCGTCCTCGCGCGTCCAGAGGAGCCGGACCGGATATTTGCCGCCGGTCGCCTTCGCGATCGACACGGCCTCCATGATGTAATGCGGCAATTGCCGCCGACCGAAGCTGCCGCCGGCGGCGAGGGTATGGATTTCGACCTGTTCGGGCTTCAATCCCGCGACGGCCGCCGCGGCTTCCCTGTCGTTCGATTGATATTGGGCGCCGGCCCAGATCTCGCAGCGATCGGGCCCATATCGTGCGACTGCTACGAGCGGCTCCATCGCCGCGTGCGCCAGGAAGGGAAACTCGAATTCCGCCGAGACGGACTTGTGGCAGGCCGCCAGGACCGCCCGCGCATCACCCTTGCGCGCAACGGTCACGGCCCGCTCGCCGGCCGCCAGCCGTCGATATTCCGCCCATAGCTGCTCCGAACCGCGCATTTCCGCGGCGCTGTCGTTCCATTCGATGTCGAGCACGCGGCGCCCCTGCAGCGCCTGCCACATGGTCTTCGCGACCACGGCGATGCCCCTCGGCACCTCGACGACATCGACGACGCCCGGCACCGCGAGTGCCTTGGCGGCATCGAAGCGCCCGACCTTGCCGCCGAAACGCGGCGATCTGGCGAGAACCGCCGTCATCATTCCCGGCAACTTCACGTCGCCGGCATATTCCTCCCGGCCGGTGCTCTTCGCCGCGCCGTCCAGGCGCCTGACACCGACAGTGCCGATCAGCTTGAAGGCGGCCGGGTCCTTCAACACTATCTTTTCCGGTATCGGCAAGCGCGCCGCGCGCGCCGCGAGCGACCCGAAGCTTGCCGATCGGCCGCTGCCCGCATGGCGGACGATGCCGTCCGCCACGCCGATCTCGCCGGCCTCGACCCGCCATTCATTCGCGGCGGCCTGCACGAGCATCGCGCGCACGGTCGCTCCCGCCCGCCGCATCTGTTCCCATGAGCCGGCGGTCGACATCGAGCCGCCCGTCACCTGTGCCCTTCCCTGGGGGTCCATCATGAGATTGGCGTAGAGCGCCGGATTGACGGGGGCGTCGACGACGCGGATCTGGCTCCAGGCGGCGTCGAGTTCCTCGGCGACCATCAGGCTCAGGCCGCTGTGGACGCCCTGGCCCATCTCCAGATGCTTGGAGATGATCGTCACCACATTGTCGGCCGATATCCGGACGAAGGGGGACGCGAAGGGCGGCGCGGCGGCATCCTGCGCCATGGCCCGCGCGGCCGGCGGAAGGATCAGGCCGAGCGTGAAATCCGACCCGGCGATCATGGCGAGGCCCAGGAAGCCGCGACGGCTGGCCGCGCCGCCGCCCCGGAGGGCCTCGTCCGCGTCAGATCCAGGCTTGGATGACATAATCGAAGGGCGCCCTGCTGTTGACGAGATCGACGCGCTGCATCTGGATCCGCAGCCGGCCGTCCCGCTCGATCAGGACATGCTGATAGCGGCCCGCGAAATGACGGCTCGCGTCGCGCCGCTGCTCGAACATGTGGAAGCGCGAGCGGACCTTGATCTCATTCCCGTCATCGGCGTCGATCACCACGTTGCCGACGATATGGCTCGTCTCCCAAAGCCCCGAGAGCGACCAGGCATTGGGGTGAAGCATGCGATCCATCCGGACACCCATCAGGGATTTGTCCTCGAGGCAGATCGACGGTGTGTCGAGCCAGTCCTGCTGGTCGGCCGATACCGGCATCCAGTAGAGGCCGTCGTCGGCGAAGAGATCGATATAGGCTCCCCAGGACCTGGTATCGAGGAGCTCGGACTGGCCGTAGAGAAATTGCTCGACCTGATGCTGGCGCCGGTGATCGACGGCCCGCGCCGGCAATGCTTCGCTTTGGGCGGCGGGCCGCGCCGGCTCCCGGCTCGCGCCGCTCCCGTCCTTGGCGAACAGCTCGACGATCTCGAACGCGCCATTTTCCGAGCGCTCGCCGCCCATCACGATATCTCTTCCACGGCGACGTCGCCCATATAGCCCACCCATGCCCGGAACTGGTTGCGGATATAGCTTTCGGACGTGCCCGTGTCGGAGGAGATATTGTCTCCCTCGACGACGTCGCGTCCGAAGTTCCGGTGGACGCTCACCCAGTCATAATGCCCCCTACTGGCCAGCCCCCTCTGCGCGCGCGTCCAATTTTCGAGATCGTCCGCGTTCACGATCGTCGCCGGAGAATTGATCACGTTGAAATACCACATCGCCCGGCGGTTGATCGCTGGCGACACGCCTTTCAACCGGAAGTGCCAGATCTCCGAAAGCGTCTTCTCGGCCGAGATCGGGCGGAGGCAGCGCAGCTGCTGGGCGACCGGCTGAATCGACAGATAGGGATAGATCAGCGCGTGGTGGACCTCCCGGCCGAGATACTCCCTCGCCTTTTCGGCGCCATAGGCCGCCTCCATGTCGGCGATATAGGCGGCGGTGTCGGGATCGTCGCTGCGCAGGTCCATATAGGCCTGCATGATGCCATGACCATGGGGATAGCCGACCGTCCGGATGGCGTCGAAAAGCTGGAACGGCGATGCCACCGCCGACAGCAGATGATAATGCTGCGGCGGCACGCCCCCCTGCGCGCGAATCTCGTTCTCCGCGCGCTTGCCGGCGAGCGCGGCGGCCTGGTGCGTCACCGGCGCATGCACGCCGTCCATCTGGTTCTCCATGAAGAATTTCCAGTTGGACTGCTGGATGAGACGATGACAGGTCGGGACGATCTCGACCTCGCCGACGGGGGAGCGATCGCACAGATTGTCGATCGCGACCTTCGCCTCGCCCAGGAACTCCTCAAGCGTCTCCCCGTCCTCGGCGAGGCTGGCGAATATGAAGCCCCGATAGACCGACATGCGTGCGGCCTGCTGCATCGAGGTCGCGGGATTGTCCCGGGTCAGGGCGGTGCCCTCATAGCCCCTGGGCAAGGGCATGCCCCGGATTCGGCCGTCGAGGTGGAACGACCAGGCATGATAGGGACAGACGAAGCCCCCGCCGACATTGCCGCCGTGGCTCGCGCATAGCTGCACGCCGCGATGCGGGCAGCGATTGTGCAGCACGGCGATGCCGCCATCATTCTTGCGCACCATGATCATCGGCTGGCGGCCGATGTCGAAGGTGTGGAAATCGCCGCTATCGGGAATCTGCGATTCATGACCGCAGTAGATCCAGATCTTCTCGAAGATATTCTCTATCTCGCGCTCGAACACCTCGTTGCTGGTGTACACCGCACGGTGAACCCTGTCCGGTTCGACCAGATCACGCATGAATTTAGCCACGGTCACTATACTCCAGCAGCGATACGCTCAGTATCTGACGCTTGCGGTTATGCCATATGTCGCGGGCCTGCCGGCATAGCGCGATACCGAGTCGATCGGCCGGCCCACATTGATCCAATAATATTTGTTGGTGACGTTGAGTCCCCAGATCTGGACGCGCCATTTGCCGTCGACATCCTGCACGCCGGCCCGAAGATCGATCAGCGTGTAGGGATCGATGCGGAACTGGGGGGCGCCACCGAAAGCGGCCTGGGCGCTGCTGCGATAGGTGATCGAGCCGCCCGCAAAAAAGGAGATGCTGCCGCTGGTCGGGATCGTCTGCTCCGCGTCGCCCACGGCCTGCCAGCGCGGCGTGTTGGGGAAAGCCTCCCCGACATAGCTTGTCGGTGCTCCGAAGGGCGTGAGCGTCAGGGCCGGCGCGCGCGGATCCTTCTCCACCCTCGAGTTCACATAGGTGATGCCCGAGGAAATGTTCAGATGCGGAAGCGGTCGCCCGCTCAGCTCGAGCTCAGCCCCGTAGACGCGCGACTTGGGGATGTTGATCAACTTGGGCACCGTCCGGAACACCGGGACGTCGCCGAAGCCGACCAGCTGCTTGTTGCGATAATCGTAATAGAAGGCGGCACCGCTCAGCCGCACCGGCAAGCCGGGCAAGCCGGTCTTGAAACCCGCCTCATAGGCAAGCAGCGACTCCTGCGTGACCGGATCGAACACCGTCGTGACCGCGCCTGGCAGGATCGAATAGGCGCCCGATTTATAGCCCTTCGTGACGTTCGCGTAGATCAGCTGATTGGGGCCGAGCTTCCAGTTCAGGCCGACCCGCCAGGAAAGATTGTCTTCGTTGAGGTGCGAGCGGACCAGGGTGGCCTCGAAGGTCGACGGATCGAGCGTCACGCATCCGCCTGGCGCGATCGTCTTTGCCGAGCCCGAGATGCCGGTCGCGATGAACGCGATCGCATTGGCAAAATTGCCGTCGCCGGCATCGCCCATGCAGCCGTTGAATTTGCGATCCTGCGCCGAGTAGCGCAGACCGGCCGTCGCGGTGAGGTTCGGCGTCAGCGCATATTCGAGGTTGCCGAAGGCCGAAACCGTCGTCGGCTGCTGGTTCGACGAATAGGTCGACAGCAGGAAGATGAACGGGCCGACCGCCTGCTTGGAGCTTTCGGACTGGACGACCTGGAACTGCCTGGTCGAATCGCGCTGGAAATTTCCGCCGACCACCCATCGCAGCGGACCCGACGTGCCGGCCATCCGCAGTTCCTGGAAGAACGACTTGATCTTGCCGTCGTTCACGATCGTGTTGAAGCTGTCATAGGCCACGCCGTCATTGTCGAACGGCTCATGCGCGGTGAGTTCGGAATAGGCCGTGATCGACGTCAGGGCGATAGAGTCGGTCATGTCGAAATCGGCGCGAAGCGATATCTGGCCGAAATGGCTGCCGCGCCGGGTGGGCAGGCCGGGGGTCCAGTCCGCCGCTCTCGGCCGCTCGGGTGCCGGCGGTATCATGGTCATGACGTCGAAGACATTCTGTGTGCCGGGGTTCACCGGCAGCGGCGCGAATTCACGGAACTGGCCGGCCTGCGTGTCGGACTTGTCCTGCCAGCCGCTGACGCTCAGCTCGAACCGGGCCGACGAAGACGGGTTCCAGTCGACGAGCAGGCGGCCGTTGGTGAAGTTGCGCCGGCCAAGGGTGTCGCCGGGGCGGGTCAGGCTCTTCTGCCACCCGTCCCCGCCCTCATGGCGAAGCGCCAGGCGCGCGGTGAGGGTGTCGGAAACGGGGCCGCTGGCAAACCCCTCGACATGATATTCGTTGAAGCGGCCATATGAGGCTTCACCGCCATAATGAAAATCGCGGGTGGGCTTGGCGGCGATGTAGTTGACCGCTCCGCCGGTCGAATTCTGGCCGAAGAGGATTCCCTGCGGCCCCTTGAGCGCCTCGACCCGTTCGAGATCGAGCGTGGTTCCCCGCGTCATGATGCTGTACGGCAATGGCACCTGGTCGACATAGGCGGTGACGGCCGGTTCGGTTCCCATCGCCACATCGTAAAAGCCGATGCCTCGGATCGTGAAAACCGGCGTGCCATAGTTGCTGAGCTGATAGGTGAAGCCGGGGACGACCTTGGCCAGGTCCGCCGTGCTGTTGATCCCGCGCCTGGCGATGTCGGCGCCGGTCGCGGCGGTGATCGACAATGGAACATCGGAAAGGCGCTCCGACCGCTTCTGCGCCGTCACGACGATCTCGCCGGAATAGGCGTCGTCCGCCGGCGGGCGGATCTGCGAAGCGTCCGACGGACCTGCCCCCTGCGGCGTTTCCGCAAGGGCATCCGGACCCGACATCGCGATCACGAAGGCGATGCCCACAGACGCGCGCAAGCGATAACGTGAATTCCCCATGATTGCCTCCCGTTTCTTATTTGGCTTCAGCGCAGAGCCGATCATTCCACCCCTCTTCGCGAACATCACTAGGAATGAGTTCAGCGGCTTATCGCATAACGATTGTTATGCTAGGTGAGGAGGCGATTGTCAACGGCAACAGACCAATTCTGAACCGATAATTCGCTTCTAAACTTTACTGATCGCTTGTTATGCTCTTGGTATTGACATTGAACTCTCGGACTGGCTCTTGGTCGGAATCTTTGCCTGCCGGAACGATGAGCGTTCCGCATCACATAAGGAGCGGTGCCCGATGAAAACCGAGCGTATCGGACCTAAACCCCATATTGCAGTCGATCATGATGGCGCCGGAGAGCTCGTCCTGCTGCTGCACGGCGTGGGCGGCAATCGCCGCAACTGGCGCGACAATATCCAGGCCATCGCCGAACGCTTCAAGGTCGTGGCCTGGGACGCGCGGGGCTGGGGCGACAGCGACGACTATGAGGGGCCGCTCAGCCTCGCCGACATGTCCGACGATATCGCGCGCGTCCTCGACCATTTCGGCGCCGACAAGGCGCACATCGTCGGTCTTTCGATGGGCGGGCGCAACGCGATGCATTTCGCCACGACCTACCGGCAACGGGTCTCATCGCTCGTACTGTGCGACACGCTGGTGGGCTTTTCGATCTGGAGCGAGGAGAAGAAGGCGGAGTTCGTCCGCGCGCGCAAGGAGCCGCTGCTCAACGGGCAGGAGCCCGCCGACATCGCGGGTCCCATTGCCCGCGCGCTGGTGTCTCCGATGGCGACGGAGGAGGCGATCGAACAGCTTGCCGATTCCTTCCGCCGCCTGCACAAGCATATGTACATCAAGGCGATCGAGATGCTGGTCCGCGAGCCCGATCAGGGCGATCTCGGGTCGATCGCGGTTCCGGCCCTGGTCCTGGTGGGCGAAGACGATCCGATTACACCCATTGCCGAGACCCGGCAGATCGCCGAGGGCATTCCAGGCGCGCGTTTCGTCATCGTGCCGGGTGCCGGACATCTGCTCAACATCGAGAAGGCGGACGCCTTCAATGCGCTCGTCGTCGATTTCCTTTCCGGCGCGGCCGGAAATTGATCAGGCCGGCATGTCGAGCGGGCTTTCGGCCCGCGACGAGGCCAGGACGAAGGTCCTCGCCAGATCGGCCGCGATATCGTCGAGCGAGTCTCTGCCGGGGCGATACCATTCGATCGTCCAGTTGGCCGCGCCGAGCAGGAACATGGTCAGATGCTGCGCATCGACCATGGCGGCTTCGTCCCCATTGTCATCCACCAGCAATTGATACCAGAACTTCTCATAGGCGCGGCGACCGGGACGAACCAGACGCTTGAGATGGTCCGGCACATGCGAGAAGATACGGATGTTCGCCGCGGGAAAACTGTCCTTCTCGAACACGGCCGCGAGATGCGCGCGGATGCCGACCTTGATCTTGGAGACCTTGCTGGCCGTATCTCCCAAGGATTCGATCGCTGATCGAACCTCTTCGTGGACACGACGATGGCCGGTGTCGAGTATCTCGCGGACGATTTCGTCCTTATCCTTGAAATAATAATAGAGGCTGCCCGTCGTGACGTAGACTTCGCTCGCGATCATCCGCATCGAGACTGCGGCATAGCCCCGCTTCAGAAACAGGTTGGCTGCACCTGCCAGGATGAGATCCCGCAACTGGATATCTGTCATGAACCAACCTTATACGCCGCTCGCGGCGATGTATAAGGCATTTTGAACGCGACGCCACGTCGTCGCGTCCACGGAATATCCGATCACGGAATCGCTGCGCGAAGGGCCGGGCCGACATTGTCGCGCTTGACGATCGAGACCATCCCGGGCGCGGACGGCCGGGATCAATCGGGGACGACGGCGGTCGCCTCGATCTCGATCTTGGCTTCGTCCTCCATCAGCGCCACGACCTGGACGACGGCCATGACGGGAAAGACGCGCCCCATGATCTCCCGATAGATTTCACCGATTCGGCGAATATCCTGGAGATGTGCCTGCTTGTCGGTGATGTACCAGGTCATCCGCACGATATGTTCGGGGCCCGCGTCGGCCTCGGCCAGGATCGTCACGAGATTGCGCAGCAACTGCGCGAACTGGCCGGACAGGTCCTTGGCCTCGAACTTCTCCTCGGCATTCCACCCGATCAGGCCGGCGACGTAGATCTGCCGTCCCCGCACCTCGATGCCATTCGCATATCCCTTCGGCCGCAGCCACCCCGCCGGCTGCAAGATCCTCATGCCCTGCTCCCCTGCGCCTCGGCGATCACGGCGCGCGCTATCACCACTTTTTGTACCTCGCTCGCACCTTCGTAGATGCGCAGCGCCCGGATCTCGCGATAGAGCCGCTCGACCATGTTGCCGCTGACGACGCCGGCGCCGCCGAATATCTGCACCGCCTTGTCGATCGTCGCTTGCGCCGTGTCGGTCGCATGGAGCTTCGCCATCGCCGCCTCGCGCGTGATCCGCGGCTGCCCATTGTCCTTGGCCTAGGCGGCCCGGTAGACGAGCAGCGCGCTTGCATCATTGCCGAGCGCCATGTCGGCGAGCGCCGCCTGCGTGAGCTGGAGATCGGACAGCGGGGCGCCAAAGAGGGTGCGGGTGGTGGCGCGATCGAGCGCCTCGTCGGTCGCGCGCAGCATGTCGAGCGTCGCCATCGCCACCTTGAACCCCTGCCCCGGCTCTCCGAGCAGATGATCGTCGGGCACGAAGCAATTGTCGAAGCGGATCGTCGCCAGCGGGTGGGGCGCGATCACGTCGATGCGCTCGACGACCGAGAAGCCCTGCATCGCCGTGGGAAGGACGAAGGCGGAAATGCCCCCTGGCGCCGGGCGCTTCGCCGCTTCGCGCGAAAACCGTCAGGAGGTCGGCGATCGGACCGTTCGAGATCCAGGTCTTCTCTCCATTGAGGGTCCAGCCGCCCTCGGTGCGAGCAGCGCTCATGGTCATGGCGGCCACGTCGGAGCCCGCTTCCTTTTCCGACAGCGCGAACCCCGCGATCATCGCGCCGGTGGCGACCTGGGGCAGGTAGGCCTTTTGGACAGCCTCCAATCCGAACAGGCCGATGGCGCCGGTTCCCAGGCCTTGCATGGCGAAAACGAAATCGGCGAGACCGGAATGATAGGCCAGGATCTGGCGTGTCAGGCAGAGCGTGCGAACGTCGAGGGGGCTGTTGAGGCCGCCATGGTCGGCCGGCACCGCCGCGCGCAGGAAGCCGGCCCGGCCGAGAAGCTCGACGAGGCGCCGGCAATCCGCGTCGACGTCGGCGCCGTGGCCGTGAAGCTCTTCGGCATGCTCCCGGCACCAGGCATCGAGGTCCCCGGCATAGGCACGGTGGCGGTTCTCGAAGAACGGCCAGGAAAGATATGTCCGGTCGGCCATGTCAGTCACCTTCGAAAACCGGTTTCCGCTTGGCGGCGAAGGCGTGATAGGCGCGCTCGAAATCCTTTGTCCGCATGCAGATCGCCTGCGCCTGCGCCTGCGCCTCCGCCTCGACGGCGGTTTCGACGGGCATTGCCCATTCCATCTCGAGCTGGTTCTTGGTGATGCCATGGGCGAAGGTCGGGCCGGCGGCAAGCATTGCGGCATAAGCCTGCGCGTCGGCGAGCAGCTCTTCCGGCGCGACGATGCGGTTGAAGAAACCCCAGCGCTCGCCCTCGTCGGCCGACATGGAGCGTCCGCTGAAGAGCAGGTCGGCGGCGCGGCCCTGGCCGATGATCCTCGGCAGGATCGCGCAGGCGCCCATGTCGGCGCCGGCCAGCCCGACGCGGGTGAAGAGAAAGGCGGTCTTGGCCGCCGGCGTCGCGAAACGGATGTCGGAGGCCATCGCCATGATCGCGCCCGCACCGGCGCAGACGCCGTCGACCGCGGCGATCACCGGCTGCGGGCAATGCCGCCTGGCCTTGACCAGATCGCCGGTCATGCGCGTGAAGGCGAGGAGTTCGGGCATCGCCATCCTGGTGAGCGGGCCGATGATTTCGTGGACGTCGCCGCCCGAGCAGAAATTGCCGCCCGCCCCGGTCACCACCACGGCCTTGCCCGCCGACGCATAGACCAGGTCGCGGAAGAGATCGCGCAGCTCGGCGTAGGATTCGAACGTGAGGGTTCTTGCGCTCGGGGCGGTCGAGCGTGATCGTCGCCACGCCGCCGCTGAAGGCGAAGGCGAAATGACTCGGCTGAAAGGTTGCTGGGTCGAACATCTCGTTATCTTCTCCTCACATGATCTCGCCACCGGCGACGACGATCGCCTGGCCGGTAACCGATCGCGCGCCGTCGGACAGGAGCCACATCACGGTGTCCGCGACCTCGGCGGGATCGATCAGACGCCCCTGCGGATTGGTCCGGGTGAAGGTCGCGAGCGCTTCGGGCTTGCTGCGGCCGGTCTTGGCGACGATGGTCTCGACCGCGTCGCGGATGATGTCGGTGTCGGCATAGCCCGGGCACACCGCGTTGACGGTGATCGCGGTTCCGGCCAGTTCGATCGCCAGCGCACGGGTAAGGCCGAGCAACGCATGCTTGGCGGCGGTATAGGCGCTCCCCTTCAACGACGCCGTGCTGGCGATGTTGACGATGCGGGCTGCCGGCAGGCGCCGCATGCCTGGCAGCACGGCCCGCGTCACATGGACGGCCCCCATCACATTGCTGCGCCACAAGCCATCCCACATGTCGGGCATGGTCTTTTCGAACGGCGCCGTGTGCGCCGAACCGGCGCAATTGATCAGGCCGGTCACAGCCCCGCCGCGGCCGATCGCCTCGCCCACCGCGCGGGCGACCTGGGCTTCGTCCACGACGTCGCACGCGAACGCCCCTATCGCGGGGCGCTCGGCCCGTGCCGCCTCGAGCCTTTCCAGGTTACGGCCGAGGATCGTGACCTGCCATCCGGCATCGGCCAGCGCGATCGCGATCGCCCGGCCGATGCCGCTGCCGCCGCCCGTGACCAGCGCGTGGCCGGCGGACGCGCTCATTTGAGCGCGGCCATCTGCAGGGCGCGCAGCATGTTCAGCGCGAGCTGGAAATAGCCGCTCTTATACTGGACCGGCACGGGCGCGTCCTTGAGCTGCAGCGCAGCCGCGGCATGGAGCGTCCAATTGGGGTCCATCTGGTGCGGGCGGCCCGTCGCGCAAAGATCGGCGCGCCCGGCCGCTATGATCGAGTTGACGTGATCGACCTCCCAGATGTTGCCGACCGCCATGGTGGCGACGCCGAGCTCGTTGCGGATCTGATCGGAGAAGGGCGTCTGGAACATGCGGCCGTAGACGGGCTTCTCGGCCTTGCTGACCTGTCCCGACGACACGTCGACCAGATCGACGCCCGCTTCCTTGAAGGCGCGCGCGATCAACACGGCCTCGTCGGGTGTCACGCCTTCTTCGCCGACCCAGCATGGGCCGAGATGCGCACCGACATCGGCTTGTTCTTCGGCCACACCGCACGCATCGCGCGAAAGACCTCGATCGGATAGCGCAGGCGGTTCTCCAGGCTGCCGCCATAATCGTCGGTTCGCTTGTTCTGGGTCGGGCTGATGAAACCCGACATCAGATAGCCGTGGCCGCAGTGGAATTCGACCATGTCGAAGCCGGCCGCCTCGGCGCGCCGCGTCGCTTCGACGAAATCGTCGCGGATCCGGTCCATCGCCGCGCGATCGAGCGCGACCGGCACTTGGTTTTCCGCCGAATAGGCAAGTTTCAAGGAGCGACGACCTGCCAGTTGCCGTCATCGAGCGGTTTGTCGATTCCTTCCCAGGCGACCTTGGTCGATCCCTTGGAGCCGCTATGCCCGAGCTGCATGCTTCATCCGGCATCCTCGATTCCGTTCAGGGTTGAAGCATATCGAGCGAGCGAATTTATTTCAAATATAAAATAATTTGGGACGGGTGGTGTGGCCAGGGCGGACGGGCGCCTTTACATCAAGCTTAAAATAAAATAGCTCCCATGAAACCGATCTGGCCGGGCGGATCATCGGTAAGCGGGAAAGCAAGGAAGGATGGAGCGCGGCCGGCGCAGCCCATCAGCCGCTGTCCGGCGGCGACCCTGCCCATGGACCATGGTTCTTCTTGCGAAAGGACTGAGAATGACGGACGCCCCATTCGCCGTGCATCTTCATCTGGATGCCGGCGACATCATCGGCGAGAGCCTGGTCTGGGACGAGCGCACCGACAGGCTGTTGTGGGTCGATATAGCAGGCCGCCGGATCCATCGGCTCGATCCGGCGTCGGGCGCGCATGATATCTGGCCGACACCGGATTTCGTTGCGGCAATCGGTTTATGCACGGACGGGCGAGCGATCGTGAGCCTGCGCAAAAGCGTGGCCTTGTGGGATTATGGCTCTGAATTCAGGCATCTCGCCGATATCGAACCAGATCTGCCCGACAATCGCATCAACGATTGCGCGGTGGCGCCGGACGGCAGCTTCTGGGTGGGCACGATGCAGAACACGGTCGACGAGGATGGCAAGGCGATGCCGCTCACCCGATCGAGCGGCATGCTCCACCGCGTCGATGCCGGCGGCAATGTGACCCGGCTGTCCGACGACATGTTTTGTGCGACCAATACGTTGGTCTGGACGCGCCGCGGCTTCGTCACGTCGGACACCGGGCTCAACGAGACTTATCTTTACGACATGGCGCAGGATGGCAGGTCGATCCGGAACCGCCGCCCTCTCCACGCCCCGCTCGATCGCGGCATACCCGACGGCTCCTGCCTCGACGACGAAGGCTATATCTGGCAGGCACGCACCGGCGGCGGCGGCTGCGTCGTGCGTCTGAGCCCGGACGGCGAGGTCGACCGCTATGTCGAGACGCCCTGCCAGTCCGCCACCAGCTGCGTGTTCGGCGGCCCCAGGCGCGACACGCTGTACATCACCTCGACCCAATATGGTCTGGGCGACGAGCATCTCGCCAATCATCCCGAGGAGGGCGCCCTCTTCGCCGCCAATCCCGGCTTTACGGGTCCTCCGGCCTTTCGGTTCGAAATATAGGATATGGTGGAAGGCGGCGTGCTCAGATCGCCGCGGCGTTGCGCGTCCTGTCCGCGGCCCTGATCATGTCCCCGGCTTTCAGGCCGATCATCATCGTGCTGGTCTGCGTGTTGGCGGAGACGAGCGACGGCATGATCGAAGCATCGACGACGCGAAGCCCGAATATTCCATGAACCCTCAGTTCGTCGTCGACGACGCTGGCGGGATCGCTCTCGGGGCCCATTTTCGAGGTTCCGGAGAAATGGAAGGCGGTGCCGCCGGTTCGGCCGGCATAGTCCAGCAGCTCCTGATCGCTTGCGACATCCGCACCCGGCGCCGTTTCCGCCTTCACATAGGGCAAGAGGGCCCTGGTGTGCAGGAAGGCGCGCGCCATGCGAAAGCCCGCGACGACCGCGGCCCTGTCCACCTCATGCCGTAGATAATTGGGCTGGATGATCGGGGGCACCGAAATGTCGGTCGAGACGGCCCGCACGAAGCCCGTGCTCTCCGGGCGATGCTGCCAGAAGCAGATCGTCATGCTGTCGGTCCTGGCGAGCGATTTCGCATCGCCCGCGCCCATCGCCGCGGGAGTGAACGCGCCCTGAATGTCCGCATCGCCTTCGGAAGCGCCCGTGTTCGCGAACCAATGGACCAATGGCGGGACAAGTTCGAGGAGGCTCTCGGCGCCCAGATAATAGCGCGCGACCTGCCCCGCGAGCGGAAGGCCGCTGGCGAGCCGGTTGATCGATTTGAAGTTCCTGCCATCGGCGACCAGCGTGCACAGAAAATGATCGCGCAGGTTCCGGCCTACCCCCGGCAACGCCATGATCACCGGCACGCCCATCGCGCGCAGCCAGTCGGGATCGCCGACGCCCGAGACCTGCAGCAGGCGGGCGGTATTGATCGACCCGGCGGCGACGATCACCTCCGCGGCGGCCCTGACGCCGTGCGACGCGCCCCTGCGCCGGTAGGTCACCCCGACCGCCCGCTTGTCCTCGAAGTCGATCCTCTGCGCGACCGCATCGGTGACGACGTGCACATTGCCGCGCGCGACCGCCGGCTTTAGGAACGCGCTCGCCGAGCTGATCCGGCGTGACCGGAAGGTGGTCGTCTGGGTATAAGCGACGCCCAGTTGCCTGCGCGCATTATAGTCGGGATTGACGGGAAGCCCCGATTCCACGGCGGCGTCGATGAACGCCTGGAGAGCGGCGTCGCGCCGCCGGATGGGCGTGACCTTCAGAGGTCCCTTGTCGCCTGACAGGTCCGGATCGCCGCAAGGGCGCGTCTCCAGCGCCTTGAAATAGGGCAGCAGCTCCTCGAAGCTCCATCCCTTGTTGCCGGCTTCGGCCCAGCGATCGAAGTCGGACGGCTGGCCCCGGACATACACCATGCCGTTGATCGACGTGGACCCGCCGAGCGTCTTGCCCTGGACGAAAGGAACCGCGCGATTTCCGGTCAGCGGGCTGGGCTCGGTTTCGAACGCCCAGGTATATCGGGGATTGCCGATCATCTTCGTGAAGCCCGCCGGAATACGGATCATCATATGATCGTCCGGCGGACCCGCTTCGATGATGCAGATTCTTTTGGTCCTGTCTTCCGACAGCTTGTTGGCCAGGGCGCATCCGGCCGCGCCGGCACCCACGATCACATAGTCGAATTCCTGGCCGCCCATTCTTCCCTCATTGCCGAGTTGCGCCGAGGGCTAGGAAAGTCTCGGCGTCCTGTCACAGAAAAGCCGCAGGATCAGCTAGGAAAACGGCAAGTATTGCGCCCGTGAGCAAAGTCTGATCGTCCTTCGCCGCGTGGAGCATCGATTTATCCGTCAGAACCGCACGGCCGTGCCCAATCCCTGGGCTTCCGCCTTCTGATAAATGGCATGGGAAGCCGCCAGGTCCTGAGCGGCATTTCCGAGCGACTTGTAGACCGTGATATCGTCCGGACCGGTGCGACCCGGCCGTTTTCCGGCGAAGACCTCGCCGATCTCGGCGGCGATATGGTCGGCCGCGCCGCGCTCGTCCTCGAACGCGTGCAGCAGCTCCCCGGCCTGCGCCATCGCCGACACCCGATAGTCGACGAAATATCGACCGCGCAGCACCGCCGCCGCATCGGCCTCGCGAGCGGACCTAACGCCCGCCCCGACGAGGTTCACATGCGTTCCCGGCGACAGCCAGGCGCCCCTGAGTATCGGCTCGTTCGAGCCGGTCGTCGTGCAGATGATGTCGGCGCCTTTCACGGCCGCCTCGACATCTTCACATATCTCGATCGCCACGGGGCTCAGCGATGCGTTCTCGCGCGCGAAGGCTTCCGCCTTTTGCCTGTTCCTGCCCCAGAGCCGCACCCGGCGGAGGGGACGCGCTATCGCCATCGCCTCGAGGTGCCCCTTCGCCTGCTCCCCCGCGCCCAGGATGGCGAGATCACCCGCGTCGGACCGGGCCAGGGCACGCGTCGCGGCAGCCGACGCGGCCGGCGTCCGCAAGCTGGTGAGCTCGGCCGCGTCCAGCAGCGCGCAGGGCCGTCCATCGGAGAGGTCGAACAGGATCACCACGCCGGTATGCGACGGGAGCCCCCGGTCCGGATTGCCGGGATAGATGCTGAGAAGCTTGGCTCCCAGGGATTCGGGATCGCCGAGATATCCCATCATCACCCCCGCCATGTTCGCTCCGGGAAGCGGCAGGACGGTGCGCAGCGGCATCTCCGTGGCGCCGGTCGAGATCGTCGTCATGGCCCGCTCCATGAGGTCCACGCACTCACGCATCGACAGGATCGTGCGAACGATATCCCCGCCGATCAATCGAAGATTCAAGGAACTGGGGCTGTGCATCGGTACGCCTTTCCTGTGTCGATCTGGAATCCGGCATCCTGCTCCCGCTACGGAGCATGAAGCGCGGACGGGAGCATCGTCCGGAAAAATGGTGGACCTGCTTTTCCGGAGCGATGCGATAACAATGCCTTGAGCACGCGTGATTTCCGGATCACGCGGTCCGTTCTAGAATTTGGCGCTCAATTCCACACCATAGGTCCTCGGACGGGCCGGCTGCACGAAGCCGCCGGACTGGTATGCGACATTATATTTCTTGTCGGTGACGTTGCTGACATAACCGGTCAGGCTCCATCTGCCGTCGGCGCTTTCGAAGCCCGTGCGGAGATTGAACAGCTGGAACGCCGAACGCGCGCTCGAATTCTCCGGATCCCAATATTGCTTGCCGTGATGCTCCATCTCGGCGCGCGCAAGGACATTGTATGCATTGGTGATCGGAAAGCGATATTGCGCACCGATATTGCCGCTGTCGCGCGGAATATAGGGCGCCCAATTGCCGACGGCGGCGAGATTGGCGGCATATTTCTTGATCTTGCTATGCGTATATCCATAGCTGCCGAAGATATCGAGGCCCTTCACCGGCGTTAACGTGACGCCGATCTCTCCGCCATAGAGTTCGACCTTGTCGACATTGAGGAGTATCTGTGCGGCCGCCGCCGGCACGAAGACATAATAAAACGGATTCTTGTCGGACGTATAATAGCCAGCGGCATCGATATGAAGCCTGCCGCCCAGCAGGCTCGCCTTGAAGCCCGCTTCGGTGGTGGAGGCGCTCTCGGCCTTGGCGAGATCGGATGCGCCCGGAACATTGGTGGCCGCGGCCGCTCCGGCCTGGTTGAACTGGCCCGAACGGAAGCCGATGCCCCAGTCGGCGAACAAGGTGAGATTCGCGTCGGGCCTGTAGTTCAGGGTGAATTTCGGCTGCGCCTTGCTGAAATTGGCCTTCCGGGCACAGGCCGCCCCGCCGCCGGCGGCACAGCCGGCGGGGACGCCCGCACTGCTGCGGGGATCGATGATCTGATGGCGATGATCATGATCATAGCGCAGCGCGGCGGACAGTTCGAGCTTTGTGGTCAGATCATACGACAGGTCCCCGAAAAAGGCATAAGCCTCGTTGCGATTCCTGTCCGCCAGGAAGGACAGGGTCGTATTTGTCGTGGCCGTATATCGCGGATCCCGGGTCACCTTCGCGACATCGTCACCGGTGTCCACGCCGCTGGCGGAAGAAATAAACCTGTTCGTACGAAGATAATATCCGCCGACGACCCAACGCAGCCGGTTATCGGGGGACGAGGCAATCCGAAGCTCGTTCTGCCAGGATTTGTTGAGCTCGAACTGCGCCTGCGTGAATTCGAGCGAGGCGCTGTACGGAGGCCCGTCGCCCGCGGCGAACTCCTTGACCTTGATGGCGGCGAACGTGTTGGTGATCGTTCCCCAGTCCATGGTCTTCTGCAGCCTGACCGACATGGTCGCGATCGAACGCGCGTTGGTCCCGCGGATGTTGGAACAGAAACTGCGCTTGACGGCATCCGCGTCCGGTGCCGGGCCGCCGAACGGGTCGGCCGGGTCGGCGAAGCACGATGTCGGTGAAGCGAATTTCGTCGGCTGGAAATGATATTGGAGCGCCGACGCGCGGGTATGCGTGTAGCTCGCCTTCACATCCGCCGTCAGCGTTTCGGTCAGGAACGCCTTCAGCCGGCCGCGGACGTTGCGGTCGTGCAGCCAGTCCACCGTCTTGTCCAGATAGACGTTGTGCAGAAGACCACCGAAGTTCCTGAAGCTGCCGGCGAGCCGGAACAGCAGCTTGTCCTCGACGATCGGGCCGCTGACGGCGGCTTGCGCGCGATAATCTCCGCCGTTCCCGGCCGAGACATTCGCATCGAAATGGAAATCGTTCGTCGGCTGCTTGGAGGTGATGACGATCGCCCCCCCGATGGCGTTTCGCCCATAGAGAGCTCCCTGGGGACCGCGCAGCACCTCGATCTGCTGGACGTCGAACAGGTCGCCGGTGAACTGGCGCGACGAAACCTGCTGAACGCCGTCGATAACGACCGCGACCGGGCTTTCTCCGTTGCTCACCTGCGATATGCCGCGGATGGTGATGAACGACGTGCCTATGCTCTGGGCCTCGACGATCGAGATGTTCGGCGTGCGGGCGATGAAGTCGGAGACGGTCTTGATCCGGGCGTCCTCGATCTGCTTGGCCGAGAAAGCGGTGATCGACGCCGGCGCCCTCTGCAGTTCCTCGCGCTTGCCGCGCGCGGTGACGACGATTTCGCCATCCTCCCCTTGGGAAGTTTGCGCATAGGCGCATGTCGAGAAACTCATGAACGCAAGTGCCGAGACACAGGACAGGGCACTGTTCAAGCGAATATAAGACATTCTTCCAACCCCTTTGCTTATGATCCCCAATTTACCTGATGGAATTATTGAATACCGCTTACTCGTACGAACGTTATTTTGGCGGTTGAACCGTACATGATCGAGTTCTTCCGATACCCGGAACTTCTCTCTAGCGAACGGGACGAAACGGTTGCCGACAGGGCGTTATCCGCAGCCGGATACAGAAGACGAGATCGATGCCGGAAGATCGATCTCTGCTTAGCGGCTGCCCGGTCTATTCGGCTTGGGCAAAGGCGTGGGGATATAGTTCCCGCGCTTTTCCTTCCGTGAAATATCCCATGCGGACGTCGTCGAGAACCTTGTCCGGAGCGCGCGCCGAGGGCTCGCCATAGCCGCCGCCGCCGCCGCAGAAAATCTCGACGAGGGTTCCCGCCGGGAGCGGCTTTCCCGTGACCTTCCCGGAATATTCGCTGCTTCCGTCGGGATAGGTGAGCCGGATCCAGTTCGCCGCGCCCGAATGCCCGCCTGCCTGGCCCCAGGACGGCACTTTGGCGCGGTCGATCGGCGTCATGAAAAAGACGTCGCGCAGGATCCGATAGCTGGCCTTCCAGCCCATGCCGCCGCGATATTGTCCCGCACCCCCGGAATCCGGCTCGATTTCCCAGCTCTCGATGCCGATGAACGGGAATTTGGCTTCCTGAAGCTCGACGGACGGAAGCGTGTTCTGACCGACCAGCAGCGGATAGAGGATCGACCCGTCGGCTTGCGACGTCGCACCATGGCCGATCGGCAGAGGCGAACCGACGATGATGCTTTCCTTGAGCACCTCGTCGAAGCGGTGGAACGTCGCGCCGCATATGTCGCCCGCGCTTCCCGAAGGCACCCGGCCGGGCGAAGCCGTGGAGAGGGCTTCATAGATGGCCTCGATCAGCTGCATCAGAGGCGAGAAATAGAGGAAGGTCGGCTGCGGCGCGACCGGATGGAATATCGAACCCGGCCGGCTGATCACCTTGAGCGGACGGTAATGGCCCTCATTCGGCGTATCATTTCCCGCCAGCATCGCGAGTGCGATCCGGCACGCGGCGACGGTCGCCGGAAGCGGGCTGTTGAGCGGCCCCTTCAAGGCGTCCGGCACCGCCGACAGGTCGAATGTCACATGATCGCCGCTTACGATCAGCGCGATGCCGAGTTCGACCGGATCGCCCCCCAATCCGTCGCTGTCGAGATGTCCCAGCGCTTCGTAGCGGCCATCCGGAAGCTCCGCGATGAACGCCCGCACCACCGCCTCGCCATGATCGAACATGCGTTCGGTACAATCGAGGAACACATCCATGCCGAAGCGATCGATCACCGTCGCGAACTCTTCGGAACCGGCGCGGCATGCCGCGACGACTGCCAGCAGATCGCCCTTGATCGCGGTGGGCGCACGGCTGTTCGAGAGAACGATCTTGAGGATGTCCTCCACCAGCTCGCCGCGCCGGAAAAGCTTGACGCCGTCGAGAAGCAGCCCCTCCTGGAACATGTCGATCGAATCGCTGGGATAGGGATCCTTGGCGCCCAGATCGATGAGATGGGCCTTCGCCGCGGTGTAGCCGACCAGTTCGCCATTGTAGAAGGCCGGCATGATGACCGCCATGTCGGGCGCATGCGATCCGGTGCCGAACGGCATGTTGTACAGAATGACGTCGCCCTCATCGAGCGCCGCTTCCCCGCCCACGGCGTTCACCGCCGCTTCCACGCAGAAGCTCATCGTGCCCATGAACAGGGGCATGGTGGGCGCCTGGCTCAGCAATCTGACCTGTCGATCGTAGAGCGCCGCCGCGAAATCGAGGAATTCGTAGATGACCGGCTGGAAGGACGTCCGGATGACCACCTGCTTCATCCGGTTGGTCGCGGAGTTGAGCGCGTGGCGCACCACCTGCGTGACGATCGGATCGGCCCGATCGGCCTTCCCTGCCGAAGCCCGACGATGCGGCGTGTAGGTGTGAAGACCGCTCGGGGTCGCGCTGTGCATGTTCATCGTTCAACCCTTCTTCTGAAGAGAGAGGCAACCATTGGCGTCGATCCCGTAGCTGAAGTCGGCGTCGACATAGGTTGTCGTCGTCGGCTCGCAGACGATCGCCGGCCCCGGATCGCGGCGCCCTTCCTCGAGATCGCCGCGCTGGACCGTGACGAACGGTATTCGGCGGCCTTCGGCGAAGGAGTGATAGTCGCCCGTTCCCGGCGCGGAACTGCCCTGATATTGATATTTCTCGGCCCGCGCGGGGAGCGCCCGCCGCCGTGAGGCGCGGATCGTGACGATGTCGATCGCGTTGTCGAGCGATCTGCCGTAGCTCTTCCGGTAGGTTTCGTGGAACATGCCCTCGATTTCCGCCACCGACGACAGGATGCGCTCGCCGTCGAACGTCGGCGACACGGAGAGCGTGTGCTCCTGACCGGAAAAGCGCATGTCCAATGTGACGGCCAGCGTTTCGGTGAGCCGATCCTCGGCCAGCGCCTCGTCCGTCTTGAGGATTTCCAGCAGCTCGGTCAGGATCCTGTCCGCCTCCGCGATCGACTGGTCGGTCAGGGGCATGACCCTCGTCCGCGCGCGCGTCCGCAGCAGATCGGCGCCCAGCAGGCCCCAGGCCGAGAAATTTCCCGCGTGCGGCGGAACCAGGATCTCCGAGATCCCGAGTTCGCGGGCGATCTGCGTCGCCATCATCGGGCCGGCGCCGCCGAAGGGCAGCAATTTGAACGTGCGCACGTCGAGACCCTGCTCCAGCGTCAGATCGCGGATCAGGCTCGCCATATGGCTGCTCGCTATGGCGATGATGCCTTTGGCGACGTCTTCCGCGCTGTAGCCCAGCTTGACGGCCAGCGGCGCCAGGGCCCGTTCGGCGGCGTCCCGGTCGAGGCGAAGGCCGGATGCCAGCAGACCTTCGCCCAGCATGCCCAGATAGAAGGCCGCGTCGGTCGTCGTCGGTCGCGTCCCGCCCCTGCCATAGCAGGCCGGCCCCGGCACCGCTCCCGCGCTGACCGGACCCACCGTCATCAGGCCGCCCACATCGACCTCGGCGATCGAACCGCCGCCGGAGCCGATCGACCTTACGTCCACCCAGTTGGTCAGGAGCGGCATGCCGTCGATCTCGCCCCGGTTCAGCAACCGGGGCCTTCCCTCGATGATCAGGGCGGCATCGAAGCTCGTGCCGCCGACGTCGGCGGTGATGATGTTCGGGATGGCCAGCCGGCGCGACAGTTCCGCCGCGCCCTCGGCGCCGCCCACGGGACCGGAATTGATCGTCTCGAAGGGGCGTCGATGGGCGTCGTCGAACGTCATCGAGCCCGTGCCGGACCGCATCATCAGCGGAGTGCCCGAAAAGCCCTTCGATTTCAGCGTCGACGAAATATGCTCGAGATAGTCGGACATCCGCGCCCTGACGAAGGCGTCGACGGCCGTGGTCGACGCGCGCTCATAGTCGCGATATTCGCCCGACACTTCATGGGACATCGAGATATGCCCGTCGAAGCCCGCCTCGCGCAGGATCCGGGCCGCCTCGATCTCGTGCGACGCGTTCGCGTAGCTGTGCAGGAACAGGATCGCGATGCTGGTCACCCCTCGCGCGCGGAACAGTTCCAGCGCGTCCAGCACGTCCTGCTTCTCCAGCTCCCTCGCGACCCGTCCGTCCACGGTGCAGCGCTCGCGAACGCCGATCCGCAGGTCCCGGCTGACGAGAGGCGGCTTCGGGACCCAAAGGAGGTTATAAGGCTCGGCTCGCGACGCGTTCCTGATCTCGAGCACGTCCCGGAAACCGGCCGTCGTCAGCATTCCGATCGTGGCGCCGCGACGTTCGAGCAGCGCGTTCAGGCCGACGGTGGTGCCGTGCAGAAAATAACCGGCCTTGGTCAGGACATCCTGCGGAACCCCGACGTCCACCGCGTTCATGCACCCCTCCTCGGGATGGGAAGGGGTGGTCGGGACCTTCGCGACCACGACGGAACCGTCGGATTCGTCGTAATAAACCAGGTCCGTGAAGGTTCCCCCGATGTCTACCCCGATCCTTGTGCTCATGATAAAACCCTAATGCGAGAAGAAATGAACTTGCCGATGTCCTTGCGACGCGCCGTGTCCCACCCCATCATTTCGCGGGCTCTGGACATAGCGAAGCGAGACCCCGCCTGACGGCTTCGCGCGATGCCAGATTTTCATGCCAGCGCCGCACGTTCGCGAAACCGCTCCAGTCGAATGCCTGGATCGTTCGCACCCTTTCCGTTGTCCAGGGAAACACCGCTATATCGGCGATGCTATATTCGTCGCCGGCCAGAAAGACATTCGTGGCGAGGCGGCGATCCAGCACGCCATAGAGGCGGCGAACCTCCCCTTCGAAGCGTTCGACGGCTTCCGGGGCCTTCACCTCCGCGCGCGACTGGTAATATCCCAGCTGCCCGAAACTGGGCCCGACACCGCTCATCTGCACCATGAGCCATTGCAGCGTCCGCGACCGTGCCGCCGGCTCGGCCGGCAACAGCTTGCCCGTCTTCTCGGCGAGATAGATCAGGATGGCCCCCGATTCGAACACGACGTGCGGCTTGCCGCCCGGCCCCTCATGATCGACGATCGCGGGCAGCTTGTTGTTGGGATTGATCACCAGATATTCCGGCTGGAACTGCTCGCCCGCAAAGATGTCGATCGGCTTCAGGCAGTAGGAAAGACCGACTTCTTGCAGAACTATCGATATCTTCTGCACATTCGGCGTATCATAGGAATATAGATCGATCAAAGCTTCGCTCCCGGCTTGCGGACCATGGATTCAGCCAATCCGCGTCAGACGTCTACGAGGACGCCCCGGTCGATGACCGTCTTTCCATCGAGCTCAATCGTGCAGCCCCGCACCGGAAGATCGAAATGTCCCAGCGTAAAGCGTCCCGCGAACTCGTTCGCGCCGGTCGAATACAGGAAATTTCCCGCATAAGCGCGCTGTTCGGTTCCGTTGATCTCGCCCTTGTCGTACAGCGCCAGGGCATCCCAGCGAGCGTTGGGATTGATGCCGAACCCCACATGGGAGGTGGCATAGGCGTTCCGGTCCTGCCAGACGGCGAAATAGCTGCGCATCAATTCGGCGTCCACGCCGGTTCCGTGAACGCCGACGGCATAGTCGTCCTTGATCTCCAGCTCGACCGGCGCGTCGAGATAGCGTTTGAACGTCAGGTTGAGGTCGCCGCGATCCAGCACGACGACTCCGTTGGTCGACCCGGCCTTCGGATAGCAGATCACGACACCGCCCGGCCAATGGTCGAGCGTTCCGGGCTCGTCGCACGCGCCCCACCCGCCCCCGGCGGGCGCGCCCTCGATATCGACCGTCAAATCGGTCCCGGCGCCGCTCGTCACGCGCATCGTCCGGGCTCCGCGCAGGATATCGAGATATTTCTTCATCCGGGACTTCAGGGCCGGATCGGGCACGCAGCGCTCCAGCAGTTCCGGGTGCTCGTTGCTGATATAGAGGACGCGGCTGCCCGCCTCCAGGATCTCGCGCGTTTCCGGCGCGTGCATCAATCCCTCGACCGTGATGTCCACGACCATCGCGGCGCTGCACAGGGCCCGCATCACCGGGCGGAGCTGCCGGATCGCATCGCTCGATCCGGTCGAGCGCAGCGGTACGGGAACGGTTTGGGGCGGCGTCGGCAGGATCAGGTGAAATGGCCGCGCACCCAATGACAGAAGCGCGAGCTCCGCCAGGTGGACGTTGATCTGGCGCGACTGCGTCTCCGACAGGATCGCGATCGGATCGCCCTGCTTGACGGCGCATAACTCGAATGTGCGCTCGAACGCCCGGATCCACTTGGCCTCGATACGGTCGACTAGCATGATAGAGCCCACCCCAAACTCGGGCGACATTCGCGCCCATCATCAAATGGTACGGCCGCCCCGTGTGGGGACAACCACTCGCAGGAAACGAAACGGATCGCCGCGAGCTGCAAGTGTCATAGGCCAATTCCCGATGTCTGCCTAGACCAATTTGTACCAATTAGAAAAATGGTTGCAGATTGGTGGAACCACAACTATCAACATCGTTGCGGCGACCGCCGCTCCCATCGTCAAATCGGATGTTGCTCATCATATGACGCTCAAGAATTCCCCATATGTGCCCGGCCGCAGGGTGGACGAGGTCCGCGAGGAGACGGGCCTCGCCGTCATCAGCAAACTGGCGTCGAACGAGAATCCCCTCGGTCCGTCGCCGCTGGCCGTCGCCGTCATGCGAACCGCGCTGAATGATGTCGCCGAATATCCCGACATGGTCGCCGGCCAGGCTCGCGAGGCCATCGCCAAGCATCTTTCGGTTTCCCCGGAGGAAGTGATTCTCGGGGCGGGATCCGACGAAATACTGATGCTGGCCTCCTGCGCGGCGCTGGGTCCCGGCCGGTCGGCGATCGTCCTCGACCCCACCTTCCCGCAATATCGGCAACATTCGCTCGCGCGAGGCGCGAACGTCCTCTCGGTGCCCGTCGGCGATCTGGACGACTCGATCGACGGGATCGTGAATTTGACGGGCGAAGGGACGGGGGTGGTCTGGCTGGCCAATCCGAACAATCCGACGGGAACCGTCATCCCCAATGCCCGTCTGCGCGATCTTGCCGGACGGCTCGGTCCCGATTGGCTGCTGGTCGTGGACGAGGCTTATGTGGATTTCCGTTCGGACGAGCCCGATGGCGCCGTCGAACTGATCCGGGAATATGCGAATGTCCTCGTCACCAGAACATTTTCGAAGATCTACGGCCTCGCCGGCATACGTGTCGGATTCGGAATCGGCGCTCGCGATTTGATCGCGCGACTGGGCTTCTTCCGGGGGCCGTTCAATACATCCCAGCTTGCCCAGAAGGCGGTGATCGCGGCGCTGGACGACAGCGAGCATTATGAGCGGTCCCGGTCGGTGAACAGCGAAGGCCGCGCCCGGCTGCTCGATTTCTGCACGAAGCACAGCCTGCGCCACTACGCATCCGAGGCGAGCTTCATCCTGCTGGAACCGCCCATGGAGGAGATGGAGTGCGTGTCGTCGCTCGAACGCCGCGGATATATCGTCCGCCCCGGACGGCATCTCGGCGCGCCGGGGATGATACGGATCACCATAGGCACGCCAGAACAGATGGACGGCCTGATCGAAACCCTTGAAACACTGTGGAATCTTCCGTCATGACAGTTGAAGCCGATATGAAGGAAACGGGCACCGCCGGTCTGCTCGAAGCGGCGCGGCACGTCGCCGAAATCGCCCGCGACCACAGACGGTCGTCCGACGAACTGCGCTACCTGGCGCCGGAGGCTTTCGCGGCGGTCCGCGACGCGGGATTGCTCCGCCTGTTGATGCCGCGCCGATATGGCGGCTTCGAGGCATCGATGGCGACGATGGTCGAATGCCTCGCGGCGGTGGCGGAGGGTTGCCCCAGCGCCGCATGGAACATCATGATCGCCAACACCACGGCCTGGCATTTCGGCCGCCGCGATCGATCGATGCAGGACGAGGTGTTTTCCAGCCCCGAGGTGGTTATCTCGGGCGCCATTTCGCCTGGCGGCAGTGCCGTGAAAGCGGATGGCGGATGGATCGTGTCCGGCCGCTACCCGTTCCTGAGTTTCGTCCGCTATGCCGACTGGGTTTTCTTTCCGGTCGCGTGCAAGGGCGAGGACGGAAGCGATGACATCCTCTCGCTCTATTGTCCTTCGAGCGACATAAAGCTGCTGGATACATGGCATACCCTCGGCCTGCGCGGGACCGGCTCGACAGACGGGGTGCTCGAGAAGCTGTTCGTCCCCGACCGGAGGGTCGTTCGCAACGAAGACCGCAACGCGGTCACCGAGGACTCGCTCCGGCACGCGACCAACCTCTACAAGATGCCTGTGGTATGCGTCTTGCCGCTGTTCATCGGCGCGGTGGTGCTCGGCGCCGCGCGCAGGGGATTGCAGGTCTTCACCGAAGCCCTTGGAAGCCGCACCGAGCGCTACTCGGGCAGGGCGAAGGAACAGAGCCAGGCGATGCAGATCCGGCTCGCGCGCGCGGCGTCCAGGATCGACGCCGGTGCGTTGATGCTGCAAGAAGCGGCGCGGCTCTACGACGAGCGATGCGAAGCGGACGAGATCCTGTCGCTTTCCGAACGAGCGCGCGTCAAATGGCTGTCCGTCGCCGGCACCGATTTTCTCCGGCAGGGCGTGAACGAGATCTTCGACGGTTCGGGCGGCACGGCCGTTTACGATTCGAGCGAGCTGCAGGCCATATTCCGCAATATCCATACCGCTACCCATCATGCGGTATGCGACATCGATCCCGCTGCCGAGACCTATGGCAAGATCCTGCTCGGTGCCCCCGTCGACGAGCGGATCATCTAGGACATCCCATGTATTCCGGAAATCCATCCACATCGGACTCGGCCAACTCGAGCGAGAATCGGCCGGCGCTTCGCAGGTTGAGGGCGATCCTCGCGAACGAAGGATCGGTTCAGCTGGGCGTATGGTTGCTGCAAGGGAACAGCCTGATCGCGGAGGGGATCGCCTCCTGCACCGTTTCCTGGGTCGCCCTTGACGGTCAGCATGGGCTTTTCGACCAAAGCTCGCTGGCGTCCTGCATCAATATTTTCCGCAACACGCACATAGCCTGTCTTGTTCGGGTTTCCTCCAATGACGCCCACGCGATCGGCTGGGCCCTCGATGCGGGCGCCGACGGCGTCATCGTACCGATGGTGGAGTCGGCCGGCGACGCTCGCAAGGCTCTGGAAGCCGCGCGTTTCCCGCCCTTGGGCTCGCGCAGCGTCGGCCCTTTCGCCGCGGCCGCCCGAGGCGCGCGCTTCTCGACCGCCGGCGATCCGCCGCTCTGCCTCGTCATGATCGAGTCGGCGAAAGGCGTCAAAGCGGCCAGGGAGATCGCGTCGGTGGAAGGACTGGACGGCATCTTCGTCGGCCCCGGCGACCTCGCCGTGTCGCTGGGCCTCGCCCCGACCCTCGACGCCGACGATGCGCAATCGAAACGGGCGACCGGCGCGATCGCCGCCGCGGCCCAGGAGCGCGGGCTGATCCTGGGCGTCTTCTCCGGCCACGGGTCCGACGCGACCCGCTGGACCCGCGAAGGGTTCACGTTGATCGCGAGCACCACGGATATCGCGTCGCTGCGCTCGGGCATCGCCAGCGAGCTGGAGGCGACGGTATCGAGATCAACGCGAAACAACAGCTCGCGAAAACCAGAAACCGACAAAGGAAACAAGAAGATGATCGATCTTTACTATTATATGACTCCCAATGGGCACGAAGCCTCGATCATGTTGGAAGAAACGGGCCTTCCGTACAACCTGAAGCCGGTCGATCTCTTGGCCGGAGAACAGTTCCAGCATGGATATCTCGCGATCAATCCCAACAACAAGATTCCGGCCATCGTCGATCAGGAGGGACCGCAGGGCAACCCGCACACGGTGTTCGAATCGAGCGCCATCCTGATCTACCTCGCCGAAAAGGCGGGCAAGCTGTTGCCGGCCGAGCCGGCGGCCCGGTCGCGGGCCCTGCAATGGCTGATATTCCAGGCCAGCAATGTCGGTCCGAATTTCGCCCAGCTCGTCCACTTCCAGGCGTTGGCCGAAAAGAAGGTGCCCGAAGCGATCCAGCGGTTCGGGGCCGAGGTGACGCGCCTTTACGGGGTGCTGGAACGGCGGCTCGCCGAACACCCCTTCCTGGCCGGTGACGAATATAGCGTCGCCGACATCGCCATGTTCCCGTGGATGACCGATATGGTCAGGGAATTGCAGGCGTTCGACTGGGCACCCTACCCGCATGTGCAACGCTGGCACGCAACCATCGCGGCGCGCGACGCGGTACGGCGCGGACTGGCCGTGACCATCGGTCAACCAGGCAAATCCTGATTGGCCGCCAGTAGCGATTTTGGTTGAACCACCTTATGTTGTTCCCGGAGATTTCTGGAGGAACTATGGCGAAGATACCAAAACTCGGCATGTGGGGCTCGCTTGGCGAGCCCCATGACGGCAACCCCATCTATGCGAAGGTCCGCGATCGCGTCGAAAGGCTGATCGCGCAGGGCACCTTGCTGCCGGGCAGCCAGTTGCCGCCGGAGCGCGTGCTGGCAACGGAACTGGGGATCAGCCGGCATTCGCTGCGCCAGGCGCTTTCCGCGTTGGAAGCGCGCGGAGTGCTCGAGATCCGTCACGGAAGCGGCTCCTATCTCCGTTCGAAGGAAAGCGACGCGGTCAAGGATCTCACCGAGGCCCTGGTCAATGAAACGCGCGAGCTTCCGCATATTGTCGAAGCCCGATACGCGATCGAACGGTTCCTGGCCGCATTCGCCGCGCGCCGGCGATCGGCCGTGGACCTGGCGCGGCTGGAGCAGACCATGGTCGACCTCGAGGAAGAAATGGCCAGCGGCGGCACCGGACTGGAGGCCGATCGAGCCTTCCATGATCGTATTGCCATAGCGGCAAAAAGCCCGGTGCTCAGGGCGAGCCTGTTGGAGTTGGGGTCGCAGATCGACCGGCTGCGCGAAGAGGCGCTCGCGCAGATCGCCGTCCCCGAAGGCACGCTCGCCGGGCATCGGAAAATCCTCGACGCCATTCGGGAGGGCGATCCCGCCGCCGCGGCCATGGCGATGGAGGAGCATATCCTGATGGCGGCGGACACATTGTTGGCATCCGATTTCGGTCAGGGCTCCCTGTCGTTGCTGGCCTATGACATGCAGCTCTGGCCCCGCACGGAACAGGGCAAGCGGTTGGCGCCCTGAGATATGCGGTTGCTCTGCCGGCTCGGCAAGAACGAACCGCGCCCTCGGCAAGGAACAAGATGAGTAAAGCACCCTAACAAGGATAGGATCGATATGTCGGCAGTTGTTTTCGATAATGCGCGGGTTTTCGACGGGTGGAACCAGGAATGCCAGGAAGGCATGTCGGTCTTGGTTCAGGACGATCGCATCGTCGAGATTGCCGATCGGCCCGTCAAATATGAGAATGCCCGGCGCGTGAACGTGAACGGCCGTACCTTGATGCCCGGCCTCATCGACATGCACGTCCACTGCTATCTGGCCGACATGAACGCGGAGCGGATCGACTATATCGGCCATGCGTATCGGGCGGCGCATGCGGTACGGCTGCTCGAACATGCCCTCGACTGCGGTTTCACCACCGTGCGCGATATCGGCGGAGGCGACTGGAGCCTGGCCCAGGCGCTGAACGAGGGGCTGATCCGCGGCCCGCGCTTCTTCTATGCCGGCCGCATCATCTCGATGACCGGCGGCCATGGTGACGGTCGGCCGATGAAATATGATGCTCACATGCACGAGCAGGGCTATTGTTCCTGCGGCCAGTTCAACGTGCTCGCGGCCATCTCCGACGGCCCCACCGAATGCCTGCGCGCGGCGCGCGAAACGCTCAGGCGCGGGGCCCACACCGTCAAGATCATGGCGTCGGGCGGCATCGCGTCTCCGACCGACCCGCTGGGAGTGAATCAGTTCCAGGACGACGAAATCCGGGCGATCGTCGCGGAATGCGTGATGCGGGGAAGCTATGCGTCGGCCCATTGCCATCCGGCGAAAGCGACGCGCCGTAGCGTCGAGCTGGGCGTCCGCTGTATCGAGCATGGGACGTTGGTCGATGCCGAGACCGCGGCCTTCGTCGCCAGCAGGGACGCCTTCATCGTTCCGACGATGGCCGTGCTGTCGGCCATGCACGAACTGGGCGGCGATCTGGGCCTCCCTCCCCAAAGCCAGGCGAAATTGAAGGAGGTGTTCGGTCTGGCGCAGGGAGGCCTGGACAATATGCGCAACGCCGGAGTCAAGCTCGGCTTCGGAACCGATCTGATGGGCAAGACCTATGATCGCCAATGCACGGAGTTCATGCTGCGGAGCGAGGTTTTCACGCCGCTCGAGATCCTGCGGCAGGCCACCTCGATAGGAGCCGAGATACTCCAGCATAGCGGCCGTCTCGGCTGCGTGGCGGTGGGAGCATATGCGGACCTGATCGTCGTCGACGGCGATCCGCTTTCCGACATCAGCCTCCTGGCCGAAGATGGCCGGAAGCTCTCCGTCATCATGCGGGCCGGCGAGATGGTGAAGAACCGCTTGTAGACGGCGGCGAGCGGATCATCGCCTCGCAGGCCGGGGACCCCTTGTTTGGAATTACAATCCGAAGGCGGTGTCTTCTCATAATATCCAGTGTCCGTCGTCGGGACATTT
>NZ_LDES01000104.1 GCF_001015195.1 Sphingomonas sp. Y57 | reverse complement strand
GCATCGCGCCGCTGCTGGCGCTCGCGCGTCGCCTGGGCGGTGCGCGCGGTCTCGGTCGCGCGCCGTTCGGCCTGGGCGAGGTCGTGCCGCGCCGCGTCGAGCTCGATCGCCCTGCGCGCGCGATAGGCGGTCCAGTTGCCGCCATGACGCGCCGCGCCGAGCCCGCTCAGCTCGACGATCGCGTCCATATGGTCGAGCAGCTCGCGATCGTGGCTGACGACGATCGCCCCGCCGCGCCAGCCGGCGAGCAGGTCATGGACGGCGGCGCGGCCGGCCCGGTCGAGATTGTTGGTCGGCTCGTCGAGCAGCAGGAAATCGGGCTCGGCGAACATAGCCGCCGCGATCGCCGCGCGGCTGCGCTGCCCGCCCGACAGCGCCGCGAGCGGCACCTCCGGCCCGGCGTCGAGCCCGACCGCGCCGAGCGCGGCGAGCATCCGCGTCTCCAGCATCCAGTCCGCCTCGGCCAGCTCGTCGAGACTCGCCGTCCCCGCCTCGGCGCGCGCGAGCAGGGCGAGCGCGTCGCGCACGCCGAACAGGTCGGCGACGCTCTCGTGGGGGGCGACATCGACGATCTGGCGCATCACGCCGATCGTGCCGTTGACGACGATGTGGCCGGCGCGCGGCGCCAGCTCGCCCGCGATCAGGCGGAGCAGCGTGCTCTTGCCGATGCCGTTGCGGCCGACCAGGCCGCAGCGCTCGGGCGCGAAGACGATGTCGAGATGGTCGAGGAGCGGACGGCCGTCAGGCGTGGTCCAGCTCAATCGGGAAAGCGTGATCGAGGCAGGCATGAGGATGGTCCCGGACGACAAGGCGGAAGGGCTTTGCGGTCGGGTGGAAATCCATCGTCTCGTCCTCGATCTGACAGCGCGTCGCACGTCGCACGTATCGCTCATATAGGCGCTCCGGGCCGGGGGGCAAAGCCTCTCCCCCTCCTCCCTCGCCCGTCATCCCGGCGAAAGCCGGGATCTCCCGGCCTTTCGACGACCCGGCCCGAGCACCGAAAGAAAAGGGAGATCCTGGCTTCCGCCAGGATGACGGAGGGAACTGCAACCCGGTATCTTCTGTCGGGGCCGCTTCCTGCGCTAAGCTCGCTCCATGACGATTCATCGACTCGCGCTCGGCGCCCTGCTGTGCCTCTCCGCCCTCCCCGCCTTCGCGCAGGATACGGTTCCGCCCGCCGCCGCCGCACCCGCCCCGGCCGCCCCGCAAGCGGCCGCCGCGCCCAAGCCGGCGACGGTGCAGGTCAGCATCCTGACCAGCGAGGGCCCGATCCTGCTGGAGCTGGAGAAGGAGCGCGCGCCGATCACCACCAGCAACTTCCTGCGCTATGCCGATACCAAGCGCTTCGACAACACGACCTTCTACCGCGCGGTCGCGGTGCCCAACGCACCCGAGCTGGGCCTGGTCCAGGGCGGCATCAAGTTCGACCCCAAGAAGGTCCTTCCCGGCATCGCGCATGAGCCGACCACCAAGACCGGGCTCAAGCATGTCGACGGCACCATATCGATGGGCCGCAACGCGCCGGGCACGGCGGCGGGCGACTTCTTCATCGTCGTCGGCGACATGACCTATATGGACGCCAACCCATCCGCCCCCGGCGACAATCTCGGCTATGCCGCCTTCGGCCATGTCGTCGAGGGGATGGACGTGGTGAAGAAGATTCTCGCCGCCCCGCGCTCCCCGACACTGGGCGAGGGGGTGATGAAGGGCCAGATGCTGGCCGCCCCGATCAAGATCATCAGCGTCCGCCGCGTCGCCGCGCCCAAGCCGGCCGCACCCTGAAGGTTTGGCGCGTCTTTCGAGGCTTCGCCGCATCGTCCCGCTTCCCCAACGCCGTTGCCCCACGGCAGCATCTTATGTGTGGCCGAGTGGGGGAGCGGCCGGTGCCGCTTCAGAGATTTGACTTAGATGCGCACAGGCACCATCTTGGCATGATGCGGACCTTCTGCTGCCTTTTCCGTTTCCGCCATCAAGCGGGTCAGCTTCTCGCGGGCATCTAGCCCCGGGTTCCGGTGCCTCGCGCCCCGAGCCCGGGGCGAACCTTCGACAGAACGGCGCGCCGCTGCGTGTGCGCGCCCTTATCCGGAAAAGGCACCATGATGAAGAAGAAGGCGGGCCGGCGTCCGGCCATCCATATGATCGATTCCGAGGCCGAGACGCTCGCCAACATGGCCGTCGCCGCCGAAGAACGCGTCCCCCAGGTCAGCGAGCTGCTGCTTGAGGAGATCGAACGCGCGACTCTCTACCCTGCGGCGCGCATCCCCTCCGACGTCGTAACCATGCTCTCGCACGTCGAATTCGTCGACGAGGCGAACGGAACATCGCGCACCGTGCAGCTCGTCTATCCCAAGGATGCGGACATAGACGCGGGCCGAGTCTCGATCCTCACGCTGGTCGGGGCGGGGCTCATCGGACTGCGCGAGGGCCAGTCGATCCTGTGGCCGGGTCGCGACGGACATCGGCGTCTGCTCACCATCACCAGGGTTAGCAGGGAGGCCGAGGCGGCCTGACGCCAAGGTGCGATCGCACCTTGGCAGAACCTGCGCGGCGCTTGAGCGTGCCCGCTCATGATCGGTCGAAGACCGGGCCTGACGGCATGCTCTCAATCATGCCATGACAGCGGGCGGGCGACGCTTTCGAGCGGCTGCCGCTCGCTGGCGAGGCCTAGCCGCCAGGCGAGCAGCGCCGCCCCGCCCATCAGTGCTGCGGCGAGAAGATAGCCGCCCAGCACCTGATTGCGCGATCCACTCTCGATGAGGAGGCCGAACAGCCAGGGCGCGACCACGCCGCCCAGCCCGGTGCCGAGCGCGTAGAAGATCGCGATGGTCAGCGCGCGGATCTCGATCGGGAAGCTCTCGGCGACGGTGAGATAGGCCGAGGATGCCGCCGCCGACGCGAAGAAGAAGGTGACGCTCCAGCACAATGTCTGCGTCGTCGCATCGAGCAGCCCCTCGCGGAACAACGCCCCGGTTACCGCGAGCAGCAGCCCCGATAGTGCGTAAGTGAGGACGATCATCGGTCGGCGCCCCACCGTGTCGAACAGCCGCCCGAGCAGCAACGGCCCCAGCACATTACCGAGCGCGAAGGGCAGCACATACCATCCGACGCGATCCGCGGCGACGCCATGGAAGTCGGTCAGCATCATCGCATAGGTGAAGAAGATCGCATTGTAGAAGAAGGCCTGCGCCGCCATCAGCCCGAGCCCGAGGATGGCGCGGTCCGGATAGCGGCTCAGGATCGTGCGGAACACCTCTCCCAGCGGGGTGAAGCGACGCCCGCGCAGGCGTACCCTGTCCGTCACCGGTGCGAGGACATGACCGCGCGCGGTGATCCGCGCCTCGATCCCGGCGACGATCCGGTCGGCCTCCTCCGGCCGGCCGTGGACAATCAGCCAGCGCGGGCTTTCGGGCAGGAAGCGCCGCAGCAGCAGGATGACGAGGCCGAGCGCCGCCCCCGAGAAGAAGGCGATCCGCCAGCCGAGATCGGGATCGAACAGACGGGGGTCGAGCAGGATGATCGACACCCCGCCGGCCAGCGCGGCACCGATCCAGAAACTGCCGTTGATGACGAGATCGGTCCAGCCGCGCCGCCGGGCAGGGATCAACTCCTGGATCGCCGAGTTGATCGCGCTGTACTCGCCGCCGATGCCCGCCCCCGTCAGGAAACGCAGCAGCGCGAAGCTGGGCAGGTCCCATGCGAAGGCGGTCCCTGCGGTCGCGGCCAGGTAAAGCAGCAGGGTGAGGCTGAACAGCCGCTTGCGCCCGAGGCGGTCGGTGAGCCATCCGAACAGCAGCGATCCGAGGACGGCGCCCGCCAGATAGGCGCTGTTCGCCAGCCCCACATCGGCGGCGGAGAAGCGCAGCACCGGGCTCTCGCGCAGCGCCGCCGCGACAGACCCGGCCAGCGTGACCTCGAGACCGTCGAAGATCCAGGTCATGCCGAGCGCCCCGACGACGAGCCAATGGAAACGGCTCCAGGGCAGCCGATCGAGCCGGGCCGGCACGTCGGTCTCAACGACCGGCGCGACGGAGGGCGGAGGGCGGACGTCCATGGAAGGACAACTGCCCACGCGCCGCTCGGCTCCATCATCGGCGGCTGCGGCGCTTCCCTTTCAAGGGCCCGAACCCTAGAAAAGGTCTATGTCCGATCGTCCCGTCATCGCCGTCGTGCAGCCGCATCTCGGTCTGCTCGTTCCCCAGCTCTCCCAATCTTACGACATGATCGCGCTCTGGGAGGAGAAGGACACGCCCCGGCTGGCGGAGGTCAGCACCCTCATCATGGCGGGCGAGTTCCGGCTGCCGCCCGAACTGATCGACCAGATGCCGAAGCTGGGCCTGATCGCCTGTTTCACGGTCGGCTATGACGGCGTCGACGTCGCCGCCGTCCGCGCCCGCGGCATCCAGGTCAGCCATGCGCACGACGCCAATCATGAGGACGTCGCCGATCATGCCATCGGCATGATCCTGGCCGAGCGCCGCCGCATCGTCGCCGGCGACCGGATGGTGCGCGCCGGCGAATGGAAGCGCGGCGCGAAGATGATCACCGGATCGCTCGACGGCGCCCGGCTCGGCATCGTCGGGCTGGGCAGCATCGGCGCCGCCGTCGCCCGCCGCGCCGACGTTATGCGGATGGAGACCCGCTGGTGGGGTCCGAACCCCAAGCCCGACGCCGCCTGGCAGCGCGTCGAGACGCTGGAGGACCTCGCCGCGTGGAGCGACATACTGGTCGTCGCGGCGCGCGCGCATCACGACAATGAGAAGATGATCTCCGCCGCCGTCCTCGACGCGCTCGGCCCCGAAGGACTGCTCGTCAACGTCGCGCGCGGCCAGGTGGTCGACGAGGACGCGCTGATCGCCGCGCTGCGCGACGGCCGGCTCGGCGCCGCCGCCCTCGACGTCTTCGCGCAGGAACCGACCCCGGCCGATCGCTGGGCCGACGTCCCCAACACCATCCTCACCCCCCACACCGGCGGCGCCACCGACGCGGCGGTACGGCGGATGAAGGAGATGCTGCTCGCCAACCTCACCGCCTTCTACGCGGGCGAGCCGCTGCCGACGCCGGTTCCATAGCCCTTACCGTGCCGCCAGCAGGTCCTTGTGCTCCTCGCGCAGGAGCGCCTTCTGGACCTTGCCCATCGCATTCTTCGGCAGCGCCTCGACGAACAGGATGGCGCGCGGCTGCTTGTAGCGGGCGAGCGTGTCGGCAAGGCCGGCACGGATCGCCTCGGCATCGGCATAGCCCTTGTCGCGCGGCACGATCACCGCGACCGGCGCTTCGCCCAGGTCGCGGTGCGGGACGGCGATCACCGCCGATTCGTGGACCTGCGGCAGCTCGTCGAGCGCGGTCTCGACCTCGGCCGGATAGACGTTGTAGCCGCCCGAGATGATCAGATCCTTGGCGCGCCCGACCAGCGAGACATAGCCGCGCGCGTCGACCAGGCCGAGGTCGCCCGAGACGAACCAGCCGTTGCGGAACTCGGCCGCCGTCTTCTCCGGCATCCGCCAATAGCCCTGGAAGACGTTGGGCCCGGCGATCTCCACAACGCCGACTTCGCCCTGCGGCATCTCCTCTCCCGTCTCGGGATCGGCGATGCGGATCGACACGCCGGGCAGCGGCAGGCCGACCGTTCCGGCGATCCGATCGCCGTCATAGGGGTTGGAGATGTTCATGTTGGTTTCGGTCATGCCGTAGCGTTCGAGGATGGCGTGGCCGCTACGCTCGCGGAACTCGCGGTGGATGTCGGCCGACAACGGCGCCGATCCCGACACGAACAGCCGCATGTGGGCGACCAGATCGCGGGTGAAGCCCGGCTCGTCGAGCAGGCGGATATAGAAGGTCGGCACCCCCATCATCACCGTCGCGCGCGGCAGCCGGCGCAGCACCTCGGCCGCGTCGAACTTGGGCAGGAAGATCATCGACGCGCCCGCCGCCAGGATCGTGTTGGTCGCGACGAACAGGCCGTGGGTGTGGAAGATCGGCAGCGCGTGGAGCAGCACGTCGTTGCCGGTGAACGCCCAGGCCTCGCGCAGCGTGAAGGCGTTGGAGCCGAGATTGTCGTGGCTGAGCATCGCCCCCTTCGAGCGGCCGGTCGTGCCCGACGTGTAGAGGATCGCGGCGAGGTCCTTGTCGTCCCGCGCGACATCCTCGAAGCTCTCGGACTGGCCGGCGAGCAGCGCCACGATGCTGCCGCCGCCGTCGGCGCCGAGCGTCTCGACCCGCGGCACGCCTGCCGCCTCGGCGAGCGGGGCGACCGCCGGCAGCGCCGCCGGATCGCAGACGAACAGCGCGGGTTCGGCGTCGCGCATGAAATAGTCGAGCTCGCCCGCCGTATAGGCGGTGTTGAGCGGCAGGAAGACCGCTCCCGCCCGCAGCGCGCCAAGATAGAGCATCAGTATGTCGATGCTCTTTTCCGCCTGCACCGCGACCCGATCGCCGATCCCGACGCCCGCCGAACGCAGCAGATGCGCGAAGGCCGCCGATCGCCGATGGAGGTCGCCATAGGTCACGACGCTGCCGTCAGGCAGATGGGCGAAGGGGGTGACGGGGTCGGGAAAGCCGGCGGCGAGGCCCGTATAGAGATTGCTCATCGCGCCGGATTAGAACGTCATCGTCCGCGGTGGAAGCGCCCTGTTATGTCGTGGCGGCCGGCACGCTGACGACGTCGCGATCATGAAGGTGATGGCCTAGGCGCCGACCCGATTGGCGATAGGCACCAGCAGGTTCCGCAGCACGGCCGGGAATATGCGCGCCAGCGGCAGCGGCTTTGGCGGCGACAGCGGCAGGACCAGCTCGGCCTCGGCCGTGCCCATCGCCCAGCGCGCGGCCTCGCGCCCGGCGAGGATGCCGAGGGTCAGCCCGGCGCCGTTGCAGCCGGTCACGCCCACCAGCCCCTCCCCGCCGCGGATCAATCGCGGCAGGCCATCGGGGGTCAGTGCGACGCGCCCCCAGGACAGAGTCTCGAAGGGCGGCTGCCGCCAGTCGGGAAAGGCACGAGCGAGCCGCCGCCGGGCGGGCCCGGGCGCACGATCGAGATCGGCGCCCAGCCCGTTCATCAGAAAGCTGACCAGCAGCCGCCCGTCCGCCGTGATCGCCGGCGAGAACACCGCCTTGTCGTCAAGGTCGGCGATCGGCCCGCCCTGGGGCAGCAGCGCGGCGGCGCGGTCGGGCAACGGTGCGGTGGCGGCGATCGCCACCGGCGCGGCATAGACGGTGCGGGCGAGTTCGGGCCAGGCGGGCAGTCCGCCGCTGCCGGTCGCGACGATGACGTCGCGTGCGGTGACGGTGCCGGTTGCGGTGCGTGCCTGCCAGGTCGATCCCGAGCGGGCGAGCGCCATCACCCGACTGCGCGTGTGGACGATCGCACCGGCCCGGACGGCCGCCGCCGCTAACCCGTCGACCAGCCGCGCCGGATCGACGATTCCCCCGTCGACCCAGCGATAACCGCCGGCGTAGCGCTCCGACCCGACCAGCCCCCGCAGCTCGTCGCGATCGACCCGCTCGACCCGCGCGCCATAAGGCGCCCATTGCGCATAGAGGGCGCCGGCTGCAGCCAGGGTCGCATCGCTGCGATGGACGGCGACAAGGCCCTGGCGCGCGTTGGCGTCGATGCCGAGCGCGGCGATCCGGTCGAACAGCCAGCTGCCCGATGCGGCGACCCTGTGGTTCAGCCGCGCGCCGCGTTCGGCGCCGAGCGTCGCCACCACCTGTTCGGGAGTACGGCGCGCGCCGTACATCAGCGGCGCGACCTGTCCGGCGCTCGCTGCCGATGCGCCCTCCCCGATCTCCCCCGCTTCGAGCAGCACGACGGAACGCCCGCCCTCCGCCAGTTCCAGCGCGGCGGCGAGGCCCGCGAAGCCGGCGCCGATCACCAGCGCCTCGGCGGCGAGATCGCCCTCCAGCGGCACGGGCCGGATGCTCGGCGGGTCGGCCCGCCAGACCCGGCCGGGTAACGTCACAGGACCGCCGTCACTTCGATCTCGACCATGCATTCGGGGAAGGCCAGCCGCCGCACCTCGACCGCCGTGGTCGCAGGATGCCAGCCGGCATAGGCCTCCATGCGGATGCCGTTCGCCGCGATGAACGCATCCATGTCGGTGACGTAGATCGTCTCGCGCACGACGTTGGCAAGCGTCCCGCCAAATGCGGCGAGCGTGCGGCGGATCGCGTCGTAGGCCGCGCCGATCTGGCCGCCCATGTCGCCGGCATGGAGCGGCGCGAAGTCCTCGTCGAGGCTCAGCGAGCCGGCGATGTGGAGCGTGTCGCCGACCCGCACCGCCTGGGCATAGCCGAACGCCTTCTCGCCACCGGGACGGAGGTGGAAGCTCTGCGCCGCCATCAGAAGCGCACCCGCGCTTCGACGCCGAACGTCCGGCCGGGATCGGGCTGGACCGCGTCGGTGCCCAGCGGCACCAGCGCCACCGAGAAAATGTAGCGCGAGAAGGCCGAGGTTGCGTAGCGCCGCTTGAGCAGGTTGCGCCCGAACACGGTCACCGCCCAGCGGTCGGCCTCCAGCCCGATCTGCCCGTCGAGCAGCCCGAACGCCCTTTGGTACAGGTAGAGATCGGGATTGGTGGGCAACTGGAAATCCTGAAACGATTCACGTCCGGTCAGCTTGTAATCGGCCCGCACCCGCAGGCTTAAGTCGTCTTTTAGGGGGAGGCGGTAGCCGGTCCCGAGGTTGAGGGTGTATTTCGGCGCGTTGGGAAGCTGCTGCCCGACATAGGCATTGGTGACGCCGTTGAAGTCGTGGATCTTCGCGTCGACATAGCCGAAGGCGACATTGACGTCCCAGAAGCGGGTCGGCCGCGCGACCACGTCGAACTCGAAGCCCTTGATCCGCGCCTCCTTTGCATTGAGCGATCCCTGGCCGAAGGTGGCGGGATCGAGCTGGAAGATCTGCGGGTTGAGGTGCTGAGTGTAGAAGGCTGCGATATTGGCGCGTACGCGCCTGTCGAACAGGTTGGTGCGCAGGCCCAGTTCGTAATTCTTCGACACCTCGGGCGCGACGACGCGGGGGAAGCCGGGCCCCGCCGACACCGGGTTGAACGCCCCGCTCTTGAAGCCCTGCGAATAGGTTCCGTAGAGGGTGAGGTCCTCGGTCGGGCGGTAGGACAGGCTGACCTTGGGCTGGAGCCGCGAGAAGGTCTTCGTATCGACGACACCGGCGGCCTTGTCGTTCTGCCGTCCGTCGATCGTGTCGTAGCGCAACGCGGCGGTCAGTTCGAGCTGGCCGGTCAGGTCGTAGTTGAGCTGGCCGAACAGCGAATATTGGTTGAAGCGGCTGGCATAGTCGGCGAGCGTCGTCGTCAGCACCCCGCCCGAGGTGAAGCCGCCGCCCGGCGCGAAGCAGGTTCCGGCGAACAGGCACAGGTCGAGCGTGACGACGTTGCGGATCGCCCGCGTCGTCCGCTGGTAATAGCCGCCGAGGATGTAGCGCAGTTTCTGGTCGCCCGGCGAGGTCAGGCGCAGTTCCTGGCTGAAGCCCTTGGTCCGGCGGAGCTGGTTGGTGTCGGGCACCAGCGGGAAGGGCGATATCTCGATATCCTCGTGGAAATCGACCTTGATGTCGTCATAGGCGGTGATCGCGGTGAGCGTGCCGATCGCGGTGTCGAGATTGACCAGCATCGACAGGTCGGTGACCTTGCGCCGCGTGCTAGACGGGCCGTCATAGCGGGGGTTGCGGCGGGCGATATCCTCGGTGATGGCGCCGCCGGTCGTGCCGAGCACGTCGAAGCCGTTGAAATAGACCGAGCCCGCCTTCTCGTCATACCAGGAGCCGCGCAGGTCGACCTCGAGCGCGTCGCTCGGCTGCAGGATCACGCGGCCGCGGATGCGGAACTGGTCTTGCGGATTGGCGGGCTTGCCGGTCAGATCGTTGTCGATCGTCCCGTCGCCGTTGCGATAGAGGACGCTCAGGCGCGCCAGCACCTTGTCGCCGACGATCGGGCCGCCGATCGCGCCGAAGGCGCGGAAGATGTCGCCGCTCTCATAGCCGATCTCGGCCTTGCCCTCGATCCTGTCGGTCGGGCGCGGCGTGGTGATGTTGATCGCGCCGGCGATCGCCCCCTTGCCGTAGAGCGCGCCCTGCGGCCCCTTGAGCACCTCGAGCCGCTCGACGTCGCTCAGGTCCATGGTGAAGGCGTCGGCGTCGGGCAGGATCACCCCGTCAACCGAGAAGGCGACCGCCGCGGCCTGGTTGCGGTTCGATCCCAGGCCGCGGATCGAGATATTGTTGGTCGCGGCGTCCTGGTCGGCGGTGATGTTGACGTTGGGCGTAAGCTGGAGGAAGTCGCCGATCGTGTCGAGCCGACGCTCCTCGATCACCGCCGGCGAGAAGGCGGTGATGGTGTCGGGGACGTTCTGCAGATTCTCCTCGCGGCGCCGCGCGGTGACGACGATCGTCCCGATCTCGCCATTATCGGCACCGGCCCGGTTCTCGGCGGGCTGCTCGGCGCCGGCCGGCGAAGGCAGCACCGTCAGGCTCACCGTGGTCAGAAGCGCGGCGATGATGCGCCGGTGATTTCCCTGTCGTTCCATGTCGAATCTCCCCCCTCGACTATATTGGTTGCGTCTTTGCGCGTGATCAGATCAGGCCGCCCGGCAACGGGGCCTCCTCGCGTTCATTCTCCCAGGCGGCGGCCAGGATCAGCCAGCGCCCCTCCTCCCGGACCAGATGGGCGAAGGTAACGCCGCGCCGCTCGACCCCGTCGATCGTCGCGACGAAGCTGCTGCGCACGCTCGCGAGGTTGCCATAGCCTTCGACCCGATGGCCCAGTTCGGCCTCATCGAGGCTGCGGACCGCTCCACAGCCGCGCTGCTCCTCCATGGCGGCGATAAAATCGTCGAGCGGCACCGGCGTCGCCGCCCCGCTTCCCATCGGCACCAGCATTGCCTGGCGGTGGCAGCAGCGGCGGAAGGCGTCCCAGTCGGGCGCCCTTTCCGCGCTCCACCCGACCGCCGCGTAGAGGCGCGGCAGGACGGCACCGATCTCGGCAAGGTCGCTTTCGCTCAACAGGCTCACATCCCCTCCCCTTTGGCCGCCTAGCTGATGTAGCCGGCGGATGGATGGGCGCGCGGATGGGCGCGCAGATAATCGAAGAAGCGCGCCAGAGTGCGGTCGCTGCGCGTCAGTGTCCCCGGCTTGAAGCGGGCGTGCCGGACGATCGGCAAATCCTCGGTCGCGACGCCGACCTCCAGGTCGTACATCGCGTCGAGAAAGGCGCGGGTACCTTCGGGATCGGCGGGATCGTCCTCGACCGCCACCGCGAAGAAGAGACGCGACCGGCCCGCCCGGGGCAGACCCATCGGCGCGACGAAACCGAACCAGCGGCCGTCGAACTCGCCATGCTGCCAATAGATACTGGTGCCGTAGATCCCGACGGCGAAGCCGATCGGGGTGTCATCACGCATCTTGCCCTGGAACTGGTAGGTCATCGAATGGGTGGTCCATTCGACCTCCCCATGCGGTTCACCCCCATCGAAGCTGATGCCGTGGACGACCTGGATATGCTGCATGTCGGGCGTGTTGCAGCAGATCACCCAAGGATCGACCGGCATCTCGATGTCCCATTCTCCGACCTTCCACACCAGCCCTTCGGGTGGCTTCGGGAAATCGGGCAGTTCGAACAGCGGCTCGGTGCCGTTGAAGACGAAGACGAGGCCATATTTCTCGATGGTCGGGAAGGCGAACAGCCTGGCCGTCGGCGGCACCGGATCGCCGGACTCGGTCGCGACGCAGCGGCCGTCAGGCCCATAGCGCCAGAAGTGGAAGGGGCAGCGTACCGTGCCGTCGATCATCTCCCCGGTGCAGAGGTCAGCGCCCATGTGGGGACAATAAGCGCTCAGCACCCGCGCCGCGCCGTCGGAATCCCGGACCGCGATGACGCGGCCATCAAGGAAATCGAAACCGCGCACCTCCCCCGCCTTGAGGTCGGCGGACAGGCAGAGCGGAAACCAGCTCTGGGTGAACAGCCCGTCCTCACCTTCGCGCAGAAGCGCAGCGGAACGGTGTTGAATGGCGGATTTGGCCACGACTTCCATCTTTTTCCTACGAATCCATCAACAATCACAGCTTATGGCTACGATTCGATCATGATGTCAATCATCATATACGATATTCGTAATCATATTGACTTATAGCGACGGATTTCGCAGATATTGAGCATCAAAGCTGCGTAAGGCACAGAAAGCGCCCTCATTGGCTACAGGCAGGATCACCCGCATGCCCCCACATCCCGATGCATCGAAGCGCGGCCGCGCCCAGAGAGACAGCGGCGAGGACGGCTCACCCGAAGGCATCGAACTCAACCGGAAGATCATCGGCCTGCTCCAGCAGGATGGGCGCATGGCCTATTCGGCGATCGCTGCGCAGGTCGGCGTGTCGGAGGGGACCGTGCGCAACCGCGTCCGCCAGTTGCTCGACGACAATGTCATCACCATCCAGGCCGAGGCGCACCCCTATGCGCTGGGCTATGAGTTCAACGGGCTCACCTTCGTCAAGGTTGCAGCCGGCGTCCCGATCGACGACGTCGCCAAGCGGCTCTCGGCGATCCCGGAGGTATATTATCTGATCATGGTGCTCGGCCGCTTCGACCTGAGCATCGCCACCTATCACAAGTCGCAGGACGACTATCGCGACTTCCTGACCACCCATTTCTACGGGCAGCCCGACATTGCCGGGATCGAGAACAGCCTGGTCCTGAAGGTCCACAAGATGAAGCTGCAATGGGACCTGAACGGCTGACGAAACGCACCACCAAGGGAGCAACGACATGGTCGTCAACGAACGCGCCTCTGTAATCGACGCCCCGGCCGCACGGGTCTGGGAGCTCGTCTCCACCGCCGAGGGACAGCGGCTGGCGGGGCGCGGCTTCGTCGGGGAGATGACATTCACCGGCGAGGGGCTGGGCATGGTCCGCCGGATGCGGACGCAGGGCCATCTCGGCGACGGAGTCGTGGTCGAACGCTGCGACCATTTCGACGCGACGGAGATGGAGATGACCTACCGGATCGTCGACACCGGCGGGATCGTCCCCTTCGCCGACTATCGCGGCGTCGCCAAGGTGATCCCCGCCGGCGACCGCGCGAGCGTGCTGCTGCTGCGCTCCACCTTCATCCCGGTCGACATGGGCGAGGACGAGGCCAAGCGCCTATCGGAGATGAACTTCGCGCTGTTCTTCGACAATGTGAAGGCGGCGGCCGAGGCGGCCTGATGCCGCTGCTGGCCACCGCGACCGGCAACGCCTTCGCCCATATCGCCTATCTCGCCTGGTGCCCGGACACCGGCGAGGCGGCCGCGATCGACCCTTATTCCATCGATCTGGTGCTGGAGATGGCGCGTGCCAACCGCCTGACCGTCACCCGCATCATCAACACCCATGAGCATTGGGATCATGCCGGCCGCAACGCGCAGCTCCGCGACGCGACCGGCGCCGAGATATTGGCGCCAAAGGCCGCCGCCGGGGTGATCGAGACGGTCGACCGCATGCTGGTGGACGGCGACGAGATCGTCATCGGCACGGGTTGCCGGCTGCGCGTGATCGAGATGCCGGGCCACACCATGACCCATATCGGTCTGCTCGGCGAGAATGAGGACGGGGACGAGCCCTTCCTGCTGTGCGGCGACACGCTGTTCGGCGCCGGGGTCGGCAATGTCGGCTATGGCGGCCACGGCCCCACCCTGTTCGCGACGGTGGAACGGCTGCGGCGGATGCTCGACCCGCGCACCCGCCTCTATCCGGGCCACGACTATCTCGCCCGCAACCTCGCCTTCACCTTGCGGCACGAACCCGGCAATCGGGCCGCCCGAGCCCTACTCGACACGGCCGGACCGACACCGCGCTTCACCACCATGGCCGAGGAGGAGGATATCAACCTGTTCTTCCGGCTGGACCGGCCGGCGGTGCGGGCGGCGTTCGGGGAGACGGAACGGGAAGCGCGGTTCCTGGTGATCCGCCGGGCGCGCGACCTGTGGTGATCGGGGCCTAGCCCGACCACCAACCGGATCAGAGGCCCTCGCCCTCGACCCAGTGCGCGTGGCTCAGGCGGCGGGCGACCGACCAGCTCTGGACGCGGATGTCGGGAACGGCGACGATCTCCCAGAAGGCGCCGCGCGTAATCGGGCCGAGTGCGAGCAGGCGCGGATGAGCCCGGCCTGATGCATCGATCGTCTCGGCCTGCGCGGTGACGTCGATGCCGAAGCGATGGGGATCGGGACGGACCCGCCCCGCCGCCAGCAGCCCGCGCAGCAGCGACTCGCGGGTGCGCAGCAGATCGCCCTGCGGCCCGGTGCAGTTGATCGCGCGCCGCACGAGGAGGCGCGCCGGCGTCCTGTCATGGCGCGGCCGCCAGCCGATGGCGAGGCGATCGTCGCGGACTTGGACCGAGGCGATCTTACCGGCGACCGCGCGGAGCCGGCCGGCGGCGCGGAGCGCGTCGAGCCGCGCCGCCACCTCCGGCGCAATCCGGTGGCGATGGACGTCCCACCAGGGCCGCAGGTGGCGCAGGAAGCGGGTCTGCTCGGCGAGCGGCGCTGACAGCCACATCGCCTGGGTATAGGGACGCAGCTCGTCGACGGCGGCGCGCCAGCCGACCTGGCGGGCGCGCTCGCGGACGAAGCGGACCAGCCCCGATCCATGCATCGCCGGCTTTTCCGCCAGCGCCGATGGCGGCATCGCCGCATCGCCATGCACGCGGGGCGCCAGCCCGCGCCGCGAGATCGCGACGATCCGTCCGCGAAAGCCCTGCGCATCAAGGCTCAGCACGACGTCGACCATGGTCAGCCCGGTGCCGACGACGAGGACCTCGTCCTCCGCGCCCAGCCCCGACGCCAGCGCGCCGGCTTCGGGACCGGCCCAGGGATCGGCGACATAGAGATCGGCCGGGAGCGCCGCGGCGGCGAAGCCGGGCGGGTCGTGGGGCGGCAGGTTGCCGAGCGCGAGCACCGCCGCGTCGGCGGCCAGCCGCTCGCCGCAGGCGAAGCCGACGGTGACACCGTCGTCGCGCACCGCCAGTTCGACCGCGTCGTCGTGTCGCAGCTCCAGCCGCCCCGGGGCGGCGCGCATCGTCGCCTGGAGCAGCTCGCCCAGATAGCGGCCATAGTCGCGCCGCGACGCGAAACTCTGCGGCCGGCCCTTGCCGGCGGCGGCGAGCCAGCGGACGAAATGGTCGGGATCGTCGGGCAGCGCGCTCATGTTCGCCGCCCGGACGTTGAGGAGATGGGCTTCGTCGGGCGTCGAATAGGCGACGCCCCGCGCGAAGCTGCCGCGCCTTTCTATCAGGGTGACGCGGGGTCCGTCGTGCCGCAGCAGGTTGATCGCCTGCAGGCTGCCCGAGAACCCCGCGCCGATGATCGCCACATGGTCGATGCGCGGCGGCGCGCCCTTATCCGTCATGCATCAGAATTTGACCGAAACGCGTCCATAATAAAAGCCGCCGCTGAGACCGAACGGCGCGAAATTGCCGTAGGCGCCCGATCCGTCATAGGCGATCAGCCCGTTGCGGTCGGGATAGACGTCGAACAGGTTGTTGGCGCCCGCCGACAGCGTCACCCGCTCGCTCAGCTCGTAGCTGACGTCGAGGTCGGTGACCCATTTCGCGCCGAACCGCCGGTCGCCGGTCGCGACGTTGCTCGATTCGACATAGCTGCCGTAGCGCGTGACGCGGAGCAGCGCGTGGACGCGGTCGAGGCTCCAGTCGTTCGACAGCACCAGCTTGGTCCGCGGCAGCGCCGCGACCAGGTCGCGCTGCGCCTGGCGTCCGAACAGGGTGACGTTGAGCGGGGCGAGCTGCGCGGGATTGTCGATGACCTTCAGTATCCTGGTCTTATTGTAGCTATAGGCGGCGTTGAGCCGGAAGCTGCCGAACCCGGCGGTGCGAACCATATATTCGGCCACCAGGTCGACGCCGCGCGTGCGCGTGTCGATCGCGTTGGTGAAGAATTGCGCGCTGTCGACATTGGCGACGCCGTTGGCGACCAGGATGTCGCGGATCGCGGTGCCGCCGTTCGACGCGGTGCCGAGGAACTCGGTCTTGACGATGCGGTCGTCGACCCGGATCTGATAGGCATCGACGGTCAGCCGCGCCGGCCCCCGCTCGACGGTGAAGCCGCCGGTGAAGTTGAGCGATTTCTCCGGCTTGAGCGGGCGGGCACCCAGCGCCAGCGCGGCAACGCTGTTGACGGGCAGGAATTTGGAGATGGTGCTGACCCGGTTGTTGCCGATCACCGTCACCGTGTTCTGCGTCGTCGAGAAGGCGGTCTGCGCCAGCGACGGCGCGCGGAAGCCTGTGTTGACGCCGCCGCGCAGCGCGAAGCCGGGGGCGATCTCGTAGCGGGTCGAGAACTTGCCCGACACGGTGTCCCCGGCGCTGTCGTCATAATGCTCGACCCGTCCCGCGACGCCGACGAACCAGCCCCTGGTGATGCTGGTCGACAGGTCGACATAGGCGGCCAGGTTGTTGCGGCTGATCGAGCTCTGGTCGGCCGGCGAGGTGCCGGTGAAGGAGACCAGCCCCGGTGACGGCGATCGTCCACCATAGAGTTGCCCGAACGGGGTGCCGTCGGCCGGGATGACATAGCCGCCGTCGCGATAGCTGTCGGGCTCGCCGGCGATGTTGCGGAACTTCTCCCAGCGATGCTCGACGCCGACCGCGACCGACAGCGGCTCGGCCAGGCCGATGTCATAGTCGCGGCTGACATCGACATTGTTGACCCACAGCGCCTGGACCTGCTTGCCCATGAAGAAGCGGGTCGGGCTCGACGGACCGAGCGACGGGTTGAGCGTGCCGACCGCACCGAGCCGGACATGGTCGCGGCCATAGCTCGACGAGACATCGAAGTCCCAGGCGCCGATCGTCCCCTTCAGGCCCAGCGCCGCCTGCCCGTCCCATTCGCGGCTGCGGCGGCGCGCCTGGAAACCCGAGGGATAGACCTGCGGAAGCACGGTCTGGCCCTGGGGGTTGGCAATGCCGCCATAGCCGGTCGGGGCGGCGAAGACCGCGCCGCGCTTGTCGTCGATGTCACGATAGCTGAGCGTCGAGAAGCTGTAGAGCCTGAGCGCGTCGCCGACCGGCAGCTCGGCGTTGAGCGAGCCGTTGATGATCTTGTCGCGGTTCGACCGGCCATAGCCGCCGGCGATCAGGTGATCGGCATCGGCTTCGCGCGGGTCAGGCGTGCCATTGATGAAGGGATAGATATAGGGCACCGGCTCGGCCGAGCTGTCGGCGCGGTCGTGATATTTGCCCTCGACGGCGAAGCGGACGAAGCCGCCGTCGCCGATCCGCGCGCCATAGCCGATCTGCTGCTGGAGCAGCGCGCCGCCCTTCTCATAGAGCTGGCCGGCGGTCGAGCTGAACTCGCCGCCCTCGGGTGCGTCGTCGAGGATGATGTTGATCACCCCGGAGATCGCATCCGATCCATATTGGGCGGCGGCACCGTCGCGCAGCACCTCGATCCGGCCGACCGCGTTGGTCGGGATCAGGTCGATGTCGACCGGGGTCGAGCCGCCCGAGATGCGCGAGAGATTGTTGATCAGCGAGGTGGTGTGCCGCCGCTTGCCGTTGACCAGCACCAGCAGATAGTCGCCCGACAGCCCCCGGATCGAGATCGGCCGCACGCTGGCGGAGGTGCCGCCGCCGCCGAGCGCGGGCATGGTCAGCGACGGCACGATCTGGCCGAGCACCTCCTTCAGGCCCGTGCGCCCGGTCGCCTTCAGTTCGGCGGGCTCGATCACGTCGATCGGCACCGGGCTGTCGGCGACGGTGCGGACGCTGCGGCTGCGGGTGCCGGTGACGATGATCGTCCCGCCGTCCACCGCCGCATCGTCGGCGGGAGGAGCCACGGCATCGGCGGGCGCCTCGGCCGCGACGGCCAGGGCAGGGGTGGCGAGGCCCAGCGCCGCGGCGCCGGTCAGGAGGATGGTCTTCATCTGTCTTGTCCCCAATCTGCGTGTCGTCGGGACGCACGCCGCCTCTCCCCGAAGCATGCGCTTCGCGGCCGCGAGCCCCTGTGGTTGGATGGAGGTCGTCTAGTTCGCTGCCGCGACCTTCCCGGTGAAGAATGACCGGTCGAACCCGTCGGCCAGGGCGCGGTCCCCCTTGACGGCGCCGGCGGCGTGGAAATCTTCGAGGACCTGTCGCTGCTCCTCGATCAGCGCGTCGTCGATCGGCACCAGAGTGCGCGCATTCTTGACGGCATAGTCGCGCGCGATCTCGATCGGCAGGCCGGTCTCGCGGGCGAGCACCACGCCATAGGGGCCTGGATTTCCCCGCGCCCAGGCGAGCGCCTTCGCCTCGCGCTTCAGGAAATCCGCAATTAGCGCCGGCTTGTCACGGATCGCCGCCTCACTGGCGACGTCGAAGCCATAGCCCTTCACCTGATCGCGCCCATCGACGATCGTATGGGCGCCTTCCTTGAAAGCGGGCAGCAGATAGGGCGCCCAGGTCGCCCAGCCGTCGATCGCGCCCGAGCTGAACGCCGCCTTCGCGTCGCCAGGCGACAGGAAGACGAAGCTCACCCAGTCGGGCGGCAGCTTTGCCTGCTGCAGCGCCCGGATCACCAGATAATGGCCCACCGAACCGCGCGTCGTCGCGATCTTGCGGCCCTTGAGATCGACGAGCGATCGGGCGGATGAGCCCCTCGGCACGATCAGCGCGAGCGCACCGGCCGGCCGTTCCTCGACATATTGCGCGCCGACGGCCTTGATCCGGCTGCCGCTCAGATAGGCGAAGATGAACGGCGCGTCGCCGACTACCCCGATATCGACCGCGCCTCCGCCAATGGCCTCCAGCAGATGCTGCGCGGCCGGGAATTCGGACCATTCGACCTTGTAGGGCGCGCCTTCGAGGGCCCCGCTGGCGAGCAGCACCGCCTTGGTGCCGCCACGCTGGCTGCCGACATGGAGCACGGTCGTGTCGCCACCGGCGTCGCGACCACAACCTGCGAGCACCAGCAGGGCGGTGAGGGCAAGGGCGATGCGCTTCACGCGACCGCCTTTTCCTCGCCGCGCTCGGCGTCGCGGCGCGCCACACGCTCGTGGACCAGCGGCAGCAGCTCGCGGCCATATTGAATGGCGTCGCCGAGCGGATCGAAACCGCGGATCAGGAAATGATCGATGCCGAGGTCATAATAGTCGATCAGCGCATCGGCGACCTGCTCGGGCGTACCGACCAGCCCGGTCGAGTTGCCCTGCGCGCCCGCGACGGCAGCGAGCCCGGTCCACAGCCGCTTGTCGGCGCGATAGCCCGCGCGCGCTGTTTGCAGCAGCCGCTGCGATCCGGCGTTGGGCGGAGCATGATCGCTGGTCGCGACCGCGGCGCGCTCGCGGATCTCGCGGACGATCTCGACGATCTCGTCGGCGCGCTTCCACGCCGCCTCCTCGGTATCGGCGAGGATCGGCCGCAGTGACAGCGAGAAGCCGGGCCGGCGGCCGTAGCGCGCGGCCGAGGCGCGGATCGTGGCGACCGCCTCGCGCACCTGTTCCTGCGTCTCGCCCCACAGCGCGTAGACATCGGCATGGCGGCCGGCGACGTCGATCGCCTCGGGCGAGGAGCCGCCGAAGAAGACCGGGAGGTTCTGCGGCTTCACCGCCGCGAAGCCCTGGCGGATGCGATAGAAGTCGCCGTCATGGTCGAACGGCGCCTCGGCCGTCCATTCGCGGCGCAGCACCGTCAGATATTCGTCGGTGCGGGCATAGCGCTGCGCCTTGTGCGAATCGTCGCCGTCCTTGGCCATTTCCGCGTCGGCGCCGCCGGTGATGATGTGAACCGCGACCCGCCCGCCCGAAAGCTGGTCGAGCGTCGCGAGCTGGCGCGCGGCGACGGTCGGCTGGGTGAAGCCGGGACGGTGCGCGATCAGGAAGCCGAGCCGGGTGGTGATCGCCGCCGCATGCGCCGCGACGATCTGGCTTTCGGGACTGTTCGATCCGAACGGGATCAGGACCCGGTCGAAGCCGCCCTCCTCCTGCGCCCGGGCCGCCGCCTCGACATAGTCCTTGTCGAGCGCGCGGATCTGGCGAAGGCTGTGGATCTCGCTCTCGTTGTTGAAACCGATATAGCCGATGAACTTGACGGGCATGGATGCCTCCTTGGCGGGACGATCAAAGGGTTGGGGCAATGGCGGGCACGGTCATTCGGCCGCCTCGATCAGGCCGGGGCCGGGGCCGGCGACCGCGTCGGCATAGGAGCCGCTCGGCGCGGTGACGCCGAGATGGGCGAGCAGCCGGCGCCGCAGGTCGCGGACGCTGGCGGTGCGCCGGCCGCGCTCGGCCTCGATCCGCTCCTCGGCGACGAAGCGCCCCTTGGCGAGCACCAGCACCCGGTCGGCGAGCGCGATCGCCTCGTCGACGTCGTGCGTCACCAGCAGCACGGCGGGCCGGTGCGCGCGCCACAGGTTGAGCACCAGCTCGTGCATCCGCAGGCGAGTAAGCGCGTCGAGCGCGGCGAAGGGTTCGTCGAGCAGCAGCAGTTGCGGCTCCCGGACCAGTGCGCGGGCGAGCGCGGTGCGTTGCGCCTCGCCGCCCGACAGGGTCAGCGGCCAGGCGTCGACGCGGTGCGACAGGCCGACCTCGGCCAGCGCCGCCTCCGCCTTCTCCCGCGCGCGCCGGCCGGGCAGGCCGAGGACGACGTTCTTCCACACCCGCTTCCACGGCAGCAGACGCGAATCCTGGAAGACGACGGCGCGCGCGCCCGGGATCGTCACGTCCTGGCCGTCGGCCTGGTCGAGATTGGCGAGGGTGCGCAGCAACGTCGTCTTGCCGCTGCCCGAATGGCCGAGCAGCGCGACGAACTCGCCCGGCGCGATGTCGAGGTCGAGCCCGTCGATGACGACGGTCTCGCCGAAGGCGCGGGAGAAGCCGCGCAACCGCACGACGGGCTGGAGCTGGCCGATGCCGGGGAACAGGGAAACGGTCATGGATCAGGCCTCCACCAGCTTCGGGCGCCAGGCGAGCGCGCGGGTTTCGACGGCGCGGACGAGCAGGTCGGCGGCGAGGCCGAGCAGCGCGTAGACCATCAGGCAGACGACGATGATGTCGGTGCGCATGAAGTCGCGGGCGTCGTTGACGAGGAAGCCGAGCCCAGCGCTGGCGTTGATCTGCTCGGCGATGACGAGCATGACGATCGAGATGGTCAGCGCATAGCGCAGCCCGACCAGCAGCGACGGCAAGGCGCCTGGAAGGATGACGTGGACGATGAGCTGCCAACGGCTGAGGCCGAAGCTCAGCGCGCCTTCCACCAGCCTTTTGTCTACGCCGCGGATGCCGTTGTAGAGATTGAGGTAGAGCGGAAACATCGCGGCGAAGGCGATCAGCGCGATCTTCGGAGTCTCGCCGATCCCGAACCAGACGATGAAAAGCGGGGCCAGCGCCACCACCGGGATCGTCCGCTTGATCTGCATCAGCGGGTCGACCAGCGCCTCGCCCCGACGTGACAGGCCGGCGACCAGCCCCAGCGACACGCCCAGTGCGACGCCGATGCCGAGCCCCGACAGCACCCGCCAGAAGGACACCACGAGGTTCGACGGCAGCTCCCCCGAGCGGATCATCGCGGCCAGCGTCGCCAGCACGGCCGAGGGCGCGGCCAGCGTGTGGGTGGGGATCATCCCGGCGCGCGACGCCGCCTCCCACAGCAACAGCAGCAGGATCGGCGACAGCCAGCGCGATCGCAGCACGGCCGCGACGATCGGCGGCGACGGGGCGGAGGGAGCGGTACGGGTCATGGGGCTAGCCTCGGCTAAAACTCTATCGATTCAATAGAGTTTAGCTGCTAAGACCTATTAGAATTGCTTCATCGGCCCACGGAAACCTTGGAAATCCGGGATTTCCCGGGGGCCGGGGCGAGGCCTGGCAGAAAGGCTTTAGGGCCTGAAAGCTGGGCTGCGCGCCCGCCGGAAAAAGGATGGGAAATGGCCGTCAACCTGCCGACCAACATGCTGCGCAGCTTCGTCGCGATCGTCGACGCGGGATCGATGCTCAACGCAACCGAGCGGGTGTTCGTGACGCAGAGCGCGCTCAGCCTGCAGATCAAGCGGCTCGAGGAACTGGTGCAGAAGCCGCTCTTCCATCGCGAGGGCCGCCGTCTTGCGCTCACTGCAGCGGGGGAACTGCTGCTCGGCTATGCACGCCGCCTGCTGGCGCTGCACGACGAGGCGCTGGCGGCGGTGACAGCGGGGCAGTTCGCGGGCCCGGTGCGGGTCGGCATGGTTCAGGACTTCGCCGACCTGCTGCTGTCGGGGCTGCTCGCCCGCTTCGCCGAGCTCCACGCCGACGCGCAGATATTCGCGCGGGTAGCGGGGACCGCCGAGCTTCAGGAAATGCTGGTGCGTGGCCAGCTCGACCTGCTGATCGGCTATGCTGCCCCGGGCGATGCCCAGGCGGTGCGCACCGCGCCGAGCATCTGGTTCGGCGACGACGCGCTGACCTTCAAGGCCGAGCTGCCGCTGGTGGTGCTGGAGAAGCCGTGCCGCTTCCGCGAGGCGGCGATCGCCGCGCTCGATGCGGCCGGACGGCCATGGCGGATCGCGGTCGAGACGCCGAACCTGTCGACGCTGCGCGCCGCGATCGCTTCGGGCCTGGGGGTGAGCAGCCGGACCGGCCTGTTCCTGCGCGACCTGCCGGTGGTGACCCCCGGCCTGCTGCCGCCGTTGCCCGACGTGGCCTGCATCGTCGCCCGCGGGAATCCAGACCGCGCGGCGTCCGGCCACCTGCACGAGCTGGCGGTAGAGCTGATCGCCGGGCTGTGAGCACGTGGTGTCAGGCGGCGATGATGCCGTCCCCTTCGGCCTTCGCTCGGTAGAGCGCGCCGTCGGCGCGGTGCAACGCCACTTCGACGTTGGGATCGCCGTCGAGCACTGTCGCTATGCCCATGCTGACGGTCCAGCCGACCCTGTCGTCGGCATGGACATGGAGATGGACGCGGAGCCGTTCGGCAAAGCGGACGGGATCCGGTCCGTCGGCGGGGAGCAATATCGCGAACTCGTCGCCGCCCAGCCGGAACAGCTCGCCGCCGCCGGCCTGCGCCAGCCGCGCCGCCTCGCGGCCGAACAGCGCCAGCACCACGTCGCCTGCAGCGTGGCCGTGGCGATCGTTGATCGTCTTGAAATGATCGATGTCGATCGCGATCACGGCGGCGCCGGGCATCAGGAAGCGCGGCTTCTGCGCATCGAGCCCGGCCCGGTTCCAGGCGCCGGTCAGCGGATCGCGCAGCGCCGCCTGCCGCAACTGCCGCTGCGCTCGTTCCACCGGAATGGCCAGCAGCCCGAGATTGATGATGCCGAGCAGCGCCTGGTCCGAAAGCATGGCGAACAGCGCGAGCGTGTCCTCGCCGCGGAACTGACGATATTCCCTCGTGATCGACAGGAGATAGCCCAGAATATAGGCGAGCAGCCCGGCGCCCGCGATGCGATGGCCCGCCGTGTGCACGGCCCAGCGCCCCCACAGCAGCCCCCCGCCGCTGACCGCGATAGACAGCGACAGGCCGATCGCGTCGCCGAGATCCGGCAGCGGGCTCGCCGCGGGTAGCAAGCCCTCAGCGATCGCCAGTCGCGGCAGGCCGTGACCAACGCCGGCCGCTACGATCGGAATCGATATCCACCAGACGAAGGGCGGCTTGCCGTCGAGGCGGCGGGCGCCCAGGAGCAGCAACACATTGGCCAGCGAGAGGAGCATGAAGAGCAGCGTGGTGACACCGATGCTGCCCGGCGGCGTAAGGCCGTAGGTGAAGTTGCCCGCGCCATAGATCAGCGAACTTGCGGCCCAGAAGAGCAGATGGGTCTCCGTCCGGTCGCGCAGCCAAAGCGCGCAGAACACCAGCCCGAACGCGGTCGAGGTCAGCATGCTGCACAGCCGCAGCGTATCGACATCGGGGAATATGGGCATATTGTTTCGACCCTGCTCTCTTTCCCGTTCAAGGTCAGCAAGATTCATCCGCACCAGATGTTGCGAAGCAACCGACATTCGGCGAAACAACGCGCCGGACAGGAACGGAACCCCGCTATGCAGAATCAGGTGCAGCCCTTTCGCGCGATCGAGATCAGCGGCCTCGCGCGCCGGCTGGCGACCGAGGGGCACTCGGTTCTGCACATGGAGTTCGGCCAGCCGTCGATGGGCCCGCCGCGCAAGGTACTCGACGTCGCCCGCACAGCGCTCGACAACGACCGGATGGGCTATTGGGAGAGCCCGGCGCTCAAGGAACGGCTCGCCGCACTCTATGCCGATCGCTACGGGGTCGCGATCGATCCGTCACGCTTCCTGCTGACCTGCGGCGCCTCGCCGGCGCTGGTGCTGGCGCTCAGCATCTGCTTTCCCGCGGGCGCGCGGATCGCGATGGCGCGCCCCGGCTATGTCGCCTATCGCAACACCGTGCGGGCGCTCAACATGGTGCCGGTCGAACTGCCCTGCGGCGCGGAAAGCCGCTTCCAGCTCACGGCCGAGGCGCTCGACGCGATCGAGCCTGCGCCCGACGGGGTGATCATCGCCAGCCCGGCCAACCCGACCGGCACGATCATCGGCAGCGACGAGCTGCGCGCGATCGCCGCCGTCTGCCGGCGGAGGGGCATCCGCATCCTGTCCGACGAAATCTACCATGCGCTCAGCTATGGCGAGCCGTGCCGATCGATGGCCGAATATGATCCCGACGCGGTGATCATCAGTAGCTTCTCCAAATATTATTGCATGCCGGGCTGGCGGCTCGGCTGGCTGCTGGTGCCGCCCGACCTGGTCGAGCGGGCCTGGTCCTATCTCGGCTGCCTTTTCCTGACCCCGCCGACGCTCAGCCAGCATGCGGCGCTGGCGGCGCTCGACTGCGGCGAGGAGCTCGACGCCAATGTCGCGGTCTATGCGGGCAATCGCGCGCGGCTGCTCGAGGCCCTGCCGCAGCTCGGCCTGCGCCGCATCGCACCGCCCGATGGCGCCTTCTACATCTATGCCGACATCGGCCACCTGACCGACGACAGCATGGGCTTCTGTCGCAAGCTGTTGTTCGATACGGGCGTCGCGACCGGACCGGGCATCGATCATGACCCGGTCGACGGCCACCGCTTCTTCCGATTGAGCTTCGCGATATCGGGGGCGGAGGTCGAACAGGCGCTGCAGCGGCTGGGCGACTGGCTGCCGCGCTGAGCCGGACCTAACGGCCCCGCGCGGCGAGCATCTGCCGGAGACGGCTGCGTTCGGCGCTCCGGTCGGCGACGAGCTGCTGGAGGACCGCGTTCTCCTGCCGAAGCCGGCTCGCAGCCCACATTGCGGTCTCTCGCACGCTTCGTCGCGGACGGTGCGAAGCCCCGCAGTGGGGCGCGATGATCCTGCTGGCCGACGGTGCCGAGGTTGCACGTGGCGGCGCGGACCGCGCCTTCCGCGGCTGGTTCAGAACGTCGAGGGGATCGACATGGCCGAGGATGGGCTGACCCCGGTTCAGCCGCGCGACGACTTCCCCGGCAGCCGCTTCACCGGGACGATCGGGCAGATCGTCGTCCGGCTCGTCGCCATGCGCTGCACGGACAAAGCCGGCTCACGGCGATGCCGCTTCGAAATGCGCTCCGCCGCGCGTTTCGAAGCGGCTTATCACGCACCCAGCGCGCGGCGGATCTCGGTGACGAGCTGGGTCTCCATCGCCAGCCAGGTCTCGATCCACTCGGCCTCGCTCAGCTCGACCGCGGTGAACTCGCACTCGATCTTGAGATGGCAGGCATCGGGACCGGCCGGCGTCACCCGGACATAGCCGCGATAATCGGTGATCGGCAGTGAGCCGACATCGGTCAGGCGATAGCGATAGGTCCTGTCGGCGACATCGAGCGCTTCCAGCCGTTCGCTGATCGGCAAGCCATCATGCGGGTAGATGGTCTTGGTGATGCCGACCTTCGGCTCGTCGCCCTGGAACTCGATCTTCTTGAAGAAGCCGCCCGAATATTGATCGAGCTTGGCGACGCCATGCCAGCAGACATAGCTCCAGACGGACTCGGCCGGGGCCTCGATCCGTTCGGCGAGCGTGACCACCGCCATCAGAAGAAACCCCACAGCTCGGCGATGCGGCCGTCCTCGGCGTGGCGAGCGACATCGATCCCCTCCAGCCGCACGTCGGAGCCGTCGCTGCCCTTGGCGTCCAACGTCCATTTGGAAGCGGTGTGATCGCCGCAGCTGGTGACGAAATCGATGGCCACGCGAATGTCGGTGAACGCGCCGAGCACGCCCTCCAGATAGGCGCGGCGCTGGTCGTCGGTCTCGAGCGGCGGACGGTTGACCGGGTCGCGCGCGACGGCGCCGGGAGCGAAGGTGGCGAGATAGGCGTCAACGTCGCCGCTGCCGATCGCGTCCCAGAAGCGGCGAACGGTGGCAAGGTTCTTCTCGGTATCGGTCATGACATGTCCTTCAATTGATGAAATCGCGGGAGGGATGGGCGCGCGGATAGTTGCGCACGATGTCGAGCCAGCGCGCGAGGCTGGTGTCGCCGCGAGTCAACGCACCGGGCATATAATGGATCGTGTCGAGAATCGGCTTGTCCTCGCGGGCGGTGCGGGCGAGCAGCTCGGCCCCGAAGGTGAGCCGCTCGTCGACCAGCCGGTCGCCCTCGGGGGTGCCGTCGCCTTTCTTCACCGCGATTGCCAGATAGACGACATGGGTGCCCGGACGCGGGCAGGCAAAACCTGCAGCAACCCCCATCCACCAGCCATCGACAGACCCCTCCTGGATGAAGGTGGAGGTGCCGCGAATGCCGACATTCCAGTCGAGATCCTCACCCTGCTGGTGGATCGCCGCGAGCCGCATGCGGAAGCCATAGGGATCCCATTCCACCGCGTCGTGCGGGTCGGGCATCTTGAAGCGGATGCCGTGGACCGCCTTGATATGCTGGATGTCGGGGGTGTTGGCCGCGAAGATCCAGGGGTCGCAGGTATAGAGGTCGGTCTTGAACGGACGGAATTCGAGCTCCGCGTCGGGGAATTCGAAATCGAACAAATCCCAGAGCGGCTCCTCTCCGTTGAACGCCCAGATGATGCCGAACCGCTCCTGCGACGGAAAGACGTAGAGACAGGCGGCGGGCGGCGGCGGATCGCCCACGCCCGTCTTGGCGACCCAGCCTTCCTGGTCGAACTCCCAGCGGTGGAAGGCGCACTGGATATGGTTGCCGACCACCGCGCCGACCGAGAGATCGGCGCCGACATGGGGGCAATAGGCGCTGGCCACCGTGACCTTGCCATTCTCGCCGCGGAACACGACGACCTTGCCGTCGAGAAAGTCGCGGCCGATCACCTGCCCCTGGGCCACCTCGCTCGAAAGCGCGATCGGGAACCAGGTCTGGCTGAAGAGGCCGTTGTCGCCTTCCATCGGCACCGGCCGGGTAAGCCGCTTGCGTTCCCGCCTGCGCGTCGCGACCGGTGCATCATCCGCCGTCTTGATCGTCATATTCCCGTCCTTCAGAAACGTACTTTCACGCTGCCGCCGATCTGGCGGGGCGGCGATGCGGAACCCAGGTCCTTGCCGGTGATGGTGCCGCCGAAGTTGACCGGCACGAATTCGACGTCGTAGCGGCGATCGAACAGATTCTTGACGAAACCGGTCAACTCGACCTTGCCGACCGCCCAGGTCAGCCGCGCATTCACCAGCCAGACCGGCTTCTGCTTCTGGGCATTGTCGATCTCCCAGTAATAATCGCCGCCCCAGCCGGAGACGTCGACGCGCGAGATCAGGCTGCTGCCGCCCAGATCGGCGGTGTATTGCGCCGCCGCATTGAGCGTGTAGCGCGGCACCTGGTTGAGCTTGTTGCCCTTGAAATCGCCGCGCGCGGCTGTGCCCGAAAAGACGGTCACGTCATATGTGTTGATCTTCGTGTCCATCAGGCTGGCGCCCATCGACAGCTCCAGTCCTTTCACCGGGCGCGCCGTCATCTCCAGCTCTGCGCCCCAGACGCTCGACTTGGGGATCGGATTGGCGATGAACTGGGCCGGGCCGGTGCTGAGGTCGAGGCCGAACACCTGCCGGTCGGTGATGTCGCTGTAGAAGACCGAGCCGTTCAGGTAGAGCTTGCGGTCGGCGAGCGCGGTCTTGAAGCCGAGCTCATAGTTCCACAGCTCCTCCTTCTTGAACTCGCGCGTGACGACGGCATTCGAGTTGAAGCCGCCGCTCCGGAAGCCCTTCGCGACAGTCGCATAGGCGAGCGAACCATCGGGGAAACTGTAGGCCAGCGACAGCTTCGGCTGGAGCGACTTGTAGGTGCCCTTGTAGCGGGGGACGACCGCCGGCACCGGCGGCGAGACGTCGTCCTGGCGGCGCCGGTCGATATCGTAGCGCAGCGCGGCGGTGAGCTCGAGCCGCTCGACGATGTCATAGTTGATCTGGCCGAACGCCGCATAGGCGTCGTTGTCGTCCTTCGCGATCAGCCGCGATCCGAGCACGCGGCCCGGCAGGCCGGTCAGGTCGGGTCCGAGGTAGATCGCCGTGTCGAGCGTGCGGTCGGTGTGGAGATAATAGAGGCCGGCCATCCAGCGCAGCGCCGAACCAGGCGTGTTGGACGACAGCCTCAGCTCCTCGCTCCACGCCTTGACGTCGAGCGTCTGGGTGGCGGCGGCGAGATCCTGCGGTTCCCAGTCGAGCTCCTCGAACAGGTCCGACTTGACCGAAGACCAGGCGGTGACGGAGGTCAGCGCGACCGGGCCAAGGTCGAGATCGATCTTCGCCGAGACGTCGCCCAGCTTGCGGCCCGCCTTGCCCAGGATGTTGCCGACCACCGGCACGCGCCGGCTGTTCGCCGGGCCGCCGACATACCAGGAGGCGCCGGCGTCCTGATCGTAGTAGCTGCCACGGACATCGATCTTCAGCGTCTCCGTGGGCTTGAGGAGCAGCGCGCCGCGCACCGCCCAGGTCTCGTCGAAGTCGACCTTCTTGTTCAGGGTCGAGTTGGTGATCTGGCCGTCGCGATTGAGATAGCTGCCCGCCAGGCGGAAGCCCGCCTTCTCGCCCAGGGGGGCGGTGATCGAGGCCTTGGCGCGGAACTCGTTGCCTTCGGCATAGCCGAGCTCGGCGCTGCCGCCGAAACTGTCGCCCGGTTCCCTGGTGACGATGTTGATCGCGCCGCCGATCGCGTTGCGGCCGTATAGCGCGCCCTGCGGCCCCTTCAGTATCTCGATCCGCTCGACATCGAACAGGTCCTGGGTGATCTGGTTCGGCGAATTCTGCTGAACGCCGTCGACCACGACCGCGACCGGCGACTCGCCGTTGCGGACCTGACCGATACCGCGGATGTTGATCAGCACGACACCGGGCTGCTGGGCCTCGACGATGCGGAAACCCGACACCATCTGGGTCAGGTCGTTGACCGATTCGACGCCTGCCCGCTCGAGCGTCGTCGCGGAGAAAGCCTGGATCGTGTCGGGCACGTCGCGGATATTCTCGGATTGCTTGCGCGCGGTGACGATCAGTTCGTCCTGATCGCTGGCGACGACCTGCGCCGCCGCCGGTGTGATCGCCATGGCACCGGCAAAGCCCGTTGCCGCCACGCCGATGAGCAGCCCCCTCTTCATTATACCCTCCCAATGTCCGGCCGGCGCATCGCGCCGGTCCCCGCACGCCCCGTCCTGCGCGGGGCGAATTGCCATCGATCCGCCGCCGCCCGATTCTCGCCGGGTCGTGCGCCGATGATGGGACCATGCCCGCGCGGCGCTTATCGCCACAGTCAACAAAAAGGGGGATGCTGGGGATACCCCCCGGCAGGGTCAGATGATCAGCAGGTCGCGGGCCCGCGCGATGGCCTGGGACCGGCTCGCGACGCCCAGCTTCTCGTGGATCTTCTTGCGGTGGGTCTTCACCGTCCCCTCGGAGATGCCGAGCCGGACCGCGATCTCCTTGGTGATATAGCCCTCTGCGACGAGCGCGATGATCTCGGTCTCGCGCGGGCTGAGCGTGAAATTGTTGGGCGCCTGTTCGACGCCGCGGCGCGGGCTGCTCTGTTGCAGCGTCGCGCCGCTTTCGGTGCCGTCGGCCCCGCGCAGCACATCCTCGACATAGGCCCCGATCCGCGCGGGCAGGTGACGCCCGTTGCGGATCGACCAGTCGAACACCTCGGTCAGATGCTGGCGGTTGTTGAGGGCACGCCGCACCAGCCCGCCATGGCTCGCCAGTTCCACCGCCGCCTGCATATGATCGACCGCGGCATTATAGCGGCGCATCCCATATGCTGCGCGCATCGCCATGATACGGAAGGTGAAGCGGAAGCGGCTGTCCGCCTCGCCGAGGAAGGGCTTGTTGATCCGGTCGAGCCAGGCCTGCGCGTCGTGCGGCCGGCCGAGTTCGATCATCAGCCGGGCGACCTCGAGCATCGCCGGCACCTGCACCCCGAGCACGGCATGCGACAGGCTGTCGGTCGCGAGCAGCTCCGCGAAGCCGGGGCTTTCGACATGCTCCATTGCCGCCCGCCACTCGCCCGCGCGGGTCAGCTCGCGCAGCCGCGCGATCGCCATCAACTGGAGCAGGCGCGGCAGGTTGCGCTCCCGCGCCAGCGCCTCGCCGGCGCGGAGCTGTTCCTCGGCCGCGGCGATCCCCTGGCGGATACCCGCGATCGCCGCGGCAGTGCCGAAGCCGGACGCGCAGAGCCGGACCCAGGCGTTGATCGAGCCGAGCTGGCGAAGGCTGGGCTCGAGCAGGGCCAGCGCCGCGTCGAGCTCGTTATTCTCATAATGAAGGCCCGCGCGCAGGATGCGGGTGGCGACCACCTCATAATTATCGCCGCCGCTGCCGATCCGGGCGATGCGCTGGGCATCCTCGATGTAGAGCACGGCCTTGTCGACCGTATCGCGCGCCACGGCGATATCGGCCTGGTGGATGCGCAGGAACACCGAGACGCGGCTGTCCTTGACGTCCTGGAGCGAGCGGAGGCCTATACCGCACACCGTCGCCGCCTCCGCGTAGCGGGACAGTTCGAGATAGGCGAGCGCCAGCATGCAGGCGACCCCGCTCGCCAGGATCGGTCGCGTCCCGCGGTGCGCCTCCATGGCGCGTTCGAGCTCGGCGAGCCGCTGCTCGGTAATCGGCCGGTCTTCGGATGCGTCGAGCACCATGTCGATGAGTTGGGCAAAACCCCGGATCGATTCGGGGTCGGCTGCGCCGTCGAGCAAGGTGAAGCCGTGCGTCAACCGCTCGGCCTCATCGAGCGCCGCGCGCGCCTCGACCGATCGTCCACGCCGGATCGCCAGATAGATCTGCCCCAGGAACAGCAACGGCAGCTCGCCCGCTCGCGCCGCGGGGACGCGCTCGCCCAGGCCGACGTCCGGACCATCGCAAAGATCGACATGGATCGCGCCGGCATTCTCGATGACGCGCGCGGCAAAAGCCGAATCGGAGACGGTGACGGCATGGCGGATCGCTTCGGCACCGAAGCCGTTTGCCTCGAACCAGGATGCGGCGAACCGGTTGAGCGCGTCGAACCGGTCGGGGTCGAAACGTCGCAGCCGCTGGCGCAGGTGCCGGCCGAACACCGGATGGAAAGCCGCCCAGCAACGCTGATCGTCAGCGTAGCGGATGAACGATCCGTCGCGGATATGGTCGTCGATCTGTGCCCAGTCGCAAGGCCGGCCGGGCATCGCAGCCAGCGCTTCGGGCGTGAAGCGGTCGAGCACGCTGACCTCCATCAGCGCAGCAAGGAAGGCGGGATCCATCCGCCCGCACACGACGTCGTCGAGATAGTTCGCCATCTCGACGGGAAAGGCCTGTTCGGCCGCACCGTCGAGCAGCCGGGCGGCGCCGGCGGGCGCGCGGGCGACGAACCGCAGGCCGGCGGCCCAACCGTCGATCACCTCGTTGATCCGCTGGCGGTCCCAGGGGCTCCAGGCGTCGCCGAGCAGGGCCGCAGCCTCGTCGTCGGACATGCGGAGCTCGTCGGGGCCGATCAGTTCGACGACGCCGCGCAGCCAGGCATCGTGGAACATCGGGCCCCGCATCCGGTGGGTGGTAATGTGGAAGCTGCTGCTCGGGGGCAGTTGAAGGACGAAGGCTCCGATCAGGGCGCTGGCGGCGGCGTCGATCTTCTCCAGTCCGTCGATGAAGCCGATCATGTCCTCGGGCGGATCGGACAAGCCCTCGGCCTCGTCCCGCGTTTCCGCACCGCCTCCCCTGAAGGCATGATCGAGATGCCGCCTCAGAACGGCAGGATCATTGTCCTCGTCCGACAGTGTCAGCCAGCGCACCGTCCTGCCGGCGGCGGCAAGGTCGGTATAGTGGCTGGCGAGCGCCGATGTCTTGCCGCTGCCGGGCGGACCGACGATCAGCGTCACCTTGCCGACCGCCTCTGCCATTCGCCGGGCGATGCGCGGTCGCGCGACCAGCGGCTCGATCAGGCGCGGTGGACGATAGCGCATCGCCGACGCTCCCCGGCGACGGACCGGAGCCTTGGCGTCGGCGATGCTGACGATCCGTGACGTCGGCCTTCTCCTCGTTCCGGCAGGACCGGCAGGGTGCCATGCGCCCGCCGGGATGCCAAGCGTGGCGAGCGGTCAGGCCTGCGCCGGCTCGACCGCGAGTGCCGCGAGCAGCGCCGCCGCGACCAGCGGTGCGGAGGCGGGATTCTGGCCGGTGATGATATTGCCGTCGACCTCGACATGACCGCCGAAGGGCTCGGCCGCCTTGGCATAGATGCCGCCGAGGTCCACCAGGCGGGTTTCGGGCAGCACGGGCACGACCTTGTCGAAGGTGGTCATCTCCTCCTCGACATTGCTGACCGCGGTGACGCGCCGGCCGGCGACGAGCGGGCCGCCACCGGCGCTGTCCGCACCCGTGAGGGCAAGGACGCCATGGCATACCGCCGACACCAGCCCGCCCTTGCGGTCGATCGCCTCGACAGTCGCCTTTACCGCCGGATCGACCGGGAAATCCCAGGCGGCACCGGCGCCACCGACGAAATAGACGGCCTCGAAATCCCGCGGATCGAGATCCGCCAGGCGCGGTGTCGTGGCGAGCGCCGTCGAAGCGGCCGGATCGTTGAGGAAGCGCGTGCCCGCGTCGGTCAGCCAGGGCGCTTCGAGGCTGGCCGGATCGAGCGGCGCTGCGCCGCCCGCGACCGAGGCCAGCGTCAGGTCCTGGCCCCGGTCGGCGAGCCCGTACCAGGCGCTCGCCAGCTCCTCGAGCCACGTACCCGTCTTCAGCCCCGTCCCGCCCAGATCCGCCTGCGACGTCAGGACGAACAAAATCTTGCTGCTCATATGGCGATCCTCGGTTGTCTTCGGATCAGGCCTGCAGCCTGGCGGACATGATTTCACCTCAACTAAAAGGGGGAGCGGATGTCGCTCCCACCGCGCCGCCGGCGGATTCTCCGGCCGCGGAAAGCGTCCATGATGGCTACAGGGGGACCGGCACGGTCGCCCCTCTCCGGGACACTGCATTATTCCTGAATGGCCTTCTGATGGGATCCCGCTTCAATTACCCCATGATCCGATGGATGCGCAGCGGGGAGCGTCTTCTGGAGACCCTGGCCGACAGCCTGACCGGCTTCGGCCATGTGGCCGAACATGCGCATCGGTTCGATTTCTATTCCTACTGCGAACATTATGCCGGACCGCGCGCCCGGCTGGCGCGCGAGCTTGACGCCCTCATGAAGCTGCACGGGTCGAAGCTGCCCATCCACGGGACGGTGCTTGGGACTGCCCATCGGCTGTTCTTGGATATAAGGGGAGCGTTGGATTCGGGCGTCGCCACGATGCTCGACGAGCTCATACGCGGCGAGACCTTCCTGGCATCGCGTACGGACGCGATGCTGGAGCAGGAGGGACTGCCGGAGCCGATATATGATGTCGTCCGGCGGATCCGCGCGAACCTCAGCAAGTCGTTGCTGGATCTGAAGGCAATGCGTCGCCAGGCCGGTCAGGGCTTCGCGGCGGGCTCCTTCCGGCTTTACCGCTAAGGCCTGCGAAGCCTTAGCTACGACCGACGCTGCCGCGGGGCAGCGGACGCTCCCATTTGGAAACGCAAGTCTCGAGCTTTTTATCGAGGCTGCGGTGCGTAGTGAGGTAAGTTGGTTGCGGGGAC
>NZ_LDES01000103.1 GCF_001015195.1 Sphingomonas sp. Y57 | reverse complement strand
GACCAACGCCTCGTCGCGCTCCATTAGATCTGCAAGACGGGCGACCGGTCAGACTCCCGAAGGCGAGTCCCAGACGAGCGGCAGTTCCTGAATGCCGCCGACCAGCCCGCCATTGTGCCGGATTTCGGCACCTTCCTCAATGTGAAACTCCGGAATGCGGGACAACCATTCCTCAAGGGTGACGCGAATTTCCGCGCGTGCGAGGAAGGAGCCGGCACAGCGGTGAACACCGCCTCCGAATGTCGAATGCTCGGACTTCTCCCGCCGGTAATCGACCGTCGGGGCGCCCGGATTCTCGCGGTCGTCGAGACCGTGCAGCATCGTCGGGATCATCACCATCTCGCCCTTTTTGAAGGTGACGCCCTCATAGTCCATGTCGCGCGTCACCTCCCGCCCGATGAGCACCACCGGGAACCGGCGAACGAACTCGTCCACAGCCGCGGGGATGAGGCCGGGGTCTCGGGTCAGCTTGCGTCGATGCTCGGGATTGCGGGCCAGAAAGAGCATCATGAAACCGAGGAAATTCACCACGGTGTCGAGCCCGGCGAGCAGGACGATGTTCGTCATGCGCAGAACCTCGTCACGGCTGAGCGGCCGCCCCTCGACCTCGCTGTTGACGAGTTTGGTGAGCAGGTCCCGGCCCTCCCCCCCTCGCCTTTTGTCGATCCAGACGCCGAGATAGTCCCGGAAGTTCGTCAGCGCCTCTTCGAGCGTCATCGATCCGTCGGGTCGATTGATCTGGTTGGCGAGGTTGAGCAGATAGGGCGCGTCGGCGATGGGCAGATCGACGATGCTCAGGAAGATGTGGATCGGCAGGATTTCGGCATAGTCGCGCACGAAGTTGCAGCGCCCCTTGGCGCGGAAGCCTTCGATCAGGTCGATCGCCAGCCGGCGCACCCGATCCTCCATGCGCAGGATCGCCTTCGGCGAGAAGCTGTCGTTCAGCAGGTTGCGATAGGGCCGGTGCCGGGGCGGATCGAGCGTTTGCGGAATGAATTCATAGAGCTCGCCCTGATCCTTCGGGACCTGGGGAACACGGCTCGAAAAGCGCTCATGATCGCGGAACATCGCCGCGATCACACGGCCGCGGGTCGGCACCCAATGTCCGCCGTAGCGCGGCGTCCAGATGATGTCGGGCGCTCCCGAGACTTGCAGCGCGGCCCACGCATCCTGGAAATCCTTCTCCACCCCCGGCGGGCTGAACACGTCGAAATCGACGACGCGGTCGGCCGGAACATGCGAAGGCCGCTCGGCCAAGGTGCTCGAATCGATCATTGCGCTCTCCTCGATCTCAACCGTCGACGTCCTGGGTCGCGGGCACGGCCACCTCTAGCCCTTGAAGGCCGGCGGCGATCTTGATCTGGCACGACAGCCGGGAGTTCGGGCGGCGATCGTTGACGATCTCGAGCATATCCGTCTCCAGGTCGGAAGGCCCCGGCAGCTCATCGGTCCAGGAAGGATCGACATAGACATGGCAGGTCGCGCAGGAGCACGCCCCCCCGCAGGCGGCTTCGATACCTTCGACACCCGCGTTCAACGCCGCCTCCATGAGGGTCAGGCCGCTCCGTGCATCGGTCGCCACCACCTTCCCCTCGGGATCGCGGAAATTGATCATAACCATATTTGAACACACCATCTGTGAGGATTTTGCTGCTTGGCGTCAGCATGCATCATGGTGCTAGGACGGTGCGCCGGACGATCGCAAGCAGCCGGCCGGGCGCGACGCGCAAGACTGCGGCTTTGACAGCAAGAACTGCCGAATAGGCGACAGCCGGCACCGCAAACGCCGCATCGCTTCTTGCGCAAAACCGGCGCCTATTTTTGCGCGCGATGCCCTAGCAGCCGAGGATCTCCAGGAAGGTGCCGTCCGGATCTCGGAACGAGACCATGCGCATGCCGTGCGCCTGCTCTTCCGGGAGCGTCACGACCGGCCCGATGAACTCGACGTCCATCGCGCATAGCTTGGCATGCGCGGCGCCGAAATCCTCGACCATGAAGCACATGCGCGACAGCCCGGTCTGGTGGACCGGGCGTGATCCCGCGATCGAGGCCGGGGAGACGAATTGGGTGAGGTCCAGGAAGATCTGATCGTCGCCGGCGCCGGGTAGCCGCATGAGCACGCCGTGCAGCGAGCCGAATGTTTCGAGACCTATGCCCCGTCCGATCTCGGCATCGGTCATCACGTCGTCGGCATATTTCACGAACCCCAAAGCTTCATAGAAGGCGACCGACCGCGCCATGTCCGCGACGACGATATCGACGTGAAAGAAGCGCTTGATCATGCCGTGCGTCCCGAAGCTTTCAGTGCCTGACCGAACTCGGCCGGTGCCCGAAGAATTTCTTGAAGGCCACCGCGAACCCGGAAACGTCGGAATAGCCGAGCGAATAGCTTATCTCGGCGACGCTCATCTCGGTCTGCCGAAGCATCTCCTCCGCCTTCTTCATCAGCAGGAAGGTGCGATATTCCGAGATGGTGGTGCCATAAATCTGCTTGAACAGGGATCTGAGTTTGGTGCGGTTCATGGCCGCCCGTCGCGCCAGATTCTCGACCCGCAGCTCGGCCGTGGGATTGGCGGTCAGCAGGCTGTGCACCTCCTCCACCTTCTGGACGTCCTTCGCCGAGAACGGGCTGTTGGCCAACGGGTCCTTCCGGCAGAAATTCGCCAATATGAGAGCGAATATCTCGCGGCATTTGCCGTGATAATATTGATCGGAGATCGGGCCGAGATATTCATGCGCCAGCAGGTCTTCCGTCGCACGGCGGATCGGCGCGGATATGAAGGATTTCTTGAGGCAGGGGCGGCCTTCCTCGACGACGCTCCTGACATCCGGGGGGATGTCCAGGAACCGCATGCCCGACTGTTTCATGAACGCATCGATATCGACGACGATGGCGAACGACTTGTAATGGTTCCCATGGGTCGAGACGTCGAATACCGCTCCCTTGGGTATCGATATGAGGCTGAGCACCAGCCCGCTCATCTCGACCATGTTGTTGTCGATATTATATTGCCGTTCGGCGTTGCAATCGAAGCCGATCTCGAACGCCAGCACGTCGGAACGCGCTTCGGTGTAGATCGCGGTGCCGCCGGGATGCCAGACGTCGGTCACGAACATGCCGAGACCGACATCAGCCCAGGATACCAGCCTTTTGGGCATCAGGCCCGCGACGAGATCGACCTGCGACCCTATCGCGGCGTCCTCGAAATGGCAGGCGCCCTGATCGGGCGACAGCAGCTCCCACTTGTGGAGATTCATCCCGATCTTGGAAAGATCGACGGCGAAGCGTTCGCCGAAGTCGAAGCCCGTGGCCGGATGTCGGGCCAAGTCCCGGCCGATCGCCCTTACGCCACCCATCATCGCTACCATCCTCTCCTATCGCGTGCTTTCAGCACCTCCCTTTCGCGAGGGGGGAGCCTTGATGCCGCGAAACGATGTACGACCTCGGCTTGACCGACGCACACTCCGCCTGTTGACCGGGAAATTGGGTACGCTCGTGCAAGGGACCTCGCCTTTGTCACGGCACCGGCCGGTCAATTGCCCGGCCCCGAACGCCGATGCGTCCTTGAGCCATCCAGCGAAATATATTTTAACCTTGAAGATATGGCAAGCGGCCGAACTGCGGTGGCGATGTTGATGACGGACCGAAGCCGGTCAGTCCCTGAAGTGATAGCGCAGGCGCACGAACAGGGCGCGGCCGCGCGCGTAGGACAACAAGCTGTTTCCGGCGCTTTGCAGCTGCGCGGTCGCCGTCATCAGATAACGCTTGTTGGTGAGGTTTTCGGCGCCGACCGACGCGCTCCACGGCTGACCGTCCGGGCCCGCGACGGTCAGGCTTGCGTTGAACAGCCAATAGGCTTTCTGCAAGCTGGCCGGGTCGTTCGTCGCATCGACGAACGTCCGGCTGCGATAGGACGCGTCGAACCGCGCCGTCGTCTTCAGCCGATCGCTGTCGATCACATCGACATCGGCACCGATCAGCCCGCTCCAGGTGGGCGAATAGACGAACTTGTCGTCAAGCGTCAGGCCGGTCGCGGCGTCGAGTTGCAGGTAGCGCGCATCGAGATAGGCGAGTGAACCGAACAGCCGCACGGCTGGGACGAGTGTCGCATTGCCCTCGAACTCGACGCCCTTGATCCGCGCCTTGCCGGCGTTGGTGATTGTCGGCGTGATCCCCTGGCGCAGCACGATCTGCAGATCGTTATAATCGGTGCGGAAGCCGGCAAGGCTGAAGTTGAGCCGGCGGTCGAGCGCCTTGACGCGCAGGCCGAGCTCATAATTGTTGACACTCTCGGGCTGGAAGCTGGGGACGGTCGGCTGGCTCGGGAAGACTTTCTGCGTGAAGCCGCCGCCCTTGAAGCCTTCCGAATAGGTCGCATACGTGAAGATGTCGTCGCTCACTTTGTAGCTGAGCGTGACAGCCGGATCGAACACGCTCGCCCTGGCCTTCTGTCGGCCAAGCGGTACGAGGCGGCGGCCGTCGGGATTGAGCGCCGGATCGGGAATCGTCAGCTGGCTCAACGCCAGCAAGCTTCCGCCGGTATTGTCCTCGACAATGAAGGAGTCGGGTGAGAAGCGCTTGATCTCCTTGGTGTAACGCCCGCCCAGAGATAGGTTGAGCCGATCGGTGATGTCCCAGTTGATCTGACCGAAGGCGGCGTAGCTGTTGCTTTTGAGGCGAACATCATTCTCGAAACGCGCCAGCGACACATAGACCGGGCTGTTGTCCGTGCCCTTCTCATGCAGATAGAAGGCTCCGACGATCCAGTTGACGCGTTTGTCGAACGCGTCGCCCAGCAGCTGGAACTCCTGGCTGTATTGCCGCGTCTTGATCCGCTCGCGGACCGAGATCATCTCGAACGGCGCGCCGTCCGCATCGAAGCTCATGAAGTTGTCGGTATAGCGATAGCCGGAAATGCTCCGGAAGGTCATGCCGCTGAACTGAAGCTCATAATTGGCGGTCAGGCCGAGCGCGTCCAGATCCGAACGATTGGGCCCTCCGGCATAATTGGTGGTCTTGCTCCCCGTCACCCACCGGTTCGTATAGCAGTTCGGCGCATCGGCCGGGGTCGGTCCGGCGCAGACGCCGCCCGCGATGAAGTTGTTGTAGAAAGCGACGATCGGGCCGTCGAGGTTGACGGCGCCCAGCGTTTGGGGTTGCTGCGCTTCGCGCACCCGCGAATAATCGGCGCTCAGCAGCAGGGTTCCGCTGCCGCCGCCGTCCCATAGCAGCGAACCGCGCACGCCCTGCGAATTGTTGTTCCCCTCCCTCTCGCCGGTCGCCAGCCGGCGCATATAGCCGTCCCGATCGCGGCTGCTGATGGCGACGCGCGCATACAGATTGTCGGTGATCGCCATGTTCCCCATCGCCTTGACGTCGATGCGATGATCTTCGCCGATGGTCAGGTCGCCCGACAGTTCGGTTGCTTTCTGCGGCCGGTTCGACGTCACGATGACCGCGCCGCCGATGGTGTTCTTGCCGAACAGGATGCCCTGGGGCCCGCGAAGAACCTGGATGCTCTGCGTGTCGGCGATGTCCAGCAGCGAGCCGATCGAGCGCGCGATGTAGATGCCGTCGACATAGATGCCGACGCCCGGCTCGGTCGCGATCTGGAATTCGGTCTGGCCGACGCCGCGGATGAAGGCGGTGAGATTGGTCGAGCTGCCCGAGGAGAACGCTCCCTGGGTGAGGCTGACATTGGGGCTCAGGCGGGCCACGTCGGTGACCGAGCTGATCTGGCGCGCTTCGATCGCGGCGCCGGACAGCGCGGTGATCGCGATGGGAACGGTCTGCAGATCCTCCGCCCGCTTGCGGGCGGTGACGACGATGTCGCCATCGGCGGCGCCACGCTCGGCCGCCGCCTGATCGCCGGCCGTCTGCGCCCGCGCGGCAAGCGGCATGGCGATCGCGACGGAAGATCCCATGACCATCATCCATCGGAACTTGCTTGGCATCATGGGTCCCCCTTCGCTCGTCCGTCGATTTCTTCGAAAGACAGGTCTTGTGATTATTCCCGAAGGCTAAAAGATTGCCGCCGCCACACTAGAGAGAATTGGCAGGAAGGCTGGGGAAATCGGCAACAACTGGCGGCGGGGACTTGCGGGAGTCCGGCGACGGGGGAAGACCGGCCGGCGACGAGGAGAGAGCTTATGGCGGACGTGCCGCTGCGCCTCTTCATCAACATGTCAGGAGTTCCCGAATGACCGCACCCCGTCCGTTCGTGATCGACGTCGCCGAGAGCGCCCTCGACGATCTGCGCGCGCGCCTCGCCAATGTCCGCTGGCCGGACCGGGAGGTGGTCGACGACTGGTCGCAGGGCGTGCCGCTCGATCAGGTCAGGGCGCTCGTCGACCATTGGGCGAACCGTTATGACTGGCGCCGGTGCGAAAGGATGCTTAACGCTTTCGGCCAGTATAGGATGGATGTGGACGGCCTCGGAATCCACTTCATCCATGCCCGGTCGAAGCATGTCGATGCGCTGCCGCTGCTCATCACCCATGGCTGGCCGGGATCGGTCATCGAGTTCCACAAGATCATCGGCCCCCTGGTCGATCCCACCGCGCATGGCGGGCGCGCCGAGGACGCCTTCCACGTCATCGCGCCGTCGCTGCCGGGATACGCCTTTTCCGACAAGCCGCGGGCGACCGGAACAGGCCAGCGGCAGACGGCCCGGCTCTGGATCACGCTGATGCGCCAGCTCGGCTATCGCTCCTATGTCGCGCAGGGTGGCGACTGGGGGGCGCTGGTCACGACCGAACTGGGAGCGCTGGCTCCGCCCGAATTGCGCGCCATCCATCTCAACATGCAATTCGTCATTCCCGCGCCGCCCTATGGCGAGCTCGATGCCGAACAGCAGCGCGCACTGGACCAGATGGCGCATTATGGCCGCAGCGAAGCGGGTTATTCCACCCAGCAGGCGACCCGTCCGCAGACGCTGGGCTATGGCCTGGCGGATTCGCCCGTGGGCCAGGCCGCCTGGATCTTCGAGAAGCTACAGGGCTGGAGCGACTGCGACGGCAACGCCCTCAACATCTTCAGTTATGACGAGATGCTCGACAATATCATGCTCTACTGGTTGACGAACAGCGCGACATCCGCCGCGCGCTTCTATTGGGAGAGCTATGACATCGTCTCGGCACAGCCCAGGATCGATATCCCCGTCGGGTGCAGCCTGTTTCCCAAGGAGCTTTTCAATGCGCCGCGGAGCTGGGCCGACGATTTCTACTCGAACATCATTCACTGGAACAAGCTCGACAAGGGCGGCCATTTTGCCGCGTTCGAGCAGCCCGAGACGTTCGTGCGCGAGCTGCGCACCTGCTTCGCCCAAATCCGCTGACGCACATTCATGCGGGAGCGCCGGCGGAGTTCACGAAAGTGCCCAGAATGTCCCGCCACCCCGTCGGCGCGCCGAAGGATGCGTGGAGATCGTCGATGCTGCCGGCCATGGCGGCCAGGCGGCCATGGGCCAGCTCGATCCTCACCTGATCCCCGCCTGTCGGGACAAATGCGACGCTGGTCTCGCTACCCCGCCAGAACATGTCGCAGGTCCAGCGGAAGGCGAACCGCTCCGGCCGCTCGAAGCCGATCACATGGCCCCAGGCCGTTTGGACGCCGTCGACGCCGATCTCCTTGATCAGGCCCGACATATGTGGCGCGACCGCCAGGGTCGCGATGGCCGACCGGCCGACCTTGTGATGCCGGGGCCACCACGCATCCAACGCCGTGAAACGGTCGAAGATGTCGACCGGTTTGCCCGGCATCGACACGCTGTACCGCAGCGCCGCCTCACTGCCCTCAGCCGAGATCATCATTCGATTTTCCCTTATTTGCAGTCCGATGAGGCGTGATCGGCGCTGTCCCGAGGCTCGAGCCGAGCGATCCCGCCGACCGGCGCATCGCGCGACAAAAGCCCCTGGGCGCGCAGTTCGTCCCAGAAGGCCGGTGGGACCTGCGCGGCCATCGCCGCCAGATTCTGGTCGATCTCGGCCGTGTTGCGCGCGCCGACGAGGACGGTGGCGACCGCCGGATGGCCGAGAACGAACTGGATCGCGGCCGTCGCCAATGGGACGCCATATGTCTCGCATATGGCCTCGATCCGGGCGACGCGGTCGATGATGTCCGGCGGCGCATCCTGATAGTCGAACAGCTTGGTCGCGGTTCTGGTGCCGCCCGCCAGGATACCCGAATTGAAGACCCCGGCGGCGATGACCGAGATGTTCCGCTTCAGGCATTCGGGCAGGAAATGGTCGAGCGGCTCTTGTCGCAGCAGGGTATATGGGCCGGCGATGAGGCAGCAATTGACCTCGAACTCGTCCGACATCTCGAGAACCGACGCCGTTTCCCCCACGCCCAGGCCGATCGCCCCGACGGCGCCGCTGCCGCGCAGTTCGTCGAGCGCGCGGAATCCGCCCCTCCGCAGCTGCTCCCAATAGCCCGCATTCTTCTCGCCATGCGCCATCCGGCCGATCTCATGGACGAGAAGGATGTCGACATAGTCGAGGCCGAGCCGTTGCTCGCTATCCTCGAACGACCGCATGATGCCGTCATAGCTATAGTCATATGCTCCGAAGAACGGCAGCGGATCGATATAGGGAATCGGATTGTCGGGAATGTCGGTCAGCGCCCGGCCGCCGGCCTTGGTCATCGGATGCAGCACGCGCCCCGCCTTGGTGCTGATGACGACTTGCGAGCGGATTTCCCTCGTCCGTAAGACATGACCAAGATACTGCTCCATCTTGCCGAGGCCGTAGGCGGGAGCACAGTCGAAATATCGAACCCCTCCGCCGAAAGATTTCAATATTACTTCTTCGAATTGGAAATATTTCACCGGCGTTATCCAACCGCACATTGGCACCGTTCCTATTCCCATCGATGTTACTTTTATATTTGTATTTCCGATGTTCTGTCGTTTGAACTTGATCATCGGATCTTTTTCCATGATATCCTCAAAATATAGCAATCCATGTCGATGTGACTCGACCGGCGACAGGCGCGATACTCATCGACACGAGGCGCGCGAGAAAGGTTGGATCGGCATTCTTTTCGAGAAACACGGCAGCGGACGGCGGAATGGCGCGAGCGGCGGGTGAGGCGGGGCATCGATGGCGGGCATGATCGTGAATATCGAGGATATGAGAGAAGCGGCGCGCCGGCGGTTGCCGCGCATGTTCTTCGACTTCGTCGACGGCGGCTCCTATGCGGAACAGACCCGGGCGCGGAACCTGGCGGACTTCGCGCGCTGGGGCCTGCGCCCCCGCGTGCTGGTCGATATCGCGCGGCGCGATCAATCGGTTACGGTGCTGGGCCAGCATCTGGCATGTCCGTTGATCCTGGGGCCCACCGGCTTTGCCGGGCTGCTTGCCCGGCACGGTGAGGCCGCCGCCGCCCGCGCCGCCGATGCCGCCGGGATTCCCTTCATCCTGTCGACGGCATCGATCGCCTCCCTCGGCGAGATATGCGCGCAAGGACCGGTTCCCTGGTTCAACCTCTACGTCATGAAAGACCGTGGTATCAGCGCCGCGCTTGTCGACAGAGCCGCCGAAGCCGGATGCCCGGTTCTGGTGGTGACGATCGACGGCAACGCCCTCGCGACGCGCGAGGCCGACATCCGCAACGACTTCCGTTCGGCCGGAATGACATGGCGCCGCTTCCTCGACTTCGCGCGCCATCCGGGCTGGGCCGTCGACATCGGTTTGGGCCCCGCGCTGCGTCTCGGCAACCTCGCCGGCCTGCCCGGCGTGGGGCCGAAATTTTTCGACCAGGCAATGTTCATGGGCATGCAGACCGATCCCGGCCTCGACTGGCGGCATATCG
>NZ_LDES01000102.1 GCF_001015195.1 Sphingomonas sp. Y57 | reverse complement strand
GGTCGGCCTTCGGGCCGGCCCCTTTTCTTTGGAGGTCAGATCGTGGCCGCCGATCCCAGGATCACCGTCGCCTGGCTCGACAGCGTGCCGCCATTGCCATGGGCAAGGGCTATGTCGACACCCGAAAGCTGGTTCGCCGCCTCGCCGCGGACCTGCCGAGCAGCCTCGACGATTGCGAACAGCCCGTACATCCCCGGATGACAGCAGGACAGGCCGCCGCCATTGGTGTTTACCGGCAGCCGACCGCCCGGCGCGATGGCGCCGTCCTCGACGAAGCGGCCACCCTCGCCCTTGGGGCAGAAGCCGAGATCCTCGAGGAACAGGATCGTGTTGATCGTAAAGGCGTCGTAGAGCTCGACGACGTCGACGTCGCCGGGCCCGATCCCCGCCATCGCATAGGCGCGGGGACCCGACTCGGCCGCCGCCGTCGTCGTCAGGTCGCCCATCTGCGAGATCGCGTTGTGCCAGGTCGCCGCCGCCGCGCCGAGCACCGGCACGGGCGGCTGGGGCGCGTCGCGGGCCCGGTCGATCCGGGTCATGACCACTGCTGCGGCGCCATCAGTGACGAGGCAGCAGTCCTTGACCGAGATCGGGCTCGACAGCATCCGCGCCGCCAGCACGTCGTCTATGCTGAGCGGCCCCCGGGCGAAGGCCTCGGGATTGCCGTTCGCCCAGGCGCGTGCGGCGACCGCGACCTCGGCGAGCTGGCGGCGGGTCGTCCCATATTGGTGAAAGTGACGTGCAGCCGCCAGCGCATAGGAGGATGCCGGGAAAAGCGGCTTGTACGGGGCCTCCCATGCATTGCTGCCGACCGGGGTCGACAGCTTCCCGCCGCCGCTGCGCTGATTCGATCCATAGGTGATCAGCGCGGTATCGATATAGCCGGCCGCCAGCATCATCGCGGCGGTCGCGACATGGCTCATGAAGGCCGATCCGCCGGTGCGGTTGCAGTCGGTGAACCGCGGCGAAAGGCCGAGATATTCGGCGAGGCTGAGTCCGGCGAGGACGTCGTCGGGCAGGCAGATGAACAGTCCGTCGACGTCGCGCATCGTCAGGCCAGCGTCGGCAACGGCGAGCTGGCCGGCCTTCGCCGCCATTTCGAGCGAGGTCCAGCCGGGACATTCGCCGACGCCGAAGGTTGCGAGGCCGGTAATCGCGGTCGTGCCGCGCGGGAAGACACCGCCCATGGTCAGGCCCCCGCCGCGTCGAACAGCAGGATGGGGGCGCCGTCGCGCTCGCCGATCCGGGCGCGGACGCGCAGGCCGATCGCGATCGCCTCGGCGGGGACGCCCTCGACCTCGCTCATCAGACGGACCTGCTCGTCAAGGTCGACCAGCACCACCGCGCGCGGTTCCTGCGGCGGCTTGGGATAGATGACGGTGACCGAGTGGACGGTGCCCAGGCCGCTGGCCTCGATCCAGTCCCATTCGTCGTCGCCGCTGCCCGGCTCCATCAGCCGGGGCGGGAAGAAGACGGTGCCGCTGGCGCGGCTGCGCTGCAGCAGGAAGCGCCCCTCGGCGAGCGCGGTGCGCCAGTGACGCTCAGGCCCGGGCCCGCTCATACGGGTACACGGTTGGCGCCGGCGACCAGGGCGTCGATCGTCGCCGCGTCGAACCCCGCCTCTTCCAGGATCGCACGGCTGTCGGCGCCCAGCGCCGGCCCCGGATCGCCGATCGCGCCCGGCGTCGCCGAGAAACGGGTCGGGATGCCGGGGAAGCGCAGCCGGCCGAACTCGCTGTCACGCTCGTTCCAGAAGCCCGTCGCCTCGAGATGCTCGTCATGGAGCAGGTCGGCCGGCGTCGCGATCGCCATCGCGGGCACTTCGGCGATCCGGAACAGCTCGAGCCATTCGGCGGTGGTCCGCTCCTCGATCACCTCGGCCAGCTTCTGCAGCACCGCGCCGATATTCTCGGTGCGGCTGCGCATCGACGCGAACATCGGGTCGCGCGTCCAGTCGGGATCGCCGATCGCGTGGAAGAAGGATCGCCAATGCTTGTCGTTGTAGATCATCACGCCGATATGGCCGTCCTTCGTCTTGTAAGGCCGGCGGGCGGTGGCGGTGACGCGCGGATATTCCGGGGGCCCCTGCGGCGGATCGAACAGCGATCCGCAGAGATGCTCGATCATCGTGAAGGAGACGAGCGTCTCGAACATCGGCACCTCGACCTCCTGGCCCTCGCCGGTCCGGGACCGTGCGAACAGCGCGGCGAGGATCGCATAGAGGCCGGTCAGTCCGGTCACCTTGTCGGCGACGACGGTGGCCAGATAGGTCGGCTCCCCGCCCGACAGCCGCGCCTGCAGGTCGACCAGTCCCGAGGCCGCCTGGACGATGTCGTCATAGGCGGGATAGTCGCGATAGGGCCCGTTGCGGGCGAAGCCGTACAGATTGGCGTAGATCAGGCCCGGATTGACGTCCTTGAGCGCGGCATAGTCGAGGCCGAGCCGCTGGATCGCGCCCGGCCGCATCGAATGGACGAACACGTCGGCGCCTTCGACCAGCTTCACCAGCGCGGCCCGCGCCTCGGGCCGCTTGAGGTCGAGCGCCAGGCTGCGCTTGCCCCGGTTGACGTTGAGGAACATGCCCCCGCGCGTCGCATCGGGGCCGGGCGGCAGGTAGCGGGTGGTATCCCCGTCGGGACCTTCCACCTTGATGACGTCGGCGCCGAGGTCGGCCATGATCTGGGTCGCATAGGGGCCCATCAGCACGCTGGTGCAGTCGATCACCCGGACGCCGGCCAGCGGCCCTTGCAGCCGGCCACTCATAGCGAGACCCCCCTTGCCAGGCGCGGCACGGGGCATAGCCTCATGCGCATGCACGTGAGGGAGGCGAGGTCATGAAGGTTCATCTGGTCGCTGCGGGGAAATATCATGATATCGACTTTGCGCGTCTGGAGTTGCTGAAGCTGTTGGCGGAGTTGCCGGAGGTGCGGACCTCGGTGGCGTCGGACTATGCCGACCTTGCCAGCCTGGCGGCGGCGGACCTGCTGATCACCTATACCTGCGACCTGCTGCCCGATACCGCGCAGACCGACGCGCTGGCGGCTTTCCTGGCCCGCGGCGGCCGCTGGCTGGCACTGCACGGCACCAATGCGACGCTGCGCTTCGGCGCGGACGGCGTCGTCGACACGCCCGACGCGGCGCCGGCGTTCACGGCGCTGCTCGGCACCCGCTTCGCGGGCCATCCGCCGATCGCGCCGTTCAAGGTGTTCGTGACGCGGGGCGATCATGAGATGACTGCCGGCCTGCGCGATTTTCGGGTCGAGGACGAGCTGTACCTTACCCATAGGACCGCCGAGATCGACGTGCTGCTGCACACCGGCTTCACCGGCTCCTGCCCCGAATTCCGCGATTCGGAATGGGACGAGCCCGAGGTGCCGGTGCTCTACGAACGGCGGGTTGGCGAGGGGGCGATCCTCTATCTCACTCTCGGCCATTGCCGCGGCCATTACGATCTGCGGCCGCTGGCCGATTTCTGGCCGCACCCCCAGCGCTGCTCCTGGAACTACCCGGTGTTCGCCGAGCTGCTCCGCCGCGGCATTCGCTGGGGTCTGCCTCAATCTGGTTGATCCTTGGCCGGCCTTGCGCGCGCGCCCTTGGAGAGCTTGGGGTTCATCGCGCGAATCTGGTCTTCGAGCAGACCCAGCATCGGCTCGACCATCGACTCGGCCATAGCGCCGGTCAGGACGTTGATCGCCATGCCCTCCAGCATGGTCTGCGACAGCGCCATGGCGAGGTCGAAGCGCTCGCGGTCGCTCTGCCACTCGGGAAAGAGGGCGACCGCCTGCGCGTTGAACCGCTCGCGATACTCGACCTGAAGCGGCTGCAGGATCTTGGCGAGATCGGCATGGGTGCGCGCCGCGAGCGCCAATTCGTGGAATGCGACGAAGGCGGGCTTCTGGAGCTGCCGCCAATAGGCGCGGACCAGCGCGTCGACGTCGTGGTTCTCGGTATCGGCGGCGCGGCGGAACGCGCGCAGCCGCTTTTCGTGGAGCTCGACGATCGCCGCCTTGATCAGCGCGGAGCCGTTCTCGAAATGGTGGAGCATCGCGCCGCGGGACAGGCCGGCCTCTGCCGCGACCTGTGGCGTGGTGGTGTTGGCATAGCCGACCTTGACGATGCAGCGGATCGTCGCGTCGATCAGCCTGGCGCGCGTCTGGGCGCTCTTCAGCGACTGCTGGGTCTGGCCGCCCTGGCCGCGTTCGCGCGGCTGGCGGGCTGGGGAACCGGAACGGACTGCGGCCAGGGCCATGGACTTCGATCCTCACTCAAGAAACAATCATGTTTGTTTTTGATGTGGGCTGTCAAGCAGCCTTATCGCCCCGTCCATAGCACAGCTCCGGCCTGATGATATGCGGATAGTAGGATTCCGAATAAAAAACATTCATGCTTGTTTTCATCTTGCTCTGACGGGGGAGGCGGTGCAGAAGAAGGGGGAGAGGCTGGCGGCAAGGTGGCATGGCCGGCGACGGGCGGAGAGGTGAACGTGGATCTCGGTTTGCAGGGCAAGAAGGCAATCGTCGTCGGGGCCGCGCGCGGCATCGGGATGGCGGTGGCGGAGACGCTTGCGCGCGAGGGGTGCGATCTGGCGATCGCCGCCCGGTCCGAGGACGGCGTCAAGGATGCGGTGGCGAGCCTCAAGCGCTACGGCACCAACGTCGTCGGCAAGGCCGTCAACGTGAAAAAGGCCGACGACTACAAGGAATGGCTCGCCTGGGCGATCGAGGCGCTCGACGGCTGTGACATCCTGATCCCGATCAGTTCGGCGGGCGGCGGCCTGGGCAGCGAGAAATATTGGAACAACGCGTTCGAGGTCGACGTGATGGGGCCGGTGCGCGCGGTCGAGGCGGTGCTGCCGACGATGACGGAGCAGAAATCGGGCTCGATCGTGCTGATCGCGACCACGTCGGCCGGCGAGGCGATGGGCGGGCCGCAGCCTTATAATGCGATGAAGGCCTCGCTCATCACCTGGGGCAAGCAGCTCGCTCTGTTCCATGGCAAGGACGGCATTCGCGTCAATGTCGTCTCCCCCGGTCCGGTCGAGTTCGAGGGCGGCAACTGGGACATGATCAAGGGCACGATGGAGAAATTCTACCAGTCGCAGCTCCGCCAGCAGCCTGCCGGCCGCCTCGGTACTCCCGAGGAGATCGCCCGCTGCGTCGTCTTCCTCGCAAGCCCGGCTGCGAGCTGGTGCAACGGCTCGCATCTCGTTGTCGACGGGGCCTTCACCAACCGGACGCACTTCTGAGAGGCGGCGCCCGATGGATGTGAAGCGCAAGGTCGACATGATCCGGGTCAATCCACAGGACTGGCCCGACGGCACGCCGGCATGGAAGGCCGAGGATCCGGATCTCGGCTATGACGTCATTCCGGCCGCGCGCTACACCTCGCACGAGTTCATGAAGCTCGAGTGGGAGAAGGTCTGGACAAAGGTCTGGCTGCTCGGCGGCCGGTCGTGCGACCTGAAGGAGCCGGGCGACTATATCTGCACCGACATCGGCAAGGAAAGCGTGCTGATCGTCCGCCAGCGGGACGGATCGGTGCGCGCCTTCCCCAATGTCTGCCTGCATCGCGGCAACAAGCTGCGCCCGGAGGGGCTCGGCAATGCCGAAGACTTCCGGTGCATGTACCATCACTGGACCTATGGCCTCGACGGCTGCATCTCCCGTATCCCCGATCTCGGCACCTTTCCGCAGGGTGGTCCGCCGGGGATGAGGCTGCCTTCCTATCCGTGCGCCGAATGGGGCAGCTTCGTCTGGTTCTCGCTCAATCCCGACGTCGGCCCGCTCGAGGACTATCTCGCGCCGATGCCTCAGCATCTCGACCCCTATCATATGGAGCGGATGGCATGGGTCCGCGACATCACCGTCGAGTGGGACTGCAACTGGAAGGCGAGCGTCGACGCGTTCAGCGAGGTCTATCATGTCCAGGGCATTCATCCGCAGCTCCAATGGTATCTCGACGATACCAACGCGCAGATCGACGTCTATGAACGGCACAGCCGCTATCTCGTCCCCTTCGCCTGCGTGTCGGGCCGTGTAGCGCTGCCCTCGTCGATACCGCCGGCGATTTACGAGATCATGGTCAAGGCCGGGATGGACCCGGCCGAATATGAGGGCCGCGTCAGCGACATCCGCCGCGACGTCCAGCTGTTCAAGCGCAAGCACGGCGCGTCGCAGGGCAAGGATTATTCGGAACTCAACGACGACCAGCTCACCGACGACTATCACTACACCATCTTCCCGAACGTCTCGCTCAACGTCCACGCCGACGACGTGATGATGTTCCGGCAACGGCCGCACCCGACCGACCCCGACAAGATGTTCTACGACATCTGGATGTTCGAGCTGGTGCCGGAGGGCGAGGAATGGCCCGAGCGGCCGAAGCACAAGCACTTCCGCCATGGCGAGAAGTCGATCGGCCAGGTGCTCGACCAGGACGCGTTCAACCTGCCTACCGTCCAGAAGGGGATGCATTCGGATGCTTTCCCCGGCCTGTGGATCGGCGACCAGGAGCTGCGTATCCGGCACTTCCACAAGGTGCTGGACGATTATGTCTATGGCCCGGGCGGCAAGACCCCCGGCGATCTCTGAGGAAAAAGCTGATGCAACTGAGTCGCGAGGAGCTGGTCGGCGCCTACCGCCGGATGGCGACGATACGTCAGTTCGAGGAACGCCTGCACGAGGAGATAAAGACAGGCGAGATCGCCGGCTTCACCCATCTCTATGCCGGTCAGGAGGCGGTCGCCGTCGGCATCTGCGACCAGCTGAGCGTCGAGGACATGATCGTGTCCACCCATCGCGGCCACGGCCATTGCATCGCCAAGGGCTGCGACGTGAAGGCGATGATGCAGGAGATCTTCGGCCGTGCCGGGGGTACCTGCAAGGGCCGGGGCGGATCGATGCACATCGCCGACCTGTCGGTGGGCATGCTGGGTGCCAACGGGATCGTCGGCGGCGGCGCGCCGCAGGCGGTTGGCGCGGCACTGGCTGCCAGGCTCGACGGCAAGGGACGGGTTGCGATCGCCTTCTCCGGGGACGGCGCGTGCAACCAGGGCACGACCTTCGAGGCGATGAACATGGCGGTGGTCACCAAGGCGCCCGCCATCTTCGTGTTCGAGAACAACCACTATTCCGAACATACCGGTGACGCCTATGCGGTCGGCACCGCCAGGGACATCGCCAGCCGCGCCGAGGCGTTCGGCATGAAGGCGTGGCGCGCCAATGGCTGCGACTATTTCGACACCTATGAGACGATGCGCGAGCTGCTCGACCATGTCCGCGCCGGCAACGGCCCGGCGGCGATCGAGCTCGATACCGAGCGCTTCTTCGGTCATTTCGAGGGGGACCCGCAGCGCTATCGCGGCAAGGGCGAGCTCGATCGCATCCGCGAGGAGCGCGATTGCCTCAAGGCGTTCCGCACCCGGGTGGCGGAAGCGAAGCTGCTCGACCTGGCCGATCTCGATGCGGTCGATGCCGAGGTGGCCGCGCTGATCGAGGCGGCGGTGGTCGAGGCTCGCGCCGCGCCCGCGCCCGATCCGGCGACCGTCGCCGACGACGTCTATGTCGACTATTATTGAGGGAGGCCGCTGACATGGCGATCATGACCATCCGCGATGCCATCCTCCAGACGCTCCATGCGGAGATGGAACGCGATCCGAATATCCTGCTGCTCGGTGAGGACATCGTCGGCGGCAACGGCACCGCCGGCGGGCCTGAGGCGATCGGCGGCATCTGGGGAACGTCGGGCGGTCTCTATGCCAAATTCGGCCCCGAGCGGGTGATCGACACGCCGATCTCGGAAAGCGCGATCGTCGGTGCCGCGGCCGGGGCCGCGCTGGCGGGCAAGCGCCCGGTGGCCGAGCTTATGTTCGCGGATTTCGTCGGGGTCAGCCTCGACCAGATCTGGAACCAGATCGCCAAGTTCCGCTATATGTTCGGCGGCAAGACGCGCTGCCCCGCAGTGATCCGCCTGGTCTACGGCGCGGGCATGAACACCGCCGCCCAGCACAGCCAGTCGGTCTATGCGATGCTGACGGCGATGCCGGGTCTGAAGGTGGTGCTGCCCGCCACGCCGGCCGATGCCAAGGGGCTGTTGACCGAGGCGTTGCGCGGCGACGACCCGGTGATGTTCTTCGAGCACAAGACGCTCTACGGCGTGAAGGGCGAGGTGTCCGACGGCGACCATCGCCAGCGCTTCGGCGAGGCGCGTATGGTGCGCGAGGGCGGCGACGCGACGATCGTCACCTGCGGCCGGATGGTCAGCTTCTCCGAGAAGGCGGCCGACAAGCTTGCCGCCGACGGGATCGGCTGCGACGTTATCGACCTGCGCACGACCAGCCCGCTCGACGAGGAGGCGATCCTGGATTCGGTCGAGGCAACCGGCCGGCTCGTCGTCGTCGACGAAAGCCCGCCGCGCTGCAGCCTCGCGGCCGACATCTGTGCGCTGGTCGCGACCAAGGCGTTCAGCAGTCTCAAGGCGCCGCCCGAACTGGTCACCGGTCCGCACAGCCCGATCCCCTTCGCCCGCGAACTCGAGCGCGCCTGGGTGCCGTCGCCACAGAAGATCGAGGCCGCGGTCCGCCGCGTCCTCGCCGCCGGCTGAGGGGCGCGACCATGGCCAGGCTCAAAGCCTTCACCATGCCCAAATGGGGCATCGAGATGTCGGAAGGTACCATCGCCGAATGGATGGTGGCCGAGAACCAGCCCTTCACGAAGGGTACGGTCCTGACGCTGATCGAGACCGACAAGATCACCAACGAGGTCGAGGCCGAGGCCGATGGCCGTTTTGTGCGGCTGATTGCCGAGGCGGGGCAGACCTATCCGGTGGGCGCGCTGCTTGCGGTGCTCTCCGACGGCGGCGAGGCTGATCCAGCCGAGATCGACGCGCTGGTCGCCGGCTTCAGGCCGGTCGACGCCAGCTTCGCGCCTGACGGCGATGAGGCGCCTGTCGCCTCGCCGCCGGTCGCGCCCGCACCGGCCGCGCCCGCGATTCCGGACGGGATCGCGATCAGTCCGGTCGCGCGCGACAAGGCGCTCGCCGCGGGGCTCGACGTCGCGGCCCTGTCGGGCTCGGGCCGTGGCGGGCGGATCACCGCACAGGATGTCGATCGCGTGATTTCTCCGCCAGCCCCGCCCGCGCTCGTCGGCGTTATTCCGGCCAGCCCGGCATCGGCGGTATTCGCGACGCCGATGGCCCGCCGGGTCGCGGCGATCCACGCCGTAGCGCTGGAAGGCATTACCGGTAGCGGCCCGCGCGGGCGGGTCCGGAAGGCGGACGTGCTCGCGGCGGTGCCTGCCCCAACTCCGGCTTCGGCGCCGGTCGAGGCCCCGGCCCCCGTCGCCGCCCCCGCCGTTCTGGCGCGTGGCGAGGTCGATGTGGTGGCGATGTCCTCGATGCGCCGCACGATCGCAAGGCGGCTGACCGAGGCGAAGCAGCAGATCCCGCATTTCTACGTTCGCCGCAGGGTGCGCGCTGATCGGCTGCTTGCGCTGCGTGCCGGTGTCCAGGGGCAGCGGCCGAGCGTGAACGACTATCTCGTCAGGGCCTGTGCCCTCGCGCTGATGGAAGTGCCGCAGGTCAACATCCAGGTCCATGGCCAGGAGATCCACCGCTTCGCCGATGCGGACGTCGCGGTCGCCGTGGCGACCGAAAAGGGACTGGTCACGCCGATCGTCCGGGCAGCCGATCGCCTGTCGGTCACGGAAATATCCGCGGTCATGGCGGGCCTTGCCCAGCGCGCTCGCTCCGGCAAGCTGAAGCCTGAGGAATTCACCGGCGGCAGTTTCTCGCTGTCGAACCTCGGCGGTTTCGGAGTCGAGCAGTTCGACGCGATCATCAATCCGCCGCAGGGCGCGATCCTTGCGGTCGGCACCGCCCGGCCGGAGCCGATCGACGATGACGGCGCGATCCGCATCGTCCCCGTGCTCCACCTCTCGCTGTCCTGCGATCACCGCGCGATCGATGGCGCCGACGGCGGCCGCTTCATGGCCGCGCTGGCCGGGCTGATCGAGAATCCGGGGTTGTTGTAGGGAGCGCTTCTAGGCGTCATCCCGGCGGAGGCCGGGATCTCAGGAGGTGGGGAGGCGCGGCCGAGGCAGGAGCCGCCTGAGATGCCGGCCTCCGCCGGCATGACGCAAAAGGAGGTGCCTCACCCCAGCGATCGGTAGAAGGCGATCTTCATCTCGCTGGCAAGGCAATCGAGGATCGGCGGGACGAGCCGGTCGTGGAAGTCGATGTGCATATGATGGTCGAACGCTGCGTCGTCGCGGAAGGTGGCGACCACCTGGAACAGGTCGGGGTCCTCCTCCGACTGGAACAGCTCATAGACCAGCGCGTCGGGTTCCTGCTCGAACACCAGAGTCTTCAGTTCGGCCTGGAGCCGGATCAACTCGGGCCCACGGCCGGGCTTGGCGCGCAGTTCGGCGATGAAGCTCTTGCCGCTCATGCCGCCGCTCCCAGGCCGAGTTCCTCGACGAGCTGGGTTCGAAGACGGAATTTCTGGATCTTGGAGGTCGACATCGGCCACTCGCTGACGACGCGCACATGGCGCGGGATTTTGAAGGCGGCAAGCTTGCCCTTGCAGTGGGCGATCAGCTCGGCCTCGGACACCTGGCCGTCGTCCACCAGCTCGACGAACGCCGCCGGTACTTCGACATAGCGCGGATCGGGCAGGCCGACGACCTGTGCCAGCTTCACTGCCGGATGGGTCTGCAGCATCGCCTCGATCTCGGCCGCGGCGACGTTTTCGCCGCCGACCTTGAGCATGTCCTTGGTGCGGCCGTGGAACATGATGTGGCCGCTTTCGTCGAACGAGCCGATGTCGCCGGTGTGGAACCAGCCGTCGCGCAGCACCTCGGCCGTCTTGTCGGGGGCGTTATAATAGCCCTTTAGCATGTTGGGGCCGCGCGCGACGATCTCGCCCTGCTCTCCCAGCCCGCAGTCGCGTCCCGTCTCCGGATCGACGATTCGGACCTCCCATTCGTCGAGCGGCACGCCGAGCCGGCCGGTGCGCAGCTCGAACGGGTCGTCGATGTTGCTGGTGCAGATCGTGCCCGCACCCTCCGTCAGGCCGTAGGTGCCGACCTGGACGGTGTGCGGCATCGCCTTGGTCATCGCCTCCTTGATCCAGGCCGGCTGGACCGCGAAGTTGGAGTTCATCAACCGCAGCTTCGACAGGTCGGTCGACGTGAAGCTAGGATGGGTGATCAGGTCCTGCATGATCGTCACGAAGCTGGGATAGGCGACGGTCGCTCCTTCCCGGCCGAGCATGGCGAGCGCGGTGGCCGCGTCGAAATGCGGAACCGTCAGATAGGCCCCCCCCGCGTCGATCACCATCGTCAGCGGCAGGATGCCGGCAATGTGGAAGATCGGCAGCGGCGACCAGACCTTGTCCGCGGCCGTGACGCGGTAGCGCTTGCCGAGGTTGCGGCTGTTGCCGACGATCGCGCGATGACTGATCAGCGCGCCCTTGGGGTTGGCAGTGGTGCCCGACGTGTAGAGGACCAGCGCAATCTGCTCGGGATCGACGGCGTCGATCCGCGCGTCCACCGCGGCGTCGTCGATCGGGTCGCCACCGGCCAGCGCCGCCTCGGCCGACACCATGAAGGGCTGGCAGGGCGGGTCGATGCAGACGATCCGCCGCAGCAGCGGCGCGTCGGCGAGGTTGAGCGCATGGGGATCGGCGTTCGCCAGCGCCGGGAAGGCGGCCCGAAGGCGGCGCGAGAAATCGAGCTGGTCGGTGACAGCGCCGGTGGTGACGAGCGCGACGAGATCGGCGTCGCGAACGAGGAACGCCAGCTCATGCGCCTGGTAGCGTGCGTTGACCGGCACCGCGACCGCGCCGATCATGGTGATACCGAACATCACCTCGACGAATTCGGGCCGGGTGGTGAGCAGGATGCCGACATTCTGGCCCGGCTCGACCCCCATCGCCAGCAGCGCTTTCGCCCAGCGCCGCGCCGATGCATTGAGCTGGGCATGGCTCAGCCGTCGGTCGGGAAAGACCAGCGCGTCGGCGTCGCCCCGCGCCGCGGCGCTGGCGCGCAGCATGGCGCCATAGGTGTAGATCGGGGCATTCATCGGCTCGGCTCCAGATCGTAGAGCATCTCGCGCTCGTAGCTGCCGTCCATGCAGCCGATCATCTGTTCGATCAGCGGCTTGCCATGATCGGTTTCCATATGCGCCTTGTCGGCGGCCTCGTCGACGAAGGATTCATAGACAGCGAACATGCCGGGCTCGCCGAGCCGGAAGAATTTGAACGCCAATGTACCCGGCTCGCGATCGACGAGCGATTCCATCTGCCGTGCCAACGCCACGAACTGGTCTTCGCGATCCGCCTTGATCCGGAACCGCGAAAGGAAGCTGTATGCCATTCGGCGACCCTCTCCGCCATTCGGCGCTCGAGCGCCATGCCGACCGCATTAGAAAACAATCATGACTGATTTTTCAAGAGGGCAATTTTCATGTCGGCGCTTTTGTTGCAACGCATCAATCGACTGTTGCACGGGGGATACGGAGAAAAAATAAAACATACATGACTGATTGCAATTTGCGTCGCCTGCGGTAATCTCCGCCCCGTTCTGATCGATCCCGGCCGCAAGAGCCGGGCTTCACGGAGGAGGACTGGGGATGCTCAAGCGACATTGGTATGTGGGTAGTGCGTGCGTGGCTGTTGCAACGGCGCTGACGGCGGTTCCGGCGTTCGCGCAGTCGACGCCTGCCGAAGCGGCGGAAACGGCGTCGGACGGCGCGCTTCAGGAGATCGTCGTGACCGCGACGCGGCGCGACTCCAATCTGCAGTCGACCGCGATCGCGATATCGGCGGTCGACGAATCGCTGATCCGCCAGGCGAGCCCGCGCAACGTCGGCGATCTCGCCGCGTTCGTGCCGAACTTCTCGGCGGCGACGATCACCAACTTCAACGCGGCGTCCTTCTCGATCCGCGGCGTCGGCCAGAACAGCATCATCGTCTATTTCGAGCCGCCGGTCGCGGTGCTGGTCGACGACTTCGTCATGCCTTCGGTGCAGACCCAGCTGCTCGACACGTTCGACGTTTCCCAGGTGGAGGTGCTGCGCGGGCCGCAGGGCACGCTGTTCGGCAAGAACACCACCGGCGGCGCGGTCGTCGTCAAGACCAAGCGGCCCCAGCTCGAGAAGATCGAGGTCGAGGGCCGGCTCCAGGTCGGCGATTTCGGCACGGTGATCCCGCAGGCTGCCTTCAACCTGCCGATCGGCCAGACGCTGGCCTTCCGCGGCGTGATCGGTCACACCCAGTCGGACGGCTATTACAAGAATGGCGGATGCTTCGGCCCGGTCACGCCGTTCGCGGCTACCGCCTTCGCGGGCAAGTTCGCGGGGCAGAGCGGTTGCGGCGACGGCCGCTCGCTGGGTGGACAGGACGTGTGGAACGCCCGTGCCAAGCTGCTGTGGGAGCCGAGCGACGCGTTCAGTGCGTTGCTCCAGTACGAATATCTGCGCGATCGGTCGGACAGCGTCCCTTCGGTCAACCTGACCCCGGCATCGAACGGCTTCCTGTTCCATTCGCTCGGGCTCGGCTCGGTGCCGAACCGCAACAGCGATCCGCTCAAGAACGCGGCGCTGACCGACAGGCAGGGCGCGCTGATCAAGGAGAAGAGCGGCCAGATCGTCAATGTCGACGGCGCCTATCTGAACATGGACTACAAGACCGACTGGGGCACCTTCACCTCGGTCAGCGGCTATCGCAACCAGCGGTCGCGCCTGCCCAACACCTATATGGGCACCGCGCCGATCGCGTCCGACGGCACCGTCCTGTCGCTGTTCGACGCGCAGCGTGACGACAACCGCAAGACCTACCAGCAGGAGCTGCGCTTCGCCTCCTCGTTCGACGGGCCGTTCAACTTCGTCGCGGGTGGCTTCTACCAGAAGGACAAGACCAGCTTCTGCGTGGCGCAGCTGCTCGGCTTCCTCGATCTCGCCAGCGGCGGACCGGGCTTCGGCAACTGGAACGACAACCCCTACCTGCTGTGCAACGCGCAGCGCTCGCGCTCGAAGGCGACCTTCGTAGAGGGCACCTTCAAGTTCACCCCGACGCTGACCCTGACCGGGGGCTTCCGCTACACCTGGGAGAATAAGAGCTGGTACGGCCGCCAGCAGGTGTTCGCGCAGCAGCTCAACGGCGGCTTCGATCCGTCGATCGTGCTCGAGAACGCGCTCGACGCGAACGTGTTCGACTATACCGCCGGCGTCATCAAGGTGAAGGACAGCGCCCGCGAGCCGACCTGGCGGGTCAGCCTCGGCTGGCAGGCAACGCCGACCGTCTTCGCCTATGCGACCTATTCGCGCGGCTTCAAGGCGGGTGGCTTCAACGACCAGATCGGCAGCTTCCACCCCTTCGTCAACGCCGACGGCACCGACAATCCGGTGGCCTTCGCGGCGGCGGCTTCGGCCACCAAGCCAGAGCGCGCCGACAGCTACGAAGCGGGCGTGAAGACCGAGTTGTTCGACCGGCACCTGCGCTTCAACCTGACCGGCTTCTACGTCGACTATAACGACCTGCAGAAGCAGATCGTCGTGCCGCTGGTCGTCGGCGGGCAGCAGTTCCAGGTCACCCGCTTCTTCAACGCCGCCAAGGCGACGGTGAAGGGCATCGAACTGGAAAGCACGCTGATCCCGATGCAGGGCCTCACCCTGCGTGGCCTCGTCGGCTATCAGGACGGCAAGTATAAGAGCTACGTCACGCCGATCCCGGCGGGCTACGACCTGTCGAGCGCGCCGCTCGATCGTCTGCCCAAGTGGCAGTGGACGGCGGATGCGACCTACGAGCTGCCGATCGGCGACTTCAAGCTGCAGTTCAACGGCAACATCAACTATGTCGCCCGCAACCTGTTCACCCAGTCGATCACCAGCCCGGCGGAGAACACCTTCCTCAACGCCCGGACGCTGTACAACGCATCGATCACGCTGATGCAGGCCGACGACAAATATTATGTCCGGCTGATCGGCCGCAACCTCAGCGACAAGCGCTACCTGACCGGGTCGCAGGTCGTGGGCGGCCTGTGGGCGAACGGCCAGTACGGCCCGCCGCGCTACTTCGGCGCGGAAGTGGGCTTCAAGCTCGGTAACTAACCCCCTGGGGGACGGCGCCCGCGTGACGGGCGCCGTCCTTCCTCTTTTCCTCAGGCCGCCGCAGCCGGCAGACAGACCGTGTCGAGGCCGAGCGCATGGGTGAAGCGGCCCATCGCCATCCACATGCCGATCGCCAACGTCAGATCGGTGATCTCCGCGTCGCTATAGGCCGCGCGCATTTTCGCCCAGAACGCGTCGTCATAACCAAGCTCGTTGGGGGCGAAGGCCATCCGCTCCGCCAGATCGACCGCCAGCCGCTCGCGATCGTCGAGCAGCGGGCTGGTCCGCCACTGGTCGATCGCCGAATAAAAGGCTTCGTCGGGGCGCTCGCCGCCCCGCGCGACCAGCGAGCTTGCCGGATCGCCGCCGGCCGATGCGAGATAGGCGTCGAGATGATCGGCGGCTCGGAAACCCTGGCAAACAAGGCAGCCGTTGATCTGCGCGATGCGATAGCGGGCTGCCTCGGCGATACGCAGCGACAGGCGCAGCGACTGGTAGACCGCGCGGACGAAGTCGCCCGCCGCCGCGCCGATCACCGGCGAATGCTGGGTCAGCGCATAACCGAGCGGATCGGCAAGCGCCTCGGTGGGGACCTGAATGTTGGGCATCTGTCTCTCTCCTCCGCGACGTGTCGTTTGGGCGTTCGCGATGAGCCGGCGTCGCGTCCCGGCCTCGCCTGAATCAGATCGCCAGCTCCGGCGTCCTTCCGTCCCAGCTGCGCGCTGCCGCCTGGATCGCGCCGAAATAGGCGTGCATCTCGGGCGTAGCCTCGATGATCTCGATCATCGTGCCAGGCCACAGCAGGTCGGTGTCCAGATAGGCGAAGCGCGACAGGGGCAGCACGCCTTCCATCGCTACCCCGATGCCGGCGGCACGGGCGGCCGCCATCTGGGCGTCGTAATCGTCGGCATAGGTGCCGAGATGATGGGTGCCGCGCCGCCCGGCGGCGAGGAATTCGCGATAGGGCGAGGGGGCGCTGCCGGGCTGGATGAGCTCGATCATCGTGTCGCCGCTATAGGCGATCGCGACCGCCGCGAAGATGTCCTCGTCGGCGGGAACCCGCTGCCCGCGCACCTCCAGCCACTCGGCCGCGAGCGGTACCGGGAAGCGGACGAACGGGCCGACGCCCATCGTCCCCGTCCAGTGCGTGATCGCCGCATCCACATCCTCGACGACGTAGGCGACCTGGAAGATCCGCCCGAACAGCCGACTCATTCGTTCTCTCCCGTAACGGCCTGAGATTTGGCCTTGCAAAACAATCATGCATGTTTTTTTATGCATGTCGATCCGCCAGTAGACGGAATCGAGGAGAGACGTGATGAACTACGATTTCCGCCTGTGGGACATTCATGTCGGGGCGCCGCATCCATTCTATCGGCACAGCTATGTCGACAACGGCACCGCTCGCCCGACGCCTGCCCGCTACCATGATCCCGCTTTCGCCGCGGAGGAGTGGGAGAAGGTCTTCGCGCGCAGCTGGCTGATTGCCTGTCCCGTCTCCGATATCCGCGAGCCCGGCGATTACGCCCGCTTCGACATCGGTCGGGAGAGCTTCATCATCGTGCGGGGCGAGGACGGCGAGGTCCATGCCCATTACAATGTCTGCCCGCACCGCGGCAGCCGGCTCGTCCTTGACGATTTCGGCAGCCAGTCGAAATTCACCTGCCCTTTCCACAGCTGGCGATTTGACCTGGGCGGGAAGAATGTCGCGGTCACCGATCCGGAGACCTTCCGGCCGGAAGTGCTGTGCCACGATATCGACATGACCTCGGTCCGCTGCGAGGTCGCCGCCGGCCTGGTGTTCATCTCGATGGATCCCGACATCGCGCCGGTGAAGGAGTGGCTCGCGCCGATCCTGCCGCAACTCGAACTCTACGACATCGACCAGATGCACGTCATCCAGCACCGCCGCTCCGACTGGGGCGCCAACTGGAAGGGCGGCGTCGATGCCTTCGCGGAAATCTACCATCTCCACGCCGTCCACCCGCAGACCCAGTGCCTGATGGACGATCGCACCCAGATCGATCTCTATCCGGGCGGACTCAGCCGCCAGTTCGTGCCCTTCGCCCAGCCGAGCCCGCGTTTCGCCGACCAGGAGAGCGTGAATCCGGGCATCGCGCTGATGCTTCGGGATGCGGGCATCGATCCGGAGACCTATTCCGGCACGGCGAAGGAGACGCGTGCCGCGGTCCAGGCCGCCAAGCGCAAGCGCGCCGCCGATTATGGCCTCGACTATGACAAGTTCAGCGATTCGCAGCTCAGCGATTCGACCGTCTACAGCGTGTTTCCCAACGCACAGATCGGCTGTCATCCCGAGGCGGTGTTCCTCCACCGCTTCCTGCCGCACGCGACCGATCCCAACCAGTTCACTTATGACACGATGATCCTCTATCGTCATGTCGACGCGCCCGGCTACTCGCCGCCGGCCTGGATGGGGCTGAGTGAGGATATCGACACGAGCGGCGAGACGCGGCCCGATGTCGTCCACACCGGGCTCGGCGAGCCGCCGGGGTTGGGCGAAGTGCTCGACCAGGATTCGGACCTGCTG
>NZ_LDES01000101.1 GCF_001015195.1 Sphingomonas sp. Y57 | reverse complement strand
CCGCCCGCGGCCCCGGTCGCCGATGTCGCTCCGCCGCCTGTCCCCGAGGTCCCTCCCCCGGCTGTCGCTCCCGAACCCGCGCCGGCGCCGGCCGCTCGCGCCGCGCAGGCCGATGCCGACGACGTGCTGCCGATCGCCGGCGCCGCCGGTGTCGCCATCCTGCTGATCGGCGGGGGCGTCTATGCGATGCGTCGCCGTCGCCGCGACGACGAGAATGAGGAACTCGTGCTGACGGGCACGGTCGTCGAGACCCCGGTCGAGCCCGTCCCGGCCCCGATTCCGGCCCCCCTGCCGGTGGCCGCTACGCCGGCCGTCGCCACCGATGCCCCCGTCACCGCCGTTCCGGCCGGGTTCGACATCTCGCGCTTCGGCCGCCACACCCAGGCCGCCTATCGCGGCCCAACGCCCGACAATCCCTCGCTGTCGCTCAAGCGCCGGCTGAAGGTCGCGAGCTTCCTCGACGGCCGCGAACGGCGGGCGGCACAGGAGGGGCAGACCATGCCGCCGGCGGCCGCGACGGCGTCCGCCCCCTTCCAGCCGGCCGCCGCGCCGCGCCGGACTGAGCATGTCACCACGCGCATCAAGGCCCCGCCGCGCCCAGGTTTCCGGCCCGCCTGGCAGAGCTGAGGTCACGGCCTCACTCGACCTCGCGCCGGAGCGCCGTCTCTTGCCAGGTCGTTCTCCGACGGGGGGAACGACCCGGCGAGGGGCGGCGCACCCTTTTTGATCAGGCCGCCAGCCGGCCGCTTTCGAGATCGAGCAGATAGCGCTTGGCGTCGAGCCCGCCGGCAAAGCCGGTCAGCGCCCCCGCCGACCCCACCACGCGATGGCACGGCGCGATAATCGAGATCGGGTTGCGCCCATTGGCCGCGCCCACCGCCCGCGACGCCGAGGGACGGCCGATCTGCCGAGCGATCTCGCCATAGCTGCGCGTCTCGCCGAACGGGATGGTGAGCAGCGCTGCCCACACCTGCTTCTGGAAATCGGTACCGCGGAAATCGAGCGGCACGTCGAAGCGTTCGAGCCCGCCTGAGAAATAGGCGCGGAGCTGCCGGACGGTCTCGACCAGCACCGGATGGTCCGGCCGTTCGGCCGACTGCTCCAGCCGGACCCGGCACGGATCGTCGTCGGGCCAGAGGAGGGCGACAAGGCCCCGGTCGCCGGCGACGAGTGTCAGCTCGCCCACCGGCGACGGGAGGATGGTGAAGGCAAGGGTCATCGATCGGCTCCTTGGACGTAGGGATGCCCTTTCATGCGGCAGGCGGGAAGGGAAAGCTTTCCGTTCCTTGCGGCACAATCGCGCGTATCCCTGCGCCGCGAGCAGGCGCCCCTTCCAAGATCGATCGATCTTGGACCTTTCGATGGTTGATTGCTCCGCCCGGATAATTAAAAAGAACAAAGGGGGATCAATCAATGCGGATGCTCGTCTGGATCATGCTGGCCTGCGCGGCGCTGTCGCCGGCGCGGGCGGCCGACAGGGTGGAGATCGGGCCGGTTCCGGCCTGGGTGCGGCCGGTCGCCATGCCCGCCGCCGGCCCGGTGCGGGGATCGGTCAGCTGCGACCAGGCCAGGGCCGACGCCGACCTCGCCGCATCGGCGGCGATCGACAACGAGATCGCCGACGAATATCGCTATTATGGGATGAGCTTCTAGAGCGGGTTGCCGGCGACGAGCCCGGAAGCACCTCCCCTCTTCGTCATGCCGGCGGAGGCCGGCATCTCCGGAGAGGGGAGAATAGGTCGAGGCACGAGCCGCCCGAGATGCCGGCCTCCGCCGGCATGACGCGGGGGTGTGCGTCGCCATCCTCGCGAAAGAGGGCCGGACGACGCCTACTCCGTCAGATCTTCCCACATGCCCTTGAGGCGGGCGAAGAAGCCACTTGACTGGGGGCATTCCTCTCCGGTCTCGGTCGAGCGGAACTCCTCGAGCAGTTCCTTCTGCCGCGCGCTGAGGCGGGTCGGGGTCTCGACATCGATCTGGATGACCAGGTCGCCGTGGCCGCGGCCGTTGAGCACGGGCATGCCCGCGCCGCGCTGCCGGATCTGCTTGCCCGACTGGATGCCGGCGGGAATGCGGATCTCATGGCGCTTCTTGTCGAGGCCGGGCACCTCGATCGTGCCGCCGAGCGCGGCGGTGGTGAAGCTGATCGGCGCGCGCGCGAACAGCGTCGTCCCGTCCCGCTCGAATATCTCGTGTTGGCGAAGGTGGATGAAGATGTAGAGGTCGCCCGGCGGGCCGCCCCGCGCCCCGGCCTCACCCTCGCCGGTCAGCCGGATGCGGGTGCCTTCGTCGACGCCGGCGGGAACCCCGACGTCAAGCGTCTTGGTCTTCTCGATCCGGCCTTCACCATGGCAGGCGTCGCAGGGGTCGGAGATCACCTGGCCCGCGCCATGGCAGGACGGACAGGTCCGCTCGACCACGAAGAAGCCCTGCTGCGCGCGCACCTTGCCGTGGCCGCCGCAGGTCTTGCAATGCTGGGTGCCGGTGCCGGGCTTGGCGCCCGATCCGTCGCAGCTGTCGCACTGCGCCGCGACGTCGACGGTGATCGAGGCCTGCTTGCCGGCATAGGCATCCTCGAGCGAGATCTCGAGGTCATAGCGCAGGTCGGCGCCGCGCCGCACGCTGGAGCGCTGCCCGCCGCTACGGCCGCCGCCCATGAACTCGCCGAAGATATTCTCGAAGATGTCGGAGAAGCCTTCGAAGCCCCCGCCGCCGAAACCGCCGGCGCCGGGCCCGCCATTCTGGAAGGCCGCCTTGCCGAACCGATCATAGGCCGCGCGCTTCTGCGGGTCCTTCAGGCAGTCATAGGCTTCGTTGATCGCCTTGAACTTCGCCTCGGCGGTATGATCGCCGGGATTGCGATCCGGATGATATTGCATCGCCAGCCGCCGGAAGGCGGACTTGAGGACCTTGTCGTCGGCCGTGCGCTCGACCTCGAGCAGCTCGTAATAATCGATATCCGTGCTCATCGCGCCCCGTAGACCACCACATGCCCCGTGCCCGCTCCCGATTATCCCTTGCCGCGATTTCCAGGCCGGCGGACCCTTCCACCTTCCTGGCCATCGTTGCGGGAGCGGCCAACCATCCAATCCATTCCTGCCAGACGATACACGGCCCCGCCATCGCTGACGGGGCCGGTAAGGTCATGGCATCATCGACGCCTTACTTCTTGTCGTCGACTTCCGAGAATTCGGCGTCGACGACATCATCGTCCTTCGGCGCCTCCTCGCCAGGAGCCGCGGCAGCCGCCTGCTCCTTCTCGTAGATCGCCTGGCCGAGCTTCATCGCCACCTGGGCGAGCGCCTGAGCCTTCTCGGACATGGCGTCGGCATCGCCGCCCTCGACAGCGGTCTTGGCCTCGGCGATCGCAGCCTCGATCTCGGACTTGAGGCCGCCGTCAACCTTATCGCCATGCTCCTGGAGCTGGCGCTCGGTCGTGTGGATCAGGCTTTCGGCGTTGTTCTTCGCCTCGGCCGCCGCACGGCGCTTCTTGTCCTCCTCGGCGAACTTCTCGGCGTCCTTCACCATCGAATCGATGTCGGCGTCCGAAAGACCGCCCGAGGCCTGGATCTTGATCTGCTGCTCCTTGCCGGTGCCCTTGTCCTTGGCCGAAACGTTGACGATGCCGTTGGCGTCGATGTCGAAGGTGACCTCGATCTGCGGCACGCCGCGCGGCGCCGGGGGGATGCCGATCAGGTCGAACTGACCCAGCAGCTTGTTGTCGGCTGCCATTTCACGCTCGCCCTGGAAGACGCGGATGGTGACGGCGTTCTGGTTGTCGTCGGCCGTCGAATAGGTCTGCGACTTCTTGGTCGGGATCGTCGTGTTGCGGTCGATCATCCGGGTGAACACGCCGCCCAGCGTCTCGATGCCCAGCGACAGCGGGGTGACGTCTAGCAGCAGCACGTCCTTGACGTCGCCCTGGAGCACGCCGGCCTGGATCGCCGCGCCCATCGCCACCACCTCATCGGGGTTGACGCCGGTATGCGGCTCCTTGCCGAAATAGCTCTTCACGACCTCGCGGACCTTGGGCATGCGGGTCATGCCGCCGACGAGTACGACCTCATCGATGTCGGCCGCCTTCAGGCCGGCGTCGGCCAGCGCCTTCTTGACCGGCTCGATCGACCGCTGAATCAGCGGCTCGACCAGACGCTCCAGATCGGCGCGGGTCAACGACTTTACGAGGTGCTTCGGCCCGGTGGCATCGGCGGTGATGAATGGCAGATTGACCTCGGTGGTCTGTGCCGAGGAGAGCTCGATCTTCGCCTTCTCGGCAGCCTCCTTGAGCCGCTGCAGCGCGAGCCGGTCCTTGGTCAGGTCGATGCCTTCGGCCTTCTGGAAGTCGGCCGCGAAGAACTCGACCAGCTTGGCGTCGAAATCCTCGCCGCCCAGGAAGGTGTCGCCGTTGGTCGACTTCACCTCGAACACGCCGTCGCCGATCTCGAGGATCGAGATGTCGAAGGTGCCGCCGCCGAGGTCGTAGACCGCGATGGTCTTGCCGTCGTTCTTCTCAAGGCCGTAGGCGAGCGCCGCCGCGGTCGGCTCGTTGATGATGCGCAGCACCTCGAGGCCCGCGATCTTGCCGGCGTCCTTGGTCGCCTGGCGCTGGGCGTCGTTGAAATAGGCCGGGACGGTGATCACCGCCTGGGTCACGGTCTCGCCCAGATAGCTCTCGGCGGTTTCCTTCATCTTCTGCAGCGTGAAGGCCGAGATCTGCGACGGCGAATAATCCTCGCCGCCGGCCTTCACCCACGCGTCGCCGTTCGGGCCCTTCACGATGTGATAGGGGACCAGCTCGGTATCCTTGCGGGTGATCGGATCGTCGAAGCGACGGCCGATCAGGCGCTTCACAGCGAAGATCGTGTTGTCGGGATTGGTGACGGCCTGCCGCTTGGCCGGCTGGCCGATCAGCCGCTCGCCATCCTTGGCGAAAGCGACGATCGACGGCGTGGTCCGTGCGCCTTCCGCATTTTCGATCACCTTGGGCTTGCCGCCTTCCATCACGGCGACGCAGCTGTTGGTGGTGCCCAGATCGATACCGATTACCTTAGCCATTCCAGTCCTTTCAAACCCCCAAAACCGATCCCGTCGATGCCCCCATGTAACGAGGCGAGCACGCGGCAGATCGCGTTGAATGGGGGCGATATAGGTGGGGATTCATTTGCTGCAAGACGCAACAGCTCCTAATTGCATGGTGATTCCCACGGAGTTTTCGATGTACCGCACGATTGTTGCCGCCATGGCCCTTGTCGCCCTGTCCGCCTGTCAGCCGCAACGCGCGGACAAGCCGCTCGTCAAGGATGCGCGCGTGCGGCTTGCTGCAGTGCCCGGAGGCCCGGCCGGCGCCTATTTCACGCTGGAAGGCGGGGCGAAGGACGACCGCCTCGTCAGGATCGACAGCGCCGTGGTGAACAAGATAGAATTGCACGAGAGCGTCATGAACGGGGGCGTGATGACGATGCGGCCGATTGCCGAGGTGCAGGTTCCGGCGGGCAAGGCCGTCCTGTTTGCGCCGGGGGGCAGCCACGCGATGCTGTACGGGGTCGACCCGCGAATCACTGCAGGGACCGGCGTGCCGATGCTCTTCACCTTCGCGAGCGGCACGCGGATCGAGGTGGAGGCGAAGTCCGTGGCAGCCGGGGACGACATGGACGGCATGCCCCACTGATGGCGAGCGCGCCGGCCATGGCCCCGCCGGTCTTCCTGGTCGCGGCACCGCGATCGGGGTGTACGGCGCTGCGTCAGCTCCTGGCCCGCAACCCCGCGATCCTGATAGCCCCGGACATCGACTTCGTGGTCGACGCGATCACACCGGACGGGCGTTTCCTGAAACGTGACGCCTTCATCCGCTCGGTCGAGTTCGACCGCCGTTTCCGGCAGCTGGGTCTCTCCGTTCCGACCGGCATGCCCTTTACCGGCATCGCCCGCGCCCTGCTCGATCAACTGGTCGCGGCGAAGCCTGGCGCAACGGTGACGGGGGCGACAATCCGGCATCATTTCGACCGCATCCTTTGGCTATGGCCGGACGCGCGTTTCGTCCACCTGGTGCGCGACGGGCGCGATGTCGCCGCCGCCCATGTCCACCACCGCGAAAGCGGCAATCTGTGGCATGGCATTGCGAACTGGGTCGAGGCCGAGACGCTGTGGGACCGGATGTCGCACAAACTGCCCTCCGACCGGCAGTTCACGTTGAAATACGAGATGCTGGCCGGCGAACCGGAATATGAGCTTAGCCGCCTGTGCGAGTTCCTGCGGGTTCCCTTCACACCGGCAATGCTTCAGTCGCAGCCGTTCGACCAGGAGCCCGCCGGCCGCTGGCGCAAGGCCGAGCCGGGGGAGATTTCCGCGGCGGAACACAGCGCCGCTCGCTGGCTGCTCCAAAACGGCTATTTCCTGAGCGGGACGGTGCGGCCCCCGTCGATGCTGCGTCGGGTCGCCTTCGGCATCCAGAACTGGCTGGTCCTTGCCAACCACCGGCGCGAGCGGCTCGGAACCGGCCTGTGGCTCAAGGGCTGGCTGGTCGCGCGCCTGGGAAGCCGCAAGGCCAGAGCCCGGATGAAGCGTCGCCAGTACGAGATCCTGTCACGCGACGCGGGCTGAAGACACGGGCGGCAGCATAGCACGCCTGCCCGCGAGACAAAGCCAGCCAGTCAATGACCGACCGGAACGGTCGCTGTGAAAGCTCCCAGCCAGTAGGCAACTGAAAGCAGCCAGGCGATCATGCCAGGGAAGACGAATACGCCCAGAACCTGCTTTGTACGCGCGATACGTGGCCCGAGCAGGGCGTGCAAGAACAAGCCGGCGCTCAAGGAGACGCCGATGAGGCGAGCCGCGCTTGTCATCCCAAAGGAAGCACCGGCTATCCAAATCGATGCCAGCAGATGCACGCACATCCGTGCCGTCCAAGCGTTCTGGTGTCCGGCGCCGTTGATCGAAGCCATGTCAACCATCGCGTCGCCGAACAACCAGAGGTATCCGGCGAACTTTATCTCGACGCTACCGGGAAGGAGAGCCACCACCGGCACCAGCGCCAGATGGTAAACAAGGCCCATGCAGTCGCCCAGGAACAGGCTTTTGTGCTTGGATGCGAACATCGCGATCCATCCGCACATCGAGAGCAGGGGAAGATACTTGATGTAGTCGGTGAACATGACAGGTTCCTCGTCTCCGTGCCTCAGCACGTGGTTGACAGAGGCGCTCAGCCGATCCGACGATGCATCTAGGCGAAAACGCGCAGCAACGACGGGCGGGCTGTTACGCTCGCTTCCGTCGAGGTCCGCGGCCCGCTAAGGGCTGGAAGAACCGTTCCGAGGAACGGTGGCCGGGGCTCACCAAATACCGGCCTGCCATTTTCGACAACATCAATATAGTGCGTGGCCGTTTTGAGGTAAAGTGTCGATGACACCACCTCCGCCCCCCCCCCACCAACACGCTGGACGGCAAAAAGGGGGGATCGACATCATTGTCTCGGTCGTTGCGGCGGCCTCACGACTAAAATCCCCGCAGGCGGCGACGGGGAAGGCCCGGTCAAAACCATGACGGGCAAGCGGCTGACGAACTGTTTGACCATGTGGGTGGCGGAACAATCGTCCTCGCAGACGAGGCCTATGACGCCGACTGGATTCGGGCGTCCCTCCGCGAGAAGGGAGCCTTTGCCAATATCCGCTGAAGTCCGACCGAAGGCCAAAATCTTGCTTCAGCACATGGCCGTATCTCGAGTGCAACCTGATCGAGCGCATTCACTCGAAGCTGAACCACTTCCACTAGGTTGTCACCCGCTACGACACACTGGCCGAAACCTTCTTCGCCAGGGTCCAACTGGCATCAATATGCCCGCGGCTCCCCACTTATGAAACTACGCTCTAGTAGAATTCGAGGGGGACTCAGCCCTCCGGAGTCTTGGCGACGCCGACCAGTGCCGGACGGAGCAGCCGGTCCTTGATCATGTAGCCGGCCTGCATCTCCTGGATCACCGTGCCGGGCTCGGCATCGGCGCTGGGCAACTCGACCATCGCCTGGTGGCGGTTCGGATCGAGCTTGGCGCCAAGCGCCTCGATCTTGCTGATGCCGTTGCGCTGGAAGACGTTCTCCAGTTCCTTCGCGGTCATCTCAATGCCGGTCAGCAGCGAATTGATCCGCTCATCCTCGCGCAGCTCGGCCGGGATTGCCGCCAAGGCGCGGCCGAGATTGTCGGCTACCGACAGCATGTCGCGCGCGAAGCCGGTAGCGGCATAAGCCGACGCGTCGGCCTTCTCCTTCTCCAGCCGGCGGCGGACGTTCTGCGTCTCCGCCTGGGCGTAGAGCACCTCGTTGCGCAGCTTCTCCAGCTCGCCTTCGAGCTTGGCGAACGGGCTCTCGACCTCGGCCTCGGCCGACGGTTCGGTCTCGGGGGTTTCGACTTCGTTTTCGCCGATATTCTCTTCGCTCATGCCTTCTTCCGGTAGCTTCGCGGATTGATCCGCACCTGTTTCGCCGGCTGATATAGTCAAACGCCGACGAACAACCAGTGCTCTGTTCGATTTCATCTGCTTCACGGACGGGAAAACAGGCGTTAGGGGCAGCGCATGTCGATCCTCGACGCCCATCGCGAAGCGCTCGCCCAGATCGCCCGGCGCTCCCGCACCCGCAGCCTCATCCCGCGCGCGGGCCACGACTTCGCCTCGAACGACTATCTGGGCCTTTCGCGATCGGCCGAGCTACGCGCCGCCGTCGCCGCCGCGCTCGACCGGGGCGTCTCCATCGGCGCGGGCGGGTCGCGGCTGCTGCGCGGCAACGATCCCGAGCATGAGGCGCTGGAGGGGGAGGCCGCCGCCTTCTTTGGCAGCGAGGCGAGCCTGTTCTTCTCCTCGGGCTTCGCGGCGAACAGCGCGATCTTCTCGACCTTGCCGGCCGGACGCGACCTGATCGTCCATGATTCGCTGATCCACGCGAGCGCGCATGAAGGGATGCGCCTCGGTCGCGCGGCGACCGTCGCGGCCGGACACAATGATGTGGATGCCTTTGCCGATGCGATCACGCGCTGGCGCGCCGAAGGTCACAAGGGCCGGGTATGGATAGCGGTCGAGAGCCTCTACAGCATGGACGGGGACAAGGCCCCGCTTGCCGAGCTTGCAGCGCTCGCCGACCGCGAGGAAGCCTTCCTCGTGATCGATGACGCCCACGCCGTCGGCGTTTTCGGCCGCGAGGGCCGGGGCCTCGCCGATGGCCTCGACGGCCGCGAGAATGTTGTGGTGCTGCGGACCTGCGGCAAGGCGCTGGGCTGCGAAGGCGCACTGGTCTGCTGCCCGCGCGTCATTGCCGACATATTGGTCAACAAGGGGCGAGGCTTCATCTTCTCGACCGCGCCCTCGCCGCTTGCCGCCGCCGCCGTCCGCGCCAGCCTCGACCTCGTCCGCGCCCAGCACGAGCGGCGCGACCGGCTCGCCCGGCTGATCGCCTTCGCCGGCGAACGGCTGCCGTCCAGCGGGTCGCAGATCGTCCCCGTCGTCCTCGGCGACGACGCCCGCACCATGGCGATCGCGGCGAAGCTTCAGCACTGCGGCTTCGACGTGCGGGGCATCCGCCCGCCGACGGTGCCGACCGGCACTTCGCGGCTGCGGATTTCGCTGACCCTCAACGTCGATGAGGCGGCGGTCGCCGCCCTTGCCGACGCCGTCACGGAGCTGACCGCATGACCCGCGCGATCGTCGTCACCGCAACCGACACCGACGTCGGCAAGACCGTCTTCTCCGCGGGCCTCGTGCATATGCTCGACGGCTGTTACTGGAAGCCTGTGCAGGCCGGGCTGGCCGACGGCACCGACAGCGACACCGTCCGCCGCCTGTCGGGCCTCCCCGACAGCCGCATCCTGCCCGAGGCCTATCGCCTGGAAACGCCCGCCTCGCCGCATCACGCCGCCGCGATCGACAATGTCGTGATCGATCCCTCGCTGCTGACGCCGCCGCCCTGCGACCGGCGGCTGGTGATCGAGGGTGCGGGCGGGTTGCTGGTGCCGCTGGCGGGCGGGCTGCTCTTCGCCGACATCTTCGCGGGTTGGCGCTTCGAGACGGTGGTGGTGGCGCGAACCGCACTCGGCACCATCAACCACAGCCTGCTGACGATCGAGGCGCTGCGCGCGCGCGACATCCCGATCCTCGGCATCGCCTTCGTCGGCGATCCGCAGGAGGAGAGCGAGCGGACGATCTCCGCGATTGGCGGCGTGCGGCGGCTGGGCCGGCTCCCCCGGCTCGATCCGCTGGACGCGAACACGCTCGCCGCCGCCTTCGCGGCGGCCTTCGCGCCCGAGGACTTCGCCCCATGAGCTCTCCCGTCTGGCATCCCTTCACCCAGCACGGCCTGGGTGAGGACATCCCGCTGATCGAGCGGGCGGAAGGCGCCGCGCTCCATGCCGCCGACGGCCGCCGCTATGTCGACGCGATCTCGTCCTGGTGGGTGACGACCCACGGCCATTGCAATCCCAGGATCATGGCCGCGATCCGCGCCCAGACCGAAAAGCTCGACCAGCTCATCTTCGCCGGCTGGACCCATGAGCCGGCCGAGACGCTGGCACGGGCGCTGGTCGACATCACGCCCGCGGCGCTCGACCATGTGTTCTTTTCCGACAGCGGATCGACCAGCGTCGAGGTCGCGTTGAAGATGGCGCTGGGGACCTGGCTCAACAGGGGCGAGCCGCGTCATCGCATCGTCGTGATGGAGCACAGCTATCATGGCGACACGATCGGCGCGATGTCGGTGGGCGAACGCGGCGTCTACAACCGCGCCTACCAGCCGCTGCTGTTCGACGTCGACACCCTGCCCTTCCCGGTCGGCGACGGCGATCGGACGATCGCTGCGCTCGAGGCGATCTGCGCGCAGAGTCCGCCGCCCGCCGCCCTGATCGTCGAGCCGCTGATCCTGGGTGCGGGGGGAATGCTGATCTATCCGCCGCATGTGCTGAAGGCGCTGCGGGACATCTGCGCGCGGGAGGGCGTGCTGTTCATCGCCGACGAGGTGATGACCGGCTGGGGACGCACCGGCATGCTCTTCGCCTGCCAGCACGCCGGGGTGGAACCCGATCTGATGTGCCTGTCCAAGGGGCTGACGGGCGGCGCCATCCCGCTGGCCGTGACGCTTGCGACACGGGACATCTTCAACGCGCACCTGTCGCAGGACCGCGCACGGATGTTCTTCCATTCGTCGAGCTACACCGCCAATCCGATCGCCTGCGCCGCCGCCAACGCCAATATCGCGATCTGGCAGGAGGAGCCGGTGCTCGACCGGATCGGCGCCCTCGTCCACCGCCAGGCGCGACAGCTGGACCGGCTCGATCATCCGCTGATCGTCGGCAAACGCCAGCTCGGCACGATCACGGCGATGGAGTTCGTCGATCCCTATGGCGACTATCTTTCGGCGATGGCTCCGATGCTCGGCCGCTTCTTCCGCGACAACGGCCTGCTGCTCCGCCCGATGGGCAACACCGTCTATGTGATGCCACCTTATTGTATAGACGATAATGACCTCGGCGCGATCTACGACGCGATCCTCGCGGCGGCGCTGGAGATGGCGGCATGAAGAAGCAGATTATCGCCGCGATCCTGCTGCTCGTCCTGCTGCTGCCAATGTTCGCGGGGATCAGCCGGATCAAGCGTCTGCCCCGCGCCCCGAAGAAGGACGACGACGGCCCGGACGGCAGCACCGGCTGAACGACAATCTTTCGTTAACCATGATCAGCGACAATTAAGGGGTGTTAACAGGACCCCTCTCATGAGCCTGCCGGGCTTTGGCCGCGTCGAGCGGGAGGCCGGCGTGCGCGGGGCGATCGGCCGCGCGGCGCAGCGGGTCGGGGTCGACTTCACCTATCTGCTCAACCAGGCGCGCTCGGAAAGCGGGCTGAACCCGAACGCGCAGGCGCGGTCGAGTTCGGCGGGCGGGCTGTTCCAGTTCATCGACCAGAGCTGGCTCGGCGCGGTCAAGATGTACGGCGCGAAGCACGGCCTCGGCTGGGCCGCCGACGCGATCAGCCGGCGCGGCGACGGAAGCTGGAAGGTCGACGGCGCGGTGCGCGACCAGGTGATGGCGCTGAAGAACGACCCGGATGCCTCGTCGCTGATGGCCGCCGAGTTCGCGAGCGACAATGCCGACGGATTGAGGACCTCGCTTGGCCGCCCGCCCCGCTCGGCCGATCTCTATTTCGCGCATTTCCTGGGCCTCGAAGGCGCGACCCGCTTCCTTAAGGCCGCCGACGCGCGGCCCGACGCCAGCGCCGCCGGGCTTTTCCCGCGCGAGGCGCGCGCCAATCGCTCGATCTTCTATGACGCGGGCGGCAATGCCCGGTCGCTGTCGCAGGTCTATGCACTGATGGCGAAGAAGATCGACGACAATGGCGTCCCGATGAACGGCGGGCCTGCGAGCCCCGGCGACGCCTTCGGCGCCGACACGCTCCGCCTCGCTTATGCGAAGGAGGTGTTCGAGGGCGACGGCAAGGCGACCCCCGACACCGGCGAGATGCTGGCGATGATCGGCAGCCAGCGTCTCAACCTGCTCAAACCCAACCCCGCCAATGCGAGGCTCGCCTATATGATGCTCGCGTCGGACGGCAACGGCAGCATCACCGACACCGGCCTCGACGCCTGATATCCGGCGCCCGTGCTCGTCATCCTGGCGAAAGCCAGGATCCCACCAGCATTTCGGCCAGATGGAGGAGCGCAGGGAGATTCCGGCTTTCTCCGGAATGACGATCTACAGGCGCCGCCCTACTTTCCTGCCTTGCGCGCCGCGATCTGCGCCAGCCCGGCGGCGGGCATCGCGGTCGGGTCGCTCGCGCCGCCCGCCATCAGGTCGACCGGCCCCGGTCCCTCGGCGGGAGCATCGGCCGCCGACCAGGCGAGGGTGATCGACATGCGGCGGTTGCGGGGATCATAGGGATCGCCGGCAACATAAGGCTCGCGGTCGGCGACGCCCTCGATCCGCGCGAAACGGGCACCGGCGACGCCGAAGTCGGACAGCGCACGGCGGGTCGCCTCGGCGCGCGCGGCCGACAGCGTCCAGTTGTTGACGGTGCGGCCCTTCGAATAGGGCATCGCGTCGGTGTGCCCGCGCACGATCACCGAATTGTCGGCGAAATTGGTTACCTCGGCAACCTGCTTCATCAGCGCGCGCGCCTCGGACGAAAGCTCGTCGGTACCGGACCGGAACATCGCGAAGTCCGCCTGGTCGACGAGGTCGATGCGTAGCCCCTCGCGCGTCTCGATCATCCGCACATTCTGCATCATCTTCGCGAGCTTGGGGTCGGCCGCCATCTTCGCCTGGAGCAGCAGCTTGAGCTTCTGGAAGGCGACGCGATCGCGCGACTTCGTCGAGCCGGCCCCCTCCTTCTCGCCGCCCGACGCGTCCTTGGGGATGCTGATCGACTTCGACCCGGTCTGCGCCGCGCGGTGCGGGTAATTGTCCTTGTCGACCACCGACTCGCCGCCGAAGATGCCGTTGGAGCCGGCGCTCTTCTCCTTGAACTGGACCATCGTCGGCGTGAAATAGTCGGCGATGCCCTTGCGCTGCTTCTCGTCGGTCGCGCCGAGGATCCACATCAGCAGGAAGAAAGCCATCATCGCCGTCACGAAGTCGGCATAGGCGACCTTCCAGGCACCGCCATGATGGCCGCCATGGCCTTCCGCGATGATCTTCTTGATAATGATCGGGCGGGGTTCGGGCTCGTTCCTACCGCGCTTCGTGGGCGATTGCGCCATGGTGGAGGCGTTCCTCTACGTGCCGGGGGCTCAGCGGCCGCGCATGCCGTCGAACACGTCGGCGAAGGCGGGCTGGTTGACATGGGTGATGCCCGAGCGGGCGGCCTCGATCACCAGCGGCAGCGGATGCCCGTGCAGCGAGGCGATGATGATCTGCTTGACCACGCCGTAGATGGCGCCGTCGGCCTCGATAACCTGGCGGCAACGGCCGGCGAACGGACCGACGATGCCATAGGCCAGCAACACGCCGAGGAACGTACCGACCAGCGCCGAGCCGATCATCGCGCCGAGGATGGCCGGCGGCTTGTCGATCGAGCCCATCGTCTTCACCACGCCGAGGACGGCCGCGACGATGCCCAGCGCGGGCAGCGAGTCGGCGAGGTTCTGCATCGCGTCGGCGGGCTTGATCTCGTCATGGTGGTGCGTCTTCAGCGCATTGTCCATGACGTCCTCGACCGCCATCGGATCGAGCGTGCCCGAGGAGATGACCACCAGGCGCAGCGTGTCCGTGATCATGTGGATCAGCGTGTCGTCCTTGAGCAGCTTCGGATATTCGGCGAACAGCGTCGAGCTCTTCGGGTCCTCGATATGCGGCTCAAGCGCGACGGGGCCTTCGGTGCGCAGCTTCTTCATCAGCGTCGAGACGAGGAAGATGACGTCGAGATAGTCCTTCTTGTTGTATCTCGGCCCCCTGAAGACCTTGGCGAAGCCACCGCCGAGCGCCTTGAGTTCCTTCATCGAGTTGCCGGCAACGACCGCGCCGAGCGCGGCGCCGCCGATGATCAGCATTTCGTGGGGGATGGCATGCAGCACGGGCGCGAGGTCGCCGCCGGTGAAGGCGAATCCTCCGAACACCATGGCGAAGAGAATGACCAGGCCGATGCCAGCAAACATGAACGCTTACTCCCAGGAAGTCCGTCGGGTCCGGGCGCGGTCGCCCGGCCCTCCCCCATCACCGTTAACGGCACGAAAAGCAGATGCTTTATCCATGCCGCGTCACGTCCGCCTACCGCAGAAAATCAAATAAAGTGTTGCTGTTGACCTTGGCGAAGGCAGCCTGCGCCGCTTGCAGCGTCAGGGTCTTGGCATTGAGCTTCATGATCGCCGCGGCAACGTCCGTGTCTTCGAGCGAACTGCGTTCCTCGGAAAGCTGCGTCGAGACGCCTTCGAGCGTGTCGGCCGCGACGTCGAGTTGCTGCGCGCGGACGCCCTGGGCGGCGCGCTGTTCGGTGACGTGCTGCACCGCGACGTCGACATCCGACAGCGCGACGTCGGCCGCGGCCCGGCGCGCGGCCGCGTCGTCGGTGGAGATCGCGCCGATCGCGGTGGCGATCACGTCGTCCAGGGTACCGGTGGCATGGGTATAGGCAATGCCCCCGAATACGGTCGAGCGCTGCGCCGTCGCGGCGAGCCGCACCGTCGAAGATACCGATATCTGCAGCGGGGCGTCGGTCGGGAACAGCGGCTGACCGGTCGGCGTGGTGGCGGTCGAGATATTGCTGAGCGCGGTGCGCAACGATTGCAGTTCCTGCACCATCGCCGCGCGATCCGCGGGGGAAGCCGAGTCCGATCGCCCGGCGAGCGTCAGCTCCTTCACGCGATTGAAGATGTCGGCCATGTTGCCCATCTGCGTGTCGACCTGCGCGGCCACGGATTGCGCCGTCTGGATATTGCGCGACCAGGTGACCTGATCGGCCTGCACGCGGCGCAGTTCAGCGATGCGGGCCGCCGAGATCGGGTCGTCTGACGCCTTTTGCACCTTCTTGCCGGTCGATATTTCGGTCTGGGCGCGGGCGATCTCCTCACCGAGCTTCGCCTGCCGGTTGATTTGCGCAATGGCGCTGTAGCGGGTCGCGGAGATCACCGGTCAATCCTTCTAGTTGAACAGGCCCAGGATTTCCTGGAGGGTTTCGCGGGCGATCTGAATGATCCTGGCCGAGCCGTTATAGGCCTGCTGGAAACGCAGAAGCTGTGCCGCTTCGACGTCCAGATCGATCCCCGTGACGTCGTCGAGCTGTTGATAGGCGCCGTCGCGCTGGGACGCGGTCGCCGACTGTTCCGCCTTGGCTGCCGAGGCACTCTGTGCATGCGCGGAGACGAGCTGCGCCCATTGCGCCTCAGGCCCGGTGGAATTGCGATAATCCTTCAGCGCCAGCGCGTTTCCGTTGGCAACACCGCCCTTCGCGGCCGCGATCTTGGACAGGTCCGTTGTCGCGACCTCCAACGTGTCGGCGGTGGTGCCGGTGAGCAGTGCCCCGCCGGGATCGCCGTTGCGATCGACGCCCGCGCCGTTCCACTCGTTGATCACCTGCGCAAACCGCCCCGCGATCGCATCGAGCGAGTCCCGGCGGGAGGCTATGATATTGGCCGCATCGGCGAGCCCGGCGAGCGATCCCGACTGCGGGTTCATCGGCATTTCTGCGCCGAAACCCGAGGCGATCAGGGAGAAGCGGCCACTGTCGGACGCGACCATGCCGACATAACCGGCATTGGCACTCGCGGCATCGACGAGCGTGACGGTGCCGTCGCCGAGCAGCCGTACCGTGGCACGGCCGTCATCCTCCAGCTTGACGTCGATTCCAACCGCATTGGAGATGCTTTGCAGCACCTGGTCGCGCTGGTCCTGGAGCAGCGCCTGCCCTGACGATCCACTGCCGGCGCGGCGCAGCGCCGAGTTGATCTGCACCAGGGTGCGCAGGTCGTCGTTGAGCTTGGCAACGCTGTTCTGCGCCGCGGTGGAGACACCGTCCGCCGCCGATCGCAGCGCGGCGGAGGTTGTCTTGAACTGGTTCACCGCGTTGCCGAGCGCGGTCAGCAGGGTCAGGCGGTTGGTATCGCTGCTGACATCGGCGCTCATCGCCTCGGCGGCGGTGAAAACGCTCGACATCTTCACGCCCAGGCCGACGTCGGAATCGTCCAGCGCGGCCTCGGCAGTGTCGAGCCATGTGGCCTTGGCATCGGCGCGAGCCGCCTCTGAATTGGCAAAGCGCGCATAGGTGCTGCGATAATTGTCGAAGATGCGCTGAACGCTGCCCACCTCGACGCCGCCGAACACGGCCGAGGAACGGTAGATATAGCTGTTCGCCGAGGAGACCGCGGACTCGTTGAGCACCACCTTGCGGCGGCTATAGCCTTCGGTCTCGGCATTGGAGACATTCTCGCCGACTGTGGCGAGCGCGGTCCGATAGGCGATGACGCCGGAGCGGCCGATCTGGAGAAGGTCGCTCATCCGCTCGCCCCGTCGTCCTTGGCGCCGCCAGCCGCAGTGGCCGGATCCGCGCCGGCGGCGGGCTTTGCCACGCGCGCCTGGAACTGGCGGACCAGCAGGTCGGCTATGCCGATCGCGCCCTTGTCGGCGAACTGGTCGGCAAGGTTCGAGTCCTGCATGTCGCGAAACTGGTCGGTCGCGTCGCTCCCGAACAGATCGTCGTCGCACAGCTTCGCGTCGCGGGTAGACTTGAGCATCTGGCGGGTGAAGATCGCCTCGAACTGCTTCGCGGCAGCCTTGAGCTGATCGAGTTCGCTCGCCTTCGGGTCGGCGAGCGCGCCAAGCTTTGCGGAAACGCCGCCGATCATAGCACCACGAGCTCCGCCTTCATCGCGCCCGCCTGCTTCAGCGCCTCGAGGATCGCGACAAGGTCCGCGGGAGAGGCTCCGATCGCGTTGACCGCCTTGACGATATCGGCCAGCGAGGCGCCCGGGTTGAACTCGAACATCGGCCGGGCCTCCTGCTCCACGTTGATCGCGCTCGACTGCTGGACGGCGGTCTGCCCGCGCGAGAAGGGCTGCGGCTGGATGATCTGCGGCTTTTCGTCGACCTGAACGGTCATCTTGCCATGGGTGACGGCGACCGGTGCGATCCGCACCGCGCCGTTGATGACGACGGTCCCGGTGCGCGCATTGACGACGACCCGTGCGGGCGCCTCGGCCGTGTCTACCTCCAGATTCTCGATCCGGCTCATCAGGGCGGTGCGGACTTCCGCACCCTGCGGCGCATCGATCGTGATGGTGGTGGCGTCGATGGAGCGCGCGATGGGTTGGCCGAGCCGGCCGTTGATCGCGGCGGCGACGCGCTGTGAGGTGGTGAGATCGCCCTCGGCAAGGTCGAAACGGAGCTGCGGCATCGTCGCGAAACCGGCGTCGACGCTGCGCTCGACCGTCGCCCCTCCGGGGATGCGGCCGGCGGTCGGCACGTTGATCGTCAGCTTGGAACCATCGGCGGCGTCGATGCCAAGACCGCCGACCGCCAGGTTGCCCTGGGCCATCGCATAAATCTGGCCGTCGGCGCCCATCAGCGGCGCCATGATCAGCGTGCCGCCGCGCAGCGACTTGGCCTTGCCCAGCGCCGAAATGGTGACGTCGAGCCGCTGGCCCGGCTTGGCGAAGGCGGGCAGCTCGGCGGTGATCATCACCGCGGCGGCGTTCTTGAGCGCCGGATTGACGCCGGCCGGAAGCTGCAAGCCGAAGCGCGAGGCGACGCCCTTCATGCCGAGAGTAGAATAATCGAGGCTGTCGTCGCCCGTCCCGGCCAGGCCGACGACGATGCCATAGCCGGTCAGCTGGTTCGCGCGCAGGCCCGCGAAGCTGCCGATATCCTTGATCCGTTCGGCATGGCCCGCCCCCGCGAGGGAGAGTCCGGAAAAGCAGACCAGGGCTGTGATCAGGGCGCGGAACATGAACGGCCAATCCTCGAAATTCTTAATCAGAATGGACTCAAGATGGAAAAGAAACGGTTAAGCCATCCCTGGCGAGAGCCGCGCGCGATCTCGCCCTTGCCCGAATAGGTTATCCGGGCGTCGGCAACGCGGGTCGACGGAACCCGGTTGTCCGGGCCGATGTCGGCCGCGCGGATCAGCCCGGTGACCGCGATATTCTCGTCACCGCGGTTGAGGGTCAGCAGCTTCTCTCCGCGCACCAGCATCGTCCCGTTCGGGAAGACCCGGACGATCGAGACGCTGATCTCGCCGTTGAGCTGGTTGGACTGGGCTGCCGCCCCCTTGCCAGTGAAGGTGCTGCCTCCGCTCGCACCCACGTCGGTGGGTTTGAACAGCGACAACGGACCAGTCGTCGGCGGGGTAAGGCCCAGCTCGCCCGAGCGATCGGTCGAGGCGCTGTTCGACTTTGCGGCCTGGGTCCGCTCGACCAGCTTGATCGTCACGATATCGCCGATCATCGCCGCCCGCGCACCGTTGGTCAGCGCCGAATAGCCGTTGGCAGCCTGGTAGATCGCGCCGTTGGCCTGCGGCGGCAGCGGTTCCGCCGCGAACACCGGCGAATAGTCGATCTCCCGTGCACGCTTGCGGGCCAGTGCCGGATCGACGGCGACGGCGATCGAAAGCGCCGCGAGCGCGCCGAGCAGGACGGCCTTAGAGGTTCTGGTTGACATATTGCAGCATCTGGTCGGTGGAGGAGATCATCTTGCTGTTCACCTCATAGGCGCGCTGCGTCTCGATCATGTCGACCAGCTCCTCGACGATGTTGACGTTCGAGGATTCGAGAGACGACTGCTGGATCGTGCCGCGGCCGTCGATGCCCCCGGGGCCGGTCTGCGGCTGGCCCGACGCAGGGGTCTCTGTCAGGATGTTGTTGCCCTCGGCCTGGAGACCCGCCGGGTTGGAGAAGCGCGCCAGTTCGATCTTGCCCAGCTCGGTCGAGCTGGTTTCGCCGGCCTGGGTCGCGCTCACCGTGCCGTCGGCGGCGATCGTCAGGTTGGTCGTGTTCTCGGGAATCTGGATCTGCGGCTGGAGCTGATAGCCGTCGGCGGTGACGATCGTGCCGTCGTCCGAACGGTTGAAATTGCCGTCGCGGGTATAGCCGGTCCGACCGTCGGGCAGCAGCACCTGGAAATAGCCGTCGCCCTGGATCGCCATGTCGAGGGGGTTGCCGGTCTCCTGGAGCGCGCCCTGCGTCTGGATCTTGGCGGTGCCGTTGATCTGGACGCCGGTGCCGAGATTGGTGCCGGTCGCGAACCTGGTCGACTCCGACGAGGCCGCGCCGGGCGCCGTCATCGCCTGATAGGCGAGCGTCTCGAAGCTGGCGCGGTCGCGCTTGAAGCCGGTAGTGTTCACGTTCGCCAGGTTGTTGGCGATCACCTGCATACGCATGTTCTGGGCATCGAGGCCCGTGCGCGCGACGTGCAGTGCTGCGTTGCTCATGGCAAGCTACTCCTCTGAACTTTTAATCGAACCGCATCAGATCGGCGGACGCCTTGTCGATGTCCTGGGCCGAGCTCATCATCTTGACCTGCATGTCCCAGTCCCGGCTCGCCTCGATCATGTCGATCAGCGTGGTCGAGACATTGACGTTCGATCCCTCGATCGCGCCCTGCCGCACCGCCGCCTGGGGATCGGCACCGAGCGTGCCGCCGCTCTGCGGACGAAACAGGCCGTCGAGCCCCTTGGCCACCGCGGTGCCGTTGGTCGATACCAGCTTGAGCCGGTCCACGATCTGCATCTGGGTGGGATCGCCGCCCCGCGGCACGATCGAGATCGTCCCGTCGGCGGCGATCACCAGCTTGTCGTAGGGCGGCAAGGTGACCGGACCGCTGTCACCGAGGACGGGCATCCCGTCGCCGGTGGTCAGCAGACCGCTGTCGCCGATCTGGAAATCGCCGCGGCGGGTATAGGCCTCGTCGCCCTCGCGACTCTGCACCGCGAGCAGCGTTTCCTTGCCCTGAAGCGCTACGTCGAGGTCCCGGCCGGTCTCGCTGATCGTGCCCTCGCTCATGTCGGCCGAGGTGACCTCGCCCGAGTTGGTCGCGCGGCTGGCGAACCCGTCGCCCTTGAGCCAGAGCGCGGTGCTCGAGCTCATCTCGCCGCGGAAACCCACGGTGTTGGCGTTGGCGAGGTTGTTGGCGGTCATCGTCTGACGCGCCATCGCCGACCGCATCGCCGAGAGCGAACTGTAGATCAGCTTGTCCATGGCCGGGCTCCTCTAGTCCGTCAGGATGATCAGGTGCGCAGGTTGACGATCGTCTGGGTCATGGTGTTGGCCGCCTCGATCGTCTTGGCATTGGCCGAGAAGTTGCGCTGCGCCTGGATGAGCGCGACCAGCTCTTCGGTTATGTCGACATTGGCCTGCTCGAGCGCGCCCGACTGGATCTGACCGGTGCCGTTGCTGCTCGCCTCCCCGATGATCGGTTCGCCCGACAGTCCGGTGGCCCCCCATTTGCTGTCGCCGAGCTGGCGCAGCCCCTCGGGATTGGAGAAGTTGGCGAGGATGATCTTGCCCAGCGCCTGGCTGTCGCCATTCGAGAAGGTCGCGACGATCAGGCCGTCCGAGCCCACCGAGACGTTGTCGAGCTGGCCGGCGGCATAGCCGTCCTGGTCGAAGCTGGTCAGCGTGAAGGGCGAGGCCGACATCTTGGTGCTGCCGCTGTAGTTCAGGCTGAATTCGAGCGGAGCCGAGGCGCCGGCCGGGGTGAGCGGCCCAAGGTTGATGATGCCCGACGGGGCAGTCTTGGCACCGGTACTATCGAAGGTCAGCGTCAGCGGCGCCGGCTGGGTGGCGGCGCTGGTGTCGTAGCTGATCTCGGTGTCGCCGATGAAGGTGTGCGCGGTCCAGGTAGTGTCGGTGGTCGATCCGCCCGGCAGGTTCTCCCGCACATAATAGGTGGTCATGGGGAAGGCGTTGCCCGCCGCGTCGTAGACCGTGGTGGTGGTCGACTGGTTGTAGCTGTTCGGATCGGTGCGGTCGAACTTGTAGGGGTTCGACGTGCTGTAGGTCGACCGGGTCGATGGCACGTCGCCCGCCGACGGGAAGGTCACCGACAGGTCGATCGTCTGGGTCGCCTTCGAAGTGCCGGAGGTGAGGGGAAGCTGGATCGAACGGGCCGAGCTCAGCCCGGTCGCGGTGACGGCGCCCTTCGTATCGGTCGGCAGCACCTGCAGATAGGCGCCCGAGGAGTCGACCAGGAAGCGGTTCGCGTCGACGCTGAACGCGCCATTGCGGGTGTAGCTGACCTGGCCGTTCGAGTTGGATGCGCGGGTCACGAAGAAGCCCTGCCCCGAGATGGCGAGGTCGAGCGAGCGCTCCGACGATTCGAGGCCGCCCTGGGTGAACTGCTGCGCGATGCCGCGCAGGCGGGTGCCCTGGCCGGCGATGCCGGAGCTCTGCATCGGCGAGGAGGAGACGAGGTCACCGAACTCGGTGCCGCTGCGCTTGAAGCCGGTCGTGCCGACATTCGCGATATTGTTCGAGATGACGGCGAGGTCGGTCTGCGAGGCCTTGAGGCCGGAAAGCGCGGTGTAGAAGGACATGGGGTTTGCTCCGTTACCGAAATCAGGAAAGCTGAAGAGCGTCCGCCGGGTCGAAATTGCCCAGCGGGGTGACGATCTTGGTGGAACCGCTGGCCGGCGAGCTGACGCTCGCAACGGTGGCCCAGCTCGACGTGGCGATGTCGGCCATCGCCTTCGCCTGGCTGTCCTTGGCAGAGGCGACGATGGTCAGCGGACCGGCGACGGGATTGCCGTCCTGATCCTTGCCGTCCCAGAAGAAGGGAACGTCACCGGCCGGCACATTGGTGGCGCTGCCGGTGTAGACGACGGTGCCGGTGCCATCGACGAGGCTGATGTCGACCCGCGATGCCGCATCCGGCAGAGTGACGTTGCCGGCGAACGAACCGTCGGCCAGTGCGCTCGCCGCCTTGGACGGCAGCAGCGCCGCCTTGCCGATCCAGTTGGCGGCATCGGCGACGCGCGACTGCTGGAGGCTCTGGACCATCGACTTGAGCGACTGGTTCATCTCGGCGATGCCGGTCGTCTGCGAGAACTGCGCCATCTGGGCGACCATCTGGGTGTTGTCGACCGGGTTGAACGGGTCTTGCGTCTGCATCTGGGTGGTCAGCAGCTTCAGGAAATCGTTCTGGCTGAGCGACTCGTTGCTCTTCCTGGTCGTCGTCGTGGTGGCGCCGCTCTTCGAGCCGCTCAGGCTGTCGAGATAGCTGTTACCGGTGGATATCGTCATTTGCCGAGCCTCAGCGTATCGAGGGTGAGCGTCTTGGCGGTCTGCATGACCGACACGTTGTTCTGGTACTGGCGCGCGGTCTCCATCATCTCGACGAGCTCCTGCGCCTGGTCGACGCCCGCTTCCCAGACATTCCCGTCCTTGTCGGCCTTGGGGTGATTGGGGTCGTAGCGCTTGGTCGGCTCGATGTTGGAGGCGACGACCTGGTCGACCTTCACCGTCGCGACGCCGGGAGCGTCGGTGACCGAGGAGAAGACCGGCTTGATCGCGCGGAACGCCTCGGCCTTGCTGCCCGCGACCGACCCCGCATTGGCGAGATTCGAAGCCGACGTGTTGAGCCGGACCATCTGCGCCGACATGGCGCGGCCGGCGATGTCGAAGACGGAGAGATTGCCCGCCATGGCTTATTCTCCCTTCAGAGCCTGCATGACCGTGCCGATCCGTCCTTCGAGGAAGGAAAGCGTGGTCTTGTAGCGCAGGGCGTTCTCGGCGAACTGGTTCTGCTCGGTCGACAGTTCGACGGTGTTGCCGTCGAGCGAGGTTTCGAGCGGGACACGGTAACCGATATGGACGTCCGCGGCCTGGGCCGCGCTCATCCCGTCGGTCGCGTCGGAGAGCGCCTTCTGGAAATCGATGTCGCGCGCCTTGTAGTTGGGCGTGGCGGCATTCGCGATGTTGGACGCCAGCATCGACAGCCGCTGCGACCGCAACTCCAGTGCCTTGCCGTGGATCCCGAAAAGCGGATCAGCCATTTTTTCGCTTCACCTTCTAAAGTCCTGTCGTCGGCGGCCGTTAATCCTGTTCGAACGGGCTCGACGGCTGCCTTGGCCACCACCCAAGCAACTGCCGTGCCAAACATGGTTAACGGGGCGATCACCCCCGAAAATTCCGGGATTCGACGTCGAACCGGCAACGTCCTGCCGGGAACGGCAGATTCTTGCCGGCCGATCTTGCCGGAAATGGGGAAGCAATGGTCCTGCTCGAGCAAATCGCCCGATATATCGACCCGGCGGCGATCGGCATCGTGTTCGGCGGAACCCTGCTCACCACCGCCTTCCGCGCGACCCGTGCCGATATCGGCCGCGCTTTTGCCGCCCTGCCGATGCTCGGCCGCGCCGATCCGAACGCCGATGCCGCCGCCGCGCGAATATCGGTCAGCCGCATCCGCGAACTGGCCGAAATCCGCAGCCTCGCCTGCGCCGATCGGATCGAGACCGCGCAGCGTTTTCTGCTCCGGGCCGCACGCGAACTGTCCGACGCCCGCCGCTCGGCCGACTTCGTCCGCTGGGCGAGCGCCGACATCGAGGCGCGTCGTCAGCGTCATCAGGGCGTGATCGGCGTATGGCGCGCGATCGCCGAGACCGCGCCGGCGATGGGCATGATCGGCACGATCATCGGGTTGGTCCAGATGTTCGCGCATATGGACGACCCCGCGGCGATCGGCCCGGCGATGGCGGTGGCGATGCTCACCACCCTCTATGGCGTGATCCTGTCCTCGGCGGTGGCCGGGCCGATCGCGGGCCGGCTGGAAACCCTTTCAGAGGCAGAGCTCGCCTGGCAGACCTCGGCCTGCCGGCAGCTTGAGATCCTCGCGCGCGAAGAACTGGACAGCCTGCCTCCGGCGATCGTCCGTCCGAACCTCAGGACGGTGCTATGAAGCGCGAGATATCCCAGCGCTGGATACTCAGCTTCGCCGACCTCGCCCTGCTCCTCCTCGCCTTTTTCGTGCTGATGCAGGCTCAGGCCGCAGACCGCCTCAAGCTGGCCGCGGGCATCCGCGATGCGTTCGGAGGCGGTGGTGCGGACGTTCCGAACGGCAATGTCGAGGGCTTCGCCGCCGCCGCGATGTTCCAGAATGGCGAGGCGATCCTCAAGCCCGACGCTCTCCAGCGGCTGAAGGCGATCGGCGCCGCCGCCTCCAGGGCGGGAGGGCGGGTCATCGTCGCCAGCCAGGGACGGGACGGCCAGTCGGCCCGGCTCGACAGTTGGGAACTCGCGGCCGCGCGCGCGACCGCAGCCGCACGCGCGATCCGTTCGGGTGGACTGCCCGACGCGATGATCGAGATCACCCTGCCGCCGATGCGCGCCAGCGAGCCCCCCCGGGGCCAGCGTATTTCGGTCCAACAGCTTCCGGGGCACCCGCCCCGATGACGGTCCCCCGGCGGGCGGCCGGGTTCCCGCGACGGGCGCTCCTGTCTCTGTGCTGGCCGCAGGAGACGCCCGGGAACCCGCCACCCGCCGGGGCGATTGCCCCGCCCGCATGGTAAGCGCGGCGTTAACCAAATCTTTGCGGTTGGGCGGATAGGCTCGGCAGCATGAACCGGAACCTGCCCATGATGCGCGCCGCCCTTCGGCCCCTGGCACTGGCCGCTGCCCTCGGCGTCGCGGCTCCGCTCGCCGCGCAGAGCGCGCTGCCGCCTGCCCAGGACCTCGGCCAGATCGAGCGGATGGTGGTCGCTTCGGTCGGCGCCGAGGTCGGCACGCCCGGCGGCCCGCTTGCACCGATCGACCGCCGCATGCGTCTGGCCGCCTGCCCCGGCGCGATCCAGATCGACCCGCCGAGCGCCAGTTCGGTCACGGTACGCTGCACCACCTCGGGCTGGCGCCTGCGCGTTCCGCTGATGCGCGCCAATATGGCAATGAACGCCCGTGCGACCATGGCTGGCGGCAATGACGGGACTACCCCGTCCGTCAATGCCGCCGTCCGCAAGGGCGACCCCGTCCAGCTGGTCGCCCAGGGGTCGTCCTTTTCGATCAGCGTCGACGCGACAGCGATGGAGGATGCCGACATCGGGCGCCGGGTGCGAGTAGCAACCAATTCGAAAGGCTCGACAATCTTCGCCGAGGTGATCGATGTAGGCCGGGTCCGCCTGATCGGATTTAAATAAATTCGAAACCTGTCGTTATCATCGACACAGGTGGAATCGCGGCCTCCGGGCCAGGAATGAAAGGAATGGTCATGATCAATGGGGTAGGACAGGCCAGCCCGACCCGCATCGGTCAGGCGAAGGACGAGACGGTGAAGCCGTTGGCGCCGCCGGCTCCGGTGGAATCCGCCGGGAGCGCGCCGATCGCGGCGCCTTCGCTCGTCGCCGCGCTCGCGGAAGCCGGACCGCCGGTCAACAGCGAGAAGATCGAGGCGATCCGGCAGGCGATCGCGTCTGGCCAATATCCGATCGACGCAAAGGCGATCGCGGCGAAGATGATCGCGCTCGACCTGCCCGGTTCGTCCAGGTGAGCCACTCCGTCGTCGACGATCTGATCCTGTCGAGCGAGGCCCTCATCGCCGCGCTCGACACGCACGACATCGACGCCATCGAGGCGGCGCTGCCCGCCCTCGCTCGCAGCGTCGCCGCGCTCGACACGATCGACCGCGCCAGGCTCTCCCCGCAACTCCGTGCCCGGCTTGAGGAGGCGATGCACCTCGCCGATGGCGCGCGCGCACGCGTCCGCTACCTCGCGGACCGCACCCGCCAACAGATCGACCTGCTTGCCGTCGCGGCCGGCCGGTTCGACTGCACCCCCGCGACCTACGGCCGACCGGACCGCTGATCCCGAGCCTGACCCGGACGCATCAGCGCGCCCAGCAGGATACCGCCGAGGATCAGCACCATGCCCGCCAGGTGATAGGCGTGGAGTTTCTCCCCCAGCAGCCCAGCCGCCAGTAGCGCGCCGAACAGCGGCATCAGCGTGATCGTCTGCCCCGCGGGGCCGGCTCCCAACTCATGAACCGCGGCGTTATAGAGTATGTAGGCAGCGAGCGATGGCAGGAGCGCGACATAGGCAAAGCTGCCGATCGTCCCCCAGCCCATCACGACCCGCTCGCCGCGCATCCATTCGAACATCGCCAGCGGAGCCATCGCCGCGATGCCGATCAGGAATGCCACGAGGAGGAAGCTGAGCGGATGGCTGGCCGGCCGGAGGCGCAGCAGGCTGGTATAGGCGGCCCAGCTCACGACCCCGCACAGGACCAGCAGGTCGCCGATATTGAGGCCGATCGACAGGATCGCGAGCGGGTCTCCGCGTAGCACGATCAGGATCACCCCGGCGATCGACAGCAGAACCGCCGCCACCTGCACCAGGGTCGCACGCTGGCCGAACAACATCCGGTCGAACAGCAGCACCAGCGCCGGGATGGCTGCCTGGAGCAGCAGGCCGTTGGTGGCGGTGGTGTGGTGGAGCCCGGCATAGACGAAGCCGTTGAAGGCCGCGATGCCCACCAGGCCGAGCAGCAGCACGATCTTCCATTGCGCCGCGAGCAGCGCCCGATCGGCACGGAAGTGCTTCCACGCGAAGGGAGCGAGGACTAACGCCGCCCCGGTCCAACGGACCAGGGCCAGCGTGAAGGGCGGGACCGCCCCCTGCACGGCCCGGCCAACGATGAAGTTGCCCGACCAGAACAGCATCACCGCCGCCAGCGTCGCATAGGAATAGAGCGGCGTGGGCCGCTGGTGGGCAGTCATCACGAAACCATCGCGATCAGCCGGCCGCCTGAAGCGCCTGATCGAGATCGGCAAGGATGTCGTCGATATGCTCGAGCCCGATCGACAGCCGGACATAGCCGGGCGAAACGCCCGCCGCCGCCTGTTCCTCGACCGAGAGCTGAGAATGAGTGGTGCTGGCCGGATGGATCGCGAGGCTGCGCGCATCGCCGATATTGGCGACATGGTAGAAGAGCTGCAGCGCGTCGATGAACCGGCGCCCGGCTTCGACTCCGCCCGCCAGCTCGAAGCCGAGCAGGCCACCCTGCCCGCCCGTCAGGACGCGGTCGGCGCGCAATCGCGCGTCGCCGGTCTGGACCGACGGGTGGATCACCCGCGTCACCCCCGCGCGGCTCGACAGGAAGCGCACCACCGCCAGCGCATTCTCGCAGTGGCGCGGCATACGCAACGGCAGCGTCTCCAACCCCTGCAGGATCTGGAAGGCGTTGAACGGCGACAGCGCCGCGCCGAGATCGCGCAGCAGGATCGTCCGGGCGCGCAGGATATAGGCGATCGGACCGAGCGGCTTGGCCGCCTGCGCCCAAACGGCGCCATGATAGCTCGGATCAGGCGTGTTGAGGTTCGGCTGCCGATCGGGAAAGGCCTCCCAATCGAAAGTGCCGCCATCCACGATGACACCCCCGATCGAGGTACCGTGGCCGCCGATATATTTGGTCGTCGAATAGACGACGATCGCCGCGCCATGATCGAGCGGCCGGGCGATCAGCGGCGCCGCGGTGTTGTCGACGATCAGCGGGATGCCCATCGGCCGGCCGGCGGCGGCAAGCTCGCCGATCGGGCACACGACCAGCTTGGGATTGGGCAGCGTCTCGACATACCAGGCACGCGTGCGCTCGTCGGAAGCGGCGACGAAGCCTTGCGGATCGGCCGGATCGACGAAGCGCACCTCGATCCCCTGATCGCGCAACGTGTTGGCGAACAGGTTCCAGGTGCCGCCATAAAGATCTGTGCCCGCGACGATATTGTCGCCCGCACGAGCCAGATTCTGGATCGCATAGGCCGAGGCGGCCTGACCCGATGCGACCGCCAGCGCCGCCGCGCCGCCTTCGAGCGCGGCGATGCGGTCCTCGAGGATCGCCGTCGTCGGGTTGCCGATGCGCGTGTAGATGTTGCCCAGTTCCTCCAGCGCGAACAGCCGCGCGGCGTGGCCGGCATCGTGAAACTGGTAGGAGGTCGTCTGGTAGATGGGCGGCGCCACCGCCCCCGTCGTCGGGTCGGCGCGCCAGCCGGCGTGCAGCGCCAGGGTCTCGGGGCGGTAAGCGGGCTTGTCCATCGATCGCGTCTCCTTTCGCGCCGGTCTGGCTCAGAGTGGCCGGCTTGTCGAGGCGGACGGCGATCTTCACCATTCCTAACCCAAAATTAACCACGTTCCGCGCATTGCTGATCCTGCATTCACGCGAGGATCATCGAGGATCGCATGTCGGTGGCACGGAATATCTCGGATTTCCGCAGGTTCGGACACCCGCTTCCCGGCGGGAGGGACTGAGTCATGGCCGCTCCGCACTCGGTGACCCGCAAGCTGTGGGCGATGACGGGCAAGAGCGCGATCCTGCCGCTCGCCACGCTGATGCTCGTCGGCCTGATGGTCATCCCGGTACCCAGCTTCGTGCTGGACATGGGCTTCATCGCGAACATCATGATCTCGCTGGCGGTGCTGATGGTCGCACTCAACGCCGCCAAGCCGCTCGATTTCTCCTCCTTCCCGACCGTACTGCTGTTCGCGACGCTGCTGCGCCTGTCGCTCAACGTCGCGTCGACCCGGGTCGTCCTCGTCGACGGGCACACCGGCCCGGCTGCCGCCGGCCATGTCATCGAAAGCTTCGGCAACTTCCTGATCGGCGGCGACTATGCGGTCGGCCTGTTCGTGTTCGGCATCCTGATGGTGATCAACCTCGTCGTGATCACCAAGGGCGCCGGCCGCGTCTCGGAAGTGTCGGCGCGTTTCACCCTCGACGCCATGCCCGGCAAGCAGATGGCGATCGATGCCGACCTCAACGCCGGCCTGCTCACCCCCGAGGAAGCCAAGGCCCGCCGCCAGGAGGTCGCGACAGAGGCAGACTTCTACGGCTCGATGGACGGCGCTTCCAAGTTCGTGAAGGGCGACGCCGTCGCGGGCGTGCTGATCCTCGTCATCAACATCTTCGGCGGCCTGATCCTCGGCACGCTGAGCCACGGCCTGTCGCTGAGCGAGGCCGCATCCACCTACATCATCCTGGCGATCGGCGACGCGCTGGTTGCGCAGGTCCCGGCGCTGCTTCTGTCGATCGCCGCCGCCGCGATCGTCACCCGCGTCTCCTCCCCGCTCGACCTGTCAGGCCAGATCACCAGCCAGTTCGGTTCGGCCCGCGCCTGGGCGCCGGTCGCCGCGATCCTCGGCCTGCTCGGCATCGTGCCCGGCATGCCGCACATGATCATCCTGTCGGCCGCCGCCGTCGCCGGCTTCGTCGCCTGGAAGCTGTCAAAGATGAAGAAGGCCGAGCAGGCGATCGAGGTCGCCGCCGCCGAGGCCGCCAATGCGCCCGCCCCGGTATCGCCGAACAGCATCGACTGGAACGAGATCTCGGACGGCTCGGCGCTGGGGCTCGAGCTCGGCTACGGCCTGGTCGGGCTGGTCGACGAGCGCAAGGGCGCGCCGCTGATGGCCCGGATCACCGGCATCCGCCGCCAGCTCTCGCGCGAGATGGGCTTCGTCATCCCGCTGGTCCGCGTGCGCGACAATCTGAGCCTCCCGCCCAACGCTTATCGCATCACCGTCGCCGGCGTGATCATGGGCGAGGACGAATGTTTCCCCGAACAGCTGCTGGCGCTCGACAGCGGTGACCTGGAGGGCCGGGTCGAGGGTCGTGAATGCCGCGACCCGAGCTTCGACCTCGAAGCCGTATGGATCAGCCCCGACAAGCGCGGCGACGCGATCGTCGCGGGCTATACGGTGGTCGATCCGGCGACCGTGGTCGCGACCCATCTGAACCAGGTGATCGCCGCCACTGCCGCCGACCTGTTCGGCATGGACGAGGCGCAGCGCCTGCTGGACGCGCTCAAGGAGGCCGCGCCGCAGCTCGTCGCCGGCCTCACCCCGCAGCCGCTCAGCCTGGCGCAGATCGCCTCGGCCTGCCGCGCGCTGCTCGCCGAGGGCGTCCCGCTCAAGGATTTCCGCCGCATCGCCGAGGCGATGGTCGACGCGGCCGGCCAGTCGGCCGACGGCCTCGCGCTGGTCGAGAACATCCGTTCGCGGATCGGCGCGCTGATCGTCCAGACGCTGGTGCCGGTGAAGATGCCGCTGCCCGTCGTCACACTCGATGCCGGGCTCGAATCCCTGCTGGCTCAGGCGGTCCGCACCTCGCCGGGCGCGAGTCATCCGTTCGAACCGGCGCTCGCCAACCGCATCGTGTCGGCGATATCCGAGGCCGCGATGCCGCTGGTCAACAGCGCGACCCGCTTCGCGATCGTCACCTCGCCAATCGCACGCCGCGCCCTCGCACGGCTGCTCAAGCCGCACCTGCCCGAGACGCCGGTGATGTCCTTCCTGGAAATCCCCGACGGCAAGGCGGTCGAGGTGGCGGCGGTGGTCGGTGGCGGCCCCGCGAACAATGGTAGTGCCGGCGCGCTGAGCGCGCGGCCGATGGAGACGGCAGAATGACCCTGGCCTGGCCCAACGTCACCGACCTGCCCGGCACAGCCGGCCAGTCGCGCAGCGCCCGCGTGATCAGCATCGCCTGCGGCCGCAGCGGCGTAGGCAAGACGACGATCGCGGCGAACCTCGCGCTCGGCCTGTCCAAGATGCACCGCCGTGCGATGCTGGTCGACTGCGACCCTGGCCCGGCCGATGCCACCCGGATGATGGGTCTCGATCCCGTCCATTCGATCGACGATGTGGTCGGCGGCCGGCTGACCGTGGACGAAATCGTCGTTGATGGCCCTGAAGCCCTGTTCGTCGTCCCCGCCGGGCCGACCGACCGCGCCGGCCGCGTCGACCTGTCCGCGCGGCTCAAGCTCGCCGACGCCTTCCGCCCGCATCGGCGCTCGCTCGACTTCGTGATCGTCGACACCCCCGGCAGCGCGGATCCCGATACGCTCGACATGGTCGCGTCGGCCGACCTGCCGATCGTCGTGCTCGCGCCCGATGCCGAGCGGTTCATGGACGCCTATGGCACGGTCAAGCTGCTCGCCCTGGAACATGACGTGCGCGAGATCGCGATCGTCACCAACCGAGTCGCCGACGAGGCGATGGGCCAGGAACTGTTCCGCCGCTTCCGCGACGTCGCCGGCCGCTTCCTGACGGATGCGACGCTCAACCATCTGGGCGCCATCCCCCGCGACGAGCGCGTGCTGACCGCAGCCTCGCGCCGCCGCCTGGTGGTCGATCAATATCCGCACGCACGCGCCGCGCAGGCGATCGCCCAGCTCGGCCGCACGATCGACACGCTCGCCATTCCCGCCCGGCGCGGCGGCGACAGCTTTTTCGGGATGGAGGCGGTGTTCCGTGCTGGCTGAAAAGATCGACACGACGCTCACCTATGGCCGCAAGCCGCAGAAGACGCGGCCAGAGGATCTGGTCCGCGCGCATATGCAGCTCGTCCGCAAGATCGCCTGGCACGTCCATGGCCGGGTCTCGACCGCGATCGATGTCGAGGACCTGATCCAGATCGGCATGATCGCGCTCGTCGAGGCCGCGAACGGCTATGAGGATCGCGGCCACGCCTTCTCGACCTATGCGTCGATGCGGGTGCGCGGCGCGATGATCGACCATCTCCGCCGCCAGGCCGCACTGACCCGGTCGGCGATGGCCAAGCGGCGCGCACTGCTCACCGCCAAGGCCGACTTCGAGAAGCGGCACGGCCGCAGTCCCAGCGAGTCCGAACTCGCCCAGGCGCTCGGCCTCGACGGAGCCGCCTTCCGGGCGCTGCTGGACGAAACCGCCGCGACCTATCAAGAATCGATCGACGAGGTCTATTCGGACCAGTCGATGTGGTTCGCCGATGTCGAGGAGCGGGTCGACCAAACGATAGAGCGCGAAGAACTGGCGGGCGCGCTGGCCGGGCATATCGCCGAACTGCCCGAGCGGGAGGCGATGGTCCTCCAGCTCTATTTCGTCGAGGAGATGAACCTCGAGGAAATAGGCCAGACGCTGGGTATCGGTGCCGCGCGCGTCTGCCAGATCAAGAAGGCCGCGCTCGACAAGCTGCGCGTATCCCTGAGGGAGTGGGGCTGACGCTCGCCCGTCGGCGATAAGGCCTATCGCCCCCCGATCACCGCCTCGATCCGGTCCATCTTGCGCTCGAACTCGTTGAGGCGAGCGTTGGTGGTGACCTGACCTTCGTTCACCGCCCGCACGACCTGGGTTAGCGGATCGCGTTCGAGCAGGCCCTTCTGCAGATTCTCCATGCGATGCTGAAGTTCGGCACTCGTCACCGGCGCGCTGGCGAGCTGGGCCTGCTGCGCCTTCAGCAGTTCGACCTGGCGGTCGCGGACGATCCGCAGGTCGTGGATGAGCCGGGTCGCGCTTTCGAGCTGCGCCTGGCGCTCGCGCGCATCGGCGATCACGAGTTGCGCGGACATGATGGTCCGCTCGGCAATCACCAGCCCGGCGGCCGAGACCAGGCTCGACGCGAGACCGAGGCCGATCGCCACCCGGCCGAGCATTCCCCCGCGCTGCGGCACCGCGGCGATCGCGACGGGTGCCGGAATGGGCGGGGGCAAGGGCGCGGCCGGCGCGACGGCCGTCGCCCCCTCGGCTGGTTCCTCCTGTGGCGCGGGCAGCGGTGGCGCGGGCTCTGCGTCGGGCGCAGAAGGCCTCTCCTCGGCTTCGACGATCGGCACGGCGGTGATCGCCGTGGTGGCCGCAGGCTCCGCCGCGGGAGCCGGTTCGGCGGGCTTGTCCTCGCGGGCCTGGGCGACGCTCGTCTCGAGATCCTCGAGCGCCTTCAGCGCCGCATCGAACCCCTTTCCCGTCGCACCCGTGGTCGCGCTCATCACCCTGATCCCGTCGGCTGTATGAAACATCAAGAACGAGGCCCCCGGCGCGGGGAAACGCTGCGCCGGGGGCCTGTCTGGAAGGGCGGACCTCGTTCCGGCCCGCCCCGGTCCTGGTCTTTAACGCAGGAGGCTGAGGACGCTCTGCCCGTTCTGGTTCGCCTGGGCGAGCATCGCGGTCGAGGCCTGCTGGAGGATGCCTGCCTTGGCGAGAGCGGTCGATTCCACCGAGAAGTCCGCATCCTCGATCCGCGAGCGCGCTTCGGACAGGTTGGTGACGTTCGCAGTCAGCACGTTGACGGCGGCGTCGAGGCGGCTCTGGGTCGCGCCGAGGCCGGCCCGGACGGTGTTGACCTGGCTGAGCGCATCGTCGGCGGCGGTAATCGCCAGCGCGGCATTCGCCGCCGTATCAACCTTGATCGTGCTGGCATAAGCCGCCGCGACCTTGTCGAGACCACCGACCGAGATCGAGGTGCTGTCGCCGGCGTTGACGCCGGTCTGGATGGCGAAGCTGGTGGCCGAGGTGGCCGAGAACAGCGTGTTGCCGTTGAACTTGGTCTTGGTCACCACATCGGTGATCTGCGACTGGAGAGCCGCGACCTCGGTCTGCAGATTGGCGCGATCGGTCGACTGATAGGTGCCGTTGGCAGCCTGGACGGACAGTTCGCGGATGCGCTGCAGCATGTTGCTGACTTCGCCCAGCGCACCTTCGGCGGTCTGCGCCAGCGAGATGCCGTCGTTGGCGTTGCGGATCGCGACGGACATGCCCCGGACCGACGCGGTCATCGACGAAGCGATAGCCATGCCGGCGGCGTCGTCCTTGGCGCTGTTGATGCGCTTGCCGCTGGACAGGCGCTCCATTGCAGTCGCCTGCAGCTGCGAGGACAGACGGCCCGCATTCTGCGCACGGAGCGACGAGATATTGGTGTTGATGACAGCCATTTGGAAAATCCTTCCGCTACTACTCGGCGTTCCGGCTCACTCGGCCGTCCTCGCCACGAAACCGGTAACGACGCCTCCAAAGCGGGTTTAAGGAAGAAAGATGGTTAGCGCCGGTTAACCTTGATTTTGTTGGTTAATGCGGTGTGAAGGGCACCGGGAAAGGCCGGAAAATCTAGGCTTTCTCGATGGTTATACAGCCGCGCGCCGCGCAGGTCGCACCCCGCCCCTCGTCGGGTTCACCTACGCAGAAGCCCCGCCCCCCTCTTCTTCCCGTTGAGCTTGTTCGTCATCCATCGGACGCAGCACCTGGCCATCGAGGCGCTCTTCGCGAAGGACCGCCACGGGTTGAGCGGCCCGATCGACGCGAAACGGCATCGCCAGGCTCCTTCCGGCCCGGGTCCAAAACCGAAACGCCCCCGATGCGGGTGCACCGGGGGCCGTCTCGGCCAGCAAATGATGAGGGAAAGTCTACTTGAGCAGGCTCAGCACGCTCTGCTGGCTCTGGTTCGCCTGGGCGAGCATCGCCGTCGACGCCTGCTGGAGGATACCTGCCTTGGCGAGAGCGGTCGATTCCACCGAGAAGTCGGTATCCTCGATCCGCGAGCGTGCCTCGGACAGGTTGGTGATGTTTGCGGTCAGAACGTTGATCGTGGCGTCCAGCCGGTTCTGGTTGGCACCCAGGCTGGCCCGTACGGTGGCGACCTGGGTCAGCGCCGCATCCGCCGCGGTTATCGCCAGCCCCGCATTGGTGGCGCTGTCGACCTTGATCGTGCTGGCATAGGCCGCCGCCACCTTGTCGAGGGCACCGACCGAGATCGCGGTGGTGTCGCCCGAATTGATTCCGGTCTGGATCGAGAAGCTCGTGGCCGACGTGGCCGAGAACAGCGTGTTGCCGTTGAACTTGGTGCCGGTCACGATATCCGCGATCTGCGACTGGAGCGCCGCGACCTCGGTCTGCAGATTGGCGCGGTCGGTCGACTGATAGGTGCCGTTGGCGGCCTGCACCGCCAGCTCGCGAACCCGCTGCAGCATGTTGGCTGCTTCGCCAAGAGCGCCTTCGGCGGTCTGCGACAGCGATATGCCGTCATTCGCGTTGCGGATCGCGACGGTCATGCCGCGGATCGAGGAAGTCATCGACGAAGCGATGGCGAGACCGGCGGCGTCGTCCTTCGCCGAATTGATGCGCTTGCCGCTCGAAAGGCGTGCCATCGCGGTCGACTGCAGCTGATCGGCAAGGCGGCCCGCATTCTGGGCTCGCACCGAAGAGATGTTGGTGTTGATGACGGTCATTGGATCAGTCCTTACCTGGTTAAAGGGGCGATGATCCGGTGCTGGCCGTTCTCGCCTCGATCCCATTAACGGCCGTGCTTACCCTCGCTTTAACCGTGAAAATTCACCACGGTCGTTTTTTCCGACAGTTTTCTTATAATTCACTGAAATATATAGGAAATTTATCCCTCATTTTTGAACCGCCAGCGCTGGACGATAACGTCCCGAGGCGGGGGCACAAGACGCCCGGCAATTTTTTGCCGGGTTCGACCAAAGAATGGAGATCGACTGCCGGCCGAATATTTTTCCTTTATTTTGAGGTAATTGACCTCCTTCCGAGACGCCCCCTCGCGCGCGCGCATGCGACGGGCACGGGTCCGGGCCCGCGCGGCGCGCGGTCTATTAAGACTTTTTAAGTTAATCCGCCGGTAAGCATGTCCGGCAAGGAGCGGGCGTGGCTGGCACGCCGGATCCGCAAGAAGGACCGCGATGGTGATGATCGGCATCAGCGAGAAGGCGCAGGGTTCGCAGCCGACGCTCGTGTCGTGGCTGGCCGGCGCCGGCATCGAGACGATGCTGATCGATCCGGCTGCGACCCAGGCCCGCGAAGGCCGCCGCATCCTGCACGTCACCGAGGTCGGCATGGCCCGGCAGCAGGACGTATTGATCGATTTCGCCGACGGCCCGCCGGTGCTGCGTCGCGCCAAGGTCGGCCGCCCCGCCACAATCGTCTTCGGCTTCGAGGATATGGCATTCGGCCATGCGTTGATCGCCGAACTGGTCCGCCCCCGCCCGATGCCCGCCTGCGGCGAGCCCGAGAGCGCGCGCTTCCTGGGGCTGGCCGCCCGCATAGCCCGCAGCGACGCCACCGTCCTGCTGCTCGGCGAGACCGGTACCGGCAAGGAGGGCGTCGCCCGCTACGTCCACGCCGCCTCGCCGCGCGCCGACAAGCCATTCGTCGCGGTCAACTGCGCGGCGCTGCCCGAAACCATGCTCGAAGCGATGCTGTTCGGCCACCAGAAGGGCGCCTTCACCGGCGCCAGCGGGGCGGGCGAGGGCCTGTTCCGCGCGGCCGAGGGCGGCACACTACTGCTCGACGAGATCGCCGAGTTGCCGCTCGGACTTCAGGCCAAGCTGCTACGCGCGCTCCAGGAGCGCGAGGTTCTGCCCGTCGGCGCCACCGCGCCGGTCGCGGTCGACCTGCGCATCATTGCAGCCGGCAACCGCGACCTGGCTACGGAGGTCGAAGCCGGCCGCTTCCGTGCCGACCTTTACTGGCGGCTCAACGTGATGCCGCTTGTGCTCAGGCCACTGGGGGAGCGCCGCCAGGATATCCGCGCGATCGCCGCCGCCCTGATCCTGCGCCACGCGCCCGAGCTCGAGGAATTTCCCTGGCCGACCGCGCAGGCGATCGAGCGGCTGATGGCGCACGACTGGCCCGGTAACGTCCGCGAACTGGAGAACGTCCTGCAGCGCGCGATGTTGATGCGCGACGGCGCGCGGATCGCCGCCGACGACCTTATCATCGACCGCGCGCCCGCTGCGCCGCGCTCTGCCGCGCCGACCGAGGCCGCGCCGGTCGCACCCGCCGCCGTCCCCGATCCCGCCCCGATCCGTCTGGCCGACGCCAGGCGGATCAGCCAGGCCCGCGCGATCGAGGAAGCTCTCGCCGCCACCGGCGGGCACCGTCTCCGCGCCGCCCAGCGGCTCGGCATCTCCGAACGCACCCTGCGCTATCGCATGGCCGATATGCGCGCGGTGGCTTGAGGGAGCGCACGATGACGACCGTCAACACCAGCAATCTCCTGGCGATGCGCAACGCCATATTGCAGCAGAACAGCGCATTGCAGAAGGCCGCCGCCGCGCCAGCGCCGAACCCGCTGACGGGCCCCGGCGCGATCGGCAGCGCCACCAGCGCGCCGGACGCCAACTTCGCCTCGACGCTGCGCGGCGCGATCACCGAAGTCAACGCGATGCAGGCCAAGGCCGGCGCGATCACCGAGAGCTACGAGCGCGGCGAGACCACCGACATCGCCGCGGTGATGCTCCAGCGCGAGCAAGCCAGCGTCGGCTTCCAGGCGACCCTGCAGGTCCGCAACAAACTCCTGTCCGCCTACAAGGACATCATGAGCATGCCGGTATAATCGATGGCTGACATCATCCCCTCCCCCGCCTCCGCCCCCGCGCTGACCGCCTCGCCGGCCGGCCCGGGCGTCGGGACCGGCGCCGTGCTCGAACGGATCAAGGACTTCACGGCGCAGCCCGCCGTGCAGCGCAGCCTGCCGATGATCGGCCTGGTCGGCCTGTTGGGCGGCGCCGCGCTGCTATGGTCGACCATGGCCGGCGCGCCGCAGCGGGACCTGTTCGCCGGCATGGGCGACGCCGACAAGGCGGCCGTCGCCGAGGCGCTCAAGGCCGCGAACATCCCCTACCAGCTCGACCGGGGCACCGGCACGCTGACCGTGCCGGAGACGAGCTTCTACCAGGCGAAGATGCTGCTGGCGCAGCAGGGCCTGCCCAAGTCAGCGCCGGATGGCGACGCGCTGATCTCCTCGCTGCCGCTCGGCGCCAGCCGCGCGGTCGAAGGCGAGAAACTGCGCACCGCGCGCGAGATGGACCTTGCGCGCACGATTGAGGCGATCGACGCGGTCGAAAGCGCCAAGGTGCATGTCGCCGCCGAGCAGCCCAGCGTGTTCCTGCGCGACGAAGCCAAGCCCCAGGCGTCAGTCATGCTCCGCCTGCGCGCCGGCCGTGCCCTGTCGGATTCGCAGGTCCAGGCTATCGTCCACCTCGTCGCGTCGTCGGTGCCGAACCTTTCGCCAGACGGCGTCTCGATCGTCGACCAGGCGGGCCGGCTGCTGTCCGCGTCCGGCAGCGATCCGATGAGCCAGGCGTCGACCCGGCAGGTCGACATCCAGAGCAAGATCGAGCAGCGCTATCTCGACGCGCTGACCAAGATCCTGACGCCGATCGTCGGCCCCGGCAACTTCACCGCCGAAGTCCACGCCGACGTCGATTTCACCGAGACGCAGGCAACGCGCGAGAGTTATCCCAAGGACACCGCCGTGGTCCGCCAGGAACAGGGCAGCTGGACCGGCGACAAGCCGGGTGGCGAAGCGAGCGGCATCCCCGGCGCGCTGTCGAACCAGCCGCCCGCCGCCAGCCAGGTGGCAGCCGCGCCCAACCAGACCGTCGCGGCTCCGGCCGCTGGCACCACCGATGCGGCGAATGCCGGCAAGACCTCCGAGAACTACAACCGCACCTATGAGCTGGGCCGCGAGGTCTCCGTGACCCGCGCGCCGATCGGCACCGTCAAGCGGTTGTCGGTCGCGGTGGCGCTGCGCGAAGGCAGCCGCAAGTTCAGCCGTGCCGAACTCGCCTCGATCGAGACGCTGGTGCGCGGCGCGATCGGTGCGGACCAGGCGCGCGGCGACGTCGTTGCGCTGTCGGCGCGCAGCTTCGCGGTCGCCGAAGATGTCGAGGCCAAGCCCAACTGGTGGGACGCCCCGTGGGTCTCCACGCTCGCCCGCAACCTGTCGGCCTTGTTCGTCGTTGCTCTGCTTGTGTTCGGCGTGGCCAAGCCGCTGCTCAAGCGCCGCGCCGCCTACCTCGAGGAGAAGAAGGCCGCGCTCGAGGCGATGGCCGCGTCGGGCGGGCGCCTGCCGCAAGGCACCAACCCGACGATCCGCGCCGAGATCGCCTCCGAAATGGCACAGCAGGCGCTGATCGACCCGAACAAGCCGGTCACCCTCGACATGATCGAGGCGACGCCGGGCTATGCCAACCGCGCCGAACTGATCCGCAATTTCGTCCGGCAGGACCCCGACCGTGCCGCGCTGGTCGTCCGCGACCTGATCCGCGCCGACATGCCGGGGGCGAACTGACGCCATGGCCGACGGGACCCCGATCGATACCGAGAACGCGACGCCGGTCGAGCCTTCGGGCAGTTCCGCCGCCGCGATCCTGCTGATGCTGCTCGGCGAGGAGGAGGCCGCGACCGTGCTGAGCCGTCTCGAACCCGACGAGGTCCAGCATCTGGGTGGAGCGATGTTCAACGTCGCCAACATCTCCGAACAGGAGATCGACGGCGTGTTCGACGTGTTCGTCGATCGGGCCCGCGTCCGCACCACGCTGGGCTTCGGTGTCGAGCGCCAGATCAAGGGTATCATGCACAAGGCGCTGGGTCAGGACAAAGCCGACCAGGTCCTGCAGCGCATCACCCCGGTCCAACACACCAACGCGCTCGAAAACCTGAAGTGGATGGACGCGCGGCAGATCGCCAACCTGATCGAGTTCGAGCATCCCCAGATCGCCGCGATCGTCCTCGCCTTCCTCGACGCGCAGCGCGCCGCCGACGTGCTCGCACTGCTGCCGGAGGAGATGCAGGCCGACCTCGTCTACCGCGTCGCCACCATGGGGCCGGTGACCGAGACCGCGCTGGCCGAGCTCGACGAACTGCTGAGTCGCCCAGCCACCGCCCAGTCGACCGGCGCCACCACCCGCCGCGGCGGCGCGGGGGAGGCCGCGAAGATCGTCAACAGCTCGCGCAAGGCCGCCGAGCAGCGGATCATCAAAGCCCTGCAGAAGCTCGACAAGACCGTCGCCCGCACGATCGAGGAGGAGATGTTCGTCTTCGATAACCTGATGGCGCTGACCGAAAAGGATCTCGGCACGCTGCTGCGGGCGGTCGAAAGCGACATTCTCGTCGTCTCGCTCAAGGGCGCGGATGAGAAGCTGCGCGCCAAGATCTTCAGCTGCATGTCGAGCCGCGCCGCCCAGTCAATCCAGGACGAGATCGCCGATCGCGGACCGATGCGCCTGGCCGATGTCCAGGAAGCGCAGAAGCAGATGCTCGCCGTCGCCCGCAAGCTGGCGGCAGAGGGCGCGATCAGTCTCGGCGGAAAGGGCGACGACTTTGTCTGAGGTCTGGACCAGCGAGATCGGTATTGCCGCCACCCGCGTCGACGCCTGGACCCGGCCGGCGCCATCGGGCAGCTTCACCGCCTGGGGCGGACAGCCCGGCCATCCGCGCCGCCGGGCGAGCGACTTTGCGCCGAGCGCGATGGCGAGCGTTCCCGACGACGAACCCGCGCCGGACGTGGATGCGATCCGGGCCGAGGCCTTTGCCGAGGGCTTCGATCATGGTCGCCAGGCGGTGCTCGCCGAGTTCGCCCGCGAGCGTGAGGCGCTGGCCCAGTTGATCCGATCGGCCGAGGCTTTGCAGCCCGAGCCGGCCGGCCCGCTCGCAGCGGTGCTTGCCGAGACCGTCACCCGCCTCGTCCGTCAGGTCGTCGGCGAAGTGCGGATCGATCCGACGACGCTGCGCGAGCGCGCGGAGACGATTGCCGAGATGGTCACCGCCGAGTCCGGCCCCGCCCGGCTGCGCATGCACCCCGACGACATCGCGATGCTCGACGGCGTCGACCTCGGCCTGCCGGTCGCGCCCGACCATCATCTCGCCTCGGGCACGATCATCCTCGAAAGCGGCGAAGGCTGGATCGAGGATGGCCCGCAGGTTCGCCTCGCCCGGCTGCGCGCGCAGCTCGATAATATGGGCCTGCCGCGATGACCATCGCCGCACGCGCCGAAGCCATGCTGTCGGGGGTCGAGATCGACCATGCCGGCCCACGCCGGATCGGCCGGCTCGCCTCCTATGACGGGCTGATGCTCGAGGCGACCGGCTTCCCGATGCCGGTCGGCTCCAACGCCCGCGTGATCGACGCCGATGGCCATGCCGCGCTTGCCGAGGTGGTCGGCTTCCGGGGCAACCGCACGCTGCTGATGGCGCTCGACGCCGACGCGCCGCACAGTGCGGGCGCGCGGGTCGAGCCGGATCGGCGTGGCGGATCGGTCGACGTCGGCGAGACCCTGCTCGGCCGGGTGATGGACGCGCTCGGCAACCCGATCGATGGGCTCGGCCCGATCGCCACCTCCGAACGCTGGCCGCTGGCCGGCCGGCGCGGCAATCCGCTCGACCGCGCCCGCGTCACCGAGCCATTCGACATGGGCGTTCGCGCGATCAACGCGCTGCTGACCGCTGGCGTCGGGCAACGCATCGCCATCGCCGCCGGATCGGGTGTCGGCAAATCGGTGCTGATGGGCCAGATGATCGCCGGTGCCGATGCCGACATCATCGTCGTCGGCCTGGTCGGCGAACGCAGCCGCGAGGTTTCGGACTTCCTGGCGACCAAGCTTGCGGGCCCGGTCCGCCAGAAGAGCGTCGTCGTCGCGGTGCCGGCCGACCATCCGCCGGTTCTGCGCCTGCGCGCCGCGATGCGCGCCACCGCGATCGCCGAATATTTCCGCGCGCAAGGCAAGCGCGTCCTGCTGCTGATCGACAGCCTGACCCGCGTCGCCCATGCGCAGCGCGAGATCGGCCTGTCGCTGGGCGAGCCGCCGACGATGAAGGGCTATCCGCCCTCCGCGCTCGGCCTGATCCCGCGCCTGATCGAGCGCGCCGGCGTCGATGCCCATTCGGGCGGATCGATCACCGCGCTCTACACCGTGCTCGCCGACGGCGACGACACCGACGATCCGATCGTCGACACCGCGCGCGCGATCGTCGACGGCCACATCATCCTGTCGCGCAGCCTGGCCGAGCAGGGCGTCTTCCCGGCGATCGACGTCGGCAAATCCCTGAGCCGCGTGATGAGCGACGTCGTCACGCCGGAGCACCAGCAGGCGGCGCAGATCCTCCGCCGGCTCTGGGCGGTCTATGAGGAGAATCGCGACCTGATCCTGATGGGCGCCTATCGCGCCGGCAGCGATCCGATCGTCGACGTCGCGATCGCGCGGCACGACCATATCCTCGAGTTCATCAGCCAGGGCCAGAAGGACCGCGTCGACTATGCCCAGTCCGTCCAGGCGCTGATTGAGGCGTTCGGCGGATGAAGGCGCTGGTCCGGAAGCGAGCGCGGATCACACGCGTACGGGCGGCACAGCACCTGCTGGCGGCGTCGGCCGCAGCGAGTGCGGAGGCGCAGGTCAATCACCTCGAAACCAACGCCGCGAAGCTCACCAGCCTGCGCGACAGCCTCACCCTGCCGGTCGGCCCCGTGTCGGGCGCGGCGCTGCAGAATCGCGGCGAACTCGCACTGCGGCTCGACAATGCCCGCCACGGCCTCAGCGGGGCGATCGCCTCTGCGAAGGCGACCGCCGAGCAGAAGGTGGCCGAGCGGCTCGAAGCGCGCCAGCGTCAGGAAAGCGCCGCGAAGCTCGACGCGCGGGCGGTGCAGGCGCTGACCGAGTGGACCGAGGCGCGGATGGCCGCGTCGTTCCGGCCGAAGCTCGCCAAGACCAATGAAGGGGACAATTGAGATGGGTGTTGCCGCGCTTTCGACCTCCGCGATCGCATTGAGCGTGGGTTCGGCGCCGCAGCCGGGGGCCGCCGTCGCCCCCATGTCTCCGGCCGCTTCGGCGACCCCGGTGATGTTCGCGCAGCTCGTCGCGCAGGCCAAGTCCGGCGACAAGGGTGCGCAGCAGGGCACCGGCGCCGAGACGGGCCGCGAGGGCGACGCCGAAACCCCCACCGTGATCGTCGACGAGATGCCCGCGACCGCGCCCGCCGAAGAAACCAAGGATAGCGCAAGCGACACGTCGACCGACCTGCTCGCCGACATCGTCGCGATGGTGACCGCCGCTGCCCAGGTCACCGTCACTCCGGCTCCCACGGCCGCAGCCGCACCCGTGACGCCGCAGGCCGTCCCCGTCGCCGAAGCGCCGGTCGCCGCCCCGGCGGCGGCGACGACCAGTCGCACCGCCGCGATCATCGTCACCGTGCCGGCGCCCGTCGCGCAGCTGGCACCCCAGATCCCGGCGCGCGCCGGCCAGTTCGTGGC
>NZ_LDES01000100.1 GCF_001015195.1 Sphingomonas sp. Y57 | reverse complement strand
ACGCGCGGTCCCAGAGCCCTCAGGCCCAGACTTTTCGGGTGCCCCCACCCCTCGGCGGGCTGATCGGGTCAAAAATGGCAGATTTCCGCCGTTTTCTAGGGAGCGCCGCTGCGGCGGCGGAGGCGAGCGCGGGCCGCCTCGCGGGCGGTCTTGGCTCGGTGGCAGTCGTCGCACAGACCTTGGTAGTTCGATCGGTCGCCCGTCCCGCCCTCGGCCAGCGGCACGATGTGGTCGGCGGTCGTCGTGGCCGTCACCAACCCGGCAGCATCGCATAGCCTGCACAGCGGCTCCTCGCGCAGCACGCGCTCGCGCATTCGGTCGTGCTCGCGCCCGTAGCCGCGCTCATGGCGAGAGGTCCGGCGCGTCCAGTTGGATGCCTTGGCCGGCTTCACAACAGAACGCCCGCGCAAGGATGGCGGGCGGGATGGCATCGATTTCTGGTAGCCTTCGGACTCCGCGAAAAGCGCATGCTTCCGCGTTGGGTGGCGAGGGCAGTAAGGTCAAATGACCAGCCGGTCCTACTCGCCTATGCCGCTCGGGCGGCCGAGCCCTTATTGGGCTCGGTATGTTCTACGCCATCCGGGCTCAGAAGCCAAGTGGCGATGCGCATGCGGAACGTCGCGCCGAACGCGATCAGAGCGAACCTGTCGCCGCTCTCCTCGACGACGCCGGTCAGGCCCGCGAAGGCGCCATCGTCGACATTGACGCGCTGGCCCAGCGCCAGTTGCCGGCGCACCCGGCGGCGGGCGAGGAGTTGCGCCTTCTCCTCGGCTTGCCGCAGCCCAGCGACCTCGCCGTCAGCGATCAGCGGAATACGACCGGCATGACGGAAGATGGTGAAGGCCGGGAACGGATTGACCAGCGCGGCCTCGGCGGCGGCGAGGTCCCGCACATGCTCGGCGCGGACGAAAACGAACGTGGGTGCGATCGGCACCTCGCGCTCAACCGTGACCTTGCTGCGCGGGCGGCGGCGCGTCTGGGTCTGCCGCGGCGTCCATGCGTCGAAGCCCGCCGACGACAGCGCCGCCATCAGCCCGAGCGTGCGGCCCGGAGACGTCCGCAGGATGCACCAGCGGCCCGTCGGCGCGACGGGCGAAATGGTGGTGTTGTCGTTCATGCCTCGCCCTCGCTCGCTTCGCCCGTCGCCCGCCGATACCGATCCGCGATCACGAACCCGCCATCCCTGCTCCACCGCAGAAACCCCTGCTCGACGGCGATCCGCTTCCACTGATCCGGCACCGCGTCGAGCAGCTCGGCCGAGCCCTCGCCAGCCTTGAGCGTGGCCCGGAAGGTCTCGAATTGCCGCTGCGCATATCCATGGCACGCCGCCAGCGCCCGGTCGCGCGGCGTCGGCGGGTCGGAATAGGCCGCGAGGATATCCAGGCACTGGCTGGGCGTCGGGAACCATTCGAGGGTCGAGCAGGCGACCAGCGCCATATGGGCGATGGCATGGTCGGAATAGCCGCCGAGGATGCGCGAATAGACCGCGACCCGCTTGCGCCCGCTGTCCTCGTCGAGGTTCTTCGCCGGTAGCGTCGCCGTCATGAACTGGAGGTGCCGGGCGAGTTGGCCGGTCTCGATCGGCGGCCACCGCTTCGGCTGCGTCTCGGCCCATTCGCGAAGGGCGCGCGCCTCCTCGGCCGTCGTCGGTGCCGCGATCTCACGGTGCTCGATCGGCAGCTTCTCGCAGGGCGGCGGTGAATCCGTCGACATGGCGCGGGCCAGGGCGGAACCGATGGTCTTGGCTGCGGTGTGGGCTTCGGTCATTGCGGGCCTCAAGGGTTCGGTTGATCCAGGGGATGGGGGCGGAGACGGCTTCGGCCTGGGCGGCGGCGAGGGCGTCGAGCACGGCGCCGTCGCCGTAGTCGCGTCGCCACTTGCCCAGCATCGATCGGGCGGCGCCCGGCGTTGAGCCGCCAGCCGTCAGCAGGGGCACGCCCGCTGCGAAGATGGCGGCTTTCAGGTCGATGGGTTTGAGATCATCGGGGGGCGTCGGCGGCGCTTCGGCGCCAGAGGCGTCAGCCTCTGAACACACTCCGTTAGGAGTGGGTGAAGGTGAAGGTGGCGGGCATTCATCGGGCAATGCTTCGGGCATGCTTGGAGCATTGCCCTTGGCACCGTCGGAGCTATTCCCCCACCGTGCTTGCGCAGCCTTCTGGGCTTTGCTCGACCGACGATCCTGGTTCGTCTTCGCATTCTCAATCTCGCGCTCGATGCGCTTGTGCGTCCAATGCCCATCGACGATGCGGAACAGGCGCTCCAGCGCCGGCCGATTGCGCTTCCACGCGGTCCGGTCGAGCTTGGTGATCGACTGGAGCACTGCGTCATCATCGGGTGCCGGGCCATTGCGCCAATAGTCGAGGATCAGCAGGATATAGGCGCCGTGCTGCTCGGTGGTCAGGCGCTGGGTGTCGCCCAGATAGTCGCCGACGTAGAGCGGCATCCATGCTTCGGCCGATTTGCTCATGCCGCCACCTCGGCGAACATGTCGCCCTGCCGCTGCGCGTCCTCGATGCGCTTGCAGGCGATGTCGAAATACCGCTCGTTCATCTCGATGCCGACGAAGCGGCGCCCGGCCATGACGGCGGCAACGCCGGTCGTGCCCGAGCCCATGAAGGGGTCCAGGATGACGTCGCCCGGCTTCGTGAAGTCGGCGACGATCTCCGACATCAGCCTGCGCGGCTTCTCGGTCGGGTGCTCGCCGTGCCGCTCCGGGTTGTTGACGAGGTGGGTATAGACGCCACGCTTGCCGCCCGCGTTCCAGCGGGAATGGCCCTTGCCTGCCCAGGCGACGACGAAGTTCTCCACGCCCTGCGCGGGGCACTGGCCGTTGAATTGCGGCGTCGCGTCCGGCTTCACCCATGCGCAGGCGCGCTTGTATTTCATCGGACTGGCGTTGATCGCGTCCGCCCAGCGCCCAACCCCTTCGGGCGTGCAGAACGCGACGAACCAGCCGGAGCAAAGGTTGCCGAAGCTCACCACTTGCTCGCGAATCTCGTCGATCGGCTCGAAGTCGAGCGGACGCCCCAGCCGGGTAGATACGCCCTTGAGGTTGCCCTTCGGCACCGATCCGATCGCCGCCTGGGTCAGCGCCTCATACGGCGGGTCCATGATCACATGGTCGACGGCTTCGAGTCTGGGCATCACCTCCAGGCAGTTGCCCAGGTACAGCGTCGCCGCGCCGATCTGCTCGATCCGGCTCATTCGCCCTCTCCCTCGATGATGGTGAACACGACGCAGCCCAGCGGCTGGCGGTGCAGATGGCGCTCGACCCGGAACCGGCTGTCGTCGACGCGCAGCGCGTCCGCGATGCCGTCCCGGCCCGCCTTGAAGCTGGCCTCGGCGTTGTCGTCGTCGCGCCGGTCGCGGGCGGGCGGGAACAGGTCCAGCCGCACGCGGATCACGCCCTTGGGCGGAGCCACGACCTTGCTGGCGAGCGCGAGCGCGAAGCAATCCCGTCGATAGCGGGCCCGGGCCCGGCTGCGCTTGCCCCAATGGACGACCTTGTTCGGGCTGAGCGCGTTCGGCGGATAGTCGCAGATGATGCGCTGTCCGGCCGGGGCCCCCAGCTCGATCAGGGCCTTCTCGACGACCTCGGCCGGCGGCGCGGGCCGCGCGGCGGTCATCTGCACCGGGCGCTTGCGCTTCGCCTTGGCCGGCTGGGGATCGGTCCAGCCGCGGCCGGGCATGAAGGGGGCGAAGGCGCGGCGCATCAGTATGCCATCGCTTTCTCGCGCGCGGCCTTGGCGTGCATCTCATTGGTGATTCGGGAGATGACCTCCCTCGCTTCGCGCTGCTGCACCGCTTCGGGTGCTTCGTGCTCGGCCTGGGCGAGGATGATCTCCTTGCGCTCCGCCAGTTTGAAGCCGCTCGATTTCAGCTTGGCGTTGAGCCCCCAATAGCGCTCGGGGCACCATGCGAGATGGTGGGCGCGCAGAGTCGCCGCGCGCTTGGCGGCGGCCTCGGCGGTCTGGGTCTTCGGCCAGCTGGGGCGGCCGTTCGCGATCGCACGGGCGATCCACTGCTTGCGGGCTATGGGGTCGGCCAGATGCCGTCTGATCGCATCGCCAGTCTTGGCGCGAGCGGCCGGGTCGGCATAACGCGCCTTGGCATTCGCGCGGCGGAGCGCGCGCTGCTCTGGGGTGCGCGATGCGGCGGTGGCATTCGCGATGCGGCGCGCCTGGATCTCGGGATTTCGATGCATCGCATGATTGGCGCACATGCGGCAGTGCTTGCCGGGCCGCTTGGCCTCACAGGCTGAAGGCTTCTCGCAGTGGGGGCGTTCGCTCATGCCCGCCCCCGCAGATAGGCGTCGCGGTTCTGCCAGATCGGATCGGCCGCCAGCCGCTGCTCGCGCTCCTGGGCGGTGGCGTGGGCGACCTCACCGGCATGACGCCGGGCCGGGCGTGCGGCGCGGCGCTCGGCCAGGGCGCGATCGTGGTCGGCCTTGATCCGCTCGGCGAGCGTCGGCGGGGGCGGCGGCTGGATGCCGAGCCGCGCGGCGAAGGCGCTGAACAGGCCCGTCATGCCGGGATGCCCATCTTGCCGACCGCCTGGGCGAGCTGGCCGCGCAGCTTGGCGATGTCGGCGGTGATCGACGCATGGCTATCGGCCGCCAGCTTCTCCAGGCTGTTGATGTCGGCGCGGATCAGCGCGAACTCGGCGGGCTCCTTGATCTCGCCGAAGGCTTCGCGGCGGAACTCGATCACCGCCTCGGGCGCCATGCCGGTTTCCTTGGCGATCTTGCCGTCGGTCCAGCCGGCGACATAGCGGCCGTTGTCGGCGTCGAAATGCTGGCTGAGCAGCGTGAACATCTTCGCCGTCGCCTTCACGGCTCCGGCCGAGGGCTTGGAAGCCATGGGCTTCTTCTCCTTGGATTTGGCGGCGCAGGCCGGGCAGAGCCGGGGCGGGATGCGCCAGCCGCGCTGGATGAACTTCAGGTCGATGTGGCGCGGGGTCATGATGTGGCGCATCTGGACGGTTTCGGCCGCGCCGCACTGGCCGCACTGGATGCGCGCCTTGAAGACGGTGCCGGCAGCGCCGGTGCTGGTCGTCATCGACCGGCCCCGGACACCGTCCAGATATTCATGACCCCGCGACATCAGATCATGCCCAGGGCGGCCATGTAAGTTTCGAGGATCATCGATTCCTCTTCGTGCTCGCCCTTCTTCTTCTTGCGGATCGAGATCAGCTTGCGGACGATCGCGGTGTCGTAGCCGCGGCCCTTCATCTCGGAGAACACCTCCTTGATGTCGTCGGCGATGCCGCTCTTCTCCTCCTCGAGCCGCTCGACGCGCTCGACGAGCAGGCGCAGTTCCTGGGCGGCGATACTGCCCTTTTCTTCGGTGGTGTCAGACATTCATGGTCTCCGGGGTTGCGGCGCGAGGACGCGCCAGGTTCGATGCGCGGCCCTTGGCGACCCATTCGCGGATCTCGTTGGCGTGGGTGAGGTCGCGCACCATCAGGTCGAGGGCCTCAGCCGCGGCGGCGCAGTCACCGCGCGCGATGGCAGCGGCCAATTCGATGACCGCCGCTTGGCTGAACTCGTTCTCGTCTTCGGGCTCGGGGCCGCCACAGACAGCGCATACGATCATGCCGCCTTCCTTTCGGCGCCGGCGGGCAGGAGCGGCGAGACCATTGCCTCCAGGCCCGGCAAGGTGGGGCAGGAAATCACGGTCGGGTCGAACGGCCCGCCCATGCGCCAGATGATTTCGCGCTCGCCGAACAGATGGAGGGCATCGGACACCAGCCGCAGCTGGAAGCCGATCCGCATCGGCGCGCCGCTATATTCCGCGTCGAGCAGGACGGACCCGCTGTCGGTGCCGGAATAGAAGCCGGGCCCGGTTCGCGACGCCTGCGCCTCGCAGGTTCCGCCGAGCACCAGATGGACCTCTTGCAGCTTCGCATCGGCGACGCAGGCGACCAGTTCGAGGTCGGCGAGCAGCGCGGCGGCGTTCGCCCGCATCGCATTGCCCCCGTCCCGCTTCAGTTGGTCGTCAAACCGGGGATATTGCGCATCGATCAGCTTGCAGCGGAACAGGACGCTCCCCCAGGCGAAGCTGGCGCCACGCGCCTCGATGCGGATGGCGATATCACCGTCATCGGGCAGCATACCAATCAGCAGGCGGGCAGCGGCTCGCGGGAGGATCGCCTTCGCTCCGATCGCCTCGCCCTCGATGCTCGCGGCGTGTACGCGGAAGCTGTCCATCGCGGCGAAGGCGGGGCCATCCGCGCCGTCGTGGATATAGACGCCGCCGAGCCAGGGCCGCTTGGGATCGTCCTTCGCGGCGGCCTCGGTCGAATCGAGGCCCCGACGCAAGGTTTGGGCCGGGATCGTCACGGCGGTGGCCTCGATCGGTGGCAGCGCGGGCGGCGCGTCGATCGGCTCGGCATGTGTCGCGGATTTCAGCCGTCCGCAGACGAAGGCGACCGAATGGCCGTCGCCGAGCAGCTCGACCATGGTTCCGACGCCCTTGCCGGTCAATGCGGTCAGCGGTGCGAGCGGTAGGAGCATCGTTCCGGCGACGCCGTTGCACGGCAGGTCGATCGAGATCGCCATGTCGAAATTGGCGACGGTCAGCCGCGCTGAATGGACATCGGCGTCAATGCGGACGACGCCGGGCATCATCTTGGGCGGTAGCTGCTTCCCATTGCTGTCGAACATCGGCACGGCCCGCCGCCACGGCTGGACCTTGCCGGCCAGCTGCAGCGCTTCGGCGAGCGCCGGCCGTTCGAACACGGCACGAACATGCTCCATGGTCACCTCCTTCAGGCGCGCGTCAGGCCCCGCGCGTTCACGCGTGAAATCGCCGCCGGAAGCGGGTCCGGCGTGCCTGTTGCTGTTGAAAATCCCCCGGCTGGGTTGATCCGGCCGGTCCGCTAAACCTTAACCGCCCACCACGCGCACGCGCCCCGGACGGGTGTCCCGGATAACCGAGCACCGATCGAGCCACGCGCCCGACGCGTTGTGGATCTCCCGCATCAGCTCCTCGCCGGCGAGATATTCGGAATGCACGACCTGCTCGCCGCCGGGGCTGCTCGGGTGCTGGACCTCGCGAATCATCACCAGCGCGCGCGCCAGCGTCAGCGTCAGGTCGGAGAGGTTGTCGGCGGCGTCCTTCGCCACGACCTTGCAGCCATACAGCTCACCGATGTCGTCGAACATGCCGGCCTCCGGCACCGCGAGGTGCGCGTCGAACAGGCGCTTGGGGTGCGGGACGCTGCCGCCGAAGATGTTGCGGAGCTGCTTGGTCGTGCAGTCCATGATGTAGGCGAGCGCCTTCGCGCCGACCTTGCGTTCCGCCCGGCCGAGGCCAGCCGCGAGCGCACCGTGGAACTCGTCTTCCGTGACGGTGCTCATTTCGGGAACGACATTACCGGGACGCGGCATCAATATGGCCTCCATGAAAAGCAGCTCATCACGCCGCCCGGCCCGCATGCCCGAGATCGTCGTTCGTCGAGACGAACCGGCGGTCGGTGGCGAGCGCGCGGCGCGGGTCGGCGGCGGTGCCGAAATCGTCCTCGACGATGCCGGGCACGGCGACGCAGCGCCCGCTGTGGCGCTCGATCTTGTAGAAGTGCAGCGGCTCGACCAGCCGGCGCGGACGCCCGCTGACCACCGCCACGAAATTGCGGTGCGGGATGATCATGCGCTTGCCTCCGAAATGGAGATATCGCCTTTGCCGGGAGCGGTTGTTTCGCCCCCGGCATCGGCTACGCTGGACATACCACCACCCAGCGAAAGGATAGGCCAGCCATGGCTAGTGCCGGAGACGTACGCATCCCCATCCGCCACGATTGCGGACACGAGTTCGAGATATCGCTTGTCGGGCACGACCCGGAGACCATGCAGTTCACCTGCCCCGGCTGCGGGGTCGCCGACGGATTCACACCGGAACAGGCCGCCGAGATCCTCGCACAATATGAGGCTGCGAAAGCCGCGCTCGCAAAGGCGTTCCGCTAGGCCGGGCCGGCCCTCCAGAACGCCGGCGACACTGGCGACCGAAATGGAAGCGCCCGGCGCTCCGACCGTTACCGTCAACGGGCCCATGATCCTCGCCATCTATGCGGCCTCCTTCCGGCCAGCCGTCGACCGGCGGCGGACGGGCGGATACAGGTCCGGACGCAAAGTGCGCCGATCGATCCCCGTGGCGGCCTCCACCGCGACAACGAACTCGGCCGGGATGCGGTGCGACCTGTGCAGCCAGTGCCAGACCGACGGCTGGCTGATGCCCACGGCGCGAGCCAGGGCCGCCTGTCCGCCCGCCTTTTCGACGGCTTGTTTCAGAGCTTCATAGGACATGATTGACATGTATAGGCAAGCCTATAGCCGGGTCAATAGCCTATCCTTTATTTCTTCCGATAGGCAAATCTATAGAAGAGAGACCATGAGCTTAGCGCAGCGCATGGCTGATCGAATGCGGGAACTGGGAATGAGCCAGTCCGAGCTGGCTCGGCGCGTCAAAGTATCCCAGCCAACGATATCTGCGATCGTAAAGGGCGATACGACGCTGCCGAAGGATCTCCGCAAGATCGCGCTTGTCTTGGAAACGAGCGAGAGCTGGTTGCTCGGCGAGACGGACGATCCCGCCGCTGGCGCGATAGGCACCTCGGACCGGGACACGCTCGCCGAGACGCTGGGCCTATTCTTCGTGCCAGACATGGACATTGGCCTGGCGATGGGCGCGGGCACTTTCCTGGAGGTCTTCGAGCAGCGCGGCGCGGTCGCATTCGAGCGCAACTTTCTCCGCGAGATCAGTGAGGGCAACTTCGAACTGCTGTGGATGGCGCGCGGCGATGGCGACTCGATGGAGCCGACTATCCGTGACGGCGACGCGGTCCTGATCGACGGCGCGCAGCGCATGATCAACCGTCCGGATAAGATCTGGGCCTTGACCTATGGCGGCCTTGGCATGATCAAACGTGTTCGCACGCTGCCCGACGGCAACTATGCGATCATGAGCGACAACAAGGCGGTCGACCCGATCACCGCGTCGCCGAGCGAGGTTCATTTCCTCGGCCGCGTCGTCTGGATTGGCCGCCGCCAGTAACAGGCGGGCGCCTATGCCGGACGGTACACCTCCCGACTTCACCCTCCCGGTGGTCGGGGCGCCGTACAACAACAAGGATGGCAGCGATCGCCGCTTCGAAATCCTGCTATGCGTGCGCGGCGAGGCGCTAGAATTGCGCCCCGAGCCGCGCAACAAGCATGACGAGCATGCAGTGGGCGTCTGGTCCGTCCGCGGCGTTCAAATCGGATACCTGCCGTCGCAGCGCGCGCCCTACGTCAAGAGCTTGATGCGCGCCGGCCACGAACTGTTCGGGCTGTTCCAAGAGCCGACGTCGTTCGGGGCCGCTGTCCGAATCGGGGTGGATCGCGTCCCGACCTTACCGCCAGAGCGCCCGAAGCAGCGCGCCGCCGTCGACGACGAATATAATCAGGACCGAGCCGAAGACGACGGCGGATACTACGCGGATTATATCCCGCCTGATGATTAAAGTTATAACCTAGCCTATTGACAGGGCTATAGCGAGACCTATAGGAATGCCTTTAGCCGCACGATGCGGCCGGAGGCAATCATGGGTTCCTATCCCGAGAGTTCACAGCAGCGCGGGGACCGCCTGCTCGCCGAGTTCCAAGCCGAGCGCTCCGGCGCCGCGCCGATCGCCCGCCCCAGCCGCTGGCGGCGCATCCGCCGCGCGCTCCGTCCGTGGGTCGCCGGCTTCGACAACCCGTACATGGACGCGCTGTGGCTGGCGTTCATGATCTATTTCGCGGTGCTGCACGTCATCCTCGCGGCGATGTGGATCGCCGACCACCAAGCCCCCCCGACCTCGGGCGCTTTCAGCGCTGATGAGGTCGCCTCCCGCCCCGCCGCCATCCCCCTCGGCGGCGGGGCAACCGGGGAGGCGCAGTGATGTCGCAGGATAAGCCCTTTTATCTGGTCTGGCGGCCCGGCGGTGCCAACCCGACCTACCGCCACCCCGACCACGGCAGCGCGCTGCAGGAGGCGCAGCGCCTCGCGCACCTCAACCCGGGCATGACGTTCTTTGTGCTGATCGCGTCGGACAGCTTCAAGCGGACGGATACCGAGCACCGCGTGCTCTTCGATCCGACCCATGACGACGTGCCGTTCTGATGGCGGTGACCATCTTCGCCGCGCTCGCCGCGTTCTGGCTGACGGGCATGATCCCGCTGGCGGTCTTCGACGCCTGCGAGCCCGACTGGGACCGGGTGACCTGGGCCGAACGCATGTTCGTCTATTGGAGCTGGCCGCTCCACATCTATTTCTATTGGGAGGACCTCGGCGAGCTGCCGCCCTACTACGCGCCGTGGGGTGACCGCTGATGGCCCACCGCGAAATCTGGTCGCGCTCGCGCCTCGGCACGAAGCTCAGCGTCACCGTCTCGCCCGATGGCGAGGTGATCGGCTTCGGGCTGACCAACCTCATCTCGCGCACCGGCGTCGGCGACTTCATCAGCCGCAGCGACGCGCGCGACCTGCATGCCGCCCTCGGCGAATTGCTCGCCGAAAGGAGCGAAGCCGCATGACGATCTCCCGAGCCGACTTCGCGGCCATGCCGCGCCGCACAGCGACCGAGATGGCCGAGGAGGTCTATCAGGCCCGTCACGAGCGGGCTGCGCGGCGCTATCCCGACACGGTCGGCCCGGCTGGCGTGCCGATCCCCGATCCGCGCAGCGGCTGGCGGGTGTCGACCGACGACAAGCTGCTCGCCCGGATCATCCGCGCCGCCTTCGCCGCCTACCGCGCGTCGATCCTGACGCCCGAACGCGACGCCGCGCTGGCCGACACGCTCGCCGAGGCGTTCCCGCCGTCCGACATGATCGTGCTGCGCCGCTACGGCCTCGCCGGTGTCAAGGGCCGAACGTTCGTGGATATCGGCTATCGCGGCCACCACACGGTCGAGCTGGTCGAGCCGATGTTGCTGCCGGACGGCCGGGGCTTCTTTCAGGCTGGCAGCGGGAGCGGCCTGCCGCTGCCCGAGGCGGCGCGCTCCTACTTCGACGACCGTGCCGCGATCGAGGCCATCAAGACGCCGGAGTTTGGCGACGCCCAGCACTGGCCGGGCCGGTTCAAGGTGAAGACGGGCCGCTGGCCCTTCTGGCGCGAGATCGAACCCGCCTGGCCGCGCGTCGCGGCGTGGATGGCGAAGGAAAGGGAAGCAGCATGAGCATTTCAACGACCGCTTGGGCGTGGCCGCAATGGACGATGCTGGCCTGGATAATCCTCGGCCTGATGGTCGTCGCCGCCGAACACGGTAAGCCGATGGTCGAGCCGAAGTCGAAAGAGCCGAAGAAGCATAACGCTTTCGCGGGCATCATCCGCGCTGGCCTGCTGCTCTTCGTTCTGGTGGCAGGGGGCTTCTTCAAATGAACCTCGAATATGCCAGCCTCGAGGAAATGCAGGTCTGGGCCCGCGCGCGGATGCAGAGGACGCCCGACTTCGTCATCGGCGATCCGGACAACCCCTATCTCCGCCGCTGGTGGATCGTGCCGCGCAGCCTGGGCTGCAACGTCTATCTCCATGAGATCCTGCGCAGCGACGAGGATCGCGCCGGCCACGACCACCCCTGGGCGAACACGTCCTATCTGATCGAGGGCGGTTACGAGGAGGTCATCTACCACGCCGAACGGCCGTGGGAGGAGGAGCGCCGCGTCACCCGCTCGGCCGGCGACGTCACGTCGCGCTGGCCGCACGACACCCACCGCCTGATCGTCCCCGAGGGCGGGCGCGCCATCAGCCTGTTCGTGACTGGCCCGAAGCTGAAGGAGTGGGGCTTCTGGTGTCCCGAGGGCAAGGGCTGGGTGCATTGGCAGGACTTCACCGCTGGCGAGCATGGCGAGATCGTCGGCCGTGGCTGCGGGGAGTAAGGCGTCCGTGCCCCGCTGGCTCCGCCATCCCTGGCTGGTCCCGCCGACCCCCACCGAATCCCTCCGCTTCCACCTCAACCGACTGAAGGAGGCCAGCCGTGGCTGAGAACACGAAAATAGAGTGGGCGCACCACACCTTCAATCCGTGGATCGGCTGCATGAAGGTCGGGCCGGGTTGTGACCATTGCTATGCCGAGACGCTGGCAACCGCGCGCCTGGGCGTTGCTTGGGGCCCGGGGGCGCCTCGGCGTCGCACGGCCGAATCGACATGGAAGCAGCCGCTGCGCTGGAACGCGCGGGCCGCGAAGCTGGGCGTCCGCTATCGGGTTTTCTGCTCCAGCCTCGCCGACGTGTTCGACAATGAAGTCGACCCGGACTGGCGCTCCGACCTCTTCGAGTTGATTGACCGCACGCCGCACCTGGACTGGTTGCTGCTGACCAAGCGGATCGGCAACGCAGCGCGGATGCTTCACGACGATTGGGAGCGTGAAGCCTTTCCGTCGAACGTTTGGCTCGGCGCGACCATCGTCAACCAGGCCGAGGCCGACCGCGACATCCCGAAGCTGCTGGCGACGCCGGCGGCCAAGCGCTTCCTGTCGATGGAGCCGCTGCTGGGGCCGGTGCAGATCGCCGAATACATGCCGAATCCGCTGTGGAATGATATCCCGAGCTGGCAGCAGCCCGAGCTCGACTGGGTAATCGTAGGCGGCGAGAGCGGCCCCGGTGCCCGGCCGATGCATCCCGATTGGGCGCGGAGCCTGCGCCATCAGTGCGCGGTGGCGGGCGTCCCGTTCCTTTTCAAGCAGTGGGGGGAATGGTTCCCCTATGGTCATATTGACGCGAGCGGCTGCATCAACACCGTCGACAAGGGTGAGCGCCCCGGCAAATGGCATCGGTGGCCTATTGAGCGCGGGGACCTGTTCAGCGTCAACCTAGGCAAAAAGGCCGCCGGCCGCCTGCTCGACGGCGTCCAGCACGACGGGGTGCCGGCATGACCACCGACCCCACCCGCGCGGCGGAGATCGTCGTTGCTTCGAAAGAAGCTCGTTCGGCAGCGGCAGACTTGTATCTCGCACAACAAGGCGAACCACATAGCCCGCACGATCTCGCCACCGCTGAGGCAATACGCTCCGGCCTGAACGATCATTGGGAGGTGGTCCAAGCCTTCGCTCGATATGAAGCACAGGACAGCGCCCGGCTCGACTGGCTCGATAGGGTCAACGCCAACATGAACGAATGGAACGGGACTCGGTACGGTTGGAAGTACGACATCAACCATAACCGCGCCGCGCTGACCGACCATAATTGGCCACCGCTGAGCGTTCGCGAGGCGATCGATCAAGCTCGTGAGAGGAGCGCGAAATGAAGCTTTCCGATCTCATCCAAGTGACCGACGAGAAGGGCTTCGTCACCCTTCATGAACCAGACGAAGATGGCAACGCCGGGGATCTCGTGTTCTCGGTCTGGCGCGATGACTGGCTCTCTGTCCTCCGCCCCACCGATACCGCGAGGGAGGTGGAAGGCCGTGCGCTACAGGCCGTTTTCGATAGGTTCGACAAATGGCGCATTGCCATCTCGTATCGGCGCCCATCAGCGCAGCGCGATGCGTTGTTGGAGGAGTTGCAGTTTATCCGCAATGATATGGCGCGCGCCACCCCCTCGCCTGTAACGGATGAGACGCTGACAGACGAAGTGCAGCGGCTGATCGCAATCGCTTATGCTGCGGGGTGCCAGGCTGTACACGATAACTATCAGGAAGATCGCGATCCCGATTTCAGCGAAGCGGCTTCCGACTATGCGCGAAGCATTGACCACGCCGCCCTCGCATCCACCCCACAACCGGCGGCGGAGACGGTGGAGCAGGCCGTAGCAGTCGAGCGCGAGCGGTGCGCGAAGATAGCTGACACTCTTTACCCGGAGGTCAGCGGGTGGAGCGCCTTTCATAAGAAGGCGGCTCGAACGATCGCCGCAGCCATCCGCCAGAGCGCGAAGGGCGGCGAGTGATGGGCGGCTTCGCCGAGCGGACCGTAAATGAAATCTGCGCCGCAATGAACCGCGCCCATATTTCGCAGCGCGAGCTGGCCAAGCGCCTCGGGGTCACAGAGGCGCGAATAAGCCAAATTCTGCGCCCCGAATCCAACATGACCCTTCGGTCCGTGGATCGGATTTTAGCAGCCATCGATGGATTCGACCAATGAGCGAAGATAAT
>NZ_LDES01000010.1 GCF_001015195.1 Sphingomonas sp. Y57 | reverse complement strand
TTGCCGAGGCGACACCGTGGGATGCCGGGCAGCATTTGATGGCGAGCGCGTCACCGGCGAGCTGGGAGGCGATCGTCGCGGCCGACAGGTTGCTGCGCGACAATCGTGAAAAGATCGAAGGATGCCGGCAAGCGGCAAGGAAGGCGGATCAGCCGGTGCGATGCACGATCCAGGTGGGAGTGAAGAGATAATGGTGATTCCCTACCGCTCGACGCCCATATTCGATGAGGCGACATTGCCCGCTGCCCTGCGCTCCGAACATCGCACCAAGGCCGGTGTGTGGGGCGTGATCCGGGTCATCGAAGGGAGATTGAAGCTCACCTATCTCGACCCGGCCTCGGAGGTGGTCCTTACACCTGACCGGCCAGGGCTGATCTTGCCCGAACAGCCGCATTTCGTGGAACCGCTCGGAGCCATGCGGATGCAGGTCGATTTCTACGATCAGCAGCCAAGCCTTTAGGGAGAGCCATGCCTAAAACAGCCTTGTCATACCCGCTTCTTGCCATCCTCGCGCTTGGTGGCTGTGCGACGCGCGACCCGGCACCGAGTCCCGGCTCGCTTCCTACAAGCCTGTCCCGGCCCGACGCCGAGGCTTTGCCGCATGACCTGACCTATGGCGCGGCGTTAATGACCGTCAAGGTCTACCCGCACCTGGCAGCGAAGGCCGATGCAAACGCCAATCTGTTCATCTCCCCGGTCAGCTTGTCGCAGGGCCTGGGGCTCGCCTACCTTGGCGCGCGGGGCGCCACGCGCGAGGAGATTGGCCGCGTGCTTGGTTGGGATTCGTCCCGCAACGTCCCTGCGCTCATCAAATCCTACAATGCCCAGCTTAACGACACCGGCGATGCCGATACCGCGCTCGGCATCGCGAACGCGCTGTGGCTGGCGAAGGGATTGCCGGTCCGGGACGAGTATGTCGCCGAGGCGCATGCCGGCTTCGGAGCGGCTCCGGAAACCGTCGATTATGCTGGTGATCCCACCGGAGCGGCC
>NZ_LDES01000001.1 GCF_001015195.1 Sphingomonas sp. Y57 | reverse complement strand
CTCACGGGATCTCGGGAGAGTCTCACCACCTACCCTCCATCCCGGCCCGAAGGATCACGCGTTTTCGAGCAGTTTCTCCCGCGCGATCTTCTCGCGCCAGACGAGCGGGGCGGTGTGGTGGACGCTCTCGCCGGTCGCGTCGACCGCGACGGTGACCGGCATGTCCTTCACGTCGAACTCGTAGATCGCCTCCATGCCGAGATCGGCGAAGCCGACGACCTTGGCGCCCTTGATCGCGCGGGCGACCAGATAGGCCGCGCCGCCCACCGCCATCAGATAGGCGGCCTTGTGCTTGCGGATCGCCTCGATCGCGGTCGGTCCGCGCTCGGCCTTGCCGACCATCGCGATCAGGCCGGTCTGGTCGAGCATCATCTCGGTGAACTTGTCCATCCGCGTCGCGGTGGTCGGGCCCGCCGGGCCGACGACCTCGTCGCGCACGGGATCGACCGGGCCGACATAGTAGATCACCCGGCCCTTGAAATCGACCGGCAGTTCCTCGCCCCTGGCGAGCATGTCCTGGATGCGCTTGTGCGCGGCGTCGCGGCCGGTGAGCATCTTGCCGTTGAGCAGCAGGCGGTCACCCGGCTTCCAGCTCGCCACCACCTCGGGCGTCAGCGTGTCGAGATCGACGCGGATCGACTCCTTCGACGGCGCCCATTCGACCTTGGGCCACTCGTCCAGGCTCGGCGGATCGAGATAGGCCGGGCCCGATCCGTCGAGGTGGAAATGCGCGTGGCGGGTCGCCGCACAGTTCGGGATCATCGCCACCGGCTTCGACGCCGCATGGGTCGGATAGTCCATGATCTTGACGTCGAGGATGGTCGACAGTCCGCCCAGGCCCTGCGCGCCGATGCCGAGCGCATTGACCTTGTCGAAGATCTCGATGCGCAGCTTTTCGATGTCGTTCTGCGGCCCGCGGGCCTTGAGCTGGGCCATGTCGATGTCGCCCATCAGCGACTCCTTGGCCATCGTCATCGCCTTCTCGGCGGTGCCGCCGATGCCGATGCCGAGCATGCCCGGCGGGCACCAGCCGGCACCCATCTTCGGGATCATCTCGAGCACCCAGTCGACGATCGACTCCGACGGGTTGAGCATCGCGAATTTCGACTTGTTCTCGGAACCGCCACCCTTGGCCGCGACGGCGACCTCGACATGGTGGCCAGGCACCATCTCGACGTTCATCACCGACGGCGTGTTGTCCTTGGTGTTGACGCGGCTGAAGGCGGGATCCCTCAGGATCGAGGCGCGCAGCCGGTTCTCGGGGTGGAGATAGGCGCGGCGGACGCCCTCGTCGACGACCTCCTGCAGGCTCTTCTCCGAGTCCAGCATGCACTGCTGGCCCCATTTGATGAAGACGGTGACGATGCCGGTATCCTGGCAGATCGGCCGATGCCCCTCGGCGCACATCCGGCTGTTGGTCAGGATCTGCGCGATCGCGTCCTTGGCGGCCGGCCCCTGCTCGGCCTCATAGGCCGCGCCGAGCGCCTTGATATAGTCCATCGGGTGATAATAGCTGATATACTGGAGCGCATCGGCGATGCTCTCGATCAGGTCGGCTTCCTTGATGATGACGGTCATTGCCCCGGCTCCGCTGGTCTGCCCTAATGCGAGCCCCATAGACCCGAAAGGACGCGCCGGTCAGCCATAAAATGGGGAAGGATGCCATCATCAGGTCATGCTGAAATCGGCGAACGGGCTCGAACAGGGCTGCGGCCCCAGATAGGTGACCGGCGCCTTGCCGGGCGTCTCGCCCTGCAGGAAGGTCGTCTTGGTCACGAACTCGGTCAGGATCGAGCGTTCGAGCATCTCGAAATCGTCGCGGATGCCGGCGGGCGCCTCGGCCATCGCCGCGTCCGCCCAGCCCGCCCGTTCGAGCGCGGAAACGAGGCGCAGCTTGTAACCCTGCGGAAAGCCGGTGCGCCGGTCGATCGCGGCGACCATCCGGCCGAAATCGGCATCGGCCATGGTGAACGGCCCGACCAGCCGGCGGAGCACGGAGCGCACCAGTTCCTCGCGGCCCGAAGCCCCGATAGCGATCGCCCCGCCGCCGGCGACGGCCAGCGCGCCGACCGCGCCGGCGGCAAGCACGGTGCGGCGGGTTGCGGTGACGGTCATGGGCTTCTCCTCGCCACGTCCCCAATGCTCCGTGGGCAGGTTCCAACCATCTTCAAACCATCGCCGCCGCGCGCAGCGACAGCGCTGCGACGGTGAGACTGGGATTGGCGCAGGAGCAGGTCGGGAAGGCCGAACTGCCGACCACCACCAGGTTGCGCCAGCGATGATGGATCATCCGGGAGTCGATAACCGAGATGGCCGGGTCCTCACCCATCCGCAGCGTGCCCTGCAGATGCGACTCGGTCGGCCGTCGCGAGCGGAAGACGATGTCCTCGACCGGCAGCGGTTCCAGGAGCCGTGGCAGTCTGGCGAAGGCCTCGACCTGCCCGCGCTCGGCATAGTCTGACGGCGCGGCGAAGGTGACCACGGCCTCGCCCTTGTCGTCGACGGTCACATGGTTGCGGTCCTCGAGCAGGTCCTCGGTCACGATCATGAGCGGCAGGCTCTGCCGCCAGCGGCCCTTCTCGGTGCGCAGACCGTGGGTCCAGCGGTTTTCGAAATAGACCAGGGCCGCGCCATATTCGCCGCGGTGATCGCCGTCGTAGAGGCCGAAGTTGAGACCGGTCGTGATCGTGCTGCCGTCAAGCCCGTTCATTCCGTCGAGCAGCACCTCGACATGGGTGCCGAGACTTTCGTGCAACCCCTTGCCGGTCAGCCCCCCGCCCATCGACGATCGCTCGAGAATTGCCGGACTCTGGATCGCATTGGCGCCGAGCACGAACAGATCGCCTGTCACCCGATGGGGTCTGCCTTCATGTTCGAAGACCAGCGCACTGATACTGTTGCTCATGCTCTCATAGCGAAGCGCTTTCGACCGCAGCGCGACGGTGACGCGTTCGTCCCCGAACATCGGCATCAGCCCGTTGTTTGCGGTGAATTTCGCATCCGCCGGGCAACGCTGGCAGGTGAAGGACGCGCAACAGGCGGCACGCTGTTCGGTCGCCACCCGCGCCCGCGCGGTCGGCATCGCGAAATGCGCCTCGGGCTGCGCCTTCTTCATGATCCGGTCGGGCGTGGTCAGGCGGTGCGGCGGCTGCGGATAGGCGGTGGAGCGCGGGAAGATCGCGGTCATGTCGGGGTCGCCGGAGATCGCCATGATCGCCTCGGCCTCGCCATAATAGGGTTCGAGGTCGTCATAGTCGATCGGCCAGTCGTTGCCGACGCCATAACGGCTGCGCAGCTTGAAGTCGGACGGGTGGAAGCGAGGCGCCTGGCCGAACCAGCAATTGGTACCGCCACCCAGCGCGACGGTATAATGCCAGGGCTTGGCGCTCTCGGATCGATAGGTTCGGTCGGCGGGCAGCGCGCTGTTCATGCCCTGCGCCACCTGCCAGTCATGCGGGTGGTGCTGGCCCCATTCCACGATCAGGACCCTGCCCGGCCGCCGCCGTTCGAGCAGCTTATGGACGAAGAAGGCCGAGCCGAAGCCCGACCCGACGACGACGGTATCGAAATGCTGGCCGGCGAGCGTGGCGGGATCGATCTGGCGCATCGGATCGGGCGGTCTCCATGTTCGTTCCCCCTTTGCCGTGGCCCCGCGCGTATCTTAGCCGATCATGCCGGTCCCGCGACCACGTTCACGGCGTTTTCTGCCCGTCCCGTCCCGATGGCCGCGCCTTGGCCGCTGCTTCGCGCTATCGGGCGGACCGCCTCCGTCACCCCGCCCATGGAGCCGGTAGTGACCCGACGTGCGCCTGTGAAATATCATGATGTCGACATGCTCCGCGGCTATGCCGCGCTCGCGGTCGCGCTCTATCATTTCCTGCTGGCCTATGTACCGCCCGGCCGCGCGCCCCAGGCGATGGACCAGGCCGGACTGATCGCCGAGCGCCCCTTCGTGCTGGCGATCGTCAACGGCCATTTCATGGTCGCGATCTTCTTCGTGCTGTCCAGCTTCGTGCTGACCAAGGGGCTCGTCTCCGGTGCGCCGCGCACCCGGGCTCTGACGGCGATGGCGAAGCGCCTGCCCCGCTTGCTGCCGCTCACCCTGATCGGCACGCTGCTGCCGCTCCTGCTGTTCACCGCCGGATTGTTGCCGACCCAGGAGGCGGCGCAGGTCACGGGGTCGGAATGGCTCGATCGCAGCGGCGGGATCAAATATTGGGCACCATGGCCCGACCCGGGCCTGGCCGGCGCCGCGGCGGATGCGATGCGCCTGTTCCAGAGCGGCGTGAGCCAGTACAATTCGGCGCTGTGGACGATGAAGTATGAGCTGTTCGGCAGCCTGCTCGCCCTGTCGAGCGCCATGATCGTCGGCGCGCGGCGACGGCCCGTGCTCGACGCGCTGCTGATCACCGTTATCGCCATAGCGGCGCTCAAGATCCACGCGTTGTGCGCCATCTGCGTGACGACGGTATACGTGACCAAATATCTGCTCGACCGGCCCGAGGATATCCGCCCGGCGACAGCCGCCGCGCTGATCGCGACCGGGCTGCTGCTCGGTTCGACCTTCAAGTCCATCCCACCGTCAATGGTCGCCGACGACTGGATGTGGACGCAGGTGCGGCGGCTCGACTGGCTGGTCCACGGCGTCGGCGCGACCGCGCTGGTGCTGGGAATGCGCGGCCTGCCGCGCCTGCGCGAAGCCGACGGGTGGATCGGGCGCGAACTCGGTCGTCTCTCCTTCGCGATCTATGTGGTCCACGTTCCGCTGCAATCGGCGATCGCCGGCCAGGTGATGCTGGCGCTCGGCCATCGCCCGGTGCCGGTGATCGCGGCCTTCTTCCTGTCGATGACGGTGATCTTCATGGTCGCGGCCGGGGTGGCGCGGATCGACGAGCTGTGGGTCGCCCGGCTCAATCGCCTCTTCGCGCCCCGGCCCCGGCCGACAGGTCAGGCGGCGGCGGCCAGTTCGACCGACGCCGCGTCATTGTCGGCGAAGGGCGCGGGCGCCGCCTCGACGACCGCGTTGCGACCCGCCGGAAAGGCGAAGCGCGATACCGCGACGAGCACGCCGAGACCCAGATAGAGGCTGAGCGTGATCGTCGGGCTGGGCAGCAGGCCGAGCGCGAACACGACCCGCAGCCAGTTTGCGTTGAAGCCGAAATCCTGGCCGATCGCCTCGCACACGCCGAGGAAGGTGTCGTGGCGCCAGAAGACCGCGGTCTGATCGTGCTGCATCTTGTTCTTCCCAAATCCCTGCCGGGCCCATCGCCCGTATCCATGCCCCTCTTTCAGCACGAGCCGTGCCATTTTGGATTATTCCCATTTTTCAAATATTTATGGAAATGGACACCACTCAGGATAGCAACCCATCCACCACATATTGGCGGAATCCACTACTTCATCGACAATCAACACCCGTCATCCCGGCGAGAGCCGGGATCTCCCTTTTCTTCATCTCGCGCCTTGCGACGGAAAGGCAGGGAGGTTCCCGGCTTTCGCCGGGATGACGACCGGTAAGCCCTACCCTCGCGCCGCCGTCCGCCGGCGCAGGTCCTCGACGCAGCGTTGGGCGGTGCGGCCGTCCCACAGGTCGGGGCGCTTGCGGTCCTGCCGGGGCTGGGCGAGCGCCGACAGCAGCCGTTCGAGCAGGTTGCCCGCGTTGACGAGTTGGGCGGTCCCCTCGGTGATCGTGATCGGCCGCTCGGTATTCTCGCGCAGCGTCAGGCAGGGGATGCCGAGATAGGTCGTCTCCTCCTGGATGCCGCCGGAATCGGTGATCACCGCTGCCGCGCCGGCGACCAGACTCATGAAGCGGACATAGGCGGCCGGGCCGACCAGCCTTATGCCCGCCGCCTCCAGCCGGGCGGCGCCCGCGTCGCCGAGCCGCTGGCGCGTGCGGGGGTGGACCGGGAAGACCAGCGGCAGGTGCGTCTGCACCGCGACCAGTGCCTCGACCAGCTGGTGGAGCTGCTCGGGCACGTCGACGTTGGACGGCCGGTGCAGCGTCACCACGCCATAGCCGCCCGGCGTGACGCCCAGCTCAGCGGGATAGCCATCGGCCATGATCGCTGGACGGACCAGCTCGTAGCTGTCCATCATGATGTTGCCGACGCGGGTGATCCGCTCCTCCGGGATGCCCTCGGCGCGGAGATTGGCGTCGGCGTCGGGCGACGGGGTCCACAGCACGTCGGCCAGCACGTCGGTGACGAGCCGGTTGAGCTCCTCCGGCATATCCCGGTCGCGGCTGCGCAGGCCCGCCTCGAGATGGACGATCGGAATGCGCAGCTTGCCCGCCGCTATCGACGCCGCGGCGGTCGAATTGACGTCGCCGGCGACAATCAGCCAGTCGGGCCGCTCCGCCATCGCCAGCTTCTCATAGGCGATCATCACGCGCCCCGTCTGCTCGGCATGGGTGCCCGATCCGATGCCGAGATGATGGTCGGGCGCCGGCAGGCCCAGGTCGGCGAAGATATCGTCGGACATCGCCGCGTCGTAATGCTGGCCGGTGTGGACGATCATCGGGCGGAAGTCCCCGGCCGCCTTCAGCGCATGCCACAGAGGCGCGATCTTCATGAAGTTGGGCCGCACGGCGGCGATCAGATGGACGAGCGCGGGACGAGTCATGCGGGTCCTCAATGACGATGCTGATGGCCGTGACCGGGGCCGTGGTCGTGATCTTGGTCGTGATCTTGGTCGTGATCATGGTCGTGCGCCCGTTCCCTGCCGGGCACGCAGTCGGGCTGGCTATCGGCGCATTCGCCGCGTTCGATCTGGAAGGTCGCATGCCCGATCCCGAACTCGGTCTGCACCAGCTTCGCGGTGTCGGCGAGAAAGCTGTCGCCACCGCCTCCATCGGGCATGACGAGGTGCGCTGTCAGCGCGACTTCGGTCGTGCTGGTAGGCCAGAGATGGACATGGTGGACGGCCTCCACCCCCGGAAGACCGCCGAGCCGCGCGGTGACGGCGGTGCTGTCGATCCCGCCGGGCACCCCTTGCAAGGACATCACCAGCGAATCGCGGAACAGGCCCCAGGTACCCGCCACGATCACCAGCACGATGATCAGGCTGATCGCCGGATCGATCCACGTCAGGCCCGTCTGCAGCACAAGGAAGCCGGCCGCCACCACGCCCGCCGACACCCCGGCGTCTGCCGCCATGTGGAGGAAGGCGCCCCGGATGTTGAGGTCGTCCTTGCTGCCGCGCAGGAAGAGCAGGGCCGTGCCCAGGTTGATGACGATGCCGACCGCCGCGACCACCATCATCGCCCCGCTCTGCACCGGCGCAGGTTCGAAAAAGCGCTGGATGGCACCGAGCGCGATCGCCCCGCACGCGAACAGCAGCAGGATCGCGTTGAACAGCGCGGCGAGGATCGACGACCCCCGCAGCCCGTAGGTGTAGCGCGCGCTCGCGGGGCGCTTGGACAAGGCATAGGCGGCCCAGGCCATCAGCAGGCCGAGCACGTCGGACAGGTTGTGCCCGGCATCGGCTACCAGCGCGAGCGATCCCGCCCACAGCCCTGCGGCGCCCTCGACCGCCACGAAGGCCAGGTTGAGGACGATGCCGATCGCGAAGGCACGGCCATATTCGCGCGGCCCATGGGCGTGCCCGTGGTGATGCCCGGCGTCGTGGCCCGCATGATGGTGATGCCCGGCCATCGCCGCTACCGTCCTGTCCCGTACATGGCGCAGGCAAGCCATAGCCGCGCGGCAAAGGCAAGCGGCGGCACCGATTCGCCCCCTGGGACACCCGGGATTCTCCCTATGCGGATCAACGCCCTACCCCGGAATCCGCCCATTTTCCGGACCATGGGCCCGGTGCGGACGATGGGCCGAAGATGGAAACTTTACATCAAGGTCAGCGCACCATATATCCGCGCCTCCGCTGCCCCATGGGACTTCCACCGCAAGGCAGCTTTCTTGCCAACGTTACACCCGGAGGTCCCTTGAGTTGCACAAGCACCATAGCGCGCTGGGGCTAGCTACCGCCCTTCGACCGGTCCAGCCGGTAACGCTCCTTCGTCCCCACGCCGCAGCGCGGGCCGCCCGGTTCTTCGTCGAGAAGTTCCAGGGTCGTTCGATGTATGCGGTGAAGGCGAATCCGTCGCCCGAGCTCATCCAGATTCTCTGGGAAAACGGCATTACCCACTTCGACGTGGCGTCGATCGCCGAGGTTCGCCTCGTCGCCGACGTCGTGCCGGAAGCGACTTTGTGCTTCATGCATCCGGTCAAGGCCGAGGAGGCGATCGCCGAAGCCTATTTCGACTATGGCGTCCGCACCTTCTCGCTCGATTCGATCGAGGAACTGGAGAAGATCGTGCGCGCCACCGACGGCGCGACCGACCTGACCCTGTGCGTCCGCATGCGCGTCTCTTCGGAGCTGTCGAAGCTCAGTCTCGCCTCCAAATTCGGGGTCGAGCAGGCCGACGCGAAAGAGCTGCTGCAGCGCACCCGCCAGGTCGCCGACGCACTCGGCATCTGCTTCCACGTCGGCAGCCAGGCGATGAGCCCGTCGGCCTATGTCCAGGCGATGGAGCGCGTCCGCGCGGCCATCGTCGCAGCGGCGGTCACGGTCGACGTGATCGACGTGGGCGGCGGCTTTCCGTCGGTTTATCCGGACATGGAGCCGCCCGCGCTGGAAGCCTATTTCGGCGCGATCCATCAGGCGTTCGAGAGCCTCCCGGTAAGCTATTCGGCCGAGCTGTGGTGCGAGCCAGGCCGCGCGCTGTGTGCCGAATATGCAAGCCTGCTCGTGCGCGTGGAACGTCGCCGCGGCGATGAGCTCTACATCAACGACGGCGCCTATGGCGCGCTGTTCGATGCGGCGCACATCGGCTGGCGCTTCCCGGTCAGGCTGCTGCGCGAACCGGAGTCGCCGGCCCGCGACATCGGCTTCAGCTTCTACGGCCCGACCTGCGACGACATGGATCGCATGGCCGGCCCGTTCATGCTGCCCGCCGACGTCGGCCCCGGCGACTATATCGAGATCGGGATGCTCGGCGCCTATGGCTGCGCGATGCGCACCGGCTTCAACGGTTTCACCGCCGGCGCCCGCGTGATCGTGGAGGACGAGCCGATGGCGACGCTCTACGTCCAGGACGACGAAGTGCGCGAGGCGGTTTCGTCGAACGTCATCAAGCTGTAAGGGCAGCTCAGCACATAATTCCGTCGTTCCAGCGAAAGCTGGAATCTCCCTGATCTCGTCGCAAGGAAGGGAGGTCCCAGCTTTCGCTTGGATGACGGCCGTTTGGATTTCCGGAGACCATCATGAACGACGCCACTGTGAACGACACGCGCAAGGCCGAGCTGCTCTCGACCACCGTCGAGCATATCGACATCAAGAGCTTCGACGCGCGCCCGATCATCGACGCGATGGGCAAGATGAGCTTCACCAGCCGCGACCTCGCCCGCGCCACAGGCATCTACAACCAGATGCTCCAGGATCCGGACTGCACCATCTTCCTGGTGATCGCGGGCTCGACATCGGCCGGCGGCTGCATGGACGCCTATGCCGAACTGGTGCGTTCGGGCATGGTCGACGCGGTGGTCGCGACCGGCGCCTCCATCGTCGACATGGATTTCTTCGAGGGCCTTGGCCACAAGCATTATCAGGCGCTCGAGGTGCCGGACGACGATACGCTGCGCTCGCTGCTGATCGACCGCATCTACGACACCTATATCGACGAGGAGCAGCTCCAGGACTGCGACCATACGATCTACAAGATCGCCAACTCGCTGGAGCCCCGCCCCTATTCGAGCCGCGCCTTCATCCGCGAGATGGGCAAATATCTCGTCGAGCATGGCAAGAAGGAGAACAGCCTCGTCAAGCTCGCCTATGAGCATGACGTGCCGATCTTCTGCCCGGCCTTCGTCGACAGCTCGGCCGGGTTCGGCCTCGTCAAGCATCAGGTCGACTGCATGAAGGCGGGGCGGCCCTATATGGTGCTCGACGCCATCGCGGACTTCCGCGAGCTGACCGATATCAAGATCAAGGCGGGCACCAGCGGCCTGCTGATGATCGGCGGCGGCGTGCCTAAGAATTTCATTCAGGATACCGTCGTCTGCGCCGAGATCCTCGGCCATGACGATGTCGAGGTGCACAAATATGCCGTGCAGATCACCGTCGCCGACGTGCGCGACGGCGCCTGCTCCTCCTCGACCCTCCAGGAGGCGGCGAGCTGGGGCAAGGTCAACACCGGCATCGAACAGATGGTGTTCGCGGAAGCCGGCTCGGTGATCCCGCTGCTGGCGTCCGACGCCTATCATCGCGGCCACTGGAAGACCCGCGCCAAGCGCGCCTGGGGCAAGCTGTTCGACTGATTTGAGCCGCGCCCTTTCGGGCGATCGACCTATCCCCTCCGTCATTCCCGTTTTCGCGGGAATGGCGAAGGATGGAGAAAGTCCCCTCAGTGCGACGAGGGTCGCCCGATCGGGCGGTCCTGGTCGTGGCTGGCCTGCGACAGCTTCTGCAGCAATTCATAAAGATTGGCGCTCTGCTGGGACCGGCTGAGCGCGTCGGCCTTGTCGAGCACCCGCGCGACATGCTGGTCCATGTAGCTGGCGTCCCCCCAATAGGCGAGGCTCCAGTCGGGAAAGCGGTAGCCGTCGACGGGCCGGTCCTCGATCACCGTTACCGCCTCGTGTCGCGGATCGCGGCGGATGCTGTCCATCAATTCGGCGATCGCATCCCGCGGGCCTTCCAATATCTGGGCGAAATGGCGCTCGGTGAAGATAAGCGCTCCACGCACCCCGAGGCTGTCGTTGCGTGCGATCGAGCCCGACACGATCCTGTCGATCTCCGCCGCCTGGGACGGCAATTCAAGCCTGCTGCGACTGACATAGATAAGCGACTGATACATGCCCCGCTTATCGCATGGGGCCGGTGTTGGCGCACTTAGCAAAGATACGCATCGCCGCCGCGAAATCCGAAATCGTTCCGCCTTTGGTCGAAGCAATATGGTATTTGATGCAAGCTCTCGGCCCCCGCGGCCGGGCGGGGAGAGGGAGGTCGCATGCATACGCCGATATTGTGCGCGGTGATCGCGTTGGTGCTCTGGACGTTCGTGATGTGGATATGGCTCTACGCCACCCGTATTCCGGCGATGATCAAGGGCGGGATCGTCTATGATCCAGGCCGGCCGGCCAGCGAATTCATGGACCAGATCCCCGCGCGGGTCCGCTGGAAGGCGGACAACTACAACCATCTTCACGAGCAGCCGACCATTTTCTACGCGGTTGCGCTCACCCTCGCCTTCCTCGCCGCGGGCGGCGGGCTCAACGCGACGCTGGCATGGATCTATGTCGCGTTGCGGATCGTCCACAGCCTCGTCCAGGCGACGGTCAACCTCGTGATGCTTCGCTTCGCGGTGTTCGTCGCGGCGTCGCTGGTCCTGTTCGTGCTCAGCCTGCGCGCCGCTCTGCTGCTGTTCGGCGGCCCGGCAGCCTGACGCGGCCTATCGCACGAACGCCGCCACCAGTTCCGCGTGGGTCGACCAACGGAACTGCCCGACCGGGGTGATCCGCTCGAGCCGCCAGCCGCCCTCAAGCAGTATCCGGGCGTCGCGGGCGAAGGTGGAGGGATTGCACGAGACATAGGCGATCCGCCGCACCTTCGCGCTGGCGGCGAGCGCGGGCATCTGTTCCCTGGCGCCGGCGCGCGGCGGATCCAGCACGACCGCGTCGAAGCGGTCGAGCTCGGCAACGTCGAGCGGCCGGCGGAAAAGGTCGCGATGGTCGACGCCGATTATCCGCTGGCTGCGATCGGCCGCCGCTTTCAGCCCCAGCACCGCGTCACGCGCACCCTCGGCGGCATAGACGCGCCTCGTCCGCGCCAGCGGGAGCGCAAAGGTGCCGAGGCCCGCGAAGAGGTCGGCGACCAGCCGGGCGTCGCCGACGATCGCCTCGACCTCGGCGAGCAGCGCCGCCTCGCCCTCGGTGGTCGCCTGGAGGAAGCCGCCCGCCGGGAAGGGCACCGCGGCGCCACCCAGCGTCACCGTCGCCGGCTCGGGCTCCCAGCGCGGCTGCGGGCCGTAGCCGTCGTCGACCGACAAGCGTGCCAGGCCATGTGCCTGTGCGAAGTCGTTGAGCGCCTCGATCACGGCGAGCCCCTCGACCTCGACCTTTTCGAGCAGCAGGTCGACGCCTTGATCAACCAATGTCATCTGCACCCCCGCCGCCCGCCGGTCGCGCAGCATCGGGTGAAGCAGGCGGCGCAGCGGATCGACCAGCGCGAACAGCGTCGGATGGAGCACCGCACACATCCGGATATCGACGATATGGTGAGTCTGCGCCTCGTTGAAGCCGAGCAGCATCCGCTTGCCCTGCCGCTCGGCGCGAAGCGAAGCGCGGCGGCGCGTCTCCGGCCCGGACAGCGCAGCGGGCGCGAGCGGCGGCGCATCGATCTTCTGCTGGGCGAGCGCGCCGGTAATCCGCTGCCCGAGGAAGGCGGCATAGGATTCGTCGTCGACCTGCTGGAGCTGGCAGCCCCCGCATTTGGGAAAGTGGCGGCAGGGCGGCTCGACATGGTGCGGCCCCCATCGCAGGCTGCCGTCGAGCCCGAGCAGGTCGCCGGGCGCCGACAGCGGCGAGTGGCGGCCGTCGGCGGTGATCCCCTCACCGCGCGCCGCGATGCGGACGATCGGCTCCCAGTCCTTCACCTCCCCGTCGCTCACAGACAGGCTTCCAGCGCTTGCGGGAGATGCGCGATCAGATCGTCGGCGATCAGCCCCGCACCGGCCAGCGCCGCGGCACGGCCGTGCAGCCACACGCCCGCACAAGCGGCATCGAAGGGGTCGAGACTGCGTGCCCGATTGGCCGCGATCAGGCCTGCCAGTACGTCCCCGGTCCCGGCGCTGGCGAGCCAGCCAGGCGCGGGCGGAGCGATCGCCGCGCGGCCGTCCGGCGCGGCCACCACCGTATCGGGGCCCTTGAGGACGACCACGGCCCGCGATCGCTCCGCCGCCGCGCGGGCCCGATCGATCCGGCTGCCCGGCAGCATGCCGAACAGCTTGGTGAACTCGCCTTCGTGCGGGGTCAGCACCGGCGTCCCCGGCAGCGCGCCGCTCCCCGCGAGCAGCACCAGCGCATCGGCGTCGAGCACCAGCGGCGTGCCCGCCGCCAGGGCGACGTCCAGCAGCGACCGTGCCACCGCGTCGCGGCCGAGCCCCGGACCGACCAGAGCCACGCCGACCCGATCGTCGGCGAGGATGTCGCCAAGCGGCGCGTCGCGACGCACGATCGCGGCCGGGCCGCCCTGCCCCGGCGCCTTGCCGGCCAGCGTGACATAACCGGCGCCGCCGCGCTGCGCCGCCATCGCGGATAGCAGCGCCGCCCCCGGCATCGCCCCCTCCGCGACGACGACATGGCCGCGCGTATATTTATGGTCGGCCGGTCCCGGCGCCGGAAGATGCGGCCGGGCGATCTCGACCAGCTTCGATGCGCCGGGGATGTCGATGTCGCCGAGCACCAGCCGGCCCATCAGCGCCGCGGCCGGCTGAAGCCGGTGGGCGGGCTTGAGCACGGCCAATGCGACCGTCATCTCATAGGCGATGCCGGGGCCAAGCAGCGCGCCGTCGTCAGTTCCCACCCCGCTCGGCAGGTCAACCGCGATCCGCAGCCGCGCGGCCTTCGCCAGCCGTTCCAGCGGCTCCGCGATCACCGGGTCGAGCCGCCGGGACAGGCCGGTGCCGAACAGCGCGTCGATCAGCAGCGGCGCCGGCGTCGCGTCGGCCAGCGCCTCGACCGGACCGTCCCAGCGCGCGCGCATCGCGCGGGCAGCGCCGGTTCCCGGTTCTCCGCTCGCGGCGACCCGAACCTTGAGCCCGCGCGCCTTGAGCAGGCGCGCTATCACATAGCCGTCGCCGCCATTGTTGCCCGGCCCGCACAGCACCAGCGTCGGCACCCGGCCGGCATAGCGCCATGCCGCCTCGGCCACCACACCGCCGGCCGCTTCCATCGCCTGTTCGACGCTAAGCCCCTTAGCGAAGACCGCTTCCTCCGCCGCGCGCGTCTCTGCGGCGGTCAGGATCGGCCGGCCGTTCACGCCGTCACCTTCGCAGGCAGGCGATAGACCATGCCGCCCGCCGTGACATCGATATGGCCGCTGCCGGCCGACCGCACGTCGATCGGCTCCGCCCCGTCGGCCGCGATCACACCGCGTCCGTCCTCGACGATCAGCAGCCGGCGGAACCCGCCATCCGGCCCGCGCGCGACCAGAACCGGCCCATCCGGGCTGTCCGTCCGCTCGACCGTGCAGATTTGCTCGAAATCCTTGGCTTCGGCGAGGCGACAATCGATCGGCCGGACGCCAGCGGCCCTATCGTCGGCGCCGCCGCAGGCGGTGAGCAGGAGGGCGGCCGTCACGGCCCACAGCCCCCATCCATAACCGCCATGCTGAACTCGTTTCAGCATCCACCCATCATCCTCGCAGCCATGCCTTGTGGCGCGGTGGATCCTGAAACGCGTTCAGGATGACGTATCGCCCGCGCAAACAGGCGTCCTAGGCGCGGGAGGATGGCGAGGCAAGCGCGAGGAACGCCGCCAGCGTCGGGCTGTCGTCCCGCTCGCGCCATGCCAGCCCGGTTTCGAGCTCCGGCGCACCCGCGAGGGGAAGGTAGCGCACCCCGGTCCGCGCCAGATGGCGCAGCGACGCGGGCACCAGCGCCATGCCAAGCCCTGCCGAGACCAGGCTGATGATCGTCTGCATCTGGATCGCCTCCTGCCGGATGACGGGCTGGTGGCCGCGTGACTGGTAGAAGCCCACGACCAGGTCGTGGAAATCGGGTGCGACCCGCGCGGGGAAGATGATCAGCGGCTCCGCCATCCATCCGTCGCCGCGCAGCGTTCCGTCTCCCGTCGCCAGCCGCCCCTCCTCCATCCAGCTTTCGGGCACCGCCGCCACCAGCGGCTCGTTGAGCAACGGGCGATAGGCCAGGGCCGACGGCAAGGCCGACCGTTTCGAGATGAGGATGCCGGCGTTGATCCGTCCGCTCTGCAGGTCCTCGACCTGGATGTCGCTGGTCGCCTCGACCAGCTCCAGCTCGACCTCCGGGAAGGCCGAGGAATAGCGCTCGACCAGTGTCGGCAGCACGCTGTAATCGGCGGTGCTGACGAAGGCGAGCGACAGCCGGCCCGACGCACCCGACCGCAGCCGCTCGGCGACGGCGGGAAGCGCAGCGACCGCGGCCACCGCCGGGCGGACGTGATCGAGCCATTGCCGGCCGAACGCGGTCAGCGCGACGCTGCGCTTGGAGCGAACGAACAGGTCCGCGCCGAGCTCGCGTTCGAGCGCGAGGATCGATTGGCTGAGCGGCGGCTGGGTCATGCCGAGCCGCTCCGCCGCGCGGCCGAAATGCAGCGTGTCGGCGACCGCGAGGAAGTGGCGGAGTTGGCGCAGGTCCATCGGCGATCAAGTCTTTCTACGACCTTATAGCGACTGAATAGTATATTTCCCAACCCTTGCGAAAGCGCTTATCATGGCCGCGACGAGGACAAGAATTCGAGGATCGTGGAAATGCCCGCATATCGTTCCCGCACCAGCACGCATGGCCGCAACATGGCGGGCGCGCGCGGCCTGTGGCGCGCCACCGGCATGACGGACGAGGATTTCGGCAAGCCGATCATCGCGATCGCCAACAGCTTCACCCAGTTCGTGCCGGGCCATGTCCACCTCAAGGACCTCGGCCAGCTCGTCGCGCGGGAGATCGAGGCGGCGGGCGGCGTCGCCAAGGAATTCAACACCATCGCGGTCGACGACGGCATCGCGATGGGCCATGACGGCATGCTCTATTCGCTGCCGAGCCGCGACCTGATCGCCGACAGCGTCGAATATATGGTCAACGCGCATTGCGCCGACGCGCTGCTCTGCATCTCCAACTGCGACAAGATCACGCCGGGGATGCTGATGGCGGCGATGCGCCTCAACATCCCGGTCATCTTCGTGTCGGGCGGGCCGATGGAGGCCGGCAAGGTCGACATTCGCGGCCAGACCCTGGCCGTCGACCTGATCGACGCGATGATCGTCGCTGCCGACGAGAACTACACCGACGAGGAGGTGAAGGTGATCGAGCGGTCGGCCTGCCCGACCTGCGGCTCCTGCTCGGGCATGTTCACCGCCAACAGCATGAACTGCCTGACCGAGGCGCTGGGCCTGTCGCTGCCCGGCAACGGATCGGTCCTCGCCACCCATGCCGACCGCGAGAAACTGTTCCGCGAGGCCGGGCACACGATCGTCGACCTCGCCCGCCGCTGGTACGAGCAGGAAGACGCCACCGCCCTGCCGCGCAGCATCGCCAGCTTCGCCGCGTTCGAGAATGCGATGAGCCTCGATATCGCGATGGGCGGATCGACCAACACCGTGCTCCATCTGCTCGCCGCCGCGCATGAGGGACAGGTGCCCTTCACCATGGCCGACATCGACCGGCTGTCGCGCCGCGTTCCCTGCCTGTGCAAGGTCGCGCCCGCCAAGCAGGACGTCCATATGGAGGACGTCCACCGCGCCGGCGGGATCATGGCGATCCTCGGTCAGCTCGACAAAGCCGGGCTGATCGACGCCAGCCTGCCGACCGTCCACGCGCCGACGCTGGGCGCGGCGCTCGACCGCTGGGACGTCAGCCGCACCGAGAGCGAGAGCGTTCGCGACTTCTACAAGGCGGCCCCCGGTGGCGTGCGCACCACCGTGGCGTTCAGCCAGAACAACCGCTGGAAGGAGCTCGACCTCGATCGCGAAGCCGGCGTGATCCGCAGCGCGGAGCATCCCTTCTCCAAGGATGGCGGCCTCGCCGTCCTGTTCGGCAACCTCGCGCCCGAGGGCTGCATCGTCAAGACGGCCGGCGTCGACGAGAGCGTGCTGACCTTCAACGGCACCGCGCGCGTCTATGAGAGCCAGGACGCGGCGGTCGCCGGCATCCTCGGCAACGAGGTGAAGGCGGGCGACGTAGTGGTGATCCGCTACGAAGGGCCGAAGGGCGGGCCGGGCATGCAGGAGATGCTCTACCCGACCAGCTATCTGAAGTCGAAGGGCCTGGGCAAGGCCTGCGCGCTGATCACCGACGGCCGCTTCTCGGGCGGCACCTCGGGCCTGTCGATCGGCCATGTCTCGCCCGAGGCGGCCGAAGGCGGCCTGATCGCGCTGGTCCAGACCGGCGACCCGATCCTGATCGACATCCCCAACCGTGGCATCCGCCTCGACGTCGACGACGCGACGCTGGCTGCCCGGCAGGAGGAGATGATCGCGCGCGGCAAGAAGGCGTGGAAGCCGTTCGGCCGCAAGCGCAACGTCTCCCCGGCGCTGCGCGCCTACGCCGCCCTCACCACCAACGCCGCCCGCGGCGCGGTGCGCGACGTGAGCCAGGTCGAGGGGGAGTAACCCCTGCTTACTCTCCCGCCCGGCCACAGGACGGGCGGGAGAATGCACCGATACGGTGCGGACTGCTTTCCAACGCCGCGCTTTGATCGGATGATGGCCTCCGGAGGGGGGCCTCATGAAGATCAGATGGCTTTTGCGCGCGGCCTGCGCCGTGGCGATCGCGTCGACGGGCATATCTGCCGCGGCGCAGGAGAAGACGGGGAACAAGCCGGGCTTCACCCTGGCGCCCGGCACCGCCCGCATCGTCCTGATGCGGCCCACCATCTGGGTGGGCGAACAATCGACCGGCGGCATGCCCGAACCCAATGCCGACTGGACGATCCAGGCGCGCGAGAATATCGCCCGGGCCCTGGCCGATGCTCAGACGGGTCTGGGCAATGTCGTGATCAGCTATGACGAAGCCGCGTCCGGCGAGGGTGCGCTGGTAGCCGAATATTCACACCTGTTCGGCGCGGTCGCCGAATCCGTGATCGAATATCAGTTCTTTTCCGGTAACCGGTTGCCCACCAAGAAACGCAAGAACAGCTTCGACTGGGGCGTTGGCAACGGCATCGCCGGGTTAAAGTCGCTGGAAGGCGGCGACTATGCGCTCTTCATCAACGTGCATGACGAATATGGGTCGACCGGTCGCAAGATATTGCAGATCGTCTCTATGTTCGCCCCCGGCGCTGGCGTGTCGTCCGGCGTGCACAAGGGCCATGCCGGCCTGGTCGACCTGAAGAGTGGCGAACTCGTCTGGTTGAACGCCGACTGGCAGATGGGCGGCGACGTGCGCACGGCCGAAGGCGCGGCCAAGCGGGTCAGGCAGTTGCTCGAAGGCTTTCCGGGCAGGCCGGCCGAGGCGCCGACGACGGCGATCGCATCGCCGGCGGCGGGCGAATAGGATGCGACGCCTGTCCCATGTCGCCCTGGGTGTGGCGGTCTCCGGCCTGGCGCTGCTCGGTCCCTGGCCGTCGAGCGCTGCCGAGCCGGGGTTGGAGCTACCGACCTACACCCGTGCCTACGAACCCCGGACCGTCGACGAACGCGGCGTCTGGATGCAGGCCGACGAGGCCGAACGCGGCCTGCGCGACACCCCCCTGCGGATCCGCGAAGCCGGGCTGGAAACCTATCTCCGCGAGGTGCTGTGCCGCGAAGTGAGCGCTGAGCGCTGCGCCGGCATCCGCATCTATGCGATGGAAATCCCGGATTTCAACGCATCGATGATGGCCAATGGCGCGATGCAGGTCTGGTCGGGCCTGCTGCTGCGGTCGCGCAGCGAGGCGGAACTGGCGGCGGTGCTTGGTCACGAGTTCGCACATTTCGAGCTGCGGCATAGCCTGACCGGGTTCCAGCAAAAGCGCAGGGCGACCGACGCGATGGCCTGGATCAACCTATGGGGCGCGCTGGCCAACAGCGACACCAGCTTCACCCAGACGATCATCGCGCGGGGCATGTACAGCTATGATCGAACGCAGGAGGTCGACGCCGATCTCCTCGGCCTGAAATATGCGGCCTCGTCCGGCTATCCTGCGATCACGGCTTCGGAGGTGTGGCGCAACCTGATGAACGAGCAGGACGCGACGGCCGCCGGGCGCAACCAGAAGCCCAAGCAGAAATACACGGCCGGCTATTTCGACTCGCATCCCACGGCGCTCAACCGATCGATCTATCTGGCCGAGGCCGCGGCGAAGATGCCGGCGGGCGGCGATGCGCGCGCCAAGGAATATCGTGCCGCCATGGCGCCCTATCTGCCGCGCTTCCTGGCCGCGCAGATCAAGCGCAACGATTTTGGCGGCACCGAATATATCCTGCAGTCGCTCGCGGCGGATTCCGGTTGGGGACCGGATCTGCTCTTCGCCCGCGCCGAACTCTACCGCACGCGCGGCAACCCGCGCGACCTGCAGATCGCGGCACAATATTATCGCGACGCCCGCGCCGCCGGATATGCCGCCCCGGAGCTGGATCGCAATCTGGGGCTGGCGCTGCTCCGCAATGGGCAGGTCGATGAAGGTCGCCGGGCCCTGAGCGCCTATCTGACCGCGAGGCCGGAAGCGGGCGACGCCAAGATGATCCGCGCCCTGGTCGCGAATTGAGGACAGGATGATGAAGCACCTTCCGATCGGAATGTTCCTGTGTCTCGCCGCCATGCCGCCCGCATCGGCCAATTCGCTGGTTTCGGCCGGGCCCCGCCCGAACATCGCCGGGTCGAGCTTCTCGGCCGCACCGGTCGACGAATGGAACCGGCTGAGCCGCAAGGACGGCAAGAATGTCGAGATATGGACCCGCGACGGGGACCAGCTCAACAAGATCACCTTCTTCGGCGGCATCCCGAGCGGGAAGCCACTGGTCCGCGAGATCGACAAGAAGCACCAGCCGCTGCCCAAGGTGGCGGCCGACATGCTGATCACCGACATCCCCGTGATGTTGGAGTCGACCTATCGTATCCAATATTCGGTGACCCAGATGGACATCGACAGCCAGGAGCCGGCGACGCTGAGCGGGCACAAGGCGATCCGCTTCACCTACCGTTTCGCGCGCGAAGACGATGGCGTGCGGCGCAAGGGCGAGGCCATCGGCACGTTCGTCGACGGCAAGCTCTACCTCGTCACCTATGAGGCGCCGGCGCTCTATTTCTTCGACAAGGATGTCGAGAAATACCGCAGGCTGGCCGCGACATTGGCGCTCTAAGGCGGGTCGAGGAAAAGCACGTCATGCCGGCGGAGGCCGGCATGACGGCCGGGTGGCTTCAGGCCGCTCCGCCCAGGGCCCGTACCAGCGCGACGCTGGCGCGCATGCGCTGGGTCTCCGCCGACAGTAGCGCCCGCCGGGCGTCGAGCGCGTCGGTCTGCGCCGTCACCACCTCCAGATAATCGGCTGCACCGTCGCGATAGCGGGTCAGGGCGAGTTCGCTTGTCCGCTCGGCCGCGGTCGCGGCGCTGCGCTGCTGGGCGATCTGGTCGGTGAGGTGGCGGCTTGCCGCCAACGCGTCCTCGACCTCGCGGAAGGCCGTCAACACGGTGCCGCGATAGTCGGCCGCCAGTTCCTCATATTCGGCGCGCGACAGGCGCACCCCTGCCTTGCGCCGGCCGCCGTCGAACAGGGACAACAGGGTCGAGGCGGGCCCGAGCCCCCAGAAGCCGTTCGGTGCGGCCAGCAGTTCGCCATGCGTCGTCTGCCAGCCGCCGGAAAGGCCGAGCGTCAATGTCGGGAAGAAGGCCGCGCGCGCGACGCCGATCCGTGCATTGGCCGCGAACATCCGCCGTTCGGCCGCCGCGATGTCGGGTCGTCGCTGGAGCAGTGCGGAGGGGGCGCCAGCCGGTATCGCCGGCGACAGCAACGGTTGCTCGCGTACCGGAATCGCGAAGTCCGACGCGACCGCACCAACCAGCGCGGCGATCTCATGCTCGGTAGCCGCGCGCTGGTTGGCGATCGCCGATATCTGGGCGCGGGCGTTGTCGAGCACCGTCCGGGCCCGGTTGACGTCGATGCCCGAGGCGATGCCGCCATCGTGGCGCTTCGCGGTCAGCGCATAGGCCTTGGCGAAGGCCTCGACAGTCTGGCGCAACAATTCCGCCTCGGCGTCCAGCCCGCGGAGCCGCGCATAGGCATCGGCGACGGCGGCCTGCAGGCTGAGCCGGGCCGAGGCGAGATCGTCCCCGCTCGCCTCGGCATCGGCGCGTGCGGCCTTGGCGCCGTTGCGTATGCGGCCCCACAGGTCGAGTTCATAATCGAGCGTCGCGCCCACCGTGTACTGATTGTAGGTCTGCGCGGCACCGTTGCCGTTGAAGCGGTTGCCCGACACGCGCTGGCGGCCCGCGTCGGCGCCGGCCACGACCTGCGGGAACAGGTCGGCGGCTTCGATCCGCGCCGCCGCGCGCGCCTGATTGTATCGGGCAAGCGCGGCGTCCAGTGTCGGGCTGGCCCGCGCCGCGCGGGCGATCAGATCGTCGAGCACCGGGTCGTCGAACGCGGCCCACCAGTCGCCACGCGGCGCGGCGTCCATCGGCGTCGCGGCGATCCAGCCTTCGACCTCCTTGAAATCATGTGGAACGGGCGTGAGCGGCGGGCGATAGGTGGGCGCCATTGAGCAGCCCGCCAGCATCGCCAAAGCCAGGGCCAGCGCCCCGACGCGGCCGTCAGCCCGCATGAGCGGTGCCCTTTCCGCCGACCGCGGCCGTCGCCTGCACACGCACCCGATCGCCGTTGCGGATCGCGTCGGGCGGCGTATCAATCACCCGCTCGCCCCGGGCCACGCCGTCCGACAGCAGCACCGTGGCGCCTTCGTCGCGGGCGATGGTGACGGGCTTGACGGTGACATGGCCGTCGCGACCGACCACCGCCACGGTCGGCCCGTCCTTGCCGTAGAGGATCGCGCTGCCGGGCAGGCTGACACCGTTGCCCTGGCCCGCACCCACCTGGAAGCTGACCTGGGCGAAGGCGCCCGGCTTGAGCGCGCTGTCCCGATTGTCGGCCTGAAGCTCGACCAGAACCGCGCCAGACTGCGTGTCGACCGCGCCCGCGCTGCGGGTCAGCGTCGCGGTGAAGGTGCGTCCCGGATATTCGGGCAATGACAGCGTTGCTCCCATGCCGGGGCGGATCGATGCCGAATAGCCCTGCGGCACACGAACATAGACGCGGACACGGTGCGTGTCCGACACGGTGAAGAGTGGTTGCGCGGCCGCATTGCCCGCGACCACGAGAGCGCCGATCTGTGCCGACCGGCTCGTCACCACGCCGTCGAACGGCGCCGTCAGCCGGGTGAAGCCCTGCAACGCCTGGAGCCGCTTCACATTGGCCAGCGCGGCGTTGGACAGTGCGGTGCGCGCGGCCAGATCGCCCGCCTTTTCGTCCGCCTCCTGCCGCGAGACGGCGTCCTGCGCGAGCATCGCGCTCCAACGCTTCGCGGTGATGTCGGCGAGACGCTGGTTGGCAAGGGCGGTCTGATAATCGGCGCGGGCCGCCGCGAGCTGCTGGTCGAGCTCCGGCGCGTCGAGCACCGCGAGCGGCTGGCCTGCGTGTACCCGATCGCCGATGTCGGCGAGCCAGCGACGGACATAGCCATTGGTTCGCGCGTAGATGGCCGCACTGTTGAACGCCTGGACGTTGCCGGGGAGCATCAGCTTCGCGCCCTCCCCGTCGACGGCAGGCAGCACCACCGCCACGGTCGGCACCGCGGCATCGGCCGCGGTCTGGCGCAATTCGTTGGTGGCGCTGATGCGCGATGCGACACCGAGGCCGACGACGATCAGCGCAACGGCGCCGGCACCGATTCCGACCCGCTTGAGGGTACGGCCGTCGAGGCCGCTATCGGTCTGGGTTTCCGGGATGCTGGCGGGCTCAGGCATGGCTGGACTGCATTTCCAAGGAGACGGCCTGGGCGCCTTTCTTGCGGTGCGCCAGGGCAAAGACGGTTGGGACGAAGAACAGGGTGGCGATGGTGGCGCAGATCAGGCCGCCGATCACGGCCCGGCCGAGCGGGGCGTTCTGCTCGCCACCCTCGCCCAGCCCGAACGCCATCGGCGCCATGCCGATGATCATGGCGAGCGCGGTCATCAGCACCGGGCGGAAGCGGACCATGCCGGCTTCGATCGCGGCCTGGGTCGCGTCGCCGAGCTCGGCGAGCCTTTCCCGCGCGAAGCTGACCACAAGGATGGAGTTGGCGGTCGCCACGCCCATGCACATGATCGCGCCGGTGAGCGCGGGCACCGATAGCGTCGTGCCGGTGGTGAACAGCATCCATACGATGCCGGCGAGCGCCGCGGGCAGCGCGGTGATGATGACGAAAGGGTCGACCCAGCTCTGGAAGTTGACGACAATCAGGAGGTAGATCAGCACGATCGCCCCGAGCAGGCCGAAGCCGAGCCCTGAAAAGGCGGTATTCATCGTCGCATATTGGCCGCGGATGGTGACCGTAACGCCCTTGGGTTGCTCCGCTTCCAATTCCTTGATGGCACGCCGGACATCGCCCGCGACGGCGCCCAGGTCGCGGCCTTGCGTCGTCGCGAAGATGTCGAGCACCGGCTGGATATTATAGTGCGAGACGACCGGCACCGTGCTCGAGCGTTCGATTGCGGCAAGGCCGCCGAGCGGCTGCACCGGCACGTTGGCCGCGCCCGACACCGGCAGGTTGGACAGGTCGCCCATCGATCCGACCAGATATTCGGGCGCCTGCGCCACGACCGGATATTGCACCCCGTTCTCCGGATTGACGAAGAAGACCGGCGCGGTCTGGGAAGTGCCGGCAAGCTGGCTCGCCAGGCTGGTGGTGACGTCACGCTCGGTCAGTCCATATTGGCCGACGCGGGAGCGATCGACGTCGACGTTGAGCTGCGGCGCACGCGCCGGTTGCTGAATGCGCGCGTCGGCCAGGCCGGGAATGGTCGCGATCCTGGACAGCAGTTTCTGCGCATAGGCGCGATTGTCGTCCGCCTTCTTCCCCGAGATCTGGATGTCGATCGGGGCCGGCGCTCCGAAATTGAGGATCTGGCTGGTGATGTCGGCTGGCAGGAAGGAGAAGGTCACGCCGGGGAAGCGGCGCGGCAACTCGCGGCGCAGCTCGGCGACGATCTGCTCCGTCGGGCGGTGATCCTCGGCAAGCGCGATCAGCATATCGCCGTCCTGCGGGCCGATCGTACCGCTGTTGCTGTAGACCGTGTTGATGGAGCTGACCGGCAGGCCGATATTGTCGGTGACCGACGCCAGCTCGGTCGCAGGCACGATCCTGCGGACCTCACGGCCGATGCGATCGAAGGTCGCGGCGGTCTGCTCGATGCGGGTTCCGGCGGGAACGCGAACGTGCATCGCGATCTGGCCGGAGTCCACCGACGGGAAGAAGTTGCTGCCGAGGAAGGGCAGCAGGCCGAACGACAGCAGCACGACGGCCATGAAGCCGAGCAGGAAGGGCTTGCGCGCCTGGAGCGCCCGGCGCAGCAGGCCGACATAGCCGGCCCGGACCTTCTCGAAGCGATGTTCGAAGCCGCGCTGGAAACGGACCAGCGGATTGCCCGAGCCGGACGTGCCGGCGAGATGCGCGTCCTCATCGCCGGGCCGGTGCGCCTTCAGCAGGTACATCGCCATCGTCGGCACCAGCGTGCGCGACAGCACGAAGGACGCGATCATCGCGAAGACGACCGACAGCGCCATCGGCACGAACAGGAAGCCGGCGACGCCGGGCAGGAAGAACATCGGCACGAACACGATGCAGATGCACAGCAGCGAGACGAAGGCCGGGGTGACGATCTGCGCGGCCCCGGCCAGGATCGCCTCGATCACGCCCTTCCCCTGCTCGAGATGCCAGTTGATATTCTCGATCGTCACCGTCGCATCGTCGACGAGAATGCCGACCGCGAGCGCGAGCCCCCCCAGTGTCATGACGTTGAGTGTCTGGCCGAAGGCGCCGAGCACCGCGATAGCGCCGAGGATGGCGAGCGGGATCGACAGCGCGATGATGATCGTCGACCGCCAAGAACCGAGGAAAAGCAGGATCATCAGCGAGGTCAGCGCCGCAGCAATCGCACCTTCGTGGATGACACCCTGAACTGCCGCCTTCACGAACAGCGACTGATCCCCGATTGGCAGGATGCGCAGGCTCTCGGGCAGGGTCGCGGCAATGCTCGGCAGCTTGTCCTTGACGCCCGCGACGATCGCCAGGGTCGACGTCGCGCCGTTCTTGAGGACCGTCAGCAGGGCCGAACGGCTTCCTTCGACATGGACGATATTCTGTTGCGGCGCGCTGCCGTCACGGACATAGGCGACGTCGCGCATGTAGATGGTTGCGCCGTTGACCACCTTCACGGGCAGGTTGTTGAGCGCCTCGATCGACGCCGGCGCGTTGTTGAGACGGACACTGTACTGGGTCTCGCCGATCTTGACGAAGCCGGCGGGATTGATCTGGTTCTGCGCGGCGATCGCGGCGCCGACATCCTGCGCCGACAGCCCCTTCGACTGGAGGGCAAGCGGGTTGAGATCGATCTGGACCTGCCGCTGCTTGCCGCCCGACGGGAAGGGCATGGCAAGGCCGGGCACGGTGACGAGCTGCGGCCGGATCTGGTTCTGGCCGATGTCGAACAGTTCCTGCTCCGACAGCCCCTTGCCCGACAGGGCAAGCTGCAGGATCGGCACGGTCGAGGCGTTATAGTTGAGGATCAGCGGCGGGGTGGTTCCCGGCGGGAGCTGGCGCAGCACGGTCTGCGAAACCGAAGTGACCTGCGCGGTCGCAGTGCGGATATCGGCGCCCGGCTGGAAGTAGATCTTGACGATCCCGACGCCGAGCAGCGACTGGCTCTCGATATGATCGATGTCGTTGACCGTGGTGGTCAGCACCCGCTCATAGGGGCTGATGATCCGGTCCGCCATGTCCTCCGGCGGCAGCCCGGCATATTGCCAGGCAACCGCGATCACCGGAATGCGGATGTCGGGGAAGATATCGACCGGCATGCGCAGCGCTGCCAGCGTGCCCGCGATCGCGATCAGGATCGCCATGACGATGAAGGTCAGCGGACGATGCAGGGCGACCTTGACGATACCGATCATGCACGACTCCCGGACGCATCGTCGGCGGAACCGGTGCCGCGACGCAATGCCTTTCGCCTCTCCTGACAAGGTCGGTCGCAGAAACCGCTGGCCGTGGTCGTCGCGGAATTCCGCGACGACGACCGGCGCGGAGCGCCGTCCTGTTCAACCGCCATGCCGCGTTGGACATTTCGCGTCTAATACATAATATGCCTTGATTGATATCTCGATGGAATTGATCGATGGACCTGCGGCATTTGCGCTACTTCCTCCGGGTCGCCGACGAGATGCATTTCGGACGCGCAGCCCAGCGGCTGGGCATCTCGCAGCCCCCTCTCAGCAAGCAGATCAAGGCGTTGGAAGACGAACTGGGCGTGCGGCTGTTCGATCGCACCAGCCGCCGCGTGCGCCTGACCGAGGCGGGACGCTTGTTCGAGCCCGAGGCGCGCCGGGCGCTTGAACAGGCCGACCGTGCGGCCCGCATCGCGCGGCTCGCGCATCGCGCCGAGATCGGGCGGCTCGGCCTGGGCTTCACCACCTCGGGACCTTTCATACCCTTCGTCGCCCGGGCGCTGCACCGCTTCCGCCAGAGCTATCCCGACGTCGAACTGATCCTGCGCGAACAGGGGCGCGACGAACAGATCGAGGGCGTGCTCAGCCGCCAGCTCGATATCGGCATCGTCCGTGACTATCGGATGCCGATCCTGCCTGAGGGCCTGGTGACGCAATGCCTGCAGCAGGAAGAGATGATCCTGGCGATGCGCGACGATCATTGGCTTGCCCGTCGCCCGGAGCCGCCGCGGATCGCAGATCTTCGCGACGAACCGCTCGTCCTCTATGGCCCACCCAACGGAACCGGCTTTACCGAGCATTTCTTCGCCCTGTGCGAAGAAGCCGGCTTCGTCCCCAGGATCGCGCATGAAGCGCGCAGCCTGGCCACGCTGCTGGGGCTGGTGTCCGCCGGCTTCGGGCCGACGATCATCGCCCAGTCCATGGCCCGACTGCATGTCGATAATGTCGTCAACCGTTCCTTCGCCGCACCCAGCCCCAGTTTGCTGTGGCTCGTCCACAATGAGGAACTGTCACCGACCGGCGCGGCGTTCCGCAGGACCATCCTTGAAGAGCGCGACGGCGAGATCGAGGCCGATGCGGCATGATGCCCCTCCCGGCTTTCCGGAACACCCGCCGCCGTCGACCGTAATGTTGCCGTGATCGCTATCCTTCCCCGCGCCCTGGGCGACCTGGCCGACCCCCGGATCATCGGCATCCTGATCCGGTCGCTGCTCGTCACGCTGCTGATCTTCGCGGTGCTGGGCGTCGCGCTCGGTTGGGCCCTCGCGGGCAGCGATCCCTGTGCCGCCTTCGGCGACATGGAGTGCGAACTCAGCCCGGCCGAAGGCGGCGTCGGCGCCGTGGCCCTGACCCTGCTCGCTCTCTGGTTCCTGTTCCCGGCGGTCGCGCTCGGCGTGGTCTGCGCCTATGTCGAGCGGATCGCGGCGATTGTCGAGCAACGTCATTATCCGCGCGCGGCGATCGCGGCGCGGTCGATCGGAGCCGGCGGTGCCGCCCTGCTCGGCCTGCGATCGGCGGCACGCGTGCTGATCTACAATCTCGTCGCCCTGCCCTTCTACGTCATTCTCTTGTTCACCGGCGTCGGGCCGTTGATCCTGTTCGTGATCGTCAATGGCATCGCCTTCGGTCGCGATCTGGGGGAAATGGTCGCCTCGCGCCATGGCGATCGGGCGGAGCGGCAGGCCTGGCTGCGGAGGACGCGGATCGAGCGGCTGCTGATCGGATCGACCGTGACCGCGCTGTTCCTCGTCCCGTTCGTCAATCTGGTAGCCCCCATATTGGGAACGACGATGACGACCCATCTCTACCTGCGCTCGCGCTTCCGCCGGACTACGGGCTGAACAAAGCGGCGCACCGGTGCGTTGTCCTTACCTATCGTGGTTGCGCAAGGAGGTTCCGATGAACCCGGATGACGACGACCGTTCGATGCGGCGCCGGGAATTGCTGGTCAGGCTGAAGGTGACCCGCACGATCTTTGCGCAGGCCGGCGATGTGGCCCGCGCGACCAAGCTCGAGCTGGGAATCCAGATGTTGCTCGATCAGCGGGTCAGCGACCGGATGCTGGACCTGTTGGCCCATAGCGCGGTGATCGCGGCGCGCGATGCGGCCGAACTGACGCCCGTCGCGCGGCCCTGAAGCGAGCCGCGGACCGTCTTGTCAGAAGGCGGTGCGCTCGGCTTTCTCGGCGGCCGCCTCGGCGCGCTTGCGCTCGCTGTTCACCAGCTTGTCTGCCATGGCACGCCAGGCGCTTTCGGCGCGAAGCCAGCGATCCTTTACGTTCTCCAGGTCCGTGGATTCCGCCAGGAGGGCGCTTTCCGCCGCTCGTGCGAGATAATAATCGCTGGTAGCTGACATCGTGCGCTCCTCGGATTGTAGTTACAGTCAGCCGATGATGTCGGCGACGATGCGTTGAAGTTCCTGGCGGGATAATGTCCCGCTCATCGCGCTTCTCCCCTTTTTCGGGAAAGCGGCGCTGGGATGGAGGTTCTTGCTGTTACCGATAGTCTTCTTGAAAAACATTGATATCCTTGTCGCGTCCGATCGGACGCGGGGTAATATGGAATTTAGCGTCGCGGCCTGCGGCCACCCGCGCCCACCGGGCCGGGCGTTCGCTCGCGATAGATGATCCGGCCCTTGCCGAGATCGTAGGGGCTCATCTCCACCTGAACGGCATCCCCCACGACCGATCGGATGCGGAAACGCCGCATCCGGCCGGCCGTGTAGGCGATGATGGAATGATCATTCTCCAGCGATACGCGAAAGCGTCCGTCGGGAAGGATCTCCTGGATCTGGCCATTGAGAACGAGCAGTTCTTCCTTGGCCAAGAGTTATACGGCCTGGAGGTTGACAGCCGACGCCTTGCCACGACGATCGGTTTCGACCTCGTAGCTGATCCGCTGGTCCTTGTTCAGCGTGGCCATGCCGGCCCGCTCGACGGCGCTGATATGCACGAAGCTGTCGTTGCCGCCCTCCTCGGGCGCGATAAAGCCATAGCCTTTGTCAGTGTTGAAGAATTTGACGGTGCCGATCGGCATGATGATGTCCTTTCAAAACATCAGGGAATCCGTCCGCAAAAACGCGGACAGAGCTTGAAGCGAGAGAAAGGAAGGATCAGCCTGGAAGAACCGGATCGTCTGAAATGGAAGCGCTTGAGGCTTCCCTGCGGACCGGCCCCTCATCGGGGTTCAGGCATCAAATTCCGTCGCAGGCGACGTTAGCGCCATCGGAAATGGGCTCTATGCCGCCGAAAGTCAAGGTGCGGCACCTTCGACGGCCCCGACCAGCGCGTCTCCGACGAACCGATAGAGACCCGCAATCGCGACGATCGTCGGCGGTTCGAGGTACAAGCCCTGTGGGATTTCGGCAATCGCCGGGCCGCCATCCGTCCGCCCACCGGCAAGCAATATGTCCCTTGCCAGTCCGGAACGATGAACGCCGTCCCCGCAATGGCGCAGATAGGCGCAGACCCGCCCGATCGCGCCCAGCCGATGGCCGACGGCACCATGGAGTGCTGCGACCGAGCCGAGCCGACGAAGTTTTTCCGGGGTATTGCGCATGCGGGAGAAGAAGCGCGCGTCGCGGCGTGGTCCGCTCCGCAGCGATGCCGCCTCGTCGATCAGCACCGACAGGAAACGGTCCAGTTCGTGCAGGGAGTTGCCGATCATCCGCGTCTGGGCGGGGTGAGGTCTCCGCGCGCTTCCGACCTGCCCGGCGCGGGTGACGAGGAAGGCGCAGCCGGCGGAAAGCGTGGCATGCGCCCGCAGCAATGCCGTCCGGTCGGTGTCGGGGTCCACGGCAGCACTCCATCGTAAGCGGGAGATCGTCGGCCTCCCAGTCGCCGGCGCTTACGGGAGCGATGCCAAGGCGATAGTCCTGCTTAACGACGAACCCGCGCGCCGTCCATGCGCGCTGCAGATCAGTCCGCGCGGGCCGGCCCGCGCAGGTCTTCCGCCACCGCGACGATCACCGGCGCCAGCCGGTCCGCCCAGAGGGCGACGCCTGCGTCGTCACCGATCAGGTCCTGGCGTACTTCCAGTCCCAGATAGGGTACGGCGTTCGCTTCGGCATGCATGTTCATCGTCGCGTTGAGCACCTTGCCGGAATAGGGCTCGTTGTCGCCGGTGACGATGCCGGCGGCGCGCAGCGCGGCAATACCGCACCGGGCGGCGCGGTCGTCCTGGTTGTAGAGGACGCCTACCTGCCAGGGTCGCGCTTCCTCCGGCCGGGCGGACAGACGCGGCGTGAAGCTGTGCAACGACACGATCAAGGACGGTCGGCCGGCGGCGATCCGGGCGGCGATCGCCTGGTGATAGGGTCGCCAGAAGCGCTCGACCCGCGCCCGGCGCCCTTCCGCGTCGAGCAGCTTGTTGCCCGGGATCGCGAAGCCGTCGCTCTCCAACGGGATCAGGCCGGAAGCGTCCTCCTCGCGGTTGAGGTCGATGACGAGGCGTGAGACGGGGCCGAAAATGCCGTCCATGCCGAGCCGGGCGCAGAGCAGCCGGCCAAGCGGGGCAACGCCGATGTCGATCGCCATATGCTGGGTCAGCAGCACCGGATCGATATCAAGATCGATGTCGGCCGGCACATGGTTCGACGCATGGTCGGCAATCAAAAGGATATCGCTCATGCCCCGAACGCCGGCTTGCGCCGTTCCCGGAACGCGGCCAGCCCTTCGCGGAAGTCGGCTCCGCCGAAGGCGTCCTCGAACAGCCGGTCGGCGGCCTTGTCGCCCGCCAGGATGCGCTTGAGTCCGGCGACGCTGGACCGCGCATTGAGGGCGATCGCCTCGGCCAGCGCCAGTGCTGCCTCATCGGCCGAAGGGGCCCGCTCCTCGACCAGGCCGATCGCCAGCGCCTCGTCGGCCCCGATCGCCATGCCGGTGGCAAGCAGCCGCATCGCCTGCCCCGGCCCGACCAGCGCCTTCAGCCGTTGGACATCGCAGGCCGGATAGACGATGCCGACCTTGGCCGGCGTTATCGCGAACCGAGCTCCGTCCCCAGCGATCCGCATGTCGCACGCCATCGCCAGCGCGACGCCGGCACCGTAGCAGCCACCGTCGACCGCCGCGATCGTCGCGATCGGCAGGCCCGCGAGCGCGTCGAATGCACGCGCCATGTCGATACGGAAGCGGCTGCGCAGTTCTTGATCGGCCGCCAGCCCGGCGAGGTCGCCGAGATCGGCGCCGGCCGAGAAGATACCCGGCGTACCCGACCGGACGATCAGCGCGCTGGCGCCCGACACAGCTGCGGCATCGGCCGCTTCGGCGAGCGCCGGCCACTGCCCGAGCGCAATCGCGTTGCGCGCCGCAGGCCTGTCGAGGCTGATCCGCGCAACGCTCCCGCCCGGGGTCTCAATCGAATCGAGGATGAACATCGGCCGACTGTTGCCGTCCCGGCTCGAAAATGTCACCACATGCCGCAGCATCTATGGAATCATCTTGCTTCCCCGCCGTTTCGCGCCGCCGCTTCGGGCAGTTGCTCGGTGCGACCGCTCTGGTACCGGCCCTGCCTGCCCCGCTCGCGGCCGAACCTGCGCCCCCGAAGCGGCCGGGTCCCTGCCCGATCACCACGCCCGTCGACGCGATAACGCTCAAGCTGCTACGCCACACGCCCGAGATAGCCACTTATGGCGGGGTCGCGGGATCCGCGGCAGGCGGCCCTTTTGCGCGGTCGATGGACGATTATTCGCCCACGGGGGAAGAAGCCTGGCGCACGGCGCTGGGCGAGGCGGGCATCGCGATCGAGCAGATCGGTTGCGAGAACGACCGGCTGGGCCAGCTCCGGCTGAAGATCGCGGCGGCCGTGATCGAGAATGGCACGCGCAGCGCGGCGATCGGCTATGGCCGGCCCAACCCCTTCTGGTTCTCGGGGCACGAGCCCTATGTCATCAACCAGATTTCCGGCCCGGTGGTGAACACCCCGAATGTGATGATCGCGCAGCAGCCGCTATCCTCACCGATCGAGGTCGACGCCTGGATCGAGAAGCTCGATGGCTTCGCAAGGGGCTTCGCCGGGGTGGTCGAGAAATCGGAGGCGGACGAGGCGCTCGGCTGCGTCCCGCCCCGCGCGTTGCTCGAAAAGACCCTGCCCGTGGTCGAGAACTTCCTCGCCGGGCCTGCCGAGCGGCATCCGATGATCGTCGCGTTGCGCGATCGGATGGCGGCCGCCGGGCTCGACGCGCGCACCCGTGACGCGGCCGAGCAGCGGGCGATCGCCGCGCTGGAGAAGCGCGCCCGTCCGGGCTTCGACCGGTTGCGCGATCGGGTGCGGAACTTGCTGCCCAAAGGCCGTGAAGAGGCTGGCATATGGGCGCAACCCGATGGCGAAGCGCTCTACGCCGCCAATGTTCGCTCGGTCGGGGACAGCGACGACACGCCCGAGGAGATTCACCGGACCGGCCTCGAACAGGTCAAGCTGGTCACCGCGCGGATCGAGGCGCGGTTGCGTCAGCTGGGCTTCTCCAAAGGTTCCTTGCGCGACCGCCTGAACGCGCTCGCCGACGATCCGAAGCAGCGCTTTCCCGACACGCCCGCGGGCCGGGAAGAGGTGCTCGATTATCTGCGCAAGCTGGTATCGGGCATGGAGGCACGCCAGCACCAGTTCCTGCCTCGCGCGATGATCCCCGCGCAGCGACTGGAAATCCGCGCCGTGCCGGAGGCGACGCAGGACTCTGCGCCCGGCGGCTATTATGACGGCCCTTCGCTCGACGGCTCGCGCCCCGGCATCTACTGGATCAACCTGCGCGACATGGACGGCATCCACCGCTACGGCCTGCCGACGCTGAGCTATCATGAGGGCGTGCCCGGCCACCACACCCAGGGCGCCACCCTGCTTGCGCTGCCGCAGGCGCCGCTGATGCTGCGCATCGCGAGCTTCAACGCCTATCAGGAAGGCTGGGGCCTCTATGCAGAGCGGCTGGCGGCCGAGATGGGGCTCTACGCCAATGATCCGGCGGGGGATGTCGGCCGGCTCGCCGACGACCTGTTCCGCTGCGTCCGCCTGGTCGTCGACACCGGCATGCACCAGCTCAAATGGAGTCGCGAGCAGGCGATCACCTATATGGAGACGAACAGCGGCTCGCCGATGAGCGAGATCGTCGCCGAGATCGAACGCTACATGGCGTGGCCGGGCCAGGCGCTCGGGTACAAGCTCGGTCAGCTCCACCTGCTGGCGATGCGCGACAAGCTCAAGGCGCGGATGGGCAAGCGCTTCGACCTGCGCCAGTTTCACGCACTCGTCCTCGGCAATGGCGCGATGCCGCTCGACCTGCTGGAGACGGTGGTGCTGCCGCCGCTTCGAAAGCGATAGATCGACGCAGATTTGCGAACAGAAGTTTTCCGTTCCGGCCATTGGCGGCCACAGCCTTCGCCGTCTAATCAGGCGGCGGCCCCTGACAGAAGGACGACGCGATGACCAACCGTAGCAGCGATACCCAAGTCGACCGCCTGTTCCTCGACCGCTGGTCCCCCCGCGCCTTCGACGGATCGCAGCTGTCTGCGGAGGAGCGCGACGCGCTATTCGACGCCGCGCGCTGGGCGCCGTCGGCGTTCAACGCGCAGCCTTGGCGCCTGCTCTATGCGGAAAAGGGCGACGCGGACTGGGATCGCTTTCTCGGCCTGCTCGTTCCCGCCAACCAGGCCTGGGCAGCGAACAGCTCGCTGCTGATCTTCTTCGTGTCGGACACGAAATTCAAGGACAGCCCGTCGCACACGCATAGCTTCGACACCGGCGCCGCGTGGATGTCGCTCGCCCTGCAGGCGGAGAAGCTCGGCCTTCGCGCGCATGGCATGGCCGGCGTCGATTTCGACGCGGCGCGGCGGGAGCTGGGCGTACCCGATGGTTTCCGGATCGAGGCTGCGGTTGCGGTCGGTCGCCAGGCCGACCCGTCGGTGCTGCCGGAAAAATATCGGGAGCGGGAGGTTCCGAGCGATCGCAAGCCACTCGATCAGGTGGCCTTCGCCGGAAATTTCGCGGGCTGAGCGAAGCGCATGGAAGGGGACAGGGCGAGATGATCGCAGCATCGGCGATCGACTATCGCGAAGCGGCGCGCCGACGCCTGCCGCACTTCCTGTTCGAGTATATCGACGGCGGCGCCTATGCCGAGGTGACCCTGCGCCGCAACATTGCCGATCTGGAGGCGATCGCATTGCGGCAGCGGGTGCTGCGCGACGTCTCCCGGATCGACCTGTCGACCGAGCTGTTCGGCCAGAAGCTGGCGATGCCGGTGGCGCTCGCACCGATCGGCCTCGCCGGGCTCTCGGCAAGACGCGGGGAAGTGCAGGCGGTGCGCGCGGCCGAGACGGCCGGTATTCCCTTCACCCTCTCGACGGTCTCGGCCTGTCCGCTGGCCGAGGTGGCACGCGGCGCGGCCAGGCCCTTTTGGTTCCAACTCTACATGATCCGCGATCGTGCCTTCATGCGCGACCTGCTCGCACAGGCGGTGGAGGCGGGCTGCTCGGCGCTGGTCTTCACGATCGACATGCCGGTCCCCGGGACACGCTATCGCGACCGCCGCAGTGGCCTGTCGGGCGCGCCCGGCCTCGGCGGTCAGCTCCGCCGCGTCGGCCAGGCGATGATGCGCCCCGGCTGGGCATGGGATGTCGGCCTGCTCGGCCGCCCGCACCATCTTGGAAATGTCGCGCCGGTGCTGGGCGGGCGCAAGGGCATCGAGGATTTCTTCGCCTGGGTCGGCAGCAATTTCGATCCGGCGATCCACTGGCGCGATCTCGATTTCATTCGCAGCGAGTGGAAGGGACCGCTGATCCTGAAGGGCATCCTCGACCCCGAGGATGCGCGCGAGGCGGTCGCCAGCGGCGCCGACGGCATCGTCGTATCCAACCATGGCGGCCGCCAGCTCGACGGCGTGCTGTCAACGGCACGCGCACTGCCGCCGATCGCCGACGCGGTGGGCGGATCATTGCCGATACTCGCCGACGGCGGAGTGCGTTCGGGCCTCGACGTCGTCCGGCTGCTCGCGCTGGGCGCCGACACGGTGATGCTGGGGCGCGCCTGGATCTATGCTCTGGCCGGTGGCGGACAACGCGGCGTCGCCCATCTGCTCCAACTGATCGAGGCGGAGATACGGGTTGCGATGGCGCTGACCGGCGCCACCTCGATTGACGCGATCGACCGCAGCAGCCTTGCCGAGCTACCCGGCGGCTGACGCGGAACTGGCGAGCCCGGCCATCAGCCGGGGTATCTCCATGGCAAGGTCGCGGGCGAGGAAGCCGATCGGCCCGACCCTCTGCGCCGCCGCCTTGCCCGCCTCCCCGTGCAGCCAGACGGCCCAGCCGGCCGCCGTCAGCGGATCGGCCCCGCGCGCGGCCAGGCCCGCCATCACGCCCGCGAGGACGTCGCCTGACCCGCCCGTGGCGAGGCCCACGCAATCGCTCGAATAGAGCAGCGTCTCACCATCGGGCGCCGCAACCACGGTCTCCGCGGCCTTGAGCACGGTGACCGCCTCGAACTCCGCCGCGACCGCACGCGCGGAATCGCGCGGATCATGGTCGATCGCCGCCTCGTCGATCCCGGTCAGGCGCGCCATCTCGCCATGATGCGGGGTCAGGACCACCCGGCCCTGCTGCGCGGCAATGAGCGGCGCGCACGCACGCGCGCAGGAGATGGCGGCTGCGTCGAGGATCGCGACCTGCCCCTCGTGCAACTGCGGCAGCAACCCTTCGATCAGCGCGCGGGCGCTGGGCTGGCTCACCATGCCCGGCCCTATCAGCAGGCAATCGCAATAGGACAGGGCATCGGCCAGCTTCTCCGCCGCACCTTTCCCGATCTCGCCGTCCTTGTCGGTCGGCAGGCCGATCATCGCCGCCTCGGGGACCAGCACCCCCAGATGCATCGCCGCCGCGTCGACGGTCGCGATCTGCAGCTTGCCCGCGCCAGCACGCAACACCGCCTCCCCCGTCAGCCCCAGCGCGCCGGGGACGAACATGCTGCCGCCGACCAGCAGCACGCGGCCACGCTGGTTCTTGTCGGTGCCGGCATGATGGTCGGGCAGCGGATGCGCGCTTCGCCAGGCGGCATCGATCGCGACATGTCCGCTCATCCGCGCGCCGCCACGATCGGATCGGGCGCGCGCGTCACCGCGGCATGCTCGGCGACGATGGGCGCGGTGGCATTGTAGCGTTCGAGCACCAGGTTGCCGTTCCGCCCTGCATCGGGATCGAAGCGATATTCGGTCACCGAGCAATTGGCGACGTCCCCCTTCCGGTCGATCGCGAGGATCGCCGCCTCGTCGAGATTCTCGATGATGTAGCGCAGGCACAGCACGACGACCTGATGCGCGAAGATCATCACCCGCCGCCCGGAATAATGGAGCGACACCGTGTCGAGCAGCGAGCGCAGCCGCAGGATCACGTCGCACCAGCTCTCGCCGCCCGGCGGCCGGTGATAGAATTTGCCGAGCGTCCGGCGGAAGCCGGCCTGATCCGGGAAATGGCTGGCGACACCCTGGGTGGTCAGCCCGTCGAGGATACCGAACTCCTTCTCGCGCAACCGCTCGTCCATGCAGATGCGCTCGTCGGGGTCCGCCCCGCCCGCGTCACGGAAGCGCCGCGCGGTCTGCAGCGCGCGGCGATAGGGGGAGGACAGCAGCACGTCGGGCCGGTCGCCCTCCGCGCCCGAGGCGAACCAGTGGCCGAGTGCGTTGGCCTGTTCCTCGCCGAGCCGGCTGAGCGGCACGTCGACGTCTCGCCCGCTGATCGCGATGCGGTCGAGCTCCGCCTCGTGCGCCGCGTCGCGCGCGACATTGCCGGCACTCTGACCGTGGCGGATGATCCACAGGCGGTCCGGCCAATGCTGCATCAGGGGCCCCGCGATCCAAAGGTGTCGCAGCGCGCCGGATCGCCGCTGTCGAGCCCGATGCGCAGCCATTTCTGGCGGTCGGCGGCGCTGCCATGGGTGAAGCCTTCGGGCACGACATAACCCTGGCTCGCCTTCTGGAGCGTGTCGTCGCCGACCGCGGCTGCCGCGCGCAGCCCCGCCTCGGCGTCGCCGGGTTCGAGCAGGTTGCGGTCCTGCGCCGCCCACACGCCGGCATAGCAATCGGCCTGCAGCTCGACCTTGACCTGCAAGGCATTGGCCTCGCGCTCGCTCAGCCGGTTCTGCGCGGCATGGACCTTGTCGAGCGTGCCTTCGAGGTCCTGGACATGATGGCCGACCTCATGCGCGATGACATAGGCCTGGGCGAAATCGCCCGGCGCGCCGAAGCGGCCGCTCAGCTCATCGAAGAAACTGGTGTCGAGGAAGATGCGCTTGTCCGCCGGGCAATAGAAAGGTCCGGCCGAGGCGTTGGCGAAACCGCAGCCCGCCTGGGTGCCGCCCGAATAGAACACCAATGTGGTCGGCTGGTAGGTGCCGCCCTGCTCCTCGAACAGCCGACCCCAGACCCGCTCGGTCGAGCCGAGCACCTTGAGCGAGCGGCTCATCACCGGCGTCTTCTCGCCCGACGATCCCGGCGCCTCGCCCGGCTCGGACTGCCGCGGCACGACCGGCCCCTGCCCGCCGCCGTCGCCGAGCAGCGTCAGCGGATTGACGCCGAGCACCAGCGAGATGATGCCGATCAGGATCAGCGACCCGCAGCCGAGCCCGCCCCGGCCGAGCGGAATGCCGACCGGCAGGCCGAACCCGCCGCCGCCGCGTCCCGACCGGATCTCGTAATTGGTGCTTTCGCTTTCGTCGTCGAGCCGCATGCCTGCCTCTCTCCCTGAGAAGGAAAGAATGCGTCTGCCCTCTCAAGGTTGCAAGTCGAACGCGTCGGCGATGGTCTCGTACTTTTCGGGTCCGCGCCGCAGCGATGTTATTCCGCAGGCATTGTCCACGGAGGAGAACATATATCGCTGATCGTCGGTGCCGTCATAGGTCAGCCGCTTCACGGCATCGCGCAAACGCCGATATTCGGCCTTTGTGCAGGACCGCCCGAAAGCGCTGAGCACTGGCAAGGCCCTGCTTAGTTCGCCTGAATTGCGCATCGCCCGCCCGATCGTATATCGCCACGCCGGATCGCCCAGGCAACGATGTCATATTTCACCTGATCATTCGGAGGCAGCCGCGAATTGCCGCGAACCTCAAGGTAAAAATCATACCGCTCGGCCAGCGGCAGCCTCCGGGCCATCGCCTGGATTTCCTCGAACGACATGTCGGCATATTTGCCCTTGCAGGCTACCAGCAGGCCGAACGTAAGCAGCACAGCCGCCATTTTATTTGTGTGGACATCTCCCATCCCCGTCCGCCCCGTCGCTGTCCAAGCCTCGAAAGGATGGCGCAACGGGCCGCCAAAGCCAAGAACAAACAGAGAATGGAATTCAGCGGACGCTCAGGCCAGGAAACTCGCCACCAGCGCATGGCGGTCGCCGGGATAGACCTGGCGAGCATAGGTGATCCGCGCGTCGTTGCGCCAGGTCCAGCGCTCGACCGAGAGGCAGGGGCTGCCCTGCGGCACGGTCAGCCGGTCGGCGATCGTGCGGGTCGCGGCGATCGCGCTGATGCGGTGGCGGGCGTCGGTCCAGGGGACATGGGCGAGCAGCCAGGCGCCGGGGCTCTGCTGCGCGAAATCGGCGTCGCGGGCGGCGGGGACGGCGGCGAGGCTGATCAGCCGCTCCTCCAGCGCGAAGGGCTTGCCGTCGGCGCGGTGGAGGCAGTGGAGCGCGAGGACCGGGCCGCCCGATATCTCCAGCAGTTCGCGATCGCGCTGGTCGGCCTCCCGCTCGACGCGAGAGATCAGGCCGAGCCGATAGTCCTTGCCCTGCGCGGCGACCTCGCTCGCCACGTCGGGAATCTCCAGCGCGGCGCGGTGGACCCTGGGCGCGGCGACGAAGCTGCCGGCGCGCTTGCGCCGCTCGATCAGCCCGCGATCGACCAGCCCGTCGATCGCCTTGTGGACGGTCATCCGCGAGCAGCCATATTCGGCCATCAGCGCATGTTCGGACGGCAGCCGGTGCCCGGCCTCCCAGGCGCCCGACATGATCCGCTCCTCGATCTCGCGACGGATACGATCGTGGATTGCGACGCGCGTCATGCCAGCACTTCCCCCAATACCCGGCGATAGCGCGCGGCGATCCGCGCGCGATCGGCATGGCGACCTGCCGTAACGAGCCGGCGCCCGCGCCGCCAGACCCCATCGATCGCCTGCCGCCCGGCGGCGAACAGCCAGCCGTCGGTAAGCAGCCCGGCGTCGCGCTCCGCCAGCGCCGGATGATCGGCGTCGAGCGTCACGAAATCGGCCGGATGGCCGACTACCAGCCCCGCCGGCGCGCCGAGTGCCCGCGCGCCTCCCGCCACCGCCGCGCGATGCAGCGTGTCGCCGACCGACGCGCCCGCCGGGGCGAGCCGGTTGCGCCGCCGATGGGCGAGCCGCTGGCCATATTCGAGCAGACGAAGCTCCTCGCTCGCGTCGATCAGCACGTTCGAATCCGATCCGACGCCATAGGCACCGCCCGCGGCAAGGAAGGAATCGGCGGGGAAGATGCCGTCGCCCAGATTGGCCTCGGTGATCGGACAAAGCCCGGCGACCGCGCCGCTCTCCGCCGATCGGCGCGCCTCCTCGTCCGTCATATGGGTCGCGTGGACGAGGCACCAGCGCGCGTCGACCGGGGTATGGCCGAGCAGCCATTCGATCGGCCGCGCCCCGCTCCAGGCGAGGCAGTCCTCGACCTCCTTGACCTGTTCGGCGATGTGGATGTGGACCGGGCCATCGCCGAGCGCCGCGACCGCCGCCAGCTCGTCGGGCGTCACCGCGCGCAGGCTGTGCGGCGCGACGCCGAGCACCGCGTCGGGGAGCGTCGCAAGCGGTGCCCGCAGGCGATCGATCAGCCGCGCATAGCCGTCTACGTCGTGGACGAAGCGGCGCTGCCCCTCGCCCGGCGCCAGCCCGCCGAAGCCGGCATGGGCGTAGAAGACCGGCAGATGGGTGAGCGCGATCCCGGTCTCGGCCGCCGCCTCGACGATCGCAAGGCTCATCGCTGCCGGATCGGCGAAGGCGCCGCCGCCGATGTCGTGGTGGAGATAATGGAACTCGCCGACCCTGGTGAAGCCCGTCTCCAGCATCTCGACATAGGCCTGCGCCGCAATCGCGCGCAGATGATCGGGAGTCAGCCGGGCGACGAAGCGGTACATCGTCTCGCGCCAGCTCCAGAAACTGTCGTCGCCGCCCAGATTGACCTCGGCCAGCCCCGCCATGCCGCGCTGGAAGGCGTGGCTGTGCAGGTTGGGCAGGCCGGGCAGCGCGATCGCGTGGCGCTCGATGCCCGCAGCCGGAGCAACGCCTTTCGCGATGGTGGCGATCAAGCCATCGCGCACGGTGATCGCGACATCCTTCACCCAGCCTTCGGGCAGCGAGATCCGGTCGAAATGGAAAGATTGTTCGCCGTGCATCGTCACCTCCCACGATAATGTCTATACATTATTGGGTGCCGGTGCAATGATGCCGGGCAAGGGAGATTCGGCGGATGCGATGCGACAGGCTCTGGCGGGACGCACGGCTGGCGACGATGGCGGGGAATGGCCTCGGTATCGTCGAGGATGGCGTGGTCGCGGCGAGCGGCGGGCGCATTCTCTATGCCGGGCCGGCGGCCGATGCGCCCGCCTTCGATCCCGAGCGGGCCGAGAATCTCGACGGCCGCTGGATCACGCCGGGGCTGATCGACTGCCACACCCACCTCATCCATGGCGGGGACCGCGCGCACGAGTTCGAGCTTCGGCTGGCGGGCGCTTCCTATGAGGAAATCGCGCGCGCCGGTGGCGGCATCGTCTCGACGATGCGCGCGACCCGCGAGGCCGACGAGGACAGGCTGCTCCACCTGGCCCTTCCCCGGCTGGACGCATTGATCGCCGAGGGCGCGACGACGGTCGAGGTCAAGTCGGGCTATGGCCTGACGGTGGCCGACGAGCTGAAGATGCTGCGGGCCGCGCGGCGGCTGGGCGAGGCCCGGCCGGTCGGCATCCGCACCACCCTGCTGGGGGCGCACGCACTGCCGCCCGAATATGCGGGAGACGCCGACGGCTATGTCGACCTGATCTGCCACGAGATGATCCCCGCCGCCGCCCGCGCGGGGCTGGCGGACGCGGTCGACGCCTTTTGCGAGGGTATCGGCTTCACGGCGGCGCAGACCGAGCGCGTGTTCGACGCGGCGCGGGCGGCGGGCCTGCCGGTCAAGCTCCATGCCGAGCAGCTCTCCAACCTGCACGGCGCGAAGCTGGCGGCCGAGGCGGGCGCGCTGTCGGCCGACCATCTCGAATATCTCGACGCGGACGGCATCGCCGCGATGGCGCGCGCCGGAACCGTCGCGACGCTGCTGCCCGGCGCCTATTATTTCATGCGCGAGACGAAGCTGCCGCCGGTCGACGGGCTGCGCGCGGCGGGCGTGCCGATCGCGATCGCCACCGACTGCAATCCCGGAACCTCGCCGCTCACGTCGCTGCTGCTGACGATGAACATGGGCGCGACGCTGTTCCGTCTGACCGTCGACGAATGCCTGGCCGGCGTCACCCGCAACGCGGCGCGCGCGTTGGGCCTCCAGGCAGAGACGGGCACGCTCGAGCCCGGCAAGAGCTGCGACCTCGCCATCTGGGACGTCGAGCGCCCCGCCGAGCTCGTCTACCGCATCGGCTTCAATCCCCTCCACTCCCGCATCTGGAAAGGCCTATGAGCGACATCCTCCTCAAGCCGGGCGCCGTGCCGCTCGCCGACTGGCGCGCCATCTATCAGGGTGCGGCGCCGAGCCTCGATCCCGCATCGGCCCCGGCCATCGCCGCAAGTGCGGCGGCGGTCGAACGGATCATCGCCCAGCACAAGCCGGTCTACGGCCTCAACACCGGCTTCGGAAAGCTCGCCAGCGTCAAGATCGGCGACGAGGATCTCGCGACGCTCCAGCGCAACATCGTGCTGAGCCATGCGGCGGGGACCGGAGCGCCCTCCCCCACCCCGGTTGTCCGGCTGATGATGGCACTCAAGCTCGCCAGCCTCGCCCAGGGCGCCTCGGGCGTGCGGCCGGAGACGGTGGAGATGCTGGAGGCGATGCTGCTCGCCGGGCTGACCCCGGTGGTGCCGTCGCAGGGGTCGGTCGGCGCATCGGGCGACCTCGCGCCGCTCGCGCATATGGCGGCGGCGATGATCGGCGTCGGCCAGATCGAGATGGCCGGCCAGGTGCTGAGCGCCGAGGGTGCGCTCGCCCGCGCGGGGCTGTCCCCACTGACGCTGGGGCCGAAGGAAGGGCTCGCCCTGCTCAACGGCACGCAATTCTCCACCGCCAACGCGCTGGCCGGGCTGTTCGAGACCGAGACGATCTTCCGCTCGGCGCTCGTCACCGGCGCCCTTTCGACCGAGGCGGCCAAGGGATCGGACACACCGTTCGACCCCCGCATCCACGCGCTGCGCCGCCAGCCCGGCCAGATCGAGACGGCCGATGCGCTGCGCCGGCTCATGGGGAGCTCGGCGATCCGCGAGAGCCACCTGGTCGACGACGCACGGGTGCAGGATCCCTATTGCCTGCGCTGCCAGCCGCAGGTGATGGGCGCGGTGCTCGACATGCTCCGCCAGGCCGCGACGACGCTGGAGATCGAGGCGAACGGCGTCTCGGACAATCCGCTGATCTTCCCCGATACCGACGAAGCACTGTCGGGCGGCAATTTCCACGCCGAACCGGTTGCCTTCGCCGCCGACATGATCGCGCTGGCGATCTGCGAGATCGGATCGATCACGGAACGCCGGATCGCGATGCTGGTCGATCCCGCGTTGTCGGGGCTGCCCGCCTTCCTGACCCCGCAGCCGGGCCTCAATTCGGGCTTCATGATCCCGCAGGTGACGGCCGCCGCGCTGGTTTCCGAGAACAAGCAGCGCGCGACCCCGGCCAGCGTCGACTCGCTGCCGACCTCGGCCAACCAGGAGGACCATGTCTCGATGGCGGCGCATGGCGCGCGGCGGCTGCTCGACATGGCCGCCAACGCCAATGCGATCGTCGGCATCGAACTGCTCGCCGCCGCGCAAGGCTGCGACTTCCACGCGCCGCTCCGGTCCAGCGCCCCGCTCGAAGCCGCCCGGGCCCTGCTGCGCGCGCAGGTGCCGATGCTGGACCATGATCGGCATTTCCACCCCGACATGGAAGCCGCGAACGCGCTCGTCCGCTCCGGCGCGCTGGTGACGGCAGCGGCGATCGCGCTGCCGGGGCTGGCCTGATGCTTAGCTGGCTCGAAATCTCGAGGGGCGAGGCACCGCTGGTCGTCGCCTTCCCGCACAGCGGCACCGATATCCCCGAGGAGCTGGAGGGCGGCTTCGTGTCGCCCTGGTTGGCGCGCAAGGATGCCGACTGGTGGATCGACCGGGTCTATGGCTTCGCGGACTCGCTCGGCGCCACCACGATCCGCAGCCGGATCTCGCGCAGCGTCATCGACCTCAACCGCGATCCGTCGGGCGCCTCGCTCTATCCGGGGCAGACGACGACAGAGCTGTGCCCGACGACGACCTTCGCGGGCGAACCGCTCTATCGCGACGCACCGCCCGACCCTGGCGAGATAGGCTGGCGGCGCTCGACCTGGTTCGATCCCTATCATGACGCGCTGGCGGCCGAGCTCGGCCGGCTGCGCGCACGTCATGGCAAGGTCGTGCTCTACGACGCCCATTCGATCCTGAGCCGCGTCCCACGCCTGTTCGACGGCGAGCTGCCGCTGTTCAACATCGGCACCAACAACGGCACGACCTGTGATCCCGCGCTCAGTGCCGCCGTCGTCGGGATCGCCGCCGCGACGGATTGGAGCCACGTCCTCGACGGACGGTTCCGCGGCGGCTGGACAACCCGCCATTATGGCCGCCCCGCCGACGGCATCCATGCGATCCAGATGGAACTGTCGATGCGCGCCTATCTCGACGAACCGGATGCTCCCGGGCCCGACAACTGGCCCGCTCCTTTCGATCCGACGAGCCCCGTCATCGCCGCGCTGCGCGCGATCCTGACGGCCTGTCTCGCCTTCGCCCGCAGCTGAAAGGACCTGCCATGACCCGTCTCGACAACAGCCGCGTGATCAGGCCCGCGACCGGTACGGACCTGTCGGCGAAGAGCTGGCTGACCGAAGCGCCGCTGCGCATGCTGATGAACAACCTCCACCCCGACGTCGCCGAGCGGCCCGAGGAACTGGTCGTCTATGGCGGCATCGGCCGCGCCGCGCGCGACTGGGAAAGCTATGACCGGATCGTCGAGACGCTGAGGCGGCTGGAGGGCGACCAGACCCTGCTGATCCAGTCGGGCAAGCCGGTCGGCGTGTTCCGCACCCATGCCGACGCGCCGCGCGTGCTGATCGCCAATTCGAACCTCGTTCCGAAATGGGCGACCTGGGAGCATTTCAACGAGCTCGATCGCAAGGGCCTGGCGATGTACGGCCAGATGACCGCGGGAAGCTGGATCTACATCGGCACCCAGGGGATCGTGCAGGGCACCTACGAGACCTTCGTCGAGATGGGCCGCCAGCATTATAACGACGACCTGTCGGGCCGCTGGCTGCTGACCGCCGGCCTTGGCGGCATGGGCGGTGCCCAGCCGCTGGCGGCGGTGATGGCTGGCGCGTCGTGCCTGGCGATCGAATGCCAGCCGAGCCGGATCGATATGCGCCTGCGCACCGGCTATCTCGACCGCGCCGCCGGGACGATCGACGAGGCGATGGCCATCATCGAGGAAGGCCGCGCCGCAAAGAAGCCGCTGTCGGTCGGTCTGCTCGGCAACGCCGCCGAGATACTGCCCGAGTTGTTCCGGCGCGGCATCCGCCCCGACCTGCTGACCGACCAGACCTCCGCCCATGATCCGGTCAACGGCTATCTGCCCGCCGGCTGGACGGTCGCCGAATGGATCGAGCGGCGCGAGCGCGAGCCCGATGCGGTGGCGAAGGCGGCCAAGGCGTCGATGGCCGTCCATGTCCGCGCGATGCTCGACTTCCAGGCGGCGGGCGTGCCGACCGTCGACTATGGCAACAACATCCGCCAGGTGGCGAAGGACGAGGGCGTCGCCAACGCCTTCGACTTCCCCGGCTTCGTCCCCGCCTATATCCGCCCGCTGTTCTGCCGCGGCGTCGGCCCGTTCCGCTGGGCGGCGCTGTCGGGCGATCCCGAGGACATCTTCAGGACCGACGCCAAGGTCAAGGAGCTGCTGCCCGAAAACCACCACCTCCACCGCTGGCTCGACATGGCGCGCGAGCGCATCCACTTCCAGGGCCTGCCCGCGCGCATCTGCTGGGTCGGGCTCGGCGACCGGCACCGGCTCGGCCTGGCGTTCAACGAGATGGTGGCGAAGGGCGAGCTCAAGGCGCCGGTGGTGATCGGCCGCGACCATCTCGACAGCGGATCGGTCGCCAGCCCCAATCGCGAGACCGAGGCGATGAAGGACGGATCGGACGCGGTGTCGGACTGGCCGCTGCTCAATGCGCTCCTCAACACCGCCTCTGGCGCGACCTGGGTGTCGCTGCACCATGGCGGCGGGGTCGGCATGGGCTATTCGCAGCATTCGGGGATGGTGATCGTCGCCGACGGCACCGAGGCCGCGGCGAAGCGGCTCGAACGCGTGCTGTGGAACGATCCCGCGACCGGCGTGATGCGCCATGCCGACGCCGGCTACGACATCGCGCTCGACTGCGCGCGCGACAAGGGGCTCGACCTGCCGGCAATCCTCGGCTCACGGTGAATCGGCTCATCCGGATCGCGGACTGCGCGCCTGCCCCCTGGAGGAACGGCGGCGGGACGACGCGCGAGATCGCGGTCTTTCCGCCGGATGCCGGCATGGACGATTTCGACTGGCGGCTGAGCATGGCACGGGTCGAGGAGCCCGGCCCCTTCTCGGCTTTCGACGGCATCGACCGGCTGCTCACCGTGATCGAGGGCAAGCTACGCCTGTCGGGCGCGGGCATCGACGTCACGCTCGACGGCTACAGCGCGCCCTTTCCTTTCGATGGCGGAGTGCTGATCGCTGGTGAGCCGCTGGCCGGGCCTGTCGTCGACCTCAACGCCATGAGCCGACGGGGACGATGCGTAGCCGAGATGCACCGGCTCGCGACCGGCGCGGCGGTAGCTGGCGGCGATGCGACCTTCCTCCTGGCGCTGGAGCCGCAGCGGATCGGGGAGGCCGACCTCGGCCGGTTCGACCTCCTGAAGGTCGCTGCCCCGGCGACGACCGGCGGCGCGGCCTTGCTGGTGCGCTTCACCATGGCAGGTTCAACCCGTCGTTAACCATATCCGATTAAGGCCTACTCGCGAAGGAGAGGGTCCCATGGATATGGCATCGGCGCCACTGGCGCCCATCGAGGCGGTGCTGACCGAGGCCGAGATCGCGGAACGGGTGGAGCATTACCGGGACGCCGGACTGCACCAACGTCTCCTCGCGCTGTGGGAACGCGCCTCCGACACGATCGTCGAAGTGCTTCGCGAGAACTGGACGCCGAAGCTGCGGCGCCTGGCGAACAGCGCCGAGGGCGATGTCGGCGCGTTCCTGACGATGTCCGTCGACGATCTAGTCAAGCGTCGTCGCCATGTTTATTCGCAGCCGATCGACGCCGACTGGATCCGCATCCTCGGGTTCAACAGCCGGCTCGTCTACAGCCTGAAGATCCCCCTGCCGACCATCCTGCTCGACACGGCGCGTGAAAACGGGATGATCGTCGACCGGATCGCCGAGCGCTTTTCCGACGACATGGCGTTCGTCCTGTCCGCGCAGCGCACGATCGACATGCTGGGCGCCATCCAGCTCGAGCTCAACCTGTCCTATTTCAACGCCATCCGGCGCCAGCGCTCGCTCATCCTGCGAGAATCGGCGAGCCAGATGTTCCGCACCGACATCGGCGATATCCTGGCCGGCACGTCGCGCCGGTCGACGACCTTGCGGGACCAGACCAGCCTCGCCTCGCAATCGGCGCGCGGCATGCTGGGCAAGACATCCGAGGTCGCCGCCGCCGCCGAGCAGTCGGCCACCGCGATGCGCGACGCCGCGCAGACCGCCGCCGGCCTGATCCGTGCGATCGAGGAGGCGCGCCGCGAGGTGGACGTCGCCGCTTCGGTCGCCACCCGCGCGGCCGGCCAGTCGGCGGAGGCGCTGTCGGTCTCAGAGGCGCTGTCCGATCACGCCCGCGCGATCGAGTCGATCCTGGGCCTGATCCGCGACATCGCCGGACAGACCAACCTTCTGGCCCTTAATGCCACGATCGAAGCCGCGCGCGCGGGGGAGGCAGGTCGCGGCTTCGCGGTGGTAGCACAGGAGGTCAAGAACCTCTCCAACCAGACCGCTCGCGCGACCGACGACATCGCCCGGAAGATCATCGCGATCCAGACGGCGACCGCCCAGGCGGTCGACGCCAACGGATCGATCCGCGCCACGGTGGGCGAGGTCGAGGCCTGCGCCACCCGCATCCGTGAGGCGATGGACGTGCAGGCGCGCACGGTCACGACGATCACCGCGGCGGTCGACCAGACCGCCCTCGCCGCCGACTCGATGTCCTCGACCATCGCCGCGATCCGTGCAGACACTGAGAATGTCGCGGGCGACATCGACCATCTTGCCGACGGCTTCGGCGAGGTCGACGACGCGCTCGCACGGCTGGAAAGAACCGCACACGACTTCGCCGCCCTGTTCACGGAATGACGACGGCGCAGGGCACGGCGGCCACTAAAGAACAGGCGACCAGTGCTCCGAATTTTACAGGTTGGCCGAGAAATCGACATGGGTTAAACTGGAGGTTCGGCCAATTGGCCGATGAATAGGGAATCCTGTTCAAGTCGAGGGCTTGACGGCCCCGAGTCGGTGGAGAGGATCATGCACGTCCTGATCATCGAAGACGAGCCTCTGGTCGCATCGCATCTTGAATGCTTCCTAAGCGAACTTGGTGCGGATAGCTGCGATCTTGCCCAGACCGAAAGGGCCGCGGTAGCCGCCGCGCTCGATCGCGCGCCCGACCTGATCACGGCGGATTGCAGGCTGCGCGAAGGATCGGGCGTGGATGCGGTGGCATCGATCCGCCGGTCGCTCGGCAGCATACCGGTGGTGTTCATCACCGGTGATCCGCGCGGCTACGACGCCACGGACGACATGACCCACATGCTGGTGAAGCCGATCCGCTGGCTCGATCTCGCCACGGCCGTCGCCAGCCACAACCTGCCGCCGGCCCGGCCCGCGCTTTGACGAAGCCGGGGTAACCCGTTCGCCCCTCGACTTCGCTCGGGACGAACGGGTATTTTCCGATCAGCCGGCCTTGGGAAACTCGCCCACGGTATAGGCGTCGCCCCCCGAAACCCACTGGCCGTCCTTCTTCGCGAAAACGAACAGCATGATGAAGGTAAAGGGCTTCTGCGCCTTGTCCTTGGGGAAGGCGCGGAAGTTGACCCATTCCCAGGCGGCATCCTTCCCAACGTGGGTGGCGACGGGCTCCACCTTCACATTGGCGATCTTCACGACGTTGCGATATTCGTCGCGAAAGGCGTCGCGGCCGATGACGGGCTTGCCCTCCGGCCCGAAAGTGATCGCATCGCGCGTGTAGAAGCGATCGACGATCGTGTCGGCGTCATCCCTGGCGAAAGCCGTCTCCTTCATCCGGTAGAGCGCGTCGACCTGACGACGGAAATCGGCGATGTCGGCGGCATCGGCCCTTGGCAGATCGCCGACCGCGGTCACGGGATCGGCCGCGGCCGCTGGAGCCGAGAGCGCCGACAGGCCGAGAAGGGCAGACGCCAGCAGAGCAACGGACTTGGACATGTTTTTCCTCTTTTCTTTCCAGGGAATCATTTCAGGCGATAGGTGAGGCTGCCGCCGAACCAGCGCGGGCGGGCGAAGGTCTGCTGGGTGAAGCCGAACGGCCCCGACAGATCGAGATTGTAGAGCCGGTATTTCCGGTCGGTCAGGTTGTTGACGAAGAAGGCCGCCTCGATCGGCAGATCCTCGAACGCATAGGAGATGCGCGCGTCGCCCACCCAGCGGGCGGGCTCACGATCGACCGGTGCGTTGAAGGTCGAGAAATATTGGCGACTGTCGTGCTTCCAGTTGGTCTGGAGCGCCAGCCGCCCCGGCCCCGCCGCGAACTCGTAGCGGATTAGGCCACCCGCGCTAACCGATGGCGCCTGCGGCATGTCCCGATCCAGCACGGCCCCGCCGGGCAGGCTGACATTGCGCACTTCCCCGTCCAGGAGGGTGAGGAATGCCTGGAGGTAGAGACCCGCAACCGGGCGGGTGGTGAACTCGACCTCCAACCCCTTGATCCGGGCGGGCTTGTTGCGGATGAGTTGGGTGACGCCGACCAGCTCGAACGACTGATAACCGCTATATTTATAGTAGAAGCCGGCGACGTTGAAGGTGGTGGTGCGGTCAAGCAGCGTCAACTTCATGCCGCCTTCGTAATTGGTCAGCACCTCACCGTCGAAGCTGAGCTCGGCCGGATCGAACGGGCCGAAAGCCTGGGTCGCGAAGCCGCCGCTCTTGGTGCCGCGATTGATGCTGGCATAGAAGAAGGCGTTGCGGCTTGGCCGATAGTCGATCTCGACCTTCCCTGAATAATCGCCGAAGCGGCGCTTGGCGAATGCCGGGAACAGCGTCTTGTTGAAGACGAAATCCTGCACGCCATTTTCGGAATGGACGAAGTCGAAGCGCTTCCAGTCCTTCGAGTAACGCAGGCCGCCGATAAGCGTGAACTGGTCGCTCAGCTTATATTCGAGCTGGCCGAAGGCCGCGACGGATTCGGTGTTGAGCACGCTGTCATATTGCTCGAGCAGGCCGAAGGCGCCGGTCGCGTCGGTGATGTAGCCATTCTTGGTGTGAATCTTGATGCCATAAAGTCCGGCGAGCCAGTTGAGCCGATCGGTGTCGCCTGAAAGGCGCAGTTCCTGGGAAATCTGGTACAGTTCCTGCGCCGTCGAATAGGTGAAGTTGGTGGCCGGCGACATGTCGGCATCTTCGCCATAGCGCTTGTGCAGATCCTGATAGTCGGTGATCGAGGTCAGGGTCGCCCCGCCCAGGTCCTGCTCATAGCGCGCGGTGACAGCCCAGAAGGTACGGTTGAACCGATTGGGCCCGTTGAAGGAAGCTGTGAAGGGATCGCGATCTGGCTCGGCATAGCCGAGCGCGTCGCAGCCGTTGCAGGTGCCCCACGGATTCTCGCTCGCGCCGATGAAGGTGCCGAGGCCCAGCGCATTGGGGATAGCCGAGGCGTGCGAATAGATGCCGCCCTGCCGATCATGATCGTTGCGAAGCGCCTGAACCTTGAGGTTGAACTTGCCGTTGTCGCCTATGTCTCCCGCGAGTTGGATGCGTCCTGCGTAGAATTTCGAGCCGCCCAGATCCTTGCCGACCCGGTTGTTGATGTAGGCCCCGCCATGATTGGTGGTGAAGGACAGGCGCGCGCGCAGCGTGTCGCTGAGCGGGCCGCCGATCGCACCTTCGGTCGCGACCTGGCCGTAGCTGCCGACCGTCGCGGTAACGAACCCGTCGAGATGGTCGGTGGGCTTCGCCGACACGATCTGGACGAGGCCGCCGGTGGCGTTGCGGCCGAACAGCGTGCCCTGCGGGCCGCGCAGCACCTCGACACGCTCGAGATCGTAGGTCATGCCCGAAATGGCGCCGAGCGCGCTGATATAGACTTCGTCATTGTAGAAGGCGATCGGCGCCTCCTGGCTGTCGGCGAAGTCGTTCTGCGATACGCCGCGGATGTTGAAGACCGTCACCGTCGGGCTGTACTGGTTGACCTGCAGCCCGGGCACCTGCGCCGCCAGCGCCGACACATCCTGTCGCCCGAGCGCGGCGAGATTGTCCGCCCCCAGCGCCGAGACGGCGACACCGATCGCCTGCGCGCTCTGCGTTCGCTTCTGCGCGGTGACCACGATCTCGCCGGGTTCGAATCCTGTTTCGGCGGCGGAACCCTGCGCCAGGGCACCCCCCGCCCCGCCCATGACGATTGCGGCGGATGCCAGCCACTTTGAAAATCGACGCGTCATATCCTTGCTCCCCTGTGTTGACCGCCCCCGCCGCGACTCGATTACATTCGAGCTATTTTTCGAATAGAATCGAGTATCTCGCGCCGATCGGCATATGTCAATCGGGCCGGCGTCCGCAGACGACCAAACACCTAAACAACCGATATAACCCGATTTTATCGCTATTTTTCGATCGTACCCCGGTCCAATGGCCGTACCGGACACGGAAAAGATAAGCCCTCGAAGAAAGTCAACTTGAATCGAGAATCTCGATTGCCAGCGGGTTCGAGCTTTGGCACTATGCAGCGTGACCGGTGGATGGCCGGACGGGAGGGATCAGCAACGATGGACGAACCAAGGGAAGAAAAGGTGACGCGCCGGGACTTCATCGGTGGCACCATGATCGGATCGGGCGCCGCGCTTCTGGCGATGGGCGCGCCGGCGATGACGACGGGCGCACAGGCGCAGACCGTACCCAGCCCCCTTACCGGCCTCGGCCCGGACTGGACCGGCCCGGGCGGGGTCGGCGACTATGCCGACAAGAACGGCAACACCCACGCCGTCGTCAACGCCGCCCACGGTCATATCCGCAACGGCGACCTCGACAAGCGGATCGCCAACGCGCCTCTGGTCGAAGACCTGTATGACCTGATCATTGTCGGGGCTGGCATTTCCGGCCTGACATCCGCCTTCGTCGCCGCGCGCGACAATCCGTCGGCGAAGATCCTCATCCTCGACCAGCATGCGATCTTCGGCGGCGAGGCCAAGCAGAACGAGTTCGATGTCGACGGCTACCGCCTGACGGCGCCGCAGGGGTCGACCGGCATCGTCGTCCCCTTCGCTCCGGCCGAGCAATTCGGCTTCGGCAGCCCGTTCCTCAAGGAACTCGGCTATCCCGAGCAATTCACCTATCAGGAGCCGGAGAACCTGTCCCAGCCGATCCTGGTGCCGCGCGACGCCTGGGGCCCCATGCACATCTCCTGGGAGATGGCCGATACCGCCTTCTATTATGAGGGCAAGGGGATGGTGAAGAACCCCTGGCGCAACGGCTTCCGCGACGCACCGCTTCCCGAAAAGGTCAAGAAGGCGCTGGTCGACCTCGAACTGTATCGCACGCCGCCCGTCCGCGATGATTGGGCACAGTGGCTCGACACCATGACCTACAAGGACTTCCTGCTCAACGTGGCGGAGGTGCCGGCCGACTGCATCGACGGCGTGCTCGACGTGCTCAGCCCGGTGATGGCCGCCATGGGCTGCGGCCAAGGTGGCGACGTGATCTCCGCCTATTCGGCCTATAACTATCTGATGCCGGGCGTGATCGGCTATTACCGCTACCAGCATGGCGGCGCCGACCCGACGGACACGATCTTTCTGGCGACCTTCCCGGGCGGCAACACGATCGCCGCGAAGCGTTTCCTGAAGCTCGCCAAGCCCGAGGCGCTGAGCGGCGACGACAGCCTCTATGGGCTGATGGAAAGCCAGGTCCGCTGGGATCAGCTCGATCTTCCCGGTCAGAGGGTGCGGTTGCGCCTGTCGAGCACGGTCTTCTCGGTCGTCCACGAAGGCAAGCCCGCCAAGGCCAAGACGGTGCGTGTGACCTACGACAAGGACGGCAAACTGGTCAGCGTGCGCGGCAAGGCGGTGATCTGCGCGGGACAGCAGCACGCCAACCGCCGTATCTGCCACGACATCGATGCCCGGTATCGCGGGGCGATGCAGGAGTTCCACCACGCGCCGATGCTGGTGATCAACGTCGCGCTCAGGAACTGGAAGTTCCTCGACAAGCTCGGCGTCGCCGGCATCCGCTGGTTCGAGGGACTCGGCTGGTGGACAAGCCTGCGCCGCAACCTCGTCATTGACGGGCACGCGCCGCAGCCACTCGATCCGAACAAGCCGGTCGTGCTGACGCAGTATATCCCCTTCCTGATCCCCGGCGTCGCATGGCCCGACCAGTGCACCCAGGCGCGGATGATGCTCTTCTCCATGTCCTATGCCGACATCGAGGCACAGGTACGTGAGCAGTTCACCAAAATGTTCGCTCCCTATGGCTTCGACGCCGACCGTGACATCGCGGGGATCATCACCAACCGGCAGGGCCACGCCTATATGGTCGCCCCGCCCGGCTTCCATTTCGGCCGCAACGGCGAGAAGGCGGCCAAGGATGTGCTGCGCGAACCCTGGCACCGCATCGCCTTCGGCCATTCGGAGCTGTCGGGCGCGCAGATGTGGGAGACGGCGGCGCTGGAAGGCGAGCGCGCGGCCAAACAGATCCTGTCCATGCTCTGACAGGGTTCGGGGATATGGACCGGCGAACCCCCTTCCCGGTCCTCATCGCCGATCGGCGGCCCGGTCCCCTGGCGGGGGGATCGGGCCGTCTCCGGCTGTCAGTGGCTGCGCTTGCGCTGCAGGACCGGCGGCAGATAATTGCCCAGATAGGAGGTGGCGGCCCGGCTCGCCTCCTCGATCATATGGCGGGTGATGATCCCGTCTTCGAGCACCGACAACGCGAAGAAGGCGTCGGCAATCACGATCGCGCGGAAGAAGATCGCAGTCGGCTCCGCCAGTTCAGGCAGGTGGAAACGCGCGGACAATGCCGCGTGGAGTTGTACGCCGAAGCGGTAATCGTCATGGCAGCCAGCCTGACGGATGTCGGGCGTCGTCCGCGGGCCAAGAATGAGTTGCCGCGCCGCCGCGTCGGCGTTGAAATAATCGGCCGAGGCGGTGAGGAAGGTACCGATGATCGACTGCCAGGTCGCCTCGGCGGCGACCGCAGGCTCGGCTCTCACCATCTCGTCCGAGATCGTCCGCGCCAGTTCCTTGTAGAGCTCCCGCAGGTCGGGAAAGAAATGATAGGTCGAGCTGGACGGGATGTTCGCAGCCTCTGACACCATCGGCAGGGTGATGTCGTCGATCTCGCGCTCCTGCAGCAGGTCGCGCGCCGCCTGGACCAGCGCCTCTCGCCGCGCGCGGCCGCGTGCCTGCGTATAGCGGCGGCCGGTCGCGGCGTCGGTCGTTGTCGTGCTTGCGTCCCTCATCCCCGGACCCTAGCGGCGGACCGGCGGCAAGGTCCATGAATTTCCCGGCTGCCGGGCAAGAATGAACCGAATTCCAGCCCGGCTGGGATGGTGGCTGTCGAAATAAAGCGGCTGTCCGTCATGCAGCAGCAGGCAGCGCCCGCCATTGCACAAGGCAGCGACCGGATCGATGTAGGCCGCGCCGGCGCGCCGCCAGCGGCGGGCGACGGCCTCGACGCGGGTGGCAGCGTTCCGGATATCGGGGCCGAGCGGATTGAAAGCCTCGTCCACCCGCCCGAAGGCGGCGAGATGCGCCAGCCGGCGCGGCACCTCGAAGGGAGCCGGCGGGACCGGGCCGACGATAACGACCCGACGCCCCTCCCCGACAAGCTGCCCGACCGTGCGGTCCAGCCCTGCAAGTACGGCATCGCTGCTGTTGGCCGGGCTGGCCCAGAAAGCGGCGAGATAGATCGTCCCCAGCCGCGGGTCCGACCGGATCGCCGCAAGGGCCTCGCGGTTGGCCTTTCCGCAGCGCGGGTCGCCGGGCGGATCATAACCGGCGATGGGAGGGCAACTCGACTGGCTGTACTGGACCAGCGAGCGTCCATGCTGCGCCTCGATCCGCGACAGGACATAGGCGAGTTCCACCGCATGGCTGTCGCCCCACACCATCGTGCTCGGCGGCGCCGCCGCCCCGAGCACGCAGGCAGGCAGTCCCGCCGAACTGCTGTCGTGACAGCGCCCGCGATAGGGGCTGACGTCGTTCTTCGCCTCCGCCATGGCGATGACCCGCGAGTCGAAGCGGCCGGGCCAGGGTCCGGCGGCGATCAGACCCAGCGAGACCGCGCACAGCGCGGCCATCGCGATTGCCGCCAGCCGGAACAGCGGTGCGCGCCGTATCCGCGACGGATCGCGGAACGGCTTCTCCACATAGCGCCACGACAGCAGCGCCAGCGCGAAGGCGGCGGCGATCACGATCGCGCTCGACCAGCCGGTGAGCCGTTGGTCGGTCGCATATTCGGTGAAGACGATCAGCGGCCAGTGCCACAGGTAGAGCGAATAGGAGATCAGCCCGACAGCCACGAGCGGCCTGAGCGAGAGCAGCCGGCCCATCCGGGTTCCCGGCGCGCAATGGATCAGCGCCGCCGCGCCGAACACCGGCAGCACGGCGGTCAGGCCGGGAAAGATGGTATGCTTGTCATAGAGGAAGACAGCCACGCCGATGGCGAGGAAGCCCGCCACGCCCAGCGCCTCCCGCAGCCGCCCTGCCGTGACGGAGGGCACCGCCCCCAGCGCGAGCAACGCGCCGATCGCCAGTTCCCACGCCCTTGGCGGCAGGAGGTAGAAGGCGAAGCCGTCGCCGTTCTTCTGTGTCGCCAGAGCCCATGCGAAAGACAGCAGCGCGAGCCCCGCGATCACGGCCGCCCGCCACCGCATGGCGTGGCGACCCAGCAGGATCAGCAGCAACGGAAAGGTGAGGTAGAATTGCTCCTCGATCGCGAGCGACCAGGTGTGGAGCAGCGGCTTGGTCTCCGCGCCGCCCTGGAAATAGCCGGTTTCGAGGAAGAACCCGACATTCGAAACGAAAAGCAGCGCGGCGAGCGCCGACCGGGGCACGGATTCGAAATCGCCGGGCAGGTAAAGCCAGGTCGCCGCCAGCAATATAGCGGCGATCACGACCATCAGCGCGGGCAATATGCGCCGAGCGCGCCGCTCGTAGAAATGGACGATCGAGAAACGGCCCTGGTCGATCTCGCGGGCGATGATGCCGGTGATCAGGAACCCTGAAATGACGAAGAATATGTCGACGCCGACATAACCGCCGGAGAAACCGGGAACCCCTGCGTGAAACAGCAGGACGGGCAGCACGGCGACCGATCGCAATCCATCGATGTCCGCGCGATAGCCCGCCCCGTTACGCACGCAGGATTCTCATCGTTCCGAAGCCATGATGTCTCCCACCGATGCACTTCTCCCGCACGCGGGAGCATGAGAAGTCGCGTACTATGTTCAGTAGACCGAACGCCGGTAAAGACCGGCCTCGGCCATCGCCTCGAGAACGCCGGTGCCAAGCAGCTGGGCGAGCGTCCCATGGACGTCGTTGTCCATCCGCTTGCTGCCGCAGACATAGATGGCGCCGCCGGCCAGCACCCAATCCAGGATCGGCGCCTTGGCGTCCTGGATCTGATCGGTGACGAGGCGCTGCTCGCCGGTTTCGCCGGGAAAGACGAGATCGCAGCGTTCGAGGTGGCCGGTCGACACCCATTCAGCGATCTCGGCGGCCAGCACCTCGTCGTCGGCGCTGTTGCGATCGCCGAAGATCAGCCAGTTGCGGGTGCCCGCCGGGCGCGCCTTGATATGGGCGTGCAACCCGGCGAGCCCGGTCGCATTGCCGATCAGGATCAGCGGCACATGGTCCGGCGGCGGAACGAAAGCCGGATTGTCGCGCACGAACAGCGCAATCCGCTGGCCGGTCTCGACATCCTCGCACAGCCAGCGCGAACGGCGCCCCTCGGCCGGGGCATTGGCGGGGACGCGCCGCACGACAAGATGGACAGCCCCCTCGGCCGGAAGAGATCCTATCATATAGTCGCCCGCCGCGAGCGCCGCCGGCCGGCCGCCGGGATCCAGCGCGTCCTGGGCGGGGCCGCAATAGACGTGGGCGACGGCGCCTGCCTGCCATTCAGGCAGTTCGTCCTCCGGCTCCAGCCGCAGGCGGTAGAGCGGGCCGCCGGCCGAATCGGGATTGGCGACCGCTCGCGATATCAGGCGCCAGGCCGTATAGGGCAGCCTCTCCACTGGAGCCGGATCAGCTATGACTGGTGCTGACCGACGTGCCCGCCGAGGTTTCGGAACCGGCCGGGGGTCAGGAGACTCCAGCCCCTCGCCCCGCGCGCGCCGTGCCAGAATGAAGGCGAGCAAAACGAACGTCAGCGCAGCGAATGCCGCGAGGATCAGCAACGAATGATTGAAACCGCTCACCGGTACGATCGTCCGGGCGAAAGAGGCGCGCTCGAGATGGCCCGGTCGCGCGGGATAGTCGGTCGCATCAGTCGGTGCCCCCGTCAGCCGCCGGCGAAAGAAAGCAACGGAAAGAGATCAACCTGTTCGGCTGCCGCACCCTGTCGTTCCCCTACGGGCCTGATGATAGGCGGGGTCTGCCCCCGCTGACAACATCATAGCGCGACTATGGCCGATTTCTCCATTCGTTTCTGCGTCGTAGCGACCGGCGGGGAAGGGCGCCGCGCGCCCCTCCCCGCTCATCGCATCAGAAGCGAGCGGGCCTGTGCGGCGATCTGCGCCAGCATCGCCGCGGTCGGCGCAGCCGCCGATCGCGCGCGGGCGACCGTTTGCCGGAACTGTTCGGCACGGGCGCGATGCGTATCCAGCCAGGCAGTGACCGCCTCGCCCGGGCCCTTGCCGCCATGCCGTGCCAGAAAGTCGAGACGGACCTGGCCGAACTCGCGGGTCAATCCCGCGATCAGCAACCTTTCCCAGGCATCCGCGCTGCGGAAGCGTGCCGCCGCCGCCTTCGCCCAGTCGAGGCCGAGCGCCTCGCCCAGCACCACATAGGCGCGGGTGACGTCGACCTCGTCGGCGGAAAGCTCGCTGGCGAGCGCGGCGGTGCCGATTGCGCCGTCGATCTCGGCGATATCGACCACCGCATCGATCAGCGCCGGGTCGACGCCCTCCGCGGTGATGCGCTGGCGAAGCTGGTCCGACTGCTGGCGTGCCTCGCTGCGGATCAGATCGGCCCGGGCGTCGTCGAGCCGGGCAAGGCCGGGCTTGAGCATCGCCACCATCGTCCCGATGTCGGTTTCGGCCGCGATGCTGCGCAGCAGGTCGGCGACATGTCCGCGCGCGATCTCCGCCAGAGCGGTAAGCAGGGTCAATCGCGCCTGCTCGCCGATCGCCGCCTGTTCGATGCGGGAGAACAGCGCCTCCAGCCCGAACAGCGCATCAACCGTGAAATAGGCGGTTGCCACTTGCGCCAGCGAGCAGCCCTCCTCCTCGGCCATCTCGAACGGCGCGACCAGACCCAGCCGGTTGATCACCCGGTTCGACATCTTGGTCGCCAGGATCTGCGGACGCAGACGGTGCGCCTCGATCGCGTCGGCGAAGCCCTTCTGCATCGCCGGCGGGAAGGCCGCCAGCAGCAGCGGGGTGAGCATCGGATCGCCGGTGCGGTCGCTGTTTTCGATTGCATCCTGAAGCGCGAGCTTGCCGTGCGACAGCACCACCGCCAGCTCGGGCCGGGTCAGGCCGAGATGCTCCTGAGCGCGGCGCAGCAGCATGTCGTTGCTGTCGAAACCGTCGACCGCGCGGTTGATGCGGCCTTTTTCCTCCAGGATCTCAATGACGCGGAGCTGCGCGGGCAGCGCATCCGCAGCGCCCCGCTCGGCAAGCGACAGCGCCAGCGTCTGCAGGCGATTGTCCTCCAGCACGATACGAGCGACGTCGTCAGTCATCTTGACCAGCAGCGCATTGCGCTTGTCGAACTCCAGGCGGCCCTCGAGCATCTCGCGATTGAGCGCGATCTTGATGTTGACCTCGTTGTCCGAGCAGTCGACGCCGGCCGAATTGTCGATGAAGTCGGCGTTGATCCGCCCGCCCTTCATCGCGAAGGCGATGCGGCCTGCCTGGGTCACGCCCAGATTGGCGCCTTCGCCAACCACGCGGGCACGGACGTCCTCGCCATCGACGCGATGCGCCTCGTTCGAACGATCGCCGACCTCGGCATTGGTCTCCGACTTCGCCTTCACATAGGTGCCGATGCCGCCAAACCACAGCAGATCGACCGGACTTTTGAGGATCGCGGCGATCAGCGTCGAGGGATCGAGCACTTCGTCCGTGATACCGAGCGCCTCGCGCACCTGCGGGGAGACCGGAATCTCCTTCTGGTCGCGCGGGAAGACCCCGCCGCCCTTCGAGATCAGCTTCGCGTCATAGTCGGCCCAGCTCGACCGCGGCAGGGCGAACAGGCGGTTGCGCTCCTCCCAGCTCTTCGCCGGATCGGGATCGGGATCGAGGAAGATGTGGCGATGGTCGAACGCCGCGACCAGACGGATCGACTTCGACAGCAGCATGCCGTTGCCGAACACGTCGCCCGACATGTCGCCGCAACCGACGCCCCGGACAGGATCGTTCTGCACGTCGATGCCCATCTCGGCGAAATGGCGCTGGACCGAGACCCAGGCACCGCGGGCCGTGATCCCCATCGCCTTGTGGTCATAGCCATGGCTGCCACCGCTTGCGAAGGCGTCGCCGAGCCAGAAGCCCCGCTCCACAGCGATCGCGTTGGCGACATCGGAGAAGGTCGCCGTGCCCTTGTCCGCGGCGACCACGAAATACGGGTCGTCGCCGTCGCGGATCGCGACCTTGGACGGATGGACGACCTTGCCTTCGACGATATTGTCCGTGACCGACAGCAGCGAGCGGATGAACACGCGATAGCTTTCGGTGCCCTCGGCGAGCCAGGCGTCGCGATCCGATGGGGACGGAAGCTGCTTCGGATAGAAGCCGCCCTTTGCACCGGTCGGCACGATCACGGCGTTCTTGACGACCTGCGCCTTCATCAGGCCGAGGATCTCGGTGCGGAAGTCGTCGCGCCGGTCGGACCAGCGCAGGCCGCCGCGCGCGATCGGGCCGCCGCGCAGGTGGATGCCCTCGACCCGAGGGCTGTAGACCCAGATCTCGCGCCACGGCACGGGCGCGGGAAGGCCGGGCACGCCGCTCGAATCGATCTTGAAGGCGAGCGCTTCCTTCGCGGCGGGAGAGAAGGCGTTGGTCCGCAGGGTAGCGCGGACGACGGCGCGGAAGCGGCGCAACATGCGATCGTCGTCGATCGCCGTGACCTTCTTCAACCCCGCCTCGATCTCGGCATGGAGGCGCTCCGCCTCCGCCGCGTCATTGCGGGTCGGATGGTGGAGCGCGCGGAAATAGGCGATGATTCCCCGCGCGACGTCCGGCGCCTTCTTCAGCGCCTCGACCGCGGTGGCGAGGCCATAGGCGAAGCCGGTCTGGCGCAGGTAGCGGAACCAGGCGCGAAACAGCAGCGCCTCGTCCGGCGACAGGCCGACCGCGACGATCAGCTCGTTGAACAGGTCGTTCTCGGCGCGCCCCTCGAGGGTCGCGGCGATCGATTCCTCGGCCACGGCGCTATGCTCGATCAGCCGGTTGGCGGTATCGGCATCGGGCAGGTCGAGCTTGAACTCGTGAATATAGCCGATCGCGCCCCCGTCGAGCGGGGTCGGAATCTCCTCGATCACGTGGAAGCCGAAATTCTCCAGCACCGGCACAGCTTCGGACAGCGGAATCAGCGCGCCACGCCGATAGACCTTCAGTCGCAGGCGGTGATCGGGATCATGCTCCCCGCGATAGAGACGGCAGCCACGCGCCGCGCTCCCGCCCAGCGCGTTGAGCCGCAATATGTCGGTCGCAGCTTCGGCCGGGGTGGAATGGGTCCGGTAGGCGATCGGGAAAGCGGCGGCATAATCGAGCGTCAGCCGCACCGCGCGGTTTCCGGCGTCCATCTCGGCCAGCTGCGCCTCGACGGCCGGCTCCCAGCCACGCAGCATCTCGCCCAGCCGTCGGTCGAGCGGCTCGCTATCGGGCATGGTGCCGCCGGCGGGCAGGTCCAGCATGTAGCGAATCTGGGCGATGTCGCCCTCGCCGAGCTGGAGCGACCAGTTGGAAAGGGTAGCGCCAGACGCGTGGGCCAGCATGTCGCCGATCGCGACGCGGCGCCCGGTGGTCAGCAGTTCGCGAGGAAGCCAGACGATCGCGACCAGATGCTCGCCCAGCGTGGTCCGGACCAGTTCGAGCCTGGGACGGGGGCGATCGACCAGCGACATCGCCGTCAGCACGACCTTTTCGAGCGAGTCGATCGGCAGCGCCAGGACGAGGTCGGGCGGCAGTTCGGACAGCGCGTGGTGCAACGCCTTGCCGGCATGGCCCTTCGGATCGAAACCCAGCCGCTCCTCGATCGCGGCGAGACGGCTGCGCAGCACCGGGATATCCTCGGCCGGCGTACGCAGCGCGGCACTGGTCCACAGTCCCGCGTGGATCGACAGGCCGGTGACGTCCTTGCCCTGGCGCACCGGCGTCACGATCAGGTCGAGCGGCGCGCGGCGATGAACGGTCGAACGGCAGTCGGACTTGAGCAGCAGCGGCGCTACGCCGCCCTTCTCGAACCAGGCGATGGCCGCCTTCGCGGTGGACTCGCGCCACAGCTTGCGGCTGCCGACGCGCAGGATGCCGAGCCTGTCGCGCGGTTCGCCCTTCACCATGGCGACGTGATGGCCGAGCAGGGTGAGGTTCTGGTCGAGCAGCCACCGCAGAAGCGCCGCGCCTTCGCCGTCGGGCAGCGCCTCCGCGTCATCGCGCATCGCGATCTGCATCGCCTGCCAGTCGCGCACGGCGGCGCGGACATCCTCGAGCACCGCGTCGATCGCCTGGGCGAGCGCCTGCCGCTCGCGCGCGTCGACTCGTTCGGCTTCGAGATAGATGAAGGATTCCCGCCGTTCGCCGGTCGATCCCTGCGGCAGCACGGCGGTGAGGGTACCGTCCTCGTCGCGGCGGACGGCGATGACGGGGTGGAGCAAGCGGCGGACCTCGACGCCCTGCGCGGCGAGCGCGGCGGAGACCGAGTCGACCAGGAAGGGCATGTCGTCGTTAACGACGGCGATCCGCATGAGGCGGCTGCCGCCGACATTACCGGCGATCGTCTGCACCGCGATCGCGGCACGACCGGGCTGCCGCTTCCGCGCCGTATGCGCCAGGAAGGCGGCGGCCTTTTCGAGCGGTTCGCCGTCAAGCCCGGCGAGTTCGCCGGGCAGAGCGCCGCTGGTAAGGGCCTTGGCGAAGATGTCGGTGAATTCGTGCTTGTCCGAAGCCGTGCGCTTGGCCGTCTCGGTATCCATGAAGATCCGCTCCTCCTCCCCCGCTTCCGGGCTACCCGGATCGCGGCTGGGAAACTGAGCCGATATGGACCCGTCGGCGGGGCGTCACAAGGGTCGTGCCGCCCGCTCCGAACTTTGCAACGAACGTGCGGGAACGCATCCGTCACGACCATATTGTCGCGTGGCGGTGCGCCACTACGGGAAAATTTCCCGCGGAAAATAGCCGTTCGTGTCGCCGCCGCTCAGGCGTTGAAGCGCTGCAATGCCCGATCAACCAGCGTGCGTTCACCGATCGGCCGCGAGACGATCGCCAGCCGGCCATCGTCCTGCCGCCGGGCGATCAGCAGGACGATCTCGTCCCCGACCGGGCCCAGATCCACCGTCGCGCGCGAGGGCGCGCTGCCCAGCATCATCCGGGCCGAGCGGACCTTGTCCACCTTGAGGGCGGGACGGCGCTCGCCGCGCTCGGCGGCGACGACGGCCTTGATCCCGCCGGCGAGGCCAGACAGCCAGGCCTCGACCATGCCGGGCGCCAGGCAGAGACGACGCGCGTGAGTAAGAACAGCGGCGAACTCGGTTATCCGCTTGCGGTCATAGTCGCGGCCGAACACCAGCTTGACGACCGGCGTCATGGGCGCGCGCGCCTGCGGCACGATCCCGGCCTCGGCGAGCAGCGCGGCGAGGCCGGCCGGATCGGCCTCGGCGGCGAGCGCCACGTCATAGGCGAGTGAAATGGCGCGGTAGAGCGCGGCCCGGGTGCGGCCTTCGCAGTCGCGCGCCTCAGCCGCGACGTCGCGCGCATCGTCGACCAGTTCGACAATGTCGGGCTGTTCCTGGTCGAGCGCCGCGACTGGCGCCTCCTCCTCGGTCGCGGGCTGCGCCGGGCCGGCGAATGCGGTGGTCACGGCCTGGACGATGTCGGGGGCCAGCGCCTGCTCGGCGGTTTCCTTCCAGTTGATCACGCCATGGACGAGGTCGATCGCGCGGCCGTCCGACGAATAGGGCATCAGGATGCCGCGGTAGAGCATCGGCTGCCCGCGATGGCTGACGAACTCCGCCTCGAAGCCGACGGGCGCGCGGTTGTCGAGGATTTCGGCATAATGGGCGGTAAGACGCGAGAGCAGCGCCCGCGAGGGGACGTCGGCGACCGTCGCCACCTCGCCTCCCAGTTCGCCCTCCTCGCGCAGGGCGCGGCCAAGATAGGCGATCGACGGATTGGCCCGGTCGGCGGAGAAGTCGAGCAGCACCGAATAGGGACCGAACTCACCCAGCGCATCCGAATCGAGATCGACGATCGATGGGTAATCGCGGCCGTCGAGCAGCGACAGCCAGGTCTCATAGGCGCGCACATGCATGCGCCGCTCGTCGGCGCCGATCAGCGGCGGCAGGTCCATACAGGGTTCGTCCGCGACCGGAAAATCCCAGTCGGCGAGATCCTCGGCGATGAACGAGCGATAATCTTCCATGGTCGATCCCCGATAGGGCGGCCGATTCCGGAATCGCCGCCTCCCGTCGGACCATGCGCGGGGGCGGGTTGAGGATTGGTAAAGGCGCCTCCGCACGCGCCGCGCGAAAGATAGCCGCGAGGGCGCTTGAAACTGCCGGTCACCGCTGTTAGAGGCGCGCTTCGGTTCGCCGCTTTAGCTCAGTTGGTAGAGCATCGCATTCGTAATGCGGGGGTCACAGGTTCGAGTCCTGTAAGCGGCACCATTTCCCTGTTCGCCAAGATGCGCGAAAGGTTGAAAAATTCAAGGAAATATGGGACTTTCTAGCATGGCTTGAACGCCAATGCTCGTCAGCGTTCGTCTGCAATCAGGCGATTCTGGGGGCCACGGTGGGGGCCATCTGAAATCGGCTGGAAAGGCGTGGCCCCCAAATGGCGCTGACGATCACGACGCTTCGCAACGCGAAACCCAAGGCGAAACCCTATAAATTGGCGGATGAGAAGGGGCTGTTCCTGCTGGTCCAGCCGTCGGGCGGGATGTTGTGGCGAATGAAGTACCGCATCGACGGGCGTGACGACTCCGGCCAGCCGAAGCGCATCGAGAAGAAACTGGCGCTAGGGGCATTTCCGGCGATCGGGTTGAAAGATGCCCGCGATGCGCGCGACGCGGCGCGGCGGCTTCTCGCCAAGGGCATCGATCCGGCTGAGCAGAAGCGGCGCGATACATATGCGGCGAAAGTCAATGCCGCGAACAGCTTCAGCGCGCTCGCCAAGCTCTACATCGCCAAGAACCGACGTGACGGGCTGGCGGAAGCAACCGTGACCAAGCGCGAATGGTTTCTCCGGCTGGTCGAGAAGTCGCTGGGCAGCCGGCCGATCGCGGATATCCAGCCGTTTGAGATCTTGGAGGCCGTCCGCCCATACGAAGCAGCGAAGAATGACGAGAAGGCGCATCGCACGCTGCAATTTGTCGGGCAGGTGTTCCGTTATGCCGTCGCCTGCCAGATGGCTCCGTCCGATCCGACGCGCGATCTGCGCGGGGCGCTGGTAAGCCGGAAGCCCAAGCATCTCGCTGCCATTTTGGATGCGAAGAAGGCGGGCGAACTGTTGCGGGCGATCGATGGCTATGAGGGACATCCGCTGACGTTGATTGCGCTGAAGCTGTCGGCGCTGCTGTTCGTGCGCCCCGGCGAACTACGCCGCGCCGAATGGAGCGAATTCGATCTGGACGCCGCCCTGTGGACTATCCCGGCCACAAAGATGAAAGCTCGGCGCGAGCATGCCGTCCCGCTGTCGGAACAGGCCATCGCGCTGATCCGCGAAGCGGCGGTGATGACGGCCGGCGGGCGATATGTGTTTCCGTCGGTCCGGACACCCGCCCGGCCTATGTCTGAGAACACCGTCAACGCCGCCCTGCGCCGGCTGGGGTTTACCGGGGACGAAATGACGGCGCACGGCTTCAGGGCGATGGCCAGTACCTTGCTGAACGAATCGGGCAAATGGTCGCCCGACGCGATCGAACGGGCGCTGGCGCACAAGGACAAGGATGGCATCCGCGCGGCCTATCATCGCGGCGCGCATTGGGCTGAGCGGGTCGAGATGGCGCAATGGTGGGCTGATCATCTGGACCTATTGCGCAAGGGCGCTGAGATCGTGCCGTTCAGACCATCGTCGTCCGGGTGATCGCTATCGGAGTGCACATCCTCTTGATTGGCGGTTGCATCTGCTGTGAATGTTCGTGTGATGGCGAACTACAGCTTGAAATATCGGACGGGACGAGTTGAGGGATTGATTCCAACGCGTCGGGCGTTGCGAGTGACAAAGCGATTGCTGTTGCGGGGACCAGATCACGACGATCCCTATCCGGGATGGTCTCCAGATCAAGCTGACATTGAAGCGTTCTGCCGGAGCGACGAAACTGGCTTCATTCGGAGCCGCAAGGCTATCCGGCGGGCTCAACGCCACCTTCAACATGCGCTTGCGGCTGGAGCGCTTCAAGCCGCCTTTCTCGACGGTGGGGATAAATGCGACATTCCTACATGGGCGTGGTCAAACGATCAGAGCGTATCCTACGCGTGGAGTGAAAGCCGTCTGCCGCTCGACATGCTCTTGCCCGATCCCTGGCCCCGATGGAGTGCCGAACCCTGCTACTTGAAGCGCGAGCCCTTTGCGCGCTGGCTCCGCAGTGATCTGCTGAATCTTCCGCCCCCGATTGATCAGCCTATCGAGGGGATGGAGAAACCTCCTGCATCCGTGAAGCATCGTCCGTTGCCGGACCGTCCTTATGTCGATCTGGCTGAGGCTCTTTCATGGCTCGCCTTTGGAATCTCGCTCAACGCCTATGGCCTTTGGGAGGCGTTAGTTGCGGGAAATTTGTTGGACAGCACGGCCGTTGCCGAAGCGAAATTGGCGGATGCCGTCGAAAGTTTCGCGGATGCCGTTGCAGCCGAAAAAGTACGCTGCATAGGGAAGCACGTCCAAAATATCGTTTGCGGCGATGATGTTCTTACCGAGCCGATCCCGCCAATCCGGGCGATCGACTACCGTCAGTTTGACGTCCCCACGAATTCCCTTCGCTATGGCAGGGGCCTGACTATCAAAGTCAGTCCGACGAAGATCGAGATCCTAGATCGGTCGGCGCGCCGCGACATGTACCGGGATGTATTGGTAAACCGCAGTGACCTGATCGCGCGCTTTCCAAAGCTCGCCGCGAAAGCCGAGAGAAAATCGGCACCGGTTCTGAAACGATTACCGGACGCCAAGCTAACACAATGGTTGGCAACTCTCGGCACTGCCGCGGATCGTCTGAGCCAAACCGCGTTGTTGGCAGCGGCGCGCGCCGCCTATCCCCGGAACTCGATATCGAGAGATGCTGTCCGCAAAGCTACCGCCGGACGCAAGTCTGGCCCGAAGCCATCGGCCCCGACGAGTTGAACCGCTGAGCACCGCGCAATTTGTATCGCCATAATGCCCCGTTTTCTGCCGATCAGGCGGAATTCGTCCGCGTAATTCACGCCGAAATCGACCGCGCAATTCCTTGCCGCGACAATCCGCCTGCATTCGCCGGGACACTGGCGAACAACGGCAGGAGATTTCGACATGGAAGCAATTCTCACGTCCATCAACGGGGCCGCCAAGGCGTTGAACCTGGGTCGCACGTCCATTTACGCGTTGATTCGTGAAAACCGGCTGGAGGCGATCAAGCTAGGCCGGCGCACGCTGATCAAGACGGATTCGATCCGCCGGCTGGTGGCGGAGCAGGAATAGGGGCGATGGCCGTCCGTCGGCCCAACCCCTATCGTGTGAAGCTGCACCATAGTTACAGCGTGCCGGAACTGGCCGCCTGTTGCGATGTGCACAAGAACACCGTGCGGCACTGGCAACGGCAGGGGCTTCAGCCGATCGACAAGGGCCGGCCGCTGCTGTTCCACGGCGGTACGGTGCGGGCCTTCCTGATCGAGCGCAACGCCGGCCGCAAGCGGCCCTGCCTGCCTGGCACACTCTATTGCCTCCGCTGTCGCGAGGCGCGCCGGCCCGCTTTGGATATGGTCGATTATGTCCCGCTCAAAGCAGATAGCGGCGATCTGCGAGCGCTGTGCGAAAACTGCGAAGCCCCGATGCATCGCCGGGCGCGCAAGGCCGATCTGGCGAAGATCATGCCCGGACTGGCCGTCCGGTTCACGAATGCCCTGCCGCGATTAAGTGGGCGGCCCGATGCCTCCCTGAATTGTGATGAAGAAGGAAAGGGCTGATCATGGCGAAACCCAATGCTTCGAACGCACGGATCAAGCGCGACTATTTCCGGTATCTGCGCGACGCGCGCGGGCGCGACGAAGCGACGATTGACGCGGTGGCGAAGGCGTTGGCGCGGTTCGAGGAAACCGCCGGCGCGAAGGATTTCCGCCGTTTCCATCGCGAACAGGCCATGGCGTTCAAGCGGAGGCTAGCGAATGCGCATGGCCAGCGATCGGGCGAAAAGCTGAGCAAGGCAACGGTCCATTCGACGTTGCGTCATCTGAAAGCCTTTTTCGAATGGCTGTCACGCGAGCCCGGCTTCCGTCGTCATATTGCATGGGCTGATGCCGACTATTTCAATCTGAGCGAAAAGGACGCCGCCATTGCTCGCGCGAGACGCGAAAAGAAGGTGCCGACGCTGGAGCAGGTGCGGCACGTTCTGGTGAGCATGCCAGCCGCGACCGTGCTGGACCGGCGGGACAGAGCGCTAATCGCCTTTGCCGCGATCACGGCGGCGCGTGTCGGGGCGCTGGCAAGCCTGCAGTTGCGCCATGTCGATCTGGCGGGTGGCTTTGTCGATCAGGATGCCCGCGTTGTGCAGACCAAATTCGGCAAGACCTTCCGCACCTATTTCATGCCGACGATCACGGAAGCTCTGCCGATCGTCACCGGCTGGATCGAGGAACTGGCCCGCGATCATTTTTGGGGGGCAGCCGATCCGTTGTTCCCTGCGACGCGCATGGCGATCGGAGAGAATGGCGGATTCGTGCCGGCTGGGCTGGAGCGGCGCGGCTGGGCCACCAGTGAACCGATCCGGGCAATATTCCGCCGGGCGTTCGCGGCGGCGGGTCTGCCCTATTATAATCCGCACAGTTTCCGTGACATGCTGGTGCACCATGCGATGAAGCAACCCCTGACGCCCGAACAGATGAAGGCGTGGTCGCAGAATCTGGGCCATGCCGACGTGCTGACGACCTTCACCAGTTACGGCACCGTGCCGCCGCATCGACAGGGGGAACTGATCAGTGGCGGGGCCGATGTTAGGCTGACGGGTGGAGCGCCGGCTCTTGATCAGGCCGCCTTGATGGAGGCTATCGCCAAGTTGGTCGAAAATGCATCAATCCCCGCCTTGTCGGCTGGGGGCTGATGCCGCTACCTCTCTCCTGTCGAGGGGGAAAGCTGGCGCGATGGATATTCAGGGTTACATAAGTGAAATTCGCGCGCTCTATGCCAGTGGGCAGTCAACCGAACACAGTTTCCGCCCCGCCTTGGCCAAATTGTTTGGTTCCATCGACCCTGCGCTGACCGTCATCAATGAGCCCAAGCACCTTACCGACGTGGGCGCGCCGGATTTCGTATTTAACCGTGGCGATGTTGCCATCGGCTGGTGCGAGGCGAAGGATATCGGCAAGGATGTGCGGAAATTCGTCGCCACCGACTACAGCAAAGCCCAGAAGGAACGCTACAAGAAGGGCCTACCCAACCTGATCTACACCAACGGGCTGGACTTTGAATTCATCCGCGATGGCGAATCGGTGGATTTCATCACCATTGCCGACCTGATCCCGACGTTGCCTGCGCGGGCCGAAAGCTTCCCGCTTCTGGAAAACCGGCTGCGCGACTTCGCGCAAGTTACTCCGCTGAGCGTCACTTCGTCGGCCAAGCTGGCTGCGATGATGGCGGGCAAGGCGGCGATCATAAAGGACATCATGGGCCGCGCCCTTGTGGCAGACATGAAGGCGCGCGATGCCACCGGCACGGCAACTGACCTGATCGGTCAGTACGAGGCGTTCAAAGCCAGCCTGATCCACGACATCACCGTGGAGGAATTTGCCGACATATACGCCGAAACCATCGCCTATGGCCTGTTCGCCGCGCGCCTGCATGACGAAACGCCCGACACGTTCACCCGTGCCGAGGCACTGGACCTGTTGCCCAAGACCAACCCTTTCCTGCGCGAACTGTTCATCTACATCGCCGGTCCAAACTTGGACGACCGCCTGCGCCGCGTGATCGATGAACTGTGCCATGTGTTCTGCTCCACCGACATGGACCGGGTGCTTCGCAATTTCGGCAAGATCACCGCGCGACAAGACCCGTTCCTGCATTTCTATGAGGACTTTCTGGCCGAATATAACCCGGCCAAGCGCAAGGCGCGGGGGGTGTGGTATACGCCCGAACCCGTAGTGAATTTCATCGTGCGCGCGGTGGACGAGGTGCTGAAAACGGAATTCGGGCTGGCCGATGGCTTGGCCGATACCAGCAAGATCACCATTGATTGGGACACCGGCCAGAACGACCCCAAGACCGGCAAGCCCGCGCATATCAAGAAGGAAGTCCACCGCGTCCAGATTCTGGACCCGGCAACCGGCACCGGCACCTTTCTGGCCGAAGTGCTGAAGCTGGTTTCCGAACGGATCAAGGGCGTCGCCCCCGGCCAGCTATCCGCCTATATCGAGCGCGATCTGATTCCGCGCCTGCACGGGTTCGAGCTGCTGATGGCCAGCTATGCCATGTGCCATATGAAGCTGGACATGATCCTGACGCGGCTAGGCTACAAGCCATCGGCCATGCCGCCGCGCCTTGGGGTTTACCTGACCAATAGCCTTGAAGAAGGCGAGCGGGTGGAGCAGACTCTGTTTGGCCTGTCCCGCGCCATCGCCAATGAGGCCAAGGCCGCCAGCGACATCAAGCGCCAGACCCCGATTATGTGCGTGATCGGCAATCCGCCCTATTCGGGCCATTCGTCCAACAAGGGTGCATGGATCGAGGGGCTGATGGCGGATTACAAGGTCAGCCCGGAATTGAAACGCCCTGCGCAGGCCAAGTGGCTTTCGGATGATTACGTGAAATTCATGCGCTTCGCCGAACACATGATTGAGCGGAATGGCGAGGGCGTGCTGGGATTTATCAGCAACCACGGCTATCTCGACAACCCTACTTTTATGGATATGCGCCATCACCTGCGGCAAACCTTTGACCGCATTTACGTGCTGGACCTGCACGGCAACGCTAAGAAGAAGGAAGTCAGCCCGGACGGTTCGCCCGACAAAAATGTTTTTGACATCCAGCAAGGCGTGGCGATCATTGTGGCAGTAAAACGGCGGGCGACGGCGGGTGCTGCCAAGCCATTGGCGCGAGTGCTGCATGGCGAATTGTGGGGCGACCGTGACGCCAAATACCAGCAACTTTGGGGTGGTGACAATTCAACACTGACAACGCAGGACGTTTCGCCCGAGACCTCCCCTTGGCGGTTCAAACCATCCGATAAGGCTCTGGAAGCAGCCTATCAGGCGGGATTTTCGGTGGCTGACTTGTTCGCTCCCAATGGTCGCCCCGCGCCCGGCATTGTCACTACGCATGACGAGTTCGCGATTTCATGGAGCGCGGCCGAGGCCGCCGAGAAGGTGGAGCGCCTACTGGCAACGTCCAATGAGGACGAGGCGCGCCAGCACTGGCGGCTGTGTTCGCAAAGCCAATGGAACTATGCAGCGGCAAAATCGGCGCTGGCCGATGGCGCATGGCATCAGGCGATCATCCCGATTGCCTATCGCCCGTTCGATACGCGCTGGACGGTCTACAATTCCCATGTCGCGGTGCATCGGCGCGAGCGCGTGATGTCGCACATGTTCGGCCACCGGAATCTGGCGCTACTCGTAACTAAAGCGGTACGTGACGCTGAATATGCGCATTGCTTCCTGGCTGACAAATGCAATGAGGTGATTTTTCTTTCTGGGGTTTCCGCCTCAAACGCGATGTGCCTGCCGCTCTACCTCTACCCGGAGAACGACACGCTCGATCAGACCATCCGCGTGAATTTCGATCCCAAGCTTTACGCCCAAATCCGCAAGGCCGCTGGCCTCAACGGCCCGCTGGCCGCACCCGATGGCACCGACACCTTCCGCAAGACTACGGGCGATGCCCGCCCGGATGAGATCAAGGTGTTTGATTACATTTATGGCGCGCTGCACAGCCCCGCCTATCGCGCGCGCTACGCCGAGTTCCTGAGAATCGACTTCCCCCGCATCCCCTTTCCGGCCAGCCCGGAAAGCTTCTGCAAGATCAGCGAACAGGGCGAGGCCCTGCGCCGCCTGCACCTGATGGAATCGGCTGCGATCGGCGAGGCGCTCTATCCCTTCCATGGAGACGGCGACAGCGTAGTGGACAAGCCACGACATGAGAGCGGCCAAGTCTGGATCAATGCCGAACAGTATTTCGACGGCGTGACCTCAATTGCATGGGACTTCCACATCGGCGGCTATCGGCCCGCGCAAAAGTGGCTGAAAGATCGCAAGGGCCGCGCCCTGTCCTATGATGACATCCGCCACTATCAGCGCATCATCAAAACTCTCGTCGAAACCGACCGTATCATGCGCGAAATCGAACTGCCAGCGGTCTAGATATTCTATGCCGCCTATGCTCGAAAATAACAAAAAACTCATGCCAGTGTGATATGGGTGGGGGCCATATTGGGGGCCGTTTTCCATAACGTCGTTAAATTAATAAGCTAGATCAGATATTTATAGGACAGATGTGAGTCCTGTAAGCGCACCATTTCCTCACCTTCGCGATTATGATGTCCGCCGCCGGGCGTCAGCGGCCGCTTGCAAGCGGCCAGCGGCCGAGCGTATCGTCGTTGGCGGCATTTTCGATCGCGATCTCGTCCATCCGCACCTTCAGCACGCAGATCGGACGCTGATCGGTGCCGCCCGGCTGCACGCAGCGCACAGGCTCCGCATCGCGATCGACACGACCGGCGATCCGCACGCGGAAGCCCCGGGCGGAATCGATGTCGCCCCGGGCAATACGCCGGACGACCTCCAACGGGCGTCCGTTGCGCGTGAGGCGGCTCTCCGCGTCGACGGGAAGGAACTGCGCGACCGCCAGCGACTGGCCAGACAGGGTGATCGGCTCCGTCCCGCTCGGCGTCGAAGGAGCACGACGGGCGGGACACCCCTCGCTCGACGACCAGGGACGCGCGACCCAGAAGCCCTCGGCATGGCTGCCGCCGGCCAGGTCATAGCCCCAGTCCGCAGCGGGCCACCGCACCGGCGTCACCGAGACGCGCAGCGTCTCCTGCTTCTCGTCATAGCTCCATTGCATCGGCAGCCGTGCATCGGGGTCAGCCGGACCGTTGCAACCGAACGGCAGCACCAGCTCGAAACGCTGTCCCGCTGCCCGCCGAAGACCTTCGGGCAGTTCGTCGCCGGTCGACCATGCGTCCGACGCCTCCCGGGCAAGGGCCACCAGCTCGGCGCGGTGGAGGATCCTCTCCACGGGCGGCTTCGGCGCCGGGGCGGGCGGCGCCGGGACGACCGGCAGCGCGACCGGCGCCTCCCGGGGCGCGGTCTGTCGCCCCAGGAAGAAACCGGCGCCTCCGACCATGATCACCGCCGCAAGTCCGGCGGCGATCACAAGCCGGCTGGTCCTGATGCTGGGCTCGCGCATGCGGGAGTGATAACAAATCTCGGACCATCCTCCAGACAAAAATCAGCGATTACAGCAGCAAGGCGTTGACAGGCCGGCGGGACGGGCCGACGCAGGGGCCGCATGACGGCCGACCAGATCATCACCTTGGTTGTTCTTGCCGCGGTCGTCGCCGCGCTGATCCTCGACAAGGTTCGCGCCGACGTGGTCGCGCTGTCGGGGGCGGCCGTGCTGCTGATGACCGGCGTCGTCCGGCCGATCGACGTCCAGGGCGCATTCGCCAGCCCGGCGATCATCGCGCTCGCGTCGCTGTTCGTCATCGCCTATGCGCTGGAGCTGTCGGGCCTGCTCGACCGCGCGATCGCCACTGCGGTGACGCTGTGCCGCCGCTTCGGAGCAACCGGCATCTGGCTGCTGCTGGCGATGATCGGCTCGGTCTCCTGCTTCCTCAACTCGACTCCGATCGTGGTGCTGGGCGCCCCGGTGGTACGCGACGTCGCCAATGCGCTGAAACTCTCGCCGAAACGCTTCCTGATTCCCCTTTCCTACATCACCATCCTGACGGGCTGCTGCACGCTGATCGGCACATCCACCAACCTGCTGGTCGACGACATGGCGAGCGTCGCCGGACAACCACGCTTCGGGATATTCGAGATCACGCCCGTCGGCATACCAATGGCGCTGGCGGGCGGGCTCTACCTCTTCTTCCTGAGCGGCAGGCTGCTCGGCGGCCGCCACGAAACCGAGCAGCGCCAAGGGGCAACCACGCCGATCGATCCGCTGCACATTCCCAACGCCCAGATCGGCGATTCCCAGCTTTTCGCCCAGAAGCGCCCGCTGAACCCTCGCAAGGCAGCATTGGCCCTGGCGATCTTCGTCGGCGCGGTCCTGCTCGCCGCCGTCGGCGTCGCGCCGATCGCGTCGACCGCCTTCGCGGGCGCGGTGGTGCTTATCCTGCTGCGCGTCGTCAGCGCCGACGAGGCCTATCGCGGGCTCAAGCCCGAAATCCTGATCCTGATCGCCGGCATGGTGGTGATCGGCATCGCCATGGAGGAAAGCGGCCTCGCCGACGCCGCCTCGCGCCTGCTGATCGCGAGCGTCCACGGGCTCAGCCCGGTGGCCGCGCTGGCAGTGCTCTATCTGTTGACGATGGTGCTGACCGAGCTGCTTTCCAACGCGACTGTCGCCGTGCTCGTGACGCCCGTGGCAGTGGCACTGGCGGACAGCCTTGGCGTCAGCCCGAGGCCGTTCCTGGTCGGGGTGATGATGGCGGCGAGCGCCGCCTTCGCGACGCCCTTCGGTTATCAGACCAACGTCATCGTCTATCAGATGGCGGGTTATCGCTACATGGACTTCGTCCGGATCGGGTTGCCGCTGAACCTGATAACGTTCGGCGTCGCGATGCTGGCGATCCTGTACTTCTTTCCGTTCTGACCCGTCGCGGAGGACCGGCCGCCTCAGTCCTTCCCCGCCGCTGCCAGGGCGCGACGGAACAGCCAGACCCGGATCGCCGAGGCGAGGTTGGGCAAGTCGTCGTCGGCGATCCGTTCGAAGTCGATCCGGGCAACCAGGGCATTGAGCGGAATTCCCTCCTCCCCGGCCGCGCGGACGAGCGCCTCCCAGAAGATCGGCTCCAGGGTGATCGACGTGGCATGGCCGGCGATGTTCACCGAGCGCTTGACCGGCCCCGCCATCCGACTGTCAGCCTCCCTACCGGGGTTCAGTACATGTGCTGGCCGCCGTTGATCGACAGCGTCGATCCGGTGACGAAGCCCGCATCCTCGCCGCACAGGAAGACGACGCCGCGCGCGATCTCTTCGGCATGGCCGAGGCGGCCGACGGGGATCTTGGCGACGATCTTGGCGAGCACGTCCTGCGGCACCGCGGCGACCATGTCGGTGTCGATATAGCCCGGCGCGATCGCGTTGACGGTCACACCTGCCTTGGCGCCTTCCTGAGCCAACGCCTTGGTGAAGCCGTGGATGCCCGATTTCGCGGCGGCATAATTGACCTGGCCGTACTGGCCGGCCTGGCCGTTGATCGATCCGATGTTGACGATCCGGCCCCAGCCCCGCGCGCGCATGCCGGGAAAGGTCGCCTTCGCCATGTTGAAGCAGCCGCCCAGATTGGTGTCCATGACGTCCTTCCAATCCTGGTAGGTCATCTTGAGCAGCGTGCCATCGCGGGTGATGCCGGCGTTGTTGACGACGATATCGACCGGCCCCAGTTCGGCCTCGACCTGCTCGACGCCCTTGTGACACGCGTCATAGTCCGCGACATCCCACTTGTAGCTTCGGATACCGGTCCTCTCCGTGAAGGCCCTGGCGCGTTCCTCGTTACCGGCATAGTTGGCGGCGACGGCCACGCCCGCGTCCCTGAGCGCCAGGCTGATCGCCTCGCCGATACCCCTGGTCCCACCGGTAACGATCGCAACCCGCGCCATAACTGATCTCCCATAGAATCGGCCCGATGCTAGAGCCTGATCGTTTGAGGTGGAAGCGCAAAGCGCGTCCGCCGATGACGTAAATCAGGCTCTTTTCACATGGTCGAGGCCTTGATCGTTTGAGGCCGATCCCGCCTCAAACAATCAAGGTCGAAAGCCTCCGCCTGTCCGACGGAAGTTTCCTGCGCAGAAATTCATGACAGTTGGAAGAGCACCGCCGCAGGGCGATCAGCAGCGATCGATCCAGCCCGCCAGCTCCTCGCCGATCAGCGTCTCGAGCATCGCCATGCCGGGGTCGCCATCGTTGAGACAGGGGAGATAGGCGAAGCTCTCGCCCCCCGCCGCCAGGAACTGGTCACGCCCGCGGATCGCCAGCTCCTCCAGTGTCTCCAGGCAGTCGACAGAGAAGCCCGGAGCGATCACGGCCAGCCGCCGGACACCGTCAGCGGCGAGCCGCCCGAGCATCTCCTCGGTCGAGGGTTCGAGCCAGCGGGCGCGCCCGAAGCGCGACTGAAAGGAGACGAGCACATCGCGGCCCAGCGCCTCGCCCAGCAGCCGCGCGGTCTTGCGGCAGTGGCAATGATAGGGGTCGCCGAGGTCGAGCGTACGCGCCGGCATGCCGTGGAAGCTGGCGAGGATCGCCTCGGGCTCTCCGTGCGAAGCGGCCAGACCCTCGCGCACCGAGGCGGCGAGCGCCTCGATATAGGCCGGATGATCGAAATAGGGCGGCAGCGTGCGGAGAGCCGGTTGCCACCGCATCTGCGCAAGCGCCGCGAAGACGGCGTCATGGGCCGTCGCGGTCGTCGCCCCGCTATATTGCGGGTAGAGGGGCGCGATCAGGATGCGGTCGCATCCCACGGCCCGCAGCGCCGCGATCCGCTCGGCGATCGCCGGGTTTCCGTAGCGCATCGCATGATCGACGATCGCCCGGTCGCCGAGGCGGGCCTGCAGCGCCCGCGCCTGGCGGGCGGTGATCGCGGCGAGCGGCGATCCCTCCTCGCTCCATACCTGCGCATAGGCATGGGCCGACTTGCGCGGTCGGACATTGAGGATGATGCCGCGCAGGATCGGCTGCCAGACGATCGGCGGAATTTCCACCACGCGCCGGTCCGACAGGAATTCGCGCAGATAGCGCTTCACCGCGCCGGGCGTCGGTGCGTCCGGCGTCCCCAGGTTGACGATCAGCACGCCGACCTTCGGCGCGGCGATGGGCCGATGCCCTTCCGGCAATGTGCTCATGCGTCGGACAGCCTCAGCGGCAGATGACGGAGACGCTTGCCGGTGGCGGCGAAGATCGCATTGGCGACCGCCGGTGCCACCGGCGGTACAGCGATCTCGCCTGCCCCGCCGGGTGGCAGTTCTGACGGAATGATTTCCACTCTTATCTCCGGCGTCGAGCCCAGGTCCGGCAGACCCAGCCCATCGAAATTCTGAGCGGTCACGACGCCGTCCCGGATCGAGATGCCGTTGCCGAAGGCGTTGGCCAGGCCCCAGAGGATGCCGCCCTCGATCTGCTGGCGGACGATATCGGGATGAATCGTCCGCCCGATGTCGACGACAGCCGTGACGTTGGGAACCTTGACCTGATCGCCTTCGACACGGGCCTCGACCAGCATCGCGACATGGCTGCCGAAACAACTGTGCACGGCGAGCCCCTGGCCCGTGCCCGGCTCCCCGCCCTGCCACGCGCCGATCGAGGCCGCCATCTGCAGGCAGCGCGCGAGGCGGGGCTGGCCGCCCAATGCCTGCATCCGGAAGGATAGCGGATCGAGGCCGGCGGCCAGAGCCAACTCGTCGACGAAGCTTTCGGTGAAGAACGCCGTGTAGCTGTTGGCGACCGATCGCCACGCGCCGGTCGGCACGCCGATAGCCGCCTCGACATGCTCGACCGCCAGCGCCGCGATCGCGTAGGGGGGCGCGGCCCCCTCCACGACGCCCCGGTCGGGACCATAGCTCGCCTTGCTCTCGCCGCCGGTCAGCCGCGCCATCATTTCGGCATTGGTCGAAGGCGCCGCGACCCGTGCCGACCAGCCCGCGATCGCCCCGGCCGGGCCGAGCTTCGCCTTCAGCCGGGCTGCCGCGGGCGGACGGAACCGGCTGTGCTGGATGTCTTCCTTACGAGACCATATGAGCTGGACAGGCTTCCGAATCTTGGACGCGATGATCGCCGCCTCAACGGCCGCCTGTACCTCGGTCTTGCGACCGAAACCGCCGCCGATGAGCGTCGGGTAGATCGTCACGCGGCCCTCGTCGAGGCCGACGGCCCTCGCCACCGCCGCACGCGCCATGGGGGCCGCCTGGGTCGGCACCCAGACCTCCAGCCCGCCATCGCCGAAACGGGCGGTCGCGGTGAGGGTCTCCATCGCCGCATGGGCAATCATCGGTACCGAGTAGGCGGCGGTGACCACGCCTTGGCCGGCCAGGGCCGCATCGGGATCGCCACGCTCGACGAAGCGCTTCGCCTCCCCCTTGTCGAGCGCAGCAGCCATCACCCTGCGCACGCTGCCATCGTCGGGACGCGGGCCCCGCGTCTCGAATTCGACCGCGAGCGCCTCCAGCCCGCGATCGGCGGCCCACCAGTTGGTCGCCACGACCGCGACCCAGCCGGGATTGGTGAGCACAGCCATCACGCCGTGCGTCTCGTCCGCCGCAGCAGTCGCCATCTTCACCGGATGCGCGTCACCATAGGGGCCGTGCGCGATCGAGGCATAGACCATGCCGGGCAGCCGGATGTCGGCGCCCATCTGCGCGCTGCCGTCGACCTTCGCCGGCAGGTCGAGCCGGGGCACCGGACGGCCGACCAACGTTCGCTCATCTCCCTCGCGCAGCAGCAGCTCGGCAGGCGGCGTCAAGCGGGCCGCGGCCTCGGCCAGTTCGCCGAACCGCAGCCGATCGCCACCGCGCACGACGAAGCCCGCTTCGGTGTCGCACGCCTTCCAGTCGATCCCCCAACGGTCCGCCGCCGCCATGCACAACAGGCTGCGCGCCGCCGCCCCCGCCTCGCGCAGCCGCGCCTCGAAGCTGCGGATCGAGGAGGAGCCGCCGGTGAGCGTCAGGTTCATCCGGACCGCGACCTCGCGGGCTACCCATGCACCGGGTGCGTGGAGCCATGCGGGAAGCAGCTCGCGCGCCTGCTCCTCGGCCAGCAGGCTGTTCGCATAGACCGGATTGATCGGTGCCGGTTCGACGCCGACGGTGCGCCAGTCGGCGCCAAGCTCGTCGGCCAGGATTTGCGGCAGCGACGTATAGACGCCCTGCCCCATCTCCGCCTGCGGCACGGCGACAATGACGCGCCCGTCCGTCGCGATCTTGAGGAAGGCGTTGAAAAGCTGCTCGCCGGGCCCGAGCGCAAGATTGGGCGCGTAGCGGCGCGGCCAGACCGCCCAGCCCAGCATCAGCCCCGCCGCGGCACCGCCACCGACCAGCAGACTGCGCCTGGTGACGCCACGCCGGGGCTTGCCCACCCCATCCTCCCGCTCGATCCGTGCATGCATGGGATCATGATAAGCGGGCCGATTGCGCGAAACCACTGCAATCTCGTAAGTAATGGCCTCCCCCCGCCCCTCATGCCCGCGAAGGCGCGCCGCCATGGCCGTCAACTTCCCGGATTCCCCGGCGGGCGGGCCGATGTCGCACCCCGGCATCCCCAGGTGCCAAGGAGACGCCATACTTGATCCCCGCAGCGGGCTGGCGCATGAGCGCGGCCATGTCGATCCTTAGCCGTCCCGCCGTCCCTTCGCCCCGTCCCAGCGCGCTGGCCAACTGGCTGCTGCTGGTGGCGGTACTGGTGTTCACGATCGTCGTCGTCGGCGGCATCACGCGGCTGACCGAGTCGGGCCTGTCGATCACCGAATGGAAGCCGGTGCGCGGCATCATCCCGCCGCTCAACCAGGCCGAATGGCAGGCCGAGTTCGAAAATTACAAACGTATCCCGCAATATACCGCCTTCAACCTCCAGATGACGCTGGAAGGTTTCAAGGAAATCTATTTCTGGGAATATATGCACCGGCTTCTGGCCCGCGCCATCGGCGTGGTGCTGGCCGGCGTCATGCTTGTCGCCTGGTGGAAGCGCGCGATCCCGGCCGGTTATGGCTGGCGCATGGTCGGCATCTTCGCGCTCGGCGGCCTGCAGGGCGTAATCGGATGGTGGATGGTCTATTCGGGCCTGTCGGTGCGGACCGAAGTCAGTCACATCCGCCTCGCGACCCACCTGATCGCTGCGCTGCTGATCTTTTCGGCGCTGTTCTGGACCGTGCTCGACCTGCGCCGGCTGGCGCGCGATCCCGGCTCGCCTCCGGCCCGGCCGACCGCCCTCGCCGTCGTTGCGGTGCTGATCCTCGCGGTGCAGATCATGCTCGGCGCCTTCGTCGCCGGCCTGCGCGCAGGCTATGCTTTCGCGACCTGGCCGAAGATGGGCGAGGAGTGGTTTCCCACGGGCGGATGGACCGTGTCCCAGGGCCTCGCCAACCTCCATGACAATCCGATCGTCGTGCAGTTCGTGCACCGCTGGTGGGCCTGGGTCGCGGCGATCGCCGCCCTCGCCGTCGCTCACGCGGCTCGGAAGCGCGGCCAGGTCGGCCCGGTCCATGCGGTCGCCACACTGATCGTCGTGCAGATCGGCCTTGGCGTAGCGACCCTTCTCACCGGCGTCGACATCGTCATTGCCATCGCGCATCAGGCCGTGGCGGTCCTGCTGCTGGCCGCCCTTCTCTGGGCAGGACACGGCTTGGACAGATCAAGGGTATCATAGTACCTCATTAAAATAGGCCCATTTTTCTTGACTCTTTCGGGGTCTGCGCGCATTAGGACCCCGTCAACGCCGCTCCTCACCGGGCGGCGTCGTTCATTTGGAACGATCGAAACAAGAAGGTCCAGGCCCATGAAGGCGCTCATGAAGACCACCAAGGTGGCGACCCCCGCCACGGTGGAAAAGAAGTGGCACATCGTCGACGCGGAAGGGCTGATCGTCGGCCGCGCCGCCTCGATCATCGCCAACATCCTGCGCGGCAAGCACAAGCCGAGCTACACCCCCTTCATCGATTGCGGCGACAACGTCATCGTCATCAATGCGGAGAAGGTGCGCTTCACCGGCAAGAAGCTGACCCAGAAGGTCTATTATCGCCACACCGGCTATGCCGGCGGCATCAAGGAAGCCCGCGCGGACAAGGTCCTCGACGGCCGCTTCCCCGAGCGCGTGCTGGAAAAGGCGATCGAGCGCATGATCCCGCGCGGTCCGCTGGGCCGTCAGCAGATGCGCAACCTGCGCATCTTCAAGGGCGCGGAGCATCCGCACGCCGCCCAGAACCCTGAAGTCCTCGACATCGCGTCGATGAACCGCAAGAACAAGGTGGGCGCATAATGTCCGACAACCGCCAGTCCCTTTCCGATCTCGCCGCACTGACCGGCGCGACGCCCGCCCCGGCCGCTCCCGCCGCCGCTGCCGCCCCGACCGACGAAGCCGCTGCTCCGGCCGCTGCCGCCCCCGTCCTTCCGACGACCCCGCTCCGCGAGCAGGAAATCGATGCGCAGGGCCGTGCCTATGCGACCGGCCGCCGCAAGGACGCCGTCGCCCGCGTGTGGCTGAAGCCCGGCACCGGCAAGATCACGGTCAACGGCCGTGACCAGGAAGTCTATTTCGCGCGCCCGACGCTGCGCCTCGTCATCAACCAGCCGTTCGGCGTTGCCGAGCGCGAGGGCCAGTATGACGTTGTCGCCACCGTCAAGGGCGGCGGCCTTTCGGGCCAGGCCGGTGCGGTCAAGCACGGCATCAGCCAGGCGCTGACCAAATATGAGCCGATCCTGCGTGCGCCGGTGAAGGCCGCAGGCTTCCTGACCCGCGACAGCCGCGCGGTCGAGCGTAAGAAGTACGGCAAGGCGAAGGCCCGCCGCAGCTTCCAGTTCTCGAAGCGCTGATCCAGCCCTTCGATACCGCGAAGAACGAGAAACGCCGGGGCCCCCCGGCGTTTTTCTTTTGCGCCGCCGCCGCAGGACCGGGTGCGGATAGTTTACTTTTTCCGGCGATACGGCGGGTGTAATAAGGCGCCTAGTGTTGGTTGCGTATTCGAAGCTTAAGGATAGAGCGATGTTCAGGACGTTGGCCGCCACCCTGGCGATCATCAGCGGTACGGGCGTCATGGCGCAACCCAGCTTGGATATCCGCCCGCGGACGCCGTCCATGCCGCGACCAACGGGTGATCGGATCATTCCCTATGCGATGTCGGGCCCGGTTCACATCCGTGTGCGCGCGCCGCGCGACCCGGCCCTCATCGCCGCAAGCCGGCACGATCCGGCCGTACGGCGTGAGTTGGCCTATCATGCGACGGGCAAAGACCTGCCGGCCGAATAAGCCGCCCGCCGCTGCGGAACGGCCCGCGGCGTCCCGTGTGCGTCAGCCCTTCTTCTTCGTGTAGGGCACGAACTTGCCCAGGCCGAGCGAGCCGCTAGGGAAGCGGGTCGACTGGTCGATCAATCGGACGATATCGATGCTGCACAGGTTGGGACTGTGCGTATCGGTCAGCAGGATATCGTCGCGGTCGAGAAAATTCGTCCCGGATGCCGGCCGGTTCAGATACCAGATGCCGCCGACCTTGTAGAGGATCGCTGTCCGATCGAAGATCTCGGTCGACTGAATCTGGCGCAGCGGGATGCAATCGACCGGCTTCCCGGCCTCGCGTCCCTCCAGCGCCTTGGCGAGCCGCGCCTCGGGATCGGGCCTGGCCGCATGAGCAGGGAGGGCCGCAGTCATCAACATAGCGCCGATTAAGCACAGAGTAGCGCGCATGGCATGGTCTCCATTTCCACCAGCAATATGCGGTTCAGCTACTGAACCTTCAATAAGCAGGACGGAGCCGGATACTGTTTTCCTTTATTTCCTTGCTCCCAAATGAACGCCGGAACCGGGTCGTTTCCTACCCGTTACCGGCATCGGATTTGGAAGGAGTACCTGCCATGAATAAGTTATTCGTCCTTGGCAGCGCGGCCCTGCTTTCGATGGGTGCCATCGCGGCCCCCGCCTCGGCGCAGAGCGCCTCGCACATCCTGCGCGGCGCGGGCATCGGCGCTGCCGGCGGCGTTATCGCCGGCGCGGTGATCCCCGGTCTCTCGATCGGCGAAGGAGCGCTGGTCGGCGGTGCGGGCGGCGTGCTGTACAACACGCTGATCAACAAGGAGCACCGCACCTATCGTGGGCGCAGCTATCGCGGCACAACCCGCTACAGCAGCAGCCGTAGCGCCCGCGCGGTTGCCGCAACCCCGCAATATCGCAGCTACCGAGCCAACTGACGGCGGCCCGTAGATGAACCGGGGACCGGCGCGAGCGCTATGGCTGCTGGCGCCGGTTCTGCTTACGCCGCTTCTGGCGACGGACTTCCCGGCGGCTGCGGCCAGGCAACCGCCGCCCTTCACCGGCGAGCTTCGGCTCGACATGGACGATCCGGTGATCGATGTACGCATTGGCGAAGTGCCCCTGCGGCTGCGCGTCGCACTCGACCAGAAACGGCTAATCGAACTCAATCCCGATGCCGCCGGGCGGCTGGCCGCCGATCCGCCCGATCGCCGTTTCCGCTTCGAGGCAGGATTCGACGCTCTGGTGGGACGTGAGACGCTCAAAGTTATTCAGGCCGCCGCGCCCGTCACGCTCAACGGCCGGCGTATGCTGGTGACGGTTGCATCGCACGGTCGCGACTGCTGCACCGGAGTCGACGGGGAGATCGGGATCGGCCTGCTCCCCTATGCGACGATCCGCTTCGAGCGGCCAGGCGCGCCCCCGCCCGAGCGGGCCGCCGACTTCCTGATCGACGACAACGACGAACATGGGCCCCAGGCCGGTGTCATAGCGGGTCGTGACATGATCTTCGTCCAATTCTCGCTGCAGCGCCCTGAAAGCGTCGCCACTGCCTCAGCCGGCGCGATCCTCGCCCGCGCGCAGGGCGGGCGGCTGACGGATGGCGGATCGGTGGTCGCGGCGTTCGGCATCGAGCGCCCGATCTCGATCCTCGACTTCGACCGGCCCGCCGCGATCGCCGGCTTCCGCTATCCGCGCATCGCAGTACGCACCGCCGATTTCGGCGGGCGGCATGCCTTCCCGGTCGATCCGTCCGAACCGCAGGATATCGTCGTCGCGAAGAAGGTGCCGCCGCAAGAGGCGTGGCCCGTCGTGCTGGTTGCGCGCGACCAGCTCGGTCGCTGCAGCGAAGCTGCCTATGACGGGAACCACCACATATTGACGCTGCGGTGCGCCGAAGGAGAAGATTGATGCGCGCCCTGCCCCGCCTCACGTTGTTGGCGAGCCTCCTCGTCATGGCGAACGGTCCTGCCCTCGCGCGCCAGAGTCCCCCCAACGAACGGGTGTTCGATCGCGCCTGGGAACTGGTCGCCGACCGCTATTGGGACCGGACGATGGGTGGCAACGACTGGGGCCTGATCCGCGACCGTTTCTATCCTCAGGCGATCGCCGCCCGCAGCGAGGAGCAGCTCTATGCGGTGATCAACCGGATGCTCGACCAGCTGGACGACAGCCATGTTTATGCAACCAGCCCGACCGAGCTCGCCCGAGCGAAGGAACCGCCCGGGGAAGGCGACGGCCCTGCCTCGCGACGGATGGTCCGCCTCGACGACGGGTTGCTGCTGCTTGCCTTCGATCAGTTCGATCCGGGCGACGACCGCTGGGTCAGGCGGGCGATTGCCGAAACCCCGGGCCTGCGCGGCGTGATCCTCGACCTGCGCCACAACAGCGGCGGGCGGGACGACGTACTCGACAAGATCGCCGGCATCTTCACGCGGGAACGGCGGGTACTCGTCCGGCTGAGCGGGAAACGCGACATCGAGGAGAAGACGCGCGGGTCGGGCGCCAACGCCTATCTCGGCCCGCTGGCGGTGATCGTCGGCCCCGACACGGCGAGTGCGGCGGAGATCCTGGCCTATTTCCTCGACGAGAACGGCGCCTTCACGATCGGACAGCGCAGCGCGGGCGCGGTGACCGGCGGCGTCGACCACGGCCTGCCCGGCGGCGGGCGCATCACCATCGCCGAATATGACGTCCGCACCGCCAGCGGCAGGCGGCTGGAAGGCGACGGCTTCACGCCGCGATATCGCGTGTCCGTGGCAAAGAAGCCCAACGACCTTGCGCTGGCCAAGGCGGTGACGCTGCTGAAGGGCGCCGGTTCTCGCCAAGCTCGCCCTTGAACTGCGCCCGCGCCCGTGCTTGGGGCGGAGCATGGCCATCCGCACCCTCTTCGTCACCCGCCTCTATGAGGCGATGATCGACAATCCCGCGCTGATCGAGGAACTCGAGGCCTCGGTCCGCATGCTCGCGGCGGAGGACCGGGCGGGCCAGGGCTGGTCGAAGGCGCACGGCTATCGCGGCTACACCTCTTACGCCTCGCTCAACGACCTGCCCGCGCGCGACCCGGTGATCGCCGAACTCGCGAAGCTTCTCAACGGCCATGTCCGCCGCTTCGCCGAGGAGTCGCATCTCGACCTCGGTCGCCGGCTCCGGCTCGACAGCCTGTGGGTCAACCTGATGAAGCCGGGCGCGACCCACTCGGGCCATATCCACCCGCACAGCGTGATCTCCGGCACCTTCTACGTGTGCGTACCGCCGGGATCGGGCGGCCTGAAGCTGGAGGACCCGCGCTTGCCGCTGATGATGGCCGCGCCGCCGCGCACCGCCGATGCGCCCGAGGACAGCCGCAACTTCGTCTATGCCGAGCCGAAACCCGGCATGGTCCTGCTCTGGGAGAGCTGGCTGCGCCACGAAGTGCCGCCCAGCACCGCAAAGGGCGACCGGATCAGCATCAGCTTCAATTATAGCTGATCGGCACCCCGTCACTCCGGCGGGGGCCGGGGTTTCAGGAGAGGAGCGCGGCCCTCCCGTCATCCCGGCCTTCGCCGGGATGACGGGTTCGGTTAGCCTTTGCGCGGACCGGCGATCGAGAACATCGCGCCCTGCGGGTCGAGCGCGTTGATGATCCAGGCGCCGCCCGGAACCTCCTGCGGACCGAACAGCACGCTGCCGCCGTTCGCCGCGATCCGGCCCTGCGCCGCGTCGATGTCGTCGACGTGGAAATAGAAGGTCCAATAGGGCTTGGGCGCCTGTGCGTCGGTCATCATCCCGCCGGCGGTGACACCGCACTCGGTCGGTCCCGACACAGGCTCCATCGCGAACATCTGGTAGGTGCCCATCGCGCCCATATCGAGCGCGTCGGTCGCCGACCAGCCGAACTGGCCGGCATAGAAATCGAAGCCGGCCTCGCCGTCGCTGCTGTGCAGTTCGTGCCAGTCGATCGCGCCGATCGTGCCCATCGGCACCGGCGGCATATCCATGCCCTCGGGCTGCATCAGGTTGAACATCGCGCCCTGCGGGTCGGCGCAGACCGCGAAACGGCCGATGGTCGGGATCATCTCCGGCCCGCGATAGACCTTACCGCCCCCCGCGCGGACCTTTTCCACCGCCGCATCAATGTCCTCGGCGTGGATATAGCCGACCCAGCAGGGCTTCATGCCCTGGTCGCAGGCTTCCCTGGGAATCGACATGATTCCGCCCACGCCGCGGCCGCCCGCTTCGACGATCATATAGGGGTCCTCGGGCGGGCCGAAGGGTGACAGCGTCCAGCCGACCACATCCCTGTAGAAGTCCTCCGCCGACGCGCGGTCGTCGGTCATCAATTCGTACCAGAAGAATTTGCAGGCCATGGCGTCTCTCCCGTTCAGGCGTTGGCGACGGCTTTCTCGAGCGTGGCGATGTCGATCTTCACCATCTTGAACACTTCGGCCATGGCGGCGCGGGACTTGGCCGGGTCCGCCAGGATCTTCCCCATATTCTCGGGCACGATCTGCCAGTGCAGGCCGTAGCGATCGGCCAGCCAGCCGCATTGCTGCGCGGCGCCACCTGCGAGCAGCCCGTCCCACACGCGATCGAGCTCCGCCTGGTCGCGCGCGGCGAACGACATCGATACTGCCAGGCCATATTCGGCGTCCATGCCGCCATTGAGCGCCTGGAATTTCTGGCCCGCCAGGGTGAATTCGACCAGCAGCACGTCGCCCACCTTGGGACCGGGCGAATCGACGGTCGCGCGATGGACGGCGTCGACACGGGAATCGGGAAGGATCGAGCAATAGAAGCGCGCGGCCTCTTCGGCCTGATCCTTGAACCACAGGCAAGGGGTAATCCGGGACATGGCATCCTCCTTCGTCACGGTGCGATCGATGGAGCTGCCGGCCCCAACATCGCTACGACGAACCCATCGCCCCCTTTCCGACAGCCGCGTGACTTTTTTTGCGACATCCCCGGGCCGCCCCCAGGATCATATGTGTGGCGTGGCGAAACGCCGAAGCTTGACGACCAGCTTACCCTTATATTCGGCGTTGCCGATCGGATGATAGCCCAGCTTCTCCGCCACCCGAAGCGACGCTCCATTGGCGGGATCGATGATGCATACGGTGCGATCAGGCGAGAAAGCGACCTCCATCCACCGCAGCACTGCCTGCGCCGCTTCCGTAGCGTATCCGCGGCCATGGACGTCGGTCGACATCATCCAGGCCATTTCGGGAAAGGGATCGAAATCCGCGCCGAGGCCACGATGGAAATCGGCCAGGCCGACCTCCCCGATCACCCGGCCGCCCTGCTTCTCCTCGACGATCAGCAAGCCGTAGCCGAGCAGCGACCAATGGCCCGCGAAGCGCAGCAGCCGGTGCCAGGTGTCCTCACGGCTCATCGGGCTCTGGAAGATCATCCGCACCGCCTCGGGATCGCTGGTCAGCGCGCAGCAGTCCTCATAGTCGCTAATCCGGTGCGGGCGCAGGACAAGGCGCGGCGTCTCGATCGTCGGGCCCAGGCTCATTCAATCACCTCTCCCGGATCGACACCGTAGATATGGTCGACCTGGATATAACCGCGCTTGCCGCCGACATCGAACAGGCACCAATCGCTTTCGCACTTGCTGATCCGGCCGACGACGCCCGGCTCGGCGCGCCAGCTGAGCTCCGAACTGGTGCTCGGATCGGCATGCATCTCCGCCGGCCTGTCGCCGGTCACGACCGCCGTGCGCGTGGCGCTCAGCAGCGTCGCCAGCATCCAGCCCTCGGTTCCGTCCTGCTCGCGGATGCGGCGCCAATTGCCATAGACCTGCACCACCTGGACCGGTAGGTCGCGGCGACGGTAGCGCCAGGTAGCGGGATAAGTGCGTTCCGGCCCGGTGCGCAGCATAGCGTCGCCCGTCGCGATCGAAGCCCAGTAAGGAACGCGGCGTTCCTGCGCTTCCCCCGCCCCCGCGATCAGCAGCGTTCCCAGCAGCGTCCAGCCCAGTTTCTTCACCGTCATCCCCCAATCGGCACCTGCCGTCCATAGTAGAGGGCGCCCATCGCCGTTCAAGGGCCTGTCCCCGAGTCGAGACGCATCGCTTGCGCTCCGAGCCGGGCAGGATTAGCGACAGGCCATGACCGAGCAAGATCGCCCCCGCCGTCCCAAGCTGGTCGTCACTCGCCGCCTCCCGCCGCAGATCGAGGCGCGGATGAGCGAGCTGTTCGACGTCGAGCTGAGCGAGAACGACCTTGCCCTGAGCCCGGGGGCGCTCGCCGCCGCCGCGGCGCGCTGCGACGTCCTCGTCCCGACCATCACCGACCATGTCGACGCCGGCGTCATCTCCGCGGGCCGGGGCAGGCTGCGGCTGATCGCCAATTTCGGCAATGGCGTGGACCATATCGACCTGAAGGCCGCGCGCGCGGCAGGCGTGATCGTCACCAATACGCCCGGCGTCCTGACCGAGGACACAGCCGACATGACGATGGCGCTGATCCTGTCGGTACCCAGGCGGTTGGCCGAGGGCGAGAAACTGGTGCGATCGGGGAGCTGGACCGGCTGGAGCCCGGCATCGATGCTCGGCCACCGTGTGTCCGGCAAGCGGCTCGGCATCGTCGGCATGGGCCGGATCGGCCGCGCCGTCGCGCGCCGCGCCGCCGCGTTCAACCTGACGGTGAGCTACCATAACCGTCACCGCCTGCCCGAGTCCGTCGAACAGGAACTCGCCGCGCGGTACGAGCCCGATCTCGACCGGCTTCTCGTCGACAGCGACATCGTCACGATCCACTGCCCGCATACGCCCCAGACCGAGAATCTGATCGATGCGCGGCGGCTGGCGCTGCTGCCGGAGCACATGTACCTGATCAACACCGCGCGCGGCCCGATCATCGACGAGGAAGCGTTGCTCGATCGGCTGGAACGCGGCGCGATCGCCGGCGCCGGCCTTGACGTCTTCGCCCATGAGCCGGCGATCGACCCGAGGCTGCTCGCGCTCGACAACGTCGTGCTGCTGCCCCACATGGGATCGGCCACCTTCGAAGGCCGCGCCGAAACCGGCGAGCGGGTGATCGCCAATATCCGCCAATGGGCCGACGGCCATCGCCCCCGCGACCAGGTTTTCGAGGGGTGGATTTGAAGCCTGGAGATGAACGGCGCTTTCAGCGCGCGTTCAGTTGCCCTTTCCTATACCAGACAACGTCGGATGAACGGCGGAACCCATGTCGGGCGACCACGTTTGTCAGACACGCGTTTGCAGGAAGGGAAGTAGTCATGAAGACGATCAAGATCATTGCGGCGGTCTCCGCCCTGTCGGTCGCCGGTGCGGGCGCTCCCGCCTTTGCGCAGAGCGCCGAACATATTCTGCGTGGCGCCGGCATCGGCGCCGCGGGTGGCGTGGTCGCCGGTGCGGTGATCCCGGGCCTGTCGGTGGGCGAAGGCGCCCTGATCGGCGGCGCGGGTGGCGCGCTGGTCAACACGCTCAACAAGGAACGTCGCTATTATCGCGATAGCCATGGCCGGAAATACTACATCGATAAGCACGGCCGTCGCCGTTATAAGTAAAAGATCGAACGGATCGGTTCAGGACCGCCCCCGCATGTCGGGGGCGGTTTTTTTGACGGCTGGTTCCTAACTCTTGATCTTCCAGCCGCGGTCGAGGGCCACATAATTGGCCCAGACGAGCAGCAGGTTGATCGCCAGAAGGCCGGCGGCGCCGATCAGCACCGGTGAGTCGGCGGTGCCGATGAAGCCGTAGCGGAAGCCCGAGATCACGTAGAAGAACGGGTTGGCATGGCTCAGAGCCTGGAACACGCCATGCAGGTTCTCGATCGAATAGAAGGTGCCTGACAGCAGCGACAGCGGCCCGACCACGAAATTCTGGATCGCCGCGCTATGGTCGAACTTGTCCGCCCAGATAGAGGTCAGCACGCCGACCAGGCTGAGCAGCACCGACCCCATCAAACCGAACCACAGCACCACGACGGGATGGACCGGGATCACGTCCACCCCCGGCCAGAACAGCATCGCCACCCACAAGGCGAGCCCGACCAGGATCGCGCGCGTCACCGCAGCACCGACCAGTGCGGCCAGCATTTCCCCGGTCGACAAGGGCGGCATCAGGTAATCGATGATCGTCCCCTGCATCTTGCCGACCAGCAGCGAGAAGCTGGAATTGGCGAAGGCGGCGTTCATCATGCCCATCACGATCAGGCCCGGCGCCACGAAAGTCGCGAAGGGATGCCCCATCACTTCCCGCCCGCCACGGCCGAGCGCGACGCTGAAAATGATCAGATACAACAGAGTGGTGAATGCCGGAGCCCAGATTGTCTGAAGCTGGACCTTGAAGAAACGCTTCACCTCCTTCACATAGAGGGCGCGCATTCCCCCCCAGTTGAAGAACGGGATCACCGGCTCGCCTGGCGTGGGAATCACGATTTTTTTGGGCTGGTCGCTCATGGGCATTTCGCCTATCGGCTCCCCGCCCCGCCCGCAAGCCTGGGAACACCCGGCGCGGGCGCAGACGAGGTGAAAGAATGTCCTGGACGGAAGAACGGATAGATCAGCTCAAGCGCCTGTGGGGACAGGGGATGACGGCGAGCCAGATCGCCGACGAACTTGGCGGTGTCAGCCGTAACGCGGTGATCGGCAAGGCCCATCGCCTCGGCCTCGAGGCGCGCCCCTCGCCTGTGAAGGGCGGCGACGCCGCCGCATCGGGCGGCGCGAGCCCGGCCGCCGCGGCGCC
>NZ_LDES01000185.1 GCF_001015195.1 Sphingomonas sp. Y57 | reverse complement strand
AGTTTTTCCAAGGCAGACCAAAGCCAATTGACCGAAACCCGCCCAGGCACGGTTTTTGTTGCGTTCCTGGGTCGGCGCGATCGGCGCCGGCCCGGCACCGAAGTTGATGTAAAGCTGAGTGTCGAGGTCGCGATGGGTACCGAGGAAATAGGCGCCCGCGATATAGCGCAATCGCTTGCTGCTGTCCGAGGTGTAGCGCAGTTCCTGGCTGATCGACCTCACCCGAAGATCCTGCGAGAGCTCGAGGATCGAAACCGGGGTCCAGTCAAGATCCTCGTAGAAGAATTCGTGCACCTTTGAATAGGCGGTGATCGAGGTCAGCTTTCCGCCGCCGAGTTCATAGTCGATCTTGAGCGAGACGTCGCCAAGCTTGCGGTACCCCTTGCCGAGACGATCGGCCTGAATCGGAATGCTGCTGTTGTTCGCCATACCGTCAGGCAGCGCGACATAATAGGACAGTCCCGAGCGAAAATCCGAATAGGCGCCGCGCAGATCTGCGGTCAGCCGATCGGTCGGAGTATAGAGCAGGCGCGCGCGCCCGTTGACTTCCTTGCGGAAATCGACCTTTCGGTCGAGAAATTCGTTTGTCAGCACGCCGTCGAAAAGCTGGTAGCCGAGCGATGCCCGGAACTGCAGGAGACCGACGCGGCACGGGATCGGGCTTTCGATCTGCCGAACAATCGTCGAAGCCCATCAGGGCCGGATTGGGCCGAGGGCAATCAATCGTGCGGCGCTTGCTTCTGCTTTACCCTGCCACTCTCCGTCGTCTGACGATGTGAGAGCAGAACTTCGCAATGCGGACTTGTTCGACACATTGTCCGCGCCGCTCCGACGGCCGTGGGGCAAACAACGTTTAGGCAGCTCCCCTCCCCCCGCGCCCAGGTGTGGAAACACAGCCTGGGCGCGGAAATCCACACAACGATCGCCGCTGCGGACCGGCGGCGCTGTGCCTTCAGAAACGAACCGAGAGCTTCGCGTTGAGCTGGCGGCGGCTGTTGGGGAACCCGACATCCGTCGGCGTGCCTGCGAAGAAGGCCGAGAAATAATCGGTGTTGTAGCGCTTGTTGAACAGGTTCTCGGCCGACAGCGTCAAGGTCCAAGGCGAGCGCTCAATGATCAGGCGAGCGTTGACCAGATGCACCGGGTCCTGCTTAGCCAGATTGTCGACGAACCAGTAGAGGTCGCCGAACGCCGAATAGTCGACCCGCAGGATAGCGCGAGTGTCGGAGGCAAGCGGTGCCTCATATTGCCCGCCGAGGTTATATTTCCAGCCGTTGATGTGCGGCTGCTTGTTGCCCCGCCACAGCGCGGTGCCATTGAAATCCTGGACCTTGGATTCGATCAGCGAGCCGCCGGCGAACACGCGGACGCTGCGGCCGATCCGCGCGGTCAGGTCGCCTTCGATTCCATAATGATAGGCGTCGTTGATCGTCAGGATGCCCTGTGCCGCCGACTGGGAATCCCAGCGGTAGAACTGGACGTTCTTCTGGTCGGTGTAGAAGGCGGCGAGGTTCAGCTGAACACGTCGGTCGAGCAGCGACAGCTTCGATCCCAGCTCATATGTTTCGGCAACCTCCGACCCATATTGGCGGGGGAAGATCAGCGACTGGGCATTGAATCCGCCACTGCGGAACCCGCGCGCGGCCGAGACATACACCATCTTGTCGGGCTCGAAGAAGTAGCTGAGCGATGCTTTGGGCTGCAGCGACTTGAACACCTTGGCGATGCGCGATCCGTTAGCGGGATTGGTCTGCTTGCGATCATCCCAGTCCTGCCGCAGGCCCAGCGACAGCTTGAGCGCCTGGGAGATGTCATAATCGAGCGTGCCGAACAGGGCATAGGCATTGTTGCGACTGCGCTCTGGCAGGAAGCTGAGCTGGACGGCCTGGTAGGGCCCCTGCCCGGCCAGATCGAGGAACGCCGAAGAGGCGACGTCGCGGTGGGTTTTCAGATAATAGGCGCCTACCAGCCAGCGCAGCGGCTGATCCGAAGGCGAGGTCAGCCGGACTTCCTCGCTCCAGCTCTTCACGCGCCGGGTCTGATCAAGCACGAGGCCGCCAAATCCGGGCGCCAGGGGATATGGCAGGAAGTCGAGGTCTTGGCCCAGCGTCGCCGCCTTGGCATAAGCGAAGGCGCTGATCGAGGTGAGCGTGACACCGCCAAAGTCATAGTCGACCTTCAGCGAGACATCGCGCAGGCGCCGCACACCCTTGCCGTCACGGTTCGCGACGACGGGCTGAACGGCGTTGAGGTCCTGCCCCGGAAAGATCGGATAATAATAGGCCGAGCCGCCGTCGAGATTCTCATAGCTGCCGCGCAGATCGAGGGTCAGCACATCGCTCGGCTTGAAGATCAGCCGGCCTCGCAAGCTGACAGCATCATAATCATCGACCTTGCGGCCGAGGGTGAGGTTGCGAATGCGGCCCTCGTTATTCTTGTACATCGCCGATACGCGATACAGCAGCACATCGTCGACGATCGGTCCGGACGACGAACCGAACAGCCGGTAGAAGAGGCCCTGGCCGATCTCGGCCGACAGCTCGTTCTCGACGCTATTGGTCGGCAGCTTGGTGACGATGTTGATCGCCCCGCCGATCGCGTTACGCCCATAGGTCGAACCCTGCGGTCCCTTAAGGACCTCGATGCGCTCGATATCGGTCAGTTCCTGGGTGCCCTGATCCGGCGACGAGGACTGGACCCCGTCGACCACGAGCGCCACCGGCGGCTCGCCGAAGCGGACCTGGGTAATGCCGCGAATCGTAATGATGTTGGTGCCGGGGTCCTGTGCGGGCACCTGGCTGAAGCTCGGCACGATGGCGTTCAGCCGGTCGAGCGAGGTGATGCCGGCGCGCTCGATTGTGGTCGACGTGACCGCACTGACCGACAGCGGG
>NZ_LDES01000184.1 GCF_001015195.1 Sphingomonas sp. Y57 | reverse complement strand
ACCGCACTGACCGACAGCGGGACGTCATTGAGCGATTCCTCGCGCTTGCGGGCCGTGACGACAATATCGTCGAGCCCGCCACTGTCGGCAACGGCGCCCTGCGGTTCGGTCTGGGCGAAGGCGGGGACCGCGCAGAGCGCGGACAGCATCGTCGACGCGCGGAGGAAATTCCTGAAATCGAACATCATCTTGCCCCTTTTCCTTGATGGCCGTTGGCCAGTGTCCGTCGGGCACAGGTCCTCATCGGCGGACCTTGTTGGCCCCGCCCGTTACCCGTGCGTGATTATGGCTCCTCCCGCGGAGCGCTGTGGTTCAGGCCGCCTTGGCGAGCGCCGGCTTCTCGGACCCGAACATCGCCGGATCGATGATCAGCTGGAATCGCTTGAAGCGCCAGCCCTCGGCGGTCTTCACGACGATCGCGTCCCCCGCCGCCGATGCGATCGCGACCGGTCCGGTCGCGATGTTCATCTTGAGAATGTAAAAGCGATAGCGTGCGCCGTCGGCATGCAGGTCGATGACCTGGTTGGTGATGAAATGGCGGACGCCATCCTCCTTACCGGCCGCGATATGGTGTTCCATGAACGTGCGGACCGCGTCGGTCCCGGTGAACTCGCCATAAGGGGCGACGAAGGTGCCGTCAGCGGCGAACCCGTCGGCGAATCCCGTCGCGTCATTGCCGTCGATCGCCAGATAGATACGCGCGCAAAGCTCCTGGATTTCGATCTTATCGTCCGTCGGGAAGGTCATGGCACAACTCCGTCGAGGGGGCTGGTGGCGTGCTCGACGAGCCGCATCAGCAGGGAATTAAAGGGGGCGCCGAGCTTCTGGACGCCATGACCGGCGCCGGTCAGCACATGGAGGTCGGTCTCGAGCAGATCGGCGAGGCGGCGGCAGATCGCGTCGAAGGCGCCGCTCCATCCACCGGTGACGACCAGCTTGGGGAAGGCGGCATCGGCAACGGCGCCGATGGGCACATCGACCTTCCAGGGGCGCTCGGTGATCAGGTTGCGCACCGCGATGGCAAGCGCCGGCGGCAACGGATCGGGCAGCGCCATGTCCATCTCCAACGCGGCGATGAAACCGGTAACGAAGGCATGGTCGCCCGCGCCCTCGGCGTCGCACCAATGGCGCTTCATCGCATCCGAGACGCGTCGGACGTCGGGATGATCGGCGGCCAAGGCGAAGGCCGGTGGTTCGATCAGGGTCAACGACCGGACGAGATCGGGACGAAGCCCGGCGGCGTTTAGCGAGACGACGCCGCCCATCGAGGTGCCGACGAGATGCGCGCCGTCGCCCAGCACCTCCACCACGTCACGGGCATCCTGCGCGATATCGACGCCGACGGTCGGCGCGGTGTCGCCATAGCCCCGGCGCGTGACGACATCGACCGTGAAGCGGTCGGCCAGCGCCCGCTGCTCGGAAAAGGCCCCGGCGCCGACACTCAGACTGCCATGTACCAGTACGATGCGTTCGGCCCCGTCGCCCCAGCGCTCCACTGCAAATCCCATCGAGTCGCTCCCAAAGTTGCTTTGTAACTTATCTACTTCGCCTAGCTTGTCTACTAATAAAAATAGCTTGTTTAAAAAGCTTTCTGATAATAGCAAAAGCTCCAGCAACGGGAGCAGCGATATGATCGATCTGGTGATTCAGCGTGAGGCGGGGAGCGAGCCGCTGGCCTTTACACCGCGCAAATTGGTGATCGCCGGATGGACCGGACGGGACGCCGCGGTGCTCGAGGCCCATATCGAAGAGCTGGCTGAGCTCGGCGTCGCGCGGCCCAATGCCGTGCCGATCTATTACCGGGTCAGCGCCAGCCAACTCACTACCGAGCCATCGGTCGAGATGGTTGGCCGCGACGGATCGGGCGAGGTCGAGGCCGTCCTCTGGAAGCATGGCGGCGAGCTCTATGTCGGGGTCGGCTCCGACCACACCGACCGCAAGCTGGAAACCGTCGGTATCACGCTCTCGAAGCAGGTCTGCGCCAAGCCGGTCTCGCCGGTGGTGTGGCCGTGGCGCGAGGTCTCCGAGCACTGGGACCAGTTGCAGCTGCGCTCGACCCTGCCCGCCACCGGCGAGGTCTATCAGGACGGCCCGGTCTCGGGCCTGCGCCGCCCCGACGAGCTACTCGCCGAATATGAAGCACGCGAAGGGGTGGTGCCGGATGGCACCGTGATGTTCTGCGGCACCTTGCCGGTTCAGGGCGGTATCCGCTTCGCCGATGGCATGGGGCTCGAGCTGATAGACCCCATCCGCAGCCGCGCGCTTCGCCATCATTATGCGGTGTCCGTCCTTCCGATCGCCGAAGCATGATCACGGCAGCAAGCCGAGACAGTGTGGACAGCGCGCTCACCCGGGCTGACGCGGCCGATGCCGCGTCGGTGTTCACGCTGCGGCTCGACTCCGAAGCGCGTGCCTTCGCCGAGGCTGCCGACGCGCGGCGCGCGGCACGCTCGCGCGCGCCGTTTCTCGGCGTGCCGGTGACGGTGAAGGATAATTTCGACCTGATGGGTCATGCGACGACCGCGGGATCGATGCTGCTGGCGGACGCGCCAAAGGCGCGCAAAGACGCCCCCGTCGTCGAACGGCTGCGCCGCGCCGGCTTCGTGGTGCTCGGCCGCACCAACATGACCGAGTTCGCCTACTCCGGCCTCGGCCTCAACCCGCACTTCGGAACGCCGCTCAACCCCGCTTTCCCGGGCGAGCAGCGCATCCCCGGGGGCTCTTCGTCCGGCGCCGCCGTGTCGGTGGCGCTCGGCATCGCGCCGGTCGCGATCGGCACCGACACCGGCGGCTCGATC
>NZ_LDES01000183.1 GCF_001015195.1 Sphingomonas sp. Y57 | reverse complement strand
CGGCAAGGGGGAGGGGTGATGAGCACCTGGCGCGAGCGGGCGCATGCGTTCATCGCGACGCTGCCGATCCCGGCCGATGCGGACGCGAAGGAGTGCCGCAAGATATTCCGCGAGCACGGCTGGCGCTTCCATGCCGGCACCTATTGGGGCCGCAAGGCATGGGGCAAGGCGACGCGCGAGACGCTGATCCGCCGTGGCCTCGTCGAATCGCCGCTCAAGGCGATGCCCCTCCTCCCAGCCGACATCATCTTTCCATTTCGCGATGAAGGCCGCGCATCATGACCACCGAATCGACCAGCGCAGTCCCGGCCGACGAGGATCTGCTGACGATCACCGACATCATCGAGCGGACGAAGAAGGACCGGGCCACGATCTACCGCTGGATCAAGCGGGGCATCTTCCCGGCCGGCCGGCTGACCGGCCCTAACAGCCGCGCATGGACCCGCCGGGAATATCGAGATTGGCTTGAAAGCCGAGCAGCCTAGTCGTCGTCGCCCGGCACGATGCCATGATACCAAGGCAACAAGCCGCTTTCTCGGCGTAGCTCCAAGACTTGGTTTATCTTCGGGTCGATCATATTCCAGAACAACAGTGTGCTCGATACGTCGGCCAAGGTAGGAAGCGGAGCCGCCGATGGCCGCTCACCCCGCCCATAAGAAAAGAGCGTGCCGGCAAGCGTGTAGATGCCGGCAAGTTGAAGGAGAAATTCGGCTTCCTCATGATTCGTTACATCTCGTCCTACCCGGAACTCTCGGGCGCGCGCATCGAAGATTTGCAGTTCTCGTAGAAGCAACTCCAGCCGGCTCGCCACTTGTTCGTCGGCGGTCAGCTCCAGGACGCGCTCGGCGGTCGTGATTATTATGGCTGGCGTGGTAAGAAGTTTGAGCTGCAGCTTCCATTGCTGAAAAGCTGTGGGGTCCTCCGCCTGATAAGGGTCCACTTCCGGCCGCGCTTTCCAGATCGTCGCGGCGTTCTCCATTGCGTAATCGCAGACCGAGGACAGCGCCGCTGGCAAGCCCGCACGAGCGGCGCGGAGTCGCCCGTTTCTATCTCGATCCGCTTCGGCCTGGCTGAGGGCAATCTGGTCGCGAGCGACCTGCACCTGCTCTTTTGCAGCGTGAAGCGCCCATCTGGCAGCGATGACGGCCAGAATGCCGGTGATCATGGTCTGCCAGTCGTAGAGGAATGAGACGTTGCAGTCGTACCCGACGCACGTCACCCATCGCGTGATCTCTCCCGGTCCAGTCATCCCAGCCCCCTCAGTCTATGAAGACCAACTCCTCCGCCGACTTCGCCCCCGCGAGCAGCGCGTCTGCCCATTCCTGCGCGATTCGTCCGTACTCGCCAAGGTGCTCGGCGCGGTTGTAGCGCAGCTCAGATGCCGACATGCCTTCGGGAACGTGCGCCAGCATCAGGTCGATGATCTGCCTGTCGTTGGCGCGGCTCGCATCGCCGCCCTTCACCGCGGCCTTGGCGCGCGCGTTCATGATGGTGGAGAAGGCCGCGCGCCAGCCGTGCGGAACGTGCTCGTCGCCATAGCCCAGCCGCCGATAGGCCATCCGCAGCGCGTCACCACTGATCGGGCGCTTCCAGCCGCGCGCCGACGGGAACAGGAAGGGCGATCGACCAGTCACGTGGCGAAGCCGCTTAAGCGCCGCGACCGCCTGCCAGGACAGGACCAGGACGTGGTCGAATGCCTCGTCGGCCTTCTTGTCGCTTTCCAACTTCATCCGCTCGGCGGAGATACGCCAGAGCGGTCGCAGCGGACCGATGAAGTCGCCCGTCCAGTCGACGCCCTCGATCTCGCTCCACTGCGCGGATGCGAGCACGCCCGGCCGCACGGCCGTAAGCGCCAGCATGCGGTTCGCGAAGCGAACGACCGGGCCAACATCCCGCGCAGCCTCGAAGGCGCGCAGGAACGTGCGCAGGGCTCCGAGATCGGTGATCGCGGGATATTTCTGGGGAGGGGGCGCTTTAGGCAAGGCTTTGCCCAGCGTGGCAGCCACATCAGCGTCGCAGAGGCCTTCGGCCATGCCAAAGACGAAGACAGCCGAAACATATTGGCGGATCCGATGCGCGGTCTCGATCGAACCGCGCCGGACAATGGTCCGCAGGGCGGCGAGCACGACCGGGCCCGTCACCTCGCGGATCGGGAGCTTGCCGAACTTGGGAAAGATGTCACGCTCGAGCGCTCGGATGATCAACGCGTGATAGCGGGGCTCCAGCCGTCCCGCCTGGGCGGCGTGCCAGCGGCGGCCGACCGTCTCATAGGTAGCGTCGGCGGCGTCGATCGCCTCGGCGATCGCCTTGATCTTCTCGATCGCCGGGTCGCGGTGCTCGCGCAGCTGGCGCCGGGCAGCATCGCGCCGGTCGCGCGCCTCTGCCAGCGACACCTCGGGATAGAGCCCGAACGTCAGCCGCTTTTCCTTGCCGGCGAAACGGTACTTAAATCGCCACGACCGGGCCCCGGCGGCGGTCACATAGAGATATAGCCCGGCCGAGTCCGCGAGTTTATAAGGCGCGTCCTTCTTCTTCGCGTCTCGGCAGGCTTTGTCGGTTAGCGGCATCGGTGCCCCCACTTCGCAGAATCGGTGCCCCCAAAGTGCCCCCGATGACCCCGCGCTTGGATGCGCCGCGATGCGACACCTTGCGACAAGAGCACAGAACGAGGGCTCCAGAAAGCCCGGAGAATATGGGGATTTTGCGTCGGGATGCGCCCAGATGCAAGGGCGGGATGGTGGAAGGGGCT
>NZ_LDES01000182.1 GCF_001015195.1 Sphingomonas sp. Y57 | reverse complement strand
AGCCTTCCAAGCTGGCCATGGGGGTTCGATTCCCCTCGCCCGCTCCATCGAATAACAGCTTGGAAATATTAGGTTATTTTGCGATCGAGCGAGGCCGCGGCGATTGCTGTTTGGTGTAAACCAGCGCGAATTTCGCTCGTTTTCTATCAATAGCTTAGGGCGAGGCCGTAAACCGCCACTGGCATTTTTGTTCTCATTGTGTTCACGGTGTGCGGATGCGCTATGCGACTCTCCGCGATCTCGACGAAGCCGGACTAGATATCCGCGTGTGGTGCTACGGCTGCGCGCGACACGCGGATATCTGGTCGGGCCTATGGGCCGAATTTGAACGCAAGGGCTGGTCGACCGAGCTCGGCGATCTCCCCGCCCGGTTTCGCTGCACCCGCAATCGTCACGACGGCACCCGCCATGATGTTCTGATCATCCCGACGAAGCGGCCGCCACCCCGACCATGGGCCGAGGAGGTGGCCGCGTTCTTTCACGGCTCGCGCGCGGCGAGGAAAGCGGAGAGCCGGGGCTGATCACTCCGGCCAGGCGTCGAGCAGCATCTGCCGCTTACCGTCGCAATCGTTCAGATCGCGGCGGCCGTCGCGGATCGTGCCGTCATCGTCGGCGGCCGAGGCCGAGCCATCAGCCTGCCGGCGCTGCGGCGTCGGGGTGCAGGGCTTCGCCGCCTCGGGCGGTGGTGGCGGCGGCGGGAAACACCAGCTCGTCCATTCGGTCGATTTCCCGCACCCGGTCAGCATCGCGGCACAGGACAGCGCCAGCAGCAGTTTTCGCATAGTCGTTCACCGATCTTTCGGATTGAAGGAACAGGGGCAGCAGCGCCGCCATGCGGTCGGCCTGCGCCGCCGCAGCCTTGGCGCCGCGCTCCGCATTGGCGATCTGCCGCTCGGCATCGGCGCGCACGTCCTCAACGCGCCGCGCCTGCCAGCGGCCGCGTTCCTCGGCCTCGCCCGCAGCATGCCGGGCGTTGCCGAAGAGCACGATCGCGAAGGCGGCGAGGCCGAGAATGGCCGCGCCGCCCAGCAGCTTCCAGAGCATCAGCCGATCGGGCTCTTCGCCTTCGCGGCGAAGATCGCGCCCAGAACGGTGGTGATCGCCATGATGGTCGACAACACACCTTCCTGATCGAGCGGCGGCGCCACCTTGAACAGCGCCAGCACCGCGAAGCCGGCCGCGACGATCTGCATCCAGATCGTCCGGCTCTGCCACCAGCGCTTGCCGTCCGCCTCGGGCGAACCGCCATGCGCATAGCGCATCACGATCGTCACGGCGGCAATCGTCGCCATTACGGCGGCGACGGCCGTTTCCTGATCGAAGCTGGAAACGAAGGGGACGCCGATCATCGCGGCGACGGCGAGCGCGAGCCCGATCATCTGCGTGATGAACGCCTTGTTGGACAGGAGATTGAGCATAAGGCCTCCATGGGAGATTGGCCCGGAGCCGCCGACCATCGGCGCCAGGCTGGACAGGTTCGAACGAAGGTCGGCGAAAGGTTAGGCCGGGAGTCCGGTGAAATAGGGCGCCTTGCCCGTGGGCGTCCGCAGCACGGATTTCCGCGCGCGATCGGGACGGGCGCTGCAATGGACCCAGCCCGCGTTCGCCGCGCCGGGCGACCAGGCCTCAAGAATGAGTTGGTCGAAGCGCAGCGTATCCCTGATCCACCGCGCCACGGTCAGGTTCGCGATGCCGGGCACCTCGAAATCGGCGGCCTCGCCCTTGCCGTGCTGGCTATCGGGCGTGAACAGCCGCAGGCCCGACGTGACCCGCACCGGGCCGAAGCGCGCCCGCACCGGCTCCAGGATCGCCACGCACAAATAGCGCAGCGCGAGAAGCTGCCGGACATCGGGCATGTTGACCAGGCCGCGCGTGTCGGCCGTGGCGCTCGCGGTCAGCTCGCGCAGGGTGAAATGCGGCGACAGGCGCAGCGCCAGCAGGCCCGGCCGGGCTACCGGATCGAGCAGCGCCGCCGCCACCTTGGCCGCCGCCCGCTCGGGCCAGTCGGCATCGGGGCTCATTTCCAGCAATTGCTGGGCATCCATCAGCTTCATGATCGTGTCTCCGGTCAAAGGGTCTGGGCATCGATCGCGGCGAGCTGCTCGCGCATGTCGGCGGGCAACTCGGGATCGAAGGGGATGGGTAGGATGTCGGCGAGCAGGGCCTTGGCTTGTCGGAGCTGCGCCGAGGTCGGCGCGTGACGCTGCACCTCGGGCAGGATCAGCATGACGACGTAGAACAGCTTGTCGGCCCGCGCCGTGACCGCCGCGCAATGATCCTTGCACTCCCGCAGGCTGTCCGCGATCTGCTGTTCTACGGCTTCCTCGCGGGCCTTGAGCTTAGCTTCCCATTCGCGGTTGCCGTCCGCCCGGCTCTGCCGCCGCCGGTCGGCGCGATCG
>NZ_LDES01000181.1 GCF_001015195.1 Sphingomonas sp. Y57 | reverse complement strand
GGCGGCCGGCGCGGCGGAACCGGCGGCGCGCGGCGATTCGCCCGGTCCGGCGCCGAGCAGGTGCCAGGTCAGCCCGGCCAGCGCGACCGCGACCGAGGCGACGACGAGGCCGGTGAAGATGTCGGCGGCGCGGGAGGCCTGATGCGGGGTCATCGCGTCGTCGAACCCCTGTCGCGGAAGCCGTCGAGGGTGACGAGCGGCGAGGCCGGATCGCGCGCGTCCGCCACCGCGACGCTCAGCTTGGCCGTGTCGGGATCATCGGTAGCGCTCTCGCGCACGGCGACGGTCCAGCGCTGGCCCAGCATCTCGACCTCGGCAGGCCCCGCCGGCAGGCCGGGCACCGCCAGCTCGGCGAGCCGGTTCTGCGCGACGAGCTGTGCGGCGGCGCGGCGTTCCAGGCCGCGGATCGAATCGACATGCGCCTCGGCCGCGCGGACCAGGCCGGCGGCGGCGATGGCGAGCACGAGCAACGCCACCAGCGCCTCGATCAGCGAGAAGCCCTCCTCGCCGGGCCGGATGCCCGTGGCGATCATGCGGCCGGCACCGGAATGGGGCTCGCCGACAACCCGTCATAGACGACAAGCCAGCGCTCCTTGCCGGACCGCAGGCCGATCGTCGCGGGGACGCCAGTGCCGTCGACGCCGAGCAGCAGCGGCGGGGTGCGGCGGCCCATGTCGAGCCGGATGCCGGCGGGCAGCCGGTGGCGGGCATGCGCCTCGTCCGTGCCCTCCTGCCAGCCGCGCCCGTCCCAGCCGGTGAAGGCATATCCCTTCTCGTCCCAGCTCAGCGCAACCGGGCGATCGGACACCATCGCCTCGTCGGCGACCGACTGGAGCCGGGTGGCGAGGCGACGCGCCTCGGCCTCGACGCCGGGCGCGCGGGTGGCGGCGCCGATGCCGAGCACGGTCGCCCCTGCCGCGACCGCGATGATCGCCAGCACGGCGAGCATCTCGACCAGGGTCATTCCCGATTCGCCCCCCCGCGCCTGCATCTCAGGGCGCTTTGTCGCTCAGGTCGGCGTCGAGCCCCTCGCCGCCCGGCTTGCCGTCCTTGCCGAGGCTGATCAGGTCGAAGCCGGCGCCGCCGCTGCCGGGATTCCGATAGACATAGGGGCGGCCCCAGGGGTCGACCGGCACCTGCGCCAGATAGCCCTCGGCCGACCAGTTGCGCGGCTCGGGCGCGGTGGTGGGCTTCTTCGACAGCGCCGCCAGCCCCTGCTCGGTGGTCGGATAGTCGCCATTGTCGAGACGGTACATCTTCAGCGCGGCGGAGATGGTGCGCAGGTCGGTCTTGGCGACCGTCACGCGGGCTTCATCGGGACGTCCGATGACGTTGGGGACGATCAGCGCCGCGACCAGTGCGATGATCGCCAGCACGACGATCATCTCGATCAGGGTCAGGCCGGCCTCGCCGTCCGAAACGGTGCGCCGGCCGCCATGTTCGGGCTCGTCATGAAATTGTTGCGAAACTATGATCATGGCGGCGCTATGAGATATATCCATGAAACTGATGTTACAGTCGCCTAGCATAGCGCCGATCGGCGCGCGGCTAAAAAATATGCTCGCCCCCCGGGCCGAAGCGGGCGTCTGGCGGCTCGACGCGGGCGCGGTGCGCGCAGTTCCGGGCGCGGCCGCGCGGCCCGTCCTGCTGGTACCGGCCGAACATGTCCTGACGATGTCGGTCGCGTTGCCGCTGCCTTCGCACGCGCGCCGTCTCGCCGCGCTGCCCTTCGCGATCGAGGACCGCATCGCCGACCGGCCCGACGCGCTGCACTTCGCGCTCGGCGTGCAGCAAGCGGACGGCGCCTGGATCGCGGCTGCGGTCGATCGCGCGCTGATGGGGGCCTGGGTCGCGCAGGCGGCCGAGGCCGGGATCGCCGACGCCGCGATCATGCCCGACGCGCTGGCGCTGCCGGTGCCCGAGGCGGGCCGCTGGAATGTGCGGCGCGAGGGCGACGGCCGCATCCTGGTCCGCACGCCCGACGGCACCGGCTTCGCGGCGCGCGAGGCGCTGTTCGTCGCGCTGTGGACGGCGGCGGGCAAGCCCGATTGCGACGAGGTCGAGGACGGCGCGGAGGCGCTGCCGATCGCGCTCGACCTGCGCCAGGGCGATTATGCGCGCCCGCGCCAGGGCCTGTCACGCACCGGCCGCCGCGTCGCGATCGTCGCCGTCGCCGGGCTGGTCGCGCATGGCGCGATTGCCGCCGCCGACACCGTCGCGCTCCGCTCGGTCGCCGCCCAGCGGGGCGCGGAACTGACCCAACTCCTCAACGGCGCCGCGCCCGGCCGCACCACCGGC
>NZ_LDES01000180.1 GCF_001015195.1 Sphingomonas sp. Y57 | reverse complement strand
TATCAATGGGTCCTGACCCTAGCGCAACCCGATTGTGATCGAGCGGATTCATATCAGGCGGTCGTTGCGATCTGGTAGCGGCGCACATCCCTATCTCCATATTTTCAATGATTGACCTTTCTTGCCCAGACTGGTCGGTGCAGCGCGTGAACGGTGACGCAGTCAGCTTATAGTCGTCGAGGGTCACCCCACCCCTGTGCTTGAGCAGATCGAGCACCACGATACTTGCTGAGGCGCTGGGCAGGCACATTCGCGAATGGCGGGTGATGCCGCCATGCGAAGCCGATGCCGGTGTTCTGGATACGGAGGAGGCGCTGGTCGAGATGGCCGAGTGCGGCTACGCACCGACTGCCCGCTCAGGCTGAAGAATGGATTGGGCGTAAGGAGCGGAGCATCCCAGCTTGGACCAAAGTTGAAGGACGAAATGGGTATAGTGTCCCCAGAATTGTGCCGGGCTTGAGCAACGGCTCTTTGCCCAGATCGATAGCGCCGGTCTCGACGAACTGCTTCACCAAGTGCTTCGGTTCTCGACGCGTAGCCGTGGTCAAGCCGCCACGGACCCGCTCCTGTATCTGCCAGGCGATGGCCCGGCTCGCGAGGTCGCGGCCCAAGCCAGCTGGCATGAGTTGCCCCTTATGATATTTGCGCCATTCGGTGCGGAGCTGGGCTTGCGACAATGTCGCAAGCATCTTCCAAGCTCGCTATCAGTCGGCCAGCCGATAGGAGGTTTCGTCGGTGCGGCGGATTTCCTTCAAAAGCTCGCGCTTCTTGCGGACGCCCGATAGAAAGGAACGCGCACTATGCGGCTGCTAATGGGTCATCTCCATGATCTTGGCGAGCGTGGCGCTGCGGTTGCGGGACAGAAGTTTGGTGACGATGGCGGCCTTGGACGGTCGGGCAGGGGCAGGAGGGCGGGTGCTACCTCGGTGGTCTGCTGGATATCTTCCATGATGGTTCTCCTCGGGATCGCATGATTGCGTCCCACCACCCAGAGCCCCGTCGGTCAGACCGTTCGAGGCGGCGCGGCCGCCTTGGGAGCCGCGATACAGTAACAGCAACAATGCTCAACTTTGAACTCAAGTCGAGAGAAATTGTGAAAGAGCCATGGAAGAGGTGGCGTAGCTAATACCTCGCCTGTCATCCATGCAGATTCAGCATAAATGTCCCTTTCGGGAAATTGCACATGAGAACTTTAAATCTGATCGATAATGGTAGCCCAATCTAGCAGAGCTGTTCCTGACGCTATCGGGTGGTTGTTAGCAGCACGAGCAGCTAGTCATTCGAGTGGCTTTTCATTGGGTTCAGCGACATTGTCGTGGCTCACCATTCAGAGCCCGACATTGGGCGGGTACATTCCCATCGAACGGACGATACCGCGGCATGGAGCTCATGTCGGCGCTGACGATGCGTGGTGGAGACGATCGAAGTGCGGCCGTGCATCAGTCGTCCACTTGCGTTAGAAAATGGATCGCGCATCAGGGGCTGGCCACTCAAGTGCGAACCAAAGCCAAATCGCGAAAATTATATAGTGTCTCCGGAATTGTCAGAAGGTTATTTCTCAAGAATAGTTATATTAATTTTATCGTAAATTGGAGAAAAATTTCTACCAATTGTAAGTCCTATCATCTCCTCAAAAGTCCAGCAAATCCGCAGAGAAATGAGAAGGTCGAATTTATTTTTTATTTCGACAATTTTTGTTATATTTATTTTGGTATAATTTTCTATAAATTCCAAATGATCATTTATATCACAAGAAATATTTTTATTTGCACTTTCGAACAGGGCTAAAACCCTTAAATTTTTATCATCTTCTTGTATTTTAAATGTTCTCAATTCTAAATATAAACTTTCAACCATAATATTAAAATTACTAATGGAACTTGATTCTAAGGTTCCGTGCAATTCAAGTGATATTGAGTTCATATTATTTCCCGACAAAATCATATATATTTCCAATAATCTCTCTTGTATGCGTATTCATATAATTTCCATTGGATAGAATTGATCCATGATAGTCAGCATCATAGCCGTTATATTTTTTGAGTGCTTCTACTGCTCTCTGTAAGGCAGATCTGTCTGTAAACCCCAATGCTTGAAGGGTAGATTTTGTTATTTTATTATTGCCAGTCTGCAAGATTTTTACTTTTAATCCATCTGCTTCATTCGGAATTCCGGCAGGATCTGGGAAAAATACATCATTTACAAAAACCCCTATTACTCCACCAAAAATTCCCCATTTTGCTCCTGGAATATTCCATACTGTCCGTCGTCAGAACATT
>NZ_LDES01000179.1 GCF_001015195.1 Sphingomonas sp. Y57 | reverse complement strand
TCCGACCCGATCGCGTCCCAGGCGAGCTTGAAGAACTTGACCCGTTCCTCCGAACTCGCGGTCGGCGACTGCTGGGTCTTGCCGATGATGCGGGCAATCTCGGGATTGGTGAAATCGCGCGTGCTCGACGGCAGCATGATAAGGCCTCCGCCAGCGAGATCGCGCAGCGAATTGATGACCTTGGCATAGAGCTGCTGGGTCAGGACCTGCGCGGAGTAGAGGATCTGGGCGTCGGGGACGTAGAACCCCTTCACCACCTTGCCCTTGGCCTCCATGCCATAGACCATTCCTTCGACCAGCGTCGCTTCGGCCGCCAGCTGGCCCAGCGTGTCGCGAACCGGCGGCAGCGCGATCGTACCGTTCACCTCGGCCGTGCGGCGGGCCAGGCCCATCAGGAACCGCATCTTCACCATCAGGCGGACCTGACACTGATAGTTCTGAAGGACGTGCGCCGGCGTCGCATGGAATTGCTTCATCATCATCGCCGTATCGCCGGCGACGAAGACGCGGTCCCAGGGGACCTTCACGTCGTCGAAATAGATGACGGCGTCATTCTCGTCGAACCGGCTCGCCAGCGGATTGTCGTAGACGCTAGGAGCGGCCGCCTCATAGGATTTGCGCGAGAGCAGCTTCAGACCGGGCGCGTTCATGGGCAGCGCGAGCGAAACCGCATATTTCTCGTCGCCGGCGCCCAGCGGCTGGATGCAGCTCACGAACACCTCGTTCGCCATGATGCCGCTCGTCGCGAGCATCTTGGCGCCACGCAGCGTGAGGCCCGTTGAATCCTGATCGACGATACCGGCGGTCAGAAATTCGTCGGCCTGTTCGTGGGCCGCCTTGGATCGGTCGGCCTGTGGGTTGATGATGACATAGGTGAGGAACAGATCGTTATCGCGGGCGTAACGGAAATAGTCCGAGAGCGCACCAGCACGCGCCGGATCGTAGCTCTCGAATATGTCGATGCCCATTATCATGCCAGCGAAGCAGGACGCGACATGATCGGGCGAGCGGCCCATGAAGCCATAATGGGTCTCCGCCCAGGCTTCCATCGCCCGCCGCCGCTCGACGAGCGCTTCGTAACTCCGCGGCAGGTCCCAAGCGCGACTTACTCGCTGGCCACTGGTGGGGCTTTCGATCGTCATCAGCTCGGCATGGGACGCCTGGAAATCATAGAGGCTGGCGGCCGAGGCGACCGAATTGCGGAACGCCGGGTGCGCTGTGACATCGCCCGCCGCCTCGCCGCCGATATAGACCAGACGGCCGTCGCGCAGCGCGGCCAGATGACTGGATCCAGTTTTCACTTCTTTTCTCCCTGGAAGATGTCAGGCGGCACGGCCGGCGATGGCGTGATATCCGCCGCGGAAGAAGACGAGCGGCTCGCCCTCCTCGGCAATTTCAAAACGCAGCACATGGCCGACGAGGATCAGGTGATCGCCGCCCTCATGCACCGCGAAAGGCTCGCATTCGAAGGTGGCCAGGCACGGCCCGATCAGCGGACAGCCCGTCTCGCCCACCACGGGCGCAAGGCCTGCCCATTTCTCGCCGCGCCCGCCAGCGAAGCGGCTCGACAGATCGGACTGATCGTGACGGAGCACGCTGATGCCGAAATTCTTGGCAGCCAGCAGCGCGGGCAGGCTCGGCGCGGTGCGCCCGACGCTGAACAGCACCAGTGGCGGATCGAGCGAGACCGCATTGAACGAACTCACCGTCATCGCGATCGGATCGCGCCCTTCGGTCTCCGCCGTGACCACGACCACACCGGTCGGGAAATGGCCCAGAGCGTTGCGAAAGGCGCGCGGGTCTAAGGCAAGGCCCATGGCGATCAGGCCTGCCGGCGACGCTGCTCGGCTTGCAGCCTAAGCAGCGCGAGCGCCTCTTCGGTGCCGCCGACCAGCGAGGCGATGATCTCGGAAAAGGCGCGGAACTGGCCGGCGCTCAGCCCGTCGAAGATTGTATCGTTGACCGGGCGCTGGGTGGCGGCCAGTTCATCGAGCAGCCTGCGCGCCTTGTCGGTGACGGTGAGAACGACCCGGCGGCCGTCCTCCGGATGCGGCACCTTGTCCACGAGGCCGGACTTGACCAACTTGTTGACCTCAATCGTTACGAAAGCCCCCGACAGATGGAGATGCTCCCCGACCTTGCTGACGCCGACTTCACCCTGCTGGCCCAGATGCTCGAT
>NZ_LDES01000177.1 GCF_001015195.1 Sphingomonas sp. Y57 | reverse complement strand
CCTGCCGGTAGTGGCCCATGGTAAAGGGCTGGAAGCCGAACACCGTTTGCAGTTCGACCAGGTGCTCGCGCCGGGTCTGCTCCCGCTGCCCGTATTCGTCCCAGCTTTCGACGCTGACCTTGAGCTGGTCGGCGACCAGTTTCAACAAGGGCGGAAACGGCGGCTCATCGACGCCCAGGATGACACCAGGAAAGCGCAGGTAACAGAGCTGCACGGCGAAGCCCAGCCGGTTGGCCGGGCCGCGCCGCTGCCGGATGATGGAGAGGTCGGTTTCGCTGAACGTGTAGTGACGGATCAACTCATCCTTGGTGTCCGGCAACGCCAGCAGGCTTTCGCGCTCGGCGGCGGACAGGATTGAACGACGTGGCATATTTACTGATCCGTTCTCAAGTATTGATACAGGGTTTCGCGACTGATTCCGAATTCACGAGCCAGCTTGGTCTTTTGCTCGCCAGCCTCGACACGTTGGCGCAGTTCGGCAATACGCTCAGACGACAGGGATTTCTTCCTGCCACGGTAGGCCCCGCGCTGCTTGGCGAGCGCGATGCCCTCGCGCTGCCGCTCGCGGATCAAGGCGCGTTCGAACTCGGCGAACGCGCCCATTACCGACAGCATCAGGTTCGCCATCGGCGAGTCCTCGCCGGTGAAGGTCAAATGCTCCTTAAGGAACTCGATGCGTACGCCGCGCTGGGTGAGGCCCTGCACCAGGCGGCGCAGGTCGTCGAGGTTGCGCGCCAGACGATCCATGCTGTGCACCACGACCGTGTCGCCTTCGCGCACGAAGGCGAGCAGCCGTTCCAGTTCGGGCCGCCGTGTGTCCTTGCCCGACGCCTTGTCGGTGAACACTTTATCCACCTGGATCTGTTCGAGCTGCCGTTCTGGGTTCTGGTCGAAGCTGCTGACGCGGACGTAACCGATGCGCTGACCGTGCAAGGTATCCTCCTGAGGGAAATGTGTCAGGAAGAAATCTATGACCCTTGACGGCGTATGTCAATCAATTCGGAAGGCAACTCTATTCTGACGATTTAGCGCCGGATGGTCTGACGCCAAGTTAGGGTATGCCTCAATCTGACGGTAGCGAGTCGCAGGCGTTCGGATCGGCATCGGTTTCGTTCCCTGTCTTGGCACGCGCTTCGAAGCGTTGATAACACTCCAACCCGCAGAAGTGCTCGACGTATTCCGCGCCTTCCGGGGTGAAGGCGGCATCGAGCGGGATTTCCTTGCAGCACACGCAGCAACTGGTGGTGGTCGAGTCACTTGCATTCATGGTGGCACCCCTCCATTGACTGACGAAGACGGCGAATGCCGCCGCCGGCATTGGCTTCGCGAACAGGAAGCCTTGTCCTGTGTCGCAGTCCGCTTGTCGCAATAGATCAAGACTCGCCGATGTTTCCACGCCTTCAGCCACCACATCCATGCCCAGCCCGTGCGCAAGCTGAATCACGGTGTGCACGATGGTTTGGTCGCGGCGGTCGTTGGCGAGCCCGGCGACAAACGATTGGTCGATCTTGAGCGTGCTGATTGGGCAGCACTTCAGATGTTGCAGACAGGAATACCCCGTCCCGAAGTCATCGGCGGCGAAGCGCACACCGATCTGCCGCAAGGCGTCCAGGGCGGGGAAGATCGCCGGATCACCAAACGCGACCGATTCGGTCAGCTCGATTTCGAGATACTCGGCGGGCAACTCGGCATCAGCCAGCACG
>NZ_LDES01000176.1 GCF_001015195.1 Sphingomonas sp. Y57 | reverse complement strand
AAGCTGCGATTTTGGCCAAGTCGGAGAACGTTTTGGGAACGTGGCATTCGGTATTGACGATGGAAATCATAGAAGAGGACAGTTCGCTCCATCATAGGGAGTGGGTTGATGGATCGGAGTATTCCGGGCGGGGATTTGATCGGACGATGGAGCCTGAGCTTTGCCGATATTGATTTTGTAAATTCGAAGCCGGCCCTGACGCGCCTTGGCCTCGCCGCACAGCTGAAATTCTTCGCTTCCCTGGGGTTTTTCGCGATCGATCCCGGCTCAATCCCTACCGATGGCCTCTCGTATCTGGCCGAGCAACTCGGTGTCGAGGCTGGCGAGATAGCCGGTTATGACTTTTCCAGTCGGACAGCACGACGGCATTGTGCGGAGATCCTGATCCATCTTGGATATCACCGCATGAAGCGGGTGGATCGCGCGCAATTGACGGAATGGATTGCTGGCGAGCTGTGCCCGGGCGGCCAGTCGATCAATGCCATGCTTGAGCATGTTTTCCTGTGGTGCCGGGACCGGCGTATTTATGGGCCGTCGCGCAAGGAGCTTGAACGTGTCGTTCGCTCACAACGGCAAGATTATCTGGACACCTGGCTGATCGGAGCCAGTGATCGGCTTTCGTCAGATGCGGTGGCGTTATTGGAAGCCTCGCTTGCCGATCCGGACAGCTCGACCGGATTCAACAGGATGAAGGGTGACGCCGGACAGGCAACGCTCGACAACATTCTCGACGTGACCGAGAAACTCGCCTTTATCCAGAGACTTGATCTTCCCCATGATCTCCTGACGGCTACGGGCAAGCCATGGGTCGATCAGATTGTTCGCCGCGTTGCCGGTGAAAAGGCCTCGGAGATGCGCCGGCATGCGCCGGCGCGACAGCTCGGCCTTTATGCGATTTATCTAATGTCGCGGGAGGCGCAACTCACTGACGCGATGATCGACCTGCTGATCGAAACCGTTCACAAGATCGGAACGCGCTCGAAACGCAAGGTGGTGGGCGATATCGCGAAAGACATCGAGCGGGTCTATGGAAAGGAGCGCCTGCTGGTCGAGATCGCCAGCGCCTCGATCAATGAACCATCGGGGCGCATCTGCGATGTCATTTTCCCGATCGCCGGTAAGGCCAAGCTGGCGGCGATCGTCAAGGAGAGCCATGCGAAGGGCGCTCTGGACCGGCGCATCTACAAGGTGATGCGTGGTTCCTGGGCCAATCATTACCGGCGCATGCTGCCAAGCCTGCTTTCCGTACTTGAGTTCCGGTCGAACAACGCGGTGTGGCGGCCGGTCCTGGCGGCCCTCGACTGGATCAGGAGCAAGGTGGATGGCGGATGCCGCTTCGTGCCATTGCAGGATGTTCCGATCGATGAGGTGATTCCAGCGCGATGGCGCAGTTCCGTCATTGATGACGATGGGCGGGTAAACCGGATCAGCTATGAGCTTTGCGTCCTGACGCAACTGCGCGACCGCATCCGCTCCAAAGAAATCTGGGTGGTCGGGGCGGATCGCTATCGCAATCCCGATGACGATCTTCCCAAGGA
>NZ_LDES01000175.1 GCF_001015195.1 Sphingomonas sp. Y57 | reverse complement strand
CCACCGCCTGATTTCCGCATCGGTCAGCGCCGCGCTGCTGGCATCCGCTACTTTCCTTATGTTCAATAGTCTTTTACAAGCTCAACCGAGTCTGCTTACGAACTTATTGCTGCTATTCCATTTGGTTTCAAATTTCTGATCAACCTTGAAGACCTTGATGTCGGCATCGTGCTTCGCGTTGACCCAAAAAATCTTCACTGTCGCATCATAATCTTTATCGGTGAAAAACCACAGCGTATCGCCCTTGGCATCATGTTTTTGCTTCACCTCGCAATACAGAAGGTCGGCCTCGTGCTTGCTATTAACAAGAAAAACTTTAACATCAGCGTCGTGTTTATTTTTACATACCGATACGATAGCCATTTTCACCCCATATTTGATAAATTCACATGACCATAAAATTATCAGATATAATTACGATAAACAACCAGGCGGACTTCAAGATTCATATTGCGCGCTGGAATCGCGTTGAACATCCTTTGGATGTATTCGCGCGATCTCGTGAACAGTGGAAAGGGTGGCAGGAGTATCGTCCCGCGAGAGACGAATTTAACCGGCCATACATTTTTTCTGTTATGCACTATTACACCGAGCCGGATACATGGATTTTTGGTGGCATTTGGAAGGTCGTGGATCGTCTACCAGATAGGTATGTCGTTGATCTTGACCCAAAGGCAGAGCAATTTATCGGGCGTCTAAAATTACGTCTAGACTATCGCAGTCGTGCTACACGTATTTACATGGAAAATTACTACGACAAATTTGAGGTTCTAGAGATTTTCCCAGCACCATTTTCTGGCCGTCATTTTGAGGGTTTCGACAAAATTGACCTTGGTTTTTCGGAGTTGGAAACCATTGTGCGCAATTCGCGTCCGGATTGGCAAAGCGCCCTAGGACACATGAAGGGTATATATCTCATCACAGATATTTCCACTGGGAAGAGATATGTTGGATCGGCTTATGGCGACCAGGGTATTTGGTCTCGCTGGTGCTCCTACATTGAGTGTGGTCATGGCGGTAATGTCGAACTCCGTAAGCTGGTGACGAGTTCTGATCTTGATTATTGCCGAAAGAACTTTCGCTTTGCCCTTCTTGAGGCAATCCCAGCGAAAGAAGCAGACGAAACCGTCATTGCTCGCGAGAACTTTTGGAAGTCTATTTTAACAACACGAGGCGAATACGGCCTTAATCGCAATTAGGGTTTACCCTGAAAATTCTGACATTTTCGGGGAGTATGATCTGCCTCTCCACTGACAGTTGATCGGAGCCGAAGGCTTTTTTTGGCCAGAGCGACGGTTCCGAGCAATCCGAAGACCTGGCCTTCGTC
>NZ_LDES01000174.1 GCF_001015195.1 Sphingomonas sp. Y57 | reverse complement strand
GATTTCCGTGTGTGGCCGGGCATAATGGGCAACAAGGAGTCCCACTATGTCACGACGCAAAGAACCTGCCATACCGAATGAGCTTCTCGATCAGCTTTTGGCGGGCGGCACTGCCAGTGCCGCCTTCGAGCAGGGCGGTCTGCTCGATTCGCTGAAGAAGGCGCTGACAGAGCGTGCCCTGAATGCGGAGATGGATCACCACCTCGCTGGCGAAGACGGCGCCGGCAACATGCGCAACGGCTACGGTCGGAAGACGGTAATGACCGACACCGGCAAGTTGGCGATCGACGTGCCGCGCGATCGCCAGTCGAGCTTCGACCCGCAGTTGATCGCCAAGTATCAACGCCGCTTTCCCGGCTTCGACGACAAGATCGTGTCGATGTACGCGCGCGGCATGAGCACCCGCGAGATCACCAGGCACCTGCACGATCTATACGGCATCGACGTCTCACCCGATTTGATTAGCACGGTGACCGACGCCGTGCTCGATGAGGTCGCCACTTGGCAGCAGCGGCCGCTCGATCCGGTTTACCCGCTGGTCTTCTTCGACGCGATCCGGGTCAAGATCCGCGACGAGGGCATGGTGCGCAACAAGGCGATCCACATTGCGCTGGGCGTCCGCGCCGACGGCGCAAAGGAGGTGCTCGGCTTGTGGCTCGAGCAGAATGAGGGTGCCAAGTTCTGGCTTCGGGTGATGAACGAGCTTCGCAACCGTGGCGTTGAAGACATCCTGCTGGCCGTCGTTGACGGCCTGAAGGGCTTTCCCGATGCGATCACCGCAGTGTTCCCCGATGCGATCGTCCAGACCTGCATCGTTCACCTGCTGCGCAACTCGATGGACTTCGTCTCCTGGAAGGACCGAAAGAACCTCGCCAGCGCGCTCAAGGAGATTTACCGTGCCACCGACGCAGATGCCGCCGAAAAGGCGCTGACAGCATTTGAGGCTGGCCCTTGGGGGCAGCGCTATCCCGCCATCGGCCAGAGCTGGCGGCGCGCCTGGGGCGAGGTGATCCCGTTTTTTGCGTTCCCCGACGAGGTCCGCCGGATCATCTACACTACGAACGCCATCGAAGCTTTGAACTCGAAGCTCAGGCGGGCTGTCAGGGCCAGGGGACACTTCCCCAGCGACGAGGCCGCCACCAAGCTGCTCTACCTGATCTTGAATCGGTCGGAGAAAGAGTGGAAGATGCCACCACGTGAGTGGACCATGGCGAAGGCGCAATTTGCCGTGATCTTCGGCGAACGTTTCATCAGAGCCATGGCGGCCTGATGATCAACCGCCCGGCCACACACGGAAATC
>NZ_LDES01000173.1 GCF_001015195.1 Sphingomonas sp. Y57 | reverse complement strand
GGCCGGCGCCCGCTCGCGCGGATTCCGCGGCCCGCTGTGGAGCGAGCAGGAGGGCAGGCTGCGCCATTTCCATGCCGAACTCGATCGACGCATGGGGCTGGGAGAGCCGGCATGAACTATGATGTCCGCGGATGGGCGGTCCATAAGGACTCGTCCCATCCGTTCGACACGCCCGCTGCCCCGATCGACAACGGAACGGCCCGCCCCGATCCGGCCCGCTACACCTCGCACGAATTCGCGCGCGAGGAATGGGAGAAGGTTTTCGTCCAGGCCTGGCTGATGGCCGGGCCGGTGAGCGACGTTCGCGAACCGGGCGACTGGATGCGGTTCGACATCGGCGCCGAAAGCTTCATCATCGCCCGCACCGCCGACGGCGGGCTGGCCGCGCATTACAATGTCTGTCCGCATCGCGGCAGCCGCCTCGTGCAGGGGGACGTCGGATCGCAGGACGATTTCACCTGCCCCTTCCACAGCTGGCGCTTCGGGCTCGACGGCCGCAATCTCGCCGTCACGGACCCGGAGACCTTCCGGCCCGAGGTGCTGTGTCACGGCACCGACCTCAGCTCGGTCAAGGTCGAGGAGGCGGCCGGGATCGTCTTCCTCTCGATGGCCGAGAACCCGCCGCCGCTCAGGGACTATCTTGGCCCGATCCTGCCGATGCTCGAGGAGTACCGGATCGGGGAGATGCACGTCGTGCAGCACCGCCGGTCGGACTGGGCGGCGAACTGGAAGGGCGGGGTCGACGCCTTTTACGAGAGCTATCATCTCCACGCGATCCATCCCCAGACGATGGGGATGCTCGACGACCGCACCCATATCGATCTCTACCCGGGCGGGATGAGCCGGCAGTTCGTCCCGTTCGGCCAGCCCAATTCGCATTTCCCCGATCAGGAGGGGATCAACCCCGGCATCGCGGCGATGCTGCGGGATGCGGGGCTCGACCCGGCAACCTTCCAGGGCACGGCGCAGGAGAGCCGCTCGGCGATCGCGATGGCCAAGCGCGACCGGTCGGCGCGGCTGGGGCTCGGCTATGAACGGTTCAGCGACGCGCAGCTTACCGACAGCGTGATCTTCGGCATCTTCCCCAATGCGCAGATCGGCTGCCATCCGGAGGCAGTCTTCCTCCACCGCTTCAAGCCGGATGCGAACGATCCCGAACGCTTCACCTATGAGACGACGATCCTCTACCGCCACGTCGACGTGCCGGGCTATGGCGCGCCACTGTGGATGGGGCTGGGCGATGGCGTCGACCTGACCGGCGAAACCCGGCCCGACGTCGTCCACACCGGGCTCGGC
>NZ_LDES01000172.1 GCF_001015195.1 Sphingomonas sp. Y57 | reverse complement strand
CGAGGGCGCCGACGAGGAGGCGATCCGCGCCTCGATCGCGGCGATGGTGAAGAAGGTGCAGGCCTATGTCCCCGGCTACCGCCTGAAGCAGGAGGTCCAGTTCGAACGCTTCGGCGACAACAACAGGCTGAAAATTCCGGGACGCGGAGAGTTCACCGGCATCAAGACCTCGGTGTTCCTGGAAGTCGAGGGCGCCGGCGATTACCTGCCCAGCTATTCGGGCAATCTCGACATCATGACCGCCGCCGCCAAGGCGACCGGCGAGCTGCTCGCCCGACGCATCATCGAACGGAGGGCCGCGGCATGAGCTTCGACGTCAGCAAGGACAAGCTCTACATCCAGGACGTGACGCTGCGCGACGGCATGCACGCGATCCGGCACATGTACGGCATCGACCATGTCCGCGCCATCGCCAGGGCCCTCGACGAGGCCGGGGTCGACGCGATCGAGGTCGCGCATGGCGACGGCCTGAACGGCGCCAGCTTCATCTACGGCTTGGGTGCGCACACCGACTGGGAATGGATCGAGGCCGCCGCGGATGTCCTCAAACGCGCGGTGCTGACGACATTGCTGGTCCCTGGCATCGGCACCGCGGAGGAACTGCGCCGCGCCTATGACATCGGCGTCCGCTCGGTCCGGGTCGCGACCCACTGCACCGAGGCCGACGTCTCGAAACAGCATATCGGCATCGCCCGCGACCTCGGCATGGACGTGTCGGGCTTCCTGATGATGAGCCACATGATCGAGCCCGAGGCACTGGCCCAGCAGGCGCTGCTGATGGAGAGCTATGGCGCGCAGTGCGTCTATGTCACCGACAGTGGCGGCGCACTCGACATGGACGGGGTCCGCGCCCGCTTCCAGGCCTATGACCGGGTGCTCAAGCCCGAGACGCAGCGCGGCATGCATGCCCATCACAACCTCTCGCTCGGCGTCGCCAACTCGATCGTCGCGGCGCAGGAAGGCGCGGTGCGGATCGACGCCAGCCTCGCCGGCATGGGCGCGGGTGCGGGCAACGCACCGCTCGAGGTGTTCGTCGCCGCCGCCGACCGCAAGGGCTGGAACCATGGCTGCGACGTCAACGCGCTGATGGACGCCGCCGAGGACCTCGTCCGCCCGCTCCAGGACCGGCCGGTCCGGGTCGATCGCGAGACGCTCACGCTCGGCTATGCCGGGGTCTATTCGAGTTTCCTGCGCCATGCCGAGAAGGCGGCGGCGGAC
>NZ_LDES01000171.1 GCF_001015195.1 Sphingomonas sp. Y57 | reverse complement strand
CTCTGGGACCGCGCGTGGGGGTCTTTTTCCGCATGCCCAGATTAAACTTTTGAGCCATATTAATTTTTGGCGAGGAGTGGATGCGGACAGTCGGCGATCGAGAGAGGGCGGATTGCCGTTGCTGTGGAATGTCGTTCGAGTTCCGCGTTACCCGTGGTCGCTCGCCGATATACTGCTCGGCGCAATGTAAGCGCGCTAGTCAACCGAGCGTGCTCAATCGCATCCATCCGCGCCGCCGACGTTTCGTGGATTGCCAGCAATGCGGCTCGGCCCTCGGTCGACGGAATCGGTTCTGTTCCAAGGCCTGCCGGGATGCCGCGCCATCAACCCGAGCGGCAAAAGCGGCCCAGAAGGCGGCTCGGAGATCGGCAGAATCCGCATTGGAAGCTGATCGGATCGACCCGATCGCAGTCTTCGAGCGCAGCGGCTGGCGCTGCTACCTTTGCGGGATCGACACGCCCCGCGTGGAGAGGGGGACGACATCACCGACCGCGCCGCAGCTTGAACATGTCCGACCCCTTGTGAGGGGCGGGACGCACACCTGGGACAATGTCGCTTGCAGTTGCCGGCGCTGTAACCAGTCGAAGGGCGCGAAAATTTTGGAGTCTCGAGATGAAGCGCGGCCCCAAAGCGGAACCGCCGTCGGCCAAATGGGAAAGGGGCACGATTCGCCCCTATCGGGATGACGGCAAAACTGAACTAGTCGTTCCCGGCGATCCGCCGATCATGCCGGACTATCTGACGCCCGAGGCGATCGATGTCTGGGACGAGGTGCTCGGCCGGGTGATGGCGGCGGGCGTGACCGAGATCGATAGCGCCATGTTCGCGCGATATTGCTCGCTGGAGGCGCTCGTCCGCGCCGCGTTCAAGGCCGGTGGGCCGCCCCCTGCGGCGTATCTGACGGTCCTTCGCCAGCATGAGGAGCTGTTGCGCATCGCCGGGCCGAAGAGCCGCGTCGGCGCGGGAGGCAAAGCGGATGGCGCCAAGCCGAGCAACCCGTTCGCGCGCAACGGACACCGGGCACGCTAGGGACTATGCCGCGATCGCGCTGGCCTACGCCAAGGCCGCGGTCGCCGACAGGAAGCAACGGAAGCACTGCAAGTTCGTCCGGCAGGCGGCCCAGCGCCACCTCGACGACTTGAAGCGATCGAAGACCGCCGCCTTCGGATATAGCTTTTCGGCCTGGCACGCCAACGACGCCTGCGACTTCATCGAGAA
>NZ_LDES01000170.1 GCF_001015195.1 Sphingomonas sp. Y57 | reverse complement strand
GCATGCCCCCCATGATCTGATTGCCCGATCCGCCGATAGGCCTCGACCGGGGTTCTCCCGGCCAGTCCCGAGTGCGGACGCTGGGTGTTGTAATAGGTGATCCATCGGCCAATGCCAGCCCGCAGCTCGGAGCCGGTCTCGAAGGCGTGGAGATAGACGCACTCGTACTTCAGGGACCGCCAGAGGCGTTCGATGAAGACGTTGTCCATCCACCGGCCCCGGCCATCCATGCTGATGCGGACCTCGGCGTCGCGCAGCACGCTGGTGAAGGCGTAGCTGGTGAACTGGCTGCCCTGGTCCGTGTTGAAGATTTCCGGCTTGCCGAACCGGGCCAGCGCCTCCTCCAGCGCCGCGACACAGAAGCCGGCATCCATCGTGTTCGACAGCCGCCAGGCGAGCACCTTGCGGGTCGCCCAGTCCATGATCGCCACCAGATAGAGGAAGCCGCGCCGCATCGGGATGTACGTCACATCGGCGCACCACACGTGATTGGGCCGTTCGATCGCCAGCTTGCGCAGCAGGTACGGATAGACCCGGTGCTGCGGGTGCGGATCGCTCGTGCGGGGCCGCTGGTAGATCGGCGTCAGCCCCATCTTCGCCATCAGACGCCGCACCCGACGGCGACCGACCTCGTGCCCGGCACGCCGCAGGTGCCGCGCCATCTGGCGGCTGCCATACCACGGGCATTCCATGAAGGTCTCGTCGATCACCGTCATCAGCGCCAGCGTCTCATCCGTCTCCGGCACCGGCGCATAGTAATAGGACGAGCGGCTGATCCGCAGCAGGCGGCACTGCGCCGTGATCGACAGGCGGTGGTGAGCAGCTTCGACCATCGCCCGCCTCCGGTCCACGCTCATCGACCGAAGGCCTTCGCTAAAAAATCCCGCTCGACGACCAGTTGCCCGATCTTGGCGTGCAGCTTTTCGACCTCGCTCTCGCTGACGGCCTTGGCCACATCGCCAGCCCCGGAGAACGTGCCTGCCATCCCGTCGATGGCCTGCCGCTTCCAGGACGCGATCATCGTGTGGTGCACGCCATGCTTGGCTGCCAGCTCCGCCAGCGTCAGATCGCCCCGGATCGCTTCCAGCGCGACCTTGGCCTTAAAATCGGCGCTGTAGCGCTTTCTCGTCATCTTCATTCCCGTACCAGTCCTTCAGGTCGGGAGTAGCTTAACACCCTGTCCAGAAAACCGGCACCACCTCA
>NZ_LDES01000169.1 GCF_001015195.1 Sphingomonas sp. Y57 | reverse complement strand
GCAAAAAGGACGCCGACGCCTATCGCCGGAAGGTGGAGATAGAGATCGAGGGCGGGACGCATATCGCCTGGAGCGAGACGCGGACGGTTGCGGAGCTTTGCGACGCGTTCATGAAGCATCAGGAAGATCGCATTCGAGACGGCCGGATCGGGCGTGGGAACCGGGTCTATCTCGATAATGCCGTGCGCTTCCATATCGTGCCGCGCGTCGGCCATATCAGGCTGACGGAATTGACCCCGGCCCATGTTGACGAAATGTATCGCGACATGGTGACGCGCGGAAAGCTGTCCCCGAAGACGGCGCGGACGCGCGTTGCCGTTCTCAAGCGCGCTTATGACTTTGGACGGCGGCGTAAGCTGACCAAGGATAATCCCGTAGTGGAAGCGCTCGAGGACCTCCGGGGGATCGAGCCTCCGAAGATCCGGACATTCAACGTCGATGACGTGAAGGCGCTTTTCACGGCGCTGGAAACCAAGAAATGGCGCGGCCGGGACCGGGCGCACCTGTTCCTCCGCTGCGCCGTGCATTTGGCGGCGTTCTGCGGCCTGCGCTTCGGCGAAATCGGCGGCCTGACGATTGAAAACATCGACCTAGAGCGCTCCATGCTGCGCATCCGCCACAACCTCACCCGTTACGACGAGTTGAAGGGGCCGAAGACGCGCGCCGGGAATCGCGATGTGCCCATGCCGGCGCACGTCACCGATCTGATCGCGCAATGGGTGAAGAGGTACTATATCGCCAACGACCGGGGTTTGGTCTTTCGCACTCGACCGGGCGGCATAATCAGCACGAATAGCTTTCACTTCGCCTATTGGGGGCCGCTGCTCAAATCGGCTGGGCTCGATAACAGAGGCGACCGCCTCCACTTTCATGCGCTGCGCCATTTCGCGGGTAGCTGGATGGTCGAAAACGGCTGGTCGCTCCCAGATGTGGCTGCGGCCCTTGGGCACGCCAAGTTCGACACGACCTTGCAGGTCTACGTCCATGCGATCCGCCCCACCGGAGCGCGGCTGGAAAGGGTTCAGCAGATGGCAGACAGGCTTATCGGGCAGCAAGCAGTCGCGGCTCTGCCTGCTCCCGCGCAGTGAAATCCGCCAATTCGCGTTCGCATGGTGTACGCATAGAGCCGTAACTGATTGAAAAATAAGGCGTCTGATTAGTTCGAGAA
>NZ_LDES01000168.1 GCF_001015195.1 Sphingomonas sp. Y57 | reverse complement strand
GGATTGCCCTCGTCCGAATTGGCTATCCGGCCGGAAATCATACCCAGCAACAGGATCGCAGGAACGCAGATCAGGGCCCAGCGCATGAAAGCGATCCGCAACTGACGGGGCGAAGCCAGTTCGGTCATGAGGGCTGTCCCCGTCCAATGTCCTGCCGGACTGCTCCGATCAGGAATTCGACATTGCCCTCCGGTCCCGTGATCGGGCTGGCCGTCACGCCGGCAACCTGCCAGCCCTGCCCCTCGACCCAGGCGGCGACCTCGGCGCAGACGCGCTCATGCACAGCCGGATCGCGGACCACGCCGCCCTTGCCGACCTCCTCCCGCCCCGCCTCGAACTGCGGCTTGATCAGGGCCACCAGATGTGCGCCCGATCGTGCGAAACCAAGGGGTGCCGCCAGCACCTTGGCCAACGAGATGAAGCTCGCATCGCATACGATGACGTCGACCGGTTCGGGAATATGCTCGCTCGTCAGGAAGCGCGCATTAGTCTGTTCATGGACGACCACCCGCGGATCGTTGCGCAACTTCCAGGCCAACTGGTTGGTGCCCGAATCCACTGCGTAGACCCGCCGGGCGCCACCATTCAGCAGGACGTCGGTGAACCCACCGGTCGAACTGCCGACGTCGATAGCTACAGCTCCTTCGACGCTCCATCCGAAATGCTCCAAACCGTGCGCCAGCTTGATCCCGCCCCGCGAGACCCAGGGGTGGTCGCGCCCGCGCACCTCGATCGCGGCATCGGGTTTGATCGGCTGGCCTGCCTTCTCGATCTTGCGTTCGCCGGAGAAGACGAGCCCCGCCAGGATCAACGCCTGCGCCCGCGACCGGCTTTCCACCAGCCCGCGATCCACCAGCAACTGATCAGCCCGCACGCCCGCCGCCATGAGCTCCTTCTAAGGAATGGTGGGCGATGACGGGCTCGAA
>NZ_LDES01000167.1 GCF_001015195.1 Sphingomonas sp. Y57 | reverse complement strand
AGAGTCCGTCCCGGAACTCATGACGCTCGCGCGATGCGGCGGATAAGAACCATGGCGGCGGCTGCGTAGAGGAAGGCCGTCGCGGAGGCGATGGTGGCTTCGGCGTCCTTCCAGAGCCGTCTATTTCGATTGATCCAGGCGAAGAAGCGCTCGACGACCCACCGCCGGGGCTGAACGGCGAAGCCGATTTGATCGGGCTTGCGCCGGACGATCTCGACGGCGATGCGGGTGGCGGTCGCGACACGCGGGCCTTGGTAGCCAGCGTCCGCGAAGACCTTCTCGATGAAGGGGAACGGGCGGCGCGAGGCGGCCAGCAGCGGGCCCGCCCCATCGCGATCCTGCACGCTGGCGGGATGGGCGAAGAGGACGAGGCCACGCCCGTCGGTATCGACGAGGGCGTGGCGCTTGCGACCCATGATCTTCTTGCCGGCGTCGTAGCCACGGGGCCCACCGGCTTCGTTCGTTTTCACGCTCTGGCTGTCGATGATGCAGGCGCTGGGCGAGGCCGGCCGACCGCTGCGTTCGCGATCGATCATCAGCAGCGCATGGTTGAGAGCCTCGAACACGCCCCCGTCTCGCCAGGCCGCAAACCAGCGATAGGCCGTGCTCTTGGGCGGAAGGTCGCTCGGCAGAAGCCGCCAGGCGACGCCTCCGCGCATGACGTAAAAGATCGCGTTGACGATCTCGCGCAGCGGCCAGGAGAGCGGCCGGCCCGTCCGCTTCGGCGCCGGTAGCAACGGCGCAATCAGCCGCCACTCCGCATCCGTCAAATCCGTTTCATATCGAAGTCCCGCGCGACTATGCTGCCGGCGAGTGGCTGGGGTCCACATCGCTCGCTCCAAGATGGCCTGAACAACCCCTTGGAATCACGAGTGCCCCAGTCGCTCAACCCTTTCGGGACGGGCTCT
>NZ_LDES01000166.1 GCF_001015195.1 Sphingomonas sp. Y57 | reverse complement strand
TCCTCGGCACGAGTTTCCAGACCGCCTTCATCGGTACGACGACGCTGACCTCGATCGAGAAGCTCGCCTTCGGTTCGACGGAAGGAGAGAGGCAGGGCATCATCGTCGGCCTGGGCCAGATTTCCGGCGATACGACGCTGGTTGGTGGCGGCGGCGATGACGCGCTGATCGTCGTCGCGGTCGGTGGCGGCAACTTCACCCTGCCGGGCTATGCCCGCGAGAACTGGACCGCCTCGACCGACATGACGGCACCGGGCGACACGGTGACGCTGGTGGGGAGCGGCAATGCCAACTACACGCTCAACGCCTCGGTCGGCCATGCCGGGATCGAAGCGCTGGTCGGCGGCGTAGGCGACGACACGCTCAACGGCACCGACGGGGTGGAGATCCTCAACGGCGGGGGTGGCGTCAACATCCTCAACGCCGGTGGCGGCAATGACCGGCTCATCGCTGCCAACACCTTCCAGTTCGGCGCCAGCCCGACCCAGTTCACCTTTGCGGGCAGCGAGTTCAACGGCGGCGACGGCTTCGATTATCTCACGATCGGCGGCTATGTGAGGTTCGAAGGCAGCGTCGACTCGATCGAGGGTATTGAATTGCAGGCCGGCTATGCGCCGAGCGGGTCCGGCACGATCGGGCAGGAAGACGCGACGCTGGAGATCAGCACGGCCCACGCGGGCGGCTTTGCGGACGGGCTTTCGATCCGCGGCACCGGCGACATCGATATCATCGTCGAGGCCGGCGACGATTTCGACGGTTCCGGTCTCCTTTTCGAGGACGGTTC
>NZ_LDES01000165.1 GCF_001015195.1 Sphingomonas sp. Y57 | reverse complement strand
TGGCGCTGACGGCGGACAGTGGCATCTGAGCGGGAGGCTAGCAGGTCAGCCCCAAAAGCGGCCATTAGACCAAAGGCAGCTTTTGGGATTGCGCCGAGCCTCAGCGAACGGCCGAACTTGGGGCGCAAAGTGGTCACGCAGAATAACCTGAACCAATGGCGGCTCTCAGGAGCCCCGGCCCGCGCATCGGATGTCCGAGATGTTCGCGGGATCGGGCAACGGTCACGGCCGCGGAATATCCGAAAGGCGTGATCATGAAGCTGCACACAGGGTTCAGATTCCGGTCAAAGGTGTCATTTGCGAACCATCTGAAAAGCGCGTGAAGCGAAATGGTGTTGGATCAACGATCGGTCGGCTCGCCGTGACAAGATCGGCGGCCAGATGACCCGCCCCAGGACCAAGGCCAAACCCGTGACCGGAGAATCCTGTAGCGATGATAAGCCCGTCCCAATTGGGAGCGGTGGAGATGACAGGAATTACATCGGGGGTTACGTCGATCAGGCCAGCCCAGTGCTCAACAACTTGTGCTCTCGCGAAAACTGGAAAGAGTTCGACCAAATCTGGTGACACCATATTTGCAATCAGATTATCCGGCTTTGGGTCGAGCATCTTTGCATGTTCGAAGGGCGACGTATCGGATTTTGACCAATGCCGGTCGGTGGTCAGTTCCTCGATCGAGCGCTTGCCAACCGTCAAGGAGAGCGAGCGCCACTCGGCTTTCAACAATGGCCAGAAGTCGAAAAGGTAACGGTGTCCGCCGTCAGCGCCA
>NZ_LDES01000164.1 GCF_001015195.1 Sphingomonas sp. Y57 | reverse complement strand
AGTTCGGCGAATATGGCGTAGGACCGGGACCGGTCGCGCACCCGATAATCGAACGGCAGGATCGGCGCGGCATTCTGCAACTGGCTCTCGCGCGTGTGCTTGTAGATGGCGCCCGCCGTCCATTGCCACGGACCGTCGAGGCGCGAAGCCAGGCGCGTTTCGTGCGCGAAGGATTTCAGGCCGAGGCGCGCGAAATAATTTAGCCGGAATGCCCCACCCAGCAGAATCTCGGGCCGGTTGGCCGCTTTGTAATCGAGATAGCTGGTCGAACTCAGCAGCGAGACATGGTCGAAGCTATATTCCGCGATCAGATTGTAACTGTTGAGGACGCGCTCATCGGGCTGGTCCGCCGAGAAGCTGGTGGTGCGGTCGTCAAACGAATATGCGGGCGCACCATTTTCGAGCTTGGAGCGGATATAGCCCAGCTTGATCGTCAGATCATCGGTCGCCTTGAACGTCGCCTTGAGCCGGTAGTTCTGCGCCTTGGTGTCGTTGATGTTCCGTTCGCCGGTCAGCGTGCTATCGATATAGCCGCTCAGCTTGGCGTAACCGACGACCGCGCGGATCGCGACCCTGCCCTCGACGAGCGGCACGTTGATCGCCGCATCGCCCTCATAATTCTCCCCGCCGTCGCGGGTGGTGGACAGCCGCACCCTTCCCTTCGCTTCCAGCTTGTCGACATCCGCGTCGCTGGTGAGCACACGCACCACGCCGCTCAGCGCATTCGCCCCGTACAGCGTACCTTGCGGCCCGCGCAGCACCTCG
>NZ_LDES01000163.1 GCF_001015195.1 Sphingomonas sp. Y57 | reverse complement strand
TGCCAAAAGCTCTCTCCACAAGGCGCACCTCGCCCCTGATGCCGGGCTGCAGGCACCAGGGGCGAGCCTGTCCTTTGCGCAGGGCTCGCATGACTTCGAATCCCTTGATCGTGGCATAGGCCGTGGGGATCGATTTGAAACCGCGCACCGGCTTGATCAGTATCTTGAGCTTTCCGTGATCGGCCTCGATCACGTTATTGAGATACTTCACCTGCCGGTGGGCCGTCTCCCGGTCCAGCTTTCCTTCGCGCTTCAATTCGGTGATCGCTGCACCATAGCTCGGCGCTTTGTCGGTATTGAGCGTGGCAGGCTTTTCCCAGTGCTTCAGGCCTCGCAGGGCCTTGCCCAGGAACCGCTTCGCTGCCTTGGCGCTGCGGGTCGGCGACAGGTAGAAATCGATCGTGTCGCCCCGCTTGTCGACTGCCCGGTACAGGTAGGTCCACTTGCCCCGCACCTTGACGTAGGTTTCATCCAGGCGCCAGCTCGGATCAAAGCCACGCCGCCAGAACCAGCGCAGCCGCTTCTCCATCTCCGGGGCGTAGCACTGGACCCAGCGATAGATCGTCGTATGGTCGACCGAAATGCCGCGTTCCGCCAGCATTTCCTCAAGGTCGCGATAGCTGATCGGATAGCGACAATACCAGCGCACCGCCCACAGGATCACATCACCCTGGAAATGGCGCCACTTGAAATCCGTCATCGTTCCGTCCGTCCAATCTCCGCCAAGCATGCTCAAGCTTCACGATTTTTGCAACAGAGCC
>NZ_LDES01000162.1 GCF_001015195.1 Sphingomonas sp. Y57 | reverse complement strand
ATTTTCCGAAGAGCCACGGCAAGCCCCGGGTTGACGATCGCCGGGTGTTGAGCGGGATTATCTTTGTGAATCGCAATGGGCTGCGCTGGCGCGATGCACCGAAAGACTATGGGCCGCACAAGACGCTGTATAATCGCTGGAAGCGGTGGGGCGATAAAGGCGTATTCCTGCGGATGATGGAAGGTCTGGCTGCGCCGCAGGCATCCGAACGCAAGACGGTGATGATCGACGCGACCTATCTCAAGGCGCACCGCACGGCGTCGAGCCTTGCGGTAAAAAAGGGGATGCGGGCCGCCTGATTGGCCGCACAAAAGGCGGCATGAACACCAAGCTTCATGCCGTGACGGATACCAATGGTCGGCCAATCAGCTTCTTCATGACCGCAGGTCAGGTCAGCGATTATATTGGCGCAGCAGCCTTGCTGGACGAACTTCCCAAAGCCCAATGGCTGCTCGCTGATCGTGGCTATGATGCCGACTGGTTCCGCGACGCCTTGCAGGAAAAGGGCATCACCCCCTGCATCCCGGGTCGGAAATCCCGGAACAAGGCCGTAAAATACGACAAACGTCGCTATAAGCGCCGCAACCGGATCGAGATCATGTTCGGCCGCCTGAAGGACTGGCGGCGGGTCGCCACACGCTACGACAGGTGCCCAACCGCCTTCTTCTCCGCCATCGCCCTCGCCGCAACCGTCATATTCTGGCTCTGATCAACGAGT
>NZ_LDES01000161.1 GCF_001015195.1 Sphingomonas sp. Y57 | reverse complement strand
TGCCGACTCCTTGGATTTGAGCTTGCCCCGCGGCTGAAAGCAGTGGCACGCCAGAAACTGGCCCTTCCCCAAGCCGGCATGCGCACGCGGCTTTCCAATTTACTGCCGATCCTCTCCAGCCCGATCGACTGGGACGAGATCGAGCAACAATATGACGAAATGGTCAAATATGCCGCTGCCATGCAATCGCGCACCGCCGATCCGGAAGCGATCCTGCTCCGGTTTGCCAGAGCCGAAGTGATGCACCCGACCTACAAGGCGCTGAGTGAACTCGGCCGCGCGGTCAAAACAATCTTCCTATGCCGGTATTTGCGTCAGGAGGCATTCCGCCGCGAGATCCACGAAGGGCTGAATGTGGTTGAGAACTGGAACGGCGCTAATGGTTTCGTGTTCTTCGGCAAGGGCGGCGAGATCGCCACCAACCGCATCCATGAGCAGGAAATCTCCGTTCTGGCGCTACACCTCCTGCAAGCGTCGCTGGTGTATGTGAACACCCGCATGCTTCAGACCGTACTGGTTGAGCCGAAGTGGGCGGGGCGGATGACGCCGGAAGATTATCGTGGTCTCACGCCGTTGATCTACAGTCATGTGAACCCTTATGGCCGCTTCGACCTCGACCTGAACGACCGGATTGATTTTGGACGGCTTGCAGCGTGAGGCGGCTGATCGGC
>NZ_LDES01000160.1 GCF_001015195.1 Sphingomonas sp. Y57 | reverse complement strand
GGCATTGTCAAGTTGCTGAGCCGACGAGACGAGTTTCGGAATCCGGAGCGAAATGGCCGCGGCTCGGATAACAAATGTCCCAGGTTATGCATTCTTCGCTACATCGGTGACCTCATTCCAGAGAGAAAACGCTTGAGTACGCACGTGCCGGTACTGCTGCGCCGACAGGCGGTTGCGCTGGCATCGGAAGACGTTGTTGATCGGCCCATGCGCGGATAGAAAACGCTGCGCGTGCCTCGGTGACTTGTAGCGGCGCATCTGCCGTTCTCGCTGGCGCGTCGGTTGGTGCGATAGCTCGGCCCGGTTGTTCAAACCCTTGTGCTGGCGATGCTCTACGCCCGGCATGATCTGAGCCTTAGCGGCCGCATAACTCTTGAGCTTGTCAGTAATCAGAACCCGCGGCACGTAGCGCAAGCCCTTGAGAAGCTTGCGAAAGAACCGCTTGGCCGCCTGCCGGTCACGCCTGCTCTGCACGAGGACATCCAGGACATGGCCGTCCTGGTCAACTGCACGCCAGAGGTAATGATGCTTTCCCTTGATCGTCAGCACGACCTCGTCGAGGTGCCATTTGTCGCCCCGTCGTGGCTGACGTCGGCGCAGCTCAGCAGCGTATTGCTGGCCGAACCGCAGAGTCCATTGGCGAATCGTCTCGTAAGTCACGACGATAC
>NZ_LDES01000159.1 GCF_001015195.1 Sphingomonas sp. Y57 | reverse complement strand
CCAGCCGATCCGGGCGAGCAGCGGCGCGGTCGGGCGGGCGAGCCGGGCGAGCGCGAGGGCGAGGCGGAAGCGGCCGGGATGAGGCAGCACCCCCGCGAGCAGGCCGCGGACCAGCCGCTCGGCCAGCGGGCGGCGATAGCGCCGCTCGATATAGGCGCGGGCGTGGTCGACCAGATGCATGTAGTTCACGCCCGACGGGCAGGTCGTCATGCACGACAGGCAGGACAGGCAGCGGTCGACGTGGCGGACGACCTGGGGGCTCGGCTCCGCCTCCTTCTCCAGCATGTTCTGGATCAGGTAGATGCGGCCGCGCGGGGAATCGAGCTCGTCGCCGAGCAGCACATAGGTCGGGCAGGTCGCGGTGCAGAAGCCGCAATGGACGCATTTGCGGATCACCGCCTCGGCGACCGCCGTCGCGGAATCGGCGAGCTGTTCGGGCGAGAAGTCAGTGCGCATGCGCGTGATCCAGGAAGCGGCCGGTCTCGAAGATGCCGGCGGGGTCGAAGGCGCGGCGGACGCGCTCCTCGAGCGCCATGACCCCGGCCGCGCGCGGATGCTGCATCGGCACGCGGTCGCGCAGCTCGGCGGGGCCGCGCAGCAGCATCGCATGGCCGCCCGCCGCCTCGGCGGTGCGGCGGACCAGCGCGGG
>NZ_LDES01000158.1 GCF_001015195.1 Sphingomonas sp. Y57 | reverse complement strand
CCTCCTCGTCGGCGCCCTCGGACAGGGTGAAGACGGTGTCGCGCATGATCATCGGCGGCTCGGCCGGGTTGAGGATGATGATCGCCTTGCCCTGCGCGGCGCCGCCCACCTTCTCGATCGCCGAGGCGGTGGTGCGGGTGAACTCGTCGATATTGGCGCGGGTGCCGGGGCCGGCCGAGCGTGACGAGACCGAGGCGACGATCTCGGCATAATGGACCGTGGCGACCTGGGTGACGGCCGCGACGATCGGGATCGTCGCCTGGCCGCCGCAGGTGACCATGTTGACGTTGGTCGCGTCGAGATGCTCGTCCATGTTGACGGGCGGGATGGTGAAGGGGCCGATCGCGGCCGGGGTCAGGTCGACCACCAGCTTGCCGTCGGCGCGCAGCGCCTCGTCATGGACCTTGTGGGCATAGGCCGAGGTCGCGTCGAACACGATGCCGATCTCGGCATAGTCGGGCAGCTTCTTCAGCCCCTCGATCCCCTCGTGCGTCGTCGCGATGCCGCGCTCGCGCGCCATGGCGAGCCCCTCGGACGCCGGATCGATGCCGACCACCGCCGCCAGCTCCATGTTCTGCGGATATTTGATCATCTTGATCATCAGGTCGGTGCCGATATTGCCC
>NZ_LDES01000157.1 GCF_001015195.1 Sphingomonas sp. Y57 | reverse complement strand
TGTGGATTCACAAACCAAGTGCAACAGTTGGTCGTGGAAAGCCTCGGCGGGAGTTTTGAAGCCGAGGCACTTGCGAGGTGTATTGTTGTAGAGGCCGGCGGCGTGGTCAATGTCGTCGTGGGAGAGGGTGTCGAGATTGGTTTTGCGCGGGATGGAGCGCCTGAGGCGGCCGATGGCGTTTTCGACTCCGCCTTTCTGCCATGGGCTGTGGCGGTCGCAGAAGAAGGTCTGGATGCCGAGCTGCTGGGTGAGGCGATAGTGTCGAGCGAACTCGGGGCCGTTGTCGAAGGTCATGGTGGAGCGTAGCGGTTGAGGGATCGGCGCCAGGATGTCGCCGAGGGCCTGGGCGGTGGTGTCGGCCTTTCGGTCCTGGGTGCGCGCGATGACGATGGCGCGGGACGTGCGCTCGTGGGCGACGAGGATGACTTGGCCATAGGTGGCGAAGAGCATGAAGTCGGCTTCCCAATGGCCGGGCGTCTGGCGATCCGCAGCGGCCGGCGGGCGTTTTTCGATGGATATGCGATGCTGG
>NZ_LDES01000156.1 GCF_001015195.1 Sphingomonas sp. Y57 | reverse complement strand
CCTGCTCATCCCTGGACATCGTTCTTCTCCATGAGGTGCCAGCGATCGCGTTCGATCGACGGGGTTTTGTAGCCGACGATTCCGCCGCCGATTTCGACGTCCATGATGATGTAGTCGCCGAAGCCATCGCTGCCGTGACAGAGGAAGGCGTCGGGGACGTAATCGCCGCGCCACTTGGCGATGCGCCGCCCCGCCGAGTCGGTCAGCCAGTACAAACCCTGGTCGCACACCTTATAGTGGATGGACGCGACGGTATCTGCCGGCCAGTCCTCGACAATCCCTTCAAGGAGTTCGATGCGCAGTTTCCAGAGGTCGCCATCTCGGCCGGGAATTAAGCTGCCGTCGGCATCGACTACGTCGTTGACGGTTGCGTCCTCCCAGTAGCGATCTTCGGCCTCGATTTCGATGTGGGTCGCGTCCTGGAACGGATCGCTCAACCGCGCCGCAATCGCCGCAACGTCGGGCGCATTATCTTCGCTCATTGGTCG
>NZ_LDES01000155.1 GCF_001015195.1 Sphingomonas sp. Y57 | reverse complement strand
CTGGCAGTTGGCGTTCTTGCCCAACACCGTGGCGTATTGCGGCGCGACACCGACCGAGGCCTTGCCCTTCTTGGGTAGCGCTGTGTCGTCGATGATAAGCCAGGCCTTGTCGCCGCCGACCAGCTCATCAGCCTGTCGCCACAACGTCGCCTCCAGCGGCGCGCTGTCCCAGATCCCTGCTCCGACGAAATGGTGTAGCCGGTCATAGCTGAGCGCGTCGATGCGTGCTGCCATCGGCTGGATACTCTTGCGATCGCCCGGGCCTATCAATCCGGCGATATAAGCCGGACACATCCGCCGCCGCGTCTTGTTGGCCAGAGCCTGCAAATACGGCTCAAGCCACTGTTCGAGGTCCCGCCGCCAATCCTCTTCCATCGCCAGCCTCCACAAAAGCTGGCTCCCTATGAATCACGCATTCCTCCGAAGGGGAATCCCAAAAATTACACTTCTGCCAAAGTAGTGCTAG
>NZ_LDES01000154.1 GCF_001015195.1 Sphingomonas sp. Y57 | reverse complement strand
GAGCGGGGCGGGCCCATCGCTACGCTGGGGCCGCGCGTCGGCGACGATCGTGGCCGGGGCCGCGGAGGGCGGCGGGGCTGGTGCATCGGCGGCGGCAGTCGGGACCACGCTCACGGCCTTCGCGACGGTCTTGCCGTCCTTCGGCCCGGCGGTTTCGGCCACGATGGTTTCGAAGGCGACACCATCGGCCGCGGCGGGCGCGGCCTGATCGGCCGGGACGACCGTCGCGACCCGGGCCTCGACCGGCGCTGCGACCGGAAGGTCGGGGAGCGGGGCGGCCGGGACCGGCACGGCGGCGGCCTCCTCCACCGGCGGCTGACCGGCGGGGTGGAAGGCGGCCTTCAGCGAGGCCAGCAGCGAGGCGATGTCGCTGGGCAGCGATCGCGGCGCGGCGGCGGTGGCGACCGGAGCCTGCTTCGCATCGGTCGGCGCCGGCGCGGGTTCCGGCTCGGCCGTCGCGG
>NZ_LDES01000153.1 GCF_001015195.1 Sphingomonas sp. Y57 | reverse complement strand
GAGCGCGACGAGGCGTTGGTCGGCCTTGTCGAAGAGCTGGTGGGTGTGGGTGAGGCCCATGAGGCCGAGGGTGATGTCGAACTCGGCGCGCAGCAGGTCGATGACGCGGGCGACGCCTGCCTGTCCGGCGGCGGCGAGGCCGTAATTCCAGGGGCGGCCGATCAGGCAGGCGCGCGCGCCGAGCGCGATCGCGGTGGCGATATGCTGGCCGCGGCGGATTCCGCCGTCGAACAGCACCTCCACGCGGTCGCCGACGGCGCCCGCGATCGCGGGCAGGACCCGCAGGCTCGACGGCGCCCCATCGAGCTGGCGCCCGCCATGATTGCTCACCACGATCGCCTCCGCGCCCATATCCGCCGCGCGCTCGGCATCCTCGACCGTCATGATCCCCTTGAGCACCAGCTTGCCCTTCCACCGCCTCCGGAGCTCGCCGATATGCCGCCAGTCGAGGC
>NZ_LDES01000152.1 GCF_001015195.1 Sphingomonas sp. Y57 | reverse complement strand
GTGAGCTGGGACGATCTGGTGGCGGCGGACTCGCGGCCGATGCCGGACTTCATGGCCGAGGAGGTCTATGAATATCGGGGATCGGAACCGCTGGCGACCGAGCGCTACACCGGCGACGCCTTCTTCAAGGCCGAGTTGGAGAAGATGTGGCCGAACGTCTGGCAGATGGCGGCTCGCGACGAGGACATGCCCGAGCCGGGCGACGTGGTGGTCTACGAGAATGCCGGCCGGTCCTATGTGCTGTGCCGGCAGGAGGACGGGTCGGTCCGGGCGTTCCACAATGTCTGCCTGCACCGCGGCCGCCGCATCCGTTCGGAGAGCGGGCCGGCGACGATGCTCCACTGCCCCTATCACGGTTTCGCCTGGAATCTGGACGGCACCGTCAAGGACATCCCCTGTCGCTGGGACTTCTCGCATCTGAGCGACGA
>NZ_LDES01000151.1 GCF_001015195.1 Sphingomonas sp. Y57 | reverse complement strand
CCGCTGGGCGCGCCGGGAACGATGGCCTGCATCGGCGGCGGCCCCGATCCGTCCGAGGGGCCGGTCGCGGGCACCGCGCCGGGCGGCGGCGGAGGCGCGGGAGACGCGGTCGCGGACGACGCCTCGCTGCCCTGCGACGGACGCGGCAGATCGAGCCGTTCGAGCCGGCCGTTGTTCCGCAGCAGCACGCGGTTGAACGCGATCTCCTCGATCGTCGCGCCGCCGACCGACGCGCCGACGCCATAGGAGACGGGGCGCCCGCCGGGTGGCGCGATCAGGGCGGTCGAGGCCGAGGGCGGATCGGCGAGGATCACCCCGCGCAGCTGGAGCGCGAGCGCGGTCGGCTGGGCCGAGGACGCGTCGGGGCGGCCGAACGGAGCCAGCGCCAGCGCCGGCCCGATGTCGGCGGCGGCGGCCGGCGC
>NZ_LDES01000150.1 GCF_001015195.1 Sphingomonas sp. Y57 | reverse complement strand
CCGACCAGCAGCGCCTGATCGATCGTTTCCACCGCGAAGCGATGAGGGCCGGCGCCCAACTCGACGGGGAAGGGCGGGCTGCGCTGGAGAGGATCACAGGGCGGATCTCCGAACTCCAGGCGCGCTTCTGCGCGAACCTGATCGGTGAGGAGCGCGACGGCTCGCTGCCCCTGACCGCGGTCGAAGCGGAACGGGTTTCGCCAGCGTTGCGGAGCATGCTGGAAATGGCAGCCGCCGAACGTGGGCTGCCCGGCCTTGTCGTCCCCCTCTCGCGTTCCATAGTGGAAGCCATCCTCACCCATGGCGACGACCGTCAACTCCGCGAACGCGTTCATAGCGCATGGATTGGGCGTGGCGGGGGAGCGAGGGGCAATCCT
>NZ_LDES01000149.1 GCF_001015195.1 Sphingomonas sp. Y57 | reverse complement strand
GTGGGTCATCGTCCTTACTCCCTTCAAATCGCCTGTTCGGCGATGGCCATGCCATCGGCCGGAACACGGACGCCCAAGAACGCCGGCGAGAGAGGGGGGCAGCGGGATTCGATGGGGGTGGTGCGGCCGCAGCGCAGCGAGGCACGGCCCCGTCTAATCCCGTTGCGGGGGAGAGGCGGCCGGGACCGCCTTTCCCCCTTCAAACAGGATCGACGCCGGCGCACGCCGGCACCATGAAGCGAGACCCGCTTGCGATCTCGCCCCCGCCATGTGGGTCGTCACCTTGGGCCAAGACCGCTTGCGGGCTTGGGGAACGAAGCGAGTAGGGCCACGGTGCCGCGCCAGCGGCAGGCGC
>NZ_LDES01000148.1 GCF_001015195.1 Sphingomonas sp. Y57 | reverse complement strand
CCAAGGGCGGGCCGGCCACCTCCGATGCGGTGCTAATCAACCTCCATGGCGGCGGCTTCGTGTTCGGCGCCGGTGTGGGCGAGGCGATCGAGGCCATTCCGATAACGGCGGTGACGGGAATGCGGGTGTTCAGCGTCGACTACCGGATGGCGCCGGAATATCGCTACCCTGCGGCGACCGAAGATGTGCTGACCGTCTATCGCGCCTTGCTGGAGGAGCTTGGCGCTAGCAGGATCGGCTTGTGCGGAAGTTCGGCGGGCGCCTTGTTGGCAGCCCAGAGCGTATCGGCCTTGCTTGATACCGACTTGCCACGACCGGGCGCGCTGGG
>NZ_LDES01000147.1 GCF_001015195.1 Sphingomonas sp. Y57 | reverse complement strand
GTAACCCGCGAGGCCGACGTTTCGAAAGCATCCATCAATCCCGTGTCCAGAGCAGCCTCTTTCAACACGTCCAGCAGTCCGGTCATCGGCCAGCGCTGACCGATCTCGCTTTTGATCGAAGCGAGACCCTTCGGTTCGGGCAAGGGCTTGAACGGTGTAATCGATATCCGGTTGTCGCCGCGCCACAGGAGCCGGACCTTGTCGTTTTGTGGAATATTGGCATTGAGGAGCAACAGTTCCCGTTCAAGCTCCTCCCGGATCGAGGCGCAAAACGCCTGCGCATCTGGCGTCAGGCTGAGGC
>NZ_LDES01000146.1 GCF_001015195.1 Sphingomonas sp. Y57 | reverse complement strand
GGGCAAGATCCGCCCAATTTTCAAAGATTTGCGAAGGAAACTCGACGAAATCCCGCACCGCATTGATACCGGTCTGGGATCGATAGCGTGTACGCCCGAGAAACTCGTGGATCGCGTGACCTAACTCATGAAACAGCGTCCTGGCATCGTCAGGGCTCAGACCGCTGGTCGCGGCCGGCGCGAAATTGCAGATATTGACGATCACCGGCGGAACGCCGTTTTCTCCCCCGGCCGCGACGTCCATCCAAGCTCCCGACTGCTTGCCTGGGCGGGCGCGGACATCATGGATAAGGAGGCCGAC
>NZ_LDES01000145.1 GCF_001015195.1 Sphingomonas sp. Y57 | reverse complement strand
ACGATTTTTGCAACAGAGCCGGTTCAGGTTCACCATCCTCAAGCTCTGTTGACAGTCCTAACGGAATCTGGTATCAAGACACGAGAAATTTTCATTCAAGATTGTCCGATAATGTTGTTGATCGAGTGGGGCGCAACAACGCTGCTCGCCAGCGTGAAGCCCTGTTGACTACCTGCACGAAAGGCGTCACACTGCACGCAAGACCATGCCTTATTCACTATTGTCCGATAATTTGGAGTCTCTATCATGACAGCATTGGTTTCCCCCGAAGGGCTCTGTTGCAAAGATTG
>NZ_LDES01000144.1 GCF_001015195.1 Sphingomonas sp. Y57 | reverse complement strand
GGCGCTTCGCCTGAAGGACGCCCGCACGCCTCGGCCTTAACGTGCGAGACTGGGGTTCCGTCACTGGCGGCCTGCCGAACAGTCTCCGAACATAAGTGTCGGCCAGGGCGGCGAGCCGCGCAAGGGCTTGACGCGCCGAAAAAGCTGCTAAGCTGGACCGGGGAGTTATTGCGATGCGTGGACGCGGAGTTGGTTCGGCGCGCTCGACTGGGTTGTCCCGCTTGATCGCGACCGTTTGGTCACTGACCCTTATTTCCGCTTGGCCCC
>NZ_LDES01000143.1 GCF_001015195.1 Sphingomonas sp. Y57 | reverse complement strand
CGCGAGACCCGGGAAGGGCAAGCGATCGCGCTGCCTTATGGTCGCAACGGTCGTTTCGTGATGGAGATTTTCCTGCCACGTGACGCGGCAACCCTGCGCCGCTGGGAGCGTGAGCTGAAGGGTGTCGATTTCTTCGCCGGCGAGCAGGGCGGCAATGATCGTTTCGACCTGTCCGCGGAGCAGGCTCGCGAGATGCGGATCGTTCTGCCCCGCTTCGAAGCGAGGTTCGATGAGAGCGTGAAGGCAGCGCTGATCGCAGCGGG
>NZ_LDES01000142.1 GCF_001015195.1 Sphingomonas sp. Y57 | reverse complement strand
CATCACCCCTCCCCCTTGCCGCTGCGCGCGAGGGCGGCGCGGAGATCAAGATATGTGCTCTCGATCGCCTGCCAGTCATTCGGGACCATGGTCATCGCTTGCGTTTGGTGTTCACCGAATTGGACCTCGGCATAGTCGGGAGTGTCCCGCGTCGTGATCGGGGAGACTTTGGCGAGGGCCTCCACCAGAGCCTGCGCCGCCGCCCGCACCTCGCCCGAGGACTTTGCGTTTTCTGCGGGGTGGTCGGGGGT
>NZ_LDES01000141.1 GCF_001015195.1 Sphingomonas sp. Y57 | reverse complement strand
TTGCTCCCGGCCCGCCCGTAGGGGGGCGGGCCGGGAGTCGGTCAGGAGCCCCTGCCCAGCAGGCCACCGAGCAGGTTGGTGACCGGGGCAAGAGGTCCTGCCGGTCCGGTCGGTGCGGTCCCCCCCGCTCCACCGAGAACCGAACCGACCAGGCCGGTGACGGGCGCGAGGACCGCCCCCGGATCGGCCGGCGTGCCGCCCGAGGCGCCGCCCAGCACCGAACCGACGATGTTGGTCACCGGCGCCAGGAT
>NZ_LDES01000140.1 GCF_001015195.1 Sphingomonas sp. Y57 | reverse complement strand
CGCTGCAGCTCTGGATCGCCAGCCATCGACGATTTCGCGCGAGCTGAAGCGGAACAGCGGATCGAAGGTCGGCTATCGGCCGAGCTATGCCCAGCAGCAGGCGCAGGCACGGCACTGGTCGGGCAGGCGGCTGGAACGCGACGACGACTTGCGGGACGCAGTGCTCGGCCGGCTCGGCGCGGGTCATTCCCCCGAGCAGGTGGCCGGTCGCATGGCGCTGGAGAGCGGCGCCCA
>NZ_LDES01000139.1 GCF_001015195.1 Sphingomonas sp. Y57 | reverse complement strand
GGGCGGTTGCTTCGCTCTGATCGAATATCTGGCCAGCGCGATCATCGATCTGCGCCTTCACATGGCCGATCACCCGGACATCGACGGCGCCGTCGATGATATCCTGTCGGAGCTGGAAGTGCCGAGTTATCTTTCCCCCCGTCAAATGCCCGGCAACTTCCTGCACGCCTTTGGGAGCGATGCTTATGCATCCTCCTATTATGCCTATGTGCATGCGGAGATGCTGGAGGC
>NZ_LDES01000138.1 GCF_001015195.1 Sphingomonas sp. Y57 | reverse complement strand
GGTGATCCCACCGGAGCGGCCGAGCGGATCAATGGCTGGGTTTCGCGCGAGACGAAGGGCAGGATTTCGGAGATCGTCTCTCCGAGCGGCTTCGGGGATGACACCGCCGCTGTGCTGACCAACGCGCTTTACTTCAAGGCGAAGTGGCAGGTGCCGTTCGAGGAGACGGAAACGCGGTCCTTCACGCGTGGCGACGGCACGCGCATCCCGATCACGATGATGAAGC
>NZ_LDES01000137.1 GCF_001015195.1 Sphingomonas sp. Y57 | reverse complement strand
GATTGCGGCGATCCCTTCGATGTTGCCGAGGCGGCGAAGCTCAAGGGGATTCTCGCGGCAGGAGACAGTGTCGATCCGGCATCGCTCTATGCCATGTTCGCAGGGCAGGAGCCGCATGTCGGCCCACTGCTCGAACGCTATGGACTGACGGCTGTTTGACCACCTCCATCAGGAAGGCGAAAGGCACTGGCAGGATGAGCGGCAATCTGACGGATATTGCC
>NZ_LDES01000136.1 GCF_001015195.1 Sphingomonas sp. Y57 | reverse complement strand
CCCCCATCCCCCGAGTTGACCCGGTGGGCCCACAGGTACCTCCCACGGTCGCCGCCGCCTGCGCTCCTGACGGCGCGCGGCGTCGACCGCGGGCCCCTCCTATGGACTACCGGGACAACTCGAACTGCCAATTCCATGGGGGTCACTTTTGGACGCCGATACGGGGTCAGTTTTGCGGGCCGATTGACACTCGATCGCCTCACGGCGACG
>NZ_LDES01000135.1 GCF_001015195.1 Sphingomonas sp. Y57 | reverse complement strand
CCTGCCCGTGTTCCCTTGCCGATCGCCATGCCCGACAATGCGTTCGGAGCAGCGCTGATCGAGCAGGCGGCGTCGCTCAGCGCCTATGCGCGGCGACTGACTGGAGGGGGCGCCGATGCCGACGACCTTCTGCAGGACACCATGCTTCGGTGCTGGACCGCGCGCGCCAGCTTCGCGGCGGGAACAAGCCTCGCCGCCTGG
>NZ_LDES01000190.1 GCF_001015195.1 Sphingomonas sp. Y57 | reverse complement strand
CTGCCAAAGTAGTGCTAGGCTGACATTTCCATGAAACATTGTCCCTCCTCGTGGCCACCCTATCGCGCCATTGCCTGCCTGTCGTCAGTTTCACCGATCAGCAGATCACAGGCCGTCCACCAAGCCTGCCAAGCTGTGCAAGTCCGCCAGCCCCATCGAAGGAGTACACTGACGCAAGCCCGACCAGATTTGTGACGGCGCCGATGGTCACGTCGCCAAAGGCGAAAGCATCCCAGCAACCAACCCGGAAAGCCCGGTTCGTGCGTCATCCAGGCTGCCCGACATATCGACCTGCCCCAACACGAGTAATTCCCTGCCGCCATCCATACCGAACTCCCGCACCACGGCGCCTCCCGATCCCGGACGCGCGGGATAGAGGAGCATCAGGCGGTCGCAGCGGTAGAGCCGCGCATAGGCCATCATCTGGTAGACATCGGCCTGGCCGACGCCCTTGCGGCGATCGAGCGGATCTCCGCTCAGAGACTTCCACTTGGTATCGACGATGGCCACCACCTCGCCGTCCCGGCGCAGCAGGATGTCGGGCCGCGTCTGGAACAGGTGCCCCGTGCAATCCTCGTCCCCACGCCAGTCGCCCAGGCAATAGCGCAGGCCGCCCTGCGCGACGACATCGATGCCGCTGCCGGCAAGATCCTGGCGAAGCAGCGCGGCGACCGCAGCTTCGAACAGGTCGTTCATCGCGAACAGCAGCGCAACACCCTCCCCGCCGCCGGCGCTCGCCGAGGTCGATTGCCAGTCGCGCCTCACAAGCAGACGGGCGAGGGCGAACAGGCTCTCCCAGCGCCGGTTGGTCCGATCTATACTGACCCGATCCCACGGCAATGACGACAGGGGGATATCGGAGACGCCGGCGAGCACGAAACGAAGCTCATCCAGCAGCCGCTGGGTGTCGGGCGCGCGGCTCAGCCGGCGCAGCGCAAGCACGGCCGCTTTCATGACCTGCAGCAGCGGAAGATCGCTCGAGAGCTGATCGTACCGGCAGGCGAGCCGATCGGGCCGGACCGCATGATGCGTGAACTGCCGGGTGACATCGAGACGCCCCCGCAACGCCGACAGATCGTCCTCATGCGGCAGATAGCGCCGCGGGAGGCCTCGCCGGGTTTCGACAAGGAGCCGGTCGGCGAATATCCTGATGAGAATCTCGAGCAGATTCCCGGCCCCCCACCCCATCGCCGTCGCGGCGCCGGCGCCGATGTCGAGACCCAGGGCGAGGTCGAGGAGCGCGACCAGCCGCCGGCGGACCGTGGGCATGTCCTCGTGCGGCGCGTCGGGATCGACCTTGGGCAGGATTTCGAGGCTGCATCCCGGCGCGGCAAGCACTCCGACCATCTGGCGGGCCTGCAGGTAATGACGATGGTCGGAGACGATCCCCGATCCATCCGCGCCGCCAAGCGGATGCCCCCTCGCCGCGGCGACAAGCGCCTCGGCCTGCGCGACGGAGAAACCTTGCGGGCCAACCGGCGCCCGGCCCCATTCGGGAACCGCAAGATGCGTCACGCCGTTTGCGGTGCCGGATTATCGGCCACGCCGTCCTGTGCCGCGGCAACCTTCCCGACCAGCGCCTCATAGGCATCGTCTGCGAAGGGCACGCGCACGAACCAGCTCTTGCGCTCCAGCCCGTCGATTCCCGGCGGCGCCTTCAGCACGCGCTGACCGATGAAGCCACTCCCGAGCACCGCATGGATCCGTCCCCAGTCCTCGAAGAAATACTCCTGGAGCAATGGAATGATCTTGTCGCGCATGACCGCGTCGACATCGGTGCGCGACGCGCAATGCATGAAGAAGGCGTGGCCGATGCGATGCTCGCGATCGACCAGATATTCGATCCGCTCGTTGATGGTTTCGAGAGCCTCCCGAAGCGGCACGGCGGAACGCCCCTCCGCGTCCACGAGCAGTTCGGGGTCTGGCGCGACCTCCCGGAAGGTGAAGCGCCGACGCAGCGCGGTGTCGAGCAAGGCGATGGACCGGTCCGCCGTGTTCATCGTGCCAAGGATGTGCAGGTTGGCCGGCACCCCGAACGGGGCCTTGGAGTAAGGCAGGCGGACGGTCAGGCCATTGCCCATGCCGAGCCGCTTGTCGGGTTCGATCAGCGTGATCAGCTCTCCGAACACCTTGGAGATGTTGGCGCGGTTGATCTCGTCGATGATCAGGACATGGCCTTCGGGCGTCCCCGTCCCGCTCCCGTCGTCGCCGGTCGCCACCGTCTGTTCAAGACCGTCCCAATTCACATGACGGCTGTCCATCTGGTAGACCGAGACCTGGCTCAGCTCCTTATTGTAGACCTGCTCGCGGGGCAGGCTTTCGTCGCTGTGCCAGAGCCAGCGAACCGCCCGGCGATGGTTGTATTCGCCGTTCACGCCGGGCACGAACCGATAGGGTCCGGTGACTTCGCCGATCGCACGGAACTTGCGGTTGCCGTCGGAGACGACGACCAGCGATCCGATCTCCATGTTGATGCGGAAGGTGAACATCTGCGACATGTTCGGGTCGTTGCCGCTGGCGTCGGGATGATCCTGCCGCCACCGCTCCTTGATCGCGTCCCATTGATCGTAGCGCGGATCGGACCAGTCGACGTCGCCGCCCCAGCCGAGGACCACATAGCCCTCGCGAATGGCTTCCTGGTAGATGAGGTCGTCACGTGACGACCAGCTCCGGCCGAGCGACATCTTGAACACCTTGCGGCTGCGATCGATTACGGCCCGGTCGCCCTGCCCCACCTTGCCGCGGTTGCTCCCGGCAACATCGGCGATCCGCTTGAAGATCCCGTCCTGGGGCTGAAGGCTGAAGCCGGCGGGCGCATCGGCGCCATCCTCGCCCTCGCCCGACACGGGACGCAGGCCTTCGACGAAATCCTCGTAGCTGAAATTCTGATGGAAGGTGACGAACTCGATGCGGCCCTTCTGGCTCAGTGCGCGATAAAGCGACATCAGCTCGTCACGGTCCTCCGGGACCGCCTCACCGCACAGGCGCACGGCCTCCCGCGCAGTCTCATAGGTCTTGCCCGTCCCCGGAGGGCCGTAGAGGATGAGGTTGGTCGGCATGGTCATTCTCTTTCTCGTTCCAGCCCGATCGGCCGGTTTCTCCTCGACGGGCGGCAAACGCTCCTGGCAGGTTTCCCAGATGAAGCCCTGCACGTCCCACAGGTCGCGCGGCCTCCAGCCCCATTCCTCCTCCATGATCGCGAAGATGCGCCTCGCCAGATCCAGCACCGCCGCCAGTTCCGCCGCACCGAGAGGCTGGGCGCCAAAAGCGGGGGAGCCCATCAGCATCCGCGCGGCATTGTCGGTGGGTCTCGAGCGAATGCCGAGCATCGCCCGTGGATCGACCAGGGCCCGGATCATCGTGGGGATCGTGCGGCTTTCCGCCAGAGGCCGGCTTGTCGTCCATTTCTCGCAGAGATGAGGCCAGATGCGCTCGGCGCATTCGGTCACCGCAGCGATCGCATCGGGCGCGCGCGCCAGCTTGCCAGCGGACTCTTCCATCACGCCCGGGTCGCTCGCGCGGATATCGGCGACCATCCTGGCCACGCGCCAGTCGAGCAGGTTGCTCTCAAGCCCGGCCTTGCCCGACGCGAGATCGAGCAGAGCAGCGCCAAGCACCGCATCGTCGGACGAGCGATGTTCCTCCATCATTTCTTCGGCGCGAATGAGAAGCGCGCGCTTGTAGTTATCCTCGGCCGATGCATAGCTTGCACTGTCGCCGAAATCCCGAAAGTCGGGATGCTTCTCGACGAACAGCTTCCGCAGGCGCTCAAGCATGCTTCGGTCGAAGCGGGTCAGCGTGTAGCGGAAAATCGTGAACGGGCTGTCGTTCTTGCCCGTCCGCACCGGCGGCGGAACATCGGCGAGCGCCTGCATCTTGGGACCGGCAAGGGCCTGGCAGATATTCTTGTAGTGGTTCTTGAGCTCGAGCGCGGCGTTGATCTCGCGGACGGGGATCTCCACAATGGCCTCGCCCGCCCCGCGCGCCGGCGCAAAATAATGCTCCATCGCATGCCGGCGAACCCGGTCGGCGTCTCCCTGCTCTTCCCCCGCCTCGCCCCGGCAAAATTCCCGATAGGCCTCCGCACCCCGCAAGGCCGTTCGCAACCGCTCATCATAATTGTTCGAACGCGGAACCAGCACGGCAGGCGGCGTATTGTGCGGCAGATCGTCGATCGATTGCCGCAGCGCCGCGAGCAGCGCCTCCATCGCGTCGCGTTCATAGGCCTGGTCCAGATCCCGGTCGACCAAGCCATAGTCGGGCATCGCCGCCTCGACCCGGCGCATCCGGCTGATGTCGCTGGTTACCGAATGCTCGGCATAGCCCTTGGCCATCAGCCACGCTCGAAATTCGTTCTCTCTCACTGTTCCTCCGGCCAGACCCGACTGTCACGCCGCAACGATCCATTAAGCATCGTCTGTTCACATTCCGTAAAGCGCCCACGAATGTGGTGCCGCAATGGCGGCCGAAACCAGTCCGCTGACCCAGGGTTCACCAAACGCCCGACCTCTTTTGCGGGCACCGCGCCCCTCGCAGATGGATACTAACGATTTCTCGCGCCAGCGAGCAGCAGGGCGTTTGTCGTCCGCGGATGCGCCGCGATCACTTGGGTCGCCCATTGTCAGTATCTCACGGATCATTCACGCCGCGGCAGCCGCGTTTCAAGCCTCAGGCGCCACCCTGGCAGCCTGCGTCTCCGCACAAGCTGCATCCAGGCTACTACTCCGTCCACACTTCCGCGCAGGCGCTGGAGGACGGCGAACGATGCATCGCTGAATTGGGGTGGAAGCTGCAAAGCGCAGGTGGCCAGCGCACAACCTTAGGTACGATCCCAGTGTTCGCTGAAAAGGGTTGACCTCGGAGGGCAGATGCAGCGAACGGGCTGCCTGCCCAGCCTTGGAGGCCAGCATTGAAAGCTATTCAACCGCTTGTATTCATCGCCCAAAACTACTTCACCAAGTTCCCGCAGCTTGCCGCAAACACGTCCGGACCAAACCGCCGACGCATGTGGTTTGCGACCTTCTTCGCATAGGGTCAACGATAATAAGTCAGTTCATCGGTATCTGGGCGTCAACAATAGCGCGAGCGACGAGCTCGGAGCGCCGGAAAACACCGTAGCGTTGCTTGGCTCTGGATATGAAATACCGCACCGAGGTCTGAGCAATTCCGAGGATCTCGCCGATCTCCCAGTCGGTCTTGCCGAGCGCGATCAGCGCAGTGCATTCGGCCTCGCGGCGCGTAAGCCGAGGAACATTGCGGCCTTGCATGGCGTGATGAAGATAAAGGCCAGTCTTGAACGCGAAGCCTGCGACGATCTGGAGCGTGGTCATCAAAGACGGTGTGATCGCGATCGGCGTCGGGCGGGAAAAGGTACAGGATGCGTATGTCTCGCTCGGTATGTGCAGCGGCACAGTGATGCCGTGAATGATCCCGTAGCCCTGCGCTTCCTCGAAAAGGGCATGCTGGTGATCGGCAAGCTCGACGTAGTTGGTGATCTCGTCCCAGCCGAACGGTCGGTCGAGTTGATAGCTTACCTCATATACCGGATCGATGATGAAATAGTGGTTCTCGATGTAGGATTGGACGAATTCCGCAGGATAGTTAGTGACAACCATAGAACGCTCGACCAGCCGTGGAAGACCGCCATGCTGAACGAGCGCAACAAAGGGGAAGCCCATCTGCCGCGCGGCATCGGCTAGTCCGTCGCGCAGTGCCTCGATCGAGGATGCCCTGTTGAGGCGTGAGAGCGCTTTGCGCAGGTGCGGTCCGACATACATGGCTTCCTCCTCGTCGGGCGCGTGGCTCTTTGTCCGCTCACCCGTTCCTGAAACTAGTCGTGCAATGGGTTCTCCGAGACGGTAGCGTCGGATGTGAGCGGTGAAAGCAAACGCACTGTAATCTGCGCCAAGGATGCCAGATGGGCGCGAAACGCATCGAGCGTCCCGAGGCAATGAGCGGCGATAATCGTCAGCATGGCGTCGGCATAGAACTGGCGGGTACGGGTCATTGAACAAAGATGATTATGGAATGACCGCACAGGCGATTCGCTCGCCGGCGCCCCCCGATCGGTTGCGTCCTATAGTCATCAGGATTGGCGTGGATTACCGGCGCCGACCCGTCCGCATCTTTGAGCGCAGGTCGACCATCGGCACCACTGGCCGAAACCAGCGTGGAGTAGAGCTCGACCGTGACACTGCCGTCTTCCTGCACATGGATATTGGGCAGGTCGCCGGCATCGTTTGCACCCTCGACCCGGAATCCATGCACGATCGGCTTTTCCGAATGGACATGACCACCGGCGCCCTGGAAAGCCGCGTCTCCGCAATCCGCCTTCTCGTGGAAATGGACGCCGTGCCAACCCGGCGGCAAGCCGCGCGCCTCGATCCGAAGCAACGCGCCTTTGGACGCATCGGTAAGGCGAGCGCCGTGTCCGCGGATCAGCTTGCGACCGTCAAGAAACTGATCGCCTCGCTCAATGCGGATGCGCGCATCCTGACCTGCGATCACGGCCGCGTGCCGCTCGACGCCATTCTCGACACCGGGCTGTTCGATGAAGAGAAGGCCGCGCAGCATCCGCTCTGGGCCAAGGAGCTCTACGGCTACGCCAGCCATCAGCCGGAGACCGAGGAATATGGCATCGAAAGCTTCGTCTACCGTGCGCGCGCACCCTTTGACCCAGCGAAGCTCCATGCATTCCTGGTTACGGATGGTCTCGACAATGTCGTGCGCGCCAAGGGGCATTTCTGGCTGGCGACGCGGCCCGAGTGGGTGGGCGAGCTGGCCGTTGCTGGCTCGCAGACGATGACCTCGCGCATGGGGTGCTGGTGGGCGAGCATTCCCAAAAACCAATGGCCCGATGATGATCGCTTCGAGCGGTTTGTCGCGGCCCACTGGGACAATGTGTGGGGCGACCGGCGGCAAGAACTGGTGTTCATCGGGATCGGCATGGACGAAGCCCGCATCCGGCCCCGGCTCGATGAATGCCTGATGCCGGTCCGCACGTTCACCCCGGAACTCTGGATGGGCCTGAGGGATCCATTCCCGTCATGGACGCCCGCCGAGGCCGAGGCCGCCTGACACAGGCGCCCTTGGGCCGGGCCGGAGGCCAGGGTGCCGTGCTGGATGGCAGGAACATATGCTAGTCCGCGCCCGTTGCTGACCAAAGTGACATGAGCCTGCCCGCCCTGATGCTGATTATTTCTACGCCTCCCGATTGCCGGACGAGCCCATTGGAGGATCGAGGGCATTCATAGCCGCACAGTGGAGCCGTGTACGATCCGGTCCGGCGCCACTGCCGACCGCGCTCACGGCCTCATCCACTCTACCTCTTTCGTTCCGAACTACGGGGCGCGAACACATCTCTGCCGTATAACTTGCGCATGTGGGTGGCGACCTTGGAGGCATAACTGCGCTGCCGCCACGCAGTGGGACTGTGGTAGATGCCGACCGCCGCCCAATAATTGCCAGTCGCCTCCAGCCCGGAGAGGAAAATCCAGCGTGCGGCTTCGGCGTTGAAGCAGGCGTCGTAGCGCAGCCAGTGTCGGACCTGATGCTCGGGCCTATCGATTACTCGAGCTAGGCGCGGCACCCACCATGTGTTGATCTGGAGTGGCCCGAGATCGTGCGTTCCGTTGGTATTGGCGACCTCTGCGCCGATCCAGCCCGCCTCTTGCTCGCGCAGGCCCCAGAGCGTCTTTTCGAGCCAGCCATAGCCGCGCGCGGCGACGCGAATGCAGCGAGCGATCTCAGCCGCCTCGCCAGGCGCGCCCGGTTTCGCCAGCGCAGGCGCGGGCGTCAGCGCGGCGGGCAGGAACGCAATCGCCGCGAGCACCGTGCCGAACATCGACTGGCGGTTCGGGCCTCGTCGACGACCGCTCATAGCGGCGTCCGATCACGATAGCTGGACGGTGTGCGTCCGACGCGATCCCGCGGCGAGAAGCGGCCGGGTTCGAAGGGCCCGCCAGTTAGAAGCGCCAGCAATCGCTGTCCCGACACGATCTCGATGCCGTCCGCGCCGGAACAGACTGTGCGGCTCATCCCGCCGGTGCGGCCGGTGTGGACAAACATGCCGCGCCGTTTCCGGGTGGCGCAGAGCATAGCGAACTCACGCACATGCTCGGGCTTGATGGCGTCGCGATAGCGCTTCGCCTGGATCAGCCAGCGCTGGCCATCGATGATGACTTCGCCATCGACCCCGCCGTCCCCGGTATAGCGACGATTGCGGATCACGCGGTGCCCGCGCCGCTCGAAGGCCTCCAGCAGCAATTCCTCGAACGCCAGCGGGTCCATCGCGCGAAGCCGTGCATAATGCAGCGCGGCGGGCTGGTCGCGATCGCGTCCGCATAACTGCTCGCACATCGTGCGCGCCTGTCGCCGTCGCCAGCGATGGGTGATCGGTATGCGATAGCTGCGGTATATCAGGGTAAGCAGAGCGGCACCGAATATCGCGATTAGCAGCTGTTCCATCATTCTCTCCTATCGGTCATGTCCACCACCATGACCGCCATGATCATGCTGCGGTTGGGGATCTGGCCTAGCCTCTGACTGTTGGGCAGGTTCGCGAGCGCCGCCGCGATCGGGCTCCGCCGGTGCGTGCTGACGGTCTCGTTCGATCGTGCCGCGCAGGAAGCGGTCGACCAGCGAAGCAGCCTCCTGCGCGCGGCCGGCGAGTATCTCGGCAAGACTGTTCGGGCGGGGTTCGGAGCGGCCCTGCCGTTTCCGCTCGCGCTGCTCCCGCTCGGCCTTGCGGGCGTCGCGCTCGCGGGCATTCTCCTCGCGGGAGCGGTCGTGCCGGTCCTTGTGGCGAAGTCCCCGCATCTTGTGGCTGTCGGCCCTGATCCGGCCGAGCCCTTCGAGCGACGAGGTCTTCTCGCCCGATCGCGAGGCGAGCTTTTCCGCGAGACGTTGCTGGCTCTCGGTCCAGAGCTTCACGCCATAGGCGGCGCGAGTGATGGCGGTGTAATAGTTCTGACCGTTGACGAGGCCGGATTCCACAGGCGCTAGCGCATAGACGCGGTCATAGGTCTTGGACTGCGACGAATAGACGGTTTCCGAATACCCATGATCCCAGGTCCGGTGGGCCGAGAGATCGACCTGCTGGACGCGCTCGCCGCGGTCCCATCTGATCGTCGCGATATTGCCCTCGAGCGCCAGAACGGTGCCGCGTTCGGCATTCTTGACCTCGAGTTCCTTGTTAACCAGCCGCCACTGGATGCGGTCGCCCTGGGCAAGGTCGCGCTTCTCAGGCAGGAACACATTGACATGCGCCGCCTTGCCGAGGCCCGGACGCCATTCGATCTGGCGGCCATGCTCGTCAACCAGGCGCACGACCTGGCGGCCATGATTGTTCCGGCCGACCCCGACGACGCGATAGTCGGCGTCGCGCGCGATCCCCAGCCCGGGATTGTCGCGCGTGAACTTGAGCACCTGGCCCGCGCTGTAGAAGCGCGCCATCTGCTTTTCCTGGTCGGTCAGGCCGGACGGGGTCAGCACTTCGAGCCGATGGTCTTCGGCCGCGACGGTGCCCTCGCGTTTCAGGACTTCGCGGATATGGCTGTTGACGATCAGACGGGTCGCGTTGTCGAGGACCAGGATATTGGTTTCGTCGCGTGTCTCCGGTTTGAGCCGGGTCCAATCGGCGACCATCGCCTTGGCGAGGTTCTCCGCGGTGTCGCCGGTGGTCACGCGATCCAGCGCGGCGAGCGACGCGGCATAGTCGCCCTTGCGCGCCATGTCCGCGGCCTCCTGCGTCGCGTCGGTCAGGTGGCGCCGCGACTCCTTGAGCTGGCTAGTCGGCAGCCCGAGTTGCTGGAGCAGCCAATAGGCCTTGCCCTGCTCGATCGCGCCCGTCTGCTTATTGTCGCCGAGGAATATGAGACGCGCGCCGGTCGCGCGGCTGATCTCCAGCACGCGCAGCGCCTGGCGGTTGCCGAGCTGGCCCGCCTCGTCGAGCGCGAGAATATGCCTGTCGGTAATGCCATAACCGCCGCTCGCGAGCAGCGAGGCGAGCGTGCGGGATTCGATGCCCGCCTTGTGCCCGAGTTCCGCCGCCGCCGAAGAGGTCGGTGCGAGCGCCACGGTGGTATAGTCGTCGCGGGTCGCATCGACCAACGCGGCGACCAGGGTGGATTTGCCTGCGCCGCCGACACCATGCACGCCGACCGCCCGGTTTGTGCCGCTGCCGATGGCGATCAGCGCGGCCGCCTGTTCGGGCTTCAGCCTGGCGGCCGTCGCAGCCTCTTCCAGCCGTTCACGGGTGGCAACCGGCTTCGCATCGCCCATGGCCAGAGACAGATGCTCGGACAGTGCGAGTTCGAGTTTGGCGGTCCGGCGCGATGTCCGGCCGCGCGGAAGCGGCTGGTCGCCGGTCTGGCGCACCGTGACCAGCAGCTTGCCCTTGTTCTCCTGCGCATCGTAGAGCGGCCGCACGTCGCCCAGGCGGACCTCACCGACATGCGATGCGAGCGCGGTGCGATAGAGACGGCCTATATTGTTGACCGCCTCGCGCGTTTCATTCTGGCGGATGCCGAACAGAGCGGCGCGGCGGGCAACGCGCGGATCGGTCTCGATGGTTCGTTCACCCCGCTCCTGCGCCGCGGCCTGGAGCCTGTCGAGATCTTCACGATAGGGTTCAGCACGCACGCGCCATTGCTCGCGCAGGTCATCGAGGCCGATCGTCTCCTTGGCCTTTCGGGTCGCGAAGAAGGAGATCCGGCGCTGGGCCTGTCCCTCAAGCCCGTGCTCCGCGGCATGCTCGTTGATCTGCTCGGCGCGCTGCGAATAGTCACGGATAAGCTGGCCGGGCATGCCTTCGACCTCGAACAGCCCCTTACGCGGATCGAACACGATCTCATGCCCCAGCGCGCGCACGTCGCGGGCAATCTCGTTGCGATAGATCTGACCCATGACGAGCTGCTCGGCATACATCGAGCGCGTCTCGAGACTCGACATGCGGTCGCCATTGAGATGGTTGGTCATGTTGAGAATGACGACATGGGTATGGAGCTGCGGGTCGTGCTCGCGGCTGGCATATTCGGTGAAACGCGCGAACAGCAGCCGGCCCGTCGTCTCGTGGACGATCTCGCCGTCCACCCGGCGGCGCAGCTCGGCATGTTCCTCGGCATAGGCAAGCGCAACCCCGACCGCCCGCTCGTGCGCGGCAAGGATGCGCTCGTCGCCCGTGACCAGCGCCAGGATCGAGATCGACTTGGGCGCGCTGATCGTGAAATCCCAGCCGGGATGATGCTGGATGCCTTCCTTGCGCCGGCGACCGAGCTGCTGGTCGCCGACCTTGCCGGCGAGCAGTTCCTCGAACTGCTTGGGGTCGACAGGCCCGGACAGGCCGAGGCTGGCGGCGAGCTTGCCGCCCCATTCGGAGGGTTCGTTGCCGCCCTTGGTATAATAGTCGCCGATTGTATAGTAGCGGCCGATATTGGCGGGTGTCCCCTTGAGGCGGCGAGGATGGATCATGCCGGCTTCGCCTTCTCACGCGGGCCTTCGGAACGGCCATGGCTGTCGAGCCGCACACGGATCGTGCCGCGCGTCGCCCCCAACAAGGGGATGGGGGTGGCAACCCTGTTCTCCTCGTCGGGATGATCGTCGATCGGCGCTCCCTCGTCCGTCATGCCGGAATCGCTGTGGTCGGTGGGTCCGAACACCTCATCCTGCGGCACGGCGTCCTGGGGATCCGGCAGGCTGGGCGGCTCCTGGGTCGGCTCCCGCGCCGGCGGGGGATTGGCCTCGCCGGTAAAAAGATCGCCTTGCCCCGTTCCGGGAGACGGCGGCGTGTCCGGATGTCCCGGACCCTGCCCTCGCCTCGCGGCCTCCTCCCGCGCCTGGCGCGCGCGGCGCTCTGCCCACGCCTGGGAGATGATGGCCTTGCCGAGCGGCAGCCTTTTGGGGGGCTCGGTGCGTTCAACGAACGCGGCCGCGATCGAAGGCAGCGGATTGAAGCGATCGGTGAAACGGACGACGGGGAGATTGCGCCCGAAACGGAGGAAACCCGAAAGGTTCGGCAGATGGGTGACCTCGGTGTCCAGAACCAGCGGGCGGGTCACCTGCATGCGACTGAGGTTCACCCCGTCGCGCATGTCATTGACGCCGTAGCTCATCCCCTCGTTGGCTTCGACCTGCTCGACCCGGCCAAGGTTTTTGGAGATAAGTTCCGAGGTGTCGCTATCGTTCGCCCGGAGCGCGACCCAGGTCGAGCAGTAGCCGGTGATGGCCGCCGCATCCTCCTTGCCGTAGGTCGCGGTCAGCTGGGGATAGGACTGGAACCCCAATATGCCGCAGCCGCCATATTTGCGCGCACGGGCGAGGAAGTCGGATAGGCTGGGGAGCTTCTGGAGCGTCGGCAATTCGTCAATGACGCAATAGAGCCGCCGGTCGCGGTCGGGCGTGAGGCTCATGATCGCGCTGATCGCGATGTCGAGCCAGACCGTGATCAGGGGGCGCAGCGAAGGAAGCTGGTCGGCCTTGACGGTGACGAACAGCCAGCTGTCGTCCTTCTCGTCCTCGACCCAACGCCGGATCGAGAAGCCGTCCTCGGTATCGTCGAGATAGGCGAAGCTGCGCATGACCGAGGCAAGCTCGGCCTGGACGCCGGCCGAGGTGCGCTCCCCCTCGGCGGAGATGAAAGCGGCGGCATCGGTGCCCTTCACATAGGCGGCAAGATCGGCGAGCGGGGAACGCAGCACCCGATCAAGCAGGACCGAGATGAGCGTGTGCTTCTGCCGCGCGAGCTTGCGCAGGACCGCGACCAGCGTGCCGCGCGCGGCCTTGCTCCAGAACGGATCGCCATGTTTGTCGGGGATCGTGGATTCCGCGATCTGGTCGTAATGATACTCCCGCGGAACATCGACCCAGGGACTCCAGATGTCGGTGCGCTTGTCGAGCGGGTTGAGCAGGATGTCCCTGCCGGGGCGATAGAATTTCTCGACGAAGCTCCCGGCCGTGTCATAGACGATCGCCCGCTTACCCTGCTTGCGGATGCCTTCGAGCATGGTGGTGATGAGGTTGGTCTTGCCCGTGCCGGGCGCGCCGACCAGCAGGATATGTTCGGGCTCGAAGGCTTCCGGCACGGCGACGCCGCCGATTGTGAGCGCCCCCTTCTTCTGCCCTCGGAGCGCGCGCCGCACTTCCGAGGCCGTCCCGAAGCGGGCGCCGCGCAGATATTCGTTGGAGCCGAGCCCCTTCCCGGTTCGGGTAAAATAGAACCAGGCACTGACCAGTCCGAAGAGGGCGACCACACCGGCAATGGCCGCCCCGTGGATGAGGTCCTTTTCGAGCTTGTGGAGCGCCTGCTTCGCGACACCGGAGTCGGCGAGGGTGTCGGCCGAGGTCCAGTATTGGCGCCCGTCGGGGGTGCGGAACAGCACCGGGTCATTGGTCCCCGGCGCCGCATCCGCCTTGATGGTCGCCTCCACCAGCTTGGCGAGGACGAAGCGCTGATAGTCGGTCGACTTTTCGAACGCATACCAGCCGGTCCCCATCAACCAGAGGATCAGCCCGGCCAGCACGGTCTGGAAAAAGACCTGGGTGGTCATGCGGACATTGTGGACGATCGCCTGCCCGCCCCGCGTCCAGCTCCCCAACGTGTCGTTGCGGAAGATGCTCATGGCCGGCCCCTCCCCCGAACGGCTGGCGGTGCGCTACGGCATGCCCCCCGATTTGGGATGGCCCTGACCGGCAGGGAATAATCGCAGGCAATCGCGCGGCCGGACGGGAAGCCCGCCGAGGGGGAACGCGAGGCCGGGCATGTGTCCGTGAGGTGGGGATCCGCGCGCCGGGTCATGGCTGTTCGTCCGGTGAGAGCAGCCCCTTTTCGAGGAGCAGCGCCCTGGCGTCGGCCATGCCCTGTTCGAGCGTCTCGGGCGACCGGCGTCGCACCGATGCCGCGAGGATAGAGAGCGTCTGCAGGACGCAGGAGAGGATTTCGTCCTGCGTCGTGTAGACGTAGCCGCCGCGGGGATCGGCGGTCTGGTCGATCGCGGGGCGGAGGAGTTCGGCGACGCTGACGCCGACTTTACGGGCACGGCGCTGCAGCCGCTCGTAAAGGGCATCGTCGATCCGGATTGTGACCCTTGCCAAGGTGATGCTCCGACTGGAGCTTCGACAAGGAGGTCACGACGCACAGCAACTATAGCGCAGACAAGCGACGATCACAATAAAATCAGCGTGGCGGACGTGTCTGCCAGCCGGAAACGACGGAATTGCGGGGCTTTTTCGGGCAATAGTACTGAGGCGGCAGACGCGTCAGCCAAATAACGTGAAATCTGGCTGACGCGTCTGCCAACGGAAACCATTGATTATAGGGCAGTTTCAGGCCACAGCACCCGTGCGTACGGTGCATTACAAACCGCGCAGCGCGTGCGTCGCTTGCCCGCAGCGACAGCGTCGCTGCGTCATCCCTACCGCTGCCGGGCGCACCCATGGCGGTGGTGGTCGATCAGGGGAGATAGGCCGCGCTATGCGGCGGGGTCGCTTGTGGCGCGGATGCGCCTGTGCGACAAGGATCGCGTGACGAGCGGGCCAGCCTGAACAAGGAAACTGGTCATGCCGAAAATGTCTGAACGCGATAAGCTCGCTGATCTGGAAGCGCGCGAGAAACGCATTGCGGGCGAGATTGCCGCCACGCGCCAGAAGCTGCGCGATCGCTATGCGGCAATCGTGACAGCGCTGCCGATCGAGCAACTGACGGAACGCGAGTTCCGGGACGTGCTGGGCCATGTGCTGCGGCTGGGCGGCGCGGGTGCGCTGGCGGCGCTCAAGGGGGCGTCGGTCGCGCCCGAGGTCTCCCGTTCGGGGAAAGCGCCAGCCGCGCCGGCGCCCGCAAGGGGGAATGATGGTGCCACGTCCACGCCCTTGGCGGGGGCATGAAGCTGTCGGCCCTTCCCTTTTCTTCCCCGCCGCCGCGCCGTCAGGCGCGGCGGCGGCCGGCGGCACGACAAAAGGCCAGCGCGCAAGGATGCGCGCCAGCCTTGGCCGGTCTGTTGTCCTGTCAGCGGCGCGGCGCTTTGGGGGAAGCGCCGCGCTGTCTGCTGTCAGGCGCTGCGCCGTGCGCGCCTGAATGTATCGCCTTCGCCGTCCTGCGGCTTGCGGGATGCAGGGGCATCCTTGGGCTTGCGGAAGGCGTGAATGGGAACGCCCTGTTTGCGCAAGGTCTGGTAGAGATTGGCCTGAATGCCCGATCCCTCGCAAAGGACGGCTTCCACCGCGCCAAGCTCGGCCAGCTTCTTGTTGCGGGTGAAGGCGGGCTTCTTCCCTCCCCCGTAGAGGCCGAACGCGACGACGGGCACGCCCTGCCTTGCCGCCCATGCCGCCGCGATGGCGTCAACGCCCTTGCGCTGCCCGGTGGTGACAAGCGTCATATGCGGCACGCGCGCCTTGATCTCGTCCAGCTTGGCCCAAAGCGGCTCCCATTCCTCCCACATGGCGGGGCCGGACAGGATGACGACAGGGCCTTGCGGCTGGTGCTTCTCGCGCTTGGCAAGGGCGCGCTCCTGCAAGAAATCCAACGCGTTCACATAGCTTGCGGTGGTGACGGATGAAGCCTTGCTGCCCTTGGTCGGTGCCCATGCCTTGCGCCAGCAAGCGCGATACAGCGCGGCGGCATAATCCCGCATCGCCTCGATAGCGGCGCGCTGTTCGGTGAGCGACTGGCAAAGCAACTGGGTATCCTCAAGGTCTTTGTTGAACACCTCCCCCGGTTCCATGCGCCGGGTCATGTCGCGGATCTTGTCGGCAAGCCGATCCTCCTGACGCTCCAGCGTTCCCGCAACGAAATGGAAGCTGTTGACGATACCCCAAGCGATTTGCGGGGCGAGCGGGTCAAGCCGCGTGTCGTGCAGCAGGCCATGCAGCGAAGTCATGAGTTCGCCGCAAACCTTCTGCGCCGCGAAGGGTTCGGGCATCTCATATTCCCCCGGCTCGTCGCCCGGTTCGATGATCGACAGCGGCAACGGATCGCCAAAGGATGCTTCCAACGGGTTCGTCGCGATGGCTTCGGCGTAGAGTTCCGGCAGGTCGGCGAATGTGCTAACGGCTACCTTAGCTGATTGCTTGCTCATGGTATGGCTCCTGATGCTCGATGATCGGTCAGGGTCCGGGAAAGTGTTCCACCACTCCCCCGGCCCGTCTTGGTTCAGCGCCTAGAACGCGACTTCATCGTCCAGATCGGCGGCGGCGCCTTGGCTCGACAATCCGCCGTTTGCATCGGCGGTGCTGTCCCCGAACCCGTAGTCATCGCCGCGCCCGGAACCGGACGGTGCATTGTCGCGCGGGGAGCGGACGGCAGGGCCGAAATCGTCGCGCTGGTCCTGCCTGCGCCATGCCACGCGATAGCCTTCCTCGACCGTGCCGAAAAGCGCGATGGGGAGCGGTTCGGACATGGACGGATCGTCGATATTCCCTTGCAGGAACACTTCGCCGGTCCGCTTGGCCGTGGCTTCCCAAAGCGCGCCGATCTGCACCACGCGGCCCCCGACATTGGGCGCGACGATCTCATAAGCCGGGGCCAGTTCGTTGTCGCTCTCGACGGGACGCAAGGCCAGCTTGGGCAGGTCGATTGCACGGGTAGCAATCGAACCAATCAGGCGGCCCTTCTTCAAATTGAACTCACCGATATTCATGACCTATACTCCTGAAAAATGCTTCCGGGGCCAATCCCCATCCGCACCTATACTTATACCCCCTCCCCCTTTTCGAGTATATGCCATTGTTTTCTTGACAGATTTTCATCCTATTTGGTGAGCCTGAGCCAAGAAAAACGGACGCGGCAGCGTCCCGAACAAAGAAAAGCATGGCGAAGCCATTCCTTCCTGATCAGCGTTGGACGCGACGGGGCCTGTCTGTCATCCCATCCGGAGCCGCCTTCGCCGGGGCTCAAGGGTCAGGGCTGGTCCGGGTGAGCAAGGGACGTCGCGCTGCGCCCTAGTGGAGGTTGAAGAAAATGGGCCTGCCGACACCTTTGGATCAGGCAATCCCGTCGGCAGGCCCATTTTCTTCTACCGCAGCTTGGGCGGAGGCAGCCCTTGCTTGCCCGGACCAGCCCTGGCACGCCGAGACCCTGCGAGGCGGCGCAGGGTGGGATGACAGACCGCGTGCGACGCTGATTGCGGGCCGAGGCGTCCTCGCCGAGGTCCGCGGCAACGGTGCCGCGAGCGCGACGCTTGAGGAAGGAAACAGAGCGTGCCTCTGGGGATGCTACGCCGGCCCGAGCCAGAGAACGTCGAGGAGGCTGGGGCTCGCCTTGCGTCCCTCGACGATGACGGTCGCGTCCACCAGCGGCGGGAAATCCTGCGCGCCCTCGAGGCGCCAGACGTGGCCATCCTCCATCTCGAGGAGGAAACCGCGCTCGGATCGGCGCAGACGTCCCTGAAGGCGCAGGGGAACGGCCGCCGCGGTCACGGCGCGGGATATCCGCCGGTCGAGGCGGCCCATGCGGAAGAGGAAAAGCATATGATCACGACGATCCTATTGCGGGGCATCATTCCGATTGTAAACATGTTCGACCTATGTTCCAATCCTGGAAGAAAGGATTTCCCATGATTGCGGACTATCTCACCGGGTTCGATTTCAGCCTGCCCCTGATCGATGCGGTCAACGATCCCGACATCGCGGATGTGCGCAGCGAGATCGCCGCCCTCGCCCTCGGGGAAGGTCTGGATTCCGGATATTACGAGACGCAGGAGCTGGCCGAAGCCTTTCTGGAGGCGGCCCGCGAAGCCAATGCCGGGATCAGCGATCTCCATAGCCCCGCTCGCGAGCGCCTTGCCGATATTCTTGATCGCGGTTCACCTTATCAGCGCTGCTTGTTCGATGCGGTGGCCACGTTGCCGCTGGCGGACGCGGCGAGCCATCTCGTCTGGCTTACGGAGCTGATGCGTGATCGCGCGGATATGTATCGGCCGGTCGAAGCGGCGCGTCTATCGACACGCTGAATATCCTGCCCCCACCTGCGGCATCCGGTAATTTCGCCCGGAACCGATTGGCAGTTGCTGCCCGATTGGTTTAGAGGAGCGTGTCCGCCGGTGGTGGGCCGGAGAGTAGAAACTCCGAACAATAGAGTCGGCGCATGCCTTGCGGCCGGATTGCCTGATTATGTCCAGGCTCCGGCTAAAGATCAGGCGCGCGTTCTATTGTTCGCGTCTTTCTACCGTCCGGCTCAGGGGCCGGCATCCTCCTTCGGGGAGGGTGCCCGCCGACTGAGCGCGACGGGACGGAGAAGCAGACATGACAAACGAAAAGCCAGGTTTGAAAAAAGCCATCGAGCTGATGGAGGCGGCCCTCGAATGCCTGACCGGCCCCAAGGATCAGGTGGTGGCGATGCGATTGTCGCACGCGCTTGATCTCGCACGAGAGCGGCTGCTCGAAGGAGCCTGACCGCCGCCAGCGCCTTGTCGGCAGAGCTATGCGGAAATCCGCTTCAGCATGTCCGCCGGCGTCAGGATCGTAATCGCCGGCAATCCCTGAACGTCCAGCAAATCCTTGTGGCCACTCACCAGCCAGCGAGCCGAGCCGGCCATGGCGGCGCGGATGAACATATCATCATCGGGATCTCGGCTGCTGACCGGAAGAGCATCGTCATTCAGCTCCACCCAGTCGGCGATTGCGCTGAAATCGTGTAGAATCTGATTTCGACGCTCGATGGTCAGATATCTGTCGAATTTCGGACGCCAAAGACGGGAACGGAATTCTTCGAAAGTGGCCTCGGCGAAGATCAGCCGGGCATGGGCGATCACCCAGAGCGTCACCCTTGCGGGGGTCGAATCCGCTGAAAGCGCGGCGCTGATGAGGACATTCGTATCGAGAACGAACCTGTCACCCTTCATCGGACAGCAGACGCTCCAGTTCGCTATCGGTAAGGCCCTTCTGCGCGGCCTCGTTGGCGGTTTCGCGTAGCGTGCTGGCGAGCCTGTCCGCGTAGAACGCCCGCATGGCTGCATAGTCTTCCGGGGAAACCATCACACCCACAACCCGATTGCGGCGGGTCACGCGCACCGGCTCGCGCTGTACACGGTCGATCAGTTCGCCGAAGCGGGTCTTGGCTTCATTGGCGGTGATGGTCTGCATGGCTGCCTCCATTCGACCGAATTGGTCGAATCGTTCGATTCACTATCTAAGAAGGAGAAGCCTGTCTTTCAAGCGGTCTGTGCGCCAGCGCTTGCGCGCGCGCCGTGGATGCAGGCGCTACCAGCGGGCCGAAAAATCGGGATCCAGTTGATAGGCGCCGTCCTTACCGGCCACGGCAACAGGCCATTCGCGCAAAGCTTTGCGGTAGATGACCCACCGGATATTGCCCTTGAACAGCAGGCGGGTTGCGTTCGCGAAGTATCGCAATTTCCACATCGCACGTCCCTTTCGACGTTCGAAATAGCTGTGGCTGACGCCTTCGGCGATGCTGTCGATCCAGAAGGAACCATGATTGTAATCGTCGTCTTCGCTATCGACCAGTGCGGCGAGCGCGAGTGATCCCGTCCGCCCGAGCTGCCCAAGGCGCTGAATTGCCGCATGGAGCACGGGTGCAAGCTGCTCCGGTGTTGCGATGTCGATATCAGAAGTGGTCGTGATCACACGGATGGTCACGACGATTCCGACAGCCTTCGAGGATTCTTCGCTGGTGGACATGGCGATGTTCTCCATTTTGGATCACTATCGCCCCCTCCCTCCACTCCTGACCGCGAGACGGCATCTCATCATCGCCGATCAGTCACTTGGGCCGATGGATTGGCGCATCATTGCAAGCGGATCACCAACGCGCGGGCGTCGGCGTCGCAGGCCCCCGCCCCAAGCCAGACCGAACTGCCATCGCGGCTTCCGGCATAGAGTCCGAATAGGCGCATGGCGGGGTTCCCGAAGACATGGTTGCTGTGCGCGATCGCACTCATCGTATCGAATGGGCCCGAGGACAGTCTACAGATCCGACCGGCGCCAGACATCCCTGGCGCTGTCGGCGTGGACGGCAACGAGGCCCTGTCCATCCAGTTCGGCCTGGACACAGCAGACAAGATCGCCGGTCTCGCCGATGCCGGGCCGTTCATAGATATAGAGGTCGAAGAGCGCCCGGGCGTTTACAAGCATATGGCGCTCGCGGATGCGCGACCAGGGGAATGTCTGATTGAGATCGGTGTCCGCCCAATCCGGGTCCTGGCTGATTGCGAGGATGTTGAGGGCGGCATCGCCCGTCACGAGGCTGACGCGCTCGGCAATCTCGATCGCAAAGCGGGCAGCCGAACTGTCACGGCGAGCAATGCGTTCGGCGATCTCTCGTAGTCGCCGGATATCTCCGGCGGACAATCGGATGGTTTCGGTCATTGGCGTTATTCCTGTCAGGGTAGTTCAAGAGTGAGGCGGTTTATGGCGAAGCCCCGCGCCCCTTATGCCGCGGCAATGTCAACCGAGACGGCCGGACGCCAGGAACGCCGTCCGTTCCGCATCGCTGGCGAGGGTGACGAACCGGTCTTCAGGGCGAAGATAGACGACGACATACCGCCCGCGCTCGCACAGGCGCCGAATGTTGGCGCGGCTGCCATGGCTTGCTCCGTCCCATATGACGAACCCGGCGCCGGCGAGGCAGGCCATTTCCCGATCTTTCGCACTATGGAACGCGCGTGTGCCCGCAGGAGCATCGGCCCGGATCTGCCGGACCGGCCATATGCCGATATTGTGACGGGGAACGGAACCACCGCAGAAGATCGTGACGTGACGCACGCCGCACTCGGCAAGAAAGTGCTGGATAGCAGCATCCGCGCCGGGGGCATCACCGATCACGACAGGCAGTTCCTGGTCGATGATCACGCCAAGCCGCTTCATCACGCAGGCTGGAAGCTGCCGGATGGAAAGCGATCCGGAAATGAATACAGGCGGCGTAGCCGGTCGATGGTATGTAGCAAAATCGCTGGCGGTCATGGCAAGCTCCCAGGGAAGTTCACCGCCACCCTTCCCCCTTTCTCCATGCGAGCCATTTCGGAACGGCCGATGCCGTCATTCCCGATGTTGCGCGATGATACGTCGGGCGAGTTCGCCGATTTCCCCCCGATCGGCGGTCTGCGTGCAATCGCCCGGATAGACGATGAGATCGTCCGCCGCCGCGCTGCCTTTGCTGATATATATCCGCCAGACATTACGGCGAACTTCTGCCTGCTCACGGGCTTCGGTGAGAGGATTAAACAGGTCCGCCCACTGGCGCCGGTCGGGATCGTCCGCGAGATCGGTCCAGTCTCCCAACATGCCCCACACGTTATATCCATCAATCACGGCATAATGCTCGCGTGCTGCGCGCCGCGCGGCTTCGCGCTTGGGTGCATCGCGTCGTGCCTTGGCCTCTGCCTGTTTCCAACGGACCGACGACAGCCCCTGTTCGAGGCCCTGGATGACGTCCGCCGCCACGGCTTCCCCCCGCCTGGGCAGGATATAGGAGTGGTGTGCGGCCGCGATCTGTTCGGCGCCATATCGCGCGAGCGCTAGCAAGGCCTGCAGTTCGGTCTTGTTGAGAGTGACCCGAAGGCCGCTCGCCAGCGCGTGCGTTTTCATGGGCGGCGTTCCTTGTACCAGGGTTTGAGGCCCGCGAGCGGCAGCTTGTATTCCCGCGCGGTGTGATGGCCGTCCTCGGAAAAGAAGCCCCAGTGGCCGGTCGAGGAATATCGCAGGAACAGGAGCTTCTCGTTCTCCTCGGTCCTGATCCACATGCCAGGCGCAATCGGGTATCGATCGGCAGTGTTCATTGGCGCCTCCTCGATGATGGGAATTCCGTCAGGCGACGTGCAGGACGAGATTCTCGTCCTTCGCCGGACGCGTCTCCGTCACACGGAACGGCTGGATCGAACTGCCGGTGCGGATGACATACTGATTGCGGCCGGTGGCGCTGCGGCGCTGAATCGCGCAGGCATATGCGTGCTCCGCGCTTGCTAAGACCCCACGAAGGGGAGACAGTTGGGCCATGATATCCTCCATGATGTTGCGGTGAGGAAACTTTGTGCCCGGCAGGCGGGCATAGGCAGCGGGATCAGCCTTGTTGCTGTGTGCCTTCCGCATCGTCGGAGGCGACCGGAAGGCCAATACTGTCGATGACGGTGCGCGCCGACTTCTCCCAACCGGCCTCGTCGAGGATATCGGCGGCATCCATCCTGGCGACATCGAGTTCGCTCTGGGTGGAAGCGAGTGCGATCTGCCTGAGCGCGCGAAGCGCCATGTGCATCTCGATCATGCGGCAATCGCTTCCACGGTGATGCGGAACGAGGTGCGATCGTCCAGCACGAGGTAGATCTGCGTCCCCGTCTCCATGTCGCAGCTCGCGATGCTGTCGATATTGGCACTGGTGCCGTGGATTTCCGAAATCACGTGCGGCGGACGGTCATCCTCGCAATCGCCGCCCTCGTCGCACTTTTGGGCATGGGTCTCCAGCAACTCGGAGATCAGGGCAGCAACCGTGCTGGCGCGGGTCGGATTGTCGGTGTCGGTCCTGTCGATCACATCGCGCAGGATCGGTGTCAGCGCGTCATTGATCTGGAAAAGCAGGTCCGACCTTTCCCTATCGCGAAGACCGTCCAGCACGGTGTCGGGAATGAGGTTGGTGACCGCATGGGTCGCGTCATTGACCAGCCCGTCGAAATGATCGTCGTTCATCGGATGTCTCCCTGGCGGATTCGACCGGACGCGGCGCACGAGGCGCCCGGTCTTGTATCGGGGATGGAAGGCTATTGGCGGTCTCAGGGCCGCTGCATCATCCTGGCCCGGACGCTCTCGATCCATTGTGCCGGGTTGTTATGATGCTCTAGAAATTCCTGCGACCACGCGAATACCGTCTCGGTATCCGGCTCGACCGTATCGAGCGCGTCGCCATAATCGGGATGGTGCGCGCCTTTGCAGCTGTTGCGCATGAAGATGAGCGCGCCGGCGCACATGGCGCGGGCATCGCTGCCGTCGCCCGGAATGGTCTTGTGGCAAGGCAGCGGCGGCCCGTCGAACTGGATCTGCTGCGTGAAATCCTCCGGCCGGTAGCCGCCCAGCCAACCGGCGGGATGATCGCGGCGCCAGGGGCATTCGTTGCACGGCCGCGTGAGCAGCGGCTTCATGTCGCGCCCGCCCGCGCGGTTTGCAGCGTCTCCGCCATGAGCCACCGGGTCGAGCCGCCGAATATTTCCGTATCGGTGACGACATAATAGCCGCCGCCGAAAGCGCCGGCGATGTCCTTGTCAGCCACCTCCGCCCATTGAAAACCGAAGGGCAGCGCGGATTTGCAGACCTTCTGGATCAGTGATGCGAGAGCCGGAACGTCGACCTCATGGCCGCTGATGAACGCGAACTGTGTCCTGGCCTCCGGTTCACCTTGAATAATGAGGTCGGCGTCGAACTCGGGGAAGCCCGGGTCGGACCAGAGATCGAGAAAGTCCGCGAATGGATCTTCCTCTTCCGGCTTTTTCGGGAAGGTGTTCCTGAAGGCTTCGCTGAGCGACGCGTAACAGGTCTTCACCGCTTGCAGGCTGTCAGACGAGAGTTCTGCGAAGTCGCTGGACAGCTGCGCCGACACGGCGAAGCATTCCTTGAGCAGCAACGCTTCCGCCGGCGTCACCGGAATGGCGAACGCCGTTTGCAGATAGTGATTGGCCATTTTCGGGCTCCTCGATGAAAAGGACAGAATGGAGGTCGAGAGCACGAAGCCGGCTCAGTCGCCGATCGCCTCGACGCAGCTTTCGCCATCGATATCGAACGGGCCGGTATCGGTATCGATCGGATCATGGTTGGCGCTTTAGTCGTCGATTTGCTCGATTGTCGGGGACAGCCATTCCACAAAATGATCGGCCCGTTCCCGCGCCTCGGTGGCGTCATCCGCATCGACGATGACGGAGATGAACGCTTTCACGTCGACGGAATATCTAGGCATCGTTCGTCTCCGATCCCCTGCCCCACCGCTCGACGGTCTCCGTCGCGACCTGCTTGACCGGCACGATCCGGCCCCGGTTCATCGCGGCGTCGATCAGAGCGCACAGGACGAAATCGAGATCGAAGGCGGCCTCTGGGTCGCCGAAAGGGCCGAAGCCGGGTTGCTCCTGGCCGGACAGCGGCTCTTGCTGTCGCATAGCCTTGCGCGCGAGACCTTCGATCACCGCTAGGTCTGCTTCGACCTTGGGGTTCATGGCGTCGCCGATCACGTTCACCTTCGCGGTCACCTCGACCAGCTCGGTGTGGAGATGGCTGGATCGCATCACGACCAGCACCTTGCGTTGCATTGTCATGGCAAATTCCTTTGGGGATGTTGGTCCGCATGGTTGCCGACCGGCTAGATCATCGGATCTATGGGCAGCCGGGCGCTGATCTCGTCGTCCGTAAGATCTTCGAGAAGCTTCTGGACCGTGCCGACGCCGGGTTGATGGACAAGGATGACACGCTTGCCGCGGTGTTCGGGAGGCCAGGAATCGGGAGCGGCCTCCCCGGCAAGACCGCGATAGTCGGCAGGCGTGCGCGCCCATATCAGGTCGAGCTTTGCGTCGCGCGACAGGCCGGCGGTGCCCGTTGTCTCATGCTCGACAATCGCCGCGCGCATCGCGTCAGGGCTATGGCGGTGACCAAGGTTGCAATAGCCGGTGAACCAGCGGGTGCGTCCGATCACGATCTCGAAAAAGACAGAGCCGACGAAACCGGCCTTGAGTTCGGACATCGCGAACATCCCGGCGCGCATGAACAATGGCGGCAGCATCTCGAGCATGTATTCGTAGGAGGTGCTCTCGATTTCAAACCAGCTATTCTCAAAGGCCTTTCCCGAAATACGATCCTCACAGGGGCAGTCTGGGACGCGGTTGAACAGCTCGAACATCTGCTCGCGCGTCGCGACGCCGTCGAAAATCTTCCTGAATGGCGGAGCTTGGGTCATGGGGCGGTTCCTCATGGACATGGCCCGCCGCGGCGCGCGACAGCACGCCTGGCAGGCTGGTATGGGAAGGGGCTATTCGACGGCGCTGAGCACGGACATGTCGTCATTGTCCGCGAAGCTGGCCTCGACCCGATGGTTGACAGCCTGCATCCTGATCGCCCGGTCCTTGGGGATCAGCCAGGCGACATGCTCGCGCATCGCCTCGCGGACGCGTTCGAGGACCGCGGCATCCTCACCGAGCAGCAACATGTTCGCGACGAAGCGCGCCTGCATCTCGAACGCCGCCTGCTGGGTATGATAGCTGTCGGCATCGCAATCCTCATCGGGATAGAAACAGGCAGCTTCGATCAGCGAGGCAAGTTCGCAGGGCGTGATCGCGCTGTCGGCTCCGAGCAGGATGATGACCTCCTCAAGATCGGTCCAGCGATCGGGTGGCATGATCAGGACATCGGCGGGAAGCACGATCACATCGACGTTTTCGGTGGGAACGTCCTGCCCCTGCACGGCGATTTCGAGGGAGATTGCCTCGACCCGCCCGGAGCGAAAATCGGATGGCGGTTCCATGTCCGCACCGTAGTCGCAGATGTCGCCTTCACCCCGCTCGATACGGAAGGAACAGCCGAGCACCCGCGGGATGGCATTATACCAGACATATCCCGCGAAATCGTCGATCGGACGTACCAGCGCCGCGCCGAGCGGCCGTCCTGAAGCAACCGCGCGGTTCACGGCTTGCTCGATGTGGGTCTGGTCCGCCGGCATCAGGATCATCGGCTCGCCCGCCACCCGTTCGCCGATCGGAACGCCATCGGTTTCCGCCGTGCGCGGCGTCCATTCATGGAGCCAGGGGGCTGCTTCCGGCAGGGATATGCCGAGTGCCCTGGCGCGCTGCCAATGGGCAAAGGAAAGCCGATGGTGGCCTTTGCGGGCGATGGTGCGGAAGATCGCCGCCTCACAGGCTTCGCGCAGCGCCTCGAGCGCGGCCCCCTGCAAAATTTCCTTGCGCGCTGGCAGGACAAACCGAATTGGGCAGGTGTCGACGATATCGACCTTGGCATACCAGCCCCGGCCGCCATCGGCGTCGCTGACGAACGGCAGCCGGCAGCACACGGTAAGCCCGTGGAAGTTGATCCTGGGCTGTTCGCGATGGAGATCATATTTATCGGTGAAGACGCCGATGCGGCAGCCTTCCCATTCCTCGATCCGCACGGCGCCATGAAGGAAATTCTCGTACGGTTGCCGGTTGCCATCGAACCAGATCGACACCGGGCAGAAACGAGCCGCGCTCTTGACGGACTGTTCCAATTGCTGCGCCCACGCCTCGGGCAGGTCGATCTCGATTTCCGTGCCCTGGTCGAGCGAGGAAGGGATGACGTCGAGCGCCTGGCCGCTTTCCCATGCGTGCGGAGGGATCGACACTTGCCAGGCCGCGCCGATCGCGGCGGGATGGGAGCGCACGGTCACATGATGGCCGGCAAGACTGAACACACCCATGCCCGCGGGATCCTCCGATCGCGCGATCTTCTCATCCCAGCCGGAATCGCCGAGCGCCAGAAACTTGACCGGATCGGCGATACCGCACCCGTCGTCGCGGATGCGCAGCACAAGTCCCTGATCGGCCTTAACCTGGGTGATATCGATGCGCTTCGCGCCAGCTCGACGTGCGTTCTGGATAATTTCGAGGAGGGCGGCCAGCACCCCACCATCACTGAAGCGGCTGATTTTGGTGAGCAGCGACGGACTGACCATCGTATTGATTGTCGTGGGAAAGGTCATGGGAGCCTCCGGATTTCTGCGACCTCATCATCGCCCCCAAATCCCGCCCCCTCCCCTTCGCGGCGCGATTGCGCGATTGGGATGCAGCACCCCGATGGGGCACCGCGAGCGCGGAATGGACGAAAAATGGATCGGCGAGTCGGGCGGTCAGGCGGCGATGCGCCGATAGACGGACTCGCCGTTCGAGAAGCTGCCCAGGCGGACAAGGGTCGCGAAACGCTGCTCGAATTTTGGCCCGATCCGGTCGAACCATCGCTGTGCCAGCCCTTCCTGGCCGACATCGATATCGTCCCGCAAGACCACCCAATAGGCTATGCAACCGCAATATTCCGAGAGGCCGAAGCGGGCATAGCCGTTCATGGCGACAATCCGGTCTTCACGATCGATCCAGCCGTCATGCGCCCATGCCGAAGGATAGAGTGCGAGCACCTGTTCCCGAAAATCCGCGACGATGAAGTCCCAGTCATCCTGTGCGGCAAATTCATCGAAATGGCGGGTGCCGGAATCGTCGTCATCCTCGATCCAGCCCGCGTCCCACTGCGAGAACGCGACATGCGCTCCGCCGGGATGGGATACCGAGCGTCCCATGGTCAGTTCCTTTCGTCGGCAGACGGCCGCCAGGCGGGCGGCTGGGCGGCGACAGGTTCATCGGCCGCAGCACGACCCGGATCTTGCGGCACGGGTTCCGGCTTTATTGTGGGATGGAAAGGATCGGACCAGTCGATATGATCGACGATCCAGTCCGGCACGAAGTCCCAGTCGAAACACAGGTCGTAGCTGTTGGCGACAACGCTCCAGGCCGCCTCGACCGCGCTGGCCCAGCCCACGACGGTCAAGCGCAGGTCAGCCGTGCCGACCGCATTGCAGGTTTGGCGGATGGCCAGCGCCAGGGCGATAGCGTCGGGATCGGAACTGGGATGATCGCGCAATGTCAGCACGGCCTCCCAGAGGCAGGCAGCGGTTTCGAGACTATCCATCAGCATCGCGCGGCTTCGGTTTTCCGCAGCGGGCGCGATCTCAGCCTTTGCGCAGACGCTGCGCGGCCGGACAGCGATCCGTGATGGCTCCGCGGGCCGGGAAGAGACGCCGGTTTTCATGCTGCGGTCTCCTCGGCCGCGGCATGGCGGGCGTCGGCTTCCAGAGCATCGAGGTCGATCGGTAGCGGCTTGCCCGGCTTGTCGGTGATCACCACCACTGAATCCGGCTTGTAGAACTCGCTGCCGATCGTCGAGATACGAATGCGGGCCACCGGCTCGCCAGACCGCACGCGCTCATGTCCTTGCCAATCCATCCGGACGCGGCGGCCATCGGCGGCTATCTCGACGGTCTTGAAGAGGGCATAGTCCCCTTTGGAGTTTTCCGAATAGATCGCCTGCGTCGTCGTATAGATTTCCGCGGGTTTGGCTGCGCCATACTTGCCCTTGCAGGCCGCGACCATCCGCAGATTCCAGACGGCCTGCAATTGCCGGGCCTGTTCGGCGGACGGATTGATCAGCGGCACGGCATCCGGCTTACGCGAAGCACGCCGCGTCTTTTTCTCGGGCACCGTGTAGCCGCACCCCTGCATCAGGTCGCGCCAGTCGCTCTCGCTCAATTCAAGGGTGGATGCCGACGCGATATGCGCCGGAAGCGGGACCGGGCTTTCGAGCCGGAAGACTGCCGCCGCGATCGCGGTGCATTTGGGGCTTTCCGCGCCATGCTCACGAGCGAAGGCCTGGATGATGACCGGGGTCAGTTCGCCATCATAGCGCGGCACGTCGCCCAGCATGGAACGCTCGAATGCGAGCCGGTGCAGGACGTGCTCGATCCAGCGGCCGCGGTTGGGGCCGTTGACGGCGAGCGTTGCCCCGTCGATGCATTGCTGCCGTGCGTCGGCAGGCGTGATCTCGCCCTTGTCGACCTTGTAGTAGAGATCATAGCCTGACCAGAGTTCGCGGGAATCCCTGTTGCCGAGCGCATGGCGGATCTGTTCGTCGGTCGTGATCTCCTCCCAGATCGCCAGCGCCGCATGGGCCCTGTTGATGCCGCGCTGAAGGTCGCGCAGTTCCGCCAGCAGCATCTTGATCCGGTTGGCGCGGACGCGCGGATCACTCTTCCTGCTGGCGTAATGCTCGGCGCTGCTCGCGCGGCCGAGCCAGTAGCCCGCGGCCTTCTCGGCCTTCACGGCCGCTGTCATGGCGGAGTGCATGCGTTCCTGGGTCTTGCGCGCACCGCGCTCGCTATGATGACCGACAAGGATCGGCTGGCCCATATAGAAGGCCTGCGACAGTTCGTCCGCGCGGCGCGCAAAGGCGTTGGCTTGGGCGTGGCGCTTGTCTGCAAGGCCCTCGAGCCGTTCGGCCTTCATCGCGGCGCGCTCGGCCAGGGTCATCTCTTCCGCCTCGATCTCGCCAGCCAGTTCGATGGCCAGGTCCTCGCGTTGCGGCGTCCACCTGGGCGCGACGAACAGCTCCTGTTTCGGAGCCCATTTGAACCCGGCCTCCTTGACCTGTGCATAGGTCTCGGCATCAAGGCGCGATGATGCGTAAATGCGGATCTTGTTGTCCTCGGGGCTGTAGGTTGCGGTAAAGCTGGTCATCGATCGTTTTTTCGAGCGGTCCGCGATCATCAGGTTTCGGGGCAAGGCGGTGCATCTGCGCTCCCCGGAATCACGAAGCCCGGCGCGATGGCCGGGCTTCGTGGAAAACGGGGAATGTTGGTGTCGGATGGGCTATTCGCGCAGGTCTCCTGCGGCTATGTCGCCAATCCAGCTCGAGGCTTCCTCAAAATCAGCGTCGTCGTCTTCGACCAACGCGGCGAGCGCGACCGCCCCGGTGCGGCCGAGCTGGCCGAGGCGCTGAATGGCTGCGTAGAGGATGGGCGCGAGTTGCTCGGCGGTCGCGGTATCGATGTCGGTAGTCGTCATGCAGATGCTCCTTGTGGAAATGGTGGGTGGCAAGGGATGGCCCGCGGCGCGGGCGGCACGACCGGCGCGCCCAACCATTCGCGCCAGGATTTCGGGATGGGCAGCTTCAGGCGCCTTTTCAGGCGAATTCGACGACGACCTCATTCACCGCGGGTTTCCGGCGTTTCGAGCAGCACGACAGCGATCGACGGCTTTTCGGAAGTATCGGCCTTGCGGCTGTCGTAGCGGTGAATCCCCTTCTCCGCGATCGTCAGCATATCGAACACCGGCACCGGCGATCCGTCGCCTCCGGGTACGGTCATCGCCGAATCTCGATATTGGATGTCGATGAAGCGCGGCGGCCCGCCTGTGTGGTATGGCCCGAAATAGAAGGTGACGCGCAGCCCCTCGCTGGTTTTCGCGCTGATGGTGAAGCCGCCGTCCGGAATATCGACCGGCAAGGTCGGAACATGGTTGAAGGTCGCGAAGCCGATGCTTTCCGCATCGGCACGGGTCATGATCGGCAGTTGCGACATGCTCGTCGACGAAGATGGTTTGTCCATGGAATATGGCCTTTCGGAACGGGTGAATACACCGGCTCACCGCCGGGATGATGAGCGCAGAAATCGGCCGGGACCCGGCAGTCGTGCAGACGGTATCCCCAACCGCGGCTAGGAACGCCGAAGCGCTTTCTCGTCTGGCGTCTCGATATGGACATAGCGCCTGCCGCCGCTGCGGCGTTTGCGAATGCGTCCGTCCACGAACGCATCGGCCCATCGTTGCGCTTCGGCCGCACGAGCGCCGCCAGCGCATTCATCGGCCTGCTCGAAGAGCGCATAGGCAAGGGCATATTGTTCGCGCTCCGGAAGGGAGAGCAATATTGTGGCGATCGGCAAGGCGCTCTCGTAGAACTCGAGCACGCGGCAACCCAGACCGCTGTGCATCAGGATAGCAATGCGACCCCTGCTTCCGATACCTGTCGGTCGCGCTATCTGCACATCATGCGATGCATAGGTGATCGAGACGCGGGAGGTTTCGGCTTCACCGCGATGGAAGACGCGATCGTCGCGATGGGCAAGCGGGTGCGCGAGAACCTCATAGCCGTCGAAGTTCTCGACCTTGCGAATGTAGTTATGTCCGATAACGCCCATGGCGGTCACTCCGCTGCCATTTGTGCCGTGGCTCGGCCGTCCGAGGCACTGGCTGCATCGAGGCGGGCTATCCAATCCGGATCGATGCAGGCGTCCTCCACGGCCCAACTGCTGATGGAGGCAGGGACGGGATCGCCATTGTCGCGTGAGACCAGCAGGAGATCATCGGGATCGGCGCCCTCGACATCATAATCGACGACACGCACCGTGATCGGCCTGTCGGCGATGATGCCCTGGACAAGACCGCCATCGAGTTCGATCACGACATTGGCTTCCTGTGGAGTCAGTTCACCGCCGTTGATCCGCATGCAGAGGCCATCGATCTCATCCGAAGTCAGCGGCTCATGCCGACCGAGATTGCTGGCGACATCGTCAAGGTCGGCCCCACAGTGGCATCGCTGGTGGTCACGCAATGCCGCAAGCACGGTCGAGAGTTCCCGATCGTTGAGTGCGAGAACCGTTACCCCCTGGAGGTCGGCCTTTTCGATCCACACATCGCAGCCGGCCGCATCCGCGAGGTCGTCATGGTCCATGTCGCTGATGTCGATGCCGAGCGCGGCGAGGTGACGGCATTGCGCCGCGATCAGCCCCATCTCCCAGCTGCCGACGTCGATCGGCGGCAGGGCCTCGGAATCGAGGTCGGCGCGAAGCTGGTTCACCAACCGGGTCGCGGCAATCCGGGCTTCGCGTTCGCTGGTGTGATAGCTCGTGATTTTGGACGGTTGCGAGAAATGCGTTCCGTTGGCGACGAAAATATCCATGTCGAATTCTCCGGATAGTGAGGATGCGGGATCGGTGCGGGCATCAGGCGGCGCAGCGGGCAGCGTCCTGGGAAAGGCCGAGATCAAAGGCGGTGAGGTCGGCGAACCGCGGCTCGAGGCGGTCGAAAGCAGCCGTCAGATCATCGATGTCGATCCAGGTGAAGGCGTCACCGGGATCGGCATCGAGCTGGAAGACGATGGGTGTGAAGGCCGCGGTCATCTCCGGGAAGCTGGCCTGGATGATCAAGGTTTCGATCCGGCGTCCCAGAGCGGCGATGCGGGAGGCAAGCGCGGCCCGCTCGGCATGCGGCATCGCGTAATAGCGATCGGGCGCCAGCAACGGAGAGATGCGAACGCACGGGAGACGCCCGACATGTTTCGGCCCGACAACCGTGCCGGTCAATGCCCGGCGTTCGGCCGCGACCTTGTCGGCAGGGACCAGCGCGCGATAGACATAGTGCGGCAGCGTCCCCGCGATGCGGGAACGGGTGACGATGATTTCCATGATGATTGTCCTCAGGCGAAGAGCCGGGTTGCAGCGGCGTCCGGTTGGGGAAGATCGAGGTCGCGGCGGATACGTTCGGCGAGCCTAGCGGGCTCGATCAGCTCCGCCACGGAAGCGAAGTGATTGCGGCCGCCGACATAATCCTCGCGGCCTTTGCAGCTACGAAACATCACCTCGTGGCCGGGGCCCATGCAGCCCAGATCGAGCTGGATATAGAGATGGGCGGCGTGAAGAATAATTTCACCCGAGCAGGCGCCCCCAGCCATATTTGAACGAATCTGAAATTCGTTCCGTTGGAGGCCGAGCGCCTCGGCGAGCCGTCGCAGTGCGGCGCGGCCCTCCTGGTGAAAAATGGCCTTCGCCTCGCTGTCATAGTCGACCCCGCGCCGTGCAAGCGTCACCAGGATAGGCGTGCGTTCGGCGGCGCCGACGGCTTCGACGCAGGCACGGCGCAACTCGGTCTGGGGCGGACGGTTCTCGGTTGCTATGTTGCCGAGATGGCGCACCAGCAACAGGACGGCCGGATCACGCTCCACGTCAATATGGTTGCGATGGCACTCGTCGATTGCCTGGATCAGGACATTCAGCCCTCCGGCAAGCGTGGTCAGCGCGGAAGGGTCGAGCGCCTGCTGAAAGCGAAACGCGGCGTCATAGGACATGGGGTTCTGCTCCTGAGACCTGAGCGCATCATCACGCCCGCCTCACTCCTTCCCCCTCCCCTCGATCAGGCCGTCACCATTCGTAGCAGGCGAGCCGATCGGTCGTGGACGCGTCGCGGTCCAGGATCAGATAATTGCAGCCCAGTCCGCGCGCGAACGCCAGCGCACTGACAAGATCGGCCGGGAGATGCCGGCGGCACGGGCGCGCCGACACCGGTCGCGATCACGCGATGGTCACCTGCAGGGGACGCCGCGGTTCGAGATGGTTGCGAACGAAGCCGCGTGTGATGCCCAGTTCGCCGGACGCAACCTTGGCAAGCTGCTCTTCGAACGTGAGCTTGCGGGTCGCGGCGGCATCGCGTGCCGCCCTTGCCTCTGCTCGCCGCGTTTCCTCCCAGTGCGCTTTCGCCTCGTCGAAGGCCATCGTGCCGAGCAGACGCCGGAACGCATAGATCTCCCGAGGCGAAGCTGGAGGCCATGACGAGCTACGCACCGGCGCATGGCGAGCCCGGCCGGGGCGTCTGGGGGGCGGCAACACTTGTCCTTCGCCCGCCAGTTCGGCGGCAAATGCATCCCGAAGACGATAGGCGCTCGATGCGCCGATCACGAGTTCGCGCGCGGCGCGCTGGACGGGCACGTGATCGAGCAGCATCGCGCGCAGAAGGTCTTTCTGCTCATCGGTGACGAAACGGGCGCTCTGGGCATGAACATGCCGGACCCCGGCGGCATCGCATCCGGGGAGCGTTTCTCCCTTGCGGCGCAGGCGCCGCAAAAGCCGGGCCCTGATGCGCGTGCAGCTCGTCCGCGACACGCCGGTGCGATCGGCGATCTTCTGAGTGCCAAGCCCCTGCAGGAAGAGGTCCTCGACCTTTCTGCGCTTCGCCGGCGACAGCTTCACGCCACTATAGGCCTGACCGCCGCCCGGCGGCGGCAGCGGTGCCTTGCCGCGGGCAAGCAGTTCACGGTTATACCGGCGGCGCTGCTCGGATACGCAGGCCGCCGACACGCCAAGACGCAACTGGATGTCGATGCCCTTGTAACCCTTCTTCAAGGCATAGCGCAGCCGCTCGATGCCCTCGGCCGTCAGGCGGCCATGCTGATCGCGCTCTGCGGGACGATATCCACGCCGGACACAAAGGGCGATCGTCACCGCATTGCAGGCGCTGGCTTCGCAGATACCGAAATGTTTGCCGATGGCGCTGAACGACCAGTTCTCGACCTCGCGCAGTCGGATGGCTTCGTCGAGATCCCCGCCACCAAGGCGCGGTCTGGGCGCGGCATTTCTATGGGCTGTCTTCAGGCCGAGCTTGTGGGCCTTGACCTGCAAGGCATGGATGCTTCGGCCCGGCAGCCGCTGCGCAACGCTATGCCCTTCGGCCGGATACCAGGCGCGCAGCGTAGCGATTTCCTGCGCCGTCCATGGCGCGGATCTGGGAGTGGTCATGGGGAACGTCTCCGAAGAAGGGAGAGCCCACGCCGCGCAAAACCGGGGTGTGGTGGTCCGTGGCCCATTTGGACACACGCGCCTGCTCCCTTCCCTACTTCCCCCTTCACTCCCTATGGCCGCACGGGGCGGGGGAGATTGCTCGGCCGCGTTCGCCGTCGCGATGTTCGCCATCGCCCTGAGCGGCCACCTTGCGCGAAAGGCTGTCGGCATCTCCGTGCGGTTTTACCTTGCGACCGCCATCCCCTGGAAACCTGGTCGAGCAATGGCCGGGTAAGCCAGTGTCGCGATGGCAATCTCCCCTTTCCTCACATGGATTTCAGGAAAAGATTTCGGATAGTGGGAACGCGGATGGCGGTTTTCTGAAACCGGCAGGAGACTGTGCCGCCGCATCGCCAAACCGAGGACGGACGGAAAGCCCAAGCGTTTACGGCGCGCCTCGAACGAGTTGCAAATCCAGGGACAGCCGCTCCGCTACCTCCTTCCGGTTCAGCCCGAGCCTGCGAGCAATCTGGCTGATGGTGAGGCCGTTCAGCCGATGGAGATAGAGCACGCGCTCGGTGAAATGGGGCAGCGTCTCGATCATATCCCATATCTCGCCGTCCTGCTCCGGATCGGCGTGCGTGCCCATCGTCCTTTCCATGATTGCCTGCAGTGCGATCGCGCCTTCGTCGTCATGGTGCGCGACCATGATGGCCAGCACCTGCTCCATCATTTCCAACGCGCGATCCCGCTCCGGGCCGGCTGCGATGATGTTCGAATGCCGCATGATTCACCTCCAGGTGCCAGAGGCCAGCAGCATAGGTCGCCTATAACATGTCCGCACGTGCAACTGTTTTCAAATCGCAAACTATCTTGGGAATTTTCTTACCAGAGGCTTGTGCGGACAGCGCCTCCTCATCGGACATTTTAAGCGAATGATCTGAACGGATCGCTTGCCGCCTATCTGTCAAGCCCGCGCCATGTATTCCCGGTTCGTGAACGAACGTGGGGCGTATCTCAAATTTCCGGGGCCTCGGCTCGGATGTCATCATACGAATGGCCCCGATGCGGCATTCACGTCGAACGCGAATGCAATTGACCGGTGTATCGCGCACCAGGCGCCTACAATTGACCCGCTGATCTCAATTCACGTTCAAGTGTCGCAAAAGGCAATATGAGGGTCAGCGGTTTGTCGTGCAGTGTTATGGCGCCATAGCTGGCATACCATGCGGCAGCCCGCTCGTTCTTGGCGTCGATGATCAGCATCACCCCGCCGACTTCTGCCGCGACGCGAATGCATCTGCGGCCGATGGCGCCAAGAAGTTGCCCCCCAAGCCCGTTCCCCTGCACCCGAATATCGGTTGCAAGCCGCGCGAGCCGGAAACCGGGCACTTCATGCCTGGCGAGGCCCCGCCTCGCAAGTTCGGGCGTGTCGGCATGGTCCATGCTGCCAGGAGCGATGCTGTAGAAACCGAGAATCGTCTTGTTGTCGGTGTCGTCGACGGCAAGGAACGTCTTGGCCCCGCCCAGCTCATGGCTTTGCCGGGCATAGCGCCGCAAGAAGATGTTCAGATCATTGTCACCGCAGTCGAAGGAAGCTCGGTCATGCGCTTTTGCGATCGCGTCCTCGTGCCAGGACGGAAGTCTCATGCGAGCTTGGGCATCGCGGCGATGGCAGCGCGCAATTTTGCATTCGCCGGAGGGGGATTTTCGAGCAGATCGAGAACGAGCAGGCTGTCCCGTTCGCTCAGCTTGGTCCGCTCCGCCTCTTCGATTACGCTCTCGGCCTCGCGCAGCGCCGAACCGGTGACAAAGGTCGTCAGATCGGTATGTCTGAGCGCCGCCGCCCGGGCGAGCAAAGCCTTTTGCTCCGGTCGTATGCGCAGGCTCATGCGCCTATTGTCTTCCACCACAGCTCGCGGCATTGCACGCCTCCGTTTGTACAGTTTCAATTAGTACATGATCGAATAGTGCCCCGTCAAGAATGTACGCCTTGAAAGCGCACAATGGAAATTGGCCAGCCCAGGGTGAGCCCATCTCAATCCCTTTCCATGGCTCAAGCAGCTGGTGCCGACCGACACGACCGCTATTGTCGCATTGCCAACGTCGCCAGGAGTGCGCGCGGAATCGTCCCGTCCAATGGTCGAGACCGTCATGCCGCTTGCGGAACCGCACTTTCGTTGCCGAAAGGCGGTGCCAAGGTTGCGTCCTCGTCATTCCCCGGCTCGAATTCGCCCTTCGTCGTCGCCAGATCGGCCTCCAGTTCCGCGAGTTCCCGCAGCTTGTCTTCCAGCAAGGCTGCATCGGGAAATTCCTGGCCGAGACGCGCCTCGAAAGCCGGAAGGCGCCGCTCGTTCGCTTCGAGATCGGCCTGGACGGCCGCAAGATCAGCGTCGAGATTGAGAATGGAGGATTCGAGCCGGCCCAACGCCGTGGTCCATCGCGTCCTGTCGGATACTTCGAACGCATTGCGCTCGCCGTGGTGCAGTGCCGCGACGGACGTGCGGATACCGCGCTCGCCATCATCGTCGACAGCCTCGTAGCCTGAGAGCTCCACATCGATGCCGTTGACGGTGCCGAGCAACTGGCGTGCCCGGCCGCCGTGCAGCCGCAACTCGAAGGCCTGCCGCAGGATGCGTTCGCCGGCGGCCTTGCGGTCGGTGACCATGGTGCCGCCGCAATCGAACAGAACCTCGTCGTGACGCGGAAGAACCCGGCGCGCGATATCGGCTTCCAGCTTCGCGATCAGACTGGAGCCGTCGATGATGGCGTCCGCGGTTCGCTTGATGGTCCTGCGGATATTATACTGGTCGTCGATATGCGCGTCGCGCAGGCGCTCGAGCCTTGCGACCTCGGCATCGAGCCCAGCCTTGCGCATCAGGCGATCGTCGCCGGACGCCAGCGCCTTTGCGAGCGCGAACTGATTGACGTTGGAGCCGACATCCTCGATCCGGCGAATGGAGCGATCACCCGACATCGCCATGTTGATGAAGCGGGCTTTTCTTTCGAGCATCTGCCAGTTGGTCGCGTCCATCGAGCCACTGGTCGCGTAGCCGTATAGCTCGATTTCGTCGTTCTGGTTGCCCTGGCGCTCGATCCGGCCTTCGCGCTGCTCGATATCGGAGGGTATCCAGGGAACATCGAGATGATGCAGGGCCTTGAGGCGTTGCTGCGCGTTGACGCCCGTTCCCATGGTGGGCGTGGACCCGATGAGGATGCGCTTGCGCCCCTGATTGAGGTCGTTGAACAGGCGCTGCTTCGCGCTGTTCTTCTTGTAATGCTGCATGAAGGCGATCTGATCGGCCGGTATGCCCATCTCGATCAGCTGCTCGCGGATCCAGACATAGGCGGAGAAGCCGCGTGTCTCGATGGCGTTCTCGGTGCCGAGATCGGAGAAGATCATCTGCACGGCGCCGGGCAGCGGATAAGGTCGCCCGGTTTCCGGATCGGTGTAGCGATTGCCGCTCGTATCGCGCCAGATACTGTAGACATTCTCGATCAGGAGATTGAGCTTGTTGCACTCCTCGTTCCCCATCATGGGATCGACGAAGCGGAGATCGATCGCCGAATGCCGCCCGTCGGTAATCACCGAAAGGAGGATATCATCGCCCTTCTGGGGGCGCCCGCTGCGGTTCTCGATCGCCTTGATGCGTCCGGCGAGCACCTTCTGATAGGCCTTGAAGGGCGCCCCGGACTGGGCGACGATGATCTTGCGCTTGCCGCCCTTGATGGTGGGCAGCCGGACATATTGGCGCAAATCGTCCTTGAGCACGACGTCGGCGACGCTACGATACATCGCCATCAAGTCGGCGACGTTGACGAATTCGCAGAAGCGCGTGACCGGCTTGTAGCTGCCGCTCGGCTGGAGTTCGAGTTCGGTGCGTGTGTCGCCGAAGTTCGCGGCCCAGGCGTCGAACTCATGCAAGCCCTTGGCCTGTAGCTCATCGGGCTGCATGAAGCGCTGCAGCGTATACATTTCGCCCAGCGTGTTGGTAATGGGCGTGCCCGACGACAGGATCAGTTCGCGGCCGGGATTGATGCCGGCAAGGTATCGACCCTTGACGAACAGATCCCATGCCCGCTGCGAGCCGGCCGGGTCGACGCCCTTGAGGTCGCCAAGATTGGTCGCAAAGGTGAGCTTGCGAAACTGCTGGGCCTCGTCGACCAGGATCTGGTCGATGCCGATCTCGCCGATATGGACAAGGTCGTCCTTGCGGGACTGCAGATTCTCAAGCCGCCGCTGGAGCCCCTCCTTGAGGCGCTCGACCCGCTTGCGCGAGACGCGATCGTCATTGTCGATGCCCGCGATCAGCCCTGTCCGCCGTCAGCGCCA
>NZ_LDES01000189.1 GCF_001015195.1 Sphingomonas sp. Y57 | reverse complement strand
GTGAACAGCGCCAGCGAGCGCTGCTGGTCGGCCAGCACCTCGCTGTGCAGGAACGGCATATAGAGGAAATTGCGCTCATCGGGCGTCAGCGGCTCGTCGAAACCGCGGTCGACAGCGCCCTTCGCAATGGCGAGCGCCAGCGGATCGGTCGAGAAGGCGTCAGCATGGCCCCGAAACATGTTGCGGGGGAACTGGTCGAACAGGATGACGCCGGCCAGCGCCTCGCGCGGCGAGCCGAGGAAGCTTTCGGCCACGCGGCTGCGCCATTCCTCCCACAATTCCTCGAAGCGCTCGACGATCGTCTCGTCGGTTTCCTGCGAGCGCACCCACCAGCGATCGGGTCCGAGCTCGTCGAACCAATAGCCAAGGATCGCGGCGGTGCCGTCGGCCGGATCGGTCATCGCCGCCCCGCCCGGCGCGGTGGCCGGCCGACCAGCGCGCGGATCTCGTCGATATGCGTCTCCACCGTGCGACGCCCGATCGCGATCAGCTCGTCGGCGCGCGTGAAATCATGGATCTCGACATGGCCGACCGGCAGGGTCAGCGCATAGTCGGGCGGATCGAGCGCCAGCGAGTGGCGCGCCAGTTCAGCCATCAACAGCATCGTAGATGCACGAACGACCGCCATCGACGGATGGTTGCGCGTCGGCCGCGCGCGAATCGCCGAAGCGACCCTGCGGCCGTGATAATCGCCCTGCAGGTTGACCGACAGGACCGGATATCTCGGGGCGATCCGGCGCGCCGCCGCGACCGGCACCGGCATCACCACCCCGCCATCGACCAGAAACTTGCCGTCGAACTGCACCGGCCGGAACAGGCCGGGGATCGCGATCGACGCCATGATCGCCGGATTGACCGGCCCGCGATCGATGATCACCGGCGTTCCGGCGACGAGGTCGCAGGCGACCGCCGCCGACGGGATCAGCAGTTCCTGGAACTGGAGCCGGGCGAAATGCATCTCCAGGTCGCGCAATATGCCGCGCCCGCCCAGCATCGCGCCGGGCCGAAAATGGATGTCGAGATAGGAGAGGACGCGCAGCCAGTTGGCCGAGCGCGCGATGCGTTCCAGCGGATCGAGCTTGCCGGCGGCATAGGCGACCGCCGCGAGCGCGCCGATCGAGGTGCCGGCCGCCGCGCGGATCGGGATGCCGTTGTCCTGCAGCGCCCGCAGCACGCCGATATGGGCCCAGCCGAGCGCTGCGCCGCCACCGAGCGCGACCGCGATACCCATCGCCCCGCGCTCCCTTCGCTGCCCGGATCAGGCCGCGGTGCCGCCGACCGTCAACGCCGAGATCATCACGGTCGGCTGGCCGACCCCTGCGGGAACGGATTGCCCTCCCTTGCCGCAGATCCCGACGCCTTCGTCGAGCGCCATGTCGTTGCCGATCGCGGTGACCTTGGTCAGCACCGACGGGCCGTCGCCGATCAGGGTCGCGCCCTTGATCGGCACGGTCAGCTTGCCGTTCTCGATCCTGTACGCCTCGGTGCAGGAGAAGACGAACTTGCCGCTGGTGATGTCGACCTGGCCACCGCCGAAGCTCTTGGCGTAGATTCCGTTTCCGGCGCGGGCGATGATCTCGTCGGGGTCATCGTTGCCGCCATACATGAAGGTATTGGTCATGCGCGGCATCGGCGCATGGGCGTAGCTTTCGCGCCGTCCATTGCCGGTCGGATCGACCCCCATCAGCCGGGCGTTGAGCCGATCGTGGATATAGCCCTTGAGGATGCCGTCCTCGATCAGCACGTTGCACTGGGTCGGAGTACCCTCGTCGTCGATGGTCAGCGACCCGCGCCGATCGGCGATCGATCCGTCGTCGACCACGGTGACTCCGGGGGCGGCGACCCGCTCGCCGATCCGGCCGGAGAAGGCCGAGGTGCCCTTGCGGTTGAAATCGCCCTCGAGACCGTGGCCGATCGCCTCGTGCAGCAGCACGCCGGGCCAGCCCGGGCCACAGACCACGGTCATCTCGCCCGCCGGTGCGGCAACGGCGTCGAGGTTGACGATCGCCTGGTGGAGCGCCTCGTCGATCGCGCGGTTCCACTGCGCCGGCTCGAACAGCCGGTCGTAGAGATAGCGGCCGCCCATGCCGAAGAAGCCGGTCTCGCGCCGGCCGTTCTGCTCGACCACGACCGAGACGTTGAGGCGGACGAGCGGGCGCACGTCGAAGGCGGTGAAGCCGTCGGGGCGAACAATCTCGACCACGCTCCACGAACCCGACAGGCCGACCGAGACCTGCTGGACGCGCGGGTCGCGGGCACGGGCGGCGGCGTCGATCTGCTGGCACAGCTCGACCTTGCGGGCGAAGGGGATCAGGCCGAGCGGATCGTCGGCAGTGTAGAGCCGGCTGTTGGTGCGGCGCGGCGGCGCGGCGCGGCTGCCGGCGGCGGGATCGAGCAGGCTCATCGTCTCGCCCGCGCGGATGATCGCGGCTTCGCTCAGTTCATTGGCATGGGCGAAGGCAGTCGTCTCGCCCGATACACCGCGCAGTCCAAAGCCCGCCTGGGTGTTATAGTCGGCGGTCTTGAGCCGCCCGTCGTCGAAACCGAAGCTCTCCGACGACAGATATTGCAGATAGAGCTCCCCGTCGTCGCAGCCCGTGAGCGTCTGCGCGGTGAGCCGCAGCGCGGCATCGGGATCGAGCGCGTCGCGATAGAGGAAATGGCGGGGGTCTGGGGCAAGGATCGTCATGGGGCCGATATAGGCGCTCCGCCGCGAAGCCCAATAGCGATATTTGCCGCCCGCGCCCGCACCCGCGGCAGGCAGACGATCAGTGGTGGGCGCTGGCGCCCTTGTCTTCGAGGACGAAGCGGCGGTCGCAATAGCCGCAGTCGGCATAACCTATGTCGGCGTCGATCTCGATGAACACGCGGGGATGGCCAAGCGCAGCGCCGCCGGGAATGTCGCTGGCGCCGTCGCAGGCGACGCGGGTCGAGGAGACGGTGACGGTTTCGGGAGTCGGCGCCGGGATGCTCATGCGCGCCGATTAGCAAGCGGCGCAGCGCCACGCAACGACCAGCTTCGACACCCGTCGCTCCGGCAGAGGCCGGAGCGACGCTGTGGTGAATCACCGCCCGAAGCGGCTGTTCTCGAAGGCGACGGCGATCTGGCCCTTCTCGCCGAGCGGCGCGATCGCCGACCCGAACACGCCGCGCGACCCGCCGGTGCCGACGAACATGCCGACCTGGCCATGGACCTGGCGGCCGAGCCCGTTGACCGGAAGCGCGTCGTCGATCGGCAGGAGACGCTGGGCCGCGGCGTCGAGGAGTTTCTCCTTTTCGGCCGGGCTGAGCGCGATCACCCTCTCCTCGGCATGGGCGATTGAGCCGGCAAGCAGCAGCGCGGCCAGCGCGAGACCATGGCGGACAGAAGGGCGATATGCTGTCATGGGACCACCCTGATCCCTGCCATGTGAAGGCCAAGTGAACAAGCCGACCAGCATCTATTTCGACGGCGGCTGCCGCCCCAATCCCGGCCCGATCGAGACCGCCACGGTGATCCGCGGCGTTGCCGACATCCGGCAGGGCCCGGAGGGCGGCGACAATGAGGACGCCGAATGGACGGCGCTGCTCCACGCACTCGAACGGGCGGCGGCCGAGGGGCTGTCCGACATCGTGCTGCTCGGCGATTCGCTGTCGGTGATCCGTCAGGCGTCGGACCGGCAGGCGGGGCGCCGATCCTGGCTCGCCCGTTTTCGTGAAGCGACGCAAGGGTTCGAACGGGTGCGGCTGCGCCATGTCGGCCGCAAGCGCAACCTGGCCGGGATTGCTCTCGATAAGCTGCACCGGGGCCCGTGACCGACTCGACCCGGCCCGCGATCGACTCGGACCGCCGCAACGACTCCTGACAGCGAGTCCGCCGTTCCGCAGGATGCGGGCGGGAGGATGAGCGGGTGCGGATCACAGGGAGCAGGACAGCAGCAGCCGGAGCAGCGGCGCTCGCGACGGCGCTGGTGCTGGCGGGGTGCGGCAGGAAAGCGGTGAAGACGGCATCGGCCCCTCCCCAGGCAGCGGCGGCACCCCGTCCGCAGCCGCCGGCAGGCGCTACCGAGCATTTCCGGCTACCCGACGGCGACGGCAAGGGCGGCTACCGCACGGTCAATTCCGGGGTCTCCGACACGGAGGCAATGTGGCACCTGCGCTCGGCGCTCAACGTCGCGGCACTGAGCTGCGACCGGACCGGCAAGACCGGCATCACGGCCAATTACAACAAGATGCTCGGCCATCAGCGCCAGGCGCTCGCCGCCGCCTACAAGGCCGAGGGAGCGCGCTTCGGCAGCGCATCGGCCACCGACGCGCACGTCACCCAAGTCTATAACTTCTTCGCCCAGCCGCCCGCCCAGGCGCGCTTCTGCGCGGTCGCGACCGGCGTCGCCGCCGAGGCCGCCGCGCTGCCGGCCGAGAAGCTGGCCGGTTTCGCGCCGGGCGCGCTCGACCGGCTCGCCGCTCCCTTCAGCGACTTCTACGACGACTATGCCCGCTACAAGGTCGCGCTCGCGGCGTGGGAGAAGGGCGACCATGGCCCGGCGCGCGCGGCGACGGCCTTCGCGATGGCCCCCGCCGCGGCAACGGTCGCGACGGCCGCCGTCCCATCCGGCCCGCCCTGGCGCATCCAGCTCGGCGCCTATTCGGGCGACCGCGCCGCCCGCGACGCCTGGGCCAGGATCCGCCAGCGGATGAGGGGCGCCGCCGATTTCGAACCGCATTACGAGGACGTCCCCGCCAGCCGGCTCGTCCGCGTCCGCATCGGCCCGGTCACCGACCGCGCCCAGGCGATCGCCCTCTGCGCCGCCGCCGCCGGCGCCGGTCTCGACTGCCTGCCGGTGCCGCCGAGGGCGTGATCGTTTATTCTTATTATGTTCTTGACCAGTAGGATTTGGCTTGGGACGGTTCGGTCATAGAAACCGAGGAGATGGCCGTCGACCGACAAGTCCAAGCCCGAGCCCACTTACGATACCGTCTGGCAGAAGATGCTTCAGGAAGAAGCGGCAGAGAAAGCACGCAAAGAAGCAAAGCGGCGCGCCAGGGAACATGCGCCGGGATGGCCGGTCCGGGCCGATCCCGTTCCTTCCCTGACAGATAACATCTTTGCCCCGATGCGATCCTATGGACAACCGCGCCAGCCAACCCTGGCAGAACTCAGCTCTCGAGCGCTTCGCGCCGCCGAACGCGCCATGCAGGACAGTTCATACCGCAACCGATCCGCGCAAGCTGTATCGGCCCGCGCCATGAAACCGCAGATCGCTGTTGCTCCGCAAGCACAGTCAGGTAGGCCTGACTATCTCTCAAACCCACTCTACAAAGCTCTCCAGATGGGAGTCGATCTAGGCAATTTCGCTTCGGATGCAGGCGGTGCGATGATGGACGCCGAACTGCTATTTGGCGAACCGGGATTGGCCGGAGCCACGGTCGAGGGCGTCGGAAGCGGAGTGACAATGCTCTCCAGTCTTGGTCAAACAGCCATGGGAGATTACCATGCTGCCGAGCGAGCAATGCGTGACGGCGTTTTGAATCATGGCGCCCTACGTCTGGTTCCCAAAACACTCCGTAACGATTTTGCTGATTATCTTTTCGGCAAAGCGTTGGACAATGCCATCCCGCCATTGACAAAAGATCCCCGCGATTCCGAGTGACAAAGAACCATGAGCATGTTCGCGCTGTCGGTAGTGGGTTTCTTCGGAACGATCTGGCTGCTCTCGATAGGGCTGATCACCGGAGAGATGCCCAATTCGGTAAGTGATATCGACAGGGTCACGAACCCAACATTCTTTTGGTTTCTGGCCATAGCCTATGTCATTGGTATCTTGGTTTTTGGTCGATTGATCATAGTGGAGTGGCCATGGGGAACGGCCTGATACGCGAGGTTCTGGAGCCATAGCGCGGCGAGGCGGGCGGCCATGGCCGCCCGCCTCGCCGCGCTATGGCTCCAGAACCTCGCGTATCAGGCCGTTCCCCATGGCCACTCCACTATGATCAATCGACCAAAAACCAAGATACCAATGACATAGGCTATGGCCAGAAACCAAAAGAATGTTGGGTTCGTGACCCTGTCGATATCACTTACCGAATTGGGCATCTCTCCGGTGATCAGCCCTATCGAGAGCAGCCAGATCGTTCCGAAGAAACCCACTACCGACAGCGCGAACATGCTCATGGTTCTTTGTCACTCGGAATCGCGGGGATCTTTTGTCAATGGCGGGATGGCATTGTCCAACGCTTTGCCGAAAAGATAATCAGCAAAATCGTTACGGAGTGTTTTGGGAACCAGACGTAGGGCGCCATGATTCAAAACGCCGTCACGCATTGCTCGCTCGGCAGCATGGTAATCTCCCATGGCTGTTTGACCAAGACTGGAGAGCATTGTCACTCCGCTTCCGACGCCCTCGACCGTGGCTCCGGCCAATCCCGGTTCGCCAAATAGCAGTTCGGCGTCCATCATCGCACCGCCTGCATCCGAAGCGAAATTGCCTAGATCGACTCCCATCTGGAGAGCTTTGTAGAGTGGGTTTGAGAGATAGTCAGGCCTACCTGACTGTGCTTGCGGAGCAACAGCGATCTGCGGTTTCATGGCGCGGGCCGATACAGCTTGCGCGGATCGGTTGCGGTATGAACTGTCCTGCATGGCGCGTTCGGCGGCGCGAAGCGCTCGAGAGCTGAGTTCTGCCAGGGTTGGCTGGCGCGGTTGTCCATAGGATCGCATCGGGGCAAAGATGTTATCTGTCAGGGAAGGAACGGGATCGGCCCGGACCGGCCATCCCGGCGCATGTTCCCTGGCGCGCCGCTTTGCTTCTTTGCGTGCTTTCTCTGCCGCTTCTTCCTGAAGCATCTTCTGCCAGACGGTATCGTAAGTGGGCTCGGGCTTGGACTTGTCGGTCGACGGCCATCTCCTCGGTTTCTATGACCGAACCGTCCCAAGCCAAATCCTACTGGTCAAGAACATAATAAGAATAAACGATCACGCCCTCGGCGGCACCGGCAGGCAGTCGAGACCGGCGCCGGCGGCGGCGGCGCAGAGGGCGATCGCCTGGGCGCGGTCGGTGACCGGGCCGATGCGGACGCGGACGAGCCGGCTGGCGGGGACGTCCTCGTAATGCGGTTCGAAATCGGCGGCGCCCCTCATCCGCTGGCGGATCCTGGCCCAGGCGTCGCGGGCGGCGCGGTCGCCCGAATAGGCGCCGAGCTGGATGCGCCAGGGCGGGCCGGATGGGACGGCGGCCGTCGCGACCGTTGCCGCGGCGGGGGCCATCGCGAAGGCCGTCGCCGCGCGCGCCGGGCCATGGTCGCCCTTCTCCCACGCCGCGAGCGCGACCTTGTAGCGGGCATAGTCGTCGTAGAAGTCGCTGAAGGGAGCGGCGAGCCGGTCGAGCGCGCCCGGCGCGAAACCGGCCAGCTTCTCGGCCGGCAGCGCGGCGGCCTCGGCGGCGACGCCGGTCGCGACCGCGCAGAAGCGCGCCTGGGCGGGCGGCTGGGCGAAGAAGTTATAGACTTGGGTGACGTGCGCGTCGGTGGCCGATGCGCTGCCGAAGCGCGCTCCCTCGGCCTTGTAGGCGGCGGCGAGCGCCTGGCGCTGATGGCCGAGCATCTTGTTGTAATTGGCCGTGATGCCGGTCTTGCCGGTCCGGTCGCAGCTCAGTGCCGCGACGTTGAGCGCCGAGCGCAGGTGCCACATTGCCTCCGTGTCGGAGACCCCGGAATTGACCGTGCGGTAGCCGCCCTTGCCGTCGCCGTCGGGTAGCCGGAAATGCTCGGTAGCGCCTGCCGGCGGCTGCGGACGGGGTGCCGCCGCTGCCTGGGGAGGGGCCGATGCCGTCTTCACCGCTTTCCTGCCGCACCCCGCCAGCACCAGCGCCGTCGCGAGCGCCGCTGCTCCGGCTGCTGCTGTCCTGCTCCCTGTGATCCGCACCCGCTCATCCTCCCGCCCGCATCCTGCGGAACGGCGGACTCGCTGTCAGGAGTCGTTGCGGCGGTCCGAGTCGATCGCGGGCCGGGTCGAGTCGGTCACGGGCCCCGGTGCAGCTTATCGAGAGCAATCCCGGCCAGGTTGCGCTTGCGGCCGACATGGCGCAGCCGCACCCGTTCGAACCCTTGCGTCGCTTCACGAAAACGGGCGAGCCAGGATCGGCGCCCCGCCTGCCGGTCCGACGCCTGACGGATCACCGACAGCGAATCGCCGAGCAGCACGATGTCGGACAGCCCCTCGGCCGCCGCCCGTTCGAGTGCGTGGAGCAGCGCCGTCCATTCGGCGTCCTCATTGTCGCCGCCCTCCGGGCCCTGCCGGATGTCGGCAACGCCGCGGATCACCGTGGCGGTCTCGATCGGGCCGGGATTGGGGCGGCAGCCGCCGTCGAAATAGATGCTGGTCGGCTTGTTCACTTGGCCTTCACATGGCAGGGATCAGGGTGGTCCCATGACAGCATATCGCCCTTCTGTCCGCCATGGTCTCGCGCTGGCCGCGCTGCTGCTTGCCGGCTCAATCGCCCATGCCGAGGAGAGGGTGATCGCGCTCAGCCCGGCCGAAAAGGAGAAACTCCTCGACGCCGCGGCCCAGCGTCTCCTGCCGATCGACGACGCGCTTCCGGTCAACGGGCTCGGCCGCCAGGTCCATGGCCAGGTCGGCATGTTCGTCGGCACCGGCGGGTCGCGCGGCGTGTTCGGGTCGGCGATCGCGCCGCTCGGCGAGAAGGGCCAGATCGCCGTCGCCTTCGAGAACAGCCGCTTCGGGCGGTGATTCACCACAGCGTCGCTCCGGCCTCTGCCGGAGCGACGGGTGTCGAAGCTGGTCGTTGCGTGGCGCTGCGCCGCTTGCTAATCGGCGCGCATGAGCATCCCGGCGCCGACTCCCGAAACCGTCACCGTCTCCTCGACCCGCGTCGCCTGCGACGGCGCCAGCGACATTCCCGGCGGCGCTGCGCTTGGCCATCCCCGCGTGTTCATCGAGATCGACGCCGACATAGGTTATGCCGACTGCGGCTATTGCGACCGCCGCTTCGTCCTCGAAGACAAGGGCGCCAGCGCCCACCACTGATCGTCTGCCTGCCGCGGGTGCGGGCGCGGGCGGCAAATATCGCTATTGGGCTTCGCGGCGGAGCGCCTATATCGGCCCCATGACGATCCTTGCCCCAGACCCCCGCCATTTCCTCTATCGCGACGCGCTCGATCCCGATGCCGCGCTGCGGCTCACCGCGCAGACGCTCACGGGCTGCGACGACGGGGAGCTCTATCTGCAATATCTGTCGTCGGAGAGCTTCGGTTTCGACGACGGGCGGCTCAAGACCGCCGACTATAACACCCAGGCGGGCTTTGGACTGCGCGGTGTATCGGGCGAGACGACTGCCTTCGCCCATGCCAATGAACTGAGCGAAGCCGCGATCATCCGCGCGGGCGAGACGATGAGCCTGCTCGATCCCGCCGCCGGCAGCCGCGCCGCGCCGCCGCGCCGCACCAACAGCCGGCTCTACACTGCCGACGATCCGCTCGGCCTGATCCCCTTCGCCCGCAAGGTCGAGCTGTGCCAGCAGATCGACGCCGCCGCCCGTGCCCGCGACCCGCGCGTCCAGCAGGTCTCGGTCGGCCTGTCGGGTTCGTGGAGCGTGGTCGAGATTGTTCGCCCCGACGGCTTCACCGCCTTCGACGTGCGCCCGCTCGTCCGCCTCAACGTCTCGGTCGTGGTCGAGCAGAACGGCCGGCGCGAGACCGGCTTCTTCGGCATGGGCGGCCGCTATCTCTACGACCGGCTGTTCGAGCCGGCGCAGTGGAACCGCGCGATCGACGAGGCGCTCCACCAGGCGATCGTCAACCTCGACGCCGTTGCCGCACCGGCGGGCGAGATGACCGTGGTCTGTGGCCCGGGCTGGCCCGGCGTGCTGCTGCACGAGGCGATCGGCCACGGTCTCGAGGGCGATTTCAACCGCAAGGGCACCTCGGCCTTCTCCGGCCGGATCGGCGAGCGGGTCGCCGCCCCCGGAGTCACCGTGGTCGACGACGGATCGATCGCCGATCGGCGCGGGTCGCTGACCATCGACGACGAGGGTACTCCGACCCAGTGCAACGTGCTGATCGAGGACGGCATCCTCAAGGGCTATATCCACGATCGGCTCAACGCCCGGCTGATGGGGGTCGATCCGACCGGCAATGGACGGCGCGAAAGCTACGCCCATGCGCCGATGCCGCGCATGACCAATACCTTCATGTATGGCGGCAACGATGACCCCGACGAGATCATCGCCCGCGCCGGAAACGGAATCTACGCCAAGAGCTTCGGCGGTGGCCAGGTCGACATCACCAGCGGCAAGTTCGTCTTCTCCTGCACCGAGGCGTACAGGATCGAGAACGGCAAGCTGACCGTGCCGATCAAGGGCGCGACCCTGATCGGCGACGGCCCGTCGGTGCTGACCAAGGTCACCGCGATCGGCAACGACATGGCGCTCGACGAAGGCGTCGGGATCTGCGGCAAGGGAGGGCAATCCGTTCCCGCAGGGGTCGGCCAGCCGACCGTGATGATCTCGGCGTTGACGGTCGGCGGCACCGCGGCCTGATCCGGGCAGCGAAGGGAGCGCGGGGCGATGGGTATCGCGGTCGCGCTCGGTGGCGGCGCAGCGCTCGGCTGGGCCCATATCGGCGTGCTGCGGGCGCTGCAGGACAACGGCATCCCGATCCGCGCGGCGGCCGGCACCTCGATCGGCGCGCTCGCGGCGGTCGCCTATGCCGCCGGCAAGCTCGATCCGCTGGAACGCATCGCGCGCTCGGCCAACTGGCTGCGCGTCCTCTCCTATCTCGACATCCATTTTCGGCCCGGCGCGATGCTGGGCGGGCGCGGCATATTGCGCGACCTGGAGATGCATTTCGCCCGGCTCCAGTTCCAGGAACTGCTGATCCCGTCGGCGGCGGTCGCCTGCGACCTCGTCGCCGGAACGCCGGTGATCATCGATCGCGGGCCGGTCAATCCGGCGATCATGGCGTCGATCGCGATCCCCGGCCTGTTCCGGCCGGTGCAGTTCGACGGCAAGTTTCTGGTCGATGGCGGGGTGGTGATGCCGGTGCCGGTCGCGGCGGCGCGCCGGATCGCCCCGAGATATCCGGTCCTGTCGGTCAACCTGCAGGGCGATTATCACGGCCGCAGGGTCGCTTCGGCGATTCGCGCGCGGCCGACGCGCAACCATCCGTCGATGGCGGTCGTTCGTGCATCTACGATGCTGTTGATGGCTGAACTGGCGCGCCACTCGCTGGCGCTCGATCCGCCCGACTATGCGCTGACCCTGCCGGTCGGCCATGTCGAGATCCATGATTTCACGCGCGCCGACGAGCTGATCGCGATCGGGCGTCGCACGGTGGAGACGCATATCGACGAGATCCGCGCGCTGGTCGGCCGGCCACCGCGCCGGGCGGGGCGGCGATGACCGATCCGGCCGACGGCACCGCCGCGATCCTTGGCTATTGGTTCGACGAGCTCGGACCCGATCGCTGGTGGGTGCGCTCGCAGGAAACCGACGAGACGATCGTCGAGCGCTTCGAGGAATTGTGGGAGGAATGGCGCAGCCGCGTGGCCGAAAGCTTCCTCGGCTCGCCGCGCGAGGCGCTGGCCGGCGTCATCCTGTTCGACCAGTTCCCCCGCAACATGTTTCGGGGCCATGCTGACGCCTTCTCGACCGATCCGCTGGCGCTCGCCATTGCGAAGGGCGCTGTCGACCGCGGTTTCGACGAGCCGCTGACGCCCGATGAGCGCAATTTCCTCTATATGCCGTTCCTGCACAGCGAGGTGCTGGCCGACCAGCAGCGCTCGCTGGCGCTGTTCAC
>NZ_LDES01000188.1 GCF_001015195.1 Sphingomonas sp. Y57 | reverse complement strand
AAATGTCCCGACGACGGACAACCGCCTCGAACAGCCGGAGAAGGTCAGCCTCAACGCTATCCCACTGCTCGACCGCCGAGAGAAGATTGGGCGCAATATGATCTGCCGGCACTGCGCGCTTCAGGTCTCGCGACACGACGCACAGGCTTCCGTCCCTGGTTCCATTCGCGAACGACGCGAGCTTCATCGACACCCCTCCAAAACCTGTGCGTGTCGTTCGACCGACACTCCCTCGACTGGCTGATTGGCTCGGCCTTACCCAGATTGACAAATCAATTTCGGGGCCGAAGTTTATTCACCATAAGAATGGAGCGGATGCGATGGTGAACCTGCGGCTCTTCGACCTGAATCTCCTGCGCGTTTTCGAGACGGTCTACGCCGACCGGAGCGTTTCTAAAGCTGCAGAAACATTGGGCCTGTCACAGCCGGCGGTCAGCAATGCCCTTTCCCGGCTACGTCACCAGCTCGGCGATCCGCTGTTCATCCGCACTACGCATGGCATGGAGGCGACACCCAAGGCGGAAGTGCTGGCGCGTTCCATCAACGAGGGCCTGACCACGATCCGCGCGGGCCTGAGCGCGGTGGGCGATTTCGATCCGGCGACGTCCGATCGGCAATTCACGCTGTTGATGACCGATGGAGGCGAGATCTGCTTTCTGCCGAGGCTGTTGAAGGAATTGAATGATCACGCGCCCAACATTGACATACGCGTCATCGAAGCGAGTCTGGCCACATATGAGACATTGTTGGAGAGTGGCGCCGCCGATCTTGCCATCGGACGGTTCAAGCTTTCCGACTCCCTGCTTGGAGAACTTATCCACACAAGCGGTTTCATGGCGGTGATGTGCCATGACAATCCCTTTTTGACATATGATAACCAGGGCGTACCGACGATCGACTATATGTCGTATCTCAACGCTCCGCATGTCGTGGTACAGCCGCGCGGCGCGGCGGGAGATCCGGTCGGCGACGCTCTTGGCAAGGATGCGCGCAACCGGCGAATAGCGCTTACCGTTCCCCATGCAATGGTCTTGCCGATCATCATGGGGGGCACCCAATTGATCGCCACCGTCCCCAAAGCCTGCGTGCCCAGTCTGACCATGTCACGTGGCCTGTGTGCCGTGCCAGTGCCTTTCGCGGTGGAACTGAATTATGTTTATCAATGGTGGCATCGCCGCACCGATCGCGACCCAGGGCACAGGTGGCTGCGCGACTTCTTTTCCAATTGCGAAGACGCCGCGTTTGCGCCTCACCCGTAATTCACATCATGAATATCATCGCTACTCATCCTTGATTTGGGAGGGGCCATCGGGTGGCGTAGGCTGCATGCAAAGTGGGTGAGCCGCGGCGAGAGGATGATGATGTCGGCAGACCAAGCCAAGATTCCAGTGTCGACCATCGATGTGTTTTCCGATGAAAGCCTGCGCCATCCGTTCAAAGATTATCGAGTGCTGCGCGACACCGGAGCGGTGGTCATGCTGGAAAGGCTGGGGGTTTACGCCATCCCGCGCTTCGGGGACGTCCGCGATGCGCTGAGGTTGCCCGACCGTCTGTTGAGCGGCGAGGGCGTTGGCTTCAGCGACGTGTTCAATACGCCGCGCGGCATGAACGTGATCCAATCGGACGGGGACATGCACAGGCGACTGCGAAATGTGGTCGTCCGCCCGCTTACCCCTGCGCAGCTCAAAGCCGCGCGGCCCCAATTCAAACAGATGATCAGCATGCGTATCGGCACGCTGATAGGCCAGGGCAGCTTCGATGCAATGGCGGTGCTGGCCAGCTATCTGCCGGTAGAAGCCGTGGCGCATCTGGTCGGCCTGCCGGAGAAGGGCCGCGAACGCATGCTCGAATGGGCGGCGGCGACGTTCAACCTCATAGCGCCGGAACATGACGAGGCGGACCTGAATAGCCTGGCGCAGGCGCGTGATTTCATGGCGACGCTGAACATCGATGTGGTCAGCAAGGGCAGCTGGGCCGAACAGCTATTCGCCGCCGCGCGCGACGGAAAACTCACCGAAGCCGAAGCGCTGGCGGCGATCAGCGCCTATATATTGCCGTCGCTGGACACCACCATTTTGGCGATGGGCCATCTGCTCGCCAATCTCGCCAATGCTCCGGAGCAATGGGCGCTGCTGCGCGCCGAGCCGGAGCGCATTCCCGGCGCTGTGCTGGAAGGCGTGCGGCATAGCTCGGTGATCCGCTGGTTTTCGCGGGTCACCGCGGAGGATCATGAGGTCGATGGCTATCAGATCCCGGCCGGTGCAAGGGTGATGCTGCTCTATGGCTCGGCCAACCGCGACGAGCGACATTATTCCGAACCCGATCGCTTCGATATCCGTCGCGACGCGCGCGATCACCTCGCCTGGGGCACCGGGCCGCATATGTGCGCCGGCATGCATCTGGCGCGCATGGAAATGGAAGTTCTTCTGGAAGCGCTCGTCGAACATGATGTTACGCTGCATGCCGGTGTTCCCGAGCTTGGCACCAACAGCGGTTTATATGGTTTCACCAGCCTGCCTCTCGAGCTCGGTCGCCGGTGGTGATCAAGCTTGGCGACGCCGCGGCGCGACAGACCGCCATCGTCTTCTGCTGCGTCGTCGCATTTCTCGACGGTGCCGATACGCAAGCGCTAGCCATCGCCGCGCCCAGTATAAGCCAAGAGTTTGCTATCGGCCCTGCCGCGCTCGGACTGATTTTCTCGGCGAACCTGCTTGGCGCGACGATCGGAGCCGCGGCGTGCGGCGCGCTTGCAGATCGCTTCGGCGCACGCCGCGTCCTGATCGGGTGCACACTTGCTTTCGGCATCTTCCAGTTCCTGACGTCGATGGCGTTCGACTATAGCAGCCTGACGCTTCTTCGATTTTTCGCCGGATTGGGCCTGGGCGGCGCGGCGCCCGCATTTCTCGATCTCGCCGCAGCGAATGCCCGGCCGGAGCGTCGGTCGGCACAGGCGGCCATCGTGTGGGCGTTTTTCCCGCTGGGCGGCCTTGCTGGCGGCTTCATCAACGGATGGCTCGTACAGGATCATGGATGGCCAACGATGTTCATGGCCGGCGGCGTCGTACCGATCGCGGTTGCCTTCACGATCATGCTGCTGGTCGCCGAGCCTCCGCGCGCTGCGAAAGCGGTCGATACGGCACCCCGCCCGAGCGTATTGCGCACATTGGCATCCGACCCGAAGCTGCGGCGCCATAGCCTGCTGCTCGCTTGTATATATTTCAGCGCGTTCGGCACTTTGGCCGCAGTCACGGTGTGGATGCCCTCGATGATGGCCGCTCGCGGCTTCTCGGCAATGGTGGGCGGCCAAATCCTGTCATGGCATGCTCTGGGCGCTCTGCTCAGCATGGCATCGGCCGGCATATTGATGCAGCGCCTCAGCCTCTATGTGCTCTTTGCCGGACTGCTGCTATCATCGATCGGGCTCGTGATACTTGGTGCGTTCATGGGCAGCTTCGCCTTGGTGGCTGGCATGATGGTCCTGCTCGGAATCTTCCTGGGCCTGGCCGCATCGGGGGGCATCGCCCTGGCGCAGCACCTCTTCCCGGTGGAAATCCGCGCGGGTGGCGGCGGCCTTGCCATGGCGTGCGGCAGAGCGGGGCAGATGCTTCTGCCCGCGGTCATAGGATGGCTGCTGTCGCTCCAACTGACGTCCGGCACCGTACTGGCGGTGATCGCATCGGCGCCGCTGCTGGGCAGTCTGGCGGCGGTCGCCCTGGCCCGGACATATCGTCTCACGCCACGTCCCTGACGCCTGAAAATGGCTGGGCAGCTCAAAAGCCGGAGCGATCGTCTACTGCCGCGCGGACCGATATCCTTTCCGATCGATAGCTGATCAGCCCGCTGGCAGGTGATCAGCTATCGATCGAGGCGTCGCTGGGACGAAGGACGGTATCCGGCCGATAGCGCCGAACAGCCTCATGATGGGTCGAATCCTCACCCATGTAGATGCCCCGTTCCCAGCTTCGCCGCAGCGGGTCGTCCACCGTCAGCTTCATGCTGCCGATGCCCTGAATGCTTATTTCAAGCGTTTCGCCATGCTGGATGAAGCCCAGGCCCTCATGATTGGTGCCGCAGGAAAGGACATCGCCGCTGTTCATCGTCATGAAGCTGGTTACGAAGGCTACCAGCTCGGGCACGCGGTGCTCCATATCGTCCGTGTTGTAATTATGACGAAGCTGGCCGTCGTTCCAGAACTGGACATGCAGATCGTTGGGATCGGCGATCTCGTCCGCCGTCACGATGCAGGGACCTATCGGAGCGAAAGTGTCGAACGACTTCCCCATCCAGCTCCCCTTCTTCCAGGTGAAGCGCCCCTCGCCCCGCGCGGTCACATCGATCATGCAAGTGTAGCCGAACACGGCATCGCGCCAATTTTCCTCGCTTACATATTTCGATGGGCCGCGGAATATGACCGCCAGTTCAGCTTCATGCATGAACGCCCAGGGTTCAGTAAACTCGGGCAGACGAACGACGTCGCCCGGACCGACCACCGCGTCGGAGTTTTTCAGAAACATGTTGAGCTCGCGCGGCTCGCGCTGCGCATGTTCCCAATAATTGGCGATGCAGTTCACGATTTTGCCGGGCCGGGGCAGCGGCGGCCCCAGTCGAACCATATCGACCGGAATTGCCTCCCCGCCCGCCTCCTGCTCCTTCAGCGCCGGACGCAGGTTCTCGAAATTGTCGATCAGCCACTGCATCTTTTCCTGCGGATTGTGCCCGCTCTGGATCAGCGGCGACACGTCGACAGCGCCCCGCGAAGTGAGCAGACCCTGGCGCAGCTCCGCGCCGGAATCCGTGGCAAACTGAATGAGCTTCATCATCCTCTCCATTCCGCCGTTCCAGCCGGCGCCGCTGCGCGCTGGATTTATTCCCCTTACAAGGAAATGTCAAAAACGATTTTGCGCCGCCACAATTTCCTTATATAGAGAATATAAATCGGGTTGAGAGGAGCACGCCGCGTGAGCGTCGATCTGAAGAATGTCTGGTATGTCGCGGCAATGTCCGGCGAGGTTGCGGAGAAGCCTTTTTCCAGAACGATCTGCGGGACGCCCGTCGCCTTGTATCGCAGCGCCTCGGGAGCGCTCGCCGCGGTTCACGATCGCTGCCCCCATCGCTTCGTGCCGCTGTCGATGGGCAGCGTGAAGGGCGAAGCGCTGGTCTGCGGATATCATGGGCTGGCTTTCGCGGCGGATGGCGCATGCGTCGAAAATCCACAGGGTGCAGTGACCAAGAGCCTGACGATCCGATCGTTTACGGTGCAGGAGCGCTATGGCCTGATCTGGATCTGGATGGGGGATGCGGACCTCGCCGCCCTCACCCCAATTCCTGATTTCTCTCTGATCGACGACGCGGCCCTGCGCCCGCAATGGGGCTATATCCATTCGAAAGCGCACTTCGAATTGATGACCGACAACATCCTCGATCTCAGCCATATCGAGTTCCTCCATGCCGGTACGCTGGGTACGGAGAAAATCCGCGACGCGAAGACGGCATCGGTCGTCGAAGGCCGAACGGTATTTTCGCATCGCACCGTCGATGACGAGATACTGACACCCTTTCTCGACCGCAGTTTCGAGACCGGCGGAAGGCCCGTGACCAGGACGCTTTCCGTCCGCTGGGATCCCCCCGGACTGATGCTGCTGACGGTGGCCGTTAATCCGGCCGGCCCCGAGCAGGCCTTGCGCGAGACTTACAACATGCATTTCATGACGCCCGAGACCGCGACGACGGCACATTATTTCTGGGTGGGAACGCGCCGTTATGGGCCGGACGATCCCGAGCGGGATCGGCTGTTCCGCGCCGGACTGGAAAATGCCTTCCTCACCGAAGACAAGCCTATGATCGAAGCGCAGCAGCGCTCGCTGGGTTCAGCGGAGCTTCTCGATCTGGGACCGGCACTGTTCAAGGGCGATGCCGCCGCCATCCAGGCGCGCCGCATTCTTGACGAGATGCGCCGCGCCGAGGCGGCCGCTTCTAGGCCCGCAAGCTAGAAGGAACGCTATCGGCTTGCTCGATCCGTGAGGCCAGCGGGCTTCAGCCGGCCGCGCGCATCGGAAAGCGGTCGAGCAACGGTCGCCGGTTAGGTTCGACCTCGAGTTCGAAAGACCCTGTCAGTCGCCCGAAGCCGACATAAAAGGCGAGCGTGAAGATCAGGTCTACGAGATGCTCGGCGCTCAAGGCCGCTGCCAGCTCGCGCATGGTCTCTGGGCGAGCAGCATGCCCCGTCGTCATCTCGCGCGCGGCGCGCATCACCAGCCGCGCGAGCGGCTCGAGACCACTGTCGCCGCCGGCGGTTTCGATCGCCGCCGCGGCCAGGTCTGCATCGCTCATTCCGAACTCGCGGCCGATCCGCAGATGCTGGGCATATTCATATTCCGAGCCCGCAATGCAGGCGACCTGAAGTATGCCGAGTTCGCGCAGTCTGGGATCGAGCGCGGCATCGTATCGCAGATAGCCGCCGACACGTTGCGACCAGCGCGACGTCTCGGGGCTATGGACCATCGTCTTGTGCAGATTCATGCCGCTCTTAACGATGTCGCGATGTTCGGGCGGCAGATCTTCCGCCTCGATCAAGGGTAGAACCGCCATGCCAAAGGCTCCTTTATTAAGAGGACTGGTCCCGGGTCAGGCGGACAGGGCGGGTTCGATCGTCGCCCGACACGCACCGAAACCGATCGACACGAAGCCATCGGCCTTCGCTGACGCGGTGATTATCACCTCGTCCCCGTCCTCTAGGAATGTGCGCGTCTCGCCGCCCGGCAGCGCGATCGGATCACGCCCACCTTCGGTCATCTCGAGCAGACACCCCCGTCCGCTTCGATCAGGCGCGGAAATGGTGCCCGTGCCGAGCAGGTCGCCTGGGCGGATATTGCAGCCATTTGACGTCTGGTGCGCCACCATCTGCGCGATCGTCCAGTACATGTTCGACATAGGGCCACGACTGAGCAGGCTTGGAGGCAGGGACGCTTTTCGCATCGCCATGGTCAGGATGTGGACTTCGAGTTCGATCGCGAAAGCGCCCGCCGCCGTATCGCGCGGATCGTTTAGATAGGGCAGCGGCGCGGGGTCTCCCTCGGGGCGCGCCGGCTGATTGATCCGAAAGGGGGCGAGCGCGTCGGACGTCACGACCCAAGGCGATATGCTGCTGTGAAAGTTTTTCGCCAGAAATGGACCAAGCGGCTGATATTCCCATGCCTGTATGTCCCGCGCGGACCAGTCGTTCAGCAGGCTGAGCCCGACGATATGGTCTGGCGCATCGGCAATCGGGATGGGCCGGCCGAGCGGATTTCCCGCGCCCATCCAGACCCCCATTTCCAGTTCATAATCAAGCCGCCGGCATGGACCGAAATCGGGCGCGGAACCGC
>NZ_LDES01000187.1 GCF_001015195.1 Sphingomonas sp. Y57 | reverse complement strand
AATGTCCCGACGACGGACACGCCCCCGCTTCCATCCGCCGCACCGCTTGCCGCGTGCAGGCCAGATAGGCCGTCAAGTCGGTCGCGGTCTGATAGTAGAGGTCATCTTCTTGAGTATCGGCCAGCGCTTCGGCGGGGATGGCGGCGTTGATGACAGCCAGGTCCAGGCTGCCAAGATAGGCGTCCGCCGCCTTGAAAAAGCGATCGACATCATCCCGCAGCGACAGATCCACCGAGATTCCGTCACCCTCCCCAACCTCGCGGATTCGTCTGAGGGCATCTTCGAGATGCTCGGGCGTGCGGCCGCAGACGAACACGCGAACGCCCTCGCTCGCCAGCAGGATCGCGATTGCCCGGCCGATACCTGTGGTGCCGCCGGTGATGACCGCTTTGCGGCCCTGCAGCGACGGCTGTTCGGTATGGGCATCGGAAAGTCGGGACCGTTCTGACATGGCGGGGCACCTCTCGATGGTATGGGCCGGCATCGCGACGGCTCGACAGTGACCGCTCATCGGGGCCCGAGGTTCGGGGGCAAACCGACCCGAAACAATCGAGGCGCGGCGTCGCACATCGGCGGCACTGTCGCGAGCGACGCGGTCAAGGCATATAACCCCGGGGGCTGCCGACACGTTCCGCGCCACGTCGCACGGATCGAAATGTTGGCTGGGGCGGCAGGATTCGAACCTGCGAATGGCGGCACCAAAAGCCGCTGCCTTACCACTTGGCGACGCCCCAGCATGGTCGGCGAGGCCGCCCTTATAGGGATCGATGCGGCAATGGGAAGCCTCGAAGATCGGTTTTCCTGCCGCCCCCAACACCTTAAGGATGACCCATGGCGATTCTCATCACCGGCGCCGCGGGCTTCATCGGCATGCATTGTTCGCTGCGCCTGCTCGCCCGTGGAGACCGCGTCGTCGGGATCGACAACCTCAACGATTATTATCCGGTCCAGCTCAAGCGCGACCGCGTCGCGAAGGTCGCGGCCGAGGGCGGCGGCCGCTATCGCTTCATCCACTGCGACTTCGCCGACCATGCCGCACTGGAGGCCGCGCTCGACGGGCTGGAGATCGACCGGATCATCCACCTCGGCGCGCAGGCCGGCGTCCGCTACTCGATCGAGAATCCGCGCGCCTATGCGCAGAGCAATCTCGTCGGCCACCTCAATATTCTCGAACTCGCGCGCGGGCGCCGATCCGCGCATCTCGTCTACGCCTCCTCGTCCTCGGTCTACGGCGGCAACGAGACGCTGCCCTTCCGGGTCGAGGACCGGGTGGACCACCCACTATCACTCTATGCCGCGACCAAGAAGGCGGACGAGCTGATGAGCGAGACCTACGCCCATCTCTACCGCCTGTCCCAGACCGGCTTGCGCTTCTTCACCGTCTATGGCCCCTGGGGCCGCCCCGACATGGCGCTGTGGCTGTTCACCGACGCGATCCTCAAGGGGCGACCGATCTCCGTATTCAACGGCGGCGAGATGCGGCGCGACTTCACCTATATCGATGACATCGTCACCGGCGTTGTCGCAGCGCTCGATCATCCGCCGTCCGACGACGGACAGGCCAAGGCGGGCGGCAGCGTCTCGCCCCACGCAGTCTACAATATCGGGAACCACCGGTCGGAGGAGCTGACCCGGCTGATCGACCTGATCGAAGCCGCCTGCGGCCGGCCGGCGATCCGCGAGTTGAAGCCGATGCAGCCGGGCGACGTGCGCGAGACCTTCGCCGATATCGGCGCGATCGAACGCGACCTGGGCTTCCGCCCCACGACCGACATCAGCGAGGGCGTCCCTCGCTTCGTCGACTGGTTCCGCGACTATCATGGGATATGAGCCGATGCGCCGTCCGCTTTTGATCGCCGTCCTGTTGATCGCGCTGCCTGGCTGCGGGAAGGAGAAGCCTCCCGTGGTCGAGGACAGTGGCGGCCCGCAGATCGCCACGAGCATCGACGACGTCGCCATTCCCGTCGATCGCTCCGACCAGATAACCGCGATCGACGCGACCACCGGCGACGCGGGCGGCATGCCCAAGGACGGCGGAGCCGTGGTCCGCACCCCGAAACCTGAAGCGCGTCCGACCGTTGAACCCAGCAAGGAAGCCCCGGCCGTGCCGGTCGCGGCGCCGACCGTCGCGGTCCCCCCACCCGCGGTCACCCCTCCCCCGCCGCCGGCTCCGCTTCCGGCCGGCCAATAGGATGAAAGGCCGACAGGATGGATGAAGAGAACCTGAAGGCCCGCGCGATCGCGCTTTATGACCGCTTCACCCATGGGGTGCAGGATCGCCGCGCCTTCATGGCCGCCATGACCCGCCTCGCCGGCAGCGCCGCTGCCGCCCAGGTCCTGGTAGCGTCTATCGCCGCCGATCCGGCCGCGGCCGCGGTCGTCGCAGAGGACGACAAGCGGCTGACCGCGCGGATGGTCCACTGGCGGGGCGCCAACGGCCATCAACTGTTCGGCTATATGGCCATTCCGAAGAAACATGCGAAGAAGCCCGCAGCGGTCCTCGTCGTTCATGAAAATCGTGGGCTGCAACCCTATACGCGTGATGTCGCCCGGCGGCTGGCAGTCGCCGGCTTCGTCGGGGTCGCACTCGACTTCCTGTCGCCGCAGGGCGGCACGCCAGCCGACGAGGACAAGGCACGCGCGATGATCGGCGCACTCGACTTAGCCGCCGCCACCGCCGACGGGGTCGCTACGATCGACTGGCTCGCCACGCACAAGTTGTTGAACGGCAAGGTCGGCGTGGTCGGCTTCTGCTGGGGCGGCGCGATGGCCGATCGGCTGGCGGTCAACGCCGGGGCGGCTCTGAAGGCCAGTGTCGCCTTCTATGGCCCGCCGCCACCGCCGGCCGATGCCGCGAAGGTGAAGGCGGCGGTCCTGCTCCATTATGCCGGCAACGACGAGCGGGTAAATGCCGGTGCCACACCCTGGGTCCAGGCGCTCCAGGCGGCGCATGTCGACGTCCGGCGGTTCGACTATCCGGGCACGCAGCACGCCTTCCACAACGACACCTCTGCGGCCCGCTACAACGAAGCAGCCGCGACACTGGCCTGGGACCGTACCCTCGCCTTCCTTCGGGAAAAGCTGGCATGAACGACGATCTGGTCTTCTACGGCAACCCGCGCTCACGCGCGCAGATGGTGCATTTCATGCTCGAAGAACTCGGCGTTCCCTATCGCTCCGTGCTTCTCGATTTCGAGAAGGGCGACAACCGGCAGGCCGATTATCTGGCAATCAACCCGATGGGCAAGGTTCCCGCGATCGTCCATCGCGGCGTGACGGTGACCGAAACCGGCGCGATCATCGCCTATCTGGCCGACGCCTTTCCGGAGAAGGGCCTCGCACCTGCCCTCGACGACCCGCGCCGCGGCAGCTGGCTGCGCTGGCTGTTCTTTGCCGCCGGCGCGTTCGAGCCCGCCATGCTCGATACGATGTTGAAGCGGCCGGAGGCACCACGATCGACGGCGGGCTATGGCAGCTATGCCGACGTGCTCGCGGCGCTCGACACCGCGCTCGATCCGGGCTCGTGGATATTGGGCGAAGGCTTCAGCGCCGCCGACGTCTATGTCGGTGCCGAACTGGCCTGGGCCACGATGTTCGGGGCGCCTGGGATAGCCGATCATCCCCGTATCGCCGCCTATGTCGAACGGATCAGGGATCGTCCCGCCTATAGAAGGACGATGGAGACCTGAACCTCCAGGCGAGCCACAGGATGCGAGGCCCCTCCACCAGGTAGCGGCGCCAGAACCGCCCGGGATCGGACAGAAGCCGATACAGCCATTCGAGGGCCAACCGCCGCATCCAGCGCGGGGCGCGCTTCTCCCGTCCGATCAGGAAGTCGACAGATGCCCCAATGCAGAGCCCGGTGCCGCGCGCGCCGGAGCGGTCGAGGATCTCGGCGGCGATCAGTTCCTGCTGCGGCGATCCGGTCGCGATCAGGATGAAGCGCGCGCCACTATCTGCCGCGAACCGAGCGGCAGCGGTGCGGGCCGCCGGGTCGTCGCGTAAGCCCATGGGCGGCAGGTGCTGGACGAAGGCGACCTCCGGACAGAGCCCCGACAGGACTTCGACGTCGCCCTCTCGGCCTCCGATCAGCACTATTCGGTCGCCGGGCTGCGCCACCTCCCGCAACAACCGCGCAGTCAGGTCGCTGCCGGGCACCACCGGCAGGCGAACGCCCCGGGAAGAAGCCAGGAGTGCCAGGACGCGGCTGTCGCACAGCAACCAGCCGGCGCGCCGATAGGCGCTCCATTCCGGGGCATCCCCAGGAAGCCGCGACAGCCGTACGACATGGTCCACATTGGGTGTGACCAGGTAAGCGAAGGGACTGTCCGCTGTCCGCGCGCGCAGCCGATCAACCATCGCACCCTCGTCGAGCTGGTCGAAGAGCAGGCCGAGATAGTTCATCCGTCCCCCATTTCCGGGAGCATAGCGTAGCGCAGGCAAAGAAAAAGGCCCGGTGTCGCCACCGGGCCCTTCGGTCATCCGACCTGCCTCCTGATCAGCGGCGATCGCCCATGAACTGCAGCAGGAAGGTGAACATGTTGACGAAGTCGAGATAGAGGGTGAGCGCACCCATCACCACCGACTTGCCGGCGAAATCGGTGCCGGCGACGTGGAAGTACAGGCTCTTGATCTTCTGCGTGTCATAGGCGGTCAGGCCCGCGAACAGCAGCACGCCAATCGCGCTGATCGCCAGGTTCAGCGCCGGCGACTTGAAGAAGATGTTGAGCAGCGAGGCGACCAGCAGGCCGACGACGCCCATGATCAGGAAGGTGCCGAAGCCCGACAGATCCTTCTTGGTGGTGTAGCCCCACAGGCTGAGCGCGGCGAAGGCGGTCGCGGTGGCGAAGAAGGTGATCGCGATCGACGAGCCGGTATAGGCCAGGAACAGCGACGACATCGACAGGCCCATCACCGCCGCGAAGGCCCAGAACAGCCCCTGCGCTGCCGTGGTCGACAGGCGGTTGATGCCGAAGCTCAGCACCATCACGAAGGCCAGCGGCGCGAGGACGATCAGCCAGCGAAGCGGCGTAGCGAACAGCTGCGCGGCCAGGCCGGATTCGGCGAAGAGCAGCGCGACGATACCCGTCAGCAGGACGCCCGATGCCATATAATTGTAGATTGAGAGCATGTAGGACCGCAGACCGGCGTCAAAGGCTGCGTCAGCCACACCCGCTCGTGTCGCGGCGGGCGCGGCAGTTACCCGGGGGTCGGACCAGTTTGCCATGGTGTAAACACTCTCCAAATGATGCGGCGAAATGCCGCGTTGCCCGCAATATCGGCGGAACGACTTGGTTTTTCAAGCATATCGCGCCTTAAAGCGCCCTGAACGGGCTTGCGTTACCGTCACATGGAGCGACAATCGGGGCCATGCACCGCCTGTTCATAGCCCTGCGCCCGCCGCTTTCGATGCGCGAGGCTCTGCTCGCCGCAATGGGCGACATCCCCGGCGCACGCTGGCAGGACGACGCCCAGCTCCACCTGACCCTCCGCTTCATAGGCGAGGTCGACCGCCATCTGGCGGAAGACATTGCCGCGGCGCTCGGCGCGGTGTCCCACCCGGCCTTCATGCTGCGGCTCGATGGGGTCGGCTGCTTCGACCGGCGCGGCCGGATCGACAATATATGGGCCGGCGTGGCTCCCCACGCGCCGGTGAGGTCGCTGCACGCCGTGGTGACGGCGGCGCTCGTCAGGGTGGGCATCCCGCCCGAGCAGCGTGCGTTCGTACCGCACATCACCCTGGCCCGCTTTGCGCACGGGCAGCTTCCCTCGGAAACTCTGCCGATGGACAGCCTCTGGCCTGCCCCGATCGAGGGGCATTTCGATCATTTCCTGCTGTACGAAAGCCATCTCGGCGCCTCGGGCGCCAGCTATTCGGCGATCGCGCGCTACAGGCTCGCCTGACCCGCCAGCTCGGCGAGCAGGCCGTCGACACCGGCGCAGATATCGCGCCAGGCTTGTTCGAAACCCTCGTCGGCACCGAAATAGGGATCAGCGACATCCTGGCCCTGGCGGCCTGCGGCATGGTCGAGCAGCAGTGACAGCTCCGCACGCCGGTCGCCAGGCGCAAGGTTGCGAAGCACGTCGAGATTGCTGCGATCGAGCGCGACCAGCCGGTCGAAGGCGCGGAAGTCCGCGACGCCGACCTGACGTGCCCGCAACCCGCTTATGTCCAGGCCGTGACGCCGGGCGGTCGCTATCGCGCGCGGGTCCGGCGCCTTTCCGATATGCCAGTCGCCGGTACCGGCGGAATCGACCTCGATCGGAAGCTCGGCGCGCTCGGCCGCCGCGCGCATCGCTGCCTCTGCCAGGGGGGATCGGCAGATATTCCCCAGACAGACAAACAGGATACGCCGCGGCCCCTCGTGGATCATTCCGCCTTGATCACACCGCAGGCCAGACGACCACCAGCATTGCCGGTGGGATCGCTCTTATAATCGTCTGCGGCGGCATGGACGACGACGGCGGCGCCATCTGCATCCAGCAACGGCGTGGCGCCGCCGGCCAGCATGCCGCCCTTGATCACGGTCCGGAGTTCGCCGGTGCCGTCCGAGCCGACGGTCATGTTCGGCATGTCGCCCATATGCGCACCGGCCGGATTGTCATGGCCGTGCTGCTTCTTCTCCGGGTTCCAATGCCCGCCCGCACTGGTGAAGTCTGGGCCGGTGCAGGTGCCCGTTGTGTGGACATGCACGGCGTGGACGCCAGCCGGCAAGCCGACCGCTTTCACGTCGACCTCGATGCCGTCCTTGCCCTGACGGATCGTCGCCTTGCCCTTGGTCTGGCCCTGGGCGTCGATCAGATCGGCCATCGCCTGCTGTCCGGCATGGCCATGACCATGGGCGAAAGCCGGCACGGCCCCCGCCAGCAGGATCGGCAGCGCGGTGAAAAGGCCCTTCGAAAGCGAGTGAGTGCGGGACATGCATTATCTCCTTCATCGGCAGCCCCCGAGAACGACGACCATGCCGCATCCCTGCCAACGAATAAAGTGTTGAAGGCAAAGAAAAAGGGCCGGCCCGAAGGCCGACC
>NZ_LDES01000186.1 GCF_001015195.1 Sphingomonas sp. Y57 | reverse complement strand
CACGATTTTTGCAACAGAGCCAGCATCAGAGGGTTGAATCCGATCCATCCCAAAATCGACGATAGCGCATCCGTGGGCCGAACAGCAAAAAGTCATAGTCGTTTTCTTGTATTCAAAAACGTTTTTAGATTGACGGAACGGTTTTGCCGGTCCAGAATATACCCGTCACCAATCGCGATCCGTGAGGTTCCGGCCGCGCGCCGGGCTATCGCGGATGCGTTCGTTGCTGATCAGCGTGCAAAGAGGCCGGCGGACAATCCGGAAAGCTGAATACAGACCGGCCGTTGGGAGGGCGGTCTCGTGAAAACAGGGCTATAAGCTCAGGAGAGGATGAAGATGGAGCAGAACGTTACCTCAACTCCGGCGTTTATCGCCCGGCACGGACTATGGACTGAAGCGCAAAAAGACGCGGCGAAAGAGGTTCTCGATCGCATCGAAAAGGAAGGCATCCAGATGATCCGCCTGTCGTGGCCGGATCAATACGGCATGCTGCGCGGTAAGAGCCTGACCGTTGCTGCGCTCAAAGCGGCCTTCCGCAATGGGGCCGAGGTGACGAGCGCACCGTTCAACGTCGATATCGCGAGCGGCTTCTTCCAGGATCCCTTCGGCAAGAATTCCTTCACCGGCACCGAACTGGCCGGTGTGTCCAATATGGTCATGGTGCCGGACCCGACGACATTCCGTGTCCTGCCCTGGGCCGATCGCACGGGATGGCTGCTCGCGGACCTCCATCTGCGTAGCGGAAAGCCGTTTCCGCTTGCCCCGCGCAGCCTCCTCAAGCACGCCGTCGCGGAACTCGACGCGCTGGGCTACAAGATCAACGTCGGCCTGGAGGTCGAGTTCTACCTGACCAAGATCGTCGACCCGGCGCTCGAAGCCGGAGACCTTGGCGGCATCGGTGTCGCATCCGAGCCGCCCAAGGTACATGTGATCAACAAGGGATATTCCTACCTCTCCGAGAACCATCTCGACGAGGCCGATCATGTATTGTCCGAGATTCGCCAGCATCTGCTGGCCCTGGACCTGCCTCTCCTCACCATCGAGGACGAGTTTGCGCCCGGCCAGTTCGAAATGACGTTCAACATCCTGCAGGGCGTCGATTTCGCTGATGCGATGGTGCTGTTTCGCACCGCCGTCAAACAGATCGCGAGACGGAAGGGGTATCTGGCCAGTTTCATGTGCTGGCCGGGCATTGACAACCTTTTCCCATCGGGGTGGCACATGCACCAGTCGCTCGCGGATGCGGCGACGGGCGAGAACCTCTTTATCCCGCAGCCGGGACAATCGCTGTCGGATGTAGGGCGCGCCTGGGCAGGCGGCCTCCTGGAGCATGGCGGCGCGGCGTCGAGCTTCACGACACCGACGGTCAATGGCTATCGTCGGCGCCGGCCCAACTCGCTCGCGCCCGATCGCGTGAGTTGGGCCATCGACAATCGCGCGGCGATGATCAGGGTGATCGCCAATCCGGGCGATCCGGCCAGCCGGCTCGAAAACCGCGTCGGAGAGCCGGGCGCCAACCCGTATCTCTATTTGGCCTCGCAAATCCATGCCGGGTTGGACGGACTGCGCCGCAATCTCGATCCGGGAGATCTCCAGGAAAATCCCTATTCGGCGGATGTCCCCATTCTGCCGCAGGATCTGTCCGCCGCGCTCGACGCGCTCGAGCCCTCCAGCCTCTATCGTCAAGCCTTCGGCGACACATTCTTCGACTATTGGCTGACGCTCCGGCGCTTCGAGTGGCAGCGCTTCGTCACGGCCAACGCCGATGTGGAGGCCCGCTCACAGGGCGTTACCGCGTGGGAGCATCGTGAGTATTTCGAGCTGCTTTGAGGAGAGGCAAGAAAATGAAGAAGTTCGCCACTATCTGGTGTTCTCCCGTTCCGCAGGACGACGAACTGAAGCCTGAACTCCAAAATGCCTTTGGCGGTCCGGGCGAGCAGTGGGACGTCCTGTATCCGGATAGTGGCGACCTTCTTCCGGTCGCCGCGAACTATGACGGTTTCGTCATCGGCGGCAGCCCGAAATCCGTTGTCGAGGACGCCGAAACGCCGCTGGTCAAAAACCTCCTGAACCTGATCCGGTGGGTCCGGGACAATTCCTCGTCTCCGATCGTCGGCGTCTGTTTTGGATCGCAGGCCCTCGCTGTCGCATTGGGCGGCCGCGTCGATCGCAATCCTGGCGGCGCGTTCAAGCTCGGCGTCGATTCGATGACCTGGACAGAGGCTGCCGACGGGACGCGCTGGCCCGAAACGGCCCGTCCCGCAACGCTGGCCAAAAGCCATGGCGAATGCGTCATCGAGCTGCCGCCGGACAGCATCCATCTCGCCTCGTCCCGAACGATCGAGAATGAGATTTACCTGACCCATGGGCGTTTTCTCGGCGTGCAGGGACATCCCGAAGTCAGCAACGAGGCCCTGCGGAAGCTTTTCATGCCCTCCCATCGTTCCCTGTTCAGCGATGAGCAGTGGCGTGTCGTCGAGGCGGAATCGCAGCATCCGCTCGAACCCTCATCGGTTAAGTCACTCGGACGCAGGTTGCTCGCCGACCGCGCGCTGCAGGCGATTGAAGCATAGAAAACGAAGGCAGAGGAAATTCCCATGAGCATCGCTACAGCACTCAAGAGACCGGAAACCGAATGGGATCGCCTGATCCAGGACGATCGGATCCACAGATCGGTCTATACGGATGCCGCCATCTTCGCGCGTGAGATGGATAACATCTTCGCCGGAAACTGGGTCTATCTGCTTCATGAAAGCGAGATCCCTGAACCGGGCGATTATCGCCAGGCGTGGATCGGCACGCGCGAGGTCTTCGTGACCCGGGACGAAGACGGCGGAATCAACGTCCTCTCCAATCGTTGCTCGCATCGCGGCGCCGTCATCTGCCGCGAGCATCGTGGAAATGCGTCGAGTTTCACCTGTCCCTATCATGGCTGGCGCTATGACGGCCGCGGCGAGTTGTTCGGCATCCCGGGCAAGAACGCCTATGGCCCGACATTCAAATCACGCGGCCTGAATCTCGCGCGTCCCGCTCAGGTCGATATCTATAAGGGGTTCATCTTCGCTACGCTGAATCCGGACGCCCAGCAGCTTATCTCCCACCTCGGCAACGCCATCCCGTTCATCGATGCGTGGATCGCGCATCAAGGCGGTGCGGACAATATCGTCGTCTCCGGGGCACAGCGTTTCAACCTCAAAGCCAACTGGAAGATGGTCTACGACAATTCCGGCGACGGCTATCATGTGCCTTTCTCCCATCAGTCGCTGCTGGTGATGACCAACCAGCGCTACGGGGGAGGGGACATGACCTATTTCGCGGACGGTGATCGTTCGAACATGTCGCTCCTCGCCCTCGATAACGGCCATACCTTCTTCGATCAGCGTCCGGAGATGTTTGCACAGAACGCCTGGGAACAGCAACGTCCCCAACCGGGCCGCGAACCCTTCGAGGCGCATGTCGCGGCGACCGTCGCACCCGAGGCGGTGAAGGCTACGTTGGAAAGCGCGGTCGGCGCCGGAATGAACCTGAATATTTTCCCGAACCTGCTCTTCCTCGGCAATCAGATCCAGGTTCTTCAACCATCGGCCGTCGACAGGACGTTCGTCCATTTTCATGCGACACGGCGGCGGGATGCGGACAATGAACTGAACGGGATGCGGCTACGCACGCAGGAGGATTTCCCGATCCTTGGCGAGATCGATGACGCCGATAATTTCGAGGAATGTCACCGTGGGCTGCTCGCCAGTCCAGAAGACGAATGGGTCGACATCAGCCGACATTACGAAACCGGCAAGGACATCGTCAACGAGGATGGGAGCGTGACCGGGCCGGTGACCTCCGAACTCCATATGAGAAACTATTTTGCACAGTGGAAGCGCTTGATGCAGGCCGAACCGACGCTGCGCATCTACAAGGGAAAGGACGCAAAATGAACACCGCCCCTGAAAGCAGCGCCGCGGCCAGCGAACGCGATAGTAAGGCGTATAAGCACAACCCGCCGTCGCTCTATGTCGACCAGCCATATTATGATTGGCTTCGCGACGTCTCTTCCGATCTCGGCGCGCAGGAGGTTCGTCCTGCGGACGGCATTGACCCGGCGCTCTGGCATCGGATCGGCGCTTTGCTTTCGGTCGAAGCGCGCCTGCTCGACCAGCGAGCCTATCAGCCATGGCTTGGTCTCTATCTCGACGAATGCGCTTACTGGATTCCGTCAGGGATGCCCGCACCCGACCCGCGCACGAGCGTGACGCTGGAATTTCATGATCGACGGCGACTCCTGGACCGTGTGGAGCGGCTCGAGACCGGCTTCGCTTATTCGCAGTATCCCACCTCAAGAACCGCGCGGCAGTGGAGCGGGCTGGAGGTGTGGCAGTCGCCAGGAACCAGCGATGAATGGCGCGCGCGCTACAGCTTCACCCTGGCGGAATTCCGCAACGGCTTCTCACGGCTTCTGGCCGGATGGAACGGCTTCGTCCTTCGCGAAGTCGCCGGAGAGCTGCGCGTTGCGGTCAAGCAGATCAATCTGATCGACAGCGATTGGCCGCAAGGCAACAACTCATTTTTCTTGTGAGAGCGTAACCCGATGAAAAAGGCGCAAACCCTCAGGATCGCCGAGGTCGTACGGCAGGGGGAGGACGCCGTCCTCGTGAACTTCAGCGCGCTGGACGGGGGAGCGCCGGGGCTGCCGTTCGTGCCCGGCCAGTATCTGACTCTCGCTGCGAACGTGAGCGGGGACGAGCATTGGCGTTGCTATTCGATCGTCACTGACCCCAGCGCGGACCGCACCATCGGCGTTCTCGTCAGGCGGGTCGCCGGCGGGCTGGTGTCGAACTGGATTTGCGATCACGCCAACGCGGGATCGGTCTTGCGGGTGCTCCCGCCTGCGGGGCGCTTCCGGCTCGAACAAACCGGTCGAGCGGTCCTGCTTTTCGCCGGCGGCAGCGGGATCGCACCGATTTTCGCTCTCGCCCGGCAGGCCTTGGTCGACGGAGCGCCCCAGGTCTTTATGTTCTACGCCAATCGTGATCGCGCAACGGCGATGATGATGGACGAACTGAAAGAACTGTCCCAAGACGCCGGCGATCGCCTTCACATCCGATATTGGTATGACAGCGAAGACGGCTATCCGACACCGGCCATCTTGTCGTCGACCCTCGATGGGTGGAAGGACGCCGACGCCTATCTCTGCGGCCCCGAGCCTTTCATGCGCCTGGTCCGCGCTGTCCTGCAGCAGGAGGGCTTCGATCCTGATCGGGTTCACCAGGAGGATTTCGGTGCTCAAGACGACGAAGACGAGACCGATACCGGCGAAGGCGAAGAGGCGATGCTGGCGGTGCAGGTTAAGGGACAGCTTCACGAGATTCCGGTCAAGAGCGGTCAATCCCTCCTCTCCGCCATGCTGGTCGCGGGCTTGCACGTGCCTCACTCCTGCAAGGTTGGCGAATGTGCCTCCTGCATGTGCCGGCTCCTGGAGGGAGAGGTCGAGCGGCTCGACAATTCAGTCCTCGATGAGGATGACGTCGCCAGCGGCTGGCTTCTGGCTTGCTCGACGCGCGCTGCCGGCAGGAACATTCGTGTACGTTTCTCGTAACTAACGCTCACGCTTCCGGCCACGCTGTCCAACAAACAGGGGGCACCCAATACTGCCCGTCACGACGATTTGACGAGATACGGTGGTGTAACGCTACAATGAAAGCGCCTTGTCATCGCGGCCGGGTGGCTCAACCCTTCATCCGACGTTTTTCGCCCGACCCGGCAGCCCGATCAGGCGCCGTTGATCAGCCTGCGCGTGAAATCTTCAATTGACGACGGGAGATATTTCGCGACGTCCGCCACCGAAGTATCGATGTGCTCCCCGACCAGTTCGGAGCACAGTTCCATATCTCCCTTGATCGCACTCTCGAAAATCGCGGCGTGCTCCTTGCGAACGTCCCGATGCTTTCGATTATTCTTGAGCGCAATGCGGAGGTATCGATTGCTGTGCTCATGGAGCAGCCTCCGATAGTCGATTAGCCAGCCATTCCGGCAATTCTGAACCAGGCTGTCATGGAACTTGGAATTGCGCAAATGCCACTCGCTGGCTAGTTCAAGGCCTTCTGCCGTGATCATCCTGTCCTCGATCAGCTTGAGCTTGTGATAGGCCGCATAGAGGTCTCCTTCCCAATTGTCGTCGCGATGCGCGAGCGACGATCGCAGGGCGCCGATCTCGACGATCTTGCGGGCTTCGCTGATATTACGGAAATCGGCTCTGTTGCAAAGATTG